>NZ_AP029168.1:7032500-7521420 GCF_055384485.1 Pseudomonas sp. FFPRI_1 | reverse complement strand
GACGTTAAAAAGGGGTCGGTGACGAAAAGGGCGGGCATTTTAACAGGATGGACAGATTCTGCCGCCTCTCTCCGACTTGTGACGCACAACGCTATCTAAATTTGCCGGTTTTGATACTTTCCCTCAGGATGCGCGCTGAATATGCGGCTAATGTTCGAGTTAGAGCGGTACAAGAAATTGCGTATGATAATCAATATCAATTGTTATTGCTTATTTGCGCGCCATAATGCCCGCCGCCAACTTATTTTGCAGAGTCTAGGGAGCTAGCTTGTCTAAGCCTGTCGAACCCTTGCGTTTGCTGCTACTGGCCGAAGAGCCGGTGTGGACAGCGTTGTTGCGCGAGTGTGTCGCTCCGTTGGGAGACTCGGTGGTATTGATCAGTGCTCCTACCTGGGAGTCGGTCAGTCGATTGTTCGAAGACGACCGCAATGCGGTGTTGTTGACCATTCCTCACCTGCAGCCCGGGCCCGGGCGTTGCAGCTTGCCCACAGTCCTGCTGCTGGATCAGGAACCGCCGGCGCCCCCGGTGGGTGTCAGCGATTGGCTGGTGGGTTCCTGCCTGAGCACTGATGCCCTGCGCCGTTGCCTGCGCCATGTGCGCGAGCGCGGGGTGCTGGAAAACACTCTGCAGCGCCTGGCCGAGCAGGACCCGCTGACCGGCATCGCCAACCGTCAGGGCTTTCAGACCCTGCTGGCAGCGCGCCTGGCGGAAAATGACGGGCGTGGCCTGGCCCTCGGGCACCTGGACCTGGACAACTTTCGTCACGCCAACGATGCCCTCGGCCATCAGGCGGGTGACCGGCTGATCCTGCAGGTGGTCTCGCGGCTCAAGAGCCAGCTGGAAGCCGGTGACCAACTGGCCCGTTTGGGCAGCGACGAATTCGCCCTGCTGATCGATACTCGCCGCGCACCGCAGCGCGCCGAATGGATGGCCGAGCGCATCACTGAAGCCATGGCCGAACCCTACTGGGTCGACGGTGAAAGCCTGTTGATCGGTTGCAGCCTGGGGATCGCCCATGCCCGCGCCCATGCCGGTGCCGACCCGTTGATGTGGCATGCGCACATCGCCATGCAGCAGGCCAAGAGCACCCAAGGCTGCACCTTTCATATCTTCAACGAGCGGATCAACCGCAATGCCCGCAGCCTCGCGGACCTGGAAAGCGAGTTGCGCCGGGCCTTGCGCCGGGACGAGCTGGAGCTGCACTACCAGCCCCGGCTGAACCTGCATGACGGCAAGATCGTCGGCCTTGAGGCCCTGGTGCGCTGGCGCCATGGCGAACGCGGCTTGCTGCCTCCCAGCGAGTTCGTGCCCCTGGCCGAACAGAGCGGGCTGATCGTGCCCCTGGGCTACTGGGTCATCTCCCGTGCGCTGCGGGACATGCAGGCCCTGCGCGAGCGCGGGCTGCCGCCGCTGCACATGGCGGTCAACCTGTCGTTCCGGCAGTTTCAGGACAGCCAGTTGCTCTCGACCCTGAGCCGCTTGATCAGCGAGCGCGGAGTCGAGGCGCAGTGGCTGGAGTTCGAGCTGACTGAAACCGCAGTGATGCGCCGCAGCGACCTGGTGAAGCAGACCATGGATGCCCTCGGGCGCCTGGGGGTGCGATTCTCCCTGGACGACTTCGGCACCGGGTTTTCCTCCTTCGTCCACCTCAACAGCCTGCCGATCACCCTGCTCAAGGTGGACAAGAGTTTTGTCGGGGGCATGGAGCAGCGTGAAGAAAACCGCAAGCTGGTTCACGCCATGATCAACCTGGCCCACAACCTCAACCTGGATGTGGTCGCCGAAGGGGTGGAGACCGCTGAACAGCTGGCCTTGTTGCGGGGCTTTGGCTGTGATCAGGTCCAGGGTTATCTGATCAGCAAGCCGCTGCCCCTGGCGGAACTGATGGATTACCTGACCTTCGGCAGCAGCCAGCAGTCGCTGCAGGAAGGCGCGGTTTAACGACCTGCCGCCGGCTGCCGTGGGGGCGTTCGGCGCCACAGGCTTCGAGCGCCGCCACGGGTTTCAATCGGTCTGGCCGGCGTGCAAGTTCATCACCGGGACCGCCGGCTCACGCTTGATCATGCGCCGCATCCGCCATTCGAACGCCAGGGTCAGGCTGATGGCCGCGCAGGCCAGGCCCAGGGCCAGGCCCCACCAGACACCGGTCGGTCCCCAGCCCAGGGTAAAGGCCATCAGCCAGGCCGCAGGCGCGCCGATCAGCCAGTAGCAGCCCAGACCCACCAGAAAGGTGGTCTTGGCGTCTTTCAGGCCACGGATTGCACCCATGGCAATGGTCTGGGTGCCGTCGAACAATTCGAACCAGGCGGCGACCGCCAACAGGCTCACGGCCAGCCGGATCACCTCGGCGAAGGCCGGGTCGTCATGGTCCAGGAACAGGCCGATCAACTGGTTCGGCCACAGCCAGAAGACCATGGCAAACCCCAGCATCGCCACCGCGCCGAAGCCAATCCCCACCCTTCCTGCCAGGCGTGCATCCAGCAGTTGCCCGGCGCCGTAGTGCTGGCCGATGCGCATGGTGATGGCGTAGGAAATCCCCGCTGGCACCATGAAAGCCACCGAAACGATCTGCAGGGCGATCTGGTGCGCGCCCAACTGGGTGCTGCCCATGGTGCCCATGCACAGCGCGGCGAAGGCGAACAACCCGACTTCCACTGCATAGGTGCCGCCGATGGGCAGGCCCAGGCGCCAGAGTTCCCGCAGGTAGTGAGTGTTCAGGCGGGCCAGGCCCTGGCGCAAGGGGTAGGCGGCATAGGCCGGATGACGCTGGATGTGCCAGGCCAGCGCCACGGCCATGCAGTTGGCGACGATGGCCGTGACCAGGCCGATGCCTACCAGCCCGAGCTTCGGCAGGCCGAACATGCCGGTGATCAGGGCGTAGTTGAGCAGGAAGTTGGCCACCGTGCCGCCCAGGCTGATGACCATCACCGGAGTTGCCCGGCCGATGGCGCTGGTGAAGCCGCGCAGGGCCATGAAACTCAGGTAGCCGGGCAGGGCGAACGGCAGGATCAGCAGGAACTGGCCGGCGGCCTGCACGTTGCTCTCGGTCTGGCCGAACAGCAACAGCAGTGGCTTGAGGTTCCACAGCAGCAGGCCGGCCACCAGAGCCATCAGCCAGGCCAGCCAGAGCCCGGCCTGGGTCAGGCGCGCGGCGCCCTCGATATCGCCGGCACCCTGACGAATCGCCACCAGGGTGCCCACCGCGGCAATCACGCCGATGCAGAAGATCGAGACGAAGGAGTAGCTGGCCGCGCCCAGGCCGCCACCGGCCAGGGCCTCGGGGCTGAGGCGGGCCATCATCAGGGTGTCGGTGAGGACCATCAGCATGTGCGCCAGCTGCGAGGCGATCAACGGCCCCGCCAGCCGCAGGATGGCCCAGAGTTCGGTACGTGCTGGATGCTGCATGGTCATCAGGCTCGGTGACGGAGAATTCGGGGAGAGCGGTGATTCTCGGCGCTCTTGGCCCATTGCACAAAGGGATAAATATGATTGCTGGCATGATTAAAACTCATGAGAGCGGCTTTCTGGTAGCGTGGCGCTATCCTGTCCCGGAGAGCGCCCATGTCCCGCCGTCTTCCTCCTCTCTATGCCTTGCGTGCTTTTGAAGCCGCGGCTCGGCACAGCTCGTTCACCCGGGCCGCTGAAGAGTTGTCGATTACCCAGAGCGCGGTGAGCCGGCATATCCGGACCCTGGAAGAGCATTTCGCCTGCCGGCTGTTTCGGCGCAGCGGGCGCAACCTGCAGTTGACCGAAGCCGCGCGGCTGCTGTTGCCGGGCATCCGTGAAGGCTTCGGTGCCCTGGAGCGGGCCTGCAACACCCTGCGCGCCGAAGACGACATCCTGCGCATGAAGGCGCCTTCGACCCTGACCATGCGCTGGCTACTGGCGCGGCTCAGCCGTTTCCGCCATTTGCAGCCGGGTAACGAGGTGCAGCTCACCAGCGCCTGGATGGACGTGGACTCGGTGGACTTCAACCAGGAGCCCTTCGACTGTGCGGTGTTGCTCAGCAATGGGCACTTCCCCCCGGACTGGGAGGCCAGCTATCTGTTTCCCGAATTGCTGATTCCGGTGGGCGCGCCGAACCTGCTCGAAGACCTGCCCTGGGATGTGGCGCGGCTGGCGGCCACCGAACTGCTGCACCCGACTCCGGACCGCCGCGACTGGCGCAGCTGGCTGGAACACATGGGCCTGACCGATCAGGTCTCCCTCAAGGGCGGGCAGGTATTCGACACCCTGGAGCTGGGGATGATTGCCGCAGCGCGAGGTTACGGGGTTTCCATGGGCGATTTGCTGATGGTGGCCGAGGATGTGGCCCAGGGGCGCTTGAGCCTGCCCTGGCCGACGGCGGTGGCCAGCGGCCTGAATTACTACCTGGTATGGCCCAAGACCCGACCCGGTGGTGAACGTTTGCGGCGGCTCAGCGACTTTCTCCAGGGCGAGGTCCAGGCCATGCAATTGCCTGAGGTAGAGCGCCTGGGCTGAAACGATGCAGTGCCCGGCCGGCGGGGGCGTGCAGATATCCTTGCAACACGCTCAAGTATTGCCCGATGCCGCCGAATCCATGGGTTATGGAACCAGCGTGCAGGAAGGTCCTAACTCACTAAAATGCCTTGGAAATATTGTCGCCGAGCGTGCCACTTGATCAGGATGATCCGCCTTCTCGGCCAGGAGCCATCATGTCCCAACCCCGTGCCCGGATAGCCTCTCAGCTAGGGCTTGCCCTTGCCTTGATACTCGCCCTGGTGATCAGTGGCAGCACCCTGTTTGCCCTGCGTTCGCTGGATTTGGCCAACCTCGACACCCGAGAAGAGCACCTGGCCAGTGAAGCGCGCCTGCTGGCCGACCAGCTCAATACCTTTCATGGCAGCCTGCGCGAGAGCACCCAGCGCCTCAGCGGCCTGTTCGAAAACCGCTTCAGCAGCGGCTTGAGCCTGCATCCCGGGCAACCGGTGACGGTGGCCGGCGTCCAGACGCCCGGCCTGCATCTGGGGGATGTGGTGCTGAACAACAACTTCGCCGAAGTCGACCAGTTCAAGCAGATGACTGCGGGTGTTGCGACTCTGTTCGTACGCAGTGGCGATGACTTCGTGCGGGTCAGTACCTCCCTGAGCAAGCAGGATGGCAGTCGTGCCATCGGCACCTTGCTCGATCACGCCCACCCGGCCTATCAGAAGCTCATGGCGGGCCAGGGTTATGTCGGTCGCGCCTTGCTCTTCGAACGCTTCTACATGACCCAGTACACCCCGGTACTGGACCGCAGCGGCAAGGTCATCGCGGTGCTGTTTGTCGGCTTCGATTACACCGATGCGCAGAATGCCCAGTTCGCCAACCTCAAGCGTTTCCGCATCGGCCAGAGCGGTTCCCTGGCCTTGCTCGACGAGCAGCACCAGTGGCTGGTACCGCCGGCGGGTGTGCAGGGCCTGGACGCCGCGGCGAAGGTCATCACGGTTGCAGCCGGGGAGCCTGGCAAGGGCCGCTTCTGGAGCGATCAGGGCGAGGACCTCTACAGCCTGGCGGTGCCATTCGAGGGCGGCCCCTGGTCGGTGGTGGCGAGCATGCCCAAGGCCGAGATCCGTGCGGTGACCTGGAGTGTCGGCATTCGCCTGGTGATCGGCAGCCTGCTGGCAATGTTGCTGGCGGTGGGGGCCACGGTCTGGCTGCTGCGCAGCAAGCTGGCCCCCCTGAGCGACCTGGTGCGCCAGGCCCAGGCTTTGGGCGGTGGTGATTTGAGCGCACGGCTGGATGTCTCCAGCCAGGACGAAATCGGCCAACTGGCCCGCAGCTTCAACCAGATGGGCGAAGCCTTGTCGACCATGGTCGAGCACATTCGCCGTTCCGCCGCCGAGGTCAATGGCCGGGCCCAGGCGTTGTCCGGCCTGTCCAGCGGCGCTTATGAAGGCATGGAGCAGCAGTCCGGCGAGATCACCAGCATGGCGGGGGCGGTGGAGGAGTTCAGTGCCACCTCGCTGAACATCGCCGACAACATGGGCAGCACCCAGCGCCTGGCCCAGGAGAATGCCCAGCAGACTCACATCGGGCGCGAGTCCATGGCGCAGGCTTCGTCGTCCCTGGAGCAGATCGCCGGGGCCCTGGACAGCACCGCCACGGTGATCAATACCCTGGGCCAGCGCTCCCAGGAGATCGGCGGGATCGTCGGGGTGATCACCGCGATTGCCGAGCAGACCAACCTGCTGGCGCTGAACGCTGCCATTGAGGCTGCCCGGGCCGGGGAACAGGGCCGCGGTTTTGCCGTGGTGGCCGATGAGGTGCGCAATCTGGCCTCCCGCACTCGTGAAGCCACGGATGAAATCTCCCAGATGATTACCAGCATCCAGCAGGAAACCGGGCATGCCATCCAGACCATGGAGCAAGGCAACCGCCTGATGCAGGAAGGCCTGTCGCGCAATGCCGATGTTGCCTCGGCCCTGGCCCTGATCGATGAACAGAGCCGCAGCGCCGGCGAGCAGTTCGCCGCCATCACCACCGCGACCCAGGAGCAGAGCAGCACCGCCACGGTGCTGAGCAGCAACCTGCAGAGCATCGCCCAGGCCAACAGCGAACAGCGTGAAGTGGTGTCCAACCTGGCGGTCACCGCCCGGGAGCTCGAAGCCCTGGCTGCGGACCTGCGCCAGGAAGTCGACCGCTTCCGCTGATGACCGCCGCCTAACCCTCCGGCACCTTGCCGGAGGGCGAAAGTTGCAATGGCGCCGGGTTCGACTAAAACAGATGAGCAGTGATTTGCCCTTCAAGGACATTCCTTTTGGCAGGAGCTGGCATGACTCATCTCACCCGTTTTGTCCCTCGCGTACTCGCGCTATCGACCCTGATGCTCAGCCACACGGCGTTCAGCCAGGAAAGCCCCGGGTTCATCGCCCCGGCCTCCTGGAGCACTCCATTCAACGGCATTGCCCAGGTCGCGTGCCACAACTGCTACGAGAAGCAATACGCCAACACCTTCACCAGTGTGCTCGACAGCGTGCGCACCCTGGAACTGGATTTCTGGGACCAGCGCGATGCCGTCACCGGCGGCTCGCCACGCCACTGGTTCGTGCGGCACAACCCCGGCTCCTTGTTCCAGTCCGGCAATGACAACAATTGCACCGGCGACGGCACCGGCAAGAATGATCTGGAAGCCTGCCTGAACGACGTCAAGAACTGGAGTGACAATCACCCGGGGCACTTCCCCATCACGGTGATCCTGGACAAGAAGCAGGGTTGGTCGAAGGAGAGTTCGGGGCGTACCCCCAAGGATTTCGATGAGCTGGTAGCCCGGATCTTCCAGGGCAAGCTGTACACCCCGCAAGACCTGGCGAGCCATATCGGCAGCGGCGCAGGTGCCTTGCAAGGCAACCTCAAGGGCAAGTCCTGGCCCACCGCCAGCCAGCTCCAGGGCAAGGTGCTGCTGGTGCTCAACCACTCGGAAAACCAGAAACTCTCGCAGTACGCCGAGGCCCGGACTGCCAGTGCCAAGGTGTTCATCTCACCGGTGACCAATGGCCAGAACGACGTCAGTGGCAAGGTCAGTGGCATGTCCAGCCAGTCCTCTGGCTACGTGGCCATGAACAACATGTCCAAGGGCGACAAGAAGTGGGCCGCGCAGGCTTTTGCCTACAGCCATATCGGTCGGGTCTGGGGCGATGACGGTGTGTCGTTCGCCCAGCACATCACCGAGAAGGTCAACCTGTCGGCCTACTACAAGTTTGCCGAGCAGAACGCCGGCGGCTACCGCATCCGGCCGTTCTGACGTTCACAGCGGGGCCGCCGGCTCTCCGAGCCCCGGGTCCACGCGCTTGCCGATGTCCCGCAGGCGCGCCAACTGGTCGACCATGCCCGGGGCCTCGTCGACGCTGCTGACGAAGGTCCACAGGTAGGTCATTACCGCGTACACATGGCCGGCCTTGACCTCGGGCGACAGCGCCAGCTGGCTGATGGCGATGACGAACAGCAGGGCCGCCACGGCGCCGAGAAACAGATAGGCCACGGCCTCCCGATCCGAAAGCCAGACTCGCAGCCGCGATATCAGGCGGTAGTGACGCTGCAGAGAAGCCGCGCCCACCTTGGCAACCATGCCGACTTCCTTTTCCAGCCGGTTGTTCAGGCGCTCGTGCAACTGCTGGTTGCGCCGGGCAAAGCGCGGCAGCAGGGTGACGCACAGCAGTAGCGCGCCCAGGCAGGCAAGACCGATCCAGGGCTCGATCACCAGCAGCATCACCGCAGCACCGACAATCGATACCAGGGCGGTGGTAATGGTCGGCACGTGCTTTTCGAAGAAATCGACGAACTCCCGGGCCAGAACCACCCGGGCTGCCGCCGTGGAAGTGTTTTGCTGTTGCAGGCGCTGGTTGAGAATCACCGGCACTGCAAGGTCGGCATAAATGCGTGTGAAGGTCCGGGTATCCACCGCCCGACGCGCAGCGCCCACCACCCAGAATCCCAGCACCACCATGGCGTAGATCAGCGCATGGGCGCTGTCCCCGCGCAGGATCGAGTCCACGGCGAATCCGGCGAACAATGGGTACGCCAGCAGCAGGGCATTTTCCAGGGCGACCAGGGACAAGGTGAAAAACAGCTTTCCCGGGTAGGCGCGGGCGATGGCCTTGAGGGTCTGGCCGGCGGACTGCTGGCCGATTTTTTGGGTGGAATCCACGGCAACGGGTGGAATGACAACAGACATGACTGCACCGCAAGTGTGATAACGGTTAATATTGAGCGACTGCTCAATTATCTTTGAGCGATCGCTCAAAATGCAAGCGCCGTTTGTCCTGGCGCCAAGAGGTTCGATGGCCGATGTCTCGTAACGACCGTAAAGACCAGATCCTCGGTGCAGCCCTGGAGCTGTTTCGCAGCAAGGGTTTCGCCGATGTGTCCACCCGTGATCTGGCCGAGCATGCGGGCCTGTCCCGCAGTCACGTCTATCACTATTTCAGCGACTGGAAGGAGCTGCGCCGCGAGGCCTTCGTGCGCTTTGCCAACGAGCAACTGGAGGCGATGCAGGAGCCGTTGCGCGATGCTGCGCCGTTGCAGGCGTTGCAGGGTTTTCTCCGTGATTGCCTGCCGGATTCCAGCGACGCCGGCTGGGCGTTGTGGCTGGATGCCTGGGACGAAGCCATGCATGACCCGGAATTGGCCGAGGCCTACTTGAGCATCAACGGCCAGTGGCAGGCGCTGCTGGCGGCGATCATCGACGATGGCGTACAGGCGGGGGTATTCCGCTGTATCAATTCCGGGCGCGCGGCCCGGCAGATCTTCGCCCAGACCATGGGGTATGCCGACGACCTGTTGCTGCGGGCTTCGCCCGAGGCGGCCAAGGCGGCGCAGGAGGAGGTCATGGAGGTGGCGGGCCTGTTGCTGGGGTTCAAGGATTGATGCGGGGGATGCCTGTCTCTTGCGCGACCTGTGGGGATGCACTCTATCGAGGAATGCCCTTCGCCCAGCAAGGCACGGGGCGAGGGGGCTGCTGGCAGGAGCGGGTATTTCTGCCTGGGGGCGTTGAACGCGATGAGGGAACGGCCCAGGGCAGATCTTCTGCTGGCTGGTCGAGGTTTGCAGCGCCGCCAGTGCCTGGATATAGAGCGGGTGCATGCAGTGGCGGCAGGCCAAAAGCTCCAGTGGATCATGATCGTGCACCCTTGATGGGCCTGGGGCGGCTCTGACGCGCAGATAGTTCTGCGGGCAGCGCCGTTCAGGGAATGCGCCATCAACCGGTGCCGGGCCGATATTGCAGCGCTTCGGCCAAATGTTCGCGATGGATGGCGGCCACTTGTTCCAGGTCGGCCAGGGTCCGCGCCACCTTGAGCAGGCGGTGGGCGGCACGCAGTGACAGGTTCAGGCGTTCGCAGGCGGCTTCAAGCCAGCGCTCGTCGGCTGTGGATAAGCTGCAGTGCCGCCGCAAGCCGGGCAGGTCGAGAAAGGCGTTGGCACACCCCTGGCGTTGCCGCTGCAGGTCCCGGGCCAGGGCCACGTGGATGGCGGCACTCGCGCTGTTCTCGCCTGCCTGTGGCCCGGGGCTCAGGGCCGTGGCTTCACGGGCTACGGTCAGGTGCAGGTCGATGCGATCGAGCAACGGGCCAGACAGTTTGTTGCGGTAGCGCTGGATCTGCTCGGGTGTACAGCGACAGCGCCCGCTGGGCTCACCCAGATATCCACAGGGGCAGGGGTTCATCGCGGCCACCAACTGGAAGCGCGCCGGGAACTGCACCCGGTCGCGGGCCCGGGCAATGACGATCTGCCCGGACTCCATGGGTTCGCGCAGTACCTCCAGGACCTTGCGGTCGAACTCCGGCAACTCATCGAGAAACAGCACGCCGTGGTGGGCCAGGGTGATTTCTCCCGGTTGGGGTTTCGAGCCGCCGCCTACCAGCGCTGGACCTGAGGCTGAATGGTGAGGCTGGCGAAATGGCCGCTGCGGCCAATGACGCAGCGGCGTGTGGCTGCTCACCGATTGAATCGCCGCCACCTCCAGGGCTTCGTCTTCCTGAAGCGGCGGCAGCAGACCAGGCAGGCGGCTGGCCAGCAAGGTCTTGCCGGTGCCCGGCGGTCCACTGAACAGCAGGTTGTGGGCTCCGGCGGCGGCGATCAGCAGGGCGCGCTTGGCGGCGAGCTGGCCCTGGACTTCGCTCAGGTCGGGGTAGGGCGGTGGATTCGGGGGGAGACCATCGCTGACATGGGGCGCGATGGGGGCGTGCCCGTTGAAATGGGCCACCGCTTCCAGCAGATGATCCACGGCGATTACTTCGAGGCCTGAAGCCAGGCAGGCTTCTTGCGCATTGGCGCGAGGCACCAGCAGGGTGCGTCCGGCATCACGTGCCGCCAGCGCCGCCGGCAGCACGCCGCGTACCGGACGCACAGCACCGGACAAGGCCAGTTCACCGAGGCACTCCATGTTGTCCAGGGCCAGGGCCGGTACCTGCATGCTAGCGGCGAGGATGCCCAGGGCAATGGCCAGGTCGAAGCGTCCACCGTCCTTGGGCAGGTCGGCCGGGGCCAGGTTGAGGGTGATGCGGCGGGCAGGGAAGTCGAAGCCGGCGTTGAGGATGGCGCTGCGCACCCGGTCCTTGCTTTCCTTGACGGCGGTTTCCGGCAGGCCGACCAGGGTCAGGCTGGGCAGGCCGTTGGCCAGATGCACTTCAACGCTGACAGCCGGGGCCTGTACGCCCACCTGGGCGCGGCTGTGGATGATTGCCAGGGACATCGAAAGACTTCCTTGAAACAGCGGGAGCCGCGTCCTGCGGTGCTGCAAGGATAGTTGAGGGGAGTGGGGCGATGGCAGCTTGAATGCAGACAGGATATGTCGTCGGCGCTGTCGTGGCTGTCGCCCGCAGGGCGGGGCCTGCAGGCGAATGCATCAGTTCACTGGGCGGGCGGAGTGAGCCGGGCTTCCAGCTCGGCCACCTTGGCCTCCAGGCTTTCCAGGCGCGCCCGGGTGCGGGCCAAAACCACCATCTGACTGTCGAACTCTTCCCGGCTGACCAGGTCCAGCTTGCTGAAGCCGCTTTGCAGCAGGGCCTTGAACTGGCTTTCGATTTCGTTGCGGGGCAGGGGCGTGTCACCGCTGAGCAAACGCGAGGCGTGGCCGCTCAGGGCGTCGAGAAGGTCTTTGGGCGCGAGCATGGGAGTGTCCTGAATAGCAGATGGCTCGCAGTGTATCACGCACGACAGAGGGGCTTGCGGGTGGCCGGTCTGCACGTTTTTCGCGCATCTGGCCGGGCGCCCGCGCACCGTTATTGTGCGTATCCGGGGCCTCGATTTGCGGTATGCCTCGGCGGTTGCGGGCAAAGGACTGAAATCACTGATTCTTCCCGAGATGGCAAGCTTTCTGCTTAGACCCTGGTGACCCATGCACTGATGCAGTCGCTGTGATGAATGCAGTGCGACAGGCGGAACGGGAAGTGTTTCGTCCGGGGCGGTTAGCTGGCGTCGGCCGGGCTGAGGAAGGCCGACGATGCGTTACAAAGCCAGGCACTGCGCTTAGACTTGAGCCGGGTTTGTTTTCCTGGGGCAAGTCCACCAATTCGGGAGAGAGTTTCATGAAGCTAGTCACTGCCATCATCAAGCCGTTCAAGTTGGACGACGTGCGCGAGTCGCTGTCCGAAATCGGCGTGCAGGGCATTACCGTTACTGAGGTCAAAGGCTTCGGCCGGCAGAAGGGTCACACCGAGCTGTATCGCGGTGCGGAGTATGTAGTCGACTTCCTGCCCAAGGTGAAGATCGATGTCGCGATTGACGACAAGGATCTTGACCGGGTTATCGAGGCGATAACCAAGGCTGCCAACACCGGCAAGATCGGTGACGGCAAGATCTTCGTGGTCAATCTGGAACAGGCTATTCGCATCCGTACCGGCGAAACCGATACCGACGCAATCTAAGCCGCCAAACCCAACGCCCCAGGAGAAAACAATATGACTCTGCGTAAATTCGCAGGGCTAGGAGCCCTTTTGCCCCTCGTAATGCCAGGCCTGGCCATGGCGGCAGACGAAGCGGCGGCTCCAGTCCTCAACTCTGGCGATACCGCCTGGATGCTGACCTCCACAGCCCTGGTGCTGTTCATGACGATCCCTGGCCTGGCGCTGTTCTACGGCGGCATGGTGCGGTCGAAAAACATTCTTTCGGTGATGATGCAGTGTTTCGCCATTACCGGCCTGATCACGGTCCTGTGGTTCATCTACGGCTACAGCATGGCGTTCGATACCACCGGGATGGAAGCCGGCGTGGTCAATCTCAATTCCTTCGTGGGCGGTTTTTCCAAGGCGTTCCTGGCGGGTATCACTCCGGCCAGCCTCACCGGTCCGGCCGCGTTGTTCCCTGAAGCGGTGTTCGTCACCTTTCAGATGACCTTCGCCATCATCACCCCGGCGCTGATCGTCGGTGCCTTCGCCGAGCGGATGAAGTTCTCTGCGATGCTGATCTTCATGGGCGTGTGGTTCACCCTGGTGTATGCGCCGATCGCGCACATGGTCTGGAGCGGCCCGGGTTCCTTGCTGGGCGACTGGGGCGTGCTGGATTTTGCCGGCGGCACCGTGGTGCATATCAATGCCGGTATTGCCGGCCTGGTGGCCTGCCTGGTGCTGGGCAAGCGCAAAGGCTTCCCGACTACCCCCATGGCGCCCCATAACCTGGGCTACACCCTGATGGGCGCGGCCATGCTGTGGATCGGCTGGTTTGGTTTCAACGCCGGTTCTGCCGCCGCCGCCAATGGCACCGCCGGCATGGCCATGCTGGTGACTCAGATTGCAACTGCCGCCGCAGCGTTGGGCTGGATGTTTGCCGAGTGGCTCACCCACGGCAAGCCCAGTGCCCTGGGTATCGCTTCGGGCGTGGTGGCCGGCCTGGTGGCAATCACCCCGGCCGCTGGCACCGTGGGCCCGATGGGGGCTCTGATCATCGGTCTGTCGGCGGGCGTGGTGTGCTTCTTCTGTGCCACCAGCCTCAAGCGCAAGCTGGGCTATGACGATTCCCTGGATGCCTTCGGCGTACACGGCATCGGCGGTATCCTCGGTGCGATCCTTACCGGTGTCTTTGCTGCTCCGTCCCTGGGTGGTTTCGGCACGGTGACCGACATCGCCGCCCAAGTCTGGATCCAGGCCAAAGGCGTGGGGTTCACGGTGATCTACACCGCCATCGTCACCTTCATCATCCTCAAGGTCCTGGATGCGGTCATGGGGCTGCGGGTTACCGAAGAAGAGGAAGCGGTCGGTCTCGACCTGGCCCAGCACAACGAGCGCGGTTACAACCTGTAATCATCGTCGAAACAAAAAGCCCGGCTTCGGTCGGGCATTTTTTTGCCTGGCGTTTGTCATTGAAAAAGGCTGAAAGGATTTTCTGGTGAGCCTTGGCGTGTTTGCCATGGCGATTTTTACCAGGGCAAATGCTTACACTAAAGCAGGATTATTCGGCGCTTTGTTTTTTCCCTGAGCGCGCTAGAATGCGCGCCGAAGCGTGGAGAACGGTATGTGGCAACAGACCCTGATTACCCTGCGGGCCAGGCCCCGGGGCTTTCATCTGGTGACGGACGAGTTGCTGGCCGGCTTGCCTGAGTTGAAGGCATGTCGAGTGGGTCTGCTACACCTGTGGCTGCAACATACCTCGGCCTCGTTGACCATCAACGAGAATGCCGATCCGGCGGTCCGGCGCGACTTCGAGCGTTTCTTCAACACCCTGGTGCCTCAAGGCATGGCCGGGTACGAACATGACGACGAAGGTGCGGACGACCTCCCGGCGCACTTCAAGGCCAGTTTGCTAGGCTGTCAGCTGACTTTGCCGGTAGCGGCGGGGCGTCTGGCGTTAGGCATCTGGCAAGGTGTTTATCTGGGCGAGCATCGTGATCAGGGCGGTGCTCGCAAAGTCCTTGCCACCTTGCACGGTGATAAGGCATAAGCCGCTGAATATCAGTGGATGTTGATTTTTTTCCAGCGGCCTTCGACAGTCGGCACAGCTGGGCTATAACTAATCTGCTTTTCGCAAGTCATGAGGTAGAACATGAGCGACGATGATCTGGAAAACGACGACCTCGAAGTAGGTGACGAAGACGATACCGAAGAAGGTCTTGAAGCGGCCGCCGACGATGTGGCGGAAGACGATGGTGGCGATGCACCAGCGCCGACAGCCAAAGGCAAGGCCAAGGCTGCGGTCTCGGTAGACGAACTGCCAAGCGTCGAAGCCAAGAACAAGGAGCGTGATGCGCTGGCCCGTGCCATGGAAGAGTTCCTGGCCCGTGGCGGTAAAGTGCAGGAAGTCGAGGCCAACGTGGTCGCCGATCCGCCCAAGAAGCCTGACAACAAGTACGGCAGCCGGCCTATCTGAGCCTTGCTACTTGCTTGCTGAAAAAGCCCGCCGTCGCTGCGGGCTTTTTCATGGGCAGCAGAAAAGCGGCTTTAAGCGGCAAGCTACAAGCTACAAGTTTGAACCCGGAGGCCCGAAACTGGCAGCTTGAGGCTTGAGGCTTGAGGCTTGAGGCTTGAGGCTTGAGGCCGCAAGCCGCTGCCTTATTTCCAGCTGGCCAGCAGCCGTGGCAGCTCGGTCAGGCTGCGAATCTCGGCATCTGGGGCGCGTTCGGCCTCCCAGGCCTTGCCGGCAGGGTTGAACCAGATGGCGCGCAGGCCAGCCTGCTGGGCGCCGGCGATATCGTCACCCGGGTGATCGCCGATATGCACGGCGGTGTCGGGTGTGGCCCCGCCCCGTTGCAGGGCTTCCTGGAACAGCCGGGCATCGGGCTTGGCGATGCCGATGTCCTCGGCGCACAGGGCGAACTTGAAGTAGTCCGCCAGCCCCAGGCGGCGTACATCGGCGTTGCCGTTGGTGACCACGCCCAGGGCGAAGTGATTGGCCAGGGCCTCCAGGGTCGGTAGCACCTCGGGAAAGACCTCCAGCTGATGGCGGGCATGGAGGAACACCTCGAAGCTCTGGTCGGCCAGCCGGTTGGCCTGGGCGTGGTCGTATCCGGCTTCTTCCAGGGCATGAAACAGCACCCGCCGGCGCAGGGCGCTGATCCGGTGCTTGAGAGTCGGCTCGTGGTTCAACACCCGCTCGCGAATGGCCCAAAGATGCTCCACCGGCACGGCCCCCAGGTTCGGCGCGTGTTCCGTCAGCCACTGGCGCAGGGTGGCTTCGGCACTGACGATCACCGGGGCGGTGTCCCACAGGGTGTCGTCGAGGTCGAAGGTGATCAGCTTGATGGTCATTACTCACCGCCTTTGGTGCGTTTGGCCCGTGGGTGGGCGCTGTCGTACACCGCTGCCAGATGCTGGAAGTCCAGGTGGGTGTAGATCTGCGTGGTCTTGATGTCCGAATGCCCCAGCAGCTCCTGCACTGCGCGCAGGTCCTGCGAGGATTCCAGCAAATGGCTGGCAAAGGAATGGCGCAGCATGTGCGGGTGCAGATTCTGCCCCAGCTCACGTTCGCCGGCGGCCTTGACCCGCAGTTGAATGGCACGTGGTCCGAGGCGCCGGCCTTTCTGGCTGACAAACAGGGCGCTGTCCGGCGGGTTGCTCAGGGCTCGCAGCGGCAGCCACAGCGCCAGAGCCTCGCGGGCTTTCTTGCCCACCGGCAGGACCCGGGTCTTGCTGCCCTTGCCCTGGACCTGCACCAGGCCATCCGCCAGGTCCAACTGCTCGAGATTCAGGCTGGTCAGCTCGGAAAGCCGCAGCCCGCAGGAGTAGAACAGCTCCAGGATTGCCTGGTCGCGGTGGGCCAGGAAGTCATCTTCCACGGCGCCATCGAGCAACTGCAGGGTGCGGTCGGTGTCCAGGGTCTTGGGCAGGCGCCGTTCGCCCTTGGGCGGGGCCAGGCCGTTGGCCGGGTCGTGATCGCACAGCCCTTCGCGGTTCAGGTAGTGATACAGCCCGCGCACGGCGGACAACAGGCGAGCCAGGCTGCGGGACGACTGCCCCTGTTGGTGCAGGCGCGCGATGATGCTGCGCAGGGTCTGGATATCCAGGTCGTTCCAGCGCTGCACCTGCTGCTTGTCGCAGAAGCCCAGCACCTTGTCGAGGTCGCGCTGATAGGCTTGCAGGGTATGGGGCGACACCTGGCGCTCACTGCGCAAGTGCGCGCAGTAGGCGTCCAGCTGTTGGTGCATGGTCAGCGTACCGAGCGCAGCGAGTGAGTGAAGCGCGGCAACACGCGGCCCGTGACCTCGGCAATGTAGCTGAGGAACAGGGTGCCCACCGAACTCTTGTAGTGCTGCGGGTCACGGCTGGCGATGGCCAGGACGCCGTGCATGCCCTGGTGCGCCACGGCGACCACGGCGGTGGAGCCGATCTGCTTGCGCTGCTCTTCGCCGAAGAGAAAATCCAGTTCGTGTTCGCGCAGGCTGCCGCAGACACTCTTGCCTTCCGTCAGCAGGCCGCCGATGGCGCCCTGGGCTTCGGCGGTGGACACCCAGCGACCCACCGGCATGGCGCTGTCGCTGAACAGGATCAGGCTGACGAAGGGCACCTGGAAGTCCTGACGCAGGCTGTCCTCGACGCTCATCACCACCTCTTCCAGGCTACTGGCGTCCATCAGCGCAAGGATCAGGCGGCGGGTCTTGTCGAACAGCCGGTCATTGTCCCGGGCTACGTCCATCAGTTGTGACAGGCGATGGCGCATTTCGATGTTGCGCTCGCGCAAGATCTTCATCTGGCGCTCCACCAGCGAGACGGTGTCACCGCGCTGGTGAGGAATGCGCAAGGCCGGAAGCAGCTCTTCGTGGTCGACGAAGAAGTCCGGATGAGCCTCCAGGTAGGCGGCGACGGCCGCCGCCTCCAGGTTTTCTGGCGCTGATGGGGCGGGCGTTTCGGCGGGAACCTGCGGCTGATCAGTCATGGATTTCGCTCACTTATAGACGCACCTGTCCTTCGTATACGCGCACTGCCGGGCCGGTCATCATCACCGGTTGGCCAGGGCCTGCCCATTCAATGGACAGGCGCCCGCCCGGCAGGTCGATCAATAGGGGCGAATCCATCCACCCCTGGCTGATCGCAGCCACTGCAGCGGCGCAGGCTCCGGTGCCGCAGGCCTGGGTTTCCCCGGCGCCGCGTTCCCAGACGCGCAACTGCGCGCGCTGACGGTCCAGCACCTGGAGAAAACCGACATTGACCCGGGCTGGAAAGCGCGGGTGATGTTCGATTTTCGGGCCCAGTTCGTGCACCGGCGCGCTGTTGATGTCCTCCACCCGCAGTACGGCATGGGGATTGCCCATGGACACGGCGGCCAGTGGGACCTGGCGGCCGTCGACCTCCAGTGTGTAGCTGTCGGCCTGGGCGGGTGCCTCGAAGGGAATGTCCGCCGGCACCAGGCGCGGCGCGCCCATGTTGACACTGATCTGGCCGTCGTTGCGTACATCCAGTTCGATCACGCCGCTCTTGGTTTCCACCCGGATCTGGCGCTTGGTGGTCAGGCGTTTGTCCAGTACGAAACGGGCGAAGCAGCGGGCACCGTTGCCGCACTGCTCCACCTCGGAGCCGTCGGAGTTGAAGATCCGATAGCGGAAATCCACATCCGGGTTGCTCGGAGCCTCGACGATCAGCAACTGATCGAAGCCGATTCCGGTATGGCGATCACCCCATTGCTTGGCGTGCTTGGGCAGAATGTGCGCGTGCTGGCTGACCAGGTCGAGGACCATGAAGTCGTTGCCCAGGCCGTGCATCTTGGTAAAGCGCAGCAGCATGGTCTTACTCCGGCAGCAGGCTTTCGCCAGCAAATAACTCGGCTACCGTCTCGCGGCGACGCACTTCAACAGCCTGGTCACCATCGACCAGTACTTCAGCGGCACGGCCGCGGGTGTTGTAGTTCGAGCTCATGACGAAACCATAGGCACCGGCGGAATGCACCGCCAGCAGGTCGCCCTCGGCCAGGGCCAGGGTTCGTTCCTTGGCGAGGAAGTCGCCGGTTTCGCAAATCGGGCCAACGATGTCGTAGGTGCGTGGCTCGCCATCACGCGGGCGTACGGCGCTGACATCCATCCAGGCCTGGTAGAGCGCCGGGCGGATCAGGTCGTTCATGGCGCCGTCGACGATGGCGAAGTCCTTGTGTTCAGTGTGCTTGAGGTACTCGACGCGGGTCAGCAGCACCCCGGCGTTGGCCACGATGAAGCGGCCCGGTTCGAACACCAGGGCCAGGTCGCGACCTTCCAGGCGTTCACGCACGGCCTTGACGTAGTCGGCGGCCAGCGGCGGCTCTTCGTCGCGATAGCGCACGCCCAGGCCACCCCCCAGATCGATGTGGCGCAGGTAGATGCCGCATTCACCCAGGCGATCCACCAGGTCCAGCAGGCGCTCGAGGGCGTCGATGAAGGGTTCCAGGGTGGTCAGTTGCGAGCCGATATGGCAGTCGACGCCGACGATTTCCAGGTTGGGCAGTTGCGCTGCGCGGATGTACACATCCTCGGCGGCGGCAATGGCGATGCCGAACTTGTTTTCCTTGAGCCCGGTGGAAATGTACGGGTGGGTGCCGGCATCGACGTCGGGATTGACCCGCAACGAGATCGGCGCGCACACGCCCAGCTCGGCGGCCACGAGCTGCAGGCGCTCGAGTTCTTCGGCGGACTCGACGTTGAAGCAATGGACGCCTACTTCCAGGGCACGGCGCATGTCGTCGCGGGTCTTGCCGACGCCGGAGAAGACGATCTTGTCGGCCTGGCCACCTGCAGCCAGGACCCGTTCCAGCTCGCCCCGGGAGACGATGTCGAAACCGGCGCCCAGCCGGGCCAGGACATTCAGTACACCCAGGTTGGAGTTGGCCTTGACCGCGAAGCAGACCAGATGGGGCATGCCGGCCAGTGCCTCGGCATAGGCCAGGTACTGGGCTTCGATGTGGGCACGGGAATAGACATAGGTGGGCGTGCCGAAGCGCTCGGCGATGGCGGACAGGGCTACGCCTTCCGCGAACAGCTCTGCGCCGCGGTAGTTAAAAGCGTCCATGGCGGGCCCTTAGTAGGTGTCGTGCTTGTGCGACTGCGACTTCGCCTGTTCTTCAGGGGACTTGCTGTCATCGGGCAGATACAGCGGGCCTTTCTGGCCGCAGGCGGTAACAAGGCAGGCAACCGCGACGAGCGCAGCAAGGGAAGAGATCAGGCGCTTCATGGCGAAATCCTTGAGAATGCGTAAATTGCGCCCGAGTATACCGGCCACCCGGCAGCTTGCCTATGCAGCGTAACTCCCGTCCAGCGGGCCTTTGCCCAGGGGCCGGAGAAGGCCCTTGAGTCGCGCCTGGCGGATTGCGCATCGCATTTGTCCGCCCGTTCGGTATCCTTTGCATTCGCCGGGGAGCGCCCGTATCTTGCGGCGCTTGAGCGTGAGTAGACACTTTTCGAGGTTCCCGCAATGAGTTTGACTGAAGCCCGTTTCCACGACCTGGTGGATGCCACCCAGCAGACGCTGGAGGATATTTTCGATGAGAGTGATCTGGATATCGATCTGGAGAGCTCGGCCGGGGTACTCACCGTCAAGTTCGACAACGCCAGCCAGGTGATCTTCAGCCGCCAGGAGCCTTTGCGCCAACTGTGGCTGGCCGCCCGCTCCGGCGGCTTCCACTTCGACTACGACGAAGAAAGCGAACGCTGGATGTGCGACAAGAGCGAAGAGCAACTGGGAGAGATGCTCGAGCGCATTGTCCTTGAGCAGGCCGGCATCAAGCTTGAGTTCGAAGGGCTCTGATCACGTGACGCAGCCCGCCGCGGCCCGGCCGCCCAAACCGCTTTACAGCAACGTCAGTCCGGCGGTGAGTTCGCCGTGCATCAGCCTGTGCCGCCTCGATGAGGAAAAGGTCTGCCGAGGCTGTTTCCGGCATGTGGAGGACATCCGCGAATGGCGTTCGGCGGATGATGAACGACGGCGGGCGATCTGCGCCCAGGCGCTGCAGCGCAAACAGAGCGTCGCGCCAACGGGGTTGTAGGTTCGTACCCGTACGGTTTGTTTATTCAGTGTGCTGTGATAGTGTCCAGCTTCGCCTCGCTACATCGAGGCCGGTGAGAACCCCGTCTTATTTGGCGGGGTTTTGCTTTTTTGTGCAGAAAAAATAGGAGTCAGCCAGGATCATGAGTACTGCACCATCCATCATCCTTACCCGCCTTGACGTGCAACGTCTGGAACGTCTGATCGACAGCCTGGACGACTCGCTGCCAGGCGTCATTGCACTGCAAACCGAGTTGGATCGTGCCGAAACCCTGGTGGGCCACGATGAGGTCCCGGCCGGTGTCGTTACCATGAACTCGCGCGTGCATTGCCGTGAAGAAAGCAGCGGCAAGGACTACCACCTGACTCTGGTCTATCCACAGGACGCGAACGCCGATGAAGGCAAGATCTCGATCCTGGCCCCAGTGGGCAGCGCCCTGCTGGGCCTGCAGGTCGGTCAGTACATCGACTGGCCGGCGCCGGGTGGCAAGACCCTGAAGCTGACCCTGCTGGAAGTGGAATACCAGCCGGAAGCCGCAGGCGACTTCCACCTCTGATGCCTGGCTAGGCCTGCTCGAGCGCGTCGTTCAGCGCGCGCTCCAGGCTGGCCTTGTAACGCAGGTAGAGAATGCTCGGGCTTTGCACATCACCGAGCAGGCCGGACAGGTCAAGGTCGGTGATGTAGCAGCGATAGCGCTCCGGTTCGCGGCGCTGCGAGACAATTTCCTGGGCCACCGCGCTGAACAGCTGGTCGCCATATTCCAGTTCGGAAAATTCCCGTTGATTGCAGTACAGCGAGACGTGCACCTGCCCTGGTGCGGCCTTGCCGATAATTGCCTGCACGTCATAAAAGGCTTTGTCGACAGGTGTCAGCGGCGCTGGCCTCGCCTCTACCCGGCGTGCCCGACCGGTGCCTGAGGGCAATATCTGCAAGTAGAGTGTGTCTAAAGGTTTCTCACCTTGGCTGTTGTCCATGGGCAGCAGTGCTTCGCGGCGGTAGAGAATCGATTGCAGGAATCGCTGCAAAGGCACCAGCAGGCTCTGTTCGTCGTGATAGGGCAGGGTTTGCTGCCAGAGGGCGTTGTGCTCGTCGAGCACATAGAGTTCCGCCTGGCTGTCGATGATCCGGTAGAACACCTGGATGCAGCCCGGCTGGCCCATGGGCAGGATCAGCGCCAGGTCATGATCTTCCAGGGCGTTCGGGTCCAGGTGCAGGGGGCTGTAGCCGGCCTGCTCCTGACCCAGGTATTCCTGCAGCGCCGCCAGCGTCGCCAGGGCCCGATGCCGGACCTGCCCGGGCACCAGCTCGAGAACGTGATAGTGCTGTTGCACCTGGATCAGGTAGCGGTAGTTGAGCTGGCTGAGCAGCAGGCTGTGGGCGGTTTCGAACAGCCCCTCCACCCGTTGGGCGATGAACTGGGCGCGGTTGTGGCAGAAGCAGCGTACCCGCAGTCGCGGTTGCGGTGCGGTTGGCAGATTGTTCAGGTAGGTGCGCAGGCAATCGAGCAGCGCATGCTCGCCGTCGTAACGCCCGACCATGACTTCATTCCAGCTGTTGAGGCTGACCTGGTCCAGGGTCAGCACCAGGTTTTCGCGCACCCCGGCGTAGCTCAGGGAGTCGGTGCGCTCGGTGGTCATGAGGATGTTCAGGTCGCGGTGGTGCTTGAGCGGGTCGACGCCGACGTTCACCAGGATCAGCACCTCGGCGGGCACACTGGCGTGCAGCAGCTGTTCTTCGCTGACGGTGGTCAGTGGCAGGGCAACGGTCTGTTGCAGGCTGCCCAGCAGGTTGAACAGCTCGAATTCGCTCAGGTCGCTGCTGCCGGGGTGCAGCGCCAGGCGGGTGCTGCTGTCGATCACCCCGTTGCGATGGCACCAGGTGAGCAGTTCCAGCAGTTCGCGGCTGCGCTTGATGGGCGCGAAATGCTCCCACTCCAGGGCGGTCAGGTTGCCGTTGTACAGCCCCCAGTGGACCTGCCCAGGTTCCTTCTTGTTTGGCGACTGCACCAGGGTCAGGGTGTCTTCGGCCAGGTCCGGGGCGATGCCCGGGTTGATGAATTCGATCTTGCCCGCCTTGCGTTCGAAGGCGGCGTACAAGCGCCGGCCCAGTACGTTCAGGTCACGCTTGTTGATCAGGCTGGCGGCCTGCTCGGTGCGAGCGAACTGGGTCAGGAAGCGATAGCTGTAGTTGAGCTCGTTGACCAGGGCCCGGCGTTCGGCGCCGACCTGGCGCACCTTCCATTGGCTGCGACTGTCCAGCAGGGCCAATTGGCGCTGATCCCAGCCCCATTCGTTGGCCAGGCGCTCCAGCAGTGCCCGCTGCCAGCTCGGGCTACGGCCCGCGTTAGCGGTGGTGAGCTTGCGATTGACCTTGAGGTACAGGCTGCGTCGCACCAGTTCCAGGCGCTCGGTTTCGCCACGGGCCTTGAGGTATTCCTCGATGCGCCGGTAGACCACGATGTAGGGGTCCAGCTCGTCCAGGTCCAGGCGGTTGGCGAATACGGCCTGCTTGAAGCGCAGGCTCAGGCAATGGACCTTGGGGTGCTCGCTGGCATAGACCTCGATCAGCAGCAGCTTGAGCACTGACTTGTAGGGCGATTCGATGCCCTTGAACAACTGCCAGAGTCCGGCGCCGATGAACTCGCCGGGAGGGATGCGCGCCATGTGGCCCAGGTCCAGATTCTCCTCGGCGGGAACAAAACGCTTGGACAGCAGTGTGTGAATGTACTGCTCGTAGCGGGACTCTTCGTACACCGGAACCAGCCACCACAGGGGCGTGCGCCCGGCCAGCCAGATAGCGGTGCGGTAGAACTCGTCCAGCAGCAGGTAGTGCTGGGTGGTGCCGCAATCATCCGAACTCAGTTGGGTGTCCCGTTCTCCGCGAACAAAACGGCTCGGCTCGATCAGGAAGAAGTGCGCTTCTGCGCCCTGGCCGGCCGCCCAGGTTTCCAGCAACTGGCATTTCTTCTGGAGCTCGGCCAGCTCGTTTTCGCCAAGATCCGCGGCGTGGCATACCCAGACATCCATGTCGCTTTGATCGGCCTGGGCCAGGGTGCCCAGGCTGCCCATGAGGAATAGCCCATGAATCGGCCGGGGCGGGTTGCCATGGCGAGCCTTGTAGGAAAAGGATCGGGTCAGGCGCTGGGCTTCGGCCAGCGCCTGCGGGTCGGGCTCGTAATTGGACAACCCCGCTGGAGTGGCGCCGGACACGTAACCGGGCAGCAGCGGGTGATTGACGTGAAAGAACAGCGGCAGCAGGTTGAGGACCACTTGCTGGCGGGTCGACAAGCCCTCCATGGCCCGGGCCATGCGTCCTTCATTGAGACTCAGAAAACGGGCGCGCAGTTGGCTGAGAACCTTGCGATCGATTCCTTCATCCAGGTCGGGGCGGATTTCATGGGTATGGGGCATTTCAAGCGGAGCCTGAACGTGACGGTATTAGGGACGGCGAGCAGTTTACCGTCAGACAGGGGTGAGTCTTAAACTGATTTTGTTTTTTGACGCCAGATTTCTAGCGTATTGGCGGGAGGTTGCCTACGGAATCCGACAGACGGGAACCCCGCAGGCTGAGGGGCAGTGATCAGGCGGTTTCTTTGACGCTCAGGATGGTCAGCAGGCCCTGGGCATGCTCGGCGGCATCCCGGCCAAGGCTGGTCAGGTAGCCTCCATCGGGCTGGGTGATCAGTTCCTTGTCGAACAGGCGTTGGGCGGCGGCGATGGCAGAAGGGGCAGCGGTCTGATGGATTTTCAGGCCTTCCTGGGAGTTGTCCAGGTTGAAGAGTGCAAGGATTTCCAGTTCGGCAACCAACTCAGGGGTATACGACATAAGGACTCCAGACTTTCTAGGAATGAGAGGTCAGCGTTCTTAAGGTGACCGCAGATGCGCGGCGTGTCCAGCGTTCGCTGAGGACTTTTACACCCGGGGGCAGCGGTGTTTGGCCGCAGGGTGGTTGCAGTGTAGCCAGGGCGGGGGCAACGGGTCGTATCGAGTGCAGGAGCGCTGTGGTCGGGCGCGCCCCTGCAGGGCGGCTCACTGCTTTTCGGGAGGCAGTTCCGGCAGGGCGCGCAAGGCCGCTTCGTACCACTGGGTGTCGAAGGCGCGGTCTTCCTCGAGGATCGCATCGATCTCGATGGCCAGGACGTGGGCCATCAGGTTGAGGATCTCTTCCCGCTCGTAACCCACCAGGGTCAGCTTGTTGAAGGTGGCCTTGGCCGCCGGCGGGTTGTCGCTTTCGATCTGGTTCTCGATGGCTTCGATCAGGGTGTTTTCGGCGAACTCTTCTTCGTCGATGTCGATTTCGGTTGGCTCGCTCATGGCAGGCTCCTCAAGGAAAGGTCGCCAGTTTACTCGCATTCAGGGGTGGGATGCTGCTGGCCAGAGCGGGATTAACCTTCTATAAAAAAGCCCTGCCAACCCCTGCACGGCCTGGAGGCTATGGGATGTACAAGCTTTATGGGTTTGCCATCAGCAACTACTACAACATGGTCAAGCTGGCCTTGCTGGAAAAGGGCCTGCCCTTCGAAGAGGTGTTGTTCTACGCCGGCCAGAGCCCAGCGGCGCTGGCCATCAGCCCGCGAGGCAAGGTCCCGGTGCTGGAGGTGGAGCGGGGCTTCATCAGCGAGACCAGTGTGATCCTCGACTACCTGGAACAGGTCCAGCCCGAGCCTGCCCTGTTGCCGCAAGATGCGTTCGAGCGGGCCCAGGTGCTGGCGCTGGCCAAGGAAATCGAGCTGTACATCGAGTTGCCGGCCCGGGCCTGTTTTCCCGAGGTGTTCTTTGGTGTGACGGTGCCCGAGGCGATCAAGGAGAAGGCTGGGATCGAGTTGCTGCAAGGTTTTGCCGCGTTGCGCCGGCACGCCAGGTTCGAGCCCTATGTGGCGGGCACTCGCCTGAGCCTGGCGGACCTGTATTTCCAGTACAGCGTGAACCTGGCCCTGGTAGTCGGGGACAAGTTGTTCGGGATTGATTTCCTGGCCGAGATGCCGAAAGCGAAGGCCTTGCTGGAACGCCTGGAGCAGACACCCAACGCCAGGCACATCGCCGCTGACAAGGCTGCGCTGATCAGCGCCAGGCGCTCCGGGAAATAGGCGGCGAAAATGCAAGCGCCCGCGCCGGCAAAGGGTTGCCGGCGCGGGCGCTTTGGGTTTTGGCTTAGCGGCTGGCCAGCAGCGCCTGGCCGCGAATCACGGCAGCCCGGACCTGGGCCGGTGCAGTACCGCCGATGTGGTTGCGGGCATTCACCGAGCCTTCCAGGGTCAGCACGGCGAACACGTCCTGCTCGATCTGGTCGCTGAACTTGCGCAGCTCTTCCAGGCTCATTTCCGCCAGGTCCTTGCCGGTTTCCACGCCGTACTTCACCGCATGGCCGACGATTTCGTGACAGTCACGGAACGGCAGGCCACGGCGTACCAGGTAGTCCGCCAGGTCGGTGGCGGTGGAGAAACCGCGCAGGGCCGCCTCGCGCATGATGGCGTGCTTGGGCTTGATGGCCGGGATCATGTCGGCGAAGGCTCGCAGCGAGTCGCGCAGGGTGTCGGCGGCGTCGAACAGCGGTTCCTTGTCTTCCTGATTGTCCTTGTTGTAGGCCAGGGGCTGGCCCTTCATCAGGGTCAGCAGGCCCATCAGTGCGCCGAATACACGGCCGCTCTTGCCCCGTACCAGTTCCGGCACGTCGGGGTTTTTCTTTTGCGGCATGATCGAGCTGCCGGTGCAGAAGCGGTCCGGTAGATCGATGAACTGGAATTGCGCGCTGGTCCACAGCACCAGCTCTTCGGAGAAGCGCGACAGGTGCATCATCGCCACGCTGGCGGCGGCGCAGAATTCGATGGCGAAGTCCCGGTCCGAAACGCTGTCCAGGGAGTTGCCACCGACAGCCTCGAAGCCCAGCAGTTGGCAGGTCAGTTCGCGGTCGATCGGGTAGGTGGTGCCGGCCAGTGCAGCGCTGCCCAGGGGCATGCGATTGGTGCGCTTGCGGCAATCCACCAGGCGCTCGTAGTCACGGCTGAGCATTTCGAACCAGGCCAGCATATGGTGGCCGAAGGTCACGGGCTGGGCCGTCTGCAGGTGAGTGAAACCCGGCATGATGCTCTCGGCTTCGCGTTCGGCCAGCTCCAGCAGGCCTTTTTGCAGGCGAGTGATTTCAGCCAGGATCAGGTCGATCTCGTCTCGTAGCCACAGGCGGATGTCGGTGGCCACCTGGTCGTTGCGGCTGCGCCCGGTGTGCAGTTTCTTGCCGGTGATGCCGATGCGGTCGGTCAGGCGCGCCTCGATGTTCATGTGCACATCTTCCAGGTCCACGCGCCAGTCGAAGCTGCCGGCCTCGATCTCGCCCTGGATGGTCTTCAGGCCGTCGATGATGCTGTCGCGCTCGGCATCGGTGAGCACGCCGACCTTGGCCAGCATCGTGGCGTGGGCGATCGAGCCCATGATGTCGTGGCGATACAGGCGCTGGTCGAAAGTGACAGAGGCGGTGAAGCGGGCGACGAAGGCGTCGACGGGTTCACTGAAGCGGCCGCCCCAGGACTGATTGGTCTTGTCAGTGCTCATGAATTCGCTCGTGATCTGCTGAAGGAAGATGGCGTGAAAAACAGGCGCCGATAATAACAGGGTTGCCCGGACTGTCGCTGGCACTGGTCGCCAGCTTTTTTTTGCCGGGCAGCCGCCAGATGGCTTGTCGCCGGCCTCGGGGGCGCAGAGACTGAAGCCGGAACCATCCAGGGCGTGCCGGAGTAAAGTCGATGCCTTGAGTGCGGAAGGTGATATCGATCAAACGATATTTATCGATTGAGCAATATCGTCTTGGCAACCGTCTACAGTTGGACAGGAGGATCGGCACAATGGCGTGACACCCTCGTGTGTTCGCAGTGCCGGTTCATTGAGTTCACGCCGCTTCGGTCCAGACAACCCGCCCATGAAACGAGGCGGGCGCGGGCAGGGTGGACGCCGACCAGAGTAACGAGGGGGGCTTCGTGTTGAATACCGGCATTCCCTGCGACGCCGTCGCGCATCCATCGACCTTGGGCGGTATCGGGCAGGTACGGGTAAATATTGGTGCCCGACTTGCGGCACTTTTTGGCCTTCGCACTAGTCTTAGCGTGGATCGCCGTGACGGAGGTCACTCCACCTGTCTACGCTATCCTTGTGCGAGACTCACGCAGGAATCCAGCGCAATATGAATGTCCTGATCGTTGATGACGAACCCCTAGCCCGCGAGCGCCTGAGCCGGATGGTCAGTGAGCTTGAGGGATACAGTGTCCTGGAGCCCAGCGCCACCAATGGCGAAGAGGCATTGAGCCTGATCGACAGCCTGAAGCCGGATATCGTCTTGCTCGATGTTCGCATGCCCGGGCTGGACGGCCTGCAAGTCGCCGGCAAGCTGTGCGAGCGCGAGACGCCTCCGGCGCTGGTGTTCTGCGCGGCCCCGGACGAATTCGCCCTTGAGGCTTTCACTGCCAGTGGCGTCTGCCACCTGGTCAAGCCCGTGCGTTCCGAACTCCTGCTGGAAGCCTTGAAAAAGGCCGAGAGACCCAATCGAGTGCAATTGGCGGCCCTGACCCGGCCTGCGGCAGAGAGTGGCAGCGGTCCGCGCAGCCATATCAGCGCCCGGACCCGCAAAGGCATCGAACTGATACCCCTGGCCCAGGTGGTGTACTTCATCGCCGACCACAAATACGTGACCTTGCGCCATGAGGGGGGCGAAGTGCTTCTTGATGAGCCCTTGAAGGCATTGGAGGACGAGTTCGGTGAGCGTTTCGTGCGTATCCACCGTAACGCGCTGGTGGCCCGCGAGCGGATCGAGCGCTTGCAGCGCACCCCCCTGGGGCATTTCCAGCTGTACCTCAAGGGGCTCAATGGCGATGCGCTGATTGTCAGCCGGCGGCATGTGGCAGGCGTGCGCAAGATGATGCAGCAGCTCTAGATCGGCACTTGAGGTTGGTATTGAGGGGGAGCCTGGCGTCGGGAGGACGCTGCGTTTCTGATACAAGTCAAAGCTGCTTTGGCTGAGCTGTTATTATCTGCCGTATCTATTCAGTACGGATTGATCCATGTCCTCTCGCGAAATCCGCATCGCTACCCGCAAAAGTGCTCTGGCCTTGTGGCAGGCCGAATACGTCAAAGCCCGTCTGCAGGAGGCCCATCCCGGCCTCGTCGTGACCCTGGTGCCCATGGTCAGCCGTGGCGACAAGCTGCTGGACTCGCCCCTGTCGAAAATTGGCGGCAAGGGCCTGTTCGTCAAGGAGCTGGAAACCGCGCTGCTGGAAAACCAGGCTGACATCGCCGTGCATTCCATGAAAGACGTGCCCATGGACTTCCCCGAAGGCCTGGGCCTGTACTGCATCTGTGAGCGCGAAGACCCTCGGGACGCCTTCGTCTCCAACACCTATGCCAGCCTTGAGCAGTTGCCCGAGGGCAGCGTGGTGGGCACCTCCAGCCTGCGCCGCCAGGCCCAGTTGCTGACCCATCGTCCCGACCTGCAGATCCGCTTCCTGCGGGGCAACGTCAATACTCGCCTGGCCAAGCTGGATGCCGGTGAGTACGACGCCATCATCCTTGCGGCCGCAGGCCTGATCCGCCTGGGGTTCGAGGACCGCATCAGTTCCTCCATCAGTGTCGAGGACAGCCTGCCCGCCGGTGGCCAGGGCGCGGTGGGCATCGAGTGCCGCAGCGTCGACACCGAGATTCACGCCTTGCTGGCGCCTCTGCATCACGCCGACACCGCCAGCCGAGTAACCGCCGAGCGAGCGCTGAACAAGCACCTGAACGGCGGCTGCCAAGTGCCGATTGCCTGCTACGCGGTATTGGAAGGCGAACAGCTCTGGCTGCGCGGCCTGGTGGGCGAGCCCAGCGGCGGCCGCCTGCTCAGCGCCCAGGCGCGCGGCTCGCGGGCGTCGGCTGCCGAGCTGGGCGTGCAAGTGGCGGACGAGCTGCTGGCCCAGGGCGCCGATGACATTCTGCGTGCAGTCTACGGCGAGGCGGGCCAAGAGTGACTGGCTGGCGCCTGCTGCTGACCCGGCCGAGCGAGGATTGCGCCGCGCTGGCGGCGATCCTGGCCGAGTCCGCGGTATTCAGCAGCAGCCTGCCGTTGCTGGAGATTCAAGCCTTGCCAGTTACCGAGGCGCAGCGCGCGACAGCGCTGCAGCTGGAGGCTTATTGCGCGGTGATCGTGGTCAGCAAGCCTGCGGCGCACCTGGGCCTGGATCTGTTGCGGCAATATTGTCCGCAGCTGCCACGCCAGGGCTGGTTCACCGTGGGCGCCGCCACTGCGCAGATCCTCGAGGATGCCGGTTTGCAGGTGTCCTATCCTGCGCAGGGTGATGACAGCGAAGCCTTGCTTGAACTTCCACGATTACGCGAGGCTATCCTGCGGCCTGATCCGCGAGTGCTGATCGTGCGGGGGGAGGGGGGCCGCGAGCTGCTCTCTGAGCGCTTGCGCGGCCTAGGTGCTAGTGTCGATTATCTGGAACTGTACCGCCGTTGCCTGCCGCACTACGCCGAGGCTGCGCTGCCCCAGCGGATTGCGGGGGAACGCTTGAACGGGCTGGTGGTCAGCAGTGGACAGGGTTTTAGTCACTTGCGGCAGTTGGCCGGCGCGGCCTGGCCGCAGTTGGCGAAGATGCCGTTGTTTGTTCCAAGCCCCAGGGTCGCCGACATGGCGCGTGCCGCCGGGGCGGAAAAAGTTGTGGATTGTCGCGGCGCCAGCGCCGCGGCTTTGCTAACGGCGTTACGGGAGCAACCCGTGCCCGTTCTCTAACGCAAAGGATGGATACGTGAGCGAAACAGCCTTGCCTAAAGATGAAGTCCGGCCGGTGCCCGAGACACCGGTTGAACCCACGACCCCAACCGTTGAGCGTCGTGGCAACGGGTTGGCGATACTGGCCCTGCTGCTGGGGGCGGCGGGTGTTGCTGCCGGCGGCTGGGGGATCTGGCAGGTGCGCAGCCTGCAAGCCAATCACCAGCAGCAGTTGAATCAGCTGCAAGCGCTGGGGGACCAGGCCCAGAGTTTCAAGCTCAGCGAGCAACGCTTGAGTGCGCGGTTGGAACAGCTGCCGGCGGCCGATGAGCTGGAAGACCGGCGCCGCCTGGTCGCCCAGTTGCAAGCGGATCAACAGCGCTTGAACCAGCGCCTGGAGACCGTGCTGGGTGCCAGCCGCAAGGACTGGCGCCTGGCCGAAGCCGAGCACTTGCTGCGATTGGCCAGCCTGCGATTGTCCGCGCTGCAGGACATCACCAGCGCCCAGGCCCTGGTCCAGGGTGCTGACGACATTTTGCGGGAGCAGAATGATCCGGGCTCCTTCGCCGCCCGTGAGCAATTGGCCAAGAGCCTGGCGGCCCTGCGCAGCACCGAGCAGCCGGATCGTACCGGCCTGTTCCTGCAGTTGGGCGCCCTGCGCGATCAGATCCTTGAACTCAGCGCGGTGGCTCCGGAGTACAAGGACCGTGGCGATTCGCTGCTGGGATTGACCGCCGACGGCGACGGCGCGAGCCGCTGGGCCCAGTGGTGGGACCAGATCTCCCGCTACTTCCGCATCGACTTCAACGCCGACAAGAACATTCGCCCACTGCTGGCTGGCCAGGGGCTGACCCAGGTGCGCCTGGCGCTGAGCCTGGCGCTGGAGCAGGCACAATGGGCCGCCTTGAATGGGCAGGCAGCGGTCTATACCCAGGCGCTGACCGAAGCCCGCGATGTGCTGACCGGCAACTTCAACCAGGACAACCCGCAAAGCAAGGTCATGCTTGAGCGCCTGGTGGAGTTGAGCAAGCAGCCGGTGACTGTGGTCACGCCGGACCTGGCCAAGACCCTGAGTACGGTCCAGGCCTACCTGGAGCGGCGCAACCTGAATGCGCAGGACTCGATCAAGCCTCTGCCCAAGCCTGCGGCGGACACCGCCCAGGAGACGAGTCCATGAAGCGCGCCTATGTGATTGTGCTACTGGTCATTGCCGCTATCGGCTTGCTGGGACTGGCAATCGCCGAGCACCCCGGGTACGTGTTGATTGCCTATAGCAGCTTTCGCTACGAGTCCAGCCTGTGGGCGACCGTGGCGCTGATTGCGCTGATCTGGCTGGTGGTCTGGGGCATCAAGTTGCTGGTCGAGCTGGTGATGGTGTCCGGTGGGGTGGTCAATCCCTGGTCGCGGCGCAATCGCAGCCGCCGAGTGCAGATCGCCATCGAGCAGGGCCAGATGGACCTTGCTGAAGGGCGCTGGGCCAGTGCCCAGAAGCATCTTCATCGCGCCGCTGAGGCTGAGCGGCAACCGTTGCTGTACTACCTTGGTGCCGCCCGGGCGGCCAACGAGCAGGGCCACTATGAAGAATGCGATCGCCTGCTGGAGCGAGCGCTGACCCGTCAGCCCCAGGCGGAGTTGGCCGTGGCGCTGAGTCATGCTCAGTTGCAGACCGATCGCGGTGATACCGAAGGTGCGCTGAGCACCCTGCAAGCCATGCATGAGCGTCATCCCCACAGTGTCCAGGTGCTGCGTCAATTGCAGCGCTTGCATCAGCAGCGCGGCGACTGGTCGGCGCTGATCCGCCTGCTACCGGAACTGCGCAAGGACAAGGTCCTGCCAGCCAGCGAGCTGCAGGAGCTGGAGCGCCGGGCCTGGGGCGAGAACCTGACCCTGGCCGCGCGCCGCGAAGAGGATCAGACCGCAGGACTGCAATCGCTCAATCGTGCCTGGCAGCAACTGACCTCGGCGCAGCGCCAGGAGCCGCAACTGGTGCTGGCCTATGCCGAGCAGTTGCGTCAACTGGGCGCTTCGGCCGAGGCCGAGGAAGCACTGCGTACCGCTCTCAAGCGCCACTACGAAAGTCATCTGGCCCGGCTGTACGGCCTGGTGCGTGGCAGCGATCCGTCACGGCAATTGCAGACGGCCGAGCATTGGCTCAAGGATCATCCGGATGACCCGAGCCTGTTGCTGACCCTGGGCCGCCTGTGCCTGCAGAACAGCCTGTGGGGCAAGGCCCGGGATTACCTGGAAAGCAGCCTGCGGCTGCAGCGCAACCCGGAAGCCTGTGCAGAGCTGGCTCGACTGCTGGCGCAGTTGGGCGACACCGAGCGTAGCAACCAGCTGTTCCAGGAAGGCCTGGGGCTGCTGGACGAGCGCCTGCTGGCTTCTCCGTTGCCGGTGCCGGCCCGGGTCTGAGACGCCCACCGGGGCCGGTTGCCTGTTGCAGGTCACCGGCCTTCCTGGGTCTGATTGGACCTTGGCTGATCATCGATCATCTGCGGCATAGCGCTCCTTGAAAGGAGCGAGCGCTTTCTCTACCGTGGCAGCCTGTTTCTCCCGTTACGGATATCTCATGTCGCTGGCCGGCTCTCGCTTGCTGTTCTCCCTGGTGTTCCTGGTGGGGGCCTTGGCCTCGTGGGCAGCGTTCAACCTGCAATCCGGTGGCGGCCTGGATTCCTGTCCGTTGTGGGGAGTCCAGCGTTTGCTGTTGCTGATGTTCGGCGGGGTCAACCTGCTGGCGGTGATACAGGGGCCGGGGCGCCGGGGTCGGGTGGTCTACTGGGGGATCAACCTGCTGCTGGGGGTGCTTGGGGTGATCACCGCCGGGCGCCATGTGCTGCTGCAGAACATTCCTTCCGAACAGCTCCTGGCGTGCTTGCCGGACATGCCATTCATGCTGCGCAATCTGTCCTGGTGGCAGGCGTTGCAACTGACCTTCATGGGCACCGCAGACTGTGCCGAAGTCTCCTGGACCCTGCTGGACATGAGTCTGCCGGAGTGGAGCCTGCTGTTTTTCGTGAGCCTGCTGATCTTCAGTGGCTACCGCCTGCTACGCCTGATGCGCGCTGCCCGCAACGCTGTGGCGTTGCCCTGAGTCAGTGTTTGGCTGGGGGCGGAGGATTAAACGCTTGTATGAACTTTATCTCCTGCGTACCTTGAAGCTGTTGTCGAGCGGGCATAATCTGGCCCGCACGCGTCACTGGAATTATGTTGCTCGATGCTGTTGCACCTGACCGGATCCAGAGTCTCCAACGGGGGGCGGCGGGCAAGCGGCATGACCCATAGGGGAAGAGAGATCACCATGCTCGAAAGTTGTCAGAATGCTCAGGAACGCTGGGGTGGAGTGCACCTGCTGATCGACCGATGGTTGCAGGAGCGTCACGAACTGGTTCGAGCCTATGATGCGCTGGGCGCCGAGCCCGAGGCACTGAGCGAGAGCAAGAAACCCCTGCAGGAATTCTGCGGGATCCTGGTGGACTATGTTTCCGCCGGCCATTTTGAAATCTACGAACAGCTGACCAGCGAAGCCAAGGCTTTTGGCGACACGCGCGGGCTTGAGCTGGCCGACACCCTCTATCCGCGCATCGACGTGATCACCGAGAAGCTCCTGGCGTTCAACGACCTGTGCGATGCCGGCCAGTGCGTGGCGCAGAAGTTCAAGGAACTGGGTGGCCTGTTGCACGAGCGCTTCGAGCTGGAAGATTGCCTGATCGAAGTGCTGCATAACGCCCACAAGCAGGAAGCCGTGGCACAAGCCTGAGACCGGCACCCAAACAAAAAACGGCACGCTTTGGCGTGCCGTTTTTCGTTGTGGCGCTTCAGCCGGAAACGCCGAGCAGTTCGATGTCGAACACCAGTGGCGTATAGGGTGCGATCAAGTCGCCGGCGCCTTCTGTGCCATAGGCCTGACTCGACGGAATCACCAGGCGCCATCGGGCCCCGGTGGGCATCTGCGACAAGGCGCTGCGCCAGCCGGCGATCACGCTGTCCAGGCGAAACCACTGTGGCTGCTGGGTCTGGTCGAACACAGTGCCATCAGGCAGGCGCCCGGTATAACGCACCTGCACCGATCCGTTGGGGCTGGCCTTGTTGCCGCTGCCGGGGCTCAACTCGGTCAGCAGAATGCCCTCCGCCAGTTGGCGAACTCCGGGCTTGGCCTTTTCCTCATCGAGAAAACGCTGCTCGTTCTTCAGCGCAGTTTCTGTCTGGGACTTGGCCGACTGCTCGCTGATCCGGGCGTCGTGCTCGGCGAGAATCTGTTCGATGCGTTCGCTTTTCAGCGCCAGTGGCTTGCCTTGGTAAGCCGCTCTCAAGCCTTCGACCAGGGCCTGGATCTGCAGGTCGGGCACTTCGTCGCGCAAGCGCTCACCCAGGCTTGCCCCCAGGCTGTAGGCAAGATCGTGGGCACTATTGGGTGGTGCTTCGGTAGCCGCTTGAGCCAGTGGCAGGAACAGGCTCAAGGATAAAAACAGGTAACGCGACATGGGCACTCTCCGGCCTGAATTGCGGTGGATTATGCCAGCGACAAAGCGCTCGTTGGTGAGCAACTTCGGTGGGCGCGAAGAACATTTTCAATCGGCTGCAACGCCAGGCTTTCGATACTGTCAACATGCCCTAGCGGCGGTAGCAGCAGAGGTCTAGTATGAGCCGCAACTCACGTCAGCCAGGAGGTAAACCATGTCGGCCAATAAGAAGCCTGTAAATACTCCGTTGCATTTGCTCCAACAGCTGTCGGGCAGCTTGCTCGAACATTTGGAAAACGCTTGTTCCCAAGCCTTGGCTGATGCTGAAAAATTGCTCGCCAAGCTGGAAAAACAACGGGGCAAGGCACAGGAAAAACTGCACAAATCGCGCACTAAACTGCAGGACGCCGCGACAGCTGGCAAGGCCAAGGCACAAGCCAAGGCCAAGACCGCAGTCAAGGAACTCGAAGACCTGCTCGACGCGTTGAAAGAGCGTCAGGCGCAAACCCGTACCTACATTCTGCAACTCAAGCGCGACGCCCAGGAAAGCCTGAAACTGGCTCAAGGCGTTGGTCGTGTGAAGGAGGCAGTAGGCAAGGCATTGAGCTCTCGCGATGCCAAGCCGGCAGCCGTTGCAGCGAAGAAGCCCGCCGCCAAGCCCGCGGCTAAAGCAGCAGCCAAACCTGCAGCCAAGCCAGCAGCTAAACCGGCTGCGAAAAAACCTGTCGCTGCCAGCGCGGCCAAGCCCGCAGCCAAGCCTGCGGCCGTTAAATCCGCTGCGGCAAAACCTGCTGCCAAGCCTGCCGCCAAACCGGTTGCTGCCAAACCCGCAGCTAAAGCCGCTGCCAAACCAGCGGCCAAGCCTGCTGCCAAACCCGCTGCGAAACCTGTTGCAGCCAAACCTGCAGCCAAGCCCGCGGCGAAACCTGCGGCTAAAACTGCAGCTGCCAAACCCGCTGCGGCTAAACCTGCAGCCAAACCAGTGGCCAAACCAGTGGCCAAGCCTGCTGCTGCAAAAGCACCGGTAAAGGCTGCCGCCAAACCCGCAGCCAAACCCGCTGCCAAGCCAGCAGTAGCCGCCAAGCCTGCTGCTGCATCGTCGGCCGCCAAGCCTGCCACAGCCAAGCCTGCTGCCAAACCGGCGGTGAAAAAGCCAGTGGCCAAACCAGCGGCCGCCAAGCCAGCCGCGGCCAAACCTGCGACCCCTGCAGCCAAGCCGGCGGCACCTGCAGCGGCTGCGGTCAAGCCAGCAGCGCCAGCGGCTCCTGCACCGGCTGCCAGTGCACCCGCAACTCCCGCTGTGCCTGCGGCCAGCACCCCCTCCAGCGCTTCCTAAGCGCCGGTCACCGCGAGGCGCAGCACTTGCAGCGCATCGCGGTTGAGGTCGGCGGCTTCGGCCGCCAGTCCTTCCAGCCAAGCCTCCAGACTCTGTGCCTGAGCTGCGGGCCACCCTTGCGCTCGTGCCTGCAGACGCAGCAGCAGTTGTCGTTCGGCTTCCAGTTCCAGGCTCTTGAGCTGTTCACGCAAGGCGCTTAATTCGGTGTCTGCGCTCGCTGCCTCACGCCACCCGATCCGCAGGTTGCGCAAAGGCTGCACCACCTCCCGGTCCCAGGGTACCGTCAGCTCTTCAAGCTGCTTCAGGCGTTGTTGATCACAGCCTATTCCCTGTCGACCCAGCCAAGCCCCGCAAAGCAACAGGCAGACATTGGCCCCGCTTTCCTGCAGTTGCAGGCAGGCCTCCTGCACGCCGGGCAGGGCATAGGTCTTCAGGGCAAAGCTCCACAGGTCAGAGGACATAGTGCTACTCGCGCCAGTTGCGAACGAAGCTGGTAGACTCCGCCGCCATTATGATTCGACTTCAGAACCTGACTTTACAGCGTGGTCCGCAACGTCTGCTAGAAGACGCCGAGCTGACCCTGCACGCCGGCCATAAAGCCGGCCTGATCGGTGCCAACGGCGCCGGAAAATCCAGCCTGTTCGCCCTGCTGCGCGGTGAGCTGCACCCGGACTCGGGTGACTGCTTCCTGCCGGCCGACTGGCGCATTGCCCACATGCGTCAGGAGGTCGATACCCTCGAGCGCCTGGCGGTGGACTATGTGCTTGACGGCGACCTGCGCCTGCGCCAGGTGCAGCATGACCTGGCCGCCGCCGAAGCGGCCCACGACGGTGCTGCCCAGGCGCGCCTGCATGCCGAACTGGACAGCGCCGACGGCTACACTGCCGACGCCCGCGCCCGCAAACTGCTGGCCGGCCTGGGTTTCACCAACGAGCAGATGGACCGCCAGGTCGGCGACTTCTCCGGGGGCTGGCGGATGCGCCTGAACCTGGCCCAGGCGCTGATGTGCCCGTCGGATCTGTTGTTGCTCGACGAACCCACCAACCACTTGGACCTCGACGCCATCATCTGGCTCGAAGAGTGGCTCAAGGGCTACCCCGGTACTTTGCTGCTGATCTCCCACGATCGCGACTTCCTCGATGCTGTGGTCGATCACGTGGCCCACGTGGATCAACGCAAGATCACCCTCTATCGCGGCGGCTACAGCGCTTTCGAACGGGCCCGTGCCGAACGCCTGGCCCAGCAACAGCAGGCCTACGAGAAGCAGCAGGCGCAGCGTGCGCACATGGAAAGCTACATCGCCCGCTTCAAGGCCCAGGCCACCAAGGCCCGCCAGGCCCAGAGCCGGATCAAGGCCCTGGAGCGCATGGAGGAACTGTCGGCAGCCCATGTCGACTCGCCGTTCGACTTCACCTTCCGCGAGTCGACGAAGATCTCCAGCCCCCTGATCGACCTCTCCGACGCGCGCCTGGGTTATGGCGAGCGCACCATCCTGGAGAAGGTCAAGCTGCAGCTGACGCCGGGTGCGCGGATCGGCCTGCTGGGCCCCAACGGTGCCGGCAAGTCGACCCTGATCAAGAACCTGTCCGGTGAGCTGCAGCCCCTGGCCGGCCGCCTGACCCGTGGCGAGAACACGGTCGTCGGCTATTTCGCCCAGCATCAGCTCGACTCTCTGGATGCAAAGGCCAGCCCGTTGCTGCACTTGCAGCGCCTGGCTCCTACCGAGCGCGAACAGCCCCTGCGCGATTTCCTCGGCGGCTTCGACTTCCGTGGCGCCCGTATCGATGAGCCGGTGCTGAATTTCTCCGGCGGTGAAAAGGCCCGCCTGGCGCTGGCGCTGATCGCCTGGGAGCGGCCGAACCTGTTGCTGCTCGACGAACCCACCAACCACCTGGACCTGGAGATGCGCCTGGCCCTGACCATGGCCTTGCAAGAGTTCAGTGGCGCGGTGCTGGTGGTCTCCCACGATCGCCATCTGCTCAAGAGCACCACTGACAACTTCTTCCTGGTGGCCGACGGCAAGGTCGAAGAGTTCGACGGCGACCTGGACGACTACACCCGCTGGCTGGTGGATTACCGCCAGCGCAATGCCCCGGTCAGCAATGCTCCGGTCAATCCGGACAAGACCGACAAGAAGGCCCAGCGCCAGGCCGCTGCCGCCCTGCGCCAGCAGCTGGCACCGCACAAGCGCGAAGCCGACAAGCTGGAAACCGAGCTGGGCAAGGTGCATGAGCGCCTGGCCAAGATCGAGGCCAGCCTCGGCGACAGCGGTTTGTACGAGGCGGCGCGCAAGGATGAACTGCGGGACCTGCTGGCCGAGCAGGCCAAGCTCAAGGTCCGTGAGTCCGAGCTGGAAGAGGCCTGGATGGAGGCCCTGGAACTGCTGGAAAGCATGCAGGCCGAGCTGGAGGCGTTGTCCTGATGGAGGCGCTGCAGTTGCCGTTGCCGGCGCAGTGGATCGGTCCGTTGTGGGTTGGCGTGCAGATCTTGCTGATTCTCTTGGCGGGCTATCTGGCCCAGCGCTTCGTGGCCCGTGGCCTGACCCGCCTGGGCGAGCGTTACCCGTTCCCGCCGCAATTGCTGATGCCGCTGCGCGGCGGCCTGCGCTGGCTGATCATGGGCAGCGCGGTGATCTTCGTCCTGGAGCGTCTGGGGGTGTCCGCCACAGTGCTGTGGACGGCCCTGTCCGGCTTCGTCGCGGTGGCGGCCGTGGCCTTCTTCGCGATGTGGAGCGTGCTCTCCAACCTGCTGTGCGCGATCCTGATCTTCACTGTCGGCCCGTTTCGCCTGGGGGATGTGGTGGAGCTGGTGGACACCGTCGACAAGCCCGGGGTCAAGGGCCGGGTCGTGGCGATCAACCTGCTGTACACCACCCTGATCGAGTCCGAAGAGGCCGGCACCGGCAGCGCCATGGTGCAGGTGCCCAACAGCCTGTTCTTCCAGCGCTCCGTGCGCCGGTGGCGCGGCAGCGACGTGCTGCCCGTGGGGACGGGCGAAAAGTAGCCGCTCACTGCTAGAGCGCGCCTGTAGCCGCTGTGACAGTGACTGCCAGGGTCGAGTAGCGCCTGTCCGACAAAAAAACATGGTCAGTCGCCGGTCGGAGGATTAGCTTAGGCAGTCACGACCAAATTCGATCCGAGGTGTGCGATGGCTTTTGAGACATGGCTGGCGTTTTTTGCCGCCAGTTGGGTGATCAGTCTTTCTCCCGGGGCAGGTGCCATTGCGTCCATGTCCTGTGGTCTGCAATACGGTTTCTGGCGCGGTTACTGGAACGCTTTGGGCCTGCAACTGGGCCTGGCCATGCAGATCGCCATTGTCGCGGCCGGCGTGGGCGCCATCCTTGCCGCCTCTTCCACCGCCTTCTATGCCATCAAATGGTTCGGTGTGGCCTATCTGGTCTACCTGGCAGTGAAACAGTGGCGGGCGCTGCCCAGCGACCTCAGCGACGACGCGGCCATCCGTCCCATCGGCAAGCCCCTGGCCCTGGTGTTCCGCGGCTTCCTGGTGAACATCAGCAACCCCAAGGCCCTGGTGTTCATGCTGGCGGTGCTGCCGCAGTTCATCGATCCTCATGCGCCATTGCTCAAGCAATACCTGATCCTCGGCGCCACCATGATCGTGGTCGACCTGATTGTCATGGCCGGCTACACCGGGTTGGCGTCCAAGGTCTTGCGGCTGTTGCGCACCCCGGTCCAGCAGCGGCGGATGAACCGCACTTTCGCCGGGCTGTTCATCGGCGCAGCGGGCTTGCTGGCAACCATCCGCAAGGCTGCGGTGTAGGTTCTCCGGCGACAAAAAAAGGCGACCCCATGGGTCGCCTTTTTCGTTGGCGTAAGCGTTAGCGCAGGATCACCGGTGCCGTGTCCGGCGGCAGGTTGTTGCGCATCGGCGCCTGCCCCTGCTGCTCGTAGCCGCCACGGCCCAACTGCTCGGCCATCTGCCGGGTGACATCCTCGCCCAGGGCCTTGGACACTTCGCGCACCACCCGCGGCCGGTTCAGCGAGACGCGGATATCGCGGCTGTTCACCAGCTTGGTGTCCTGGCCTTCGCCCATGGCAGTGAATGCCGAGGTGATCTCGAAGGTGCGGGTGTTGATCAGGCTGAAATCCGCCACCAGGGTCAGGCCCAGCACCGCCGAGTAGCTGTTGGTATTGGCCAGCTCGTTGATGTCCTGGGTGAAGTCGATGTCCGACACGGTGCCGAACAGCACATAGTCGGCACCCTTGAAGTTGCCGGCCTTGATGCGCTTGATCACGTCATAGACGTTGGCCTTGGACGCATCGGTGTGGGGCGAGCCCTGCACCAGCTGGAACATCCCGGACTTGAGGATCCCGCCCTTGATGTCACCGGTGAACTTGCGCAGTTCGCCTTCTTCGATGTAGCTGGTGCTGGCTTCCAGTTCGTTGTAGCTGGCCGAGCCGCTGGAGCTGTAGTAGCCCTCGCGATAGTTCTGCTGGGCCGAGACCAGGTGAATGTACTCCTGCACACGCTCCTGGTAGGCCAGGTCCGTGACTGCGACTTTCGGCGCCGCCTGCGCGCTGAAGGCGCAGGCCAGGGCCAGGATGCCAATCCATGCACGCATCGTTTAGCGCTCCGTGGTCTTGCGGATCTCTTTTTCGTCCATCCACTCGGCCAGACCGCTCTCGACGTCGATCAACTGCAGGCTGAATTTGTAGAAGACGTCCTTGTAATCGCTGCTGCGCTTGACGATGGAGCTGATGGAGCCCTCAAGGCGGTATTTGGCGGCGATCATGTTGCCGGTCTTGGCCACGGTGGATTTCTTGTACAGGCCGCTCTGGTTCTGCAGCTTGAGCTGGTCGACCTGGCTCTGCATGGCGGTGTTGTCGCTGGCGAAGCGGGCGGTGCCGGACTTCATCAGCTGGGTCTTGATCGAGGTGGTGATCTCGCGGGTGTCGATGTACTCGCTGGTCTTGTTCTTCACGTCGTAGACCTGCACCACCGGGCGGCCCTGGAGGATGCCGGACTGGGCCAGGGAGCGGGTCATGGATTCGGCGATCATCTGCAGGTCGGTGGAGCCGAACTCGTTGGTCACCAGTTCCACGGCCTTGCTGTCGCCGTAGCTGATGTTCTTGCCACCCAGTACCGGGGAGTTGTTGGCGCAGCCGCTGGCCAGCAGGGCGGCCACGGCGAGGAAGGAAAAGCGTGCAAACATGGAAGTGTTCTCTTGATCGGGTTCAGGGACGGCTTATTGGGTTTTGACTTCCATGCGAAAGTCGGTGGCCTTGGGCACCGGCGCGATGGCCGGCAGGAAGGTGGCCTGGGCCGCGTACAGGTTGAAGACTTTCCAGCTTTCCTCGTCGGCCACCGGGAAACCGTCGTCGCCCAGCCAGACGAAGCGGTAGTACATCGTCATGTTGGTGTGGCTGGTGTTGTTCAGTGCCACCTTGACCGTCAGGAAGCCGTTTTCACGGGCGACCCGCATCGCACCGATGGCGATATTGTTGAACTTGTTCATCACCACCACCTTGCTCGCGGCACTGCCGGGGGCCGGAGGCGCAGGGGTGGTGCAACCGGCCAGGAGGGCCAGTGCGGCAACAGCGAGAAGTTTCACGCGCATGAGGAGCTCCGCTTAGGGACGTTGGTTGCTGGCCATGGCCTGGCCGGCGTTGTTCGGGATGACCTGGGCAGCCAGGCCGCTGCTGAATACCCGGTTGCCCACCACGCGCAGGGCGATCACCTGGTAGCGCTGGTCGACCTTGACCTGTACCTGGGTGCCGCCCAGAGCGTTGGGCAGGCTCAGGCTGTGTTCGCCCTGCTTGAGGCGCAGGCGCGCCACCTGAGTGTTGTCCGGCAAGGTGCGCCAGGTGCGGGTGTCGGCGCCTTCGGTGATCGCCGAAGCCAGGCCGACGGCGAGGCCGGCCAGCGGATTGACTTCGTTGAGGTTCTTTTGCGCGATGCCACGACTCACGGCGCGTACGGTGGTACGCAGGATGATCCCCGGCATGTCGTCACGCAGGGCCCGGCGGGACATGGCAGTGGTGCTGTTGAGCAGGGTCAGGTTCTGCTGCTGGCCGTCGATGCCGATCTGGGCGAAGGCCTGGGTCGAGGTGTCGGCCTTGATCACCGGGAATGACAGCGGGGTGATCACCAGATGGTCGTTGATCGGCAGGGGCAGGGGAATGCGCACCGAGTCACGCGCCGGAGCCAGGCCGCTTTGCACGACGATCAACACGTCGCTTTCGTCAGCCGCGAGGACCGGCACCAGCGCCTTGATCGGGGCCTGGGCCGAAGCCTTGCGCTTGGACTTGGTCGAGGATTTGCCTGGGGCTTCAACCGCTACCGGCGCAGCGGGTTCATCCAGGTTCAGCAGTGCCTGCTCCAGCAGTGGAGTATTGGGGCGCAGCTCGGCGGCCTTGCGGTAGCCGGGTGCCGCCAGGTCCTTCTCGCCCAGGGCTTCATAGACGAAGCCAGCCAGGTAGTGGCTGAAGGCGCTCTGATAGCTGTTCTTCAGGTTGACCACGTCTGGCGCATCGAGGGCTTCCACCGGGTAGCCCTTGAGGTCCTTGTACTGAGTCTTGACCCCCTGCTTCTCGGCCTCGTCCTCGCGCTTGAGGTATTCCTTGTCCCGCAGCTCGGCGATCACCGCTTCGCGCTCGTGGGTTTTCTTGATGGCCATGCGGGCGCCATCGAAATCATTGCTGGCCAGCAGGTTCATGGCCATCTGGGTGGTCAGCATGACTTTTTCGTAGTCGTAGCCTTCGTAGCGGCGGACCTTGTCATTGACCAGAAAGCTGCCGAACTGGGCCAGGTACTTGTCGCTGTCGAACTTGACCGAGTCTTCCCAGTTGCCCACCACCTGGTCGGCATGGCCCCAGGCAGCCTGGCTGCCATTCAGATCGCCCTTGGCTCGCAGCAACTCGCCTTTCTCGAAGTAGTAGAGGAGGTCCTTGTCTTCACCCTGGTTGTTCTTTTCCAGCAGGGTCAGGGCGGCATCGAGATTGCCGGCACGCAATTGCTGGTTGGTTTCCTGAAGTTCGCTGTCGTAGCTGCGAAAGGCCGAGCAACCGGCGAGCAGGGTGACTGCGCTGAGGGCAATCAAGGTGAGGGCGCGGGATGCCATGGGTACTTCTTCCCTGAATGAGACAGCCTGGCGTGCGAGTCGGGCTGGACGAACTCACTGGCAGGAACAATGGCTACCCTGCCAATTCCTCATAAGAAGAGGAGCTTAAATGCCTTATCGCGATAACGAGGGCGCGGCATTATAGACGTGGATTCTGACGCTGTAATGGCTTTTTAGATGCAATTTGATTGGGTATTGCCACTATTCGGGCCGCTGTTCGTTGAGCCTCGATGGGGTATCAAGAACGGGGGGTCCCCCTGGTGGGGGCGGGCACGCCATGGTGTTGAGCGCTTGCAGGCCGCAGTGCTCCTGCACGCTTGCGGTGCAGTGCGGGCTTGGCCCAGGCCGGCCTGCGGCAGTTGAACATGTTTCTGCGGGCCGATAAGCCTTGAGTGAAACCGATGGGGAGGGAACAATATGTTACTTCGTATTTCCCTTTGAGATTCATTCATGACTGCCCCTTCCCGTTTACTGGCATTGCTGGTGCTGCCGGTGCTGGTGCTCTGCAGCTTCAACCTGCTGGCCGATACCGTTGATGGCGCGCCCAAGGCCCTGCATTTGCTGGACTACATTGGCGCCGACTACCCGGCCACCGTCGAGGCAGGCCAGGTTATCGATGAGTCCGAGTACCGCGAGCAGGTGGAGTTTCTCGGAGTCTTGCAGGGGTTGATCGGCGATCTGCCGGCCAAGCCGGAGAAGGCGGAACTGGAGCAAGGTGTTGCCAGCCTGCGCAAGGCGGTTGCCGATCGGGTGGACGGTGACCTCGTGGCTCGCCAGGCGCGGCAGATGGGGGCCCGGCTGGCGGTGGCTTATGAAGTCAGCCAGGCGCCGATCATTACCCCGGACCCGACTCGCGGTGCGCCGTTGTATGCCCAGCATTGCTCGGTCTGCCACGGCGCAAACGGTGCCGGCGACGGCCCGGCCGGTGTCGGCATGACTCCACCACCGGCCAACCTGCGCGATGCCGCGCGGCTCGATCGGTTGAGCCTGTATGCCATCTACAACACCCTGGGGCTGGGTGTCGAAGGCACTGATATGCCGTCTTTCACCGATCAGTTGGATGATCGCCAGCGTTGGGACCTGGCTACCTACATCGCCAGTTTCAGTGCCGACCCCGCTGCCGCCAAAGGCGCGCAGAGTTTCAACCTGTCCGATCTGGCCCGGCAGACTCCCGGCGAAGTGCTGGCGGCCCAGGGCCCGCAAGCGGCGGCCAGCTTCCGCGCCCAGCGTGCCCAGCCACCCCAGGTCAAGCGTGGCCCGGCGCAGTTGCTGGACTACACCGCGTCGACCCTGGACAAGAGTCTTGCGGCCTATCGCAACGGCGATCACGAGCAAGCCTACGACCTCTCGGTAGCGGCTTACCTGGAAGGCTTCGAGTTGGTGGAAAGCTCCCTGGACAATGTCGATGCCACGGTGCGCAAGGACACGGAAAAGGCCTTGATGGCCTACCGTCAGTCGCTGCAGGACGGGCTGCCGGTGGCCCAGGCCGAGCAGCGCCTTGACGCGGCCAAGGCCAAGCTCAAGGCGTCCGCCGAACTGTTGGGCGGTGACAGCCTGAGCGCGTCCCTGAGCTTCATCTCCGGCCTGTTGATCCTGCTGCGTGAAGGCCTGGAGGCGATCCTGGTGCTGGCGGCGATCCTCGCGTTCCTGCGTAACACCGGGCAGCAATCGGCGGTGCGCAGCGTCAACGTCGGCTGGGGCCTGGCCCTGCTGGCCGGCCTGGGAACCTGGGCCCTGGCGGCGTACGTGATCGATGTCAGCGGCTCTCAGCGGGAACTGCTGGAGGGCGCTACCGCGCTGTTCGCCAGCGTCATGGTGCTGTGGCTCGGGGTGTGGATGCACGACCGCCGGCATGCGGCGGCCTGGCAGGACTACATCAAGAGCAGCCTGGTGGGCGGTGGTGGGCGTTTTGGTTTCGCGGTGCTGGCATTTTTCTCGGTCTACCGCGAGTTGTTCGAGGTGATCCTGTTCTACGAGACCCTGTGGCTGCAGGCCGGCCCTGCCGGGCACAACGCGGTGCTGGCCGGTGGCGCCACCGCCCTGGTGCTGCTGGTAGGCCTGGCGTGGGTGATCCTGCGGGGCTCGGCCAAGCTGCCGCTGACGCTGTTCTTCAGCATCAACGCGGCGTTGCTCTGCGCCTTGTCGGTGGTGTTTGCCGGTCACGGGGTCAAGGCGCTGCAGGAGGCGGGTATCTTCGGCACCCGCCCGGTGCCATTCTTCGACTTCGATTGGCTGGGCATTCATGCCGACGCCTATTCGCTGGCCGCCCAGGCGCTGGCCATTCTGGCGATCGTGGTGCTCTATAGCCGCAGCCGGATGAGTGAGAAGCGGCGTTTGCAGGCTTCTTGAGCCACAGGCTGTACTGATCGCGGGCACGCCCGCCCCTGCGGGGGCGGCTTGCCCGTTTTGCATGTTGCAGGGAGAACTTCAATGCGTGTCTGGATCGATGCTGACGCTTGCCCCAAGGCAGCCAAGGACCAGGTGGTGCGCTTTGCCCTCAAGCGCCAGTTCGAAGTGGTGCTGGTGGCTGGGCAGGCGCAGATCAAGCCGGCCTTTGCCTGTGTCAGGTTGATCGTGGTGCCCAGCGGCCCGGATGCGGCCGATGACTATCTGGTGGAGCACGCGGTGCCTGGTGAGCTGGTGATCTGCAGCGACGTGCCGCTGGCCGACCGGCTGGTGAAAAAGGGCGTGGCGGCCCTGGACCCGCGGGGCAAGGAGTTCGATGCACAGAACATGGGTGAGCGCCTGGCGGTGCGCAACCTGTTCACCGATCTGCGGGAGCAGGGGCAGGTCAGTGGCGGGCAGGCGCCCTATGGCGATCGTGAGAAGCAGGCCTTCGCCAATTCCCTGGACCGGATCCTGACCCGGCTGGCACGCCAAGGTTGAAGGGGGGAGGGAGCGGGTTGTAGAGAGGCGGCTTGCTCCCGCTCAAGGGCGCAGCAGTGGTGAAATCGGCTGATGCGCAGTACCTGGTTCACCGCGTCAGCCGATCTTGCGGGCGCTTTGCGCGAGTGCCTCAACCCGGCCCTGCGGGAGCAAGCGCCCTCGCCACAGGCTTTACTGCTCGCCTTCGTGGGTCAATTCCAGTACCCGGTCCACCAGCTTGTTGATGCCCGAGGCGGCTTCGCTGATGGATTGTGCAAGCATGTACGCGGGGGTGCTCACCAGCTTGCGCGCCTTGTCCTCGATGATGTCGCCCACCGCGCATTCAGCATGGGTGGCGCCCATCTTGACCAGGGCTGCGGCCGTGTCGGCGTCGTTGCCGATGGTGCAGGTCACGCCGGGGCCGTAGATCTTCGCCGCCAGGGCTGGGGCGATGCACATCAGGCCCACCGGCTTGCCCGCTTCGGCAAAGGCTTCGGCCAGGGCCAGGACGTCTGCCTGGACACTGCAGGCGGCGCCTTCGGTGGCGAAGCTGGAGAGGTTCTTGGCGGCGCCAAAACCGCCAGGAACGATCAGTGCGTCGAAGTCCTCGACCTTGGCTTCGCGCAGGTCCTTGACCTGTCCCCGGGCAATGCGCGCCGACTCCACCAGGACGTTGCGGGTCTCGGGCATGGCTTCGCCGGTCAGATGGTTGAGCACGTGCATCTGGGGAATGTCAGGGGCGAAGCACTGTACCTGGGCGCCGCGTTGGTCGAGGCGCAACAGAGTGATCACGCTTTCGTGGATCTCGGCGCCGTCAAACACACCACAGCCGGAAAGGATCACTGCAACTTTTTTGCTCATGGGTTTTTCTCCAGATTCATGGCGCTAAATGTCCGCCGTTTTGTCACCTGTCGCCATAGGGGAATGTCAGGCTCGGACCTAATCTTGGCTATCGATTCCGATCAGGTCGCGCCATGAACCTCATTCTCTATGCGGTGCCGTTCTTCTTCGTGTTGATTGTCGCCGAATTGTTGGCCGACCGCTGGCGGGGAGTGCACAACTACCGGGTTGCCGATGCGGTCAATAGCATCAGCACCGGCGTGTTGTCCACCACGACAGGCCTGTTGACCAAGGGCCTGGGCCTGGTCACTTACGCCTTTGCCCTCAAGCACCTGGCGCTGTTCGAGCTGTCCGCGCAGAGTGCCTGGGTCTGGGTGGCGGCCTTTGTCCTGTATGACTTGTGCTACTACTGGCTGCATCGCTGTGGCCATGAGCGCAACATCCTCTGGGCCGCCCACTCGGTGCATCACCAGAGCGAGGACTACAACCTTTCCACGGCGTTGCGCCAGACCAGCACCGGGTTTCTCCTGGGCTGGATCTTCTACCTGCCCCTGGCGGTGCTTGGGGTGCCGCTGTCGGTGTTCGTCACTGTGGCGGCCCTCAACCTGCTCTATCAGTTCTGGGTGCACACCCGGCACATCGGCAAGCTGGGCTGGTACGAGTGGTTCTTCGTCACCCCGTCCAACCATCGGGCGCATCACGCGCAGAACACTCTTTATATGGATCGCAACTACGGCGGCGTGTTCATTCTCTGGGATCGGCTGTTTGGCACTTTCCAGGAGGAGGATGACAACGAACCGGTGGTGTTCGGGGTGACCACGCCGCTGGCCAGTTGGAACCCGCTATGGGCCAACCTGCAGTTCTACGCGCAGTTGTGGGATGACGCCCGGCACACGTCCAGTTATTGGGACAAGTTGCGGATCTGGTTCATGCGCACCGGTTGGCGTCCGGCGGACGTGCAAGCCCGCAATCCTTTGCCCAAGCCGGACTTGAGCCGGTTCCGCAAGTTCGAGGTGCCTTTGCAGGGGCGTCGGCAGGTCTATGTGGTGCTGCAGTTCGCAGTTTATGTGGCGCTGGGCAGCTACCTGATGAACGCCGAGGACCGCCTCTCGACCCAGGCCCTGGTCCTGGGCTGGAGCGTCCTGGCATTTGGCCTGTTCGTGCTGGGGGCAGCCCTGGAAAACCGGCCCTGGAGCCTGAAGCTGGAGCTGGCACGGCTGCTGTCGAACCTGCCACTGGTGTGGCTGGCGCCCATCGTCGGCCTGTGGCCGGCCGGCCACCTGGCCTGGGTGGCGCTGGGCTGCTACAGCCTGTTGAGTGTCAGCCTGCTGTACTGCTGCGGCCAGCGCTTCACTCGACTGGCGTCGTAGATTCCTTGGCCTTGGCGTGTTCGCCGGCCTGTTCGGCTTCGTAGATCTGCTTGGCCAGGCGCGCGTTCTTGAACCGCCGGCGCAACCACAGGCCAAAGCCCAGCACCAGCAACGCGCCCAGTACCCAGAGCTCGTACTTCTTGATGCTGCCGAGCATGCCTTCCATGACGGCGCCGAAATGGTAGGCCGCCGAGGCGAGGGCGATTGCCCAGATGGCCGCGCCGATGCCATTGAGCAGCAGGTAGCGTCCTGGCGGATAGCCGGACAGGCCGATGGCCACCGGCATCACCGTGCGCAGTCCGTAGACGAAGCGAAAGCTCAGCACCCAGATGTCCGGGTGCTTGCGGATGTGCTCCAGCGCCCGGTCACCCATCATTTGCCAGCGCGGCTTGCGCGCCAGCAACTTGCGGCCATGCTTGCGTCCCAGGAAGTACCACAGCTGGTCACCGGCGTAGCTGCCGAAGAAGGCAACCACCATCACCAGGTTGATATCCATGTATCCGCGGAACGCAAGAAACCCGGCTAGAACCAGAATGGTTTCGCCTTCGAAAAACGTACCGAGAAAGAGGGCGAAGTAGCCGAAATCCTGAAGAAATTGTTGGAGCATTGTCTGGATGCTGGCGAAATGAACGCGCAGCCTACCCCTTCGACGACGTTCGGGAAAGTATCGAAATGTGTCTCGACGTGAACATTCCCCCCTATGACAATGAGTGTTGCTGTCGGTCAACACCTTGAGCACAACTGTCATCTGTTCGTCATAATGCCCGCTTATAACTGTTCCGCTCGCCCGCCAGCGCGGGCCCTGGAGTCCGCCGTGAGCTTTACCCCCGCCAACCGCCTGTTTCCTGCCACTCGTCTGCGGCGCAACCGCCGGGATGATTTTTCCCGCCGTCTGGTGCGCGAGAATCGCCTGAGTGTGGATGATCTGATCCTGCCGGTGTTTGTGCTCGAGGGTGAGAATCGCCGTGAGGCGGTGGCCTCGATGCCTGGGGTCGAACGCCTGACCATCGACCTGCTGCTGGAAGAAGCGGCCCATTGGGTCGAGCTGGGGATTCCGGCGCTGGCACTGTTTCCGGTGACGCCGGCCGGGCTCAAGTCGCTGGACGCCGCCGAATCCTGGAACCCCGAAGGTATCGCTCAGCGCGCCACCCGCGCTTTGCGTGCGCGGTTTCCCGCGCTGGGGGTGATCACCGATGTGGCCCTCGATCCATTCACCACCCACGGCCAGGACGGTATCCTCGACGAACACGGCTACGTGCAGAACGACATCACCGTCGACGCCCTGGTGCGCCAGGCCCTGTCCCACGCCGAGGCGGGGGCCCAGGTGGTGGCGCCGTCCGACATGATGGACGGGCGGGTCCAGGCGATCCGCGAGGCACTGGAGCTGGCGGGGCACGTCAATGTGCGGATCATGGCCTACTCGGCCAAGTACGCCAGCGCCTACTACGGGCCTTTCCGTGATGCGGTGGGTTCGGCGCTGAACCTGGGCAAGGCCGACAAGGCCTCGTACCAGATGGACCCGGCCAACGCTCACGAAGCCTTGCAGGAAGTGGCCGCGGACCTGGCGGAAGGGGCGGACATGGTCATGGTCAAGCCGGGCATGCCGTACCTGGATATCCTTTTTCGGGTCAAGGATGAATTCAAGGTCCCGACCTTTGTCTATCAGGTCAGCGGCGAGTACGCCATGCACATGGCGGCGATCCAGAATGGTTGGTTGGGTGAAGGGGTTATTCTTGAATCCCTGACCGCTTTTAAACGTGCAGGTGCCGATGGCATCCTGACTTACTTTGCCGTTCGTGCTGCTCAATTGTTACGAGAGCAAAAATAGCCCTCCCAGGAACACGCGATGAATACTGAAGGACTCTCAGAAGTTGCCGTAAAAGACGCCCAGCCGGTGATCGAGCCCGTGGCCGAGACCCCGCCGGAGCTGGAGCCCGCGCCGGCGGCCGGCGTGGCGGAGGCGCAACCGGCGCCGGCTATCGTCATTCCCAACCTGGATGACAGCAGCCTGTACATCCACCGCGAGCTGTCGCAACTGCAATTCAACATCCGCGTGCTGGAACAGGCGCTGGACGAGTCCTACCCGCTGCTGGAGCGCCTGAAGTTCCTGCTGATCTTCTCCAGCAACCTGGACGAGTTCTTCGAGATCCGCGTGGCCGGCCTGAAGAAGCAGATCACCTTCGCCCGTGAACAGGCCGGTGCCGATGGCCTGCAGCCGCACCAGGCGCTGGCGCGCATCAGCGAGTTGGTGCACGGTCACGTCGATCGTCAATACGCGATTCTCAACGACATTCTGTTGCCGGAGCTGGAGAAACATCAGATCCGCTTCATCCGTCGCCGCTACTGGACCACCAAGCTCAAGACTTGGGTGCGCCGCTATTTCCGCGACGAGATCGCGCCGATCATCACCCCCATCGGCCTGGATCCGACGCACCCGTTCCCATTGCTGGTGAACAAGAGCCTGAACTTCATCGTCGAACTCGAAGGCATCGACGCCTTCGGCCGCGACTCGGGCCTGGCGATCATCCCGGCGCCGCGCCTGCTGCCACGGATCATCAAGGTGCCGGAAGAAGTCGGCGGCCCTGGCGACAATTATGTGTTCCTCTCGTCGATGATCCACGCCCACGCCGATGACCTGTTCCAGGGCATGAAGGTGAAGGGCTGCTATCAATTCCGCCTGACCCGAAACGCCGACCTGGCAGTGGACACCGAGGACGTCGAAGACCTGGCCCGTGCCTTGCGCGGCGAGCTGTTCTCCCGTCGCTACGGTGATGCGGTGCGCCTGGAGGTGGCCGACACCTGCCCGAAACACCTGTCGGACTACCTGCTCAAGCAGTTCAACCTGCACGAGACCGAGCTGTACCAAGTCAACGGCCCGGTGAACCTGACGCGGCTGTTCAGCATCACCGGTCTGGACAGCCATCCGGAGCTGCAATACACGCCGTTCACGCCACAGATTCCGAAACTGCTGCAGAACAGCGAGAACATCTTCAGCGTCATCAGCAAGCAGGACATCCTGCTGCTGCACCCGTTCGAATCCTTCACTCCCGTGGTCGACCTGTTGCGCCAGGCCGCCAAGGATCCGCACGTGCTGGCGGTGCGCCAGACCCTGTACCGCAGTGGCGCCAACTCGGAGATTGTCGACGCCCTGGTGGACGCTGCGCGCAACGGCAAGGAGGTCACCGCGGTGATCGAGTTGCGGGCGCGCTTCGATGAAGAGTCCAACCTGCAGATGGCCAGTCGCCTGCAGGCGGCCGGTGCGGTGGTGATCTACGGTGTGGTGGGGTTCAAGACCCACGCCAAGATGATGCTGATCCTGCGTCGCGAAGCCGGCGAGATCGTGCGCTATGCGCACCTGGGCACCGGTAACTACCACGCGGCCAACGCCCGGCTGTACACCGACTACAGCCTGCTGACCTCCGACGACGCCCTGTGCGAAGACGTCGGCAAGCTGTTCAGCCAGTTGATCGGCATGGGCAAGACCCTGCGCATGAAGAAGCTGCTGCATGCGCCGTTCACCCTGAAGAAGGGCATGCTCGACATGATTGCCCGGGAGACTCAGTTCGCCCTGGACGGCAAACCGGCGCACATCATCGCCAAGTTCAACTCGCTGACCGATCCGAAGATCATCCGCGCGCTGTACAAGGCCAGCCAGTCGGGCGTGCGCATCGACCTGGTGGTGCGGGGCATGTGCTGCCTGCGTCCAGGTATTGCCGGGGTCTCGCACAATATCCACGTGCGCTCGATCATCGGCCGCTTCCTCGAGCACACCCGGGTGTTCTACTTCCTCAATGGCGGCGAGGAACAGATGTTCCTTTCCAGCGCCGACTGGATGGAGCGCAACCTCGACAAGCGGGTCGAGACCTGCTTCCCGGTGGAGGGCAAGAAGCTGATCCTGAGGGTCAAGAAGGAGTTGGAGAGTTACCTCACCGACAACACCCACAGCTGGAGCCTGCAGTCCGACGGTCGTTACATCCGTAACACGCCGACCGGCAACCAGAACCCGCGCAGCGCCCAGGCGACCTTGCTGGAGCGTCTTGGCAGCCCGGTGTTGCCAGTGCGCTAAACGCTACAGGCGCCCATGAAAAAGGCCAGCCCGATCACCGGGCTGGCCTTTTTTATTGGGCTGCGTGGGTGACCTGTAGGAGCTGGCTTGCCAGCGAAAGCGCCGGTAAGGGTGATTCAAGGCTTGGGGGCCTCTTCGCCGGCAAGCCGGCTCCTACATCCGCGGTGGGGCAGGGTCAGCGGACGTTGAGCACGATACCGACCCGGGTCAGCCAGTCCGCTTCAAGGGCGAAGTCGGCCTGGGTCAGCTGGTTTTCGTCCAGCCAGTTGGCCGGGAATTCCACGTCCAACTGGTCGCCGTCGGCGCTGAGCTTCACCTGGGGCATTTGCTGGGTGCCGCGGATATGGTGGAACAGGATGGCGAAACGCAGCAGCACACAGAGGCGGATCAGCTTGATGCCGTCGTCGCCGAACTCGGCGAACTTCTCCTTGGGAATGTTGCGGCGATGGCCGCGTACCAGCAGGGCCAGCATCTGCTGGTCTTCCCGGGAGAAACCGGCCAGGTCGGAGTGTTCGATCAGGTAGGCGCCATGCTTGTGGTAGTGATAGTGGGCGATGTCCAGGCCCACTTCATGGACCTTGGCCGCCCAGCCCAGCAACTCACGCCAGACACCGTCCTCCAGGTCCCAGTCCGCCGCCACCTGGTCGAAGGAGCGCAAGGCCTTGCCCTCGACCCGCGAAGCCTGTTCCAGGTCCACGTGGTAGCGCTCCATCAGCGAGCCTAGGGTACGTTCACGCACGTCTTCGTGGTGATGGCGGCCCAGCAGGTCGTAGAGCACGCCTTCACGCAGGGCACCTTCACAGTGGTCCATGCGTTGCAGTTCCAGGGCGTCGAAGATCGCTTCGAGAATCGCCAGGCCGGCGGGGAAGATCGCCCGGCGGTCGGGCTTGATGCCTTCGAAATCGATCTTCTCGGCATCGCCGAGCTTGAACAGCTTGCGCTTGAGCCAGGCCAGGCCTTCGGCGTTGACCTCGCCACTGCCCTGGCCGCCGGCCTTGAGGGCCAGGCCGATGGCGCGGATGGTCCCGGAGGAGCCGATGGCTTCGTCCCAGGTCAGGCGGTGCAGGGCGTGCTCGATGCTCATGATCTCCAGCCGCGCTGCGGTATAGGCCTGGGCATAGCGTGCGGGGGTGATCTTGCCGTCGCGGAAATAGCGCTGGGTGAAGCTCACGCAGCCCATCTGCAGGCTTTCGCGCAGCAGCGGTTCGAAGCGCTGGCCGATGATGAATTCGGTGCTGCCGCCGCCAATGTCGGCCACCAGGCGCTTGCCCGGGGTGTCGGCGAGAGTGTGGGAAACCCCGAGGTAGATCAGGCGCGCTTCTTCGCGGCCGGAGATGACTTCCACCGGGTGGCCGAGGATTTCCTCGGCGCGGTGGATGAATTCGCCGCGGTTGCGTGCTTCGCGCAGGGCGTTGGTGCCGACGATGCGTACGGTGCCCAGGGGCATGCCGTTGATCAGTTGGGCAAAGCGCTTGAGGCAGTCGAGCCCGCGCTGCATGGATTCTTCATTGAGCCGACGCTCTTCGTCGATGCCGGCGGCCAGCTGAACCTTTTCACCCAGCCGCTCGAGAATGCGGATCTCACCGTTCCGGGCCTTGGCCACGACCATGTGAAAGCTGTTGGAGCCCAGATCTATTGCAGCGATCAGGGACAGATTCTTGGCTTGGGATTGGGGCATGGTTGGGGGTCTCGGTCGATAACCTCGCCATCCTGCCACGATCACAGGCTCGCGCCAACGCGCAGTGTCCAATGGCTTGATTCAACGCATGAAACCGCTCGCCGCAGATCCTGGCGAGCATTCTCGGGCGAGGGATGCAGGGCTCCTCAATCGAGGTTTCGAGCGCAGTTGCAGGCAGCGGTAGCGGTTCTCGGGACAGTCTCGAATTCCCCGGCAAAAAAGCTATGTGCGTGCTGCTCGGTTTGACTCGCCAGCGGGGCAGGGAGGGCTTTTGTACATTTTGCGCACGACCGTTCATCCGACCTGAACGGGGCGTGGAAGCTGGGCGGTTTGTCGCCAGAACAGTTGCCCCTGGCCCTGGCCGCTTGGTACGCCGCATATAAAGGCGTGCAGGAACCGCCTTTGCGGGGCCGCGCAGGCCGGCGGAATCGCCTTGGCTGCCGCCGCTTCTTCCCCAGCTGAGCTATACCCAAATTCATGGGGCACCATAGTGAGAGTCAATCATCTCCGGCTTCCTGAACGAGGGAAGGGCAGATATGATGGGCCACGTTTTTTTGCTTACAACCTGGAGAATTCCATGAGCAGCGATCTTATCAAACACGTCAGCGACGCCAGCTTCGAGGCCGACGTACTCAAAGCCGAAGGCGCTGTACTGGTCGACTACTGGGCTGAGTGGTGCGGCCCATGCAAAATGATCGCTCCGGTTCTGGACGAAATTGCTGAAACCTACAAAGGCAAGCTGACCGTTGCCAAGCTGAACATCGACGAAAACCAGGAAACCCCGGCCAAGCATGGCGTGCGTGGTATTCCGACCCTGATGCTGTTCAAGAACGGCAACGTTGAAGCGACCAAGGTCGGTGCGCTGTCGAAGTCGCAACTGGCGGCATTCCTCGACGCCAACATCTGATTGTCGGTTTTGGCGTGATTGAAAAGGCCCCGCAATATGCGGGGCCTTTTCGTGATTGAGGGCTAGACGCTCCGAAACTCAGGTGTTACATTCGGTCCCGCACTGGTTCCTCCAGTGCCCCCTGCAAGCCGTCGCCGACGCTCTCCTTTTCGAATTAGTACGCGATCCTGTCGCCTTCTCTGCGGCGCGGCCTCATTAAGCCAAAAGCTTAATTTCCCCCCTCTATAAATGATTACGTCATTCCTATATGAATCTGACTGAACTCAAGCAAAAGCCGATTACCGAACTGCTCGAATTGGCCGAACAGATGGGCATAGAAAATATGGCCCGTTCGCGCAAGCAGGACGTGATTTTCTCCCTGCTGAAAAAGCACGCGAAAAGCGGTGAGGAAATCTCCGGTGATGGCGTGCTGGAGATCCTCCAGGACGGCTTCGGCTTCCTTCGCTCCTCCGATGCCTCCTACCTGGCCGGCCCGGACGATATCTACGTCTCGCCAAGCCAGATCCGTCGCTTCAACTTGCGCACCGGTGACACCATCGTTGGCAAGATCCGCCCTCCGAAGGAAGGCGAGCGTTACTTCGCGCTGCTCAAGGTCGACACGATCAACTACGACCGTCCCGAGAACGCCAAGAACAAGATCCTGTTCGAAAACCTGACGCCGCTGTTCCCGACCGTGCGCATGAAGATGGAAGCCGGCAACGGTTCCACTGAAGACCTGACCGGTCGCGTGATCGACCTGTGCGCCCCGATCGGTAAAGGCCAGCGTGGCCTGATCGTTGCTCCGCCAAAGGCGGGCAAGACCATCATGCTGCAGAACATCGCGTCGAACATCACCCGCAACAACCCGGAAGTTCATCTGATCGTGCTGCTGATCGACGAGCGTCCGGAAGAAGTGACCGAGATGCAGCGCACCGTGCGCGGCGAAGTGGTCGCCTCCACCTTCGACGAACCGCCAACCCGCCACGTGCAGGTTGCCGAGATGGTGATCGAGAAGGCCAAGCGTCTGGTCGAGCACAAGAAGGACGTGGTGATCCTGCTGGACTCCATCACCCGTCTGGCCCGTGCCTACAACACCGTGATCCCGAGCTCCGGCAAGGTACTGACTGGTGGTGTGGATGCCCACGCCCTGGAGAAACCGAAGCGTTTCTTCGGCGCTGCGCGCAACATCGAAGAGGGCGGCTCGCTGACCATCATCGCCACCGCGCTGGTTGAAACCGGCTCGAAGATGGACGAAGTGATCTACGAAGAGTTCAAGGGTACCGGCAACATGGAGCTGCCCCTGGACCGCAAGATCGCCGAGAAGCGTGTATTCCCGGCCATCAACATCAACCGTTCCGGCACCCGCCGCGAAGAGTTGCTGACCGCCGACGACGAGTTGCAGCGCATGTGGATCCTGCGCAAGCTGCTGCATCCCATGGATGAAGTCGCCGCCATCGAGTTCCTGGTCGACAAGCTGAAACAGACCAAGACCAACGATGAGTTCTTCCTGTCGATGAAACGCAAGTAAGTCGAGCGGGACCGCAGAAAGCCGGGGAAACCCGGCTTTTTGCTATCTGATTATTGATCAAACGGCAGTTCACTGTTCTGAACAGTGGGGTTCGGCGCTAAACTGCCTGCCCTGAACGCCACGGCGAAACACGAGGCTCAAGCATGCAGTATCGCGACTTGCGCGACTTTATCAGCGGCCTGGAACAGCGCGGTGAACTCAAGCGCATCCAGGTTCCGGTGTCCCCAGTGCTGGAAATGACCGAGGTCTGTGATCGCACCCTGCGTGCCAAAGGCCCGGCCCTGTTGTTCGAAAACCCCACAGGCTATGACATTCCGGTGCTTGGCAATCTGTTCGGCACTCCCGAACGAGTAGCCCTGGGCATGGGCGCCGAGGCCGTCAGCGAACTGCGGGAAATCGGCAAGTTGCTAGCCTTCCTCAAGGAACCGGAACCGCCCAAGGGGCTCAAGGACGCCTGGTCCAAGCTGCCGATCTTCCGCAAGATCATTTCCATGGCGCCCAAGGTGGTCAAGGATGCGGTGTGCCAGGAAGTGGTGATCGAGGGTGATGATGTCGACCTCGGCATGCTGCCGGTGCAGACCTGCTGGCCGGGCGATGTCGGCCCGCTGATCACTTGGGGCCTGACGGTGACCAAGGGCCCGAACAAGGATCGGCAGAACCTGGGCATCTACCGCCAGCAGGTGATCGGCCGCAACAAGGTGATCATGCGTTGGCTGAGCCACCGCGGCGGCGCCCTGGATTACCGCGAGTGGTGCGAAAAACACCCGGGCCAGCCGTTCCCGGTGTCCGTGGCCCTGGGCGCGGACCCTGCGACCATTCTCGGCGCCGTGACCCCGGTGCCGGACAGCCTTTCCGAATACGCCTTCGCCGGCCTGCTGCGGGGCAACCGTACCGAACTGGTGAAGTGCCGCGGCAATGACCTGCAGGTGCCGGCCACTGCCGAGATCATCCTGGAAGGGGTGATCCATCCTGGCGAAATGGCCGATGAAGGCCCGTACGGCGACCACACCGGCTACTACAACGAGGTCGACAGCTTCCCGGTGTTCACCGTGGAGCGCATCACCCACCGCATCAAGCCGATCTACCACAGCACCTACACCGGCCGGCCGCCGGATGAGCCGGCGATCCTCGGCGTAGCGCTGAATGAAGTGTTCGTGCCGATCCTGCAGAAGCAGTTCCCGGAAATCACCGACTTCTACCTGCCGCCCGAAGGCTGCTCGTACCGCATGGCGGTGGTGACCATGAAGAAGCAGTACCCGGGGCACGCCAAGCGCGTGATGCTGGGCGTCTGGTCGTTTTTGCGACAGTTCATGTACACCAAGTTCGTTATCGTCACCGACGACGATATCAATGCCCGGGACTGGAACGACGTGATCTGGGCCATCACCACGCGCATGGACCCCAAGCGCGACACGGTGATGATCGACAACACGCCGATCGACTACCTCGACTTCGCCTCGCCGGTCTCCGGCCTGGGTTCGAAGATGGGGCTCGATGCCACTCACAAGTGGCCTGGAGAAACCACCCGCGAGTGGGGCCGGGTCATCGTCAAGGATGAGGCGGTCACCCGCCGGATCGATGCCATCTGGAATCAGTTAGGAATAGATTGATGCGTGTAACCTTGCAGCCCTCCGGAGCAGTGCTTGAGACGCTGCCCGGCGAGCGGATTCTCGATGCGGCGCGGCGTTTGGGCTATGAATGCCCGCAGAGCTGCCGCAATGGCAACTGTCATGTGTGTGCTGCGTTGCTGGTGGAGGGCAGCGTGCAGCAGGCTGGCGATGTGAGGGATCACGGCGAGTTCTACACTTGCATTGCAGAGCCGCTGGAAGACTGCATCGTGCTGTGGGATGGCGTCCTTGCGCTGGGAGAATTGCCGGTGCGCAGCCTGTCGTGTCAGCTTACTGAATGCCTGGAGGTTGGCGGTGACGTCTGGCGTGTCAGGCTGCGGGCGCCGGCCGGCAAGCCGCCGCGTTATCACGCCGGGCAGTACCTGATGCTGGAACGCGACAATGGCGAGAAGTCGGCATTCTCCCTGGCTTCGGCGCCTCACAGCGGGCGGGACCTGGAGTTGCATGTGCTGGTGCGTGAAAACAGCGCTCAGAGCCTGATGGCGCAACTGCAGCGCACGCGCATGGCGCGGGTCGAGCTGCCTTTTGGTGACACCCACCTGGCCGAGCTGCCGGATGGCCCGCTGGTGCTGATCGCTGCCGGTACCGGTATGGCGCAGATGCACAGCCTGATCGAACATTGCCGGTCCGAGGGCTTCAAGCATCCGGTGCACCTGTATTGGGGAGTGCGTCGTCCGGAAGACTTCTACCAACTGGATCACTGGGACGAGTGGCTGCAATTGCCCAACCTCTACCTGCACAAGGTGGTCAGTGACCTGTGCGGCTGGGAAGGGCGCTGCGGCATGCTGCATGAAGCAGTCTGCGAGGACATCGCCGACCTGTCGGCGGTGCACGTCTACGCCAGCGGCTCGCCGGCGATGATCTACGCCACCCTGGATGCGCTGGTGAACGCCGGGATGGATGCCCATCAGATGCGCGCCGACGTGTTTGCCTACGCCCCGCGGCCCTGACTGCATCGGGCCGGCATGCCGCGTTATAACGCTGTATATAGCCCATCGGTATTTATCTAATTAAATAAATGCCGGTAGGTTATATATATGCCTCCAACTTAAGTGGCCAGCGCCTAGTGGCACTTAACTTGCCTTGAAACATATGTGTCTTGCAGTTACTGCCAAGCGTTCTATTTAGTAACTTCTTTTACGCGGGGAGCCGAACGCTATTCGCCATGACAGCCCTTGAATCCAGTTATCTGAATCTGGCTTATCCTCCCCGGCTCGACCTTGGGCCGCAGTTGACTCGCGAGCAGTTGCTCAACTCCATGCAGTCCACCATGTCCCGGCATAAAGGCGGCCCGGTCTGGCTGTTCGCCTACGGTTCATTGATCTGGCGTCCTGAGTGCTCGGCGGTGGAGCGTATGCGTGGGCGCGTGCATGGCTACCATCGGGGCCTGTACCTGTGGTCCCACGAACATCGCGGTACACCGGAGCGGCCGGGGCTGGTCTTCGGCCTGGACCGCGGCGGCTCCTGCAGCGGTTTTGCCTATCGCTTGCCGGAGGAGCAACTGGATGCTTCGCTGTATGCCCTGTGGCAGCGTGAGATGCCCTATCCCTCCTATCGCCCACACTGGCTCAACTGCCGTCTTGAGGATGGCAGCCTGGTGCAGGCCCTGGGGTTCGTGCTGGAGCGCCACCTGCCCAGCTACGCCGGCAACCTACCGGATCATGTGCTGAACCAGGTGTTCGAAAGTGCTTGCGGGCGTTATGGCACGACCCGTGACTACGTTGAGCAGACCGTCCAGGCCCTGCGCAGCCACGCCATGCCGGATCGCAACCTGGAGGCGCGGCTCAAGCGCTGCAAGACGTCGAGCGCCTGCTGAGCTGCTCTGCACAGAGCGGCCCAGGAGTGTTTGTCAGTCGCCGTCCCCCGGCAACAAATGTTCCTGGATCTTCTGGCTACGAGACTCAGACAACTGTCCCTTGTCGTCGAAGCGCAGCACGATCAACCAGTCATACACCGATTCCGGCCAGGACTTCTGCCCGGTCAACTTCTCGCCGTCGCCACCGAAAGCCTCGATCAGCTTGTAGATCTTCCCGTGGTGCCAGGCAATCAACAGGACCTGGGCCTGGTTGTCCTTGCCCAGGGACTTCACCAGCTTGTCGAACTCGTTGTTGTCATAGGGTTGTTCGATGTTCAGGTTCAGACGCTGGGCGAGCGGTACCAGGGTCAGTCGCGGGCGCGCGCTGTCCTTGCTGTCGCTGGTAGCGATCAGGCGCTGGGGAACCAGGCGCTGGCCTTCCAGTTGCAGCGGGTCAAAATACCTCCCATAGGCCTGGGCTCGCTCCTTGCCCCTGGGGCTCAGGCCGCTGCCCTGGTCAGGTTTTTCCGCGTGGCGAACAATCAGCACGGTGGTATTGCGCAGCCCTTGCACATCCCGGGCAAGGTCCTGCGCCGGGGTGTGCATGGCCATCATCAATGCCGGTAGCGCCACCAGCCCCCGTAGTAGCTTGCGTAGCCTCATGCTCATCATTCGCCCTCTGGTTGGGGAAGGTGCTGCGCTCGAACCGCAGCGAAACCTGCCCATGATTGAAGACGAAAATGCCCTGAGGGGTGGGTGAGCCGGAAGAAAATCTTCAGCAGCACGCCACCGTGGCGGGCTCAGCGAACCTGCACCACCACCTTGCCCACGGCCTTGCGCTGGCCGAGATCGTCGATGGCTCGGGCAGCCTCGGCCAATGGATAGACTTGAGATACCAACGGCTTGAGCTTGCCCTCGGCGAACCAGCCGAACAGTTGCTGGAAGTTTGCCGCGTTGTCCTGGGGCTGGCGCTGGGCAAAGGAACCCCAGAACACGCCCACCACGGCCGCCCCCTTGAGCAGCGCCAGGTTCACCGGCAGCTCGGGGATGCGTCCGCTGGCAAAACCCACCACCAGCAAGCGTCCGTTCCAGGCGATGGAGCGGATGGCCTGGTCGAACAGGTCGCCGCCCACCGGGTCGTAGATCACGTCGGCGCCATTGCCGTCGGTCAGGCGCTTGATCTCGTCCTTCAGGCTGGTTTCGCTGTAGTTGATCAGCTCGTCGGCCCCGGCGGCCTTGGCCACCGCGAGTTTCTCCGCGCTGCTGGCGGCGGCGATCACCCTCGCCCCCATGGCCTTGCCGATCTCCACGGCTGCCAGCCCGACCCCGCCCGAGGCGCCGAGCACCAGCAGGGTTTCACCGGGTTGCAGGTTGCCGCGTTGCTTGAGGGCGTGCATCGAGGTGCCGTAGGTCATGCTGAAGGCCGCCGCGGTGTTGAAGTCCATGGCGGCGGGAATCGGCAGCACGTTGTAGCCCGGCACGGCCACCTGCTCGGCAAAGCTGCCCCAGCCGGTCAGGGCCATGACCCGGTCGCCGGGCTTGAGGTGGCCGATCTTTTCGCCTACGGCGCTGACCACGCCGGCTGCCTCACCACCCGGGGAAAAGGGGAAGGGCGGCTTGAACTGGTATTTGCCCTCGATGATCAGAGTGTCCGGGAAGTTGACTCCCGCAGCGTGCACGTCCAGCAGGATCTCGTTCTTCTTCGGCACGGGACTTGCGACCTCTTCCAGCACCAGCGTTTCGGCGGGGCCGAAGGCTTTGCACAGCACGGCTTTCATCAGGGCTATTCCTTTGGGAGTGGTGGCCGATAAGTGTAGGAGTGTGAATCAGGCGGTCAACGAGCATGCCCGGTCCTGATAGCCAGCCATAAGCTTGTGCTTGGGCTCAGGCGGACGGGCCTTTATGCTAGGCCGCAAACCGGATTAAGGAGTGAATTGTGAAAGCGTGGATCATGTTGCTGCTGGCCCTCTCCCTGCCCATGGCAGCCGTGGCCGAAGAGGCCAAAGAAGGCGAAGCCCCGAAAGTCAGCTACATCAGCCTGAGCCCGCCATTCGTGGGCAACTACGGCCTCGATGGCAGTCCGAAACTCAAGGTCTACAAGGCCGATGTGGCACTGCGAGTGACCGGCGATGCCTCGGCCCAGGCGGTCAAGGCCAATGAGCCGTTGATTCGCAACCAGTTGGTGGCCTTGTTCGCCCAGCAGACCAGCGACACCATGAACAACGTCGAGGCCAAGGAAAAGCTGCGCCAGGAAGCCCTCAAGCAGGTGCAGCAGGTGATGAACGACGAGACCGGCAAGCCGGTGGTGGAAGACCTGCTGTTCAACAACCTGATCATCCAGTAGGCCTGCCCGCTGTAGGAGCTGGCTTGCCAGCGAAGACGCCCGAGAGGGCGATACAGGGCTGAGGCCCCTTCGCCGGCAAGCCGGCTCCTACGAGGTGTGGGTCATGAGGCCAGGCTCTTGCGAAAGCGTGCCAGGGCGATGGCGAAGAACAGCAGGCCGATGGTCGCCAGGGCCAGCAGGTCGGGCCAGACCACATTGACCCCGGCATCACGAAACAGGATCGCTGCACTGAGGCTGACAAAGTGCGTCGAGGGCGAGCCCTGCATCACCCATTGCAGCCACTGCGGCATGCTGTCCAGGGGGGTGCTGCCGCCGGACAACAGCAGCATCGGGATGATCACCGGAATCGCCAACAGGCCGAACTGCGGAGTCGAGCGAGCCAATGTGGCGAGGAAGATGCCCAGGGCGGTGCTGGCGAACAGGTAGAGCGCGGTGACCATCAGGAACAATCCCATGGAGCCCGCCAGTGGCACCCCCAGCACGCCTTTGACTATCACCTCCAGCGACACCCAGGTGCACAGCACCACCACCAGCATATTGCTCCAGACCTTCGCCAGCATGATCTCCAAGGCTGTCAACGGCAGTACCAGCAGGTGGTCGAGGGTGCCGTGTTCCCGTTCGCGCAGCAGCGCGGTGCCTGTGAGCACAATGGCCAGGATAGTGATGTTGTTGACGATCTGGATTACCGCCAGAAACCAGCCGCCTTGCAGGTTGGTGTTGAACAGCGCGCGGGTGGTCAGAAGGGCCGGGGTCTGGCTCGTGGCATCCGCCTGATTGGCATAGTTGAGCAGCTCGCGCTGGAAGATCCGGCCAATGTAGCCGGCGCCCATGAAGGCCTGGCTCATGGCGGTGGCGTCGACGTTGACCTGCACTGCGGGCTGGCGTCCGGCCAGCAGATCGCTCTGGAAGTTGGCCGGCACATTGATCACGAAGGTGTACCGGCCACTGTCCATCACCGCGTCCAACTGGTCATAGGGCAGTGGCTCCGGAGCCTGGAACTCCGGGGGTTGCAGGGATTCGGTCAACTGGCGCGACAGCAGGCTGTGGTCTTCATCCACCACGGCCACGCTGGCGTTGTGCACCCCGATCACCGAGCCGGCGGCGGGCAGGTAGATGGCCACGGTGAAGGCGTACAGCAGGAACAGCAACAGGACGCTGTCGTGGCGCAGGCTGGTGAGCTCCTTCAGGCCCAGGCGCAGGATATGGGCAAGCCGATTCATCAGACCTCCTGCTTTTTCAACATGACCAGGCTGAGCCCGGTGAAGCCGAGGAAAAACCCGACCAGGGCCAGGCACTGGGGCCACAGCTCGCGCAGGTCGAGGGCTTTGGTGAAGGTGCCGACGGCGATATCGAGGAAATACCCGGCCGGGAACAGCTGCCCCATGATCGCTGCCGAACCGTCCAGGGACGAGCGCGGCACGATCAGCCCGGAGAACTGGATGGTCGGCAGGCTGGTGATGATCATGGTGCCGAGAATCGCCGCGATCTGGGTGCGGGTGAAGGCCGAGATCAGCAGCCCCATGCTGGTGGTGGCCAGCACGTAGAGCACGCCGCCCAGGGCCAGGGTCAGGCCGCTGCCCTTGAAGGGCACGCCGAACAGCCAGCGGTTCATCGCCACCAGCAACGCCAGGTTGATCAGGCTGACCGCCAGATAAGGTGCCTGCTTGCCCAGGAGAAACTCCAGGCGGGTCAGGGGTGTGGCGTAGAAGTTGGTGATCGAGCCCAGCTCCTTCTCGCGGACGATGCCCAGGGCCGTGAGCATGGCCGGGATGAAGGCCAGGATCAGTGCCATGACCCCGGGGCCGATGGCGTTGACGCTGACCACGTCCTGGTTGTACCTGAAGCGGGTTTCCAGCTTGGCTGCGGGCCTGGAGTTGAGGGCCGGGCTGCTCTGTTCCGCCAGCCGTTCCAGGTTGGCCTGGTGCACGGCCTCGACATAGTTACGGCTGGTTTCCGCGCGAAACGGCATGCCGCCATCCAGCCAGGCGGCCACCGCCGGCTGGCGACCGGCATACAGGTCACGGCCGAAGCCGGGCGGGATCTCCAGGGCCAGCTTGATGTCCGAGCGCTGCAGGCGCCGGTGCAATTCGGCGGAGCTGCGAATGAGCGGTTTTTCCTCGAAGTAGCGCGAGCTGCGAAAGGCCTCCAGGTAGGCGCGGCTTTGCGGCGTCTGGTCCTGGTCGTAGACGGCGAAGGCGAGTTTCTCCACATCCAGGGAAATGCCATAGCCGAAGATCACCATCATGAAGATCGCCCCCAGCAGGGCGAAGCCCAGGCGCACCTTGTCCCGCAGCAGTTCCTTGCCTTCCCGGGTGGCCACCGCCAGCAGGCGGGCCAGGCTCAGGCCCGAGCGGGGCGGCGCGATGGCGGTGGCGCTGGCCGGTGCCGTGGCCTCCGGAGGCGGTGGGCTGTCCGGTGCTCCCTGCGCCTCCTCCAGGCAGCGGACGAAGGCCGCCTCCAGAGTGTCGCCGGCAAACTGTTGCTGCAGCGCTGCCGGGGTGTCGCAAGCCAGTACCTTGCCTGCGTGCATCAGCGAGATGCGGTCGCAGCGTTGCGCCTCGTTCATGAAGTGGGTGGACAGGAAGATGGTCACGCCCTGTTCCCGGGACAGTTCGATCAGCAGGCGCCAGAAGTCGTCGCGGGCTGCCGGATCCACGCCGGAAGTGGGTTCGTCGAGGATCAGCACTTCCGGGCGGTGCAGCACCGCGACCGCCAGGGACAAGCGCTGGCGCAGGCCCAGGGGCAGGGCGCCGGACTGTTGTTCGGCAATCGCTCCGAGGTCGAAGCGCTGGATCAGTTCCTCGATGCGCGGAGCGCTTTCGGCGGTCGGCAGGTCGAACAGGCGAGCGTGCAGCTCCAGGTTCTGGCGCACGCTGAGCTCGCCATACAGGGAGAAACTCTGGGACATGAAACCGACCCGCTTGCGGGTGGCCAGGTCCTTGGCGTTCACCGGGTTGCCCAGCAGCTTGGCACTGCCTTCACTGGCCGGCATCAGCCCGGTGAGGACTTTCATGGTGGTGGTCTTGCCACAGCCATTGGAACCGAGGAAGCCGAAGATTTCCCCGCGGCCGATGGCGAAGCTGACCTTGTTGACTGCGGTGAAGTCGCCGAAACGCAGGGTCAGCTCGTGGGCTTCAATGGCGATGTCCTGGTTGTCGCTGCAGCGGGGCGGGATCACCAGTGGCTGATTGTCATGGCCTGTGTCGCCCTGGAAATGGGTGAAGGCGTCATCCAGCTTGCCGCTGGGCGTCACTTGCGCCAGCTCCTGGCTCAGGCCCTGGGCAATCATCCGGCCCTGGTCGAGCATCAGGCAGTGTTCGAACTGCTCGGCCTCTTCCATGTAGGCGGTGGCCACCAGCAGGGTCAGTTGCGGGCGTTGCTGGCGCACGTCCTCCACCAGCTCCCAGAAACGCCGGCGCGAAAGCGGGTCGACCCCGGTGGTGGGTTCGTCGAGGATCAGCAGGTCCGGTTCGTGGATCAGCGCGCAGCACAGGCCGAGTTTCTGTTTCATCCCGCCGGACAGCTTGCCCGCCGGACGTTCGGCGAAGCGCAGCAGATCAGTGGCCAGCAGCAGGCTGTGCATGCGCTGTTCGCACTCGTCCTTGGGCAGGCCGAACAGGGTCGCGAAGAAGCGGATGTTCTCGCTGATGGAGAGTTCGGGGTACAGGTTGCCCCCCAACCCCTGGGGCATGAAGGCGATGCGCGGGTAGAGGCTGCTGCGGTGGCGGCGCTGGGAAATGGCGCCGCCGAGCACTTGCAACTCGCCTTGCTGGAGTTTCTTGACCCCGGCAATCAGCCCGAGCAGGCTCGACTTGCCGGCGCCGTCGGGGCCGATCAGGCCGCAGCGGGTGCCCGCCGGCAGGCTGAAGCCGATGTCGATCAGGGCCTGCTGTGAGCCATAGCGATGGCTGAGCCCGCTGGCTTGCAGCGCCAGGGCGCTCATTTCAGGTTGGCCGGCCAGTCCACGGGAGCGGTGCGCACATAACCGGCGCCGGGCATTCCCGGTTTGGCCTGGGGCACGGCGGCGGGTTGAGTCAGGCGCACCTTGACCCGGAACACCAGCTTCTGGCGTTCGTCCCGGGTTTCCACCTCTTTGGGGGTGAACTGGGACTTGGCCGCGACGAAGCTGATCTTCGCCGGCAGGGGCTGGTTGGGCAGGGCGTCGAGGAGGATCCGCGACTCGTCGCCAACGGTCAGGCGGCCGGTGACCGAAGCCGGCAGGTAGAGGTTCATGTACTGGTCGTTGGGGTCGATCAGCAGCAGCACACGGCCGCCGGCGCCCAGCACTTCGCCGGGTTCGGCCAGGCGCAGTTGGATGATGCCGTCGATGGGCGCCCGCAGGCTGCTGTCGTCGATTTCGCTGGTGAGCTGGGCAACCTGGGCCTGGGCGGCGCCGATGGCGGCCTTTACTGCCGCGACCTGGGCCTGGGCAGCCAGCACCGCGGCGTTGCCGGTGTTCAGTCGGGCCTGCTGCTGATCGATGATCTGCTGGCTGGCGAAGCCGCGCTTGAACAGTTCCTGGGAGCGCTTGAGTTCCTGGTTGGCCAGCAGCAGTTCGCTCTGGCGCAGTTGCACATTGGCTTCTGCTGCGGACAGGTTTTCCCGGGCTCGCACCACCTCGGCCTCGGCCTGGCTGCGCTGGGCTTCCAGGGTGCGGGTGTCCATGCGCGCCAGCAACTGGCCCTGGAGCACCTTGTCGCCTTCATTGACCCGCACTTCTGCCAGGCGCCCGGGGATCTTGCTGGCGATCTGCACTTCGGTGGCTTCGAGTCGACCATTGCCCATGCTCAGCCCTTCGGGCAGGCGATCCTGCAGGGACTTCCAGTAACCGAAGCCACCGGCGGCAACCAACAGAATCAGGAGGGAAACAGCAAAAAGGCGGGAAGAACGGTGGTTCGTCGACATGTGTTCTGCGTCCTGCGGCAATAGCGTCCTAGTCTGACGAAGCAAGGCTCTTGCTAGCTTGATGCTCGTCAAATGAAAGGGCCAAGCCTAACCCTATTGTCCGCAGGCTGCATGGTGATCAGGACAAAAATGCGCTGAAGCCTGGGTCTTTGAGGCTGCGCTGTCCCGGCGCCCAGGGCTTGTACTCAACGCAGAGCGAGTATGGCCGCCCACTGATCGGCGCTGACCGGCATCACCGACAGGCGACTGCCTTTGTGCACCAGGGGCAACTCGGCGAGGGCTGATTGCTGCTTGAGGTAGTCCAGGCGCAGGACCTTGCCGAAGGTCTCCACATGGGCCACGTCGATCGCGCTCCAGGCGTTCTTCTCGGCACTGGACTTGGGGTCGAAATAGACGCTGTCCGGTTCCAGGGCGGTCGGGTCCGGGTAGGCGGCCCGAATGATCCGGCCAATGCCGGCGATACCCGGTTCCGGGCAGCTGGAGTGGTAGAAGAAGAATTCGTCGCCTACCGCCATGGCGCGCAGGAAGTTGCGCGCCTGGTAATTGCGCACTCCGTCCCAGCGGGCTTGGCCGAGGTGCTGCAAACCCTGGATCGAGAGCTCGTCGGGCTCGGATTTCATCAGCCAATAGGCCATCTTGCTTACCCTCCAAAGGGTGATTGGGCAGGTTGTCGGGCAATTTTATGACAAACCGACGGTCGGTTGACGTCAGCGTTTGCGTGTCGGTTCACGTTATCGCAGAATGCCGGGATTTTAAGCTTGACGCTGCTGCACGGGCCGTTGTTAGAACCGTTGCTGTCATCGTGTGTGACTTGCCCGAGGGGGGGCAATCGATGAAACGCCAACCGGATTTACTATGGATTTTGGTTATTTTGTTCGGTTTGGGCGTTGTGACCACCGGTTATGCGCAGAGCTTGTGGGCAAGCAAGACCGATGCCCCCATCGAAATCGCACAACAGCAGCCGCAGCCTTTCAAGCGCTGAACCATCTCGGGTGCCGCTGATCGAACGCGGCACCTATCGAGCGAAGTACCAGCCCCGATCCGTCACCGTTCCCTGCAAGGGTACATCCCAACTGGCCTGGTCCAGCTTTCCGACTTTCTGACATTCATGGGCCAGCCCCAGCAGCTTCGGCTTGCGCCAGTTCTGGCGCCGCGCAAGGTAGGCCAGGCTGCGGTCATAAAAGCCGCCACCCATCCCCAGGCGTCCACCTTCTTCATCAAAGCCAACCAGGGGCAGCAGCACCAGGTCCAGGGCCCAGACCTTGCGTTGCCGCGCGCAATTGACCCGGGGCTCGAGAATGCGAAAACGATTGGGCCGAAGCGTTTCTCCCGGGAGGATGCGTTGGAAAACCATCTTGGTCCGGGGCCAGGCGCTGAGCACCGGCAGGTAGGTGGCCTTGCCCCGGCGCTGGGCGGCACGCAGCAGCAGGCGCGGGTCGATTTCACCGTCGGTGGGCAGATACAGGGACAGGTGCCGGGCCCGACGAAACACCGGGTCCTGTGCCAGTTGGCGGTACAGGCCGAGGGCTGCCTGGCGTTGTTCGGCAGGGCTCAGGGCGCGGCGGGCCTTGCGCAGCATGCGGCGAAGTTGCGGGCGGGAAAGCGGCGCAGGTTCGGTCATGAAAGAGGCTATGAGAAGGTCGGATTTGGCAGAACAGCCTACCCGGAAAAACCAATGCCAGCATGGATAACTGGCATTGGCTGACAATTCAGGCTCCCCAGGCGAACCGCTGTCGACTTAGCCCTTGAACCCGAAAGTTCAAGGCGGAAGATGCAGCAGGCTTTAAGGCTTTCCGTCTAGCGGACATGCACACCAGCCCAACGTGCAACTTCCAGGGTAGTGCGAATCGGCTCAGGGACATCGCCAACTGGCAAGCACCCCAGGGAGTGGCGGGAGTATACCGCAACCGCTGTCAGGAATCAGCTTTGCTTGTGTCCGAATCAGTGGCCAGGACCAGGTCAACACGCTCCAGCAGGTCGCGCACCTGTTCACGGGTTGTTGCATTGGCCTGCACGTCCGGGCGCTCCTGGCGGTGCAGCAGGTCGTGGGTGATGTTCAGCGCGGCCATGACCGCAATGCGATCGGCACCAATGACTTTGCCGCTGCTGCGGATCTCGCGCATCTTGCCGTCCAGGTAGCGGGCGGCGCTGACCAGGTTGCTGCGTTCTTCCTGGGGGCAGATGATCGAATATTCTTTGTCGAGGATCTGCACGGTAACGCTATTGCTTGAACTCATGAGTCTTGCTCCAGGGCCTTGAGGCGCGAAATCATCGATTCGACCTTACGCCGGGCGATTTCGTTTTTTTCAATGAGGTGCGCGCGTTCCTCGCGCCAGGTCTTTTCCTGAGCTAATAAGAGTGCGTTTTGACTCTTTAGTTGCTCGACCCGGGTAATAAGCAGCTCGAGTCTGGCCATCAGTGCGTGCAGGTCGGTGTCTTCCATTGTGTCCCACTGAAGTTGGTCTGATGAGTGGCAACTGGCTGGGCAGCGTCTGGACGGGGTGAATAATCCTGGCGCATCGGGCGCTGTCCGGTCGGTAATCTGTCGGTCGCCCAAGGCCCTGCGGACCTCTGTAGCGGGGCGCAAGGCACAACACGGCGCTGGCAATGAATGATGACACGCCCTACGATACAAGGCCTTCATTCTAGACATTGCGCCGCCTGGCGCCTAGCTGCCCATGCCCATTCAGAATTCCCCGTATAACGCCTTCGCCACCCTGCTCAGCAGCAGCGGTCATCCTGTTTCCCCTGCCGAATTGCACGGCCTGTTGCTGGGGCGCAGTTGCGCCGGTGCCGGCTTCGAGGTCGATGGCTGGCTGGTGGACGCCGCCGAACTGCTCGAAGGCGAGCCGCAAGACAACGTACGCAACGCCTTGATTGGCCTGCAGGAAATGGTCAAGGGCGAGCTCACCAGCGATGACATGACCGTGGTCCTGCTGCTGCCCAGCGATGATGCGCCCCTGACCGAGCGTGCCGCGGCCCTGGGCCAGTGGTGCCAGGGGTTCCTCGCCGGTTTCGGCCTCAATTCCCGTGACAGCAGTGCCCTGAGCACGGAGGCCACGGAAGTGTTGCAGGACCTTGCAGCGATTGCCCAGGTGCAGGACGCCTTGGAAGAATCCGAGGACGGCGAAAGCGACTACATGGAAGTGATGGAGTACCTGCGGGTTGCCCCCTTGCTGCTGTTCACCGAAACCAACAAGACCGTTGCACCGGCTGCCAAGCCTTCTCTGCACTGATCGACAGGGAATTCTGTCTGCCCATGATTCATATCCCGAAATCGGAATACGGCCGTCGCCGCAGGGCGCTCATGGCGCAGATGGAACCCAACAGCATCGCGATCCTGCCGGCTGCGGCCGTGGCCATTCGCAATCGCGACGTGGAGCATGTCTACCGCCAGGACAGCGACTTCCAGTACCTCAGTGGCTTTCCCGAGCCCCAGGCCGTGATCGTGCTGATACCCGGTCGCGAGCATGGCGAGTACCTGCTGTTCTGCCGCGAGCGCAATGCCGAACGCGAGCTCTGGGACGGTCTGCGGGCCGGCCAGGAAGGAGCAATCCGTGACTACGGTGCCGATGATGCCTTCCCCATCACCGATATCGACGACATCCTCCCGGGCCTGATCGAAGGGCGTGACCGGGTCTACTCGGCCATGGGCAGCAACCCTGAGTTCGATCGCCACCTGATGGACTGGATCAACGTGATCCGCTCCAAAGCCCACCTTGGCGCCCAGCCACCGAACGAATTCGTTGCCCTGGATCATCTGCTGCACGACATGCGCCTGTATAAATCGGCGGCAGAAGTGAAGGTGATGCGCGAGGCGGCACGGATTTCCGCCCAGGCCCATATCCGGGCAATGCAGGCCAGCCGTGCCGGCCTGCATGAATTCAGCCTGGAGGCCGAACTGGATTACGAGTTCCGCAAGGGCGGGGCGAAGATGCCGGCCTATGGCTCCATCGTCGCGTCCGGGCGCAACAGTTGCATCCTGCATTACCAGCAGAATGACGCCGTGCTCAAGGACGGTGACCTGGTGCTGATCGACGCCGGCTGCGAGATCGATTGCTACGCCAGCGACATCACACGGACCTGGCCGGTCAATGGCAAGTTCTCGCCTGAGCAGCGGGCGATCTACGAGTTGGTGCTGGCTTCCCAGGAAGCGGCCTTTGCCGAGATTGCCCCGAACAAGCACTGGAACCAGGCCCATGAGGCAACGGTTCGGGTGATCACCGCCGGCCTGGTGACGCTCGGCCTGCTGCAAGGTGAGGTCGACGAGCTGATTGCCAGTGAGGCCTACAAGGCGTTTTACATGCACCGTGCCGGTCACTGGCTGGGCATGGATGTACATGATGTCGGCGAATACAGGGTCGGCGGCGAGTGGCGGGTGTTGGAGGTCGGCATGGCGCTGACCGTCGAGCCGGGCATCTATATCTCCCCGGACAACCAGCAGGTAGCGAAGAAATGGCGCGGCATTGGCGTGCGCATCGAGGACGACGTGGTAGTGACCAAGCAGGGCTGTGAAATTCTGACCGGTGGCGTGCCCAAGCGTGTTGCCGAGATTGAGGCACTGATGGCCGCAGCCCAGGGTGGTGTGGCATGAGCCGGGTCAATCTGGCGATCATTGGCGGCGGCCTGGTAGGCGCCAGCCTGGCCCTGGCGCTGCAGGCCGGAGCCAAGGCCCGGGGCTGGAAGATCGTGCTGATCGAGCCCTTTGCCCCGGGCGACAGCTTCCAGCCCAGCTACGACGCCCGCTCTTCGGCCCTGTCCTTCGGCGCCCGGCAGATCTATCAGCGCCTGGGCCTGTGGCAGTCGATTTCCCGACGCGCCGAGCCGATCAAGCAGATTCACGTGTCCGACCGTGGGCGGTTTTCCACCGCGCGCCTGTCGGCCATGGAAGAGGGCGTCCCGGCCCTGGGCTATGTAGTGGAAAACGCCTGGCTCGGCCAATGCCTGTGGCAGGGCCTGGACAAGGACGTGATCAGCTGGCGCTGCCCGGCCGAGGTCACTCGCCTGGAGCCGCTGCAAGGCGGTTATCGCCTGACCCTCAATGATGAAACCACCCTGGAATGCGACCTGGCGGTGCTCGCCGACGGCGGACGCTCCGGGCTGCGCGAGCAACTGGGCATCGGGGTCAAGCACCGCCCCTATAACCAGAGCGCGCTGATCGCCAACATCACCCCCAGCGAAGCCCACAATGGCATGGCGTTCGAGCGCTTTACCGATGACGGCCCGATGGCCTTGCTGCCGCTGCCGGAGAATCGCTGCGCACTGATCTGGACCCGCCAGGGCATGGATGCGCAGCGCCTGGCCGAGTTGGACGAGCGGGCCTTCCTCAGCGAGTTGCAGGGTGTGTTCGGCTATCGCCTGGGCACCCTCAAGCAAGTCGGCGCGCGGCACCTGTACCCACTGTCACTGGTAGAGGCCGAAGAACAGGTGCGTCCGCACCTGGTGGTGCTGGGCAATGCCGCCCACAGCCTGCATCCGATTGCCGGCCAGGGTTTCAACCTGTCACTGCGCGATGCCCAGGCTCTGGCGGATGCCTTGCTGGCCAGCGAGCGGACGCCGGGGGACTTCTCGGTGTTGCAGGCCTACCGCGAGCGCCAGCGCCTGGACCAGGACCTGACCGTGGGGTTCTCCGACCAGGTCACGCGATTGTTCGGCAGCAAGCTGCCTCTGCTGTCGGTGGGGCGCAATCTGGGCCTGCTGGGGCTGGACCTGCTGCCTCCAGCCAAGCGCTGGTTCGCCCGTCAGGCCATGGGCCTGGGTACCCGTCCGGATGCGTGACTGGTTGACCCGGCGTGTCGGCAAGGCACGTTTGTTGCGCTGGTTGCTCAGCCTGTACCCACCCTATCTGGGGGCGGGTGTGCGGGTGCGGCACATCAGCGCGGATTTCCGTGAAGCCCAGGTCGCCATGGGCCTGGGCTGGTACAACCGCAACTATGTCGGGACCCAGTTCGGCGGCAGCCTGTATTCGATGGTGGACCCGTTTTTCATGCTGATGCTGATGGAGAACCTGGGGCGCGACTACATCGTCTGGGACAAGGCTGCGGCCATTGATTTCATCGCTCCGGGCAAGGGCCCGGTGTTCGCCCGGTTCAACATCGATCAGGCGTTGCTCGACGAGATCCGCCGGCAGACCGCCAATGACGAGAAATACCTGCCGCAGTTGCAGGTGGAGATTCATGATGGCTCCGGCACCCTGGTGGCGCGGGTCGATAAAACCCTTTACGTGCGGCGCAAGCCGCAAGCGAGACAGGCCTAAAGCATGGAAATGCGCGCAGATGTGCTGATTGTCGGAGCCGGAATGGTCGGCAGTGCCTTGGCGTTGGCATTGCAGGGCAGCGGACTGGAAGTGCTGCTGCTCGATGGCGGCTCCCTGAATGTCAAACCCTTCGATGCCCAGGCGCCGTTCGAGCCCCGAGTCAGCGCCTTGTCGGCAGCCAGCCAGCGGATCCTGCAGCGCCTGGGTGCCTGGGACGGGATCGCCCGGCGCCGCAGCAGCCCCTATTGCGACATGCAGGTCTGGGACGGCAGCGGCACCGGGCAGATCCACTTTTCGGCCGCCAGTGTGCATGCCGATGTCCTCGGGCATATCGTCGAGAACCGCGTGGTCCAGGATGCCTTGCTCGAGCGGCTGCATGAATGCGACATCGGCCTGCTGGCCAATGCGCGACTGGAGCAGATGCGCCGTTCCGGTGATGACTGGCTGCTGACCCTGGCCGACGGTCGGGTCCTGCGCGCGCCATTGGTGATCGCTGCCGATGGTGCCAACTCGGCCGTGCGCCGTCTCACCGGTTGCGCCACTCGCGAGTGGGATTATCTGCACCACGCCATCGTCACCAGCGTGCGCAGCAGCCAGCCTCACCAATTGACAGCCTGGCAGCGTTTTACCGACACCGGCCCGCTGGCGTTCCTGCCCCTGGTGCGGGACGGGCAGCACGATTGGTGCTCCATCGTCTGGTCTACCACGCCTGTTGAGGCCGAACGCCTGATGGCCCTGGACGACGAGGCATTCTGTGCCGAACTGGAGCGTGCCTTCGAAGGTCGACTGGGCACTGTGCTGGCCGCCGATCCAAGGCTCTGCGTGCCACTGCGCCAGCGGCATGCCAAGCGCTACGTGGCCGAAGGCCTGGCCCTGATCGGCGACGCCGCCCATACCATCCACCCGCTGGCGGGGCAGGGGGTCAACCTGGGCTTTCTCGATGCCGCGGTGCTGGCCGAGGTGCTGCTGCAAGCCGCCAGTCGTGGCGAGCGCCTGGCCGAGGTCAAGGTACTGAGCCGCTTCGAGCGTCGGCGCATGCCCCACAACCTGGCGCTGATGGCGGCCATGGAAGGCTTCGAGCGGCTGTTCCAGGCCGATCCGCTGCCAATGCGCTGGTTGCGCAATACCGGGCTCAAGGTGATCGACCAGATGCCCGAAGCCAAAGCCGTCTTCGTGCGCCAGGCCCTGGGCCTGAGTGGCGACCTGCCGGAACTGGCCAGGGCCTAGCCGGCGCCCGGCGCAGGGTGTCCTGTGCCCTGGCGCCCTCGCGCAACATCTGGTAACTCCTCAACGCCGGGTTCGGTTGAGATGGCAAATGGGAGTCCTTATCATTTCGCTTCACTTTGAAATCGAGAGACCGCTCCCATGTTGGCACCGAAGCGTCTACTGACCGCCCTGGCACTCACACTCATCGGCGGCACCGCCTACGCCGCCGATGAAGTTGTGGTCTACTCCTCGCGTATCGATGAGCTGATCAAGCCGGTATTCGATGCCTACACCCAGAAGACCGGGGTGAAGATCAAGTTCATCACCGACAAGGAAGCGCCGCTGATGCAGCGGATCAAGGCCGAGGGCTCGAACGCCACCGCCGACCTGTTGCTGACCGTGGACGCCGGCAACCTTTGGCAGGCCGAGCAGATGGGCATCCTGCAGCCGTTCACCTCCAAGGTCATCGACAGCAACATTCCTCTGCAATACCGCTCATCCAACCACGCCTGGACCGGCCTGAGCCTGCGGGCGCGGACCCTGGCCTACTCCACCGACCGGGTCAAGCCTTCCGAACTGACCACCTACGAAGCCCTGGCGGACAAGCAGTGGGAAGGCCGCCTGTGCCTGCGCACTGCGAAGAAGGTCTACAACCAGTCGCTGACTGCCACCCTGATCGAGACTCACGGCGCCGAAAAGACCGAAGAGATCATCAAGGGCTGGGTCAACAACCTGTCCACCGACGTGTTCTCCGATGACATCGCGGTGCTGGATGCGATCAACGCCGGGCAATGCGATGTCGGCATCGTCAACACCTACTACTACGGCCGCCTGCACAAGCAGAAGCCGAACCTGGCAGTGAAACTGTTCTGGCCGAACCAGGGCGACCGTGGGGTGCACGTCAACCTGTCGGGCATCGGCTTGACCCGGCATGCGCCGCACCCTGAAGCCGCCAAGGCCCTGGTGGAGTGGATGACCACGCTTGAAGCGCAGAAGATCTTCGCCGACGTCAACCAGGAGTTCCCGGCCAACCCGGCGGTGGCGCCTTCCGCGGAAGTGGCCAGCTGGGGCAAGTTCGTGGCGGATACCCTGCCGGTTGAAATTGCCGGCAAGCGCCAGGCCGAAGCGATCCGCTTGATGGACCGCGCTGGCTGGAACTGAGCCTGCCGTTATACTGCGCCCCGCTTTTGCGGGGCGTTTTCTTTAGCGGCTGGGCTGTTGGGACGAGGGAGCAAGCGCCCTTGCCATCCGCACAATCTGCAAGCGCCTTTGTCTGTTCCACCTGCCCGAGAGTTTTTTGTGGCCCATCCTGCCCAACGCCGCTGGTATCCCCTGGTCTTTGCCGTCGCGGCCCTGGTCCTGCTACCGCTGAGTGTGCTGCTGTTGTCCTGGCAGGCGATCGACCCGCAGATCTGGTCCCATCTATGGGATACGCAGATGCCACGGTTGTTGAGCAACACTCTGACCCTGGTACTGGGGGTCGGGCTTGGCGTCACGCTGCTGGGGGTGAGCCTGGCCTGGCTCACCAGCCTCTGCGAGTTCCCCGGGCGGCGCTGGCTGGACTGGGCGCTGATGCTGCCGTTCGCAATCCCGGCCTATGTGCTGGCCTTTGTCTTTGTCGGCCTGCTGGATTTCTCCGGCCCGGTGCAAAGCCTGCTGCGAGAGTGGTTCGGCAGCGGCCTGCGCCTGCCCAGGGTGCGCTCCACCGGCGGGGTGATCCTGGTACTGGTGCTGGTGTTCTATCCCTATGTCTACCTGCTGGCACGCAATGCTTTCCTGGCCCAGGGCAAGGGCCTGATGGAGGCTGCCCGGGTGCTCGGCCAGTCGCCCTGGCAAGCGTTCTGGCGGGTGGCGCTGCCCATGGCGCGACCGGCCATCGGTGCCGGGGTGGCCCTGGCGCTGATGGAAACCCTGGCGGATTTCGGCGCGGTGTCGGTGTTCAATTTCGATACCTTCACCACCGCCATCTACAAGACCTGGTACGGCTTCTTCAGCCTCTCCAGCGCTGCGCAACTGGCCAGCCTGTTGTTGCTGGCGGTGATGCTGGTGCTGTACGGCGAGCGACGTGCCCGGGGCGCCAGCCGCACGGGCAACGAGCGGCCCCGGGGCAAGGCCCTGTATCACTTGCAGGGGCTCAAGGCCGCGGCGGCCACGGGCTGGTGCCTGCTGGTGTTCGCCTGTGCCTTCGTGATCCCCCTGCTGCAATTGCTGGTGTGGTTCTGGCAGCGTGGGCGCTTTGACCTGGATGAGCGCTATGCCGGGCTGATCATCCACACCCTGTACCTGGGCGGCATGGCGGCGCTGATCACTGTCAGCGTGGCTCTGCTGCTGGCTTTCGCCCGGCGTCTGGCGCCGACCCGGGGCATTCGCGCCGGGGTCAGTCTGGCCAACCTGGGTTATGCCTTGCCCGGCTCGGTGCTGGCGGTGTCGATCATGCTGGCCTTCAGCTACCTGGATCGGGAGCTGGTGATTCCGTTGTCGGGGTGGTTGGGCGGGGCGGGCAAGCCGCTGTTGCTGGGCAGCCTGGCGGCGTTGCTGCTGGCGTATCTGGTGCGCTTCATCGCGGTGGCCTACGGGCCTCTGGAAAACAGCCTGGAGCGAATTCGCCCGTCATTGCCCGAAGCGGCTCGCAGTCTGGGGGTTGGCGGTCCACGACTGTTTTTCAAAGTGTATCTGCCGCTTCTGCTGCCCGGGACCTTGAGCGCGGCCTTGCTGGTGTTTGTCGATGTGCTCAAGGAAATGCCCGCCACCTTGCTGATGCGCCCGTTCGGCTGGGACACGCTGGCGGTGCGGATCTTCGAGATGACCAGTGAGGGGGAGTGGGCGCGTGCTTCATTGCCGGCGCTGACCCTGGTGCTGGTGGGGCTGCTACCGGTGATTGGGCTGATTCGTCGCTCGGCCCATCGAATCGGTTAGGTGCCAGCCCTCCACCTTGCGGCTACAATGCGCGGCATTCGGTGCGGTCTGTTGTTTGGCCGGGACGCTGAGATCGGCTGTAAGCCATACATATCAAGGCTTTCACCCTTGCAGCGCCAGTCCGCACCCTCGCCACGCCCGGAAGGAGAAACCCATGGGACAGCGTACGCCTCTGTATGACCTGCATCTCGCCCTCGGCGCGAAAATGGTCGATTTTGGCGGTTGGGATATGCCCTTGCACTACGGCTCACAGGTCGAGGAACACCATCAGGTGCGACGTGATTGCGGTGTGTTCGATGTATCCCACATGACCGTGATCGATGTCGGCGGTGCCCAGGCCAAGGCCTGGCTCCAGCAGTTGCTGGCCAATGATGTCGAGCGCCTGCAGAGCCCCGGCCAGGCGCTGTACAGCACCATGCTCAATGAGCGCGGCGGTATCGTCGACGACATGATCGTCTACCGCCTTGAAGACGCCTATCGCCTGGTAGTCAACGCCGCCACCCGGGAGCAGGACCTGGCCTGGATGCAGGCGCAGCGTGGGGACTTCCAGGTGCAACTGCACGAACGCCCGGAGCTGGCCATGCTGGCGATCCAGGGGCCCCAGGCGCGCAGCCGGATCGCCGAGCTGGTGAGCCAGTCACGGGGCGCCCTGATTCAACAACTCAAGCCCTTCGAAGGCCGTTGCGATGGCGACTGGTTCATTGCCCGCACCGGCTACACCGGCGAGGACGGTCTGGAAATCGTCCTGCCCGCCGAGCAGGCCCCGGCATTCTTCAACGACCTGGTAGGGGCGGGGATCTCGCCCATCGGCCTGGGCGCCCGGGACACCCTGCGCCTGGAAGCCGGGATGAACCTCTATGGCCAGGACATTCACCAGGATGTATCGCCGCTGGCAGCGAACATGGCCTGGAGCATCGCCTGGGAACCGGCCTCGCGCAGATTCATCGGCCGTACTGCCCTGGAGGCCGAGCGAGCCGGTGGCGTGAAGCAGAAACTGGTCGGCCTGGTGCTGGAAGAGCGCGGGGTTTTACGGGCGCGCCAGGTGGTTCGCATCGCCGATGTTGGCGAAGGTGAGATCACCAGTGGTAGTTTCTCCCCTACGCTGAGCAAATCGATCGCACTGGCGCGGGTGCCGATGGCTACCGGCGACCGTGCCGAAGTGGAAATCCGTGGCAAGTGGTACCCGGTCCGGGTGGTCAAACCGACCTTCGTGCGCCATGGCAAGACCTTGATCTAACCCATTACAGCCGGCATTGCGCCGCTGACACTTATTCTTGAGGACACAGAACATGAGCGATATCCCTGCCCACCTGCGTTTTGCCGATAGTCACGAATGGGCCCGTCTGGAAGCCGACGGCAGTGTGACCGTGGGTATTAGCGATCACGCCCAGGAAGCCCTGGGCGACGTGGTGTTCGTCGAGCTGACGGAAGTCGGCACCGTGTTTGGGGCAGGGGACCAGGCCGGTGTGGTGGAGTCGGTGAAAGCCGCTTCCGACATCTACGCTCCGGTGGCCGGTGAAGTGATCGCGGTCAACGAAGAGCTGAGCGCCAGCCCCGAGCTGCTCAACAGCGATCCTTACGGTGCCTGGATCTTCAAGCTCAAGCCGAGCAACCCGGCTGATCTGGACAAGCTGCTGGACGCCGCAGGCTACCAGGCCGCCATCGGCGAATAAGCCCATGCCGCCAGCACGCCTGCCCGGATACGGGGACAGGCGTGCCGGCAGATGCTTCTGCAGCTCGGCCTTTAAGGCTGCAGCACCTCTTTTACCGCGGCCACCGCACGTTCCACATCGCCCTTGTTCATGGCGGTGAACATGGGCAACGAGACGATCAGTCGACCGACTCGCTCCGCCACCTTGAACATCCCCTCCTTGAAGCCGCGCTCGCGGTACAGGCTCAGCAAATGAATCGGCGGGTAGTGATAGCCGATGCCGATCCCCCGTTCCTGCATCTGCTCCATGAAGGTGGCACGGGCCGGCTTGCCGTCCTGGCGTTCGGGCAGCACCAGCTGGAACAGGTGCCAGTTGCTGTGGGTGAAGTCCGCCGGTGGCAACTGGGCGCCATAGCGGGCTTGGAAATCACTGCCAAAGCACTCGAAGTAATGCCGGGCCAATTCACGCCGGTGGGCGGTGATCGCTTCGATATGGGCAAACTGCCCCAGGCCGATGGCCGCCGCGACGTCGGTCATGTTGAACTTGCCCCCCAGCACATCCACGTCCAGACCGTCGAAGCCGGTGCGGGTGACCCCTTGCAGGCGGTACTTCTCGGCCAGGCGCACTTCCTCCGGGGTGTTCAGCACCAGGCAGCCGCCCTCGGACGAGGTGACGTTCTTGTTGGCCTGGAAACTGAAGGACACGAAATCGCCAGTGGCGCCGATCCGCTGACCGTCCCAGCTCGAGCCCAGGGCCTGGGCTGCGTCTTCCACGATCCGCAGGCCGTGTTTTTTGGCCAGGGCATAGAGGCGGCTCATGTCCACCGGCAAGCCGGCCAGGAACACCGGGATGATGGCCTTGGTACGGGGGGTGATGGCTGCCTCGACCTGGTCCAGATCGATGTTGCGCGTCACCGGATCGATGTCGGCGAACACTGGCGTGGCACCGACTTCGAGAATCACGTTGGCGGTGGCGACCCAGGAAATCGGCGTGGTGATGACTTCATCCCCAGGGCCGATACCTGCGATCCGCAGGGCGATTTCCATGGTGCAGGTGCCGGAGTTGAACGTGCGCACCGGACGCCCGCCGAAGAATTCCGAGAGCTGGGCTTCAAAGGCCTGGACCTTGGGTCCGCTGGTGATCCATCCCGAGCGCAATACATCGCCGACGGCGGCGATGGTGGCTTCATCGATGGTGGGTTTGGAAAACGGCAGAAAAGGCAGTTGGCTCATGACGATGGGACACCCGATAGGCGGACGATGACAGCGTGGGTTGAGGCGCACCGGAGCGGGTGCGCTGGCGCCCTGCATGATGGTACCGATTGCCTCGGGATGCCAGTGCGTCGACCGGCGAAATCGGCTGCTATGCTGCTTTGCACCCTGTTGTATCGACGCCGAGCGCCGCTTATCGGAGAGAGCCTGTCATGTCCCAGTCGCCATCCCTGAGCCAGTTACGCGAGCCCAATGCATTTCTCCAGCGGCACCTGGGCCCTGATGCCGAAGAGCAGCAGGCCATGCTTGCCAGCCTCGGGCTGGGGAGCCGGGATGAACTGATCGAGCAGACCGTGCCGCCGGGCATTCGCCTGAACCGTGCCCTGGACCTGCCTCCGGCCCTGGATGAGCCGGCCGCCCTCGCCAGGCTCAAGGGCTATGCCGCACAGAACCAGGTCTGGACCAGCCTGATCGGCATGGGCTATCACGGCACCCTGACGCCGTCGGTGATCTTGCGCAACGTGCTGGAGAACCCCGGCTGGTATACCGCCTACACGCCTTACCAGCCCGAGATCGCCCAGGGCCGGCTCGAGGCCCTGCTGAACTTCCAGCAATTGACCATTGACCTCACCGGCCTCGACCTGGCCAACGCCTCGCTGCTGGACGAGGCCACTGCGGCGGCCGAAGCCATGGCCCTGGCCAAGCGCGTGGCCAAGTCCCGGAGCAATCTGTTCTTTGTCGATGAGCACTGCCATCCGCAGACCATCTCCGTGGTGCGCACCCGTGCCGAGGGTTTTGGTGTCGAGCTGGTCGTCGATGCTGTGGATAACCTGGCGGCCCATCAGGTGTTCGGCGCCTTGCTGCAATACCCCGATACCCATGGCGAGATCCGCGACCTGCGGCCGCTGATCGACCAGTTGCATGCCCAGCAGGCCCTGGCGTGCGTTGCAGCGGACCTGCTCGGCCTGCTGTTGCTGACTCCGCCGGGGGAACTGGGGGCCGATGTGGTCCTGGGGTCTTCCCAGCGTTTTGGCGTGCCCATGGGCTACGGCGGTCCTCATGCGGCATTCTTCGCCTGCCGCGACGAGTACAAGCGGGCGATGCCCGGGCGCATCATCGGTGTGTCCAGGGATGCCCGGGGCCAGGTGGCCCTGCGCATGGCCCTGCAAACCCGGGAGCAGCATATCCGCCGCGAGAAGGCCAACTCCAACATCTGTACCGCCCAGGTGCTGTTGGCCAATATCGCCAGCTTCTATGCGGTCTACCACGGGCCTGAAGGGCTCAAGCGCATTGCCCAGCGGGTGCACCGGCTGACCTGCATCCTCGCCGCCGGCCTTGAGCGCCACGGCATGGTGCGGATCAACCGGCATTTCTTCGACACCCTGACCCTGGATGTTGGCGGCAGCCAGACGGCCATCATCGAGAGCGCCAAGGCGCTGCAGATCAACCTGCGGATTCTCGGGCGCGGCCGGCTGGGGCTGAGCCTGGATGAGACTTGCGATGAGACCACTGTCGCCCGGCTGCTGGATGTGTTCCTCGGCGCCGACCATGGGCTGGACGTTGCCGAGCTGGATGCCGAAGCGCTGGAGTCGGGTCTTCCCGAGCACCTGTTGCGCCGCAGCCGCTACCTGACTCACCCGGTGTTTTCTGCCCATCGCAGCGAAACCGAAATGCTGCGCTACCTCAAGCAACTGGAAAACAAGGACCTGGCGCTCAACCAGTCGATGATCCCCCTGGGCTCCTGCACCATGAAGCTCAATGCCAGCAGCGAGATGATCCCCATCACCTGGCCGGAGTTCGCCAACCTGCATCCCTTTGCCCCAAGGGAGCAGGCTGCCGGCTACGGTGTGCTGATCGAAGAGCTGGAGCGCTGGTTGTGTGCCATCACCGGTTTCGATGCGATCTGCATGCAACCCAACTCCGGGGCCCAGGGTGAATACGCCGGGCTGCTGGCCATTCGTCGCTATCACGAGAGCCGTCACCAGGGCGAGCGGAGTATCTGCCTGATCCCGGCCTCGGCCCATGGCACCAACCCGGCTTCGGCGCAGATGGCCGGGATGCAGGTGGTGATCGTCGAGTGCGACGAAGCCGGCAACGTCGACCTGGACGACCTGCAAGCCAAGGCCCAGGCCGCGGGCAATCGCCTGTCCTGCCTGATGGCGACTTATCCTTCGACCCACGGCGTCTATGAAGAAGGCATCAGCCGCATCTGCGAAGTTATCCACAGCCACGGCGGCCAGGTGTACATGGACGGCGCCAACCTCAATGCCCAGGTGGGGCTGGCTCGGCCCGCGGACATCGGTGCCGATGTCTCCCACATGAACCTGCACAAGACCTTTTGCATTCCCCATGGCGGCGGCGGGCCGGGGATGGGGCCGATCGGCGTGCGCGCGCACCTGGCGCCTTTTGTTGCCAATCACCCGGTGGTGCCGCTCGACGGTCCGCTGGCGGAAAACGGCGCGGTCAGCGCAGCTCCCTGGGGGAGTGCGAGCATTCTGCCCATCAGCTGGATGTACATCGCCCTGATGGGGCCGCAACTGGCAGATGCCAGCGAGGTGGCAATCCTGGCAGCCAACTACCTGGCCGAACAGCTCAACGGAGCCTTTCCCGTGCTCTACAGCGGGCGCAATGGTCGGGTGGCCCACGAATGCATTCTCGATTTGCGCCCGCTCAAGGCCCTGACCGGCATCAGCGAGGAAGATGTGGCCAAGCGCCTGATGGACTACGGCTTCCATGCCCCGACCATGTCGTTTCCGGTGCCGGGTACGCTGATGGTGGAGCCCACGGAAAGCGAGTCCAAGGCCGAACTCGACCGGTTTATCGAGGCCATGCTGAACATTCGCGCGGAGATTGCCCAGGTACAGGAGGGCAACTGGCCTGCCGAGGACAATCCGCTCAAGGGCGCGCCCCACACGCTGGCGGACATCACCGGACTCTGGGAGCGGCCCTACAGCATCGAGCAGGCGGTGCTGCCCAGCGCCCACACCCGCGCCCACAAGTACTGGCCGACGGTGAACCGGGTAGACAACGTCTACGGTGACCGCAACCTTTTCTGCGCCTGTGTACCGCTGGACGCCTACCGCGAGCCTTAGTCCCTCGCTTGTGGCCAGGGAGCTTGCTGGCGCTCGGTCGATCGGCTCCGGCGCGTAGCGGTCGCAAGCTCCGAGTCTGCGGCGGCCCTTGAGGCCTCAGTCATCTCCTCTGAAGGCGCCTGGCCCCGGTTGCACCCCGCATGCCTGGTGGCTTGCGGGGCCTTTTGCCGGGTGTTTTTCCGGCAAAAAAAATGCCGCTCATTCGAGCGGCATCATGATTTCCTTATGCGATGTCACTCCCCAGCCACCGCATTCTTGGCCAGGATCGCGTTGGCCAGCTCCATATCGGTGGCCTTGAGGCCGGGGTTGTCGGCACGAACTTTCTGCATGGCGGCTTCCAGGTAGGGGCCGCGAATGCTGCCTTCGCTGGCGACGAAGCTGCCGGCATCGTCCTGGGCGGCCACGATCAGCTTGTGGTCCTTGAAGGTCAGGTAGGTGGAGCCGGTGGTGGCACCGGAGGAAATGACGTTACGCCAGAAGGTGTCGGCCATTGCCGAACCAACGGGAAGAGAAAGCAGGGCAAGGGTAACGACAGCTATTTTCAGACGCATGATGGGTGACTCCAACTGGGGGGATCTGCACTGTTTGATTCTAGATAGCCTGGCGGAGTTCCGTGACCCCTCAGTCAAGGTTTTCGACCAGCAGGACGGCCCCTTCCTGACCGGTCACCCGCACCCGGGCGCCCACGGGGGCATCGGCGCCCTTGGCGATCCACACGCCGTCGGCAACCTTGATCCGGCCGCGGCCGTCGACGATCGCCTGATGCACCACGAAGGTCTTGCCGATCAGTTCCTGGCCCCTCAGGTTCAGGTTGGGCTGGTCGCTGGGACGCGCCACGCTGCGCTGGCGTCGCCACCAGTACAGCGCCGTCATTACCGACAGCAGGCCGAACAAGAGGAACTGAACTTCCCATGACAAGCCGGGAATCAGGAAGGTCAGGACCCCCACGGCGGCGGCTGCCAGGCCGATCCACAGCAGATAGCCGCCGGCACCGAACACTTCGAATATCAGCAATACGGTGCCCAGGGCCAGCCAGTCCCAGAACGATAGTGCTTGCAGGAATGCCAACATGGATCGCGCCTCAGACCTTCTTGCCGTCGAACGTGGCTCTGACGATCTCGCCGATGCCGCCCACGGCGCCAATCACCTGGCTGGCCTCCAGCGGCATCAGGATCACTTTGCTGTTGTTGGCCGAGGCCAGCTTGCCCAGGGCATCGACGTACTTTTGGGCCACGAAATAGTTGATTGCCTGAACGTTGCCGTTGGCTATCGCCTCGGACACCACCTGAGTCGCTCGGGCCTCGGCCTCGGCCTGGCGCTCCCGGGCCTCGGATTCGAGGAAGGCTGCCTGGCGCTCGCCTTCGGCTTCCAGAATCTGCGCCTGCTTCTTGCCTTCGGCGGTCAGAATGGCTGCTGCCCGCAGCCCTTCGGCTTCGAGGATCTGTGCGCGCTTGACCCGCTCGGCCTTCATCTGCCCGGACATGGCCGCCATCAGGTCGGCGGGCGGGCTGATGTCCTTGATCTCGATCCGGGTGATCTTGATCCCCCAGGGCGCGGTGGCTTCGTCGACGGTGCGCAGGAGCTTCTCGTTGATCCCGTCACGCTGGCTGAGCATCGCATCCAGCTCCATGGAGCCGAGCACGGTGCGGATGTTGGTCTGCAGCAGGTTGCGGATGGCGTGCTCGAGGTTGTTGACCTCATAGGCCGCCTGGGCGGTATTGACCACCTGGAAGAAACACACGGCGTCGATCTGCACCGTGGCGTTGTCGGCGGTGATGACTTCCTGTGGCGGAATGTCGAGCACGCTTTCCATCACGTTGATCTTGCGTCCGATGCGGTCCATCACCGGAATGATGATGTTCAGCCCCGGCTTCAGGGTGTTGGTGTAGCGGCCGAAGCGTTCCACGGTCCATTGGTAGCCCTGGGGCACGACCTTGAAACCCATGAACACGATGGCCACGGCGAGGCCGACGAAAAGTAACAACACGCTTCCGATCTGCATAACATTCTCCTGCTCAGAGGTGATCAAGGGGCACAGGTGGGCGAGTGTACGGCGGCGCCCGGTCGTGCGCAGAGATACCGTGGCCCTTGTATCATCAGGACACACATCACCGGCGTGCCCGTGGCCTCACAGTTGGAAGCGGGTGACCGAGGTCTGCAAGGTGGCCACGGAGTTTTCCATCTGCTCGACGGTCTGGGTCAGCTCACGCATGGCCTGGCTGTTGCGCCGGGCTACCAGGCTGATCATCTCCACCCGTTGCGCCACTTCGCTACTGGCCTTGGACTGCTCGCCGATGGTGAGGGAAATCTCCTCCACCATCACCGCCGAGCGCTGGGCGCCCTGGCGGATCTCGTTGATCGAGGTGCCCGCCTGCTGGGCCATCTGGACCCCGTCGTTGACCCGGCTGACCCCGGTTTGCATGCTGTTCACGGCTTGTTCGGTGGTTTCCCGGATGCGTTCGATCATGCCGGTGATTTCCCGGGTGGACTGTGCGGTGCGGGCTGCCAGATTGCGCACTTCGTCAGCCACCACGGCGAACCCCCGGCCGGCTTCCCCGGCTCGGGCGGCTTCGATGGCGGCGTTCAGGGCCAGCAGGTTGGTCTGCTCGGCGATGCCGTTGATCACCTGGATGATCGAGTGGATCTCTTCTGAGGACTGGCCCAGGGCGGTGATGCTGCGGGAAGACTGGTTCACCGCCTCGGCAATATGGCTCATGCCGTCCACGACCCCGAGGATTACCTGGCCGCCGCTACCGGCCAGGGATTCGGACTGGGCGGCAATGCCCTGGGCATTGCGCGCGTGTTCGGCCACCTGGGCGATATTGCTGATCATCTGCTCCATGGCGGCGGCCATGTTGGTGGCGCCGTCGGCCTGCTCGCTGGCGCCGTCGGCAATGCTCAGCGACGTGTCGCTGAGGCTGTGGGAGCGGCCACGCAACTCTTCGCTTTCATGACGGATGGTGGTGATCATCTGCCGCAGGTTGTCTTGCATTTCTCCAAGGGCCTGTTGCAGTTGGCCGGCCTCGTCATGCCTGTCGACGCTGATGGGCGTGGTCAGGTTGCCCTGGGCAATGGCCCGGGCCGTGGCCACGGATTTTTCCAGGGGTTTGAGCACTCGGTTGAGCAGTTGCCGGGTCAACAGGGCCAGTGCCAGGGCGGCCAGCAGGCTGCCGCCGATCAGCCACCAGGCGGCCTGGCGGACCGCACTTTCACTGAGTTCGCGGGTTTGGGCGGTGCTGGCTTCGATCTGGCTGCTGAGGGCGGCGTTGCGGCTCTCCACTTCGCTGAAGCGCTGGGAGAACTCCGGCATGTGCAGGCGCGCGGCCTGTGGGTCGTTGAGGGCCTGCCCAGCGATGTTCTCGGCGGCATGAATGTAGTTTTCCAGCACCGGCTGCAGCTCGGTGATGGCGTTGCGGATTTCTGGAGCCAGGGGCAACTTGGCGTTTTCCGCCAGGGCCTTGCGGAACCAGTCGCCGTGTTCGCGCAGGCTGTTGCGGACCTCATCGCCAGCGGCGGCATCGCCGGGCTGGCTGCTCAGGGCCTCCAGCACATCGGCCCGCAGGGCGTCGTGCATCATGTCGGCCTCCAGGTGGTTGCGCAGGGCGCTGGCGTTGAGCTCGTTGTCCACCAGTGCCCGCGCCAGGCGTGACTGGCCCCATAAACCCAGCCCGGCCACCAGGGCAATGGCCAGGAGGCTGACAGCCCCGGTGGCGAGCATGTTTTGACGAATGTTCATACCGGGCTCCCTGCTTATCTCGGCGGTGATTCAAGCGTAGTCCAGCGCCTGGGGTTCGCCTCCGGTGCCGCTATGGGGGCTGGTTGCCGGGCGTGACCCGTAGCACTTCCTCAAGGCTGGTCAGGCCTTGGGCAACCTTGTGCGCGGCAGCCAGGCGCAGGCTGCGCATGCCATCGGCGCAGGCCTGGCGGTGCAGGCGGGCAAGATCCAGGTCGCGATGGATCAGGGCCTTGAGGGATGAACCCAAGGGCATGATTTCGTAGACCCCGGTGCGCCCGTGGTAACCGGTACCCCGGCATTCGGCGCAGCCCACCGCGCGCTGGCCGCCGGCAGCAGGTGGCAGGTGCTGGGTTCCGGTCAGGCTTTCCCAGTCATCCGCCGTCAGTTCGGCGGGAACCTTGCAGTGCGGGCAGAGGGTGCGCAGAAGGCGCTGGGCCATGACCCCGATCAAGGTGGCCTTGATCAGGTAATGGGGCACCCCAAGTTCCAGCAACCGGCTGATGGCGCCGGGGGCGTCGTTGGTGTGCAGGGTGGACAGCACCAAGTGCCCGGTGAGCGCAGCCTGGATGGCCATTTCCGCGGTTTCCAGGTCGCGGATCTCGCCGATCATGATGATGTCCGGGTCCTGGCGCATCAGGGCCCGGACACCGCTGGAAAAGCTCAGGTCGATGTTGTGCTGGACCTGCATCTGGTTGAACGCCGGCTCGATCATCTCGATCGGGTCTTCGATGGTGCACAGGTTGACCTCGGGGGTCGCGAGCTTTTTCAGGGTGGTGTAGAGGGTGCTGGTCTTGCCCGAGCCGGTGGGGCCGGTGACCAGGATGATGCCGTTGGCCTGAGTGGTCATGGCCTGCCAGCGGCTCAGGTCGTCGGCACAGAAGCCCAGCTGGTCGAAATCCTTGAGTAGCACCTGGGGGTCGAAGATGCGCATCACCAGCTTTTCGCCGAAGGCGGTGGGCAGAGTCGAGAGCCGCAATTCGATTTCGCTGCCTTCGGGCGTGCGGGTCTTGACCCGGCCATCCTGGGGTTTGCGTTTTTCCGCGACGTTCATCCGCCCCAGGCTCTTGAGGCGGCTGACGATGGCCAGGGTGACCTGGGGCGGGAACTGGTAGACGTTGTGCAACACCCCGTCGATGCGAAAACGCAGGGTGCCTTGCTCGCGGCGGGGCTCGATGTGGATATCGCTGGCCCGTTGCTGGAAGGCGTACTGGAACAGCCAGTCGACGATATTGACGATGTGGGCATCGTCGGCATCGGGCTCCTGGTCGCTGGCCCCGAGTTTGAGCAACTGCTCGAAGCTGCCCAGGCTGCTGGCCTTCTGCTCGCTGGTGGCACCGCTCACCGACCTGGCCAGGCGATAGAACTCCAGGGCCAGGCGCTGGATTTCCACGGGGCTGGCCACCACTCGCCGGATCGGGCGCTTCAGGACATGGGCCAGATCGGCCTCCCAGGCACTGACGTAGGGCTGGGCACTGGCCACGGTCACGCCCTGGGCATCCACGGCCACGGCCAGGATCTTGTGCCGTTGGGCGAAGGTGTAGGACATCAGGGGGGTGATGCTGGCGACGTCGATGCGCAGGGGATCGATGCGCAGGTAGGGCTGACCGGCCTGCTGCGCGAGCCAGCAGGTGAGGCTGTCCAGGTCCAGGCGTCGGTCCGGGTGGTGCAGGTCCGGCAGGTGCTGGTTGGCGAGGAACTCCAGGGGATGCAGGGAGCTGCCGAGCCCCTGGCGACGGGCGCTCATCGCCTGCTCGGCAGCCTCCTGGCTGATGCGGCCCTGGCCAAGCAGGTCCCGCAGCAGGTCATTGAGGTCCAGCCAGCGATCCTGGGAAGTGTGCGCTGTGGCCATTGAGGCTCCTTGGGGCAATAGAGAGATGGGTCTCTGACCACAAAGTGCCAAGAATAGTCCCGCCAAGCCGAGGAGCCGTCGGTCAAGGGTTGCAGGGTTTTGCCGGCTTTAGCCCGCGGCCTGCAGGCGGGCTGGTTCGGCCAGTTGCAGTTCCACCGAGCAGACGCTGATCAGGTTGCGCAGCTTTTCACTGATCACTCGGGCCCGGTGCCAGCTCAGGCCGTCGAGCTCCACTTCGATGTGCAGGGTGGCGTCTTCTTGCAGCACCGCGACCCGTTGTGGCACCAGGAACTGCAGGGCGAAATGATTGAGCACCCGACACAGTACGTCGGCTTCGGCGTCGGCGACGACCTGATAGTGCACGCGGCAGTGGGCGTTGTTGACGCACCAGGCGTCGGCGCGGGGAGCAGGGTCAGGAAGGGGCATGGCGGTCTCCAGATCAGTGGAGAAATTTTTACATGCGGTTTCGGGTATTTCTTATCTAAGATTGGCTAGTTATGGATTAAATCGAATTGTTCTATTCGATAAATATAAATTTAAGGAATTGATTATGCATAGCGAGCTGGACGCCTACGATCGCCGGATTCTCGCGTTGCTGCAAGAGGACGCTTCGCTCTCCAGCGCACAGATCGCCGAGCAGGTGGGATTGTCCCAGTCGCCGTGCTGGCGACGGATTCAGCGCTTGAAGGAAGAGGGGGTGATTCGCGGCCAGGTGACCTTGCTCGACCGCAAGAAGATCGGCCTCAACACGCAGATTTTTGCCGAGATCAAGCTCAACGCCCACGGGCGCTCCAACTTCACCGAATTCACCGAAGCGATCCGCGGGTTTCCGGAGGTGCTGGAGTGCTATGTGCTGATGGGGGCAGTGGATTTCCTGCTGCGCATCGTGACCGCGGATATCGAGGCGTATGAACGGTTCTTCTTTGAGAAGCTGTCCATGGTGCCGGGGATTCAGGAAGTGAACTCGATCGTTGCCTTGTCGGAGATCAAGTCCACCACCAGCCTGCCGGTCATGGGCTGAGCGGCGGCGGGCTGGGGCGGCGCTGCCGTTACATGCGCAGCAGGGTCTTCCAGGCACGGTTCTGGAACACCGCGATGGCCTGCTGCTTGCGGGCATCGAGGGTTTCATCGGTGATCGGCTCGTTGGCCAGTTGTGCCAGTTTGTTCAGTTCACCGTAGAGACGGTCCAGTTCCGCAATCTCCAGCACGGCCCGGGCGTGATGCAACCAGGCCTGGATGCGTTCGATACGCGGCAGTTGCTCGGCCAGGTCTTCGGGTTGCTGCTGGTAGCGCGGCAGTTGCAGGGAGGTAGCTTCCTCGGCCAGCAGGCGCGGCAGCCAACTGCCCAGTTGCGCGGCGCCCTGGCGGTTGCCACGGGTGTTGCGGTCGCCGGTCCAGGCACGGGCCAGCAACCAGCGCGAGGTGTTCAGGGAGAACAGGCCCCAACGCACGTCCTGCAACTCTTCGATGAACTGCTCCGGTGCGGCCTTGCGCACGTCTTCGTCGTCGAGGCCGGCCTGCACCAGTGGCCGCCAGTCTTCGAGCAGGGCGTCCAGGGCGCTGCGCAGTTGCGCAGTGGACTGGCGTGGCGCGGCCTGGCCCAGGCTGCTGGCCAGGGCCCGCAGTTCGGCGAGGTTGTCTACCCAGTCCTGCAGCAGGCGCCAGTGACCGTTGAAGCGATACTGTTCGGCCAGGCGCTGGCTGCTTCCCAGCAGGTGCCAGGCGAGGGCGGCGAAGGCGTCGTCCAGCGCCAGTTCGGCGCTCAGTTGCGGGGCGGGCAGGCTCAGGGAATAGCTGTCGGCATCGAACAGGCGATAGCCACGCTCGGCCTTGCTGATGTCGCAGGGCATCAGCGGCAGGGTGAGGGCCAGCTCGGCCGCCAGTTCCAGCAGCGCGGCCGGTTCGCCCTCACGCAGCTCCAGTTCCAGCTCGCAGATTTCTTCCTTCTGCTTGCCGGCAATGACCTGGCCCAGGTCCAGGGCCGCCTCGATCACTACCTTGGCCTTGCCACGGCCCCAGGCGATTTCTGCACGCTCACGAACAAAATCCGTGGTGAACAGTGGCTTGAGGGTCTTCTTGTCCAGCTCGGCCAGGGCCTCGGGCCAGCACTCGCCTTCGAGCTTCTTCACGTCGAGCTTGGCCTTGGGCAACTGCCAGTCGTACTCGTTGCGTTCGGACAGGCCGGCGACACTCTGGCCGCTGGTCTTGAGGGTCTGGATCACTGCGTCACCGTCGCGGCGCAGGCGCAGGGCAACCTTGGCCCGGGCCAGGTCGCGCTCTGGGGTGTCGAAGTACTGGTTCATCAGTTCACGGCGTTCCCAGCCACTTTTGTTGCGCTTTTTCAGCAGCGGGTGCTCGCGCAAAGCGGCGAGGGTTTCGCGGCTGACGCGGAGTTTGATTTCGGTTTCTTTCTGCATGGCCGGAAAATCCAGGATCGGGAGCGCAGCCGGGGAAGAGTTGGCTGCCAAGGCCGTGCAGTGTACAGGACAAGGCGCCAGGAGGTGCCGCGACGGTTCCTTCTGTTCACGTGATGCCTCTATGATGGACCTCATCTTGGGATCTTCCGGAGCCAGCTCATGCCATTGCCGTCCATGAAGGATCAGTTCGCCGCACTGATCGCCACGCCATCGGTGAGTTGCACCCAGCCGGCCCTGGACCAGTCCAACCGCCCGGTGATCGACCTGCTGGCCGGTTGGCTCGGTGATCTGGGGTTCGCCTGCGATATCCAGCAGGTCGGCCCGGGCAAGTTCAACCTGCTGGCCAGCTTTGGCAGTGGCCCCGGCGGCCTGGTGCTGGCCGGGCACAGTGATACGGTGCCGTTCGACGAGGCGCTGTGGCAGACCGATCCGCTGAAGCTGACCGAGGCTGATGGCCGTTGGATTGGCCTGGGCAGTTGCGACATGAAGGGTTTTTTCGCCTTGATCATCGAGGCGGTGCAGCCCCTGCTCGAGCAGCCGTTCAAGCAGCCCTTGCTGGTCCTGGCCACCTGCGACGAGGAAAGCTCCATGGCCGGGGCGCGGGCCCTGGCCGAGGCCGGTCGTCCCCTGGGACGTGCGGCGGTGATCGGCGAGCCCACGGGGCTCAAGCCGATCCGCCTGCACAAGGGGGTGATGATGGAGCGCATCGAGATCCTCGGGCGCAGCGGCCACTCCTCGGATCCGAGCCTGGGCCGCAGTGCCCTGGAAGCCATGCATGACGCGATCGGCGAACTGCGCGGGCTGCGCCTGCTGTGGCAGCGTGAATACCGCAATCCGCAGTTCAGCGTGCCGCAGCCGACCCTGAACTTCGGCTGCATCCACGGGGGCGACAATCCCAACCGCATCTGTGGCCAGTGCTCCCTGGAGTTCGACCTGCGGCCCTTGCCGGGCATGGACCCGCAAGCCCTGCGCGAGGCGATCCGGCAGAAGCTGCGGCCGATTGCCGAGCGCCATGAGGTGAAGATCGACTATGGGCCACTGTTCCCGGCGGTGCCGCCGTTCGAGCAGCCCGAGGATGCCGAGTTGGTGCGAGTGGCGGAGCGGCTGACCGGGCATCGCGCCGAAGCAGTAGCGTTTGGCACCGAAGCGCCTTATCTTCAGCGCCTTGGCTGCGAGACTCTGGTGCTCGGCCCCGGCGATATTGCCTGCGCCCACCAGCCGGGGGAGTACCTCGAAATGTCACGCTTGCAGCCTACCGTGCATCTATTACGAGAGTTGATTGAACATTACTGCCTGACGCCGGCCCAATTTCAGTAAATTGCCGGTGCCTTTGTCCGTACCCATGAGGAGAGTAAGCGTGTTGCCAAGCCTGTTCCGACGATAACCATCAGCCCGCTGTGCGTTTCCCGTTTCGTCCTTTCATAGGCTGCTTTTTATTTACAGGCTCAGGTTCATGCCCGAATACGTCAATTGGCTTCGCCACGCGTCTCCCTATATCAACGCCCACCGCGACTGCACCTTCGTGGTCATGCTGCCCGGCGACGGCGTTGAACATCCCAACTTCGGCAACATCGTTCACGACCTGGTGCTGCTCCACAGCCTGGGCGTACGCCTGGTGCTGGTGCACGGCTCGCGCCCGCAGATCGAAGCCCGCCTGGCCGCCCGTGGCCTGACGCCGCATTACCACCACGGCCTGCGGATCACCGACGCCGCGACCCTGGAGTGTGTGATCGACGCCGTTGGCCAGCTGCGCATTGCCATCGAGGCGCGGCTGTCCATGGACATGGCCTCTTCGCCGATGCAGGGCTCGCGGTTGCGGGTGGCCAGCGGCAACCTGGTCACCGCCCGTCCGATTGGCGTGCTGGAAGGCGTCGACTATCACCACACCGGCGAAGTGCGTCGGGTCGATCGCAAGGGCATCAACCGCCTGCTGGACGAGCGCTCCATCGTGTTGCTGTCGCCCCTGGGCTATTCGCCCACCGGCGAGACCTTCAACCTGGCCTGTGAAGACGTGGCCACCCGCGCGGCCATCGACCTGGGGGCCGACAAGCTGTTGCTGTTCGGCGCCGACCTGGGGCTGCTGGACGAAAATGGCAAGCTGGTGCGCGAGCTGCGTCCGCAGCAGGTCCCGGCCCACTTGCAGCGTCTGGGCAGCAACTACCAGGCCGAGCTGTTGGATGCAGCGGCCGAGGCGTGCCGCGGCGGGGTCGGACGCAGCCATATCGTCAGCTATGCCGAGGACGGCGCCTTGCTCACCGAACTCTTCACCCGCGACGGCGGCGGCACCCTGGTGGCCCAGGAGCAGTTCGAGCGGGTGCGCGAGGCGGCGATCGAGGATGTGGGCGGCTTGCTGGACCTGATCAGCCCGCTGGAAGAGCAGGGCATCCTGGTGCGGCGTTCCCGCGAGGTGCTGGAGCGCGAGATCGAGCAGTTCAGCGTGGTGGAGCGCGAGGGCATGATCATCGCCTGTGCGGCCCTGTACCAGATTGCCGATTCCGATGCCGGCGAGCTGGCGTGCCTGGCGGTGAACCCCGAGTACCGCCATGGCAAGCGCGGCGACGAACTGCTGGAAAGGATCGAGGCCCGCGCTCGGGCCCAGGGCCTGAAGACCCTGTTTGTCCTCACCACCCGTACCGCTCACTGGTTCCGCGAGCGTGGTTTCGTGCCCAGCAGTGTCGAGCGCCTGCCATCGGCCCGGGCCTCGCTGTACAACTACCAGCGCAATTCGAAGATCTTCGAAAAAGCCCTCTGAGCCCGCCTCTTTGCACAACTAGCCGCCACGGCCCGATCAATCGATCGAACCGCGGCGGCCAGCTGCACATGTCAGAAAAATTTCATTTCGATACAAAAACTGTAACAAATTGACGGGAGGATAGGCTCTTAGCCATTATTGCGTCGCTTTTTTGATCCTGAATGACGTTTTGTGCTTGTACACGCAGGGGATCTTGGGGGCTGAGCCAGGGGAATATCTTTCAGAAATAAGCTTGCAAGCGTCTACGCTGCATCTCTTGTCGGGAGAGTGGCGAGCTTTATTCCTGAAAGGTATGAAAAAGAATTAAACAATTCTTTTTGGGTTTATGAGTAATTCATTACCCTGCATGGACCAAATAACTGCGATTAGACCATGGTCGTAGACACAGATCGTTACGATTGACTTATCGGTCACGGTCTGGCGCTAATCGCGCATCTGTGGCACCCGGGCATTCGATCCGGGGCCAGGAACCACAAAAATTAGAAAACGAGAGGAGCGATACATGAACAAGTCCACCTTGGCCCTGGCTGTGGCCGTAGGGGTTTTGGCGCAGCAGGCAGGCGCCGCCGGTTTCATCGAAGACAGCAAGGCCACCCTGGGCTTGCGCAACTTCTATATCAATACTGATAACCGTGACGGTCCTGGCGCGAACAAGAACGAAGAATGGGGTCAAGGCTTCGATCTGCGTTTCATCTCGGGTTACACCCAAGGTACCGTTCAGTTCGGCGTTGACGCGATTGGCCTGTACGGCGTTCGTCTGGACTCCAGCCCGGCCAAGAGTGGTAACTCCAGCGGGAGTGCTTCCGGTGGCACCATCTTTCCAAGCGATGGCAACCGTGCCGTTCCTGACTTCGCCAGCCTGGGCCTGACCGGCAAGGTCAAGATCTCCCAGACCGAACTGAAGATCGGTACCCTGCAGCCGAACAACCCGGTTATCAAGACCAACGATGGTCGTCTGCTGCCACAAACCTTCCAGGGTGGCCAGATCACTTCGAACGAGATCAAGGACCTGACCCTGACTGCTGGTCAGATCGAGCACGCCAAAGGCCGTAACTCGAGCAACAACGAAGGTCTGTCGATCGCTAACGCCAACGCTGGTTCCAACTACAGCAAAGGCGAGTTCAGCAACAAGTTCTACTTCGCCGGTGCGGACTACAAGATCACCAAGGATCTGACCGCTTCCTACTACTACGGCGAGCTGAAAGACTTCTACACCCAGAACTTCCTGGGTCTGGTGCACAACTGGGCTATCGGCCCGGGCGTTCTGAAAAGTGACCTGCGTTACTACCGCAGCCGTGACAACGGTGCCAACGGTGATACCGCCACTTACTTCTCCCCAGGCTACTACGGTGGCAGCATCACCAAGGGCAAGGTCGACAACAACCTGTACAGCTACCTGGCCCTGTACTCGGTTGAAGGGCACACCTTCGGTGGTGGCTATCAGTACACCAACGGCGACAGCGACTTCCCTTGGCTGAACCAGGGTGACGGCTCGTCCAACAGCACCATCACCGACATGCAGATCCAGAAGTTCGCCCGTGCTGGCGAGCGTACCTGGCAGGCGCGTTACGGCTATGACTTCGCCAAGGTTGGCGTACCAGGCCTGACCGCTAACGTGATCTACCTGCGCGGCAACAACATCGAGACCACCGTCGGCGACAAGACCGAGTGGGAACGTGACCTGACCGTTGCTTACGTTATTCCGGAAGGCCCGCTGAAAAACCTCGGCTTTGCCTGGAAAAACGCTATGTGGCGTACCGACCTGGCTTCGACTCGTTCCCAGGACGAAAACCGTCTGATCGTCAGCTATTCGATCCCGCTGCTGTAATAGCGTGATAAAACCTCGCCCGGCGCAATGCCGGGCGAGGTGTTGCTTCAAGTCAGGCCCACCCCCGTGAGCCCTTCCTGAGTCCCCCTCTTTTTACAGCTACTCAAGGCCTTCTCGAACCTTGTTGAGAAGGGTGGTCTTCCTGTGTCCGATGGTCCAGTGAAGAGATTTTTAATATTCAATTCAGTTATTAATAAATCGATATATATTCTTTTTAAATAGTCTCCCGTGCAGGCAGAGTAGCTCCATAACGCACTCACAGGAGCAGCACCCATGAGCCTCAGACTGGGCGACATCGCCCCCGACTTCGAACAGGATTCCAGTGCCGGCAAGATTCGTTTCCACGAGTGGCTGGGCGACAGCTGGGGCGTGCTGTTTTCCCATCCGGCGGATTTCACCCCGGTGTGCACCACCGAGCTGGGGTTCACTGCCAAGCTCAAGGACGAGTTCGCCCAGCGTTCAGTGAAGGCCATTGCCCTGTCGGTGGACCCGGTGGACTCCCATCACCGCTGGATCGAGGACATCAACGAAACCCAGCACACGGTCGTCAACTTCCCGATCCTGGCGGATGCCGATCGCAAGGTTTCGGACCTCTATGACCTGATCCACCCCAATGCCAGCGACACCTTGACCGTGCGTTCGCTGTTCGTCATCGACCCGAACAAGAAGATTCGCCTGACCATCACCTACCCGGCCAGCACCGGGCGCAACTTCAACGAAATCCTCCGGGTGATCGATTCACTGCAACTCACCGACAACTACAAGGTGGCCACCCCGGCCAACTGGCAGGACGGTGACGAGGTGGTGATCGTGCCGTCGCTCAAGGACGAGGAAGAGATCAAGCGACGCTTTCCCAAGGGTTATCGCGCAGTGAAGCCCTACCTGCGCCTGACCCCGCAACCCAACCGCTGACCCACTAACCGCTGTAGGAGCCGGCTTGCCGGCGAAGGCGGTGGTGAGGCCGGTTCAAGTTTCGCGGACCCTTTCGCGGGCAAGCCCGCTCCTACGCAGCACGCAGGAGTAACAGATCCACAAGGCAGGGGATTTGGGCCGTTTCGACGGCCTATTTTTTTGCCTGTCGTCCAGGGATTTGCATATGCATATATGGAATAAACAAATGAATAAATAAGATTTATGGATATAAAAATAGGCTGTTAAGGTCTGTTCAGTCCGGCGAGATCGCATCCCGCGAATCGCTCTCTTTTGTTCAAGGAATTCCCTGCATGCTGGTGGTCTCTCTCGGTGGCAGTCCCAGCCAACGCTCCCGTTCCGGGGTGCTGCTGGAGTTGTCCAAGCGCTGGTTACAGCAGCAAGGCGTGGAAGTGGTCGGTTACCAGGTCCGGGACTTCCCGGCCGAGGATCTGCTTCACGCACGCTTCGACAGCCCCAAGGTCATCGACCTGCTGCAACAGATCGAACAGGCCGATGGCCTGCTGATCGCTACGCCGGTCTACAAGGCATCGTTCTCCGGCGCCCTGAAAACCCTGCTCGACCTGCTGCCGGAGCGCGCCCTGAGCCACAAGGTGGTGCTGCCCATGGCCACCGGCGGCAGCATTGCCCACATGCTGGCGGTGGATTACGCCCTGAAGCCGGTGCTGTCGGCGCTCAAGGCCCAGGAGATGCTCCAGGGCATCTTTGCCGAAGACAGCCAGATCGCCTACGGCGAGGGCAGCGCCCAGCCACAGTTGGCCCCAGCCCTGGAGCAGCGCCTGCACGAGGCCCTGGAGCAGTTTCACAGCGCCCTGGCCCGTCGTCCCAAGCCGCTGGATCCGAACCTGCTCAATGAACGCCTGTTGAGTGCTCGCTGGAGCATTTGAGCTTCACCCTGATTGAAACACTCGCCTTACTCGCCCGCCAACGGGCAAGCAGGTGCAGCCACAATCCCACAGCAAAAAGGAGAGCGCCATGCGCCCTGTCATTTTGCGTCGCGGTCTGGTCGCTCTGTTTGCTGCGGCTGTGTCCTTCGGCGCCATTGTTCAAGCTCAAGCCGACACCTTGCGTATCGGTTATCAGAAATACGGCACCCTGGTGTTGCTCAAGGCGCGGGGTTCGCTGGAGAAACGCCTGGCGCAGCAAGGTGTCGACGTGCAATGGACCGAGTTCCCCGGCGGCCCGCAACTGCTGGAAGGGCTCAATGTCGGCTCCATCGATTTCGGTGTGACCGGCGAGACACCACCGGTGTTCGCCCAGGCTGCCGGCGCCGACCTGCTCTATGTGGCCTATGAGCCACCGGCTCCCCACAGCGAAGCGATCCTGGTGCCCAAGGACTCGCCAATCAAGACGGTGCAGGACCTCAAGGGCAAGAAGGTGGTGCTGAACAAGGGCTCCAACGTCCACTACCTGCTGGTTCGCGCCCTGGAAGACGCCGGCCTCAAGTACAGCGACATCCAGACCGTGTTCCTGCCTCCGGCCGATGCGCGCGCCGCGTTCGAGCGTGGCAGTGTCGATGCCTGGGTGATCTGGGACCCCTACCAGGCGGCCGCCGAGCAGCAACTGCAGGCGCGCACCCTGCGTGACGGCAGCGGCATTGTCGACAACCACCAGTTCTACCTGGCGACCAAGCCCTACACCCAACAGCATCCCGAGGTGATCAAGGCCCTGGTGGAGGAGGTGCGGGCGGTAGGCGAGTGGTCCAGGGCCAATCCGCAGGAGGTCACCGAACAGGTGGCGCCGCTGCTGGGCTTGTCCACCGATATCACCCTGACTTCGGTCAAGCGCCAGGGCTATGGCGCAGGCTTCCTGACCCCGGAAGTCATCGCCGCACAGCAGAAGATCGCCGACAGCTTCTATCAGCTCAAGCTGATTCCCAAGCCGCTGCGCATTGCCGATGTGATCTGGACACCGACCGCCACCGTGGCCAAAGCGCCGTAATTCGACCCCTTAGGAGACCACTCCATGAGCCTCAACATCTTCTGGTTCCTGCCCACCCACGGCGACGGCCATTACCTTGGCACCGCCGAAGGCGCTCGCGCCGTCGACCATGGTTACCTGCAGCAGATTGCCCAGGCGGCCGATCGGCTCGGTTTTGGCGGCGTGCTGATTCCCACCGGGCGTTCCTGCGAGGATTCCTGGCTGGTGGCGGCCTCGTTGATTCCGGTGACCCAGCGCCTGAAGTTCCTGGTGGCCCTGCGCCCGGGGATCATTTCCCCGACGGTGGCGGCGCGTCAGGCGGCGACCCTGGATCGGCTGTCCGGCGGCCGGGCGCTGTTCAACCTGGTGACCGGTGGCGATCCGGACGAACTGGCCGGCGATGGCCTGTTCCTCGACCATGAAGAGCGCTACCAGGCTTCAGTGGAGTTCACCCGCATCTGGCGCCGGGTATTGGAAGGCGAAACCGTGGATTACGACGGCCAGCACATCAGCGTGAAGGGCGCCAAGCTGCTTTATCCGCCGCTGCAGCAACCCCGCCCGCCGCTGTATTTCGGCGGTTCCTCGGAAGCGGCCCAGGACCTGGCGGCCGAGCAGGTGGAGATGGTTCTGACCTGGGGCGAGCCGCCGGCCGCCGTGGCCGAGAAGATCCAGCAGGTGCGAGACAAGGCCGCCAAGCTTGGGCGCACTGTGCGCTTCGGCATTCGCCTGCACGTGATCGTGCGGGAAACCAATGCCGAGGCCTGGCAGGCCGCCGAACGCCTGATCTCCCACCTGGACGATGACACCATTGCCCGGGCTCAGGCGTCCCTGGCGCGCTTCGACTCCGTGGGCCAGCAGCGCATGGCGGCCCTGCACGGTGGCCGCCGCGACAGGCTGGAAGTCAGCCCCAATCTGTGGGCCGGCGTCGGCCTGGTGCGTGGTGGTGCCGGCACCGCCCTGGTGGGCGATGGCCCTACCGTGGCGGCGCGGATGCAGGAATACGCGGACCTGGGCATCGATACCTTCATCTTCTCCGGTTATCCACACCTGGAAGAATCCTATCGGGTGGCGGAACTGCTGTTCCCGCACCTGGACATCGAGCGGCCCAAGCTGCCCGAGACCGCAGGTTATGTCAGCCCGTTCGGAGAGATGGTCGCCAATGACATCATTCCCAAAGCCGCGTCCCAGAGCTGAGGTGCGGTCATGAATGGACAACGTATAGTGCAGCGGCTGGCGCCCTGGGGGCTGCCGCTGCTACTGCTCGCAGTGTGGCAGTTATCGGTGTCGGCCGGCTGGTTGTCGACCCGCATCCTGCCGGCTCCCAGTGCAGTGATCGAGGCCGGCGTCAGCCTGGTGCGCAGCGGCGACATCTGGACTCACCTGGCCATCAGCGGCTGGCGCGCCGGCCTGGGTTTTGTCATCGGTGGCGGCATCGGCCTGGCGCTGGGCTTTATCACCGGCCTGTCGAAGTGGGGCGAGCGGCTGCTGGACAGCTCGGTGCAGATGATCCGCAATGTGCCGCACCTGGCGCTGATTCCCCTGGTGATCCTGTGGTTCGGCATCGATGAGTCGGCGAAGATTTTCCTGGTGGCCCTGGGCACGCTGTTCCCGATCTACCTCAACACCTACCACGGCATCCGCAATGTCGATCCGGCGCTGGTGGAGATGGCCCGCAGCTACGGCCTGTCCGGCTTCGCCCTGTTCCGCCAGGTGATCCTGCCCGGCGCCCTGCCTTCGATCCTGGTGGGGGTGCGCTTTGCCCTGGGCTTCATGTGGCTGACCCTGATCGTCGCCGAAACCATTTCCGCCAGCTCCGGCATCGGCTACCTGGCAATGAACGCCCGGGAGTTCCTGCAGACCGACGTGGTGGTGCTGGCGATCGTTCTGTACGCGGTGCTCGGCAAGCTGGCGGACCTGGCCGCGCGTGGCCTGGAGCGGGTCTGGCTGCGCTGGCATCCGGCCTACCAGGTCGCCAAAGGCGGTGCCCAATGACGGCTCAACAACCTCCGCGGCTGCTGCAGGGCATTCCCCTGGCAGTGCGCAAACTGCAAAAGACTTTCGGTTCGCGACAGGTGCTGCGGGAAATCGACCTGCACATTCCCGCCGGCCAGTTCGTGGCGGTGGTAGGGCGCAGCGGCTGCGGCAAAAGTACCTTGCTGCGCCTGCTGGCCGGCCTCGACCAGCCCAGCGCCGGCGAACTGCTGGCCGGTTCCGCGCCCTTGAGCGCCGCCATTGAAGACACCCGGCTGATGTTCCAGGAAGCGCGCCTGCTGCCCTGGAAAAAGGTCATCGATAACGTCGGGCTCGGGCTCAAGGGCAACTGGCGCCCGCAAGCCCTGCAAGCTCTGGAAGCCGTGGGCCTGGCGGACCGCGCCCAGGAATGGCCTGCGGCCCTGTCCGGTGGGCAGAAGCAGCGCGTGGCCCTGGCCCGCGCCCTGATCCACCAGCCGCGGCTGTTGCTGCTGGACGAGCCGCTGGGGGCGCTGGATGCCCTGACGCGGATCGAGATGCAGCAGTTGATCGAACGCCTGTGGCAGCAGCATGGCTTCACCGTGCTGCTGGTCACCCACGATGTCAGCGAAGCGGTGGCGATTGCCGATCGGGTGATCCTGATCGAGGACGGCGAGGTCGGTCTCGACCTGCACGTCGAGCTGCCACGCCCGCGGGTGCGGGGTTCCCATCGCCTGGCGGCGCTGGAAACCGAAGTCCTCAACCGTGTGCTGTCACTGCCCGGCTCGCCACCGGAACCGGAACCCGTTTCACCCTTGCCCACGCAGCTGCGCTGGGCGCTCTAGAGCAGCGGCAAGTTTCCAGCTGCAAGCGGCAAGCAAGAGCGTCGTGCTTGTGCTTGCAACTGACGGCTTGAAGCTTGCAGCTCTGTTTTTCGACCTTAGGAGAAATACCATGACCATCAAGGCCATCAACGTACGCAACCAGTTCAAGGGCACCATCAAGGAAATCGTCGAAGGCGACGTGCTGTCGGAAATCGACGTGCAGACCGCTTCCGGCATTGTCACTTCGGTGATCACCACCCGCTCGGTGAAAGAGCTGGAGCTGTCGATTGGCAGCGAAGTGATCGCCTTTGTGAAGTCCACCGAGGTATCGATCGCCAAGTTGTGAACGACGCACGATCACGGCCCCGAACGGTGCGAGCCCTTCGGGGCTTTTTTCATGGGCGCTGTAAATAACGGTCAGATTTGATACTTTCCCTGCTTTCGGCAAGGCCTGACAGTACAGACATGACAACAAAGCAGGGTCCAAACGTGGGGTATCTGGAGTTCGATCGCGACCATTGGTCCGCTCTCCGGGCCGCAGAGCCGATGAACCTGTCGCCCTCCGATATGGAGGCGCTGACCAGCCCGACCCAGCCTATGGCGCCCGATGAAGTGCGGCAGGTCCTGCTGCCGCTGTCGCGCCTGCTGCATTTGCATGCGGCCCAGGTGCAGTCGCTCAAGGTGCCGCAGACCGGTTTCAAGACCCCCTACGTGATCGGTGTTTCCGGCAGCGTGGCGGTGGGCAAGAGCAGTTTTGCCCGGGTCCTGGCGGCGCTGCTGGCCTATTGGCCGGGCAAGCCCAATGTGCACCTGGTGACCACGGATTCGTTCCTGTTCCCGCTGGCCACCCTGCAGGAAAAAAACATCCTGCACCGCAAGGGCTTTCCCGAGTCCTATGACGAGCCGCTGTTCGTGGATTTTCTCCAGGCGGTGTGCCGCCGGGGCGAAGCGGCGCGGATTCCCATCTATTCCCATGTGCGCTACGACATCCTGGCCGATGAGGCGCAGTCGGTGGAGGCGCCGGACATCATCATCCTGGAAGGCTTGAATGTGTTGCAGGGGGAGCAGGGCCAGGGCCTGAATGCCCTGGATTTCATCGACTTCTCGATTTATGTCGACGCCCCTGAAGCGACCATCAAGACCTGGTACCTGGAGCGGTTCGTCTACCTGAAGAACACGGCCTTCCAGTCGGCGGATTCCTATTTCAACAAGTACAAGGGCCTGTCCGATTCCGAGGCGCTGTCAGTGGCCTCCGATACCTGGGACCGGGTCAACCTGAAGAACCTGGTTGAAAACATCCTGCCGACTCGGGAGCGGGCCAACCTGATCATCCACAAGTCGGCGGACCACAGCATCGACCGGTTGCTGCTGCGCCAGGCCTGAGCCGGCGTTCAGCGCGGGGTGGTGCGCTTGGCCAGGTAGGGCGGCAGGTACAGGCCCAGGTAGGCATCGAACACGCGCATGCCTTCCTCGGCCATGCGTGGGGTGATCTGCCCGTGCTGCTGCACAGAGCGGGCATACACCCGATCTCCCAGCTCCATGGCCAGGGCGAACACGTCCACATCGGTGGGCAGCGTCGGCAACTCGAAATGATGATCGAACAGCTTGTGCATCAGGTCCCCCAGCTCGATGTCGTGCTGGCGGTCGGCCTGGGTGACTTCGGTCAGGCCGTGCTGGGCGAGAATCAGTTGGCGGGCCGCCGCGTCCTCGCCGTAGATGTCGAGCATGCGTTGCTCCACCAGGCGCGACAGGTCGCGCCAGCTGCCGAGCCGCTCATGGTCGATAGGTTCCAGCAGGCAGGCGCGGAACGCCGCGTGGACATCGGCAGTGAGGGCTTCCAGCAGGGCCGGGACGCTGGCGAAGAAGTGATAGACCGAGGATGGCGGGATCTGCGCCTTGTCGGCCACGCTGTAGATCGACAGGCTGGCCACGCCCTCGGCCGCCAGCAGGGTTCGTGCGGCGTCGAGTATCGAGTCGATCCGGGCCTGGCTGCGTGCACGGGGTTTGCGAAGCGGTGCGGTGCGCGTCATCAGTCTCTCCTACAGGGCAGCGGGCATTGTACGCGAGTGAGCGATTATCCCTGTAGCCGCAGCCTGGGGCGCATCCGAATCACGGGCATAAAAAAAACGCCGCCGGGATAAACCCTGCGGCGTTCTTCAATGCAGCTGGCGCTTACACGGTGTGCAGGTACCAGTTGTATTCGAGGTCGGAGATGGAGTGTTCGAACTCCTCCAGCTCACTTTCCTTACAGGCGACGAAGATATCGATGTACTTCGGATCGATGTACTTGGCCATGACTTCGCTGTCGTCCAACTCGCGCAGGGCATCACGCAGGTTGTTCGGCAGGCTCTGCTCGTTCTGCTCGTAGGAGTTGCCTTCGGTCGGCGCCCCCGGCTCGATCTTGTTGGTCAGGCCGTGGTGCACGCCCGCCAGGACCGAAGCCATCAACAGGTAGGGGTTGGCGTCGGCGCCAGCGACCCGGTGTTCGATACGCACGGCATCGGCCGAGCCGGTCGGCACGCGGATGGCCACGGTGCGGTTGTCCAGGCCCCAGCTTGGCGAGTTCGGTACGTAGAACTGTGCGCCAAAACGACGGTAGGAGTTGACGTTCGGGCAGAGGAAGGCCATCTGCGCCGGTAGGGTCTCGAGCACACCGCCGATCGCGTGACGCAGTGCGGCGTTCTGCTCGGGATCCTCGCTGGCGAAGATGTTCTTGCCATCTTTGTCCAGAACCGAAATGTGAACGTGCAGACCATTGCCCGCCTGGCCCGGGTAAGGCTTGGCCATGAAGGTGGTGTCCATCTCATGGTCGTAGGCGATGTTCTTGATCAGGCGCTTGAGCAGGACCGCGTAGTCGCAGGCCTTGATCGGGTCGGCGACGTGGTGCAGGTTCACTTCGAACTGCGCCGGGGCGCTTTCCTTGACGATGGCGTCGGCCGGGATGCCTTGTTCCTTGGCACCTTCGAGGATGTCCTGGAGGCAGTCGACGTATTCGTCGAGGTCGTCGATCAGGTAGACCTGGGTGGAATGCGGGCGCTTGCCGGAGATCGGCGAGCGTGGCGGCTGTGGCCGGCCGTTCACATTCTCCTGGTCGATCAGGTAGAACTCCAGCTCGAAAGCGGCGCAGATGGTCAGGCCCAGTTCGTCGAACTTGGTGACGACCTGGCGCAGCACTTCCCGCGGGTCGGCGAAGAACGGATCGCCTTCCAGTTCGTGCATGGTCATCAGCAATTGCGCGGTAGGGCGCTTCTGCCAAGGCTCGTTGCACAGGGTGTCGGGGATTGGATAGCAGATCCGGTCAGCATCGCCGATGTCCAGGCCCAGGCCGGTGCTTTCCACCGTGGAGCCGTTGATATCCAGGGCAAACAGCGAGGCCGGCAGGTTGATGCCTTTCTCGTAAACCTTGTGGAGGCTGGTGCGTTCGATGCGCTTGCCGCGCACCACACCATTCATATCCGCAATCAGAAGGTCAACGTACAGAACTTCTGGATGTTCCTTGAGGAACGCGTTCGCTTCGTTGAGCTGAACGGCACGCGGGGGTACCGACATGATGCAACACCTTTGTTGTTAAAAATATCAATCATTGATCTTTTCTGGTTTCAGTCAACCCGAACGGCATGCCGAAGTCAAGCAAGGCCTTTTATGCCCTAATAAAGGGCTGCCGAGGCTCTTTTGAGGCAAAACAGGGCGTTTTTTGGGCCTTGACCACCATGTGCACCGCAGGCTTGAGCGGGCCGTGTTGTATTTTTTACGGGGGTGTTGTGTAAAAAAATGAACAAGGCTAAGCTCGAATCAAACCCATAACAGCAATAATACCGGGGTGTTTCATGTCTCGCCTGCCGTTAATCGGCGTCACCGCCTGCTCCAGGCAGATCGGTTTGCATGCCTATCACATCAGTGGCGACGAGTATGTCCAGGCAGTAGCCAGCGCAGCCCAGGGCTTGCCGGTGATTCTTGCCTCCATGGCAGACTTGCTTTCCCCGTCCGATATTCTGGACGGTCTGGACGGCATCCTCTTTACCGGCTCACCTTCCAATATAGAACCTTTCCATTACCTGGGGTCGGCCAGTGCACCAGGCACTGCTCATGATTCTGCACGGGATGCGGCCACCTTGCCGCTGCTCACTGCCGCCGTCGAGGCCGGGGTGCCAGTGCTGGGCATCTGCCGTGGCTTTCAGGAAATGAACGTGGCCCTGGGCGGCAGCCTCCACCAGAACGTGCATGAGGTGGGGCCCTTCAATGACCACCGGCACGCAGAAAAACCAGGCCAGCCCCTGGATGACTGGTACGCGCCAGCCCACGACGTGCACATCCAGGCAGGTGGCGTCCTGGCGGGCCTGGGCCTGCCCCGGGATATCCAGGTCAACTCGATTCATGCCCAGGGCGTAGAGCGCCTGGCACCAGGCCTGCGGGTTGAGGCGCTGGCGCCTGACGGCCTGATAGAGGCGATCTCCGTCGATACCGCCAAGGCATTTACGTTGGGGGTGCAATGGCACCCCGAATGGCAGGTAAGCTGCAATCCTCACTACCTGGCGATTTTCCAGGCTTTTGGGGATGCCTGTCGCAAGCGGGCAAAACAGCGCGACGCCGAAGCGTCATACAACGCCTGACTTAATAGAGAGTCAGGAAACTCAGCCTAGAGGCATTTATGAGTAACAACCTCGACCAGCTCACCGATTGGTTGAAAGACCACAAGATCACAGAAGTCGAATGCATGATCGGCGACTTGACCGGGATCACCCGGGGCAAGATCTCGCCGACCAACAAGTTCATTGCCGAAAAAGGCATGCGCCTGCCCGAGAGCGTGCTGTTGCAGACCGTGACCGGCGACTATGTCGAAGACGACATCTATTACGAGTTGCTGGACCCGGCGGACATCGACATGGTCTGCCGCCCCGACCAGAACGCGGTGTACCTCGTGCCCTGGGCCATCGAGCCCACTGCCCAGGTGATCCACGACACCTACGACAAACAGGGCAACCCGATCGAGCTGTCGCCGCGCAACGTCCTGAAGAAGGTCCTGAAACTCTATGCCGACCACGGCTGGCAGCCGATCGTGGCGCCGGAAATGGAGTTCTACCTGACCAAGCGCAGCGACGACCCCGACTACCCGCTGCAGCCGCCGATCGGTCGTTCCGGTCGCCCGGAAACCGGGCGCCAGTCGTTCTCTATTGAAGCGGCCAACGAATTCGACCCGCTGTTCGAGGATGTCTACGACTGGTGCGAGCTGCAGGAGCTGGACCTGGACACCCTGATCCACGAGGACGGCACGGCGCAGATGGAGATCAACTTCCGTCACGGCGATGCATTGTCCCTGGCCGACCAGATCCTGGTGTTCAAGCGCACCATGCGCGAAGCCGCGCTCAAGCACGACGTGGCCGCCACCTTCATGGCCAAGCCCATGACCGGCGAGCCTGGCAGCGCCATGCACCTGCACCAGAGCATCATCGACATCAACACGGGCAAGAACGTCTTCTCCAATGAAGACGGGACCATGAGCCAGCTGTTTCTCAACCACATCGGCGGGCTGCAGAAGTTCATTCCCGAGTTGTTGCCGCTGTTCGCCCCCAACGTCAACTCGTTCCGCCGCTTCCTGCCCGACACCTCGGCGCCGGTGAATGTGGAGTGGGGTGAGGAGAACCGCACCGTGGGCCTGCGGGTGCCGGATGCTGGGCCACAGAACCGCCGGGTGGAAAACCGCCTGCCGGGCGCCGACGCCAACCCCTACCTGGCGATTGCCGCCAGCTTGCTGTGTGGCTACATCGGCATGGTCGAAGGCCACAACCCAAGCGCGCCGGTGGTCGGTCGTGGTTACGAGCGGCGCAACCTGCGCCTGCCGCTGACCATCGAGGATGCGCTGGAGCGTATGGAAAACAGCAAGACCATCGAGAAGTACCTGGGCCAGAAGTTCATCACCGGCTATGTCGCGGTGAAGCGGGCCGAGCATGAAAACTTCAAGCGCGTGATCAGTTCGTGGGAGCGGGAGTTCCTGTTGTTCGCCGTCTGATCCGCCGGGCGCCACTGCCCGCCAGTGGCGCCTTCACTGACACTTAGGAGAGATTGATGACTCATAAAAACCCGCAAACCCGCGAGTGGCAGACTCTTAGCAATGATCACCACTTGGCACCTTTTAGTGACTTCAAACAGTTGAAGGAAAAGGGGCCGCGGATCATCACCCATGCCAAGGGTGTGTACCTCTGGGACAGTGAAGGCAATCAGATTCTCGACGGCATGGCCGGCCTGTGGTGCGTAGCCATCGGTTATGGCCGTGACGAGCTCGCCGAGGCCGCCAGCAAGCAGATGCGTGAGCTGCCTTACTACAACCTGTTTTTCCAGACTGCCCACCCGCCTGTGCTGGAGCTGTCCAAGGCGATTGCCGAGGTGGCGCCGGAAGGCATGAACCACGTGTTTTTCACCGGCTCCGGCTCCGAAGGCAACGACACCATGCTGCGCATGGTTCGTCACTACTGGGCGATCAAGGGCCAGCCGAACAAGAAAACCATCATCAGCCGGGTCAACGGCTACCACGGTTCCACGGTGGCCGGCGCCAGCCTCGGCGGCATGACCTACATGCACGAGCAGGGCGACCTGCCGATTCCGGGCATCGTCCACATCCCGCAGCCGTACTGGTTCGGCGAGGGTGGCGACATGAGCCCTGAAGAGTTCGGTATCTGGGCCGCCAACCAGCTCGAAGAGAAGATCCTCGAACTGGGCGTGGACAATGTCGGCGCCTTTATCGCCGAGCCGATCCAGGGCGCCGGAGGCGTGATCATCCCGCCGGACAGCTACTGGCCGCGGATCAAGGAAATCCTCGCCAAGTACGACATCCTCTTCGTCGCCGACGAAGTGATCTGTGGCTTCGGCCGCACCGGTGAGTGGTTCGGTAGCGATTTCTACGACCTCAAGCCGGACATGATGACCATCGCCAAGGGTCTGACCTCCGGCTACATCCCCATGGGCGGCCTGATCGTGCGCGACGAAGTGGTGGCGGTGCTCAATGAGGGCGGCGACTTCAACCACGGCTTCACTTATTCCGGGCACCCGGTGGCCGCCGCCGTGGCCCTGGAAAACATCCGCATCATGCGTGAAGAGAAAATTATCCAGCGCGCCCATGAAAAAGCGGCACCTTATTTGCAAAAACGTCTGCGCGAGCTGAGCGATCACCCGTTGGTGGGCGAAGTTCGCGGGGTAGGGCTGCTGGGGGCCATCGAACTGGTCAAGGACAAGGCCACCCGGGCGCGTTACGAAGGCCGTGGTGTGGGCATGATCTGCCGGCAGTTCTGCTTCGACAACGGCCTGATCATGCGCGCCGTGGGCGACACCATGATCATTGCGCCGCCCCTGGTGATCAGCGAAGCGGAGATCGACGAACTGGTAACCAAGGCGCGCAAGTGTCTGGACCTGACCCTGAGTGTGCTCGAGGGCTGAGTGCTAGGCTTTGAGCGCGGTGCTTGCGGGCACTGCGTTCAAAGCAGATATAAAGGCCTGGTCTTTTCTTGAAAGCCGGCCTTGGATCTTGCCAGACTACCCGCCGTTCCGTTTGCCCGGACTCTGGCCGCTGAACGAGTGGTTAAAAAGAATAATTGGAGCATTACGCATGAAGGCATTAGGTATGAAGTTAGCTGGCAAGACCCTCCTCGCCATGTCCCTGATGGGCGTGATGGCGGCGGCAGCACAAGCGGACGATAAGGTGCTGCACGTTTACAACTGGTCCGATTACATCGCGCCGGACACCATCAAGAAGTTTGAAGCCGAATCGGGCATCAAGGTTGTCTATGACGTGTTCGACAGCAATGAAACTCTGGAAGCCAAGTTGCTCGCCGGCAAGTCCGGATATGACGTGGTAGTGCCTTCCAACAACTTCCTGGCCAAGCAGATCAAGGCCGGTGTCTACCAGGAACTGGACAAGTCCAAGTTGCCGAACTGGAAAAACCTCAACGAATCACTGCTCAAGGCGGTGTCGGTGAGTGACCCGGGCAACAAGCACGCCTTCCCTTACATGTGGGGCTCGATCGGTATCGGTTTCAACGCCGAGAAGGTCAAGGCCGCGCTGGGTGCCGATGCGCCGACCAACTCCTGGGACCTGCTGTTCAAGCCGGAAAACGCCGAGAAGTTGAAGTCCTGCGGCATCAGTTTCCTCGATTCGCCAACCGAGATGATTCCGGTGGCGCTGCACTACCTGGGCTATCCGACCGACAGCCAGGACAAGAAGCAACTGGCTGAAGCCGAAGCGTTGTTCCTCAAGATTCGTCCTTCGATCGGCTACTTCCATTCCTCCAAGTACATTTCCGACCTGGCCAACGGCAACATCTGCGTCGCCGTGGGTTATTCGGGTGACGTCTACCAGGCCAAGGCCCGCGCCGCCGAAGCCGGTGACAAGGTCAAGGTCAGCTACAACATCCCCAAAGAGGGTGCTGGCAGCTTCTACGATATGGTCGCCATCCCCAAGGATGCTGAAAACGTCGAAGGCGCCTACAAGTTCATGACCTTCCTGCAGAAGCCGGAAATCATGGCCGAGATCACCAACGCCGTGCGTTTCCCCAACGGTAACGCGGCTGCAACCCCATTGGTCGATAAAGACATCACCAGCGACCCGGGCATTTACCCACCTGCTGATGTACAGGCCAAGCTGTACGCGATTGCCGACTTGCCGGCCGCGACCCAGCGCATCCTGACCCGCAGCTGGACCAAGATCAAATCCGGTAAATAAGCCGGTTTGCAGCACTACCCTGTTGCCGTCGTCATGGCGAGGGCGGCAACAGGAAACAATTAAATGACAGAAAGTTTTGCTGGATTGGTTTATCGAGGGTAAGTTGCGCGCCGGTTTTGTTGCTGGGCAGTCCAGGGCTGTCAGGTAGCGCGGGGCCACTTGAGCCCAACTATTCAAGTTAAGAGGACCTCCACTTGCCTATTTCTTTATTTCGCAAGGCCATGCTGGTCGCCGCCAGCCTGACGCTGGTGGCTGGCGCTCAGGCGGCACCGACCGTGCATATTTATAACTGGTCCGATTACATCGGTCAGAACACCCTGGCCGAGTTCGAAAAGGCCACGGGTATCAAGCCGGTGTATGACGTATTCGATTCCAATGAAACCCTGGAAGGCAAGTTGCTGGCCGGGCGTACCGGCTATGACGTGGTGGTGCCGTCCAACCACTTCCTGGGCAAGCAGATCAAGGCCGGGGCCTTCCAGAAGCTCGACAAGAGCCTGCTGACCCATTATTCGAACCTTGACCCGGCCCTGCTCAAGCGCCTGGAAATGAACGATCCGGGCAACCAGTACGCGGTGCCGTACCTGTGGGGTACCAACGGCATCGGCTACAACGTGGACAAGGTCAAGGCCGCCCTGGGTGTGGACAAGATCGATTCCTGGAGCGTGTTGTTCGAGCCGGAGAACATCAAGAAGCTCAACAGCTGCGGCGTGGCTTTCCTCGATTCCGCCGATGAAATGATGCCTACGGTCCTCAACTACCTGGGGCTGAACGCCAACAGCACCAATCCCCAGGACTACAAGAAGGCCGAGGCCAAGCTCCTGGCGGTACGCCCTTACGTGACCTACTTCCATTCCTCCAAGTACATATCCGACCTGGCCAACGGCAATATCTGCGTGGCCATCGGCTTCTCCGGCGATGTGTTCCAGGCCAAGGCCCGGGCCGCGGATGCCGGCAAGGGCGTGAACATCGCCTACAGCATCCCGAAGGAGGGCGGTGCCCTGTGGTTTGACATGCTGGCGATTCCCAAGGATTCGACCAACGTCAAGGAAGCCCACGCCTTCATCAACTATTTGCTGCAACCTGAGGTGATTGCCCAGGTCAGTGACTACGTCGGTTACGCCAACCCCAACCCGGGGTCGGACAAGCTGATGGAGCAATCCATCCGCACCGATGAAGCGGTCTATCCACCGCAGGCAGTGCTCGAAAAGACCTATGTATCCACCGAGTTGCCACCCAATATCCAACGCTTGATGACCCGCAGCTGGACCAAGGTCAAGACGGGCAAGTAGTACTACAGGCTCAAACTATCCAAGGCCCGCCGGCGTGCGGCGGGCTGCAAATTTTGTTGGGAGTTTCGCAAATGGCAGTTGCCTCCGGCGCCTATAAGAAAGCCCTCGAGGGCGACCAGACACCTAAACAGGTGCTGGTCAAAATCGACCGGGTCACGAAGAAGTTCGACGAGACGGTTGCCGTGGACGACGTGTCCCTGGAAATCAAGAAAGGCGAGATCTTCGCCCTGCTCGGCGGCTCGGGTTCGGGCAAGTCCACCTTGCTGCGGATGCTGGCCGGTTTCGAACGGCCAACGGAGGGGCGAATCTTCCTCGATGGCGTGGACATCACCGACATGCCGCCCTACGAGCGGCCGATCAACATGATGTTCCAGTCCTATGCCTTGTTCCCGCACATGACCGTGGCGCAGAACATCGCCTTCGGCCTCAAGCAGGACAAGATCCCGACCGCTGAGGTCGACGCCCGAGTGGCGGAGATGCTCAAGCTGGTACAGATGAGCCAGTACGCCAAGCGCAAGCCGCACCAGCTTTCCGGTGGCCAGCGCCAGCGCGTGGCCCTGGCCCGCTCCTTGGCCAAGCGCCCGAAACTGCTGTTGCTCGACGAGCCCATGGGGGCCTTGGACAAGAAGCTGCGCTCGCAGATGCAGCTGGAACTGGTAGAGATCATCGAGCGCGTCGGCGTGACTTGCGTAATGGTGACCCACGACCAGGAAGAGGCCATGACCATGGCCGAACGCATCGCCATCATGCACCTGGGCTGGATCGCCCAGATCGGCAGCCCGATCGACATCTACGAGACGCCGGTCAGCCGCCTGGTGTGCGAGTTCATCGGCAACGTCAACATCTTCGAGGGCGAAGTGGTGGACGATGCCGAGGGCCATGCAGTGATCACCTGCAAGGACGTGGACCGCAGCATCTATGTCGGCCACGGCATCAGCACTTCGGTCCAGGACAAGTCGGTGACCTACGCCATTCGCCCGGAAAAGCTCCTGGTGACCGCCGAGATGCCGACCTGCGAATACAACTGGTCCAGCGGCAAGGTGCACGACATCGCCTACCTGGGCGGCCACTCGGTGTTCTACGTCGAGCTGCCGAGCGGCAAGCTGGTGCAATCCTTCGTCGCCAACGCCGAGCGCCGCGGCGCACGGCCGACCTGGGGTGACCAGGTCTATGTCTGGTGGGAAGACGACAGTGGCGTGGTACTGCGCTCATGAACATGCGAAAGCTCAAGCGCCGACTCAGTCGAATAATTCCCGGTGGCCGCCAGCTGGTCATCGGGGTCCCGTTCATCTGGCTGTTCCTGTTCTTCATGCTGCCGTTCTTCATCGTCCTGAAGATCAGCTTCGCTGAAGCGGACGTGGCTATCCCGCCGTACACCGAGATCTACAACTTCGTCGACCAGAAGCTGCAGGTGCTGCTCAACCTCGGCAACTACGCGATGCTGGGAGACGATGAGCTGTACATCGCCGCCTACCTCGGCTCGTTGAAGATGGCGTTTTTCAGCACCATCCTCTGCCTGCTGATCGGTTACCCGATGGCGTATGCCATCGCCACGGCGCGCAAGGAAATGCAGACCGTGCTGGTGCTGCTGATCATGATGCCGACCTGGACCGCGATCCTGATCCGCGTCTACGCCTGGATGGGCATCCTCAGCAACAACGGCCTGCTCAACGGCTTCCTGATGTCCATGGGCCTGATCAACGAGCCGCTGCAGATCCTCAACACCAACCTCGCGGTGTATATCGGGGTGGTCTATTCCTACCTGCCGTTCATGATCCTGCCGCTGTACGCCAACCTGGTGAAGCACGACCACAGCCTGCTGGAAGCGGCGTCCGACCTGGGTTCGAGTACGTTCAACAGCTTCTGGCAGATCACCGTGCCGCTGTCGAAGAACGGCATCATCGCCGGCTGCATGCTGGTGTTCATCCCGGTCGTGGGTGAGTTCGTGATTCCTGAGCTGCTGGGCGGCCCGGAAACCCTGATGATCGGTAAGGTGCTGTGGCAGGAATTCTTCAACAACCGTGACTGGCCGGTGGCTTCCGCCCTGGCGGTGGTGATGCTGGCGATCCTGATCGTGCCGATCATCCTGTTCAACCGCAGTCAGGCCAAAGAAATGGAGGGCAAGGAATGAAGCGCTTCAGTTTTTCCAGCCTGATGCTGGTGATCGGCCTGTTGTTCATCTATCTGCCGATGCTGATCCTGGTGATCTACTCGTTCAACGCCTCCAAACTGGTGACGGTATGGGGCGGCTGGTCGATCAAGTGGTACGTTGGCCTGCTGGACAACACCCAGCTGATGGGGTCGGTGGTGCGCTCGCTGGAGATCGCCTGCTACACCGCGATTGCCGCGGTGGCCCTGGGTACCCTGGCGGCGTTCGTGCTGACTCGCATCACTCACTTCAAGGGGCGCACGCTGTTCGGTGGCTTGGTCACCGCGCCGCTGGTCATGCCCGAGGTCATCACCGGTCTGTCGTTGTTGCTGCTGTTCGTGGCCATGGCGCAGATGATCGGCTGGCCCCAGGAGCGGGGGATCGTCACCATCTGGATCGCCCACACCACGTTCTGTGCGGCCTATGTGGCGGTGGTGGTGTCGGCGCGCCTGCGTGAGCTGGACCTGTCCATCGAAGAGGCGGCCATGGACCTTGGCGCGCGTCCGTGGAAGGTGTTCTTCCTGATCACCATCCCGATGATCGCGCCGTCCCTGGCAGCCGGCGGCATGATGTCCTTCGCCCTGTCCCTGGACGACCTGGTATTGGCCAGCTTCGTCTCCGGCCCGGGTTCCACCACCTTGCCGATGGAGGTGTTCTCGGCGGTGCGCCTGGGGGTCAAGCCGGAGATCAACGCCGTGGCCAGCCTGATTCTGCTGGCGGTGTCCCTGGTGACCTTCCTGGTCTGGTTCTTCAGCCGCCGTGCCGAAGAAGCCCGCAAGCGGGCGATCCAGCAAGCCATCGAAGAGAGCGCTGCCGACTCCTGGAAGCAGCCGGACGTGCGTCGCCCGCAGAGTGTGGAAACCGCCTGACCGGTGTATTGCCCTGAAAAAAACCTCGCCCCGGATTGGGAGCGAGGTTTTTTTTGCCCTGGGTTTCCCCTTCGTGCCGATCGGGATAACGCCGGGGCAAGCGCCACGTAGCGCGTTGCTCGCCGTAGGATCAGGGCTTCAGGCTGTCATACGCCTCCAGGGTGCGCAGCGAGTAGATATAGGCCGCCCCGGCGTTCAGCGAGATCGCCGTGGCCAGTGTCGCGGCCACTTCCTCGCGGGTGGCGCCAGCCTTGATCGCAGCGTCGGTGTGTACGCCAATGCAGCCGTCGCAGCGGGTGGTGATGGCCACGGCGATGGAAATCAGCTCGCGGGTCTTGGCGTCGAGCACGTTGTTTTCTTCAGCGGCTTCACCCAGGGCCATATAGGCCTGGACCATTTTCGGGTTGCTTCTGCCCAGGGAAGCAAAGGCTTTCTTGATGGTAGGCAGCAGTTCTGACCAGTTGTGGAACATCGTATTCACTCCGGGATGGGTTGGGGTGTACTGTTGCGACACCCTCAGTCTTGACCATCCTGGTGCGCCTCGTTTGTCCGATTCGCTCAGGTATCTGCCCGATACGCTCATATGAATGCCATCGATACTCTCATTGCCCAGGCCGGCGTTCGCGGCAGCCTCGATCTGCGCTGCCAGTTTCAAGGCGACTGGGCACTGGACCATTCCCAGGAGGCGTTGGGTACGGCGCCTTATCACATCGTGCTGGCGGGCGGCTGTCGGATCCAATTGCCTGACGGCCAGCGCCAGACGTTGCGCGCGGGCGACATTCTGCTGTTGCCCGGTGGTGCGGGGCATCTGCTGCTGAGTGCCGGGCGCGAGGTGGCGCCGAGCCTGCCGCGGGTGGAAGAGGGCGGTGTGTTGCCGGTGCATCGCTTCGGCGAGCCCGGCATCGAGCTGGATATGCTGTGTGGGCGTTTCCACTACAACCCGGCGTCCATGCTGCTGTCGGCCCTCCCACAGCATCTGGTCATTGGCGGCGCCGATCTGGCCGCCGACAGCTCGCTGAGGGCGTTGGTGCAGCTGTTGCGCAGTGAGGCAGAGGCAGAGCAACTGGGCGCGGGGGTTTTACTGGATGCGCTGTCCTCGGCCCTCTTCACCCTGATACTGCGGGCTTACCTGGCCCAGGTGCAGCCGTCGGCGGGGCCCCTTGCCCTGCTGAGTGACAAGCGCCTGAAACGGGCCTGGCAGGCCATGCTGGAGGCCCCGGCCAATGATTGGACCATTGAGCGCCTGGCGGGCATTGCGGCCATGTCCCGGGCCACTTTCATGCGGGTTTTCGTGCGTGTGGCGGGGGTATCGCCCTGGGTGTTGCTGACTCAGGTGCGTATGGAGCGTGCGTTCAATCTGCTGAGCCATTCGCCCCTGGGCTTGAACGAGATTGCCGCCCAGGTCGGTTATCAATCCCAGGCGGCGTTCAGCAAGAAGTTCAAGCAGGTCTACGGGCAGGCGCCAGGCCGGGTGCGTCGGGCCCTGTAGGTGACGCTTGCCGGCCATGGCTGACCTCTGCCTTATTGGACGGCGCGCGCCGGTAGCAGCTTCAGGGTGCTTCGGGTGTTGGCGGTGACTTCCTCGTCGCTGAAGTGCGCCTGCTGGTACACGCCCTCGATGAAGGCCTCGGCCTGATCGTCATAGTGCTTGTCGAACAGCACGCCGCTCTGGCCCACCGGGTTGATGGTCAGGCTATGGGCCGGGTCGGCGAAGTCGATGATGCGCCGGGTCGACGGGCCATACACCACCGACCAGGGCGCGGGGCCGATCTTGGCGGTGAGGTTGTTCGGCACTTCATGGCTGCCGGGAGCCTCCAGCGGACCGACGTTGAACAGGCGATCCAGGGGCTTCTGCATGCCCAGCGGATGGCCATGGGTCAGGGTATGGGCGGTGCCCCAGCGCCACTGCGCCGGGTTGTCTCCCAGGGTGCGCTTGAGGTGGTCGATGCTGGCGCGCCAGGCCACCTTCAGCGTATCGGCCCGGCTTTCACGTTGAGGCGTGGTGCGGTCGTCCCACCAGGGGGAGTCGGGATCCGCGGCCAGGCGCGGCAAGGCAGCATCCACCACCCGGGCCTGGATCAGGGCATCGAAATAGGCATCGCCGAGCTTTTCATGGAAGGTGGCGTTGGCCAGTTCGAACAGGAACTGGTTGAACAGGGTGGCGCTGGTGGAATCCAGCGGGTAGTCGCCTGGCCACTTCGCCAGTTGCTCCAGCAGTTTCAACTCTTCGGGAGCGCTGACCACTTCCCGCAGCACCGGCAGCAAGGGTGCCAGGAGGCGTGGGCCGTAGGCAGTGGTGGTACCCAGTTGCAGCTTCTGGGTGTTCTCCAGGTCCCACTTCAGGTTCTTGTCGCTGAGTTGCCGGTCCAGTTGCTGGCCGCGGTCGGCGAGGTTGTAGTAGCCGGGAATCTCCATGCCAGTGGGAGACACCGGCTGGAAGTTGGCCGAGACGATATAGCCCCGGGCCGGGTTTTCCTCCTGCGGATTGGCGCTGAAGGGGTAGAAGCCTTCCTTGTCCGCCATGGCGGTGCTGCCATCGAGAATGAACGCCGGCTTGGCGCCGACCGGGCGCTTGGGCAGCAGCGCAGACGCCCACCAGCCGATATCTCCCTTGGCACTGGCCCAGATGATGTTCAGGCCCGGTGCCTGGACCTTGGCCGAAGCCGCACGGGCCTTGGCCAGGGTGTCGGCGCGGTTGAGCTGGTAGAAACCGTCGAGGATCGGGTTCGGGGTTTCCAGAAAGGCCCACCACATGGCCACTGGGGCCTTGCCTACGGTGGTGCCGAGCATGTCGTTGATGATCGGGCCGTGGGGCGACTGGCGCAGGGTCAGGGTGACCGGTGCCTGGCCCTTGACCGCGATCTGCTGTTCGCTGCTGACCAGGTCGACCCATTTGTCCTGGTACCAGACCTGGTTGGGGTTCTGCGGGTTGAGCTTCTCGGCGATCAGGTCGAGGTCGTCGTTCTGGAACATCGTCAGGCTCCAGCCGAAGTCCAGGTTGTGGCCGAGAAAGGCGAAGGGTACCAGGGCCTGGTGATGACCATAGAGTTCGAAGCCGGGGGCCGAGAGCTGGGCCTCGTACCACACCGACGGCAGTGAGTAGCGGATATGCGGATCACCGGCCAGCAGTGCTCTGCCACTCTTGGTTCGGGCCCCTGCCACTGCCCAGGCGTTGCTGCCCTCGAACTGCGGCAGGCCTGCATCGGCCAGGGCTTGCTGGCTGAGGCGGGCGATCTGGCCCAGTTCCTGCCAATCGATGGCGGCCAGGGGCAGGGCGGCTTGCGACTTGCCCTTGGCCAGCACGCCCTTGGGCTGCCAGTCGAGGTCGAAGACCTTCAGGTAGTCATTACCCAATTGGTCGCGGATATAGGTCAGCAGCGGTTCTGTGCGAAAGGCCATGGCGAAGCTGTAGGCCATGAAGCCGGCAATGCTGATGGTGTCTTCTGCGGTGAACGGCCGCTTGTGGATGCCCAGGACGTCGAATTCGAGAGGGCTGGCGTGGCTGTCCTGATACTGGTTGATGCCGTCCAGATAGGCCTCCAGGGCCTTCCATGCGGGGGACTGGCGGTCGAGCCCGGCCACATAGCTGTCGGCGCGTTCGCGAATGCGCAGGCTGCGGAACAGTTTGTCGGTGTCCAGCAGCTTGGGGCCGAGGACTTCGGCCAGTTCACCGCGGGCCAGGCGCCGCAGGGACTCCATCTGGAACAGTCGGTCCTGGGCGTGGACATACCCCAGGGCGCGATACAGGTCGGCTTCGTTCTCGGCACGTATATGGGGCACGCCGCGCTCGTCGTAGCGCACGGTGACCGAGCCCTGCAGGCCTTTGAGTTCGACCTGGCCCTGGCGCGTCGGCTGCTTGCTGTACAGATAGGCGCCGGCCCCCGCCAGCAGGGCGAGGATCAGGATGGCGACGACGGTCAGGCTGCGTTTCATGGGGGCTCCTTGCTGTTGTTGTGTCCGGTGCCGTTCCGGGAGAGCTGCCAACATGTAGCACAAGTCTCGGGCTGCGCGTATGGGGCAGTCCTTGAATAGTCGCGAATGCCTTAGTCGGCAGCGGGTGGCCACGGGCAGTAGCAACCGACCGCCAGGGTATGGGTGGCGTTGACCGCGCGGTTCTCCTGCAGTGCTTGAAGGATGGGCTCGATGAAGCTGTTGCTGGAGTTGCAGGTCAGGCCTTCGCTGTAGGGGCCGAAGTAGGCCAGCTTGCCGCTGCGGTCCCAGATTGCCACGGCCGGGCTGGCGGGGATCTGTTCGGCTCCGGGCAGGTGCTCGAGGGTTTTCAACTGGCCCAGGGTGGCGGGCAACTGGCCGTGGCTGCCAGGCTTCTGCACCGCATAGAACTCCACGCCCCGGGGGCCGTAGATGTCGATCAGTTCGGCCAGATGCTGCTGGTTGCCGACGTTGCAGGGGCAGGCCGGGTCCCAGAAGTGCACCAGGCGGATCGCCCCGGGACCGGCCAGCTCGGCGGGCAGTTGCAGGGGATCGCCGGAGAACATCGCGGTGTGCTCGCTGAAGGTTCGCAGGTACCGTCCCTGGAACCAGTCGTAGGCAGCCCACAGCACCAGGGCGCAGATCAGTACAAGCAGGCTGGCTAGCAGGGTCGTGCGGTGGCGCTGGGGCATTGGGAACGGTCCTCGAAGGTCGCGTAGCTTGCCATGCTTGCCGCGACAGATGAATATCGCAGGCCGATAAAGCCTGTTTTGTTCCTGGTACCCCGTTTTGGAAACCCCCATGTCCGTGACCTTCGACCCCGATCATCTGCGCACCAGCCTGCAACCCTTGGTTGCCGGGCAGCCCTTGTCGGTGGAGGGGCAGGCCTACCAGCGCTTCTACGGTGTGGATTTTGCCGGGTGTGCCACGGTGCCGCGCAGCCGCCTGGGGCGTTTTCAGGTGGACGGTTTTGAGGTGGTCAGCCAGGTCTGGTGGCCGCAGGAACCACGGGCAACTCTATTCCTGTTCCATGGCTTCTACGACCACATGGGCCTGTATCGGCACGTGATCGAGTGGGCCTTGCAGCGCCAGTTCGTGGTGATTTCCTGCGACCTGCCCGGGCACGGCCTATCCAGTGGCGAGCGGGCCAGCATCGATGATTTCGCCGTATACCAGCGGGTGCTGCAAGGCTTGTTCGCCGAGGCCCGTTCTCTGGATCTGCCCCAGCCCTGGCACTTGTTCGGCCAGAGCACGGGAGGTGCGATCATCATGGATCACCTGCTGTTGCAGGGCAGCGAGAGTCCGGCCCAGGGGCAGGTCATGCTGCTTTCGCCCCTGGTGCGGCCGCGAGCCTGGGGTTGGTCGATGCTCAGTTATTACCTGCTACGGCCTTTTGTCACCGGGATTGCCCGGCGTTTCAGCGAGAACTCCAACGACCCGGACTTCCTTGCCTTTCTCCAGGTCGATCCGCTGCAGCCCCAGCGCCTGCCCACGGCCTGGGTCGGTGCACTGGCCCGCTGGATCAAGCGCCTGGAAGCGGCGCCCCGCAGCTCGAGGCAACCGGTGATCGTGCAGGGGCAGGCGGACATGACCGTGGATTGGGAGCACAACCTGCAGGTGATTCGCAGCAAGTTCGCCACACCCGAGGTGCTGATGCTGCCCGAGGCACGGCATCACCTGGCCAATGAAATTCCGTTGTACCGCGACCAGTATTTCGCCTTTCTTACCCAGCATGTCTGACCGGCCCTCTCCGAAACTGCGGCGTCGCCCGTAGCCGCTGCAGGCTGCGCTTTATCTGCGCGGCACTGCGCCGGCGGCGGCAGGGATGCTGAGAGAGGCCTGTTCTCCTGGCTATCGGGAGAAGGGGTGGGGTCAGGGCGCCAGGCTTGAGGTGCTCTGGCCCACGGCGAGGCCAGCGCGAATCGCTGCCAGGGCCGCTTGATAATAAGCCTTGCCTTCGCTGGACTCGGCAAAGGTTGCGAACTCTTCCAGCTCGGTGTCGGACAGCTCCCGATAGACATACAGCAGGGTGTTGTTCAGGTCATTGCCGATCTGTTGCATCAGGCGCTGGCGCTGGCCGTTGAGCATGCCCTGGGCCTGGCCGCCCCCCAGCAAGCCGGGAATCATCTGGCTCAGGCTGTCGGCGGCGACCCCGGCAATCGCCAGGCTGACTTCTGCCCCTGCTTCCCTGGCCGGCAGCGCTTGCGCCAGATGGCCGATGATCAGTTGGCGGTTGTCACTGGCCTGCATTTTCGGCAAGCCCTGGGCATTCTTGGCCAACTGGTCGCGACGGGTCGCCAGCAGTTCGGCGGCGACGATCTTGCGACCCAGGGGCGACTGGAAGAAGGCCAGTGCGGGTGCTGGATCCACCAGGTTCTGCCGCAGTTGTGCTTCGGCGCGACGGTCAACGGCCTGGGGCGCGAAGCGCTGGTTGCTGTTATCCACCAGGGCCTGGTAGACCGCCGGTGGCAAACTGTTCTGGTAGCGCTGCTGGGCGGCGCTGAGGGCATCATTGAAATGCGCGCGTTGTTCCGGCCAGCCGGCGACCTTGTACAACTGGTCGTAGCTGTCTGCCCAGGCAGGCAAGGCACAGAACATCAACAGTGAGAAAAGCAGACGACGCATAGGGACTCCTGTCAGCAGGCGACTATTCTCCGGGGCAAGGCGGTGGTTGTCGAGAATTCGTATCAGGTTCGTCCCCCGGCAAGTGCTGATGTCCGATGGCAGGTCGTGCCAGCGACCCGGTTGGGGCGCGGCAGGAGGCGTGGAGCATGCCTGGCCTGCTCCGGGCAAGGCTTGGGCGATAGCGCCGCGCGCCAGGCGGAGCGTGGCCTTTTTGGCGTGCTGGCAATAGTCTGCGAAGCGGCATTGCGGGGCTTGCCCTGGGCGCGATCCCTGGCGGTATCGCCTGTCATGCCTTGCACCTTTTGCGATGGCCATCGGGCTCGTCGGCAACGGTCTTCACTCCTGAAGTAATGACGGAAAAGTGCAGGTGAAAAAAATGCACCATCCTCCGCTCTGTGGCTCTGTCGGATTTATCCGATGCTGGATACTATGCGCGCCATGCACATACCCTCTGATCACCCGCTGTTGTTGCGAATCGTCGACGACCTGGCCGTTTGTGGCTGGTCGCAGCAGAGCATTTTCCTGCCCGAGGCTTTGACCCTCGAACTGGCGGCCGAGTGCCGCAAACGTGCAGCCGAAGGTGAGCTGGCTCCTGCAGCGGTGGGGCGAGGCCCGGCCCAGGAGATTCGCGAGGGGATTCGGGGCGATCACATCCAGTGGATCGAACCTGGCGAGGCTGGAGCCAGTGACACCTACCTGGGGCTGATGGACAGCCTGCGCGAGGCCTTGAATCGGGGGTTGTTTCTCGGGCTCGAGGATTTCGAATGCCACTTTGCGCTGTACCCGCCGGGCGCCTTCTACAAGCGTCACGTGGACCGTTTTCGCGATGACGACCGGCGCATGGTGTCGGCGGTGATCTACCTCAACTCGCAATGGCTGCCGGAGCACGGCGGACAGTTGCGCATGTACCTCAAAGACCAGGGGCAATACGATGTGGTCCCTGTAGGGGGGCAACTGGTGGTGTTTCTTTCCGGCGAGGTGCCCCATGAAGTCCTCCCCGCGACCCGCGAACGCCTTTCCCTGACGGGCTGGTTCCGGCGTCGTGGCAACGAGCCATTTTGATGATGCACAAGATTCTGGTCAGCCGCTGCCTGCTGGGTCACCGCGTACGCTACGACGGTGGGGCCAGCGGGCCGTTCGCTCAACTCGCCAGTTGGCAGCAGGAAGGGCGCGTGGTTGCCCTGTGCCCGGAAGTGGCCGGCGGTTTGCCGACGCCGCGGGCGGCGGCAGAGATTCCGGGCGGGCAGGGGGTGGACGTACTGGAGGGCAAGGCACCGGTGCTGACCCGCGACGGCGAGGACGTCAGCGGCGAGTTCCTCTGCGGTGCCCGGCAGGCCCTGGAGCTGGTGGAGAAACACGGGATTCGCATTGCCGTACTCAAGGCCAATAGCCCTTCCTGCGGCAATCTGCTGACGTATGACGGCACCTTCAGCGGGGTCCGGGTCCAGGGCGAAGGGGTTACCGCTGCGCTGCTGAGGCGCCACGGGGTCCGAGTCTTCAGTGAGTTGCAACTGGCCGAAGCCGCTGCTGCCCTGGCCGCCCTGTAGCCTTAGCTGCGGGTGGGACAGAGTCTGCCGGGCTTCCTGCGCCCTGGAAGTCCTCGGCACCCCCGCCCCATCGATGTCCTTGTAATTGCCGATCTACTGCCCGGCTTCGGCCTTGGGTGGCTTGCTCGCATCCATGCCGAACCATTTTTCCGACAGGGCCATCAGCCGCCCATCGGCCTTGATCCGTTGCAGGGCGCTGTCCAGGCTCGCACGAAAGGCCGGGCTGCCCTTCTGGAAGGGAATGGCCAGGCTCAGGGTCGGTCCTACCTTGGCGCCTTCCTTCACCGGCAGGCGGCTGTCACGAATGGCGTAGGGAATCAGCAGGCGGTCGCTGATGGCGGCATCGATCTGCTTGTCTGCCACGTCCTTGATCGGCTGCTGGGCATCGGGATAGCTGCGCAGGTTGATACCTTCCACCGTGCGCGCCTGATCGACGAACTGACTGCCCTGGGCCACGCCCAGCGCCTGGCCGCGCAGGGCCTGCAGGGAAAACAGCGGACGCTGCTCTTCCTTGCGCACGATCAACTGCGCACTGGAATAGCTGTAGGGCTCGCTGAAATCGAAACGATCCTTGAGTTCCGGGGTCACTGCTATGTGGTTGATGGCGACATCGAACCTGCCGCTTTCGACTCCGGGCAGCAAATCGGCGGACTCGGTCACCACGAAGTCCGCGCGCACGTCCAGTTCGCTGGCCAGCAATTGCCCCAACTCGACCTCGAAACCGGTCAGCTTGCCGTCATCCTTGAAGTTGAAGGGTGGCGTATTGGCTTCCAGGGCGATGCGCAGTTCCCCGCGGTCATTGATGTCGTCCATCAGTTCGGCTTGAGCGCAGGTGCTCACAAGGGGCAGCAAAAGTATCAGGCCAGGCAGGAAACGCATGGTCACTCCTTGAATTTATATGAGCGATGCGCCGTTCAGGCTCGCTTTGCTAAGGTGATGAGTGCCTTCGACAACGAATTGCCATGAAGTTGTCATCACCGTAAAAGATTTACGGAAAAACTGGAGAAGATAATGAAAAATTTTATGTCGCGTGCTGCCTTGACCGGTCTGTTGCTGGGGGCCTCGATGCTTGCCGGCGCAGCGGAAATCCCTCGGACCCCGGCTCCTGCCGGTGCCAAGGTGTTGATCGTTTCTCCCGCTGACGGGGCCACCGTGGACAAGACCTTCACGGTCAAATTCGGCATTGAAGGCATGGCCCTGGCCCCGGCTGGCGACCAGACCCCGAACACCGGCCATCATCACCTGCTGATCGACGTCGATCAGTTGCCGGCCGAGAACCTGCCGATCCCGATGGACGCCAACCACCTGCACTTCGGCAAGGCCCAGACCGAAACCGAAGTGACCCTGGCCCCGGGCAAGCACACCCTGCAACTGGAGCTGGCGGACAAGAACCACGTGCCCTTCAACCCGGTGATCGTCTCCAAGAAAATCACAGTAACGGTGAAATAAACGTAAATACCGCACAAAAAAGGGAGCCTATGAAGGCTCCCTTTTTGTGCAACTAGCTGCAAGGTTTCAGCTACAAGCCGCAAGTAAGAGCGGGCTCTGGCTTGCAGCTTGGAACTTGCCGCTGGTAGCTGCTTTTAGAACAGCACGCGGCAACGGATGGTGCCGTTGATGTGCTGCAGCTTCTCTTGCGCCAGGTCCGAGTACTCGGCGTCGACGTCGATCACCACGTAGCCGACCTTCTCGTTAGTCTGCAGGAACTGACCGGAGATGTTGATGCCGTTTTCGGCGAAGACCTTGTTGATCTCGCTCATCACGCCCGGGATGTTCTCGTGGATGTGCAGCAGACGGTGCTTGCCCGGGTGGGCCGGCAGCGCTACTTCCGGGAAGTTGACCGAGGACACCGAGGTACCGTTGTCGCTGTACTTGACCAGCTTCTCTGCCACTTCCAGGCCGATGTTGGCTTGGGCTTCAGCGGTGGAGCCGCCGATGTGCGGGGTCAGGATCACGTTGTCCAGGCCGCGCAGCGGGCTTTCGAACATTTCGTCGTTGGAGCGCGGCTCCACCGGGAACACGTCGATGGCGGCGCCGATCAGGTGCTTGTCCTTGATCGCGTCGGCCAGGGCGTCCAGCTCGACCACGGTGCCGCGGGCGGCGTTGATCAGGATCCCGCCCTTCTTGATGGCGCGGATTTCCTTCTCGCCGATCATCCACTGGGTGGCCGCGGTTTCCGGCACGTGCAGGGTGACGATATCGGACATGCCCAGCAGGTCGTGCAGGTTGCCTACCTGAGTGGCGTTGCCCAGGGGCAGCTTGGTCACGGTGTCATAGAAGAACACCTGCATGCCCAGGCCTTCGGCCAGGACCGACAGCTGGGTACCAATGGAGCCATAACCGACGATACCCAGCTTCTTGCCGCGGATTTCGAAGGAGTTGGCCGCGCTCTTGATCCAGCCGCCACGGTGGCAGGAAGCGTTTTTCTCGGGGATGCCGCGTAGCAGCAGGATGGCCTCGGCCAGCACCAGTTCGGCGACCGAACGGGTGTTGGAGTAAGGCGCGTTGAATACGGCGATACCGCGTTCGCGAGCGGCGGACAGGTCAACCTGGTTGGTGCCGATGCAGAAGCAGCCCACTGCGACCAGTTTCTTCGCGTGGTCGAAGATCTCTTCGGTCAGTTGAGTGCGGGAGCGAATGCCGATGAAGTGTGCATCGGCGATCTTTTCCTTGAGCTGGGCTTCCGGCAGAGAACCGGTGAGGTACTCGATGCTGGTGTAGCCGGCGGCCTTGAGGACGTCGACAGCGGATTGGTGGACGCCTTCGAGGAGAAGGAACTTGATCTTGCTCTTATCGAGAGAAGTCTTGCTCATCTGCGTAAACCTGTGTCCCGGAGAAAAATGGCAGGGAAGTGGACAGCTTGAGCTGACCTGGGCGGCACTGGGCCGACACCGCAGAAGGCCCTTGGGCACTCTGCTGCGGGGGCGGTATGCTAGCATACGCGCCCCGCTAAACACTCATTCCTGCGACGTGAAGCGTTCTCAGGATGACCATGAATTGTTCGAGAGTTCTGTCGATGACCAATCCTGCCCTGATTGATGAGCTGAAGACCCTGGTTGAGCCTGGCAAGGTGCTGACCGACGCTGACTCCCTGAATGCTTACGGCAAGGATTGGACCAAGCATTTCGCTCCGGCCCCGACGGCCATCGTGTTTCCCAAGACCACCGAGCAGGTCCAGGCCATCGTGCGCTGGGCCAATCAGCACAAGGTTGCCCTGGTGCCTTCTGGCGGGCGCACCGGGCTCTCGGCTGCTGCCGTAGCGGCCAACGGCGAAGTGGTGGTGTCCTTCGACTACATGAATCAGATCCTCGACCTGAACCTGACCGATCGCACCGCTGTGTGCCAGCCGGGTGTGGTCACCGAGCAGTTGCAGAACCTGGCGGAAGAAAACGGCTTGTACTATCCGGTGGATTTCGCCTCGGCAGGTTCCAGCCAGATTGGCGGCAACATCGGCACCAATGCCGGCGGAATCAAGGTCATTCGCTACGGCATGACCCGTAACTGGGTAGCCGGCATGAAAGTGGTCACCGGCAAGGGCGACCTGCTGGAACTGAACAAGGACCTGATCAAGAACGCCACCGGCTACGACCTGCGTCAGTTGTTCATCGGCGCGGAAGGCACCCTGGGCTTCGTGGTGGAAGCCACCATGCGCCTGGACCGGGCGCCGAAGAACCTGACGGCCATGGTCCTGGGGACCCCGGATTTCGATTCGATCATGCCGGTACTGCACGCGTTCCAGGGCAAGCTTGACCTCACGGCCTTCGAATTCTTCTCCGACAAGGCCCTGGCCAAGGTCCTGGCCCGCGGCGATGTCCCGGCGCCGTTCGAATCCGACTGCCCGTTCTATGCCCTGCTGGAGTTCGAAGCCACCACCGAGGAAGTGGCCAACCATGCCCTGGAAACCTTCGAGCACTGCGTCGAGCAGGGTTGGGTGCTGGACGGGGTGATGAGCCAGAGCGAGACCCAGTTGCAGAACCTGTGGAAGCTGCGCGAGTACATCTCCGAAACCATCTCCCACTGGACCCCTTACAAGAACGACATCTCGGTCACTGTCTCGAAAGTGCCGGCGTTCCTCGGGGAAATCGACGCGATTGTCGGCAAGCACTACCCGGATTTCGAAATCGTCTGGTTCGGCCACATCGGCGACGGCAACCTGCACCTGAACATCCTCAAGCCGGACAACCTGAGCAAGGACGAGTTCTTCGCCAAGTGCGCCACGGTCAACAAGTGGGTGTTCGAAACCGTCGAGAAGTACAACGGTTCGATTTCCGCCGAACATGGCGTGGGCATGACCAAGCGCGACTACCTGACCTACAGCCGCTCGCCGGTGGAGATCGACTACATGCAGGCGGTCAAGGCGGTGTTCGACCCCAACGGCATCATGAACCCGGGCAAGATCTTCGCTGTTTGAGCCCAAGCAGCGTCCTGATAAAGCAGACGAGCAGGAGTCGGTAAATGAGCTATCAGCACCAGTATGTCGACGGAACCCGGATTCATTTCCCGGTGGGCAAGGTGGTATGTATCGGTCGCAATTACGCCGAGCATGCCAAGGAGCTGGATAACCCAGTTCCTACCGAGCCCCTGCTGTTTATCAAGCCGGGCAGTTGCGTGGTGCCACTGGAAGGCGGTTTTGCCATTCCCACCGAGCGTGGCTCGGTGCACTACGAAGCCGAGATCGCGGTGCTGATCGGCAAGCCGCTGTCCACCAAGCCCAGCCGTGAAGAAGTGCTGGATGCCATTTCCGGTTTCGCCCCAGCGCTGGACCTGACCCTGCGCGACAAGCAGGCCGAGCTCAAGGCCAAGGGGCTGCCTTGGGAAATTGCCAAGTGTTTTGACGGCGCAGCGGTGATCGCGCCGTTCGTGGTGGGCAGCACCTTTGCCGATCTGACCGACATCGGCATTCGCCTGACCATCAATGGCGAAGTGCGCCAGGATGGCAACAGCAGCGTCATGCTCAACCCGATCGTGCCGATGATCCAGTACATGGCCGGCTGTTTCTCGCTGCAGGCCGGTGACGTGATCCTGACCGGTACCCCGGTCGGGGTCGGGCCGTTGAACGTCGGTGATGAGCTGGTGCTGGAGTTGCCGGGCGCCAGTCGTTTCACCAGCAGCGTCCGCTGATCCGAAACTTTTTGCGGGTGGCACGGGAATGCCGTGCGCCTCGCAGAAAGGGCGCTGCCTTTTACCGTTTTTTCACATATCTTCCGGATAATTCCCAAGTTTATGGTTCGCGAACCTGAAATTCGTGTGCTATTACCTATGGCCGATCTCTGGAACTCTTGTGATGGATGCCCCCCCTCTGTCTGACCCTCATGGTGTTCGCCGATTGCGTGTGCGGCTGCGCATGCGCTGGTATTCCTGGCTGTTGCTGGTGGGCGTGATCGCTTATGGCGTTGCCAGCATCATGCATTGGGATGACCGCGGCGCCCTCTGGGTGCAGGAGGGGTTCGTCGAGCCTGCCGAACGTAGCGCCAGTATCTGGCTGCCCGCCTACCGTGCGGTCATCGATGCCAAGGCATTGCCTGGCATGGAGCGCGATGAGGCTTCCGACCTGGCCTATAGCCCGCAAACCAAGACCCTGTTCTCGGTCATGGGCAAGCACCCGTTCCTGGCCGAGCTGACGCTGCAAGGCGAGGTCCTGCGCAAAATCCCCCTGGTGGGCTGGAGCAACCCGGAAGGGGTGACGGTCATGGAAAACGGCCTGTTGGCGATTGTTGACGAGCGCCAGCATTCGCTGGTGATCGTCAAGGTCGATGCTGCCACCAAGGAGCTGAATATCGCCGACTTCCCGAGCTACGACCTGGGCCCTTCTGCAGACCAGAACAAGGCGTTCGAAGCGATCGCCTGGAATCCGCGCAAGCAGCAGCTGTTGCTGGGTGAGGAGCGTCCTCCAGCGCTGTTCACCTGGAGCAGCGATGGCAGCCAGGTCCTCAAGGGCGACAAGCAGAAGCTGCCCAGCGACGAACTGGACCTGCGCAACCTGTCTGCCCTGGGCATCGATCCACGTACAGGCCACACCCTGGTGCTGTCGGCCGACTCCCATTTGCTGCTGGAGCTGGACGAGGCGGGCGAGCAGGTCAGCTTCATGGCGCTGCTCGGTGGTTTCAACGGCCTGAAAAGCACCATTCCCCGCGCCGAGGGCGTGGCCATGGACGAGGCCGGCAACCTGTACATCGTCAGCGAGCCCAACCTGTTCTATCGCTTCGAAAAGCAATAAGCCTTCCGACTCCGGCCTGTACCCGGCCGATTAAGTTTGAATTCAGTCAGCTGTGATATTTCATCAGCCTGTCCTGAATTCGAGCTTTTCGACCATGTACCGCCTGACCCGTCTGCACCCTGCCTTCCTGATCCTTGGCCTGCTGGTCGTCCTGCTGGCGGTCTTGGCCCACAATCACCGCCTGTGGCAGCGGGCCTGGTTTGACTGGCAGTCCCTCTGGCAGGCCGCCGACCCTCAGTCGCTGGGGCTTGGCGACTATCGTGCGAGTCTCCAGGCGCAGCCTATCCAGGGGCTCGACGAAGTCTCGGCCTTGACCTACGACCCACTGCGCAAGAGCCTGTTCACCGTCACCAACAAGAACTCCGAACTGATCGAGCTCTCCCTGGATGGGCAGATCCTGCGCCGTATCGATCTGCTGGGGTTCGGCGATCCCGAGGCGGTGGAGTTCATCAGTGCCGACACCTATGTGATCAGCGACGAGCGCCAGCATCGGCTGATCAAGATCCAGTTGCGCGACGACACCACTTTTATCGATGCCGCGGATGCCGAACAGATCAGCCTGGGTGTTCATATGAGTGGTAACAAGGGGTTCGAAGGGCTGGCCTACGATGCCTCGGGCAAGCGTCTGTTCGTGGCCAAGGAGCGGGACCCCATGCTGATTTACGAGGTCCACGGGTTTCCCCATTTCAAACCGGAAAAAAACTACTCGGTGCACGTCATCAACAACCCCAAGCGCGATGCCGGGCTGTTTGTGCGTGATCTGTCTAGCCTGCAGTACGACGAGCGCAGCGGCCACTTGCTGGCGCTGTCCGATGAGTCGTTTCTGGTGCTGGAGTTGGACATCGACGGCCGCCCGCTGAGCAGTCTCTCGCTGCTCGGCGGGCGCCATGGCCTGAAAAATCGTGTCCCTCAGGCGGAAGGGATCGCCATGGATGACGAAGGCTCGCTGTATCTGGTCAGCGAGCCGAACCTGTTCTATGTGTTCAAGAAGCCCTGATCAGAACATCCACTGCACGCCCAGTGAATAGCCGGTCTGGCTCCCTTCGGCATGCCCAAGGCGGCTGTTGAGCTCGGCGTATATGCCCAGTTGTGGGGTGATCGCCAACTGGCTGCCGACTTGCGCGCGGCCAAAGCTCTTGTCCACTGAGCCCAGTTTGGCCGTGCGCGCCTGGCCATCGGCGTGGGCGGTTAATTGCAGGTCATCGAGGCGGCCGTCGGCCAGTTCCTTGACCCAGGCGATGTCGCCGTAAGGCAGAAGGCTCAAGCCGTAGGGCAGGGCAACGGCGCCGCGCACGCGCCAGCCAAGGCTGGCTTCCAGGGAGTCGAAAGACTGCTCTTGGTACTCCAGCGCGGTGCGCAGATCCTGTTTCTCATGGAATTTGTCGATACGGTAATGGGTGTAGTCCAGTCCGGCGAATGGCCCGCTTTTGATGGCGCCGAAGTCGAAGTCATAACCGCCCAGTACGCGCGCGCCCAAGGACAGCGCGTCGGTGTTGCCGCTCAGTTGCTGGTTGAGCAGGATCGGGCCGCCACTGGCCTGGATCAGCAGGTTGCGCTTGGCATCAAAGCGTGTGCGGCCGACGTTCAAGTCGCCGGCCAGCCAGCTCGGTCCGCCATCATTGAGCAAGGCGTAGACCGCCGCCTGCCAGGTGTCGCTGTCCAGTTTGCCGCGGTGCTCCAGCTTGTCGCGACTATTGAGGTAGCTGAGGCTGGCGCCGATGTTCAGGTTGGAGCTCAGCTGGTAGTCGCCCAGGGCATGTACGCCCAGGCGCCGGGCGTCACGGTTGAGCGGGCTGTCGAAGCCGCTGTCTGGGGTGTATTCGCCGTCCACGCCCACTTCGCCATCGAAGCTGCCGACCTCGCGGCTGGCCGCCTGAAGCGTCAGCCAGCGCCGATCATGCAGGCGCACCATGGCTTGGTGCTGGCGTTGCAGGTTGTCTTGCATGTTGCGCGCAACGGCACCGCCGGAGGCCGTTGAGGCCATCAGGTCGGCGTTGGTCAGCTCGAGCACCAGGCGGCTGAGCAGGCGCGAATAGTCGCGCAGGCGCTGGTTGATGCGTTCCTGGCCGAAGGCATCGGTGAGCACGGCTTTGTTGTCCTCTGCCGGGTCGTGCCAGGTCGAGCCGCCAGGGATTTTCGGGTTGTTGGTCTGGGTGTAGCCGTCCAGGGCGCCCAGCTCCCAGTTGGTGGCTTCTATATACAGAATCGGGATGTTCAGCGGCTCGAAAGGCTCGCCATCACTGCAGCAGCCGGTGCCTTTGGGGTATTGCGGGTCCAGGCCGGGATTGGTGAACAGCGGAATGTTCAATTCCTTGGCAATCTGGAAAGTGTGTTCGCGCAATGACGCCAAGGCCGGGTTGGCGGTGCTGTTCTGGCCGGCGTGGGCGTACATCATGTCGCCGGTGATCAGGCTGTCGAGGTTGATCATCGCCAGCATGTTGGCCCGTTGGCTGGCGCTCAGTGAGTCGACAAAGGCTTTGGAGCCGCGCAGGCCTTCCTCTTCGGCGCCGAAGCCGACAATCTGCAGGCCGTTTTCCAATTGCAAGCCGCCAAGGTTCTTCGCCACCTCGGTCAGCACGCTGGCGCCAGAGCCGTTGTCGTCCAGGCCTTGCAAGGTAGGGCGGCCAAAGTAGGTGTCGAAATGCGCACCGATCACCACGTATTGCGGCTTGGTGCCGGCGGCGTAGGCCACCACGTTCTGCGAGGCGCGACTGCCGTTGTTCCAAGTGAAGTTCTGGCGGCTGATGCTATAGGCCGAGCCCATCTGGCTTTGCATCCAATCTGCCGCGCCGATGAAATTGGCGGTGCCGCGATACCGGCCGGGGTAGTCGTTGATCAACTTTTCCAGGGTGGTATTGGCGTGCTGGCCGTAATCGTAGGCCTGGGTTTGCGTTGCCAGCAGGCTGCCGATAACGCTGATTGCGAGGGCGAGGGGCTTTATCACAAAGTCTTCCTTGAGCTGAGAAGGAGGGGTTAAGCCCAGACCCTTTGCACGATGCGCGCCTCATTCCCTGGGCGATTGCTAAGTGGCGCATTGTTAAACGCGTGGGTCGCCTGGCTGTAATTTGTAACGGATTTGATACCAATGAAGGCGTGGGATGCCGTGACTCAGTGCACGGTTTTGGAGAGGCATGCTGCGAAAAGTAGCGTTTTTGTTACACGGATCGGGTGAGCGAGCAGGATTGAATGTGGGAGCGGACCTGCCTGCGATGGCGCCACCTCGGTGCTACTGGCACACCGATTCGTTTGCATCGCAGGCAAGCCAGCTCCTGCATGAAGCTGGCCGTGCGCTTTAGGCGTTGAGGGTTTTCACCCCTTCCGAAGTCCCCAGCAGCAGTACGTCTGCCGGGCGCGCGGCGAACAGGCCATTGGTGACCACGCCGACAATGGCGTTGATCTGGCTTTCCAGCTCCACCGGGTTGGTGATCTGCATGTTGTGCACGTCGAGGATGATGTTGCCGTTATCGGTCAGCACGCCTTCGCGGTACACCGGATCACCGCCCAGCTTCACCAGTTCCCGGGCTACGTGGCTGCGGGCCATGGGGATCACTTCCACAGGCAGCGGGAAGTTGCCCAGTACCGGCACCAGCTTGCTGGCGTCGGCGATGCAGATGAAGGTCTTGGCCACGGCGGCAACGATCTTCTCGCGGGTCAGGGCAGCGCCACCGCCCTTGATCAGGTTCAGGTGCTCGTCGCTTTCGTCGGCGCCGTCGATGTAGAACTCCAGGTCGCTGACGGTGTTCAGTTCATACACCGGAATCCCGTGGCCCTTGAGGCGCGCGGCGGTGGCTTCGGAGCTGGCCACGGCGCCGTCGAAGGCGCCCTTGTGCAGGGCCAGGGCATCGATGAAGCAGTTGGCGGTGGAGCCGGTGCCGACCCCGACGATGCTCTTGTCGTCGAGTTTCGGGAGGATAAGGTCGACGGCGGCCTGGGCGACAGCCTGTTTGAGTTGATCCTGGGTCATGCGGGCTCCGAAGCGGGCAAGGGGGGGGCACAAAGGCCGGCATTATAGGCGCCGGCGCAGGTCAGGTCATTGCCCGTTTGGCTAATCGGCCGGGGGCGGCGGTGGTGATCGGGGTGGGTTGCTGGCGCCGAAGGGCGAAGCGTTCCCGGGTTGTTGCAGGCCAGCCGTGAGAGTGGGGGCCGCGAGGGTTTTGCTGTCGAGCGCGAGCACGCCGGCTCTGCATCATGAGCGGGTGCAGGGCGGCGGGCTTAAAACCTCTGTTTTCGTGTGGTCGCCCGGCTGAACGCTGGGTTAGACTCCTGGGCCCTGCCCAACCCGCTCAGTGATGCTTTCCGATGCTCGAACAGTACGTCAAGAAGATCCTCACCTCGCGCGTTTACGACGTTGCCGTAGAAACCCCATTGCAGACTGCCCGCCAGCTCTCCGAGCGGCTGGGCAACAAGATCTGGCTCAAGCGCGAAGACTTGCAGCCGGTGTTCTCGTTCAAGATCCGTGGTGCCTACAACAAGCTGACCCAGCTCAGCGAGGCCGAGCGCGCCCGTGGCGTGGTTACCGCCTCGGCGGGCAACCATGCCCAGGGCCTGGCGCTGGCCGCCAAGGTGCTGGGGGTCAAGGCGACCATCGTGATGCCCAAGACCACGCCGGAAATCAAGGTCGAAGGCGTGCGTTCTCGCGGTGGCAAGGTGGTGCTGCACGGTGACAGCTTCCCGGAAGCACTGGCCTATTCGCTCAAGCTGGTGGACGAGAAAGGCTACGTCTACATCCATCCCTACGACGATCCCCATACCATTGCCGGGCAGGGCACCGTGGCCATGGAGATCCTGCGTCAGCACCCGGGCCCGCTGGACGCGATTTTCGTTCCGGTCGGCGGCGGCGGGCTGATTGCCGGCATCGCGGCCTATGTGAAGTACCTGCGTCCCGAGATCAGGATCATCGGCGTCGAGCCGGATGATTCCAATTGCCTGCAAGCCGCCATGGCCGCCGGCGAGCGGGTGGTATTGCCGACTGTGGGAATCTTCGCCGACGGCGTGGCGGTGGCACAGATCGGCCAGCACACCTTCGACATCTGCAAGGATTATGTCGATGAAGTGATCACCGTCAGCACTGACGAGATCTGCGCGGCGATCAAGGATATCTACGACGATACCCGCTCGATCACCGAACCTGCCGGCGCCCTGGGCGTGGCCGGGATCAAGAAATACGTCGAGCAGCGCGGCGTCAGCGGCCAGGTCCTGGTGGCCATCGACTCCGGCGCCAACGTCAACTTCGACCGCCTGCGCCATGTGGCCGAGCGCGCCGAGCTGGGTGAAGGCCGCGAAGCCATCATCGCCGTGACCATTCCCGAGAAGCCGGGCAGCTTCAAGGCCTTCTGCGAGGCGGTGGGCAAGCGCCAGATCACCGAGTTCAACTACCGCTACAACACCGGCAGCGAGGCGCACATCTTTGTTGGCGTGCAGACCCACCCGGAAAACGATCCTCGCAGCGCCCTGATCGCCAGCCTGAGCGAGCAGGGCTTCCCGGTGATCGACCTGACCGACAACGAACTGGCCAAGCTGCACATCCGCTACATGGTCGGCGGCCATGCCGAGAAGGTCAGCGACGAAGTGGTGCTGCGTTTCGAGTTCCCGGAGCGTCCGGGGGCGCTGTTCAACTTCCTCAACAAGCTGGGCGGGCGCTGGAACATCTCGATGTTCCACTACCGCAACCATGGTGCGGCGGACGGCCGCGTGGTGGCGGGCCTGCAAGTACCGGCCGACGAGCGCCACCTGGTGCCGGCGGCCCTGGAGCAGATCGGTTATCCGTACTGGGATGAAAGCGACAACCCGGCGTACCAGCTGTTCCTTGGCTGAACGACTACGCTGAGGATCGGAGCCTTTAAGGAAGCGATGACATGGAAACACTGACCACGCTGAAGACGCTTCATGTGCTGGCTACCGTGCTGCTGCTGGGCAGTGCGCTGGGTCTGGCGATCTGGGTCTGGCGCCTGCGCCGCCAGGGCGACGCCACCGTTTATACCCGGGTGCTGCAGCGTCCGGGGCTGTTCGGCTGGTTGCTGCTGGCGCTGGGGTTGCTGGCTCTGCCTTTTACCGGGTGGTGGCTGGTGCACCTGATCGGCTGGCCCTTGGGGCAGACCTGGGTCCTGGGTTCCAGCGTGCTCTATACCTTGGGCGCACTGGCGTGGCTGTGGCTGATGGTGCGGCTCAACCGCCTGCGGCTGGCCAAGGTTGCCAGTGGCCTGACCTTCACTCTGGTGCTGGCGGTCTTCAGTGCCGTGTGTTTTGTCGCCATCGCCGGCCTCATGGGTGCCAAGCCGGTCTGATTCCGGTGTAAGCCTTAAGGATTGTCATGAAGGTTGTTCTGGTGGGGGCCACGGGATTTATCGGCCGTCATCTGCTGGCGGCGTTGCATGCCGCCGGCCATCAATTGATCGCCACCAGCCGTTATCCACAGCCCCGGAGCCTGCCCGGGGTGGAGTGGCGACAATTGGATCTCGATCACCTGGGCCGCGAGTCCCGGCCCTTTGTCCTGCCTGCCGATACCGATCTGCTGATCAATGCCGCCGGCCTCTTGAGCAGTGATGCCCAGGCATTGGCCCGGACTCAGGACCAGGGCACTCGGGCGCTGTTCGATCTGGCGGCGGCCCAGGGTGTGCGGGTGCTGCAGATTTCCGCGCTGGGCGCCGGGGCACAGCCCCATGTACCGTTTCTGGCCAGCAAGGCTGCGGCGGATGAATACCTGCTGCGCCTGGCTATCCCGGCGGTGGTGTTGCGGCCATCCCTGGTACTGGGTGCCGGCGGGGCCAGCAGTCGCTGGCTGGCGCGGCTGTCGCCCTGGCCGCTGATCCCGCTGTTGTCGTCCCGGGCGCAGTTGCAGCCCTTGCATGTGGATGACCTGAGCGCCGCGGTACTGGCGCTGCTCAGGCGCTGGCCCGAAGCATCCATGGTGTTGCCGTTGGTGGGCCCCGAGCGGATCACCCTGGCCCAGTTGCTCGATCGCCTGCGGGCGGCCCAGGGCTGGGCTCCAGCGCGTTATTTCCAGCCGCCGTCGATGATCCTGACAATGCTCGCCGGCCTGGGTGATCGCCTGGGCTGGCGGGCCTTGAACGGCCAAAGCTTGAGCATGGCTCGCACCGATAACCTGGCGGACTCCGAGGTCCTGGCGTCGGTCTGTGGTTACCACGCGGCGCCCCTGGCGGCGCGCCTGAATGATTGGCCGCAGGCCGGGCAAAGTACGCAACTGGCTCTGCGTCCCTTGTTGCTGGCGGTGCTGGTGCTGATCTGGCTGGGGACGGCGGCGGTGTGCATCGGTCCCGGTTATGACTGGGGCCTGCGGATCATGGCCGAAGCCGGTGTGCACGGCGCCTGGGCGACACTGGCAGTGGTCGGTGGCTCGCTCTGCGACGCCGTGCTGGGCGCCGGCCTGCTGCTGCGGCGCTGGCGCCGGCGAGCCCTGCAGGCGCAGTTGCTGCTGATGTTCGGCTACACCCTGATCATCAGCCTGATCCTGCCGCATTTCTGGTTTGACCCTTATGCCGCCGTGGCCAAGAACCTGGTGCTGATGGTGGCGACCCTTTGGCTGTTGTGGACCGAACCCCGCCGATGAGCGCTTATCTGCTGTTGAAAACCCTGCACATCCTGTCGTCGACGATTCTTTTCGGCCTGGGTGCCGGTTCTGCCTATTACGCGTTACGGGCCTGGCGCAGCGGCAAGGTGCAAGTGATCGCCGTGACTTTCAGGCACCTGGTATTCGCCGACTGGGCCTTCACCGCCACCACGGCGGTATTCCAGCCCTTGAGTGGCTTGGGGCTGGTGCACCTGGCGGGCTGGCCGATCCAGCAGGCCTGGCTGATGTGGAGCCTGGGGCTGTATGTACTGGCGGGGCTGTGCTGGCTACCGGTGGTCTGGTTGCAGATCCGGGTGCACAAGATGGCCGAACAGGCGCTGTGCGATGGCACGCCGATGCCGCTCAAGGCCAGCCTTTATATGCGCTGGTGGTTTGCCTTGGGCTGGCCGGCGTTTCTGGCCTTCATGGTGATTTTCTACCTGATGGTGGCCAAGCCGGCCTGAAGGCCTGTCGCCGCTGCCCGGGGCACGAGCCAGCCCCAGGCGCGCAAGCCCTGGCCGCGGCAAGCGGTCTTGGGCTTGCGCGGCTTTCAGTGGCGGTGACGGCGATTTCAGTCACGCAAGCTGATGACCTGCCAGCCGCGCTTCTCGGCTTCGGCCCGCAGGTTCGGGTCGGGATCGACAGCCACCGCAGTGGTCACTTGCTCCAGCAGCGGCAAGTCGTTCATCGAGTCGCTGTAGAAGTGGCTGCCCTCGAGGCTGTAGCCGGTTTCTTCCAGCCAGCGGTTCAGGCGCGTGACCTTGCCCTCGCGAAAGCACGGTACGTCGGTGCTGCGCCCGGTGTAGCGGCCATCCTGCATTTCGCATTCGGTGGCGATCAGGGTTTCAACCCCCAGGCGCTCGGCGATAGGGGCGGTGACGAAGCGGTTGGTGGCGGTGATGATCACCAGCTTGTCGCCGGCGTCCCGGTGCCTGGCCAGTAGCGCCAGGGCCTTGGGCAGGACGATGGGCTCGATGCAGTCGCGCATGAAGTCGCGGTGCCATTGTTCGAGCACGGCCATCTCGGTGCGGCCGAGGATTTCCAGGCAGAAGTTCAGGTACGCGGCGTTGTCCAGCTTGCCGGCCAGGTAGTCCTGGTAGAACTCGTCGTTACGGGTCTTGTAGGCGATCGGGTCGAGGAAGCCTTTCTCGCACAGGTAATCGCCCCAGGCGTGGTCGCTGTCGCCGCCCAGAAGGGTGTTGTCCAAGTCGAATAAAGCCAGACGCATTGCAGTTACTCACTGAAAAGTCGCTGAAAAAGGTGCCCAGAATACGGTCTTTTCACAAGAGTGCACATAAGGTAAGCAGCCTCGTTGCTGCATTCCCAAGCTTTGTGGAACAATGCGGCGACATGCGTTTGCGAGGTTGTAGCCGTGATCGACCCCGATGGTTTCCGCCCCAATGTCGGGATCATTCTGACCAATGATGCCGGACAGGTGCTATGGGCTCGCCGTATCAATCAGGACGCCTGGCAGTTTCCTCAAGGGGGCATCAACCCCGACGAGACGCCGGAAGACGCCTTGTACCGCGAGTTGAACGAAGAAGTGGGCCTGGAGCGCGAAGATGTGCAAATTCTCGCCTGCACCCGGGGCTGGTTGCGCTATCGTTTGCCGCAACGTCTGGTCAGGACCCACAGCCAGCCGCTGTGCATTGGCCAGAAACAGAAATGGTTTCTCCTGCGCCTGATTTCCAACGAACAGCGGGTGCGGATGGATTTGACCGGTAAACCGGAGTTCGATGGCTGGCGCTGGGTCAGTTATTGGTATCCGTTGGGCCAGGTGGTGACATTCAAGCGCGAAGTGTATCGCCGCGCTCTCAAAGAGCTTGCCCCGCGCCTTTTAGTGCGCGACTGACGACGGAGTTCGACCCCGAGCCATGCTCAATACGCTGCGCAAGATCGTCCAGGAAGTTAACTCCGCCAAGGATCTCAAGGCGGCGTTGGGGATTATTGTATTGCGCGTCAAAGAGGCCATGGGCAGCCAGGTCTGCTCGGTCTACCTGCTGGACCCGGAAACCAACCGTTTCGTGCTGATGGCCACCGAGGGCTTGAACAAGCGCTCCATCGGCAAGGTCAGCATGGCCCCCAACGAAGGCCTGGTGGGCCTGGTGGGCACTCGGGAAGAACCCCTCAACCTGGAAAACGCCGCCGATCACCCGCGCTACCGCTACTTCGCCGAAACCGGTGAAGAGCGATATGCCTCGTTCCTCGGCGCGCCGATCATTCACCACCGCCGGGTGGTGGGTGTGCTGGTCATCCAGCAAAAGGAGCGTCGCCAGTTCGACGAAGGCGAAGAAGCCTTCCTGGTGACCATGAGCGCGCAACTGGCCGGGGTTATCGCCCATGCCGAAGCCACGGGCTCGATCCGTGGCCTGGGCCGCCAGGGCAAGGGCATCCAGGAAGCCAAGTTCGTCGGCGTACCGGGCTCCCCCGGCGCGGCGGTGGGCAGCGCGGTGGTGATGCTGCCGCCGGCCGACTTGGATGTAGTGCCGGACAAGCACATCACTGACATCGATGCCGAACTGACTCTGTTCAAGAGCGCCCTGGAAGGGGTGCGTGCGGACATGCGTGCGCTGTCGGAAAAACTCGCCACCCAGTTGCGCCCCGAAGAGCGCGCCTTGTTCGACGTCTACCTGATGATGCTCGACGACGCTTCCCTGGGCAGCGAAGTGAAGACCGTGATCAAGACCGGGCAATGGGCCCAGGGCGCGCTGCGCCAGGTGGTCACCGATCACGTCAACCGTTTTGAACTGATGGACGATGCCTACCTGCGCGAGCGGGCCTCGGACGTCAAGGACCTGGGGCGCCGGCTCCTGGCCTATTTGCAGGAGGAGCGCCAGCAGACCCTGGTCTACCCCGACAACACCATCCTGGTCAGCGAAGAGCTGACCCCGGCCATGCTCGGCGAAGTGCCGGAAGGCAAGCTGGTGGGGCTGGTATCGGTGCTGGGTTCGGGCAACTCCCACGTGGCGATCCTGGCGCGGGCCATGGGTATCCCGACGGTGATGGGCCTGGTGGACCTGCCGTACTCCAAGGTCGACGGTATCCAGATGATCGTCGACGGTTACCACGGCGAGGTCTACACCAACCCCAGCGATGTGCTGCGCAAGCAGTTCGCCGATGTGGTGGCGGAAGAGCGGCAACTGGCCCAGGGCCTGGACGCTCTGCGCGATCTGCCCTGCATCACCCCTGATGGCCATCGCATGCCGCTGTGGGTCAACACCGGCCTGCTGGCCGATGTGGCCCGGGCGCAGAAGCGCGGCGCCGAGGGTGTAGGCCTGTATCGCACCGAAGTGCCCTTCATGATCAACCAGCGCTTCCCCAGCGAGAAGGAACAGCTGGCGATCTACCGCGAACAATTGGCGGCCTTCCACCCGCAACCGGTGACCATGCGCAGCCTGGACATCGGTGGCGACAAATCGCTGTCGTATTTCCCGATCAAGGAAGACAACCCCTTCCTCGGCTGGCGCGGCATCCGCGTGACCCTCGACCATCCGGAAATCTTCCTGGTGCAGGCCCGAGCCATGCTCAAGGCCAGCGAGGGCCTGAACAACCTGCGGATTTTGCTGCCGATGATTTCCGGCATCCACGAGCTGGAAGAAGCCTTGCACCTGATCCACCGTGCCTGGGGCGAGGTGCGTGACGAAGGCACCGACGTACCGATGCCACCGGTTGGGGTGATGATTGAAATTCCTGCTGCGGTGTACCAGACCAAGGAACTGGCGCGCCAGGTGGACTTCCTCTCGGTGGGCTCCAACGACCTGACCCAGTACCTGTTGGCGGTGGACCGCAACAACCCGCGGGTTGCCGACCTCTACGACTACCTGCACCCGGCGGTGCTGCAAGCCTTGCAGACCGTGGTCCGCGATGCTCATGCCGAAGGCAAGCCCGTGAGCATCTGTGGCGAAATGGCCGGTGATCCGGCAGCGGCAGTGCTGCTGATGGCCATGGGTTTTGACAGCCTGTCGATGAACGCCACCAACTTGCCGAAAGTGAAGTGGATGCTGCGTCAGGTCAGCATGACCAAGGCCAAGGAGCTGCTGGCAGAAATGATGACCATCGACAACCCGCAAGTTATCCACAGCTCGCTGCAACTGGCGCTGAAGAAACTCGGATTGGCGCGGATGATCAACCCGGCGTCAAGCAAGACCCTGTAATCGAGGTGTCTTCTTCGCCGGCAAGCCGGCTCCTACAAAGGCCTGTGTAGGAGCCGGCTTGCCGGCGAACGCTTCAAACCCTCAGCTCGACCTCTCCCAGATGCCCGCCATACGGGCCGAAACTGCGCTCCAGCAGATGCCGTGAACCGTCGGCGTTGACGATCAATGCCGTGCTTGCTCGGGTGCCGTAGCTGGGGCTGGCGATGAACACACTGGACAGCAGGTTTTCCGTGGCCAGCCCGACTCCGGTATCGGGCAGCTCGGCATAAGGCGCGGTCTGCGGGTCGCTCAACAGTGCCAGCAGGGCCTCGGGCTGGGGATCATGCAGCACCGCTTGCAGCGCAGCCCTGGCCTTGAGCAGCTTGGGCCAGGGCGTATCCAGCCCGGCATTGGACAAACCGTAGACACCGGCTGCAAGGCGCTGGGGCTCAACGGCCTGGGCGTTGTAGTGCCACAGCTGGTCCGTGGTCCCCAGCAGCAGGTTGAACCCGGCGTACTCCACCGAGCGTCCCACCACATCGTGCAGATAGTCTTCCAGGGGAATGCTGCCGGCGAGAAAGCGCGCCACCAACTCGCCGCGGGAGCGTCGCGCCGGGGGCTGGTGGGGGTTTCGGATATTGGTCAGGGCGGCGAAGCGGCCATCGGCCCCCACGCCGAGCCAGGTGCCACCGGCCTCCAGATCGCGGCCGGCGTGGATCTGTGGCGATTCCGGCCATTGTGCCAGCGGCAGGCTGGGCCGGGCATAGAACTCGTCACGGTTGGCCGCGACGATCAACGGCTGCGGATGACCCGGTCGCCAGGCGAAAACGATCAAGCACATGAAGGTGGCCCCCTGTGTGTTTTGGCTCACTTTACCCACAGAACCGACGGGTATCCATCGCCATTCAGTGGAGTCCAAGGCGGCGCATCCGTTACCATGCCGGTCTATTTTTCGGATGCTCCCATGGAATTTCTGCTCTATCTGCTGTTGGGCGCCTGTGCCGGGGTGCTGGCCGGGTTGTTCGGTGTGGGCGGCGGGATCATCATTGTCCCGGTGCTGGTATTCAGTTTCACCCTGCAGGGGTTCGATGCCTCGATACTGACCCACCTGGCGGTCGGTACGTCGCTGGCCAGCATCATCTTCACCTCGATCAACTCCGTACGCGAACACCATCGCCGTGGTGCGGTGCGCTGGCCGATCTTTGCCTGGATGACGCTTGGCATCCTGCTGGGGGCCGGGTTCGGAGCGCTGACCGCCGAGGCCATTTCCGGCCCGCACTTGCAGAAGATCATTGGTGTCTTCGCTTTGGTGATCGCCCTGCAAATGACCCTGGAGCTCAAGCCCAAGGCCAGTCGCCAGGTGCCCGGAAAACTGGGCTTGGCCGCGGTCGGCAGTGTGATCGGCTGGGCTTCGGCGATTTTCGGTGTGGGTGGCGGCTCGCTGACGGTGCCGTTCCTCACCTGGCGCAGCGTGCCGATGCAGCAGGCCGTGGCCACGTCCTCGGCCTGTGGTTTGCCCATCGCCCTGGCCAGCGCCTTAAGTTTCATGATTCTGGGCTGGCATGATCCGCTGCTCCCGGCCCATAGTCTGGGTTTCATTTATCTGCCGGCGCTGTTGGGCATCGCCCTGACCAGCATGGTGTTTGCCCGTATTGGCGCGCGCCTGGCCCATAGGCTGTCGCCGCGTTTGTTGAAGAGGCTGTTTGCCGCACTGCTGTTCTGTGTGGGGCTCAGTTTCCTGTTCTGAGTGCTGCCGCAATCCTGGCTTAATCCTGGCGTGACAGGTTTGCCCGGGAATTTAGAGTTCTAACCCTTACGAGGAGTCGCAATGCTGCCTTACCCGCAGATTGATCCGGTGGCCCTGGCCATCGGCCCGCTGAAAATCCACTGGTACGGCCTGATGTACCTGATCGGCATCGGCGGAGCCTGGCTGCTGGCGTCGCGCCGGCTGAACCGCTTCGATCCGACCTGGAGCAAAGAGAAGCTCTCGGACATGGTGTTCTGGATGTCCATGGGGGTGATCGTCGGCGGACGCCTGGGTTATGTGCTGTTCTACGACCTGAGTGCCTACCTGGCCAATCCGACCCTGATTTTCGAGGTGTGGAAGGGCGGCATGTCGTTCCACGGTGGTTTTATCGGCGTGATGCTGGCGGCCTGGTGGTTCGGCAAGCGCAACAACAAGACCTTCTTCGAACTGATGGACTTCGTCGCCCCGATGGTGCCGATCGGCCTGGGTGCCGGGCGGATCGGCAACTTCATCAACGCCGAACTGTGGGGCAAGCCGACCGATCTGCCCTGGGCGATGATCTTCCCGCCGTTCAGCGACCCGTCGCAGTTGCCCCGTCACCCTTCGCAGCTCTACCAGTTCGCCCTGGAAGGGGTGGCCCTGTTCGCGATCCTGTGGCTGTTCTCGCGCAAACCCCGGCCGACCATGGCGGTTTCCGGTATGTTCGCCCTGTTCTACGGGATCTTCCGCTTTATCGTCGAGTTCGTCCGGGTGCCGGACGCGCAACTGGGCTATCTGGCGTGGAACTGGTTGACCATGGGTCAGGTTCTTTGCGTGCCAATGATTCTCGGCGGCCTGGGGCTGATCTGGCTGGCGTATCATCGCGCTCCGGCCAAGAGCGCGGCGCAATAAATTCGAACCCCGGGACGCAGGTCCCGGGTTCAAGGATGCAGGTACTTCATGAAGCAATATCTTGATCTGGTGGCCCACGTCATCAACAACGGCACCAAGCAGGCCAACCGCACCGGTGTGAACACCATCAGCTTCCCCGGGGCGATGCTGCGCTACGACCTCAAGGAAGGTTTTCCGGCCATCACCACCCGCAAGATGGCCTTCAAGTCAGCCATCGGCGAGATGGTCGGTTTCCTGCGCGGGGTGAACAACGCTGCGCAGTTTCGCGCCCTGGGCTGCAAGGTCTGGGACCAGAACGCCAACGAAAACGCCCAGTGGCTGGCCAATCCGTTCCGCCAGGGTGATGACGACCTGGGCGAGATCTATGGCGTGCAATGGCGCAAGTGGCCGGCCTACAAGCAGATCAAGACCAGCAACCAGGCGGCCATCGACCTGGCCCTGAGCCAGGGCTACCGGCAGATCGCCGCGGGTGAGGAAGAGGGCCAGGCCTACGTGGTGCTGTACAAGGCCATCGACCAGGTCCGCCAGTGCGTCGACACTATCATCAACGACCCAGGCAGCCGGCGGATCCTGTTCCACGGCTGGAACTGCGCGCAGCTGGACGAAATGGCCCTGCCGCCGTGCCACCTGCTGTATCAGTTCCACCCCAATGTCGAGACCCGGGAAATCTCCCTGACCCTCTACATCCGCTCCAACGACCTGGGCCTGGGCACGCCGTTCAACCTCACCGAAGGGGCTGCGCTGTTGAGCCTGATCGGCCGCCTGACCGGCTACACTCCGCGCTGGTTCACCTATTTCATCGGTGACGCCCACGTCTACGAGAATCACCTGGACATGCTCAACGAGCAGCTCAAGCGCGAGCCGTTCCCGATGCCCAAGCTGGTGATTTCCGAGCGCGTGCCGGAGTTCGCCAAGACCGGTCAGTACCAGCCGGAGTGGCTGGAATTGATCGAGCCGAGCGACTTCTCCCTGGAAGGCTATGAGCACCATGCGCCGATGACGGCGCCGATGGCGGTCTAAGCGATTCTTCGGCAGTACCCGAGGGCCGCGCAGCAGACACTGCGCGGCCCTTGTCGATTCACCCCGTTGCCTTTTTCGACCTTGCCCGGGAGGTATTCCGGGTATTGCCGTGCCTGGCGGGCGACTACGCTCCTGGGGGCGGCCCTGCGAGGCGCGGGGTGTTGTCCTTGTGATAGTGAGCGTGAGCCCTGTATGGAAGAACTCAATCGCAGCCTGTTCCTGCTCATCAATGCCAGTGCCGAGGCGTCGTTGCCGGTGCGTGAGCTGGCGGTTTTCCTTGCGCAAGGGTTGGTCCTGAGCGTACCGCTGCTGCTCCTGGTGTTCTGGGTCTTCGGCGATCGACGCCAGCGCATGATCGTCCTGCTGGCGACCCTGAGCATCGTCTTCGCCCTGGCCTGCAATCTGTTGATCCGCGAGCTGTGGTTCCACCCGCGGCCCTTCATGCTGGGCCTGGGGCAGAATTTCCTGGCCCACGCCCCCGGCGCCTCGTTTCCCAGCGACCACGCCAGCGGCATGTTCGCCATGGCCTTTGCGTTGATCCTCGCGTCACTGCGCAAGACCGGTGGGGTGATGCTGGCCCTGGCGTTCCTGGTGAGCTGGGCGCGGGTCTACCTGGGGGTGCATTTCCCTTTCGATATCCTTGGCGGTTGCCTGGTGGGGCTGTTCAGCGCCTGGCTGGTGCGTCGGAGCATGATCTGGCGGCAGCTGGACCAGCGTTTGCTGGCGCTGCTGGAGGGGATCTATCACCGCCTGATACCGATGGGACGCCAGGGTTCTTGAAGCCGTGAGGCCTGAGCTGCGGGCTCAATGCCCGTGGCTGCGCCCGACATGGGAGGGCTCGGCCTCGCTGGGGGCCACCGAGCCGCTGACCTCCAGGCGCTGGAGAATCCCGCAGTGGTCCAGGTCCGGCTCTTCGCCACAGCGCTGACGCAGGTCCAGCAACTGGGCCTGGAGCACCAGCAGCCCGTCGATGCGCGCCTTGACGTGGTGGATATGCTCGTCGATCAGGGCGTTGACGCTGGCGCATTGCCCTTCGGGGCTGTCTCGCAGGTTCAACAGGCTGCGGATTTCCTCGAGGGTCATGTCGAGACTGCGGCAGTTGCGAATGAAGGTCAGGCGCTCGGTATGGGCCTGGGTGTAGAGGCGGTAGTTGCCTTCGCTGCGGGCCGGCTCCGGCAGCAGCCCCTCGCGCTCGTAGTAACGGATGGTCTCGACCTGGCAGTCGGTGAGTTTCGCCAGTTCGCCAATCTTCATTGTCGTCGTCTCCGAATAGGGGCTTGACCCTATAGTGGCTACAGGGTGTTCACTTGGCAACAAGCACCTTAATTCGGAAGGGACCCTAATGAGCGATTCTCTCCACAGCCCGCGCAAAACCGCGGATCAGCAGCCCCAGGCTGATCACGATCACGATCACGATCACGATCACGATCACGACCACGGTCACAGCCATGGCCCCAGCCATTCCCAGGCACCCGCGGGCAAGTTGCAGCCGGTCAAGGCGCACGATCATGCCGCCCACGGCGCATCCTGCTGCGGTTCCGCTGGCCTGGCGCCGTCCAGGGTCACCTTGAGCGAGACCCCGACCGCCGGCGCGCGCCTGAGCAGCTTCCGCATCGAAGCCATGGATTGTCCCACCGAGCAGACCCTGATCCAGAACAAGCTGGGCAAGCTGGCCGGGGTCCAGGCGCTGGAGTTCAACCTGATGAACCGCGTGCTGGGGGTGACCCACGACCTGCCGGACACGGCGCCGATCATCGCGGCGGTGAAATCCCTCGGCATGCACGCCGAGCCCCTGAACCCAAGTTCGGACGCCGCGCCGGCAGTTGCGGCGCCGGTGAAAAAGCCCTGGTGGCCGCTGGCCCTGTCCGGGATCGGTGCCCTGGCGGCCGAAGTCATCCATTTCACCAATGCTGCCCCCGATTGGGTGATCGCGCTGGTAGCCCTGGTGTCGATCCTCAGTGGCGGCCTGGGTACCTACAAGAAGGGCTGGATTGCCCTGAAGAACCGCAACCTCAACATCAATGCCCTGATGAGCATCGCCGTCACCGGCGCGGTGCTGATCGGCCAATGGCCGGAAGCGGCGATGGTGATGTTCCTGTTCACCGTGGCCGAACTGATCGAAGCCCGCTCTCTGGACCGTGCTCGCAACGCCATCAGTGGCCTGATGCAGATGACCCCGGAACAGGTCACGGTGCAACAGGCGGACGGCAGCTGGCGTGAGCAGGAGGCAAAAAGCGTCGAGCTGGGCGCGCGGGTTCGGGTCCGGCCCGGCGAGCGCATTGGCCTGGACGGCGAAGTGCTGTCCGGCAACTCCACCATCGACCAGGCACCGATCACCGGTGAAAGCCTGCCCGTGGAAAAGACCGTGGGCGACAAGGTCTTCGCCGGCACCATCAACCAGGCCGGCTCCCTGGAGTTCCGGGTTACCGCGGCCGCCAACAACTCGACCCTGGCGCGCATCATCCACGCCGTGGAACAGGCCCAGGGCGCCCGGGCACCGACCCAGCGCTTCGTCGACAGCTTCTCGAAGATCTATACCCCGGCGGTGTTCGCCTTTGCCCTGGGCGTGGCGCTGATTCCGCCCCTGTTCATGGCCGGTGCCTGGTTCGACTGGATCTACCGTGCCTTGGTGCTGCTGGTGGTGGCCTGCCCGTGTGCCCTGGTGATCTCCACCCCGGTGAGCATTGTCAGCGGCCTGGCCGCGGCGGCGCGCAAGGGCATCCTGGTCAAGGGCGGGGTCTACCTGGAGGGTGGCTACAAGCTCGACTACCTGGCCCTGGACAAGACTGGCACCATCACCCACGGCAAGCCGGTGCAGACCGACTTCCTGCCCCTGGATCCGCTCGCCGAAGACTCGGCGCCCGCCCTGGCCGCCAGCCTGGCCGGGCGTTCCGACCACCCGGTGTCCCTGGCCATTGCCCAGGCGGCTGTGGATAAACAGCTGGCGATGCACCCTGTGGATAACTTCGAGGCCCTGACCGGCCGAGGGGTGCGCGGTGAAATCAACGGTGAGCTGTACCACCTGGGCAACCACCGCCTGGTGGAAGAGCTGGGCCTGTGCTCGCCTGCCCTGGAAGAAAAGCTCTTCGCCCTGGAGAAGCAGGGCAAGACCGTGGTCCTGCTGCTGGATCGCAACGGCCCGCTGGCCCTGTTCGCCGTGGCCGACACCGTCAAGGAGTCCAGTCGCGAAGCCATCCAGCAGCTGCATGAGCTGGGAATCAAGACCCTGATGCTGACGGGCGACAACCCGCATACGGCCCAGGCGATTGCCGCCCAGGTAGGCATCGACCAGGCCCGGGGCGACCTGTTGCCTACCGACAAGCTGCAAGCCATCGAAACCCTGTACGCCGAAGGCCACCGGGTGGGCATGGTGGGCGACGGGATCAACGACGCCCCGGCCCTGGCCCGCGCCGAGATTGGTTTTGCCATGGCAGCGGCGGGCACCGATACCGCTATCGAGACCGCCGATGTGGCCCTGATGGACGACGATCTGCGCAAGATCCCGGCGTTTATCCGCCTGTCGCGCCAGACCTCGGTGGTCCTCAAGCAAAATATCGCTCTGGCGCTGGTCATCAAGGCGATCTTTCTTGGGGTAACCTTTGCCGGACTGGCCACCATGTGGATGGCAGTATTCGCCGACATGGGGGTCAGCCTGTTGGTGGTGTTCAACGGCTTGCGCCTGCTGCGCAAATAGCCAGGGCAGCGGCGAGCTACAAGCTGCAAGCGATCGAGGTGAGAGTCAGCGTGATGAACCTACAAGGACCTGTATCGGCTTGCAGCTTGCAGCCACAAGCGTGTCGCGGCCTTCCATGTTGAGTGCGGAGCTCAAGGCCTTCTACATGGTCGCTCGCCTGGGCAGCATCACCCAGGCGGCGAAGAAGCTCGGTCTCAGCCAGCCCACAGTGACTACCCAGATCCGCAATCTGGAAAGCCAGTATTCGGTGGAGCTGTTCTTTCGCGGTGGCCGGCGCCTGAGCCTGAGCGATGAGGGCGCGCGCCTGCTGCCGATGGTCAAGGACCTGTTGCAGCAGGAGGCCGACATCGAGTTCTTCCTGCGTAACAGCGGCCAGGTGCAGGGCACTCTGCGCATCGCGGCCACGGCGCCTTATTACATCCTCGACCTGGTGAAGACCTTTCGCCAACGCTTGCCGCAAGTGGAGGTCTCGGTGGAAATCGGCAACTCCCAGCAGGTGCTGGAGGCACTGGAGGAGTACCGGGTGGATGTGGCGGCATCCTCGCAGTTGCTGGAGGATTCGCGGTTGATCCGCCGGGTACTGGGCAGCGATCCGCTGGTGCTGGCGGTGCACCGCAATCATCCCCTGGCCGCCCTGGACCATGTGCCCCTCAACGCCCTGGCCGGACACACCCTGTTGATGCGCGAACCCGGGTCCACCACCCGCAGCCTCACCGAGGACCTGCTGAAGAACGCCAACGTCAGCTTCGGCCCACTGTTGGAAATCGGCAGCCGCGAGTCGATTCGCGAAGCGGTGCTGCGCAATATCGGCATCAGCATCATTGCCCGCCAGGAGGTTCCTCACGATCCGCAGTTGCGGGTGCTGAGCATCGAAAATGCACCGCAGATAGCCGAATACCTGTATTGCCTCAAGGAGCGCAAGAACGCGCGGCTGCCTGCGGCTTTCCTCGGGCTGGCCCAGGAAATGGCGCCCCTTTAGTCACAGCTGCTCCGGCCGTCATCCCTTGCCCGGCGCCTCATCATGCCCCGGCCGCTACCGGCTCTGCGGCCCGGCGCCAACCCAAATCTGCCAATACCACTATCGGCAGCTTTTGCCTGTTTGCCACAAGAGCTACGCATTCGCCCCCTAGGATGGGTTTCATCTGCCAGATGAGGCCCGTCCATGAACAACCCGACTGCAACTGCCCTGAGCAACCCCGGCGCACCGATGAAGATTCGCGGTGTACAGAAGCGCTTTGGTGCCTTCACCGCGCTGGATAACGTTTCCCTGGACGTGGCCGCCGGCGAACTGGTGTGCCTGCTGGGGCCGTCTGGCTGCGGCAAGACCACCTTGCTGCGCTGCATCGCCGGCCTTGAGCGCCAGGACCAGGGCGAGTTGTACCTGGGGGAACGGGATGTGTCGCTCCTGCCGCCACAGGCCCGTGACTACGGCATTCTGTTCCAGTCCTACGCGCTGTTTCCCAATCTCACCGTGGAAGCCAACATCGCCTACGGCCTGGCCGGCAGCGGGCGCGAGGAAACGCGCAAGCGCGTGGCGCAGATGCTGGAGCTGGTTGGCCTGTCCGGCAGCGAAAAAAAATACCCCGGCCAGCTTTCCGGTGGGCAGCAGCAGCGGGTCGCCCTGGCCCGGGCCTTGGCGCCGGCACCTTCGCTGCTGCTGCTGGATGAGCCAATGTCGGCCCTGGACGCCCGGGTCCGCGAGCACCTGTGCACCGAACTGCGCCAGCTGCAGCGGCGCCTGGGGATCACCACCCTGATGGTCACCCACAACCAGGACGAAGCCATGCTGATGGCCGACCGGATTGCCGTGATGAATAACGGCAAGGTCGAGCAGTACGCCACGCCCCAGGAAATCTACGACCGTCCGGCCACGCCGTTCGTCGCCGAGTTCGTCGGCCAGGGCAACTGGCTACCCTTCAGCCGCAACAGCGACAGCCATGCCCAGGTCGGCGGGATGAATGTGCGCCTGGCCGACGATTCGGCCAAGGCCGCCTCGGGCCGCTTGTTCTGCCGTCCGGAAGCCATCAGCGTCAACCCGCCGGTGCATGAGGAAAACCTGTTCGCGGCCAAGGTCCGGGAAATCACCTTCCTCGGCAACCGCTGCCGCATGAGTTTTGAACTCAATCATTTGCCAGGGCATCCGCTGCTGGCCGAACTGGCACCGGAAGCCATGCCGCGACTGGGCGCCCAGGACATCTGGGTCGCCTTGCCGCCGCGCAGCCTGCAGGTGTTTGCCTGATATGAGCGTGCAAATGTCCCTGCCGCTACCTGCAAAGCGGGCGCGGCAGACTTCCCGTGCCGAACTCGGCGACCGTCTGTTCGTCGTGGGTGGCAAGTTCCTGCTCCTGCTGTTGCTGGGGGTTGCGGTGCTGCTGCCGCTGCTGGCGATCTTCTGGCGCGGCTTCAGCGCCGAGGCCGGGCAGGGCGGTGGCCTGGTCGCGGCCCGTGAACTCATTAGCAGTGACAATTTTCACTGGCTGCTCGGCAACAGCCTGAAAGTCTCCCTCAGCGTTGCCGCCATCGTGGTGCCCCTGGCCTATCTGTTCGCCTACGCCCTGCAGCGCACGCTGATTCCCGGCAAGGCGATCTGGCGCGGCCTGTCGCTGTTGCCGCTGATGGCACCGTCGATGCTGCCGGGTATTGCCCTGGTCTACCTGTTCGGCAACCAGGGCATGCTTCGCGGTCTGTTCGCCGACAACATCTACGGTTTCTGGGGCATTGTCCTCGGTGAGGTGATCTACACCTTCCCCCATGCCCTGATGATTCTGCTCTCGGCCCTGTCCCTGGCGGATGCGCGGTTGTTCGATGCGGCGTCGAGCATGGGCGCGAGCCCGGCCAAGGCCTTTCGCAGCATTACCTGGCCGGCCACCCGGCAGGCGGTATTTGCCGCCTTCTGCCTGGTGTTCACCCTGACCATCACCGATTTCGGCGTGCCGGTAGTGGTCGGCGGCGACTACCAGGTGCTGGCCCTGGAGGCCTACAAGGCGGTGGTCGGCCAGCAGCAGTTCGGCCGCGGCGCGCTGATCGGCATGGTGCTGTTGCTCCCGGCGCTGTTCAGCTTCGGCGTCGATGCCTGGTTGCGTCGCCGCCATGGCGACTCCATGAGCGGCCGGGCCCAGGTGTTCAGGCCGGCGCCGTGCAAGCGCCGCGATGCCTGCTACCTGGCCATCGTGCTGTTGATCTGCGCAGCGTTGCTGCTGGTGTTCGGCATGGCGGTGTATTCCTCCCTGGTGAAGTTCTGGCCCTACAACCTGTCGCTGTCTCTCAATCACTACCAGTTCAATGACACCGCCGGCGGTGGCTGGCTGGCCTACCGCAACAGCCTGACCATGGCCCTGTGCACGGCGCTGATCGGCAGCGTGCTGATCTTCACCGGTGCCTACCTGATGGAGAAGACCTCGGGGCAGCGCGGCCTCAACCTGGCGCTGCGCATGCTCAGCTTCGTGCCCATGGCGGTGCCCGGCCTGGTGCTGGGCCTGGGCTACGTGTTCTTTTTCAACCTCAACGGCAACCCGCTGCATGTGCTCTACGGCACCATGACCCTGCTGGTGGTGTGCACCATCGCCCACTACCTGACCACCGCGCAGATGACCGCCACCACCGCCCTGCGCCAGCTGGACGCGGAGTTCGAGGCGGCTGCGCTGTCGCTCAAGGCGCCGCTGTACCGGCACTACCTGCGGGTCACGGTGCCGATCTGCCTGCCGGCGCTGCTGGACATCGTGCGCTACCTGTTCGTTTCGGCGATGACCACGGTGTCGGCGGCAATCTTCCTCTACAGCCCCGACACCATCCTCGCCGCCGTGGCCGTGCTGAACATGGACGATGCCGGCAATGTCGGCGGCGCCGCGGCCATGTCGACCCTGATCCTGTTCACCTCGGCCGGCGTCTCGCTGTTGCTGGCCTGGGCGTCGCGGGGCCTGCTGCGCCGCTCCCAGGCCTGGCGCCAGGGCGCGCCCGGTCACTGATTCCGTTCACCTCCCCCAACCCTGATCTGCACTCACTAAGGAACCGCACCATGTTCAAGCTCCTGGCTCTTGCCGCTGCCGTCCTCTCTGCTGTCAGCCTGAACGCCTTTGCTGCGAAAACCGAACTAACGGTCTATACCGCCCTCGAAGCCGAGCAACTGAAGTCCTACAAACAGGCTTTTGAAAAGGCCAACCCGGACGTGGAGATCAAGTGGGTACGTGATTCCACCGGCATCATCACCGCCAAGCTGCTGGCCGAAAAAGCCCGTCCGCAGGCCGATGCGGTGTGGGGCCTGGCGGCTTCCAGCCTGGCGATCCTCGACCAGCAGGGCATGCTGCAAAGCTATGCACCGAAGGACTTGGGCAAGATCGGCCCGAACTACCGCGACGCCGCCAACCCGCCGGCCTGGGTCGGCATGGACGTGTGGGCCGCGACCATCTGCTTCAACACCGTGGAGGCCCAGAAGCAGGGCCTGACCAAGCCGGTGAGCTGGCAGGACCTGACCAAGCCCGAGTACAAGGGCAAGATCGTCATGCCTAACCCGGCCTCTTCCGGCACCGGCTTCCTCGATGTCAGCGCCTGGCTGCAGACCTTCGGCGAGAAGCAGGGCTGGCAGTACATGGATGAGCTGCACCAGAACATCGGCCAGTACGTTCATTCCGGTTCCAAACCGTGCAAGCTGGCCGCCGCCGGTGAATTCCCCATCGGCATCTCCTTCGAGTATCCGGCGGTGCAGTTGAAGCGCCAGGGCGCGCCGCTGGACATCGTCCTGCCCAAGGAAGGCCTGGGCTGGGAAATCGAAGCCACTGCAGTGATCAAGGGCACCCCCCACGAAGAGGCGGCAAAGAAGCTCGCCGACTTCTCCGCCAGCCCGGCGGCCATGGAGCTGTACAAGGAAAACTTCGCCGTGCTGGCCCAGCCCGGCATCGCCAAGCCGCAGACCGAACTGCCGGCGGACTACGAGCAGCGCCTGATCAAGAACGACTTTGCCTGGGCTTCGAAGAACCGCGACGAAATCCTCAGCGAATGGCGCAAGCGCTATGACGGCAAGTCGGAAAAGGTCGCCGCACAGTAACGCCCAGGGCAGCTGTGGCGAGGGAGCTGGCTCGCGCTGGGCGGCGAAGCAGCCCTGAGTCCGGACAATGCGCTGCAGCTGCCTCGCCACACTCAATGAGACATGAACATGACCAATCACAGCGATCTGCTGATCGTCGGCGCCGGCATCCTGGGCCTGTCCCACGCCTATGCCGCCGCCAAGCGCGGTTTGCGGGTGCAAGTTTTCGAGCGCAGCGCCACGCCCCTGGGCGCGTCGGTGCGCAATTTCGGCCAGGCCCTGGTCACAGGCCAGCCGCCGGGGATGATGCTGGAGCTGGCCAAGGCCAGCCGGGAAATCTGGGGCGACTGGCAGCAGTTGGCGGGCGTGCAGCTCAAGCGCAACGGTTCCTACCTGTTCGCCCGCAGCGAAGCCGAAGAGTACCTGCTGCAGGCCTTTTGTGCCGGCCGGGCGCAGGAACACGATTACCGGGTCGAGCTGCTGCGCGGCGCGGCCTTGAATGACCTGTATGGCGGCCAGTTCCGCCATCACCGGGCAGCCCTGCATGGCCTGGACGACCAGCAACTGTATTCCCGCGAGGCGATTCCGGCGCTGATCGACTACCTGCGCCGGGACCTGGGGGTGCAGTTCCACTTCTCGACCCTGGTTCGGGACATCCAGCCGGGGCTGTTGCACAGCACCGCTGGCAGTTTTCGTGGCACGCGGACCCTGGTCTGTTCGGGCCACGACTACCAGACCCTGCTGGCCGAGCCGATTGCCCAGTTGCACCCGCAGGTCTGCCGCCTGCAGATGCTCCGCGCCCGTCCCCAGGCCGAGCTGAACCTGCAGCACGCGCTGCTCACCGGCTTGAGCTGTGTGCATTACGGTGCCTTTGCCGACCTGCCGGAAGCGGCGGCGGTGCAGGCCGAGATCCTGGCCCAGGCCCCCCATCTGCATGAGCATGGGATTCATCTGCTGATCAGTCCGACCCCCTATGGCGAGCTGATCATCGGCGATTCCCACGATTACGGCGGGGATCCGTCGCCATTCAACGGCGAACAGGTGGATAACTGGATGATCGAGCTGGCCGAGCAGACCCTGGGCTGCAAGGTCCAGGTGGTGGAGCGCTGGCAGGGTGTCTATGGTGCCCGTGGCCCGGCGCCGTTTTCCTTCCTGGAGGCGGCCCCGGGGATCAATGTATCCCTGATGCATACCGGGGTCGGCATGAGCGTCGGTCCGGCCATGGCCGAGCGCAATATCGCCCGGATACTGGAGGAGCAGTGATGAATCGACCGCAGCAGGTGATCGCCGAGGTCTTCGGCCTGTATGAGCGCTTCGGTGACAGCGACTACATCGGCGAGCCGGTGTCGCAGATCGAGCACATGTCTCAGGCCGCTCAGTTGGCCATGGCCGAGGGCTATGACGATGAAGTGGTGCTGGCGGCGTTCTTCCACGATATCGGGCATATCTGCGTGCAGGATGCCGAGAACATGGGGGGCTATGGCGTGGTCAGCCATGAACGCCTGGGGGCGGACTACTTGCGCCGGGCGGGTTTCAGCGAACGCCTGGCGCGGCTGGTGGAGTATCACGTCCAGGCCAAGCGCTACCTGACCTTCAAGGACCCCGGTTATTACCAGCGGCTGAGCGAAGCCAGCCGGCGCACCCTGGAGTACCAGGGTGGGGTGATGAGCGCGGCAGAGGCGGCAGCCTTCGAACTCGACCCGTTATGGGCGGTGAGTTTGCGCATGCGTCACTGGGACGAGCAGGCCAAGGAAATGTGGGTCCCGGTGATGGATATGCAGGTGCTCAAGGACAAGGCGCTGGCTGTATTGGCCTGAGGGCCCTTTCGCCGGCAAGCCGGCTCCTACAGGGCTTGCCGGCGAAGGCGATCTAAGACACCAGCAACGTCTCAGCCAGCGCCTCGATCTGCTCCTGACGCTCGACCTGGCTCAGGCGCGCATGGGGATTGAGCGACGACCACTGCGGATGAGCCCTGGCCTTGCTCAGGGCTTCCGGCAACTTGCCCTCGCGCCAGCTCTTATCCTCCGGCGTGGCCAGGCGAATGCTGTCCATGGCCGCATGCCCGCGCAGGTTCAAGGCCTGTACCAGCTGGCGCTGACGCAGGGCCAGCAGGCGCAGCACGCTGTCATCCACGGTCAGTTCGCGCTGGCCCTTGAGCTTGCCCAGCAAGCGGCTGCCGTAGCTGCGGGCGGTTTGCAGGGCGCCACCGGCAATTGCCCCGGCCAGGGCCGCGGCGCCCAGGGTCAGGCCACCAACCAGCAGGTCGACCCCGGCTCCGGCCGCCGCGCCCGCGGCGATGCCGCTGCCCACCCGCACCCCCAGTTGCTTGAGGGTTTCCGGGTTGAACAGGTCGTCGCCCCAGCGCCCGTCCAGTAGCGGCAGGTCGCTGGTCGACGCGTCCTCGGGGCGGAAGGCGTAGAGCTTGAGCAAGGCTTCGACGCAGCGCTGCTCGCGCTGGCGGATGGCCTGGCGCAGTTCGCCAATGGCCTGTTGTTCCTGCTGGGCGTCGCTGGCCACGCTGCGGCGGCAGGCGGCGCAGTCCACCAGCAGCTCGGCAATCAGCCGGGCTGCGCTGTGCTGGCGCGCCCGACGCTGGGCCTGCTGGTCGTCCATCAAGCGTTGCAGGGCCGGGCGGGCATGCTCCAATAACAGTGCCAGGCTCTCGTACAGGCGCTGCTCGCCGTCTTGGGGCGGCGCCACGCTGTCGAAGCGCACCAGGGCATGCAGGCCCAGGCGGGCCAGGGCTTCACGCCAGTCGCCTTCGCGCTGGTCGGCGCTGCTGACGAAGTTCAGCACCGGCAGCAGCGGCTTGCCGCAGCCAGTGAGCACCTCAAGCTCGTCGCGGTATTTGGCCAGCACCGGTTCCCGGGCATCGATCACATACAGGCCGGCGTCCGAGGCCAGCAGCTGGCGCAGCACCTTGGCTTCCTGTTCGAAACGCTGGCGGGCCTCGCTGCCGTCGAGAAAGCGTGCCACCCGCGCCGGGCCATCCAGGCGTTCGCCCGGGCGTTCCAGGCGTTCCAGGTAATCCAGCAGGGCGATGGCGTCCTCAAGGCCGGGGGTGTCGTACAGCTCCAGCAGGGCTTCGCCCTCCACCGATAGCCGCGCACCTTCCACATGCCGGGTGGTGCTGGGGCGATGGGACACTTCCCCGAAACCCACGTCCCGGGTCAGGGTGCGCAGCAGCGAGGTCTTGCCCACGTTGGTGTGGCCGACCACCGCCAGTTTCAGCGGCTTGTGGCGGGCATCAGTCATGACCGGTCTCCAGCCAGTTGAGGGGCACGCAATCGGCGAACGGCAGTTCCAGCTGTTGCAGGGCGCTGTGCCAGTCACCCAGGCGCTCGGCATCCAGGGCCTGGCCGGGCGGTGCCTGCAGCAGCCAGACCCGGGTGGCGCTGGCATTGCGCGCCAGCTCGGCAATCAGCCCCAGGCTGCCGCGGTCCGGCGAACGCCGGGGATCGCAGGCGATCACCAGGCGCGCCGGGGGGAAGCGGCTCATCTGTTCCAGCAGGCGATGGCGTGATTCGCGGCTGTCGAGGATGCCGGCGTCCTTGACGTTATCCGGCAGCTGCGGCGGCCAGGGGCGCTGGTCGTCGAGCTCGATGGCCACCAGCAGCGCGCCGCTGCTGTCCAGGGTGTTGGCTGCGCCTTCGACCCGGTGCAACTGTTCGGGAGCCGCATCGTTGACCCCCAGGCGTTCGCTGCTGGGCATCAGGGGTTCACGCAGTTGCGCGTAGCCCGGCAGGTTGAGGTCCAGTTGCAGGCGTGCCTGTCCGTGTTTCCAGCGCCAGCGGCAGAACAGCATCAGCAGCAGACGCGGCAACACGCCGTAGATCACCACCAGCACCACCAGCCAGATGGCCCACATCTGACGGACCAGCTCAGTGTTGTAGACATCCCGGGTACTGGCCTGGATGGTCGCCAGGCTCGGGGCGCCCAGGCCCAGTGACCGGGGCAGGGCGCTGAGGAAGTTGGTGATGGCAGCGAAGGCATCGGCGCCCAGCAGGGTACTTTCCCAGACAAAGCTGTAGCGATGGGTGGTCAGCAGCAACAGCAGCATGGCCACGGCGCTGAGCAGGGCCAGGCACCACAGGCCGTTGATCAGGCTGCCCAGGGCCCAGCGGTTGAGCTTGCGCCGTTGCAGCAACAGCAGCAGGGCCGGCGGCAGTTGGGCGGCCTTGGCATCCCGGGAGAATTTCTCGCTGAGCCACAGCCACAGGCGGCCCAGGCTGGCACCGTGCTCGCCGGCGAACAGCAGGCCGGCCAGCCAGCTCAGCAGCAGGATCAGGTTGATCCCCAGCAGGCTGCCCAGGGCCCAGAACACGTTCACCGGCTGCTGGGTGTTGCCCAGGGCGCTGAAGGCCAGGCCGGCGCCGCTGATGACCGCCAAGACCGAGAGTGCCAGCAGTGCCAGCCGCGCACCTTGCTGCCAGTGCAGCAGGGCACTGTGCAGGCCGTCACGCTGGGCCAGCCACAGGGCGCGGTTCTGGATCCGGGTCGCCAGGTCGCCGCCCTGGTTGCGGGCCAGGCGGTTGGCTTCCTGATCTTCCAGCGGGCCGGCGTGCTCCTCGCGCAGGCGCACGGTTTCGGTCAGCCACAGGCGTTGCAGGGGAGTCAGTGCAGTCACGCGTCATTCCATCGCTCAAAAGTGCGCTGAGCATAACTGCTGCAGCGCGGATCGGGGTACGTTGCCAGGTCCTGGTCCTCTGGTATCCTCGCCGGCATGAAAAAATCTCTCCCTCTCAGCCTGATCGCGGCCCTCGGTGAAAACCGCGTGATCGGCGTCGACAACAGCATGCCCTGGCATTTGCCGGGGGATTTCAAATTCTTCAAGGCCACCACCCTGGGCAAGCCCATCATCATGGGGCGCAAGACCTGGGATTCGCTCGGCCGGCCCTTGCCGGGGCGGTTGAATATCGTGGTCAGTCGTCAGACCGATCTGGCGCTCGAAGGTGCCGAGGTCTATCCGTCGCTGGAAGCCGCGGTGGCCCGGGCCGAGGAATGGGCCCTGGAGCAGGGCGCCAGCGAACTGATGCTTATTGGGGGCGCACAGCTCTATGGACAAGGGCTGGAGCAGGCAGATCGCCTGTACCTGACGCGGGTAGCGTTGAGCCCGCAGGGCGATGCCTGGTTCCCAGAGTTCGATGAACAGCAGTGGAAGCTGGTATCAGAGGTACCGAACCCGCCCGAAGGCGACAAGCCGGCGTACAGCTTCGAGGTGTGGGAGAGAAGCTGACAGCAGGCAGCTGCAAGTTTCAAGCTTCAAGCTGCAAGCAAGAGCCCGTCGGCTTCTACTTGCAGCTTGTAGCTGGCGGCGTGCAACTGCTGTTTTACGCGTGCTCCAGCTCCGAATGCTCATCGGCGTCCAGCAGCGCCTTGTCGGTCTGCTGCATCACCTGGCTGGTGATCGCGCCGGCGGTCATCGAACCGCTGACGTTGAGGGCGGTGCGGCCCATGTCGATCAGCGGCTCCACGGAAATCAGCAGCGCCACCAACGACACCGGCAGGCCCATGGCCGGCAGCACGATCAGCGCGGCAAAGGTCGCGCCACCGCCGACCCCGGCCACACCGGCCGAACTCAAGGTCACGATGGCCACCAGGGTGGCGATCCACAGCGGGTCCAGTGGGTTGATGCCTACGGTCGGCGCTACCATCACCGCCAGCATCGCCGGGTACAGGCCGGCACAGCCGTTCTGGCCGATGGTCGCGCCGAATGAGGCGGCGAAGCTGGCGATCGATTGCGGAATGCCCAGGCGCCGGGTCTGGGCCTCGATGCTCAGGGGAATGCTCGCGGCGCTGGAGCGGCTGGTGAAGGCGAAGGTCAGCACCGGCCAGACCTTGCGGAAGAAGCGCAGCGGGTTGATCCCGGCCAGGGCCACCAGCAGGCCGTGAACCACGAACATCAGGCCCAGGCCGATGTAGGACACCACCACGAAACTGCCGAGCTTGATGATGTCCTGCAGGTTGGAGCCCGCGACCACCTTGGTCATCAGCGCCAGCACACCGTAGGGGGTCAGCTTCATCACCAGGCGCACCAGGCGCATTACCCAGGCTTGCAGGGTGTCGATGGCGTTGAGCACCTTCTGGCCCTTGTCGGCATCGTCCTTGAGCAGTTGCAGTGCGGCGACGCCGAGGAAGGCGGCGAAGATCACCACGCTGATGATCGAGGTCGGCTTGGCCCGGGCCAGGTCGGCGAAGGGGTTCTGCGGGATGAACGACAGCAGCAACTGCGGCACGTTGAGGTCGGAAACCTTGCCCGCGTAGTCGCTCTGGATCACTTGCAGGCGGGCCAGTTCCTGGGTGCCGGCCACCAGGCCTTCGGCGGTCAGGCCGAACAGGTTGGTCAGGCCGATGCCCACCAGCGCTGCGATGGCGGTGGTGAACAGCAGGGTGCCGATGGTCAGGAAGCTGATCTTGCCCAGGGACGAGGCGTTGTGCAGGCGCGCCACAGCACTGAGGATCGAGGCGAACACCAGCGGGATCACGATCATTTGCAGCAACTGCACGTAACCGTTGCCCACCAGGTCGAACCAGCCGATGGAGGCCTTGAGCACCGGATTGCCGGCACCGTAGAGGCTGTGCAGGGCGATGCCGAACACCACGCCCAGCACCAGGGCCAGCAGGACTTTCTTGGCCAGGCTCCAGGTGGTGTGGCGGGTTTGTGCCAGGCCCGCCAGCAAGGCGAGGAACACCAGCAGATTGAGGATCAGCGGCAGATTCATTGTGACTCCGATAAGACGAGTGCCAATCGCGGCTCAGGGCGATTGCGAACCGGCAAGCCTAACAGCTTGAAATCTATTGAATTAATAACGATATCGCATGGCGACTGTCGTTTTTGGAATAAGCGGCTGGCGCTCAGGCGCATGTGGCTGGCGCTTACGGAACGCAAGCGGTCGTGTAGAGACGAGAACTGTCACAGGGATTTGTTAGCGTCGAGTGCTTTCACTCAGGGAGAAAACCGCCGATGAAACTCGTCCCGAAACTGCTCGCCGCCGCACTCTGCCTGGGCCTTGCCGGTCAGGCCCTCGCCACCGAGTTGAAGCATTGGCCGCCAGAGCAGGCCAAGCAGCTGGACGCGATGATCGCGGCCAACGCCAACAAGGGTAACTACGCGGTGTTCGACATGGACAACACCAGTTACCGCTACGACCTGGAAGAATCCCTGCTGCCCTACATGGAGAACAAGGGCCTGATCACCCGCGAGACCCTCGATCCCTCCCTGAAGCTGATTCCGTTCAAGGACAGCGCCGAGCACAAGGAAAGCCTGTTCAGCTACTACTACCGTCTCTGTGAAATCGACGACATGGTCTGCTACCCCTGGGTGGCCCAGGTGTTCTCGGGCTTCACCCTCAAGGAACTCAAGGGCTACGTCGACGAGTTGATGGCGTCGGGCAAGCCGGTGCCGAGCACCTATTACGACGGTGACGTGGTCAAGACCATCGAGGTCAACCCGCCCAAGGTCTTCACTGGCCAGGCCGAGCTGTACAACAAGCTGATGGAGAACGGCATCGAGGTCTACGTGATGACCGCCGCGTCCGAAGAACTGGTGCGCATGGTCGCTGCCGACCCCAAGTACGGCTACAACGTCAAACCGCAGAACGTGATCGGCGTGACCACCCTGCTCAAGGATCGCAAGACCGGCGCCCTGACCACCGCGCGCAAGCAGATCAGCGAAGGCAAATATGACGAGAAGGCCAACCTCGGCCTGGAGCTGACCCCCTACCTGTGGACTCCGGCCACCTGGATGGCCGGCAAGCATGCGGCGATCCTGACCTACATCGATGAGTGGAAGAAACCGGTGCTGGTCGGTGGTGACACGCCCACCAGCGACGGCTACATGCTGTTCCACGATGTCGACGTGGCCAAGGGCGGCATCCACCTGTGGATCAACCGCAAGGACAAGTACATGACCCAGCTCAACGGCATGATCGCCAAGCACGCCGCGGCCCAGGCCAAGGAAGGGTTGCCGGTGACCGCGGACAAGAACTGGGTGATCGTCAAGCCGGAAGACATCCAGTAACCCTTCATCCCGTAGGAGCCGGCTTGCCGGCGAAGAGGTCCGCAAGTCCTGCATCGCTCTTGGGGGCGCCTTCGCTGGCAAGCCAGCTCCTACAGCAAGCCGCCGTACACCTTCTTCCGTAGGAGCCGGCTTGCCGGCGAAGAGGCCCGCAAGTCCTGCATCGCTCTCGGGGGCGCCTTCGCTGGCAAGCCAGCTCCTACAGCAAGCCGCCGTGCCCCTTCCTCCGTAGGAGCCGGCTTGCCGGCGAAGAGGTCCGCAAGTCCTGTATCGCTCTCGGGAGCGCTTTCGCTGGCAAGCCAGCTCCTACAGCAAGCCGCCGTGCCCCTTCCTCCGTAGGAGCCGGCTTGCCGGCGAAGAGGCCCGCAAGTCTTGCGTCGCTCTCGGGGGCGCCTTCGCTGGCAAGCCAGCTCCTACAGCAAGCCGCCGTGCCCCTTCCTCCGTAGGAGCCGGCTTGCCGGCGAAGAGGCCCGCAAGTCCTGCATTGCTCTCGGGGGCGCCTTCGCTGGCAAGCCAGTTCCTACAGCAAGTCGCCGCACACCTTTCTCCGTAGGAGCCGGCTTGCCGGCGAAGAGGCCCGCAAGTCCTGCACCGCTCTCGGGAGCGCTTTCGCTGGCAAGCCAGCTCCTACAAGCGGCGCGTGCCGTTCGTTGTCGGGTCAAGATGGGAATGTTTCAACTTGTGACCGCCAAACCCCCTCTGCCATAATCGCGCCCGTTTCCTATCCCCCGCCTGCTCTCCCTTGTGCCGGGTTTGTCCCCGACTGCACGTAATGGACTACGTTGTGAGCTATCTCTCGATCGAATTCGGCCTCTGTTTCATCCTGTTCTTCATGCTGTATTGGGGGCTGGGCTTCAGTCTGCGTTTGCAGAACGCCCTGCTGCTGGTCGCCAGCTACGCGATCCTCGCCAGTTTCAGCCTGAACTTTCTCTACATCCTGCTGGGCTACACGGCCCTGGTGTACCTGCTCGGCCTGTTGAGCCAGCGTTACCCCGGGCGAGGCTGGGTCAACGGCCTGATGTTGCTGCTGGTGCTGGGGGCTTTCTACCTGTTCAAGTACCAGGACTTCTTCACCAGCACGGTGCAGAACGCCTTCGCCCAGTTCGGCGTCGAGGTGTCGCTGCCGCTGCTGGAAGTGCTGCTGCCGGTGGGGCTGTCGTTCTACGCCTTCCACTCGGTCAGCTACCTGGTGTCGATCCACCGCCGTGAGCTGACCCCGGGCTCGCCTTTCGACCTGGCGCTGTACCTGGCGTTCTTCCCTAGCCTGATAGCCGGCCCGGTGAACCGGGCGCTCCCCATGCTGGCGCAGATCAATCCGCCGCAGCTGCGCCAGGTGCTGGAGCCACAACGGGCCCTGGGGCTGATCGCGGTGGCGGTGGTCAAGCTGTTCTTCCTCAGTTCCTGGCTGGCCAACGAATGGGTCGACCCGGTATTCGATAGCCCGGTGGCGTTTTCCGCCGAGCAGATCCTGCGGGCGGTCTACGGTTATTCGTTCCTGATCTACTTCAACTTCAGCGGCTACACCGACCTGGTGACCGGCATCGCCCTGCTGCTGGGGTTCCGCCTGCCGCAGAACTTCAACTACCCCTACGCGGCGCGCAACCTCAAGGAATTCTGGGGCCGCTGGCACATCAGCCTGTCGACCTTTATCCGCGACTATGTGTACATCCCCCTGGGCGGCAACCGTGGGCCGGCCTGGCGCGGCAACCTGAACATGCTCCTGGCAATGCTGATCTCCGGCTTATGGCATGGCGCCAGCGCCAACTTCATCATCTGGGGCGCGCTGCACGGGATCGGCCTGGCGCTGTACAAACTGTGCAGCCCGCTGCTGGCCCGGGGGCCGAGCTGGATCGGCGCCGATCTCAGCGCCCGCCTGCTGACCTTCCACTACGTGGCCTTCGCCTGGATCTTCTTCCGCTGCGCGACCCTGGCCGATGCCCTGGACATGCTCAGCGGCCTGGGCGACCTGTCCTTCGCCGGGCTGGCCAGCGCTGCCGTCTCGTTGCTGGGCTGCCTGTTGTTCGTCGCCTTCTACCCACGGATCGTGGCGCTGCTGCGCCGGCTGTTCGACGCCGCCACCGGCTTGCCGTGGCTGCTCTATCCAGTGCCGCTGGGGCTGTTCATCTGCGTGGTCATCTTCGCCTCACCGTCGGGCGTGCCGGGGTTCATCTATGCCAGTTTCTAACCGTTCGCCCTTGTCGGTCAGCCTTGGCAGCGCGGCCAAGGTGCTCTATGCGCTATTGGTAACGAGCCTGTTGCTGGTGTGGTTCAACCAGCAGTCGATCCGTCTCTATTGCCAGCAGAAGTACCACGAAGGTTGCGAGATCCCGGGCTTGTCGCAGAACCCGCAGTGGCGCTTCGGCGCGCAGCTCAACCAGGCCCTGGAGAACGCCAGGCTGGCCTTTGTCGGCAGTTTTGACGCCGCGGCCGACCTGAGCCTGGTGGCCCAGGCGGAAGCGGCCGCGGATGAAGAGCCGCCGCAACCGCAGGTTGCGGTTGTGCCTGTTGCCAGCCACCCGGTGCCTGCAGCCAACCTCCATCCGACCCCGGCCCAGCCGGTCGCCGCGCATCCCGCGCCCGTTGCCGAGGCTGTCGCGGTCGCAGCGCCTGCGGTGCATCCGCAACCGCTGGCAGCGCCGCCCGTGGCCCACCCGCCAACCGCGGGTCAGCCGTACAGTGACCATCCGCTGAGGGTCAGCCTGGCGACCGGCGATGAGGTGTTCTTTGTCGGCGATTCGTTGATGCAGGGCGTGGCACCACACATGGCCAACACCTTGCGCAAACGCTACAACGTCAAGAGCCTGAACCTCAGCAAGCAAAGCACCGGCCTTGCCTATCCGAGCTTCTTCAACTGGCCCAAGACCGTTGAAAGCACCCTGGCCGGCAACCCCAACATTCGCCTGATGGTGATCTTCCTCGGCCCCAACGACCCCTGGGACATGCCGGAGGTCAAGGGCAAGCCGTTCCTGCGGTTCAAGAAGCCGGACTGGGAAGAAGCCTATCGCCGGCGCATCGATTCGATCCTCGACACCGCCCAGGCGCATAATGTGCAGGTGATCTGGGTCGGCCCGCCGAACATGGAGAAGGCCAAGCTGTCTACGGCAATGGCCTACCTGAGCGACCTGTACCGGAGCCAGATCGAGCTGTACCACCAGCACTTCGTCTCGGCTAACGAGATTCTCGGCTACCAGAACGACGAGTTTTCCTATTACCGCACCACCGGGGATGGCAAGAAGGTCAAGACCCGGGTCGACGACGGTATCCACTTCACCACCACTGGGCAGAAGCTGATCGCTGAGCGTGTGATCTCGCTGATCAACTTTCCCAGCCAACAATTGACGGAGCACTGATATGGGGCGACTGCAAGGCATTGCGCTGTTGCTGGGCATCACCTTGCTGAGCAGTTGCAGCCCGACCACCGAGGTTCAGGCCACTCCCGCTTCGGCGCTGGCCAGGCCCGGAGCCGGGGCGAAGAAAGTCGTGGCCACGGGTACCGACCCGAACCTGGCGCTGCTGGCACGCAAGTTCAGCACCTCCAACCGTACCCCCATCAGCATCGTGCAACTGGGGGATTCGCACACGGCGGCGGATCTGTTCAGCGGCGAACTGCGGCGCCTGCTGCAGGCGCAGTACGGCGATGGCGGTATCGGCTTCGTGGCCGCCACACCGGTGCCCGGTACTCGCTACGAGCGGGTGATCCTCAGCATCGCCAAGCGCCAGTGGTCCCAGGTGTCGGCGCGCAACCAGCAGAGCAACCAGTTTCCCCTGGGGGGCTACCTGTCGTTGCCGACGACCCCGGGTGCGCGGGTGCATATCGCCGAGCGCCAGCCGAGCAACCAGCAGTACCGGATCTCCGCGCTGTACCAGGCGTCGAGCAACAGCACCCTGACCGCCCGGGACAACCTCAACAAGAGCAGCCGCATGCTGGCGGCAACGGGTGGACAGTGGCGCTTCAGCCCGCCGTTCAACAACCTGACCCTGCCCCTGGACCTGAGCGTGGCCAACAACCAGGGCCTGGCGCTGGGGGGCTGGAACATTCTCGGGCAGAAGAGCGCCGGGGTGATCTACTCCTCCCTGGGGATCAATGGCGCGCGTCTGGATGTGCTGGACAAGTGGCAGCCCGGCTGGATGGACGTCCTCAAGGGCCTGCGCCCGGACATGGTAGTCCTGGCCTACGGCACCAATGAGGCCTTCGATAACGACCTGGACCTGCAGCTGTATCGCAGCCAGTTGCAGGAGAAGGTCGCGCTGCTGCGCAAGAACCTGCCCAAGACCGTGATCCTGCTGGTGGGGCCGCCAGACTCCATCAAGCGCCGCAATGCCGGCAGTTGCGCCGCCTCGCAACCCCAGCCATTGCGCCCGTTGATCCAGATCCAGAAGGACGTGGCGAAGAACAGCCGCACCCTGTTCTGGGACTGGCAAGCCTTCATGGGCGGGGACTGTTCGATCATCAAGTGGCAGGCCAACGACCTGGCGCGCGGTGACCTGATCCACCTGACGGCCGATGGCTATCGCAAGAGTGCAGACGGGCTGTATCGCTACCTGCGCGGGCAGTTGGGTGAACGCACTCCCTGAGGGCCTTTCGGCGGCAAGCCGGCTCCTGCAGGGGTTGGCGTCGGGTTTGAGCGGCCGTTTGTTGTAGGAGCTGGCTTGCCAGCGAAGGCGCCCGGGAGGGCGCTGCAGGGCTTGAGGGCCCTTTCGCCGGCAAGCCGGCTCCTACAGGGTTTGGCGTCGGGTTTGAGCGGCCGTTTGTTGTAGGAGCTGGCTTGCCAGCGAAGGCGCCCGGGAGGGCGGTGCAGGGCTTGAGGGCCCCTTCGCCGGCAAGCCGGCTCCTACAGGCGCGTTTTGATCACAGGCCGTCGAGCATGGCCTTGTTGCGCACCGCGCCCTTGTCGGCGCTGGTGGCGAGCAGGGCGTAGGCCTTGAGCGCGGTGGTCACCTTGCGTGGACGTTTCTCCACAGGCTTCCAGCCCTTCTTGTCCTGCTCGACACGGCGCGCCGCCAGTTCCTCGTCGCTGACCAACAGGTTGATCGAGCGGTTGGGAATGTCGATCAGCACCTTGTCACCGTCCTGCACCAGGCCGATGGCGCCGCCGGCAGCGGCTTCCGGCGAGGCGTGGCCGATGGACAGGCCCGAAGTACCGCCGGAGAAGCGCCCGTCGGTGAGCAGCGCGCAGGCCTTGCCCAGGCCCTTGGACTTCAGGTAGGAGGTTGGGTAGAGCATTTCCTGCATGCCCGGGCCGCCCTTGGGGCCTTCGTAGCGAATGATGACGATGTCGCCTTCCTTCACTTCGTCGGCGAGGATGCCACGCACGGCGCTGTCCTGGCTTTCGAAGATCTTGGCGTTGCCTTCGAAGACGTGGATCGACTCGTCGACCCCGGCGGTCTTCACCACGCAGCCGTCCAGGGCGATATTGCCGTACAGCACCGCCAGGCCGCCTTCCTTGGAGTAGGCGTGTTCGAAGCTGCGGATGCAGCCGTTTTCACGGTCGTCGTCCAGGGTGTCCCAGCGGGTCGACTGGCTGAACGCGGTCTGGGTCGGGATGCCCGCCGGGCCGGCCTTGAAGAAGTGGTGCACGGCTTCGTCGCTGGTCTGGGTGATGTCCCACTTGGCGATGGCTTCTTCCATCGAGCGGCTGTGCACGGTCGGCAGGTCGGTGTGCAGCAGGCCGCCGCGGGCCAGAGAGCCGAGGATGCTGAAGATGCCGCCGGCGCGGTGCACGTCTTCCATGTGGTACTTCTGGATGTTCGGCGCCACCTTGCACAGCTGCGGCACGCTGCGGGACAGGCGATCGATGTCGCGCAGGTCGAAGTCGATCTCGGCTTCCTGGGCGGCGGCCAGCAAGTGCAGGATGGTGTTGGTCGAGCCGCCCATGGCGATGTCGAGCATCATGGCGTTCTCGAACGCCTTGAAGTTGGCGATGTTGCGCGGCAGTACCGACTCGTCGTTGTCGCCGTAGTAGCGCTGGCACAGCTCGACGATGGTGCGCCCGGCCTGCAGGAACAGCTGTTCGCGGTCGCTGTGGGTGGCCAGGGTCGAACCGTTGCCCGGCAGGGCCAGCCCCAGGGCCTCGGTCAGGCAGTTCATGGAGTTGGCGGTGAACATGCCGGAGCACGACCCGCAGGTCGGGCAGGCGCTGCGCTCGTACTCGGCAACCTTCTCGTCAGAAGCGCTGGAGTCGGCGGCGATGACCATGGCGTCCACCAGGTCCAGGCCATGGCTGGCGAGTTTGGTCTTGCCGGCTTCCATCGGGCCGCCGGAGACGAAGATCACCGGGATGTTCAGGCGCAGGGCGGCCATCAGCATGCCGGGGGTGATCTTGTCGCAGTTGGAGATACAGACGATGGCGTCGGCGCAGTGGGCGTTGACCATGTATTCCACGGAGTCGGCGATGATCTCGCGGCTCGGCAGGGAATACAGCATGCCGTCGTGGCCCATGGCGATGCCGTCGTCCACGGCGATGGTGTTGAATTCCTTGGCCACGCCGCCGACGCGTTCGATTTCGCGGGCGACCAACTGGCCCAGGTCCTTGAGGTGCACGTGGCCCGGGACGAACTGGGTGAAGGAGTTGGCAATGGCGATGATCGGCTTCTTGAAGTCGGCATCTTTCATCCCCGTGGCGCGCCACAGGGCACGGGCGCCGGCCATGTTGCGGCCATGGGTGGACGTTTTCGAACGGTAATCAGGCATGAAGCACTCCGGGCGGCTAATCAGGTGACAAATGGGGAGTGAGCTTCTACTGACCTCGGGAACACTCAGAAATGGCCGTGTGTCCGAAGCTGCCGATGACCCCGCGGGATCGCCGCGAGACTCAGCCTGAGCTCATAAACCCGCCGGGGGATGACTGGCGATGAATCTGCCGATTCTACACCGCTGGCGCCAGGAAGGAATGCCGTGGCCGCTCTGCGGCGTTAAGAGTGTCTTGAGCCGCTACCCGCTGCGCGGATTCGGGGGGCTGAGGTAGACTGCGCGCCCTTCGATCGCTCTCCAATGGATCTGGAATGACCGCGACACTTCGAACCTTGAGGTTTTACCTGGGCATGGGCCTGGTGCAGGGCGCGCTGCTGCTGGCCGTGGTCTTTTCCGGCGAACTCTCGGAGCTGGCCATCGGCGCGGCCTGTGCCGCGGTGCTGATGGGCGGCGGCATGCTGCAGCTGGCACCCGAGCGCCGGGGTGAATGGCGCACCTGGGGGGCGGCGATGGCCCTGGCCCTGGCTACGGCGGGGCTGGTCATGGCCTGTGGAGGGCTGCCTTTGACCTCCCGGATGCTGGGCAGCCTGGCCGCGGGGCTGATCCTGCTGACTGTCCTTTGCGCGGCTGCGCTGCAAGGGCGTGACAGTCTGGGGCGGCGCTTTCTGGCTTATGCGCTGTGGGTGCTGCTGGCGCTGCCGATGCCGTGGATCGCCCAGGCGATCTTCAAGCACTGGATCACCCGCTCCCATCTCGATCCTTTCAAGGACGGCTTTCTGTCGCTGGTGTTCTTTGCCGGCCCGACCCTGGCGTTTTCCCTCGGCCTGTTCCTGGTGCGCCTGTGCCTGCCGCTGCTGCGGCGCCTTGGGCGTCCGCTGGCGGGGTGCTAGCGGTGGCGGTTTATCCGCGTCACCTTGACCACACATCTTCATAAAAGGATTTGCCATGCCTGCGCTGAGTCGCTCGCTGTTGTTTTACATCGCTATTGCCCTGGTGCAGGGCTTGCTGTTGGTCGCCGGCCTGTTGCATGAACAACCCGCAGTGGGCTCGGCCCTCTGGACCCTGGCTCTGGTGGCCGGGAGCAACCTGCAACTGCTTGGCAGTGCAGTGCGCGAGCGCGGCACCTGGGCCCTGGTCATTGGCCTGAGCGTGCTGTTGAGCGGGTTTTCCTACTGGGTGCTGCTGAACAATGCCAATGGCTGGCTGAGCATGTTCTGGTCGTTCACCGCGCTTGTACTGGGCTATATCGGTACTGCGTTCATCTTGAGCTGGCCGACCCGCGAGGGCCTTGGTCCACGCTACCAAGACCTGTTCCGGCATGCCTGGAACAACGCCTTCATCGTGATCCTGGCGTGGTTGGTGACCCTGGCCTTCAGCATGCTGCTTTGGCTGTGCGGTGGTTTGTTCAGCCTCCTTGGCATGTCGCAGTTGGATGAGCTGTTCGGCTCGCAGTACTTCATGTGCTTCAGCATGCCGCTGTTTTTCTCCCTGGGCATGCGCATGGGCCGCGTGAACCAGAGAGTCATCGGCTTGCTGCGGGATATCCTGCTGACGGTGTGCCGCTACCTGCTGCCGTTGTGCGCACTGATCACGGTGGTCTTCACCCTGACCCTGGCATTCACCGGCCTGCAGCCGATCTGGAGCACCGGCTATTCCTCGCGAATCCTGCTGTGCCTGGTGGCCAGTAATCTGTTCCTGATCAATGGCGTGTTCCAGGACGGTCGGAGCGATGCCAGCTACGCCAGATTGCTCAAGCTGCTGATCAACGCCAGCCTCTGCTGTCTGCCCTTGCTGGTGCTGATGGCCGGTTATTCGAGCTGGTTGCGGATTGATCAATATGGCCTGACGCCGTCACGTGTTCTGGCCATGTTCCTCGTGGCCCTGGCTCTGGTCCACAGCCTGGCGGCGCTCTGGGCGGTGCTGGGCAGGCAGGGGGCCTGGCTCGCCCGCCTGAGCCGCAGCAACCCCTGGGTCGCGCTGTTGAGTTTCGTCGCGCTGTTGTTGCTGTTCACCCCGGTGCTGGACCCGCAGGCGCTGAGTGCCAGCAACCAGGTACAGCGCCTGCTGAGCGGGCGTACCCCAGTGGCCGACTTCGATGTCAGGGCCCTGCGCCGGCATCTGGGCGAGCCCGGTCGGGCGCAGTTCAATGCGTTGCTCGAACAGGTGCGCCAGGGGCAGGTTCTGCAGGAGCCGGACCGGACCACCCTGCGCGAACTGCTGGAATCGGTTTCCCGGGATGACCAGTCCGTCGATTACTTGACCGCCAAGGTGCAATGGCTAGGCCCGGAGGTGGATGACAGCGCGCAATTGGTCGAGGTGCTGACGTCCAGAAGTGACTGCACGCCGCCCGGCTGTTTCGCCTGGGCGGTGGACCTGAATGACGACGGTGTCAACGAAGTGCTGCTGATCGGCAAGCACGCCTGGGAGTCTTCGGCGATGCTCTTTGCCCGTGATGGGCAGGGCAAGGTCCTCTGGCGTTACACGGGCAAGTTCAACGGGATCCCGGATGCTGCGGGGCTGATCGCGCAGATCCGCGAGGGCAAGATCAAGCCGGTGCGCCCGCACTACAAGACGTTCAAGGTCGACGGTGTGGAGCTGGACTTCCAGCAGGCCTACCGGCACCCATGACGGGCTGAAACAAAAAATCCCGGCACATGGCCGGGATTTTTCTGTTCACTGCACTCAGCTGTTGGGCAGCAGGCGGCAGGTGATGCTCTTGATGTAGCGGGTTTCCTGGATGGCCGGGTGCACCGGGTGATCCGGGCCCTGGCTGCCGCGCTCCAGCAGCTGGATGTTGCGGTCCAGGTGGCGGGCGCTGGTCAGGAGGATGTTCTGCAGGTCGTCCTCGGGCAGGTGCATGGAGCACGAGGCACTGACCAGGATGCCGTCCTTGCTCAGCAGGCGCATGGCTTGCTCGTTCAGACGGCGGTAGGCGCCTTCGCCGTTCTTCATGTCCTTCTTGCGCTTGATGAAGGCCGGCGGGTCGGCAACGATCACGTCGAAGCGCTCTTCAGCGGCTTTCAGCTCTTTCAGGGCTTCGAACACGTCGCCTTCAACGCAAGTCATCTTATCGGCGAAGCCATTGAGCGCGGCGTTGCGCTCCACGCCGTCGAGGGCGAAGGCCGAGGCGTCGACGCAGAACACTTCACTGGCGCCGAAGGCCGCGGCTTGCACGCCCCAGCCGCCGATGTAGCTGTACAGGTCGAGTACGCGCTTGCCCTTGGCATAAGGCGCCAGGCGGGCACGGTTCATCCGGTGGTCATAGAACCAGCCGGTTTTCTGGCCCTGGATCACCGGGGCTTCGAACTTCACGCCGTTCTCTTCCAGGGCCACCCACTCCGGCACCAGGCCGAACACGGTTTCCACGTAGCGGCCCAGGCCTTCGGCATCGCGGGCGGCGGAGTCGTTCTTGAACAGGATGCCGCTGGGCTTGAGCACCTGGGTCAGGGCTGCAATCACGTCGTCCTTGTGGGCTTCCATGGTCGCCGAGGCGATCTGCACCACCAGGATGTCGCCGAAACGGTCCACCACCAGGCCCGGCAGCAGGTCGGAGTCGCCGTAGACCAGGCGGTAGAACGGTTTGTCGAACAGGCGCTCGCGCAGGGACAGGGCCACGTTCAGGCGGTGCACCAGCAGGGACTTGTCCAGGGGCAGCTTGGCATCGCGAGACAGCAGGCGAGCGCAGATCAGGTTGTTCGGGCTCATCGCGACGATGCCCAGGGGCTTGCCGCCGGCGGCTTCCAGAATGGCCTGGTCACCTGCCTTGAAGCCGTGGAGTGGGGTGGCGGCTACATCGATTTCGTTGCTGTAGACCCACAGGTGGCCGGCGCGCAGGCGGCGATCGGCATTGGCTTTGAGGCGCAGGCTTGGCAGGGACATGACGTCGCTCCGGAAAAAAGGGCGCGATTATACCCCTTCGCGGGGTTCAAGCGATGGCCATTGGACCTGCGGCCAGGCCTTGTGGACCAGGCCCGGGGGTAAAGTTCCTGTCCGAACGCCCAACATTGTCTGGTTAAGGGTTAGAATCGCCGCCTGACCCAGAGTGCGTACCTATGTCCCAAGAGCTATCAGCCGAACAGATTCAACAGGCCCTGCAAGGCATCAGCGTGCCGCCCCAGCCGCAAATCATGGTGGATTTGCAGATGGAGCAGTACATGCCCGATCCCGACCTGGAAGTGATTGCCAAGCTGATATCCCAGGACCCGGGGTTGTCCGGCGCACTGCTGAAGATCGTCAACTCGCCGTATTACGGCCTGAGCAACAAGATCGCCTCGATCCAGCGTGCGGTGAACCTCCTGGGCAGCCGTTCGATCATCAACCTGATCAATGCGCAGTCGATCAAGGGCGAAATGAGCGACGAGACCATCGTCACCCTCAACCGCTTCTGGGACACCGCCCAGGACGTGGCCATGACCTGCCTGACCCTGGCCAAGCGCACCGGCTCCCAGGCGGTGGACGAAGCCTATGCCCTGGGCCTGTTCCACGACTGCGGCGTGCCGCTGATGCTCAAGCGCTTCCCCAACTACATGGCGGTGCTGGAAGAGGCCTACGGCAGTGCCGGGCCGGAGCGGCGGGTGGTGGACACGGAAAACCGTGCCTTCAACACCAACCATGCGGTGGTCGGTTACTACACGGCCAAGTCCTGGCGCCTGCCGGAGCATGTGACCAATGCCATCGCCAATCACCACAATGCCCTGGCGATCTTCAGCGACGAGTCGTCGCGCAACAGCCAGTTGAAGAACCTGCTGGCGATCCTGAAGATGGCCGAGCACATCTGTGCTTCCTACCGGGTGCTGGGCAACCAGGTCGAAGACCATGAATGGAACAGCATTGGCCACCTGATTCTCGATTACGTCGGCCTGTCGGACTACGACTTCGAGAACCTCAAGGAAACCGTGCGCGAGCTGGGCGCGCACTGATTATTCATACCGCGATGAATGCCCGAGGCGCAGATGCCTGAATTACCGGAAGTCGAAACCACCCGGCGCGGGATCGCGCCGCATCTGGAAGGCCAGAAGGTCAGTCGGGTTGTCGTGCGTGAACGGCGCCTGCGCTGGCCGATTCCCGAGGACCTGGATGTGCGCCTGTCCGGGCAGCGCATCGTGCAGGTGGAGCGGCGGGCCAAGTACCTGTTGATCAACGCCGAGGTCGGCACCCTGATCAGCCACCTGGGCATGTCCGGCAACCTGCGGCTGGTGGAAGTCGGCTTGCCGGCGGCCAAGCACGAGCACGTGGACATCGAGCTGGAATCGGGCCTGGCCCTGCGCTACACCGACCCGCGGCGCTTTGGTGCCATGCTCTGGAGCCACGACCCGCTGAATCACGAACTGCTGATACGCCTGGGGCCGGAGCCGTTGACCGACCTGTTCGATGGCGAGCGTTTGTATCAGCTGTCCCGGGGACGCTCCATGGCGGTCAAGCCGTTCATCATGGACAACGCCGTGGTGGTGGGAGTGGGCAATATCTACGCGACCGAAGCGCTGTTCGCTGCGGGCATCGACCCGCGCCGCGAAGCCAAGGGCATTTCCCGGGCGCGCTACCTGAAGCTGGCGATCGAGATCAAACGCATCCTCGCGGCAGCCATCGAGCGCGGCGGCACCACATTGCGCGACTTTATCGGCGGTGACGGCCAGCCGGGGTACTTCCAGCAGGAACTGTTCGTCTACGGCCGTGGCAATGAGCATTGCAAGGTCTGTGGCACGGGCCTGCGGGAAATCAAGCTGGGGCAGCGTGCCAGCGTCTACTGCCCGCGCTGCCAGAGCTGAAAAACTTCGCCGGCCAGCCGGCTCCTGCAGGCGTTTGCGGGGGCCGGTCTGCCGGGGCAAGCGCCAGCACAGGCGCTGAATTCCTCACGCCTTGCCGGTGATCTTCCGGTACTTGGCCATCAGCTCTTCTTCGGTTTCCGGGCGCGCCTCATCCAATGGAATGCAATCCACCGGGCACACTTGCTGGCACTGCGGCTCGTCGTAGTGGCCGACGCACTGGGTGCACAGGTTCGGATCGATCACGTAGATCTCTTCGCCTTGGGAAATGGCCGCGTTGGGGCACTCGGGTTCGCAGACGTCGCAGTTGATGCAATCGTCGGTGATGATCAGGGACATGGGGGACTCCGGCCTGGGCGGCAGGCCCGGGCATGTAAAATCGAATGCGCGCAATTGTGCCGTATTGGCGCCCGCAGTGCACGCGGGCGCGATGGCTGACGCCTGGCAAGGGCCCCGGAGCGGGGCCGGGCGGCTTACTTCTTGAAGCGCAGGGTCAGTGCGTCGGCGACCGCCGGGTGGACGAACTTGGTGATATCCCCGCCCAGGGCGGCAATTTCGCGGACCAGGGTCGAGGAAATGAACGAATAGCGCTCGGAGGGCGTCAGGAACAGGCTTTCCACATCCGGTGCCAACTGGCGGTTCATGTTGGCCAGCTGGAATTCGTACTCGAAGTCCGAGACTGCCCGCAGGCCACGCAGGAAGACGTTGGCGTTCTGCTCCTTGGCAAAATGCGCCAGCAGCGTGGAGAAGCCGACCACTTCAACGTTGGGCAGGTGCCTGGTCACCTCGCGCGCCAGCTCTACACGCTGCTCCAGGGGGAACAGCGGGTTTTTCTTGGGGCTGGCGGCAACGGCGATGATCACGTGGTCGAACAGCCGCGAGGCGCGCTCGACCAGATCGCCATGGCCCTTGGTAATCGGGTCGAAGGTACCTGGGTACAACACTCGGTTCATCGCGTCGTCCTGGCGGGAATCCGTTGGGGAGTCGGATGGTATCGCAGCATTCCCGGTGGGCCAAGTCGCCTTTTAAGGAAGAAAGCACTATAGACGCCGGGAATACCTGCCTTTTTCAGGCTGTTTTCAGACGCTCCACCAGGGCTGTCGCCAGTTGTGCAGTCAGGCCGTACACCGACAGCTGCGGGTTGGCGCCGATGCTGGTGGGGAACAGCGAGCCGTCGTGAATCGACAGGTTGTGCAGTTGATGATGGCGCCCGAGGCTGTCGGCCACGGCGTTTTTCGGGTCTTCGCCCATGGCGCAGCCGCCCATCACGTGGGCGCTGCCCAGGCGCGTGCGGTACAGCGCCAGGTCCAGGCCGTCGATCTGGCTGCGCACCTCGGCGAGGGTCTTGGCGAACCGGGCATCGCTGTGCAGCGGCTTGACCGCCTTGGCGCCGCCGGCGAACTGGATCTCCGCCATGCTGTGGAAGGCCCGGCGCAGGCCATCCCAGGCGTAGGGCGAAACTTCGTAGTCGAGCACTGGAGTGCCGTCGCCCCGCAGTTCGACGTTGCCACCGACGCTGTCCGGGTGAAACCCGTCCCGTAGCAGGGCGAGCATGGCGTGGGTGTGGGGCAGTTGCTCCATGGACAGGCCGCTCTGGGGCCCGAAACCGCCCAGCAGGGTACTGGCCAGGGCCGGTTGCAGGGGCGGTACTTCGAGTTTGTAGGACATTTTCCCGGTGGTGCCGTCCTGCCATTGGAAATGGTCGGAATAGATCGACTGCGGCGCACCGTAGAAGGGGTTGATGACTTCGTCGAACTGCCCGGCGGAGAAGTTCACCAGGTGCAGGAAGGTGCGCTTGCCCAGGCGCGAGTGCGGGTCCGGGGCGTCGGAACGCAGCAGCAGGGCCGGGCTGTTGATGCCGCCGCCGGCCAGTACGTAGTGCCTGGCCTTGACGGTGATGGTCCGGCCGGTGGGGGCCACGCAACGCTCGTCCATGGCCACGCATTGCAGGCTGGAGACCTTGTCGTCCTTGATCTGCAGGCGATCGGCCCGGGCCAGGTACAGCAGTTCGCCGCCTTTCTCCAGGGTCGCGGGAATGGTGGTCACCAGCATCGACTGCTTGGCATTGGTCGGGCAGCCCAGGCCGCAGTAGCCGAGGTTCCAGCAGCCGCGCACGTTGCGCGGAATCACGTGCCAGCTGTAGCCCAGGGCCTCGCAGCCCTTGCGGATCACGTCGTTGTTGGCGTTGGGCGGCATGACCCAGGGCGCGACCCCCAGGCGCTGTTCCATTTTCTCGAACCAGGGCGCCATCTCGGCGGAGCTATGGCCCACCACACCATGTTCCCGGGCCCAGTGCTCCAGGGTCGGGTCGGGGGTACGAAAACTCGAGGTCCAGTTGATCAGGGTGGTGCCGCCCACGGCGCGGCCCTGGAGGATGGTGATGGCGCCGTCCTTGCTCATGCGCCCGATGCCTTCCTGATAGAGGCTGGTGTAGGCCTGGTCTTCGAGCATCTTGAAGTCGTCGCTGGTTTTCAGCGGGCCTTCTTCGATCAGCAGCACCTTGTAGCCGGCAGCGCTGAGGATTTCGGCGGTGGTGCCACCGCCGGCGCCGCTGCCGATGATGGCGACATCGGCTTCCAGGGTCAGGTCCTGCTCCAGCTGCGAGCCGTTGTAGGTTTTCCAGCCACGGTTCAGGCCTTCGCGGAACAGATCAGGTACAGGCATATCGGGTGCTCTCTTATTATTGATGTCGTGGCAAGTTCCGGTGGCCGCTGCCGCGGGTTGCGATGGTCGCCGGATAAAACCGGCGCTCGGGGCCCTTTGAACGTCCTCTGGGCCTTGTCGCGATAAACGGCAGGTCAGACCTTGGGCGGACCGGGGTAGCCGCAGTGAACCCAGGACTCGGGGCGGGTGTACCAGGCCATCATCACCAGTTGCAGCAGCGAGGCATGGCCCATGCGCAGCAGGGACAGGAAGCTGTTCTCCCAGCGACTGAGGAAATGGCGGATATCGTCGCCACTGGCGTTCTCCCAACTGCCCCAGATCCCGGTCAGCGGGCCGCGGGTGACCGCCATGCCCAGCACGTCGAACAATTGCTGGGTGAGCTTGAACATCTCCGGCGACAGGTGGTTGAGGGCGTTGTCCAGGTTGCGCAGGGTGCCGTCGATGGCGGCGGGCATCTGCTCTGCGGCGACCGCGCCTTCGAGCATCACCGGGATCAGGGCGCGCAGGAACGGCAGGTCGTTGCTGCGCAGCAGGGCGAAGCCACTGGCGGGTGTGCTGGCGGAGCAACCGCTGAGGCTGGCGCCGAGCCCGGCAGTGGCCAGGAAGGCGCTGGCACAGAGGCCGATTTTCAGCAGGCCGCGCCGTGACAGCGCGGGTGTTTCAGACAGGCTAGGGGTGATCATTATTGTTATTACCCGGCGATGTACTGGTTAACGGATGAACAGCTTCTGGATGAGCTTCTGGATCGATTTTCCATAGGGCGGATAGATCAGGCGCGCTGCGTTGAAGCGCTGCTTGATGAACACGCCCTTGGCTTTGCTGAACGTCAGGAAACCCTCATGGCCATGGTAGTGGCCCATGCCGGAAGGGCCGATGCCGCCAAACGGCAGATCGTCCTGGGCCACATGCAGCAACGTGTCGTTGAGGCAGGCGCCGCCGGAGTGGGTTTCGTTGATCACCCGCTGCTGCTCGGCCTTGTCATAGCCGAAGTAGTACAGCGCCAGGGGCCGTGGGCGCTGGGTGATATAGGCGAAGGCCTGGTCCAGGGTCTTGTAGGGCACGATCGGCAGGATCGGGCCAAAGATCTCGTCCTGCATCACCGTCATCTCGTCGGTAACGTTCAACAGCAGGCTGTGGCCCAGGCGCCGCTCCTGATTTTGCTCGAACAGCGGCACCAGCTGTGCGCCCTTGCTGGTGGCGTCGCTCAGGTAGCCGTTGAGCCGTGCCAGCTGGCGCTGGTTGATGATCGCGGTGTAGTCGGGGTTGTCCGCCAGGGTCGGGAAGAAGTTGCGCACGACCTGGCGATAGGCTTCGACAAAGTCGCCGACGCGTTCTTCCGGCACCAGTACGTAGTCCGGGGCGACGCAGGTCTGCCCGGCGTTCAGGGTCTTGCCGAAGGCTATGCGTTCGGCGGCATCCTTGAGGGGCACGGTGCTGGAGACAATGGCCGGGGACTTGCCGCCCAGTTCCAGGGTCACCGGAGTCAGGTTTTCTGCGGCGGCGCGCATCACATGCTTGCCGATGCTGGTGGCGCCGGTGAACAGCAGGTGATCGAAGCGCAGCTTGGAGAAGGCCATGCCCACTTCAGCTTCGCCCAGGACCACGCACACCAGGTCCTCGGGGAAGACCCTGGCCAGCAGCTGCTTGAGCAACTGGCCGGTGGCCGGGGTCGATTCGCTGAGTTTGAGCATCACTCGGTTGCCGGCGGCCAGGGCACCCACTAGCGGGCCCATGCACAGGTACAGCGGGTAGTTCCAGGGCACGATCACCCCGACCACGCCCAGGGGCTGGTAGACCACCTTGGCCGAAGCCGGCTGAAAGGCCAGGCCGACGGCGCGCCGGGAGGGTTTCATCCAGCTCTTGAGGTGTTTCCTGGCGTAGTGGATGCCATGCAGGCTGGGCATCAGCTCGGCCAGCAGGGTTTCATCGGCGCTGCGATTGCTGAAGTCCTGGCTGATGGCGTCGATCAGCGCCTGGCGCTCAGTGTTCAGCAGTCCCTGCAGGGCATTGAGCCATTGCTGGCGCTGGGCTGCCGGCGGCATGGGATTGGCGGCATAGGCCCGGCGCTGGGCTTCGAACAGCTCAAGCAGCTCGTCCTGTTGCTGAAGGGAATCCTGCAGGTAAGCGATTTCGGCAGACATGGACGGGCTCCGGTTTTTTTATGGGTGGCTAGTTTTTTAGAGCTTATACTCTAAATTGTCAATTACCCTCCTGTGCCGACCGTGATTTATCCGCTTGGGGATAGACCGTAAGATGCAGGCCTGCCTCCACACGATTAAAGCTCAAGCCCATGGCCCCACGCATAAAAACCCGCGAACGCATTGTCCAGTTCAGCCTGGAGCTGTTTAACCAGCAGGGCGAACGCAATGTCAGCACCAACCATATTGCGGCGCACATGGAGATTTCTCCGGGCAACCTCTATTACCACTTCCCCAACAAGCAGGCGATCATCGCCGTGCTGTTCGCCGAATACGAAACCCTGGTGGACAGCTTCCTGCGTCCGCCGCCGGGGCGCGCGGTCACCGTGCAGGACAAGCGCTACTACCTGCAGGCACTCTTGGCGGCCATGTGGCGCTATCGCTTCCTGCACCGCGACCTGGAGCACCTGCTGGACAGCGACGCCGAGCTGGCGGCCCGCTACCGGCGTTTCTCCCAGCGCTGCCTGATCCAGGGCATGGCCATCTACGGGCGCTTCGTCGAGGCGGGGATCATCGCCATGGACAAGGTGCAGATCGAATCCCTGACCCTCAACGCCTGGATCATCCTCACCTCCTGGGTGCGCTTTCTGTGCACCACCCGGGAGAATTCCACCCACCTGAGCGAGGAGGCGATCAAGCGTGGGGTCTATCAGGTGCTGGTGCTGGAAGCCGGGTTTGTTACCGACCAGGCCCGGGAGGCGGTCAACGGCCTGTTCGACGAGTTTTACGTGCCCCTGGCCCAAGCCCTGGAAGAAGTGCAGTAGGATCAGCTTCCGAGTTATTCACAGGAGCCCGCTATGCCCATCGCGCAATTGATCAGCCCGCTTGCCCTGGACCAGAGGAAGCAACAGCCCGGGCTGGTGATCCTGGATTGTCGATTTGCCCTCGAAGACCCGGACTACGGGCAACGCAGCTATGCCGAAGGGCATATTGCCGGGGCGCATTTCGCCGATTTGAACCGGGACCTGAGTGCTCCGGTGATCAAGGGTGTGACCGGTCGGCACCCGCTGCCCGATCCGCTACAGCTGCTGGCGCGCCTGCGGGCCTGGGGGATCGAGGATCACAGCGACATCGTGCTCTATGACGACGGTCCCGGCGCTTTTGCCGCCCGCGCCTGGTGGTTGCTGGCCTGGCTCGGCAAGCGTGACGGCGTGTTCATTCTCGATGGTGGCCTCAAGGCCTGGCACGCGGCCGGCCTGCCCCTGAGCCTGGATCCGCCGCAGACCGTGCCGGGACAGTTCAACGGCCAGCCGGACCACCGCCTGCTGCTGGATGCCGAGCACTTGCAACAGCGCCTGGGCCGGCCGGAGCTGACCTTGCTGGATGCCCGGGGCTTGCCGCGCTTTCGTGGCGAGGTGGAGCCCATCGATCCGGTGGCCGGGCATATTCCCGGAGCGCAGTGCGCAGCATTCACCGACAACCTGGGCAGCGACGGGCGTTTCCTGCCGGCGGATCAGCTCAAGCAGCGCTTTGCCGAGAAGCTGGGGGGCCGCTCCCCTGAGCAGCTGGTGGCCTATTGCGGTTCCGGTGTGACGGCTTGCCACAACCTGTTCGCCCTGTGCCTGGCGGGTTATCCCCTGGCGCGGCTGTATGCCGGTTCGTGGAGCGAATGGATCACCGATCCTCAACGGCCTGTCGCCACCGGTGACTGAACCGGTGGTCGAGAGGGGCAACCGTGTGGCGAGGGAGCGCGCTTGCGCTTGACGGCCAGGCCGTCACACCGCCTGGCTGTGGGAATCGTCCGCAGGCAGGTTGCACCAGGGATTAGGGCCGCTACGCGGCCCAGCGGCAGCAAGCGCCCGCGCCACAAACACTCCTTCGCCTGGCTCAGTGGCTTGTCGGGCCGGGGCCTTCAGTCCGAACGCCGGGCATTGCGGTAGGCCGCCGGCGCCACGCCATAGACCTGCTTGAACTGGCGGCTGAGGTGGCTCTGGTCGGCGAAACCCAATTGTGTCGCCACTTCCAGGGGCAGGCAGCCATCGCGCAGCAAGGCCCGGGCCTTGGCGATGCGTTGTTGCATCAGCCAGGTATGGGGTGGAATGCCGGTCGCCCGGCGGAACACCCGGGCAAAGTGGAAGGGCGAGAGGTTCACGGCCGCCGCCAGCTCCTCAAGGGAAGGCGGTGCCGCCAGTTGCGCGCTCAGCAGTTCCTTGGCTTGGACGATGGCCCGGTGTTCCAGCCCCGGCTCACCGGGCGCCTTGACCCCTGCATGGCGGCGCAGCAGCAGGAGCATCATCTCGCGCCACAGGGTCTGCTGTTGCAGGGCGGTGGCGGGGCTTTCCAGCAGGTGATGCAACTGCGCGAACCCTTTCACCAGGTCCGGATCGCGGTACAGCGTGGCGCCAAAGGCCGGCAGGCTGCCGCTGGGCAGTTCCAGCTCGTCGAGCAGGCCGAGGATCTGCTGGTTGTCCGGGTAGAAGGCGCGGTACAGCCAGCCGTCTTCGGCGCCTTTGGCACCGGTGTGCAACTCGTCGGGATTGATCAGCACCAGGGTGCCGCTGCCCGCCAGGTGCTCGGCGCCGCGATAGCGGTAGCGCTGGGCACCGGCCATGATCATGCCGATCACATAACCGTCGTGCACATGGGGCACGAAGCGGTGTTCGATATAACGTGCCGCCAGAAGCTCGACCCCCGCCAGTGGCGCGGTCTGCCAGAAACGGATCGACTCGCGGTTGGGCTTATCCATGGCGGCCCAGGCTCGTCAACCACTGTGGAATGCGTCGCTCCAGGTAGTAGCCGGGGCGTTTCAGGCTGCCCTCGACAAACCCCACGTGGCCGCCCTTGGCCTGCAGTTCGAAGCGGGTGCTGGCGGACAGTTCACTGGCTTCGGGCAGGCTGTGGCGGAACACGAAAGGGTCGTCCGCCGCCTGGATGATCAGGGTTGGGGTGCGGATCTCCCCGAGAAAGTAGCGGCTGGATGCGCGACGGTAATAGTCCTGGGCATCGCTAAAGCCATGCAGCGGCGCGGTGACCCGGCCGTCGAAATCCCAGAAGGTACGCATCTTCTCCAGGGATCCAAGCTGCGCCAGGGTCGCCAGGCCATCATGGCGGCCGTCGTGCTGGAACTGGCGCTGCTTGTCCTTGATGTAGGCCAGCATCTCGCGCATGAAATGGGCCTGGTAGATCTTGGAAAACCCCTGGCCGATACGGTCGGCGCACTGGTCCAGGCGAAACGGCACCGATACCGCCGTGGCCCCTTGCAGCGGGCTGGCGCTGCCGCTTTCCCCCAGGTACTTGAGCAGCACGTTGCCCCCCAGGGAATAACCCACGGCGTACAGCGGTGCCTGGGGACGCAGGGTGCGCAAATGCTCGATGGCGGCTGCCAGGTCTTCGCTGGCCCCGGAGTGGTAGCTGCGGGGCAGCAGGTTGGGTTCGCCGGAGCAGCCGCGCCAGTTCAGCGCGGCGCTGGCCCAGCCCTGGGCGGCCAGGGCGCGCTGCAGGCCGGCCACATAGGGCGAGTTGGAGGAACCGGTCAGGCCATGCAGCACCAAGACCAGAGGGGCCTCGGCGCTATGAGGTCCGTGCCAGTCGAGATCAAGAAAGTCACCGTCCTCCAGCCACAGGCGTTCGCGCTGGCGTTCGAGGTGGGTGGTCGGGCGCCACAGTGGGCCCCACAGGGTCTGCAGGTGCGGGTTGCCCAGGCCAAAGGCGGGGGTGAAGCGATCTGGCGAGTCAGGCACGGGGAGGCTCTCGATGCAGCGGTGCGCAACCCGGGCGGGCCGCGCGCCTTGTTCCAGCCGGCTGAAGCACCGGCTCACGATCTGCTGGGTCTAGCTCATTTGGCGTTGAGCATGGCGTCGAAATGCGCATTTCGCGGCCTGAGCTGCGGGCGCTCAGGCATGTTTGCCTGGCCTGAGCGTCGCTGGCGGGATCGTGAGCCGCTTCTTAAGCGGCGTTGTCTGCCATACGTTGCCACAAGGAGTAATACACCTGCCCGGATTTTTGTTCACGGTGCAGGCGCCAGCTCCCCGGCAGGCCCAGGGTCGAAGGCGGGGTTTCGCTTTCGGTGTAGATCCAGGCGTCGTTGGCCAGCCAGCCGCGCTCTTCCAGCAGGGCGCAGGCCGCCGGCAGCAGGTTCTGGTTGAACGGCGGGTCGAGGAATGCCAGGTCGAACGGCGTTGCCGGCTGGGTTTCCAGGTAGCGCAGGGCATCGGCGGTCTGCGCCTGGCCGACGGTGCAGCGCAGGGTGCCCAGGTGCTCGCGCAGGCTGGAGATCGCTACGCTGCTGCTGTCCAGGGCCAGGCCCGTGGCGGCGCCACGGGACAGGGCTTCCAGAAATACCGCGCCGCTACCGGCGAACAGGTCGATGACCTTGGCCCCGGCCACATAGGGGGCGAGCCAGTTGAACAGGGTCTCGCGCACCCGGTCCGGTGTCGGTCGCAGCCCTGGCAGGTCGGGAAAGCTCAGCTTGCGGCTGCGCCATTCGCCACCAATGATGCGCAACTGGCCCACGCCATTGTGCTGGTTGTGGACGGGTTTCTTGCTGGGACGGGCTGGACGGGCCATCAGTGCTCCGGAACCCCGAGCGGCTGCTCGGCGGGTTTGTCAGTAGGGGGCGGCAACGGCTTTTGCGCAACGGTCGGACCGGCGCTGACGATGACCATCTTGTCGACGCTCAGGTGTTTGTTCATGGCGGCCTTGACCTGTTCCACCGTCAACGCCTGGGATTGACGCATGAAGTCTTCCAGGTAGCTCAGCGGCAGGTTGTAGAAGCCCATGGCGCCCAGCTGGCCGACGATATCGGCGTTGCTGGCAGTGGACAGCGGGAAGCTGCCGGCCAGTTCGCGCTTGGCGTCGTCCAGTTCCTTCTGGGTCGGGCCGTTCTGCAGGTAGTCGGCGAACACGTCTTGCACCAGTTTCAGGGTGCCTTCGCTCATTTCGGCGCGGGTCTGCAGGTTGATCATGAACGGGCCGCGGGCCTGCATCGGGGTGAAGCCGGAATAGACACCGTAAGTCAGGCCGCGCTTCTCGCGCACTTCGCTCATCAGCCGGGTGCCGAAACCACCCCCGCCGAGGATCTGGTTGCCCAGGGACACAGCGGCGTAGTCCGGGTCGTCACGGTCGATGCCCAGTTGCGCCAGCATCAGGTTGGTCTGGCTCGAAGGAAACTCGATATGGCCGATGCTGGCCTTGGGTTCTACCGGTTGCTCGACCTTCGCCAGGGCGGGGCCTTTTGGCAGTGCGGCGGAGACTTGCGCGGCAATCGCCTCGGCGTCGCTGCGCGAGAGGTCGCCCACCAGGGCAATCACCACATTGCCGGCGGTATAGGCCTTGGCGTGGAATGCCTGCAGTTGCGCCAAGCTGATGTTCGGAACGCTCTTGGCATTGCCTTCGCTGGCATGGGCATAGGGATGGCTGCCGTACAGGCGCTGCATCAGTTCCAGGCTGGCCAGCTTGCCAGGGTTCTGCTTCTGGTACTCGAAGCCGGCGAGCAACTGGTTCTTGATCCGCGCCAGGGAGTCGGCAGGGAAGGTCGGCTTGCCCACCACTTCGGCGAACAGATCCAGCGCCGGCTGGCGCTTATCCACAGCGCTGAGACTGCGCAGCGAGACCACGGCCATGTCCTTGTAGGCGCCGTTGCCGATATCTGCCCCCAGGCTTTCAAAGCCCCGGGCGATGGCGCCCACATCCTTGCCGGCCACGCCCTCGTTGAGCATGGCGTTGGTCAACAGGGCCAGCCCGGAGGTGTTGCCGTCCTGGCTGCTACCGGCGGAGAAGATCAGGCGCATGTCGAACATCGGCAACTCGCGGGCCTCGACGAACAGCACCTTGGCGCCTTCGGCGGTGTTCCAGGTCTGTACGTCGAGGGTGCGGTGGGCCGGCGCCTTGCCATCCAGCTCGGCCAGCGATTGCAGCTTCTGGCTGGACTTGGCGTTGTCCAGGGCCTGGCTGGCATCGGACTCGCCGGAGCGCGACAGCAGGTAGAGGCCGCCTGCGGTGAACAGGGCGACCAGCGCCAGGCCCAGCAGGACTGGCGAAGCATTCTTGCGCTTACTCATGAGCGGACTCCTCAGGCAGTACATGGGCCACGCTCATACGCTCCCGGGTGAAATAGGTGCGGGCGGCCTTCTGGATGTCTTCCGGGGTCACGCTTTGCAACTCGGCAAGCTCGGTGTCCATCAACTTCCACGACAGGCCGACGGTTTCCAGCTGGCCGATGGTGGTGGCCTGGCTGGTGATCGAGTCGCGTTCGTAGACCAGCCCGGCGATGACCTGGGCCCGCACCCGCTCCAGTTCCTCGGCGGACGGCGGGGTGGCCTTCAGTTGATCCAGCAGGCGCCACAGCCCGGCTTCGGCCTGGGCGATGGTTTTCTTCTTCTGGCTGTTGGGGGTGGCCGAGAGCAGGAACAGGCTGTCACCGCGGCTGTAGGCGTCGTAGCTGCTGGAACCGTTGGACAGCAATTCTTCACCGCGCTCCAACTGGGTCGGGATGCGTGCGCTGTAGCCGCCATCCAGCACCGCGGCCGCCAGGCGCAGGGCGTTCACCGAGCGCTTGTCCTCGGCGGTGGCGATGCTCGGTACGTTGAAGGCCAGCATCAGGCTCGGCAACTGGGTCTTCACGTGCAGGGTGATCAGGCGCTCGCCGGGCTCGGCCAGTTCCAGCGGGGTCTTCGCGGGCGGTACCTCACGTTTGGGGATCGCGCCGAAGTAGCGCTGGGCCAGGGCCTTGACCTCGTCCGGGGTCACGTCGCCAACCACCACCAGGGTGGCGTTGTTGGGCGCGTACCAGGACTGGTACCAGTGGCGCAGCTCCTCGACCTTCATCCGGTTCAGGTCGGCCATCCAGCCGATGGTTGGCGTGTGGTAGCCGCTGGCCGGATAGGCCATGGCCTTGAAGCGCTCGTAGGCCTTGGACATCGGCTTGTCGTCGGTGCGCAGGCGGCGTTCTTCCTTGATCACTTCGATCTCGCGGGCGAACTCGTCGGCCGGCAGGCGCAGGCTGGCCATGCGGTCGGCTTCCAGCTCCAGGGCCACGCCCAGGCGGTCGCGGGCCAGCACCTGGTAGTAGGCGGTGAAGTCGTCGCTGGTGAAGGCGTTTTCTTCGGCGCCCAGGTCCCGCAGGATCAACGATGCCTCACCGGGGCCAACCTTCTCGCTGCCCTTGAACATCATGTGCTCCAGGGCGTGGGACAGGCCGGTCTGGCCTGGGGTTTCGTAGCTGGAGCCGACCTTGTACCAGACCTGGGACACCACCACAGGTGCGCGATGATCTTCGCGGACCACGACCTTGAGGCCGTTGTCCAGGGTGAATTCGTGGGTGGGTTGGGGGTCGGCAGCCAGGGCTGCAAGGGGCAGACAAACTGTGCTGAGCAGCAGGCCTGCGGCGCGGCGGGCTAGAGCATTCATTCGTTTTTAAACCTGTTGAGCTGCCCGCTTGGTCTTAGCCTGCGCGGGCGAGGAGGTGCTAGGATACTGATCCGTTTTACTGGCGGCCACGCCTATCAGGTTCTCGCGGATCAGGATGTACTTGAGCAGGTTGTATGGGTTACCGGCAAGAAGCGCTGTTTTATCCGCTAAACTTCGCTCTTTCGCCGATTTTGCCGTTCTAGTCCTAAGTAAAATCGATCGTTGAAGTGCTTTTGGGCATTTCGACAACATGTTGCGCGTGAACAAGCTGGGCTAAATACAGTCTGTTCTGCATCGAATATTTATTTACCGAAGCGCCCTATGGCGCATCGCTACCTTGAGATAGCCGTCTCCATGTTTGGTTCCAACGACGACAAAAAGACCCCAGCCCCGGCTGGCGAGAAGAAAGGCCTGTTCGGATGGCTGCGCAAGAAACCGCAGGAAGCCGTCGTCGAGCAGCCCCCCGTTCCTGTTGAGCCGGCTCCGGCACCAGTTGCTGAGCCTGCTGCGAGTGTTTCCCCGGCGGTGGAGGTCGCTCCGGCCGCACCTGTGGTGCTGCCGCTAGCCGAGCCGATTCTGCAGCCTCAGGCCGAGCCCGAGCCGGCACCGGTTGTTGCGGCCGAGTTGCCGCTGACCCCGAGCCCCGAACACAAGCCCTGGCTGACCCTGCCGGTGGCGGAAGAGCCGGTGGCCTTGGTGGAGGATGCCCAGGCGGAGCATGTGACGCCGCCGATTCCGGCCGTGACCGCCAGCCCTGAGCCAATCGTTGCAGGGCCGGTGATTTCCCCGGCCCCTGTGGTCGAGGAACAGGCACCGGTAGCGCCGGCATTCACCGCCCCCGAGCCTGTTGCTCCTGCTCCTGCTCCTGCTCCTGCTCCTGTCGCGCAAGCGCAAGTCGAGCCAGTAGCCGCTGCGCCGGAAGCCGAGCCCGTTGTCGAGCCTGCTCGCAGCGAGGAAGCCAAGGTCGGGTTCTTCGCCCGTCTCAAGCAGGGCCTGTCCAAGACCAGCGCCAGCATCGGCGAAGGCATGGCCAGCCTGTTCCTGGGCAAGAAGGCCATCGACGACGAGTTGCTGGAAGACCTGGAAACCCGCCTGTTGACCGCCGATGTCGGGGTCGAGGCCACTTCGGTAATCATCCAGAACCTGACGCAGAAGGTTGCGCGCAAGCAGTTGACCGACTCCGATGCGCTGTACGCCTCGCTGCAGGCCGAACTGGCCGGCATGCTCAAGCCGGTGGAGCAGCCGCTGAAGATTGTCTCCCAGAACAAGCCGTTCGTGATCCTGGTGGTAGGCGTCAACGGTGCCGGCAAGACCACCACCATCGGCAAGTTGGCGAAGAAACTGCAGTTGGAAGGCAAGAAGGTCATGCTGGCCGCCGGCGACACCTTCCGCGCCGCGGCGGTGGAGCAGCTGCAGGTGTGGGGCGAGCGCAACAAGATCCCGGTGATTGCCCAGCACACCGGCGCCGACTCGGCCTCGGTGATCTTCGATGCGGTGCAAGCGGCCAAGGCGCGCAATATCGATGTGTTGATCGCTGACACCGCCGGCCGCCTGCACACCAAAGACAACCTGATGGAAGAACTGAAGAAGGTGCGCCGAGTGATCGGAAAGCTCGATGCCGACGCGCCCCATGAGGTGCTGCTGGTGCTCGACGCCGGTACCGGCCAGAACGCCATCAACCAGGCCAAGCAGTTCAACCAGACCGTGGAATTGACCGGCCTGGCCCTGACCAAGCTCGACGGTACGGCCAAGGGTGGGGTGATCTTCGCCCTGGCCAAGCAGTTCGGCTTGCCGATTCGTTACATCGGTGTGGGTGAAGGCATCGATGACTTGCGTACTTTTGAAGCCGAACCCTTTGTCCAGGCACTGTTTGCCGAGCGGGAGCGTTCATGATTCGTTTCGAACAGGTCGGTAAGCGCTATCCCAACGGCCACGTCGGCCTGCATGAGCTGAGCTTTCGCGTCCGTCGCGGCGAATTCCTGTTTGTCACCGGCCACTCCGGTGCCGGCAAGAGCACCCTGCTGCGCCTGCTGCTGGCCATGGAGCGCCCGACCACCGGCAAGCTGCTGCTGGCCGGCCAGGACCTGGGGCAGATCAGCAACGCGCAGATCCCGTTCCTGCGGCGGCAGATTGGCGTGGTGTTCCAGAACCACCAACTGTTGTTCGATCGCACCGTGTTCAACAACGTAGCCCTGCCGTTGCAGATTCTCGGCCTGTCCAAGGCGGAAATCGCCAAGCGCGTGGATTCGGCCCTGGAGCGCGTGGCGCTCTCGGATAAAACCGATCTCTACCCCGGCGACCTGTCCACCGGCCAGCAACAGCGCGTGGGCATCGCTCGGGCCATCGTTCATCGTCCCGCTTTGCTCCTGGCGGACGAACCCACCGGTAACCTCGACCCGCGTCTTGCGGCGGAAATCATGGGCGTGTTCGAAGATATCAATCGCCTGGGCACCAGCGTGCTGATCGCCAGTCACGACCTGGCCCTGATCGCCCGCATGCGCCACCGCATGCTGACCCTGCAGCGCGGCCGATTGATCGGCGACGGGGAGGCAGGCGTATGAGTGCTACACGTACCCCTAAAGTCGCTGAGCGCGTAGCGCCCAAGGCCTCCGAAGCACCACCGCCGAAGAAAAAGCGCGACGAAGACGACGGCCCGGATTTCGGCACCCTGCTGCACGCCTGGATCGAGAGCCACCGCGCCAGCCTGCTGGACAGCCTGCGGCGCCTGGGCAAGCAGCCCATCGGCAGCTTCTTTACCTGCCTGGTGATGGCCGTGGCCCTGAGCCTGCCCATGGGCCTGTCGTTGTTGCTCAACAACGTCGAGCGCCTGGGCGGTTCCTGGCAGCGCGCGGCGCAGATCTCGCTGTATTTGGCGCTGGATGCCAGCGCCACCGAAGGCGAGAAGCTTCGCGAAGAGATCAAGGGGCTGCCCGGCGTGGCGGATGCCGAGTTCATCAGCAAGGAAAAGGCCCTGGAAGAGTTCCAGCAGCAGTCCGGGCTGGGCGAGGCGCTACGGGAGCTGCCCCATAACCCATTGCCGGGCGTGGTGCTGGTAACGCCGAACGAGGTGGACAAGGCAACGCTGGAAGCCCTGCGTCAGCGCTTGGCGGAAATGCCCAAGGTGCAGCTGGCACAGCTGGACCTGGTGTGGGTCGAGCGGCTGGCGGCGATCCTCAAGCTGGGGGACCGCTTTGTCTTCGGTCTGACGGTGTTGCTGGTTTCTGCATTACTTTTGGTGATAGGCAATACCATTCGTCTTCATATTGAAAACCGCCGCACCGAGATAGAAGTGATTAAACTCGTCGGCGGCACGGACAGTTATGTTCGTCGGCCCTTCCTCTATATGGGCGCGCTGTATGGTTTTGGCGCGGGGATCCTGTCCTGGGGAGTGCTGGCGTTCGGCCTGGACTGGCTGAACGATGCGGTAATCGGCTTGGCCGGCTTGTATGGCAGTGATTTTGCCCTCGCCGGTGTCCCGGTTGCCGATGGTCTGTCGCTCTTGCTAGGGGCGGTGCTGTTGGGTTATATCGGTGCGTGGATTGCGGTGGCCCGCCACCTGAGGGAGCTGGCACCGAAGTAATGTCTTTTTGCTTGTATTGACCTTTCAGCATTTATGGGAACTTGTTTCGCGGTTTCCGGTCAATTTTCGCAGTGCTGAATGGCACGAGTTATGTGAGTCGGAGGTTTTTTCGTATGACCACTTCTTTGCAACCTGCTTATGCATTGGTTCCAGGCGCAAACCTGGAGGCTTATGTACACACGGTGAACAGCATTCCATTGCTGACCCCGGAGCAGGAGCGTGAACTGGCCGAGAGTCTCTACTATGAGCAGGATCTTGAGGCGGCTCGGCAGATGGTGCTCGCCCACCTGCGTTTTGTCGTACATATCGCCCGCAGCTATTCCGGCTACGGGCTGGCCCAGGCCGACCTGATCCAGGAAGGCAACGTTGGCCTGATGAAAGCCGTGAAGCGTTTCAACCCCGAGATGGGTGTGCGCCTGGTGTCCTTTGCGGTGCACTGGATCAAGGCGGAGATTCACGAGTTCATCCTGCGTAACTGGCGGATTGTGAAGGTTGCGACCACCAAGGCGCAGCGCAAGCTGTTCTTCAACCTGCGCAGCCAGAAGAAGCGTCTGGCCTGGTTGAACAACGAGGAAGTCCATCGCGTGGCCGAAAGCCTGGGCGTGGAGCCTCGCGAAGTGCGCGAGATGGAGAGTCGCCTGACCGGTCAGGACATGGCCTTCGATCCGGCTGCCGAAGCGGACGACGACAGTGCATTCCAGTCTCCGGCCAACTACCTGGAAGACCATCGCTACGATCCTGCGCTGCAACTGGAAGATGCGGACTGGAGCGACAACTCCAGCAGCAACCTGCATGAGGCGCTGGAAGTGCTGGACGAACGCAGCCGGGACATCCTCTACCAGCGTTGGCTGGCGGAAGAGAAAGCGACGCTGCATGACCTGGCGCAGAAGTACAACGTTTCGGCTGAGCGGATCCGCCAGCTGGAAAAAAGCGCGATGAACAAGCTGAAACTGTCCATCGCCGCCTAAGTGTCAGGCACCACGCAAAACGCCCCGAGATGATCGGGGCGTTTTTGTTTGTGCGGCTGCCGTAGGAGCCGGCTTGCCGGCGAATCCCCGGCCCGTCACCCGTCTCGAACATGCTCGAGAAGAGCGGGTACAAAGCCGATTCCGACTCACTCAGCCCAGGGCGCCCTGCGCGACTCGTTCAGCCGATTCAGGTAGTCCGCTCCGCCCAGCTGGCTCATCTGCCGACGGATCCAGCCGGCCCGTTGCAGGACGTAGGTGCTGGGGCGCGCTGCGCTCCATACCCGCGGGTTGGGCAGGACCGCAGCCAGCAGGCTGGCCTGTTGCCGGGAGAGATTGGCGGCACTGACGCCGAAGTGATGGCGCGCAGCCGCTTCGGCGCCGAACACGCCTTCGTCCCATTCGACGCTGTTGAGGTAGACCTCAAGAATCCGCTGCTTGGGCCAGAGCACCTCGATCAGCGCGGTGAACCAGGCCTCCAGGCCTTTGCGCAGGTAGCTGCGGCCGGACCACAGGAACAGGTTCTTCGAGACTTGCTGGCTCAGGGTGCTGGCGCCACGGATCGAGCCGCCGCGTTCGTTGTGGGCAAAGGCCGCTTGAATCGCGTCAAGGTCGAAGCCCCAGTGATCGGGGAACTTCTGATCCTCGCCGGCGATGACCGCCACCTTGAGGTTGTCGGAGATTTCATCCCAGGGTTTCCAGGTGCGTTGCAGGTCGATGGGGTCGTTGTCGACCCAGGACTCGATCTTGCGCTCCACCATCAGGGCAGTGCCCGGTGGCGGCACGAAACGCAGCACCAGTACCAGCAGGACACTGCCGACCACGAACCACATCAAGGCTTTTACAAGGCGACGAAACAGAAAACGCAGCATAGAGATGGCTTGGCCGAACCCGTTGAGCGCGCCATTATACAGACCCTTTGTGCTGAATCTGACTGGAGTTCCTCATGTTGCGTGGCTTCCTGATGCTGGCCGCCTTCTTCGGTTTCACCGGGGTTGCCCTCGGCGCCTTCGCCGCCCACGGCCTGAAAAACCGCCTGAGCACGGAGTACCTGGCTATATTTCATACCGGCGTGACCTATCAGCTGGTGCATACCCTGGCGCTGTTCGGCGTCGCCCTGCTGGCGGCGCACATTCCCGGGCGCCTGGTGACCTGGGCCGGCGGAGCCTTCATCCTGGGCATCCTGCTGTTCTCCGGCAGCCTGTACCTGCTGACCCTGACCGGCATCAGCAAGCTGGGCATCATCACCCCCTTCGGCGGTGTGGCCTTCCTGGTCGGCTGGTTCCTGCTGGGGCTCGCCGCCTGGCGCCTGCAAGTCGCCGCCTGACGCTTGTAGCTGACCTTTAGGTCATGATCGGGCTAGAATGCTGGCCCCTAAAAATGATGGCGGCCTTGGCATGCGCATTCAGTTGAACGGTGAATCCCTTGAACTGCCCGACGGCTCGACCGTTGCGGCCCTGCTGAGCCATCTGGAACTGACCGGACGGCGGATCGCGGTGGAACTCAACCTGGATATCGTTCCGCGCAGCCAACACGCCGAAACTATCCTCAACGAGGGCGATCAGGTGGAAGTGGTTCACGCCATCGGTGGCGGCTAGTCACTGGCGTCAACCGCGCTGCTGCTAATCTGCGCAGCGCCCTGGCCCGATTCCGGGCCCTCTCATGGACGACAGGCGTTCACCGGCCCCGGATCGAGGGTCACCAGCGCCCCGGGCCTGATACAGAATTCTGCAAGAACCTCACCCCAACAGAGGATTTCCGATGAGCAACGTTCGTAGTGACAAGCCTTTCGTCCTGGCCGGTCGGACGTACCAGTCGCGTTTGCTGGTAGGCACCGGCAAGTACCGTGACATGGAAGAAACCCGCCTGGCCATCGAGGCCTCGGGTGCCGAGATCGTCACCGTCGCGGTGCGCCGGACCAATATCGGCCAGAACCCGGGCGAACCGAACCTGCTGGATATCCTGCCGCCGGATCGCTACACCATCCTGCCCAACACCGCCGGTTGCTATGACGCGGTCGAAGCCGTGCGCACCTGCCGCCTGGCCCGTGAGCTGCTCGATGGCCACAACCTGGTGAAGCTGGAAGTGCTGGCCGACCAGAAGACCCTGTTCCCCAACGTGCTGGAAACCCTCAAGGCCGCCGAAGTGTTGGTCAAGGAAGGGTTCGACGTGATGGTCTACACCAGCGATGACCCGATCATCGCTCGCCAGCTGGCGGAAATGGGCTGCATCGCGGTCATGCCCCTGGCCGGCCTGATCGGTACTGGCCTGGGGATCTGCAACCCGTACAACCTGCAGATCATCCTCGAAGAAGCCAAGGTCCCGGTGCTGGTGGATGCCGGTGTCGGCACCGCGTCCGATGCCACCATCGCCATGGAGCTGGGTTGTGAAGCGGTGCTGATGAACTCGGCCATCGCCCACGCGCAGCAGCCGGTCATGATGGCCGAAGCCATGAAACACGCGATTGTCGCGGGCCGCCTGGCCTACCTCGCCGGTCGCATGCCGAAGAAACTCTATGCCAGCGCCTCCTCGCCGCTGGATGGTCTGATCAAGTAAGAGCCATTGATGACTGAATCAAACGACACGCCAATCCAGCCGGAAGAAGGCGACGAGCGCCAACACCGCCGTATCAAGAGTTTCGTGATGCGCGCCGGGCGCATGACCGAAGGCCAGCAGCGCGGCCTGGACCAGGGTGCACCGCTGTACGTGCTGCCCCTGGCCGATGCCCCGGTGGATTACGACCAGGTGTTCGGCCGTTCGGCGCCGCGCTCCCTGGAGATCGGCTTCGGCATGGGCCACTCGCTGCTGGAAATGGCCGCGGCGGCTCCGGAGCAGGATTTCATCGGTGTGGAAGTTCACCGTCCGGGTGTTGGCGCGCTGCTCAACGGCGTGCTGACCCAGGGCCTGACCAACCTGCGGGTCTACGATTGCGACGCCATTGAGGTGCTCAACCGTTGCATCGCCGACAACAGCCTGGATCGGCTCATGCTGTTCTTCCCCGATCCCTGGCACAAGAGCCGGCACCACAAGCGCCGTATCGTCCAGGCGTCCTTTGCCGAACTGGTGCGCAGCAAGCTCAAGGTCGGCGGCATTCTGCACATGGCCACCGACTGGGAGCCCTATGCCGAGTACATGCTGGAAGTGATGAACGTTGCCCCGGGTTATCGCAACCTGGCCGAAGACGGCAAGTGCGTACCGCGCCCGGCCGAACGCCCGATCACCAAGTTCGAACGTCGTGGCGAGCGCCTGGGCCACGGTGTGTGGGACTTGAAGTTCGAAAAGCTCGCCTGAGCCACGCAAACCCGCGGTTGTAGGAGCTGGCCGGGCGGCGTTCCGCTTGCCAGGGAAGGGGCCCTCAAGGACGCCTTCGCCAGCAAGCTGGCTCCTACAAGGGCTTGATGAAACCGACCGGTACCTGGTCGGTCAGCCACACCCCATTCTCCGCCTGATAGAAGGTGAAACCCTGGGCCTGCATGGCCTGGGCGTCGATCTGCAGGATCACCACCTGGCCATAACGCTGGCCCACGGCCCGGGCGGTATCGAGGTCCTGGGACAGGTGCACGTGATGGCGTGACCCCGGGATCAGTCCTTTCTCGTTGATCGAAGCCATGAAGCGCGTGGCGGTGCCGTGGAAGAGCACGGCGGGCGGTTGCCGGGCCTCCAGCTGCAGTTGCACGTTTTTGTTGGAGTGCCCCTGGACGGCGCGAATCCGCTGGCCGTCGGCGGACAGGGCGAAGCGCTTCTTGTCATTGCCTTCGACCACCAGCGCGATCAGTTCCCGGCTCAGTTGCCGGCCGTGCTTGGCCGCGCCGCTGATCAGCGCGTCGATATCGCCCCAGCCTTCGCTGTCCAGTTCCAGGCCGATGGCATGGGGTTCGTGGCGCAGCACGTAGCTGAGGAACTTGCTGCTTTCCTCGATGATTTTCTGGCTCATGCTCTTCCTTGATAACGGGGGGCCGTTAGATTGCGTTGGCCGGCAAGCCGGCTCCTACGGGGTAGCAGCGGGGCTCAAGGTCAGCGGCGATCAGCGACCACGCCAATCAGCACCAGCACCACCAGCAGCACCGGCGCCAGGCTGTAATTGTTGAACTGGCTCAGGCCGCGGACGATCCACGGTGTCGCATAGATCAGGGCCAGGCCGCTGCCGATCATGCACAGCAGGGCCATCAGCGGCACCCGCAGGGCGCCGGCCATGCCACCCAGGCGTTGTTCGACCCAGCCCTTGATGTCTGCGCCGAACAGCACCAGCAGGCAGCCCACCAGCGCCAGGGAGATTTCCGAAAGGTTGCTGCGACTCCAGCGGGACACGGTGGCAAGCAGGTCGAGTACCAGATCCATGTGATTTCCTTAGATCAGAAAGTATTGCAGCAGGTCGTTGAGGAAGAGTTGCCCACGGGGCGTGGCCGCCAGGCGTGAGGGTTCGACCTGCAACAGGCCGCTTTGTTCGGCCTGGCGCCGGCCTTCGGCGAGGCTCGCCAGGTCCAGCCCGGTGCGCTGGGCGAACAGCGCCGCGTCGACGCCGTCGGTGAGGCGCAGGGCGTTCATCAGGAACTCGAACGGCAGCTCTGCATTGCTCAGGGCCTTCTCGCCGGCCTGGTACTGCTTGGCCGGGTTCAGGTAGTCCTTGGGCAGGCGGGTCTTCCAGGTGCGCAGGATGCGCCCGTCCGGGTGGCTGAGCTTGCCGTGGGCACCGGCGCCGATGCCGATGAAGTCGCCAAAGCTCCAGTAGTTCAGGTTGTGCCGCGCCGCACGGCCCGGCTGGGCGTAGGCCGAGACTTCGTACTGGGCATAGCCGTGCTCTGCCAGCAGGGCCTGGCCGGCTTCCTGGATATCCCACAGGGTGTCGTCTTCCGGCAGCACCGGCGGCTGGTTCCAGAACACTGTGTTGGGCTCCAGGGTCAGCTGGTACCAGGACAGGTGGGTCGGCTTCATGGCGATGGCCTGGCGCAGGTCGCCCAGGGCGTCGTCCAGGGACTGGTCCGGCAGGCCGTGCATCAGGTCCAGGTTGAAGTTGTCGAACCCGGCCTGGCGCGCCATGCCGGCAGCGCGAATGGCTTCATCGCCGTTGTGGATGCGACCCAGGGCCTTGAGTTTCTGTTCCTGGAAGCTCTGGATGCCAATGGACAGGCGATTGATCCCCAGGGCGCGGTAGGCGGTGAACTTCTCTTGCTCGAAGGTCCCGGGGTTGGCTTCCAGGGTGATCTCGATGTCGCTGGCGAAGCGGATGCGCTGTTCCACGCCCTTGAGCAGCCGGCCCAACGCCTGGGCGCTGAACAGGCTGGGGGTGCCGCCGCCGAAGAAGATCGAGCTCAGCTCGCGGCCGTGCACCGCATGCAGGTCCTGGTCGAGGTCGGCCAGCAGGGCGTCGACGTACTCCTCTTCCGGCAGCGTCGGGCTGGCGGCGTGGGAGTTGAAGTCGCAGTACGGGCATTTGCGCACACACCAGGGGATGTGGATGTACAGCGCCAGGGGCGGCAATTGGGGCAGGGCCGCCCGGGGCGTTTGCGCGCCGCCGTGAATCAGCGGCGACGCGGAGGGCTCATGACTCATTTCAGGCCCAGGCGTTGCCGCAGAATGGCCATGGCGCGGGCGCGGTGGCTAAGCTGGTTTTTTTCCACGGGGCCCAGTTCGGCACTGGAGCAGTCACGCTCGGGCACCCAGAACAGCGGGTCGTAGCCAAAGCCGTGCTCGCCGCTGGCGGCGGTCAGGATGCGCCCGTGCCACAGGCCCTCACAGAGGATCGGCAACGGGTCGTCGGCGTGGCGCACCAGGGCCAGGACGCAGACGAACTGCGCGCCGCGCTGGGCTTCGGGCACGTCCTTGAGCGCTTCCAGCAGCTTGGCGTTGTTCGCCGCATCGCCCTGGCCGTCGGCGTAGCGCGCCGAGTAGATGCCCGGCGCGCCGCCGAGGAAGTCCACCGCCAGGCCGGAATCGTCGGCCAATGCCGGCAAGCCGGAAATGCGCGCGGCATTGCGCGCCTTGAGGATGGCGTTTTCGACGAACGACAGGCCGGTTTCTTCCGGCTCGACGCTGCTGAACTCGCCGATCGAGCGCAATTGCACCGAAGCGCCGAGCATGGCCTGGAGTTCTTTGAGTTTGCCGGCGTTATGGCTGGCCAGTACGAGTTGCGTGAGGTTCATTATTCGCCCGGGAATAGCTCTTGGTTGAAGCTGAAGCTGTTGGTGTCACCGCCAGTTTGCACATTGATGGTGAACGTACGGTTTTCCTGCTGCTCCACCGGGAACTGGGCGATGTAGTAGATCGCGCCCTGTTCAGTGATCTGCCGGAAGTTCAGGGTAATACTCTTGCTGGTCAGGTCCTTCACCGTGCCACTGACCTGGGCGACCAGCGGTTTGCCGTCCTTGATCAGGGAGACGTTGATGACCCCCTGGTTCTTGCTGCGGATCAGCTCTGCAGCCTTGGCGATGTCCGGTTGCAGGTAGGTGGAGTTGAAGGTGTTGTAGTGCACGGTAACGTCACCGAACACTTCCTGGCGCTCGCCCTTGATCGGATCCGCCGCCAGGGCCGCAAGGCTCAGGCAGGCAGTCAGTAGAAACGTAATCAAGCGACCCATGATCGTTCTCCTCGATGCAGCGTGGTTAAACCGCGACTTTGTGATCCTGCAGGCCGGGACTGCTGACGCGGTAGATGCCGATCTCTCCTAAGAGATTAGGCCATAGCTTACTGGCCCACCCGTGGCGGTGTTGTTGATCGACGGCAAGGCGATTGATGACCCGGGCTTCGCGCTCGCGGCACAGCTCTTCGAAGTCCTCGAAGGTGCAGAAGTGGATGTTCGGCGTGTTGTACCAGGTGTACGGGAGGAATTCCGAGACCGGCATCCGACCCTTGCTGGCCAGGTACCAGCGGCAGCGCCAGTGACCGAAGTTGGGGAAGGTGATGATGCACTGGCGGCCGACCCTGAGCATCTCGTCGAGGATCTTGTCCGGGTAGTGCACGGCCTGCAGGGCCTGGGTCATGACCACGATATCGAAGCTGTTGCTGGCAAAGTTGCCCAGGCCCTTGTCCAGGTCCTGCTCGATGACGTTGATGCCCTTGGACACGCATTCGGCGATGTTGTCCGGGTCGTTTTCCAGGCCGTAGCCGGTGACTTGCTTGTGTTCCTGCAGCCAGCTCAGCAGCTCGCCGTTGCCGCAGCCCAGGTCGAGGACGCGGCTGCCGGCGGGGATCCATTCCTGGATGATTTCCAGATCGGCTCTCATCGATTCCTCACAAGGTGATGCGGTTCATGTAGTGACTGAAAGCCTGCAGGTAGCGCGGGATCGGGATCAGGAAGGCGTCGTGCCCCTGGGGGGCGTCGATTTCCAGGTAGCAGACGTCCTTGCGCGCGGCCATCAGTGCGTCCACCAGTTCCCGGGAGCGGGCCGGGGAGAAGCGCCAGTCGGTGGTGAAGGACATCACGCAGAACTTGGCAGTGGCGTTGGCGAAGGTCTTGGCCAGGTCATCGTCGAAGTTGGCCGCCGGGTCGAAGTAGTCCAGGGCCTTGGTCATCAGCAGGTAGGTGTTGGCGTCGAAACGCCCGGAGAACTCCTCGCCCTGGTAGCGCAGGTAGCTTTCGACCTGGAACTCGACGCTGTGGAAATCGTAGTTGAGCTTCTCGCTCTTGAGGCCGCGGCCGAATTTCTCGCCCATGGAGTCGTCGGACAGGTAGGTGATATGGCCCACCATCCGCGCCAGCATCAGCCCACGCTTGGGGATCACCCCCTGCTCCTGGAACGAGCCGCCGTGGAACTCGGGATCGGTGAGGATCGCCTGGCGCGCCACTTCGTTGAAGGCGATGTTCTGTGCCGAGAGCTTGGGCGCCGAGGCGATGGCCAGGCAGTGCCGGACCCGGTCCGGGTAGGTGATGGTCCATTGCAGGGCCTGCATGCCGCCGAGGCTGCCGCCGATCACCGCGGCCCATTGGCCGATGCCCAGGCGATCAGCCAGGCGTGCCTGGCTGTGTACCCAGTCTTCCACGGTGAGTACCGGGAAGTCGGCGCCAAATGGCTTGCCGGTGTCCGGGTTGAGGCTGCTGGGTCCGGTGGAGCCGTTGCAGCCGCCGAGGTTGTTGAGGCTGACCACGAAGAACTTGTTGGTGTCGATCGGCTTGCCCGGGCCAATGCAGCTGTCCCACCAACCGGGCTTGCGGTCGTCGGGACTGTGGTAGCCGGCGGCATGGTGATGGCCGGACAGGGCGTGGCAGATCAGAACCGCATTGCTGGCGCTGGCGTTGAGCTGGCCGTAGGTTTCATAGACCAGGTCGTAAGCGGCCAGCGCGCGTCCGCAGGCCAGGGCCAGAGGATCGTTGAAGTGCGCTGTTTGCGGCGTGACCAGACCAACAGAATCGGGGGGGAAGGCAGTTGGCATCGACCCTGCTCTCATTTAAATGAGGCGTAAGTCTAAAGACCGCTGCACCCAGCGGCAAGCAAAGCCCGGGGCTGTGTTCGTTGCGGGAAATGACCTGGGAGGTTCGCTGGCAAGCCAGCTCCTACAGCGGACACAGGACGTAGGAGCCGGCTTGCCGGCGAATCAGGCGGGGCGAGCCAGCCCCGGCAGCTCCGGCAGCTTCTTCGGCGCTTGCAGGCGCACCCGCTTTTGCCGGTTCAGCTCGCCGCTAACCAGGCTGACGTGGCTCTTGGGAATGCCGAAGGCCTTGGCCAGGAACGCCATCAGGTGGGCATTGGCCTTGCCTTCGACGGGCGGGGCGGTCAGGCGGATCTTCAGGCGATCACCGTGCAGGCCAGCGAACTCATCGCTGCTGGCCTTGGGTTGCAGGTGACAATCGAGGATCAGATCGTCACCGTCCCAGCGGAAATAGCTCATCAGATCAGGCCAAACAGCTCACGGGGCATGAAGGTGTAGAACGCCATCCGTGGGATCAGCCACTGTTGCAGCAGCTGGATCACGATGAAGGCCAGGATCGGCGAGATGTCCAGGCCGCCCAGGTTCGGCACGATACGGCGGAACGGCGCCAGGAACGGCTCGCTGATCTGGTAGGCCAGTTCGGCGCCCGGGCTCTGGCTGCCAGGGGCGACCCAGGACAGAATCACGCTGATGATCATGGCGAAGAACCAGATCTTCAGCAGCAGGGCGAAGATGCCGATCGGGGCCCAGAGCAGCAGGCCAAGCACGTTGAAGGGGATGTAGCTGAGGGTGAGGATGACGGCGAACAGCACCATCTGCACGATCAGCGCCAGCACCAGCGAGGACAGGTCCAGGCCGAACACGCTGGGGATGATCCGGCGCATGGGCTTGAGCAGTGGCTGGGTGGCCCGCACGATGAACTGGCAGATCGGGTTGTAGAAGTTGGCCCGTACCACTTGCAGGATGAAGCGCAGCAGGACCACCAGCAGATACAGGCTGCCGAGGGTCTGGATGACGAAAATGGCAGCGTCGTTGAGTCCGAACATCATTGATTCCTTTGTAAGGGCGAATTAACGGCCGAGTTGTTCAGCCATTTCGGCCGAGCGGTGCGCGGCGGCACCCAATGCTTTTTCCACCAGGGCTTCAAAACCGTCAGCCTGGAAGGATTTGATCGCCGCCTCCGTGGTGCCGGCCGGCGAGGTCACGCGGCGGCGCAGTTCGGCGGCGTCGACATCACTGGAAACCGCCATGTGGGCAGCCCCCAGAGCGGTCTGCAGGGTCAGTTGGGCGGCGGTTTCCCGCGGCAGGCCGAGTTTTTCCCCGGCCGCGGTCATGGCCTCGATCAGCAGGAAGAAATACGCCGGTCCGCTGCCGGAGACAGCGGTCACTGCATCCAGTTGCTGTTCCTGTTCCAGCCACAGGGCGATGCCGACGGCGGACAGCAGCGCCTCGGCCTGGTGGCGTTGCTCGGCGCTGACCCGGGCGGTGGCGTACAGGCCACTGACGCCCTGGCGCAGCAGCGCCGGGGTGTTGGGCATGCAGCGCACGATCGGCTGCTCGCCGAGCCACTGGTTCATGCTGGCGCAGGTGATGCCGGCGGCGATGGACACCACCAGTTGCTGCGGCTTCAGGCTCGGGCGCAGGGCCTCGCACACCGCTTTCATGGCCTGGGGCTTGACCGCCAGGACGATCACCTCGACGCCGTCGATGGCCTCGGCGTTATCGGCAAACACCTGGATGCCGTGTTCGGCGGCTACCTTGGCACGGGTTTGCTCGCCCGGGTCGCTGGCGCGGATCTGCGAGGCATCCAGGCCCTTGGCCCGCAGGCCACCGATCAGGCTGGCCGCCATGTTGCCGGCACCGATAAAAGCGATACGAGTGGTGTTCATGACAGGTCCTTATGTGAGGTCGGGGTCAGTCGCATCAGGACTGACTGTAGTCGCGGGCACCAAACAGCGCGGTACCGATCCGCACCCAGGTGGCGCCTTGGGCGATGGCCGCTTCCAGATCGTGGCTCATGCCCATGGAAAGTGTGTCCAGGGGCAGCCCGAGGCTGTCCCGCAGTTGGTTGTTCAAGGCCTGAACCGCGGCGAAGGCCGCGTCCTGGGCATCCCGATCCTCGGTGGGTTCGGGGATTGCCATCAAGCCGCGCAGTTGCAGGCGTGGCAAGGCGCTGATGGCGGCCGCCAGGGCGGGCAGCTCGGCTGGGGCGCAGCCGGACTTGCTGGCCTCGCCACTGACATTCACCTGAATGCAGATGTTCAGCGGCGCGAGCTCGGCGGGGCGCTGCTCGGACAGGCGTTGGGCAATTTTCAGACGGTCCACGGAATGCACCCAGTCGAAGTGTTCGGCGATAGCGCGAGTCTTGTTCGACTGAATGGGGCCGATGAAGTGCCAACTCAAGGGCAGGTCGGCCAATTCCTGCTGTTTGCCCAGGGCTTCCTGCAGGTAGTTTTCGCCGAAGTCACACAGACCTGCGGCATGGGCTTCGCGCAGGGCCGCGGCGGGCTTGGTCTTGCTCACGGCCAGCAATCGGACGCTGTCCGGGTTACGCTGCGCGACCTGGCAGGCGCTGCGGATCCGCTCGGCTACCTGGGCAATGTTGTCTGCTATCGTGGACATTCGATTCCGTCTCAAAAGTACCTGCGACCGGCTGCCTGCGACCCTGGCCGCCACCTGCCGCGTGAATCCACCAGACCCGGTCTGCCAGCCGGCCCGAGCAATGCTCAAGGGCCGCGCCGGAGGTTGTCCGCCACCGGGCAATTGAATCTGCCGGGCGTACAGGGGTCTGAAGCTCGCGGCATTCTACTGGAATTGGGGAGCACTATGGACATCACCGAACTCCTGGCCCTGAGCGTCTCCCTGGGCGCTTCCGACCTGCATCTGTCTGCCGGGTTGGCGCCCATGCTGCGCATCGATGGCGATATCCGGCCGAGTGGTGGCCCGCCCCTGGACGCGGAGCAGGTGCAGGTGTTGATCCAGGGGCTGATGAGCGAGCCGCAGCGTCAGGCATTTGCTGCCCATCAGGACCTCGATTTTGCCTATGAACTGCCAGGCCTGGCGCGATTTCGGGTCAATGCCTTCCGGCACGCTCGGGGCGCTGGCGCAGTACTGCGCCTGATTCCCCAGCGCGTACGGAGCCTGGAGGAGCTGGGGCTGGGTGAAGTATTTCGACAGATTACCGAGCTGCCCCGGGGGTTGGTGCTGGTGACCGGGCCCACCGGCAGCGGCAAGTCCACCACCCTGGCGGCGATGATCGATCACCTCAACCAGCATCGGCAGCAGCATATCCTCACCATCGAGGATCCCATCGAGTTCATCCATCCGCAGAAAAACTGCCTGGTCCACCAGCGCGAGGTGCAACGCGATACCCAAGGGTTTGCCACGGCGCTGCGCGCGGCCTTGCGGGAGGACCCGGACGTGATTCTGCTGGGAGAGCTAAGGGACCTGGAAACCATCCGCCTGGCGCTCACCGCCGCGGAAACCGGGCACCTGGTGTTCGCCACCCTGCATACCTCGTCGGCCGCCAAGAGCATCGATCGGCTGGTGGATGTATTCCCGGGAGAGGAGAAAGCCCTGGTGCGCTCGATGCTGGCCGAGTCGCTGCAGGCGGTGGTTGCCCAGGTGCTGGTGAAGAAAGTCGGTGGCGGCCGGGTGGCGGCCCACGAGATCATGCTGGGCAGCCCGGCCATTCGTAACCTGATCCGCGAGGATAAGGTGGCGCAGATGTATTCGGCGATCCAGACCGGGGGCGGCCAAGGCATGCGCACCCTGGACATGAGCCTCAAGGCATTGCTCGCGCAGGGGCTGATCAGCCGCGATCAGGCCCGGGAGCAGGCGCGGATGCCGGAGAGCTTTTGACGGGGCTGGAAATGCATTCGCCGGCAAGCCGGCTCCTACAGGTGGGTGTAGGAGCCGGCTTGCCGGCGAAGCGGGGTATCAGCGTTGCACGACCCGCAGGGGCGCGTGCTCCTTGGGCAGGACCCGCTTGGCAACCACGTAGTGGCTCTGCCAGTAGGGTTTTTTCAGCGTGTCGATGGTCACCGCCTTGCCGCGCCGCGGGGCGTGGATGAAGCGGTCTTCGCCCAGGTAGATGGCGACGTGGTTGACCTTGCGGCTCTTGATGTTGAAGAACAGCAGGTCGCCGGGTTTCAGGTCCTTGCGCTCGACCTTCTGCCCGTGGCCGCTGGCCATGGCATTGGAGGTGCGTGGCAGGTCCACGGCGGCGACGTCGTTGAAGGCATAGCGCACCAGGCCGCTGCAGTCGAAGCCTTTACTTGGGCTGCTGCCGCCCCAACGATAGGGTGTACCGAGGACGTTGACCGCGCGGCTGAGGACCGTGGTGCTCGGCCGGCCGGCGTTGTTGGCCACCAGCTTGCTGTCGGCCTTGCTCAGGCGGGTGGGGTGCTTGATCGAAGTCTTGTTCTTGGCGGTGACCGTCGAAACGTGAGGTTTCGGGGTGTAGCCATTAACGTTGGGAAGTCGTTGCTCACGGTTGGTGGCGTGGGCGGCCAGTGGCATTAATAGGCAAATGGTTAGCCATGTCTTGAAAAATGGACGCATTAGGCAAGGCTCTTATTTGGTTAGCGCGCAACTTTATAACAGCTTTCAGGTCACTTCCGAGGCCGTTTGTCGATTCAACCTTGGGGTCAACTTCGGCAAAGAGGTGGCAACTTGACGCAGAAAACCGTCAGAAGTCAGGCAGTACAAGGCTTTGGCGCAAGAGAAGGTAACATTGGTCACACGTCGAACGCCTGTAAAAAAGTCACAAAGTTTTTAAGAATATTTATCTATCACCTGCAAAGAGGCTCTTAATGAACACCTATCGTCAGGATGCATCCGCCCATGACACCCATAGCAAGGTGATCGGCTACCTGTTGTGGATCTTCGGTTTTACCGGTGCCCACCGCTTCTATTACGGCAAGCCGGTGACCGGGACCATCTGGTTCTTCACCTTCGGTCTGCTGGGCATTGGCTGGCTGATCGACTTGTTCCTGATTCCGTCCATGGACCGGGAAGCCGACCTTCGCTTTACCGCAGGTCCGGTGGAATACAGCGTGGCCTGGATTCTGCTGACCTTCCTCGGGGTTTTCGGCGTGCACCGCATGTACCAGGGCAAATGGCTGAGCGGGGTGCTCTACCTGTTCACCGGCGGCCTGTTCTTCCTCGGGGTGCTGTACGACTTCTGGACCCTGAACGATCAGGTATCCCTGGAAAACGCCAAGCGCCGTTGATCCCGTCATCGGCGCAGGCGGTGCTGGCGCAGCATGTAGCCACTGCCGCAGGGCGCCATCAGCAGCGGCGGCTCCTTCGGAGCCGTTCGCAACCTGCGGCAGCGGCTACAGGGTGTTTGCCAGGCAATCAGCCCTGATAGCTGATATGCCCGTCCACCAGGGTGTAGCGCACCGCGCCCGGCAGGCTATGGCCGAGGAACGGGCAGTTTTCGCCCTTGGACAGCCAGCGCTCGCCGGCCACGGTGGAACTGGCCGGGTCGAACAGCACCAGGTCCGCCGCACCACCGGCTGCCAGCTTGCCTGCCGGCAGGCGCAAGGCCGCGGCCGGGCCGGCACTCAGGCGGGCCAGCAGGGTCGGCAGGTCCAGCAGGCCGTCCTGCACCAGGGTCAGGGCCAGGGGTAGCAACAGCTCGACGCTGCTGATGCCCGGCTCGGTGGCGCCGAACGGCGCCAGCTTGGCGTCCCGTTCGTGGGGCTGGTGATGGCTGGAAATGGCTTGCACCACCCCGGACTTCACTGCCGCGCGCAGAGCGTCACGGTCGGCCCGCGAGCGCAGCGGTGGCTGCACGTGATACAGGCTGGAGAAGTCGATCAGCGCCTCGTCGGTGAGGATCAGCTGGTACAGCGCCACATCGGCGGTCACTGGCAGGCCGCGGGCTTGCGCCTGGGCAATCAGTTCCACGCCGCGGGCGCTGGTCAGCTGGCTGAAGTGCGCGCGCACGCCGCTCTGTTCCACCAGCAGCAGGTCCCGGGCCAGGGCCACGGTTTCCGCGCTCTCCGGAATGCCCGGCAGGCCGAGGAAGCTGGCGGTGGGGCCTTCGTGGGCCAGGCCGCCTTCGGCCAGGTCACGGTCCTGGGAGTGAAAGATCACCGTCAGGTCGAAGGTGGCGGCGTATTCCAGGGCACGGCACAGGGTGCGGGTGCTGCGAAAGCCTTCCAGGCCGTTGCCGAAGGCCACGCAACCGGCATCGCGCAGGGCAATCAGCTCAGCCAACTGTTCGCCTTCCAGGCCCTTGCTCAAGGCGCCGATGGGGAACACCTTGCTGTTGCCGGCTTCGCGGGCGCGGTCGAGGATCAGCTCGGCCACGGCCGAGGTGTCCAGTACCGGCTTGGTCCGCGGTGGGCAGCACAGGCTGGTGACGCCGCCGGCCGCGGCAGCGCGGGTTTCGCTGGCGATGCTGCCCTTGCGGCTGTAGCCCGGCTCGCGCAGGGCGACGCTCAGGTCCACCAGGCCGGGTGCGGCCACCAGGCCCTTGGCGTCGATAACGGTGACGGCATTGAAACCGCCGGGAGCGGCGCCGATGGCGACGATCTTGCCGGCTTCCAGATGCAGATCAGTGGTTTGATCCAGGCCGCTGCTTGGATCGATGACGCGGGCGCCGAGAATGCTGAGCTTCACTGGGCGTTCTCCTGCTCGAATTGTCGCTGGGCGGTCTGCCCGCTCATGGCCATGGACAGTACCGCCATGCGCACTGCGATGCCGTAGGTCACCTGGTTGAGGATCACCGAATGCGGGCCGTCGGCCACCGCCGATTCGATCTCCACGCCGCGGTTGATCGGGCCCGGGTGCATGACGATGGCATCGGGCTTGGCCCCGGCCAGGCGTGCGGTGGTCAGGCCGAACAGGCGGTAGAACTCGCCTTCGCTGGGCAAGAGGCCGCCCTGCATGCGCTCACGTTGCAGGCGCAGCATGATCACCACGTCCACATCTTTCAGGCCTTCGGTCATGTCGGTGTAGACCTTCACGCCGTACTGTTCGATGCCGATGGGCAGCAGGGTTTTCGGCGCGATCACGCGGATGTCCGGGCAGCCGAGGGTTTTCAGCGCCAGCATGTTCGAGCGCGCTACCCGCGAGTGCAGGATGTCGCCGACGATGGCCACCGAAAGGTTCTCGAAGCCGCCCTTGTGCCGGCGGATGGTCAGCATGTCGAGCATGCCCTGGGTCGGGTGGGCGTGACGGCCGTCGCCGCCATTGATGATCGCCACCTGCGGGCACACGTGTTCGGCGATGAAGTGCGCGGCGCCGGAATCGCCGTGGCGGACCACGAACATGTCGGCGGCCATGGCTTCGAGGTTGCGCAGGGTGTCCAGCAGGGTTTCACCCTTGCTCGCCGAAGAGGTCGAGACATTCAGGGTGATCACGTCCGCCGACAGCCGCTGGGCCGCCAGTTCGAAGGTGGTGCGGGTGCGGGTGGAGTTCTCGAAGAACACGTTGCATACGGTCTTGCCGCGCAGCAACGGGACTTTCTTCACCGCCCGGGCGCCGACTTCGAGGAACGAGTCGGCGGTGTCGAGGATTTCCGTCAGCAGCTCGCGGTTCAGGCCGTCGAGGGACAGGAAGTGGCGCAGCTGGCCCTGATCGTTGAGCTGCAGCGGGCGCTTGGCGTCTAGAGGCGTCATCGCAATGGACTCTTAAAAGGGCGAGTTAGAGGGCGAGGTCTTGGAGCTCGAGTTGAAGCGGCGCAGGACCGGACAATTTTACCCGCTCGTGGGCCGCCAGCGACAGGGTCGCGCCCACCACATTCGGACGGATCGGCAATTCACCGGCATCCAGGTCCAGCAGGCAGACCAGGGTCACGCTGGCCGGGCGGCCATAGTCGAACAGCTCGTTGAGGGCGGCGCGGATGGTCCGGCCGCTCATCAGTACGTCATCGATCAATACCAGGTGCTGGCCTTCGATCTCGAACGGCAGTTCCGAAGGGCGTACCTGCGGGTGTAGGCCGTTCTGGCTGAAGTCGTCGCGGTAGAAGGACACATCCAGGGTGCCCAGGGGCGAGTCGCTGCCCAGGGCCTCCAGCAGGGCCTGGGCCACCCACACGCCGCCGGTACGGATACCGATGAAGCGTGGTTCGCTGATGGCGCGCTTGGCCAGGTGAGCATTGAGATCAGCGGCCATCTGGCTGATCAGGGCGGCGGGATTGGGCAGGCTCATGGTGGCTCCTTCGTGGGCTCGCGCCTGCTGCCGGGCAGCAGGCGCGTGGACTTAGAACCTGTTCAGGATCTGCTGCGCTTAGCTGATGCGGCGTTAAAAACGGCTTCGAAATGCTCATTGTAGGTGCCTAAATTCTGCTTTCTTTGCCATTTTTGCCTTGCCTGAGCGTCGCTCGCTAGATCGTTAACAGGTTCTTACGGCTGGTGTTGGGCCAGGAGGCACGCAGCTCTTGAGCCGCGCATCTTCGGGATGTCTGGGTCTTCAGGTGTTCAGCAGTGCGGGGTTTTCGTCGAGCCAGCCCTGCAGCAGCAGGGCGGCGGCGATGGCGTCCACCGGGTTCTCGCGGTAGCTGCCTTTCTGCCCGCCCCGGGTCAGGCGTTCGCCCTTGGCCTCGAAGGTGGTCAGGCGTTCGTCATGGGTATAGAAGGGCACATTGAAGCGGCCGTTCAGGCGTCGGGCGAACTTCTCGGCACGCAGGCACATATCGCTGGGCGTCCCGTCCATGTTCAGGGGCAGGCCCACCACTACCGCATCGGGTTTCCATTCCTTGATCAGGGCCTCCACCTGATTCCAGTCGGGCACGCCGTTCTGGGCTTTCAGGGTGCACAGCTCGCGGGCCTGGCCGGTGATGGCCTGGCCGACGGCGACGCCGATCTGCTTGGTGCCGTAGTCGAAGCCGAGGATCAGTCGCAGGGCCATCAGGCGTGGCCCGCCTGGCTGGTGAGCAGGCTGAGGTTGACCCCCAGGTGCCGGGCCGCGGCTTCCAGGCGCAATTCGCTGCTGGTGTTGAACAGGATGTCGGCGTCGAAAGGGCAGGTCAGCCAGGCGTTGTCCGCCAGTTCGGCTTCCAGTTGCCCGGCTTCCCAGCCGGCATAGCCCAGGGCTATCAGGCTCTTGGCCGGCCCCACGCCGTCGGCGATGGCGAACAGCACGTCCTGGGACGTGGACAGTGACAGGCCTTCAAGCTCCACCGTGGCCTGGTAGACCGGGCCAGTGGGGTGCAGGACAAAACCGCGATCGGTCTGCACCGGCCCGCCGCTGAAGATCGGCACATGCTGGCACAGCAAGGGCGTGTCTTCCTCGGGGCGCAGTTGTTCCAGAATCTCGGCGAGGTTGAGGTCCAGGGGCCGGTTGATGACCAGGCCCATGGCACCACTGGCGTTGTGCTCGACGATGTAGGTCAAGGTTTGCGCAAAGTTCGGGTCGGCCATATGGGGCATGGCGATCAGGAAGTGATGCTTGAGGTAGCTGGGGCTGACATTTTTCATGAGCGCTAGTGTGGCGTTGGCGGGGCCGGCTGACAAGCGCAACCCTGTTGCAGGCGCTGGCTTGCCAGCGAAGGTGTCATTGAAGGTTGCACAGGGCTTGCGGGCCCCTTCGCCGGCAAGCCGGCTCCTACGGGAGCGGGGGTGTTGTAGGAGCTGGCTTGCCAGCGAAGGCGTCATCGAAGGTTGCACAGGGCTTGCGGGCCCCTTCGCCGGCAAGCCGGCTCCTACGGGGGCGGGGGGTGTTGTAGGAGCTGGCTTGCCAGCGAAGGCGTCATTGAAGGTTGCACAGGCCTTGCGGGCCCCTTCGCCGGCAAGCCGGCTCCTACGGGGGCAGGGGGTGTTGTAGGAGCTGGCTGCCAGCGAAGGCGTCATTGAAGGTTGCGCAGGGCTTACGGGCCCCTTCGCCGGCAAGCCGGCTCCTACGGGGGGCGGGGGTGTTGTAGGAGCTGGCTTGCCAGCGAAGGCGTCATCGAAGGTTGCACAGGGCTTGCGGGCCCCTTCGCCGGCAAGCCGGCTCCTACCCGGAGGGCGGGTCAGTTGCTGGAGAGCTTGTCGCCCCGGGCGAAGCGCCAGGTGCGGATGATTTCCAGGCGGTCGATGTCCGACAGGTCGCCGGTAAAGGGTGCAAACGGTGCCGCCAGGCGCACGATGCGCTGGGCCGCCTGGTCCAGCAGCGGCTGCCCGGAGGACTCCAGCACCAGCACTTCATACAGCGAGCCGTCGCGGTTGATCGAGACCATCAGCCGCAGGTTGCCGTAGATCTGCTTGCGCCGGGCTTCGTCGGGGTAGTTCAGGTTGCCGATGCGCTCGACCTTCTTGCGCCATTCGTCCTTGTACCAGGCACCCTTGTCGCGCATGGTCGAGGCCGCGCTCAGGCGGTGGATCCGCGGGCGCTTGGCGTACAGCTGCTGTTCATTGGCCAGTTCGGCTTCCAGGCTGGAAATCTCGCTGGACAGCTGGGAGCTGTCAAACGTCGGGGTATCGGCCTTGGGGGTGGGCTCTTTCTTGACCTCTTCTCGGGGGACCACGGTCTTTTTCGGTTTGGGCGCGGTGGTGGCGACCGCGGCCTTGGGCGCGACCTCCTTGACCTGCGGCTTGACCGATGGTGGCGGCGTGACCTTTTTTACCGAGTTGTCCTGGAAGGGCGCCACTTCGGTGGTCTTCGGCAGGGCTTTCTTGTCCAGGGTGCCGCTGCCCTCCTGGTTGTCCTGGGCGAGGAAATCGGCCTTCTTCGGCTTGGTCTCGCTCTTGAAGGTGGCCAGGGTGATTTCCAGGGTCTTGCTGATGGCCTTGGGTTCGGCGAAGGAGAAGCCCAGGCCGAGAATCAGTGCCAGGTGCAGGAGCGCCGCGAGGAACAGGGTAAACCCCAGGCGATCGGCCGCACGCACGCCGCCATGGGCAAGCTCGGGGGGCAGATCGGACGGGAGGTTCATAGGCAGTTCGACATCACTGGAGGCATTGCACAACCAACATCACGGTTTCTCAGGCGGCGCATGATAACGCAATGTTGGTTTCAAGCCTCCAGCGGCAAGCGGCAAGCGACCAGCTGCAGGTGACACAGATCAAGCTTGCGGCTTGTTGCTTGTGGCTTGCAGCTTGCTCTGTATGGCATCCATCAGCTGTGCGCCGATGTTGGTGCCGAAGGCGTTGTCGATTTCGCGGATGCAGGTCGGGCTGGTGACGTTGATTTCCGTCAGGTGCTCGCCGATCACGTCGAGGCCGACGAACAGCAGGCCCTTGGCCCGCAGGGTCGGGCCGACCTGGGCAGCAATCCAGCGGTCCTTGTCGCTCAGCGGGCGGGCTTCGCCACGGCCGCCGGCGGCGAGGTTGCCGCGGGTTTCACCGGCCGCGGGGATGCGCGCCAGACAGTAATCCACCGGCTCGCCGTCGATCATCAGGATGCGCTTGTCGCCGTCCTTGATCGCCGGCAGGTAGGCCTGGGCCATGATCTGCTGGCTGCCGAGCGCGGTCAGGGTCTCGAGGATCACCGACAGGTTCGGGTCGCCTGCGCGGTGGCGGAAGATCGACGTGCCGCCCATGCCGTCCAGGGGCTTGAGGATCACGTCGCCATGTTCGGCGGCGAATTCGCGCAGCACGTCGGCGCGACGGCTGACCACGGTGGGCGGCGTGCACTGGGGAAACAGGGTGGCGAACAGCTTTTCATTGCAGTCGCGCAGGCTCTGGGGCTTGTTCACCACCAGCACGCCGGCGCTTTCGGCCTGCTCCAGCAGGTAGGTGGAGTAGACGAACTCCATGTCGAAGGGCGGATCCTTGCGCATCAGGATCACGTCCAGATCGCTCAGCGGGCAGTCGATCTCGGCGTCCAGCTCGAACCATTTCTCCGGGTTGGCGAAGACCTGCAGCGGGCGCATCCGTGCCCGGGCCACGCCGGCACCCTGGTACAGGTCGCGCTGTTCCATATAGAAGAGGGTCCAGCCGCGTTCCTGGGCGGCCAGCAGCATGGCCAGCGAACTGTCCTTCTTGTAGGAGATGCTGGCGATAGGGTCCATGACAATCCCGACGCGAACGCTCATGGGTGGGTTCCTTCAAAAAATGGGTGGACGCAAGGCTGGGGCCTGCCACCTGAGCGGCACAGCCTCCGAAAGTGGCGTCAGAGTGGCGCTGACATGAGCCTGGGTCAAGGAAAAACCACTGCCTGGCGTGGTCCATAGATTGCAGGGGGGAGAGTGTGCTAAAAAGGCTCGCATGCCGGGCCGAGGCCTTGAAGTTCAAGGGTTTGGGGCGTTGGCCAGGGGTACCGGATCAAATCATTCGCTGGGGCGATGGCAGAGCAGATATGGAACAGCATTCCAACGCCTTGAAGGTGATGGTGATCGACGACTCGAAGACGATTCGCCGCACGGCCGAAATGCTGTTGAAGAACGTCGGCTGCGAGGTGATCACCGCAGTGGACGGCTTCGAAGCCCTGTCGAAGATCGTCGACCATCATCCCGGGATCATTTTCGTCGACATCATGATGCCGCGGCTCGACGGTTATCAGACCTGCGCGCTGGTGAAGAACCACAGTGCGTTCAAGTCCATTCCAGTGATCATGCTGTCCTCCAAGGATGGGCTGTTCGACAAGGCCAAGGGCCGGATCGTCGGCTCCGACCAGTTTTTGACCAAACCCTTCAGCAAGGAAGAACTGCTGAGCGCAATCAAGGCCCACGTCCCGGACTTTGTCGCGCTTGCGCCACAGTAGACACGCACAGCGGCGTCCGGCCAGCGGGCCGGGCGCCAATACCGTATGGGGAAGACCATGGCTCGTATTCTGATCGTCGATGACTCGCCGACTGAAATGTACAAACTCACCGGCATGCTGGAAAAGCACGGCCATGAAGTGCTCAAGGCCGAGAACGGCGCCGACGGCGTGGCCCTGGCCCGTGAGGAAAAGCCCGATGCCGTGCTGATGGACATCGTCATGCCCGGCCTCAATGGTTTCCAGGCCACCCGCCAGTTGACCAAGGACGCCGAGACCAGCCATATCCCGGTGATCATCATCACCACCAAGGATCAGGAAACCGACAAGGTCTGGGGCACCCGCCAGGGCGCCAAGGACTACCTGACCAAGCCGGTGGACGAAGAGACCCTGATCAAGACCCTGAACAACGTCCTGGCCGGCTGACCGCCCCGGCCATGAGCGAATCCCAGACCGCCTTCGAGCTGCTGCTGGAGATCGACCAGCGCTGTCGCCTGCTGGCCGCCGACCTGCCGTCCCAGGAAACCCGCCAGCACAGCTGGAGCGGCATCGGCTTTCGCCTGGGCGAGCACTGGTATGTGGCGGCCATGGGCGAGATCAGCGAGGTCCTGCCCGAACCGCGCTACACCCTGCTGCCGGGGGTCAAGCCCTGGGTCAAGGGCGTGGCCAACCTGCGCGGGCGGCTGCTGCCGATCATGGACCTGTGCGGTTTCTTCGGCCATGAACTGTCGCCCCTGCGCAAGCAGCGGCGGGTACTGGTGGTGGAGTACAAGGAACTGTTCGCCGGCCTGCTGGTGGACGAGGTGGCTGGCCTGCAGCATTTTGCCCAGGACAGCCTGGAGCCCGGCGTCGGCGACGCGGTCTTGGCGGCGATCAATCCCTACCTGCAGGGCCAGTTCCGTCGCGAGCAGGTCTGGCAGGTCTTCAGTCCCTTTGCCCTGGCCCGCTCGACGGATTTTCTCGAGGTGGCCGCGTGAAGGGCGCTCCGGCGCTGGTGCAACCCGTTCGTCGTGCCATGGGAGGCCCGTGCTTCCCTGGGTCAACCCATGCTGCCCCGGTGATGCGTGCGCCCCGGGCACCTGAATGCGGGACCGCCCGCTCGCCACAGGCCTGATCGATGACCAAAGCCAAAACCGGCAAGCCCCTGGAGGGCTCCCGCAGTCGTTCGCAGATCATCGTGCTGTTCATCGCGCTGATCGTGTTCATCATGCTGCTGTTCGCCAACTTCGCTTACCTCAATACCCAGGCCACCTACGACAAGCAGTACATCGGCCATGCCGGTGAGCTGCGGGTGCTGTCCCAGCGCATCGCCAAGAACGCCACCGAAGCGGCGGCCGGCAAGGCTGCGGCGTTCAAGTTGCTGGGGGATGCGCGCAATGACTTCGCCCAGCGCTGGGGTTATCTGAAGAAGGGCGACCCGGTCACCGGCCTGCCCGGCGCCCCGGTGGTGCTGCGCCAGGAAATGCGCGCGGTGCAGTTGGATTGGGAAAAACTGCTGAAGAACACCGACGCCATTCTCGCCAGCGAACAGACGGTGCTGTCGCTGCACCAAGTGGCGGCAACCCTGGCGGAAACCGTGCCGCAGTTGCAGGTGGAATACGAAAAGGTCGTGGAAATCCTGCTCCAGCGCGGCGCCCCCGCGGCCCAGGTGGCCATGGCCCAGCGCCAGTCGCTGTTGGCCGAGCGGATCCTGGGGGCGGTCAATACCGTGCTGGCCGGTGACGAAAACGCGGTACAGGCGGCCGATGCCTTCGGGCGTGATGCCGCGCGTTTCGGACAGGTGCTCAATGGCATGCTGCAGGGCAACCCGGGGCTGAAGATCAGTCAGGTCGAGGATCCCGATGCCCGCGCCCGCCTGGGGGAGATTTCCGAACTGTTCGAATTCGTTTCCGGCTCCGTGGACGAAATCCTCGAAACCTCCCCCGAGCTGTTCCAGGTCCGTGAATCGGCGAGCAGCATCTTTAGCCTGTCCCAGACCCTGCTGGACGAGGCTTCACTGTTGGCCACCGGTTTCGAGAACCTGGCCGGCAGCCGCAAGCTGGACACCATCGGCGGCTATGTCCTGGGCCTGCTGGCGCTGGCCTCGATCATCCTCATCGGCCTGGTGATGGTGCGCGAGACCAACCGCCAGCTGCGCGAGACCGCCGAGAAGAACGAGCGTAACCAGAACGCGATCATGCGCCTGCTGGACGAGATCGAAGACCTGGCCGATGGCGACCTGACGGTGACGGCCTCGGTAACCGAAGACTTCACCGGCACCATCGCCGACTCGATCAACTATTCCGTCGACCAGCTGCGGGACCTGGTGGCCACCATCAACCTCACCGCCGGCCAGGTAGCCGGCGCAGTGCAGGAGACCCAGGCCACCGCGATGCAACTGGCCGAGGCCTCGGAGCACCAGGCCCAGCAGATTTCCGAAGCCTCCACGGCGATCAACGACATGGCCCAGTCCATCGACCAGGTGTCGGCCAATGCTGCGGAGTCCTCGGCGGTGGCCGAGCGTTCGGTGGAGATTGCCAACAAGGGCAACGAGGTGGTGCACAACACCATCCATGGCATGGACAACATCCGCGAGCAGATCCAGGACACCGCCAAGCGCATCAAGCGCCTGGGTGAGTCGTCTCAGGAAATCGGCGATATTGTCAGCCTGATCGATGACATTGCCGACCAGACCAACATCCTTGCCCTGAACGCGGCGATCCAGGCGTCCATGGCCGGCGATGCCGGTCGCGGTTTCGCCGTGGTCGCCGACGAAGTGCAACGGCTGGCCGAGCGTTCCTCGGCGGCCACCCGGCAGATCGAGACCCTGGTGCGGGCGATCCAGACCGACACCAACGAAGCGGTGATCTCCATGGAGCAGACCACCAGCGAAGTGGTGCGCGGTGCGCGCCTGGCCCAGGACGCCGGGGTGGCCCTGGAAGAGATCGAGGGCGTGTCCAAGACCCTGGCGGCACTGATCCAGAGCATTTCCAACGCGGCCCAGCAGCAGACCTCCTCGGCCGGGCAGATATCCCTGACCATGAACGTGATCCAGCAGATCACCTCGCAAACCTCGTCCGGCTCGACCGCGACCGCCGAGAGCATCGGCAACCTGGCGAAGATGGCCAGCCAACTGCGCCGCTCGGTGTCGGGCTTTACCTTGCCGGCGACCCGGGGGCCGGCGCCGAATGACAACCGTTGACGCTAAAAAACCAGGTTCAGCGCTCCATGAGCTCGCGCAAACAGGTTCTGACAGAAGGTTTTGACTGGAGTGGGTATGGTTGATCGGCACGACTATGTGGCCTTGGAATGGGTCAAGGGTGAAATTGCCGAGACCCTGAAGCAGGCCTATCAGGCGCTGGAGCATCTGGCCGACGACCCCCAGGCCCCGGATGCCCTGGGCCAGTGCCTGGAGGGTATCCACCTGGTGCACGGCAGCCTGCAGATGGTGGAGTTCTACGGGGCCGCGCTGCTGGCCGAGGAAATGGAGAAGCTCGCCCTGGCCTTGCAGGAGCAGCGCGTCGCCCAGCGCGACGAAGCCATTCGCCTGCTGCGCCAGGCCATCAGCCAGTTGCCCCAGTACCTGGACCGGGTGCAGAGCGCCCGGCGCGACCTGCCGCTGGTGGTGCTGCCGCTGCTCAACGACCTGCGCAGTGCCCGTGGTGAAAGCCTGCTTTCGGAAACCAGCCTGTTCAGCCCGCAACTGCCCAGCCTGCCGCCCCTGAGCGACAAGGCCCTGGCGGCCCTGGAGCCGCTGGAGTTCCCGACCCAGCTGCGCAAGCTGCGGCACATGCTGCAGAGCGCCCTGGTGGACTTGCTGCGCGAGCAGGACGATGAAACCAGCCTGGGCCACATGGCCAAGGTCTTCGAGCGCCTGGAGGCTTTGTGCCAGGATGCGCCGCTGGCGCCCTTGTGGCATATCGCCTCGGCCCTGGTGGAAGGCATGCGCCAGGACGTCATCGCCAACAGCCCGGCGGTGCGCAGCCTGCTCAAGGATGCTGACAAGGAGCTCAAGCGCCTGCTGGAGCAGGGCATGCCCGGAATCAACCAGCCGGCCCCTGACGAGTTGCTCAAGAGCCTGCTGTTCTATATCGCCAAAGCGCGCCATCCCACGCCATTGATGCTGACCATGAAAGAACGTTACGGACTGGATGACGCATTGCCCGACAGTGCGCTGGTCGATGAAGAGCGGGCCCGCCTGACTGGCCCTGACCGGGACGCCATGCGCTCGGTATTGATGGCGGTGTGCGATGGGCTGGTGCGGGTCAAGGAGCGCCTCGACCTGTTCGTGCGCAGTGACCGCCAGCATGCCGATGACCTGGACAGCCTGTTGTCGCCCCTGCGGCAGATCGCCGACACCCTGGCAGTGCTGGGGTTTGGCCAGCCACGCAAGGTGATCATCGACCAGCTGGCGGTGGTCCAGAGCCTGGCCCAGGGCCAGCGTGCGCCGGATGATGCGGTGTTGATGGATGTCGCCGGGGCCCTGCTCTATGTCGAGGCGACCCTGGCCGGGATGGTCGGCACCGTGGAGCCGGAAAACCGCGAGGACAGCCGCCTGCCCACCACCGATCTGAGCCAGATCCATCAGTTGGTGATCAAGGAGGCACGGATCTGCCTGCAGCAGGCCAAGGACCTGATCGTCGAGTACATCGAGGCTGACTGGGAGCCCGAGCAGCTGGTTGCTGTCCCCGAGTTGCTGACCCAGGTGCGCGGCGCCCTGGCGATGATTCCGCTGCCCCGTGCCGCCGGCCTGATGGAGGCCTGCAACCAGTTCATCAGCGAGCGTTTGCTGGCCGCCCAGCCCCACCCGGACTGGCAGAAGTTCGAGCACTTGGCGGATGTGATCACCAGCCTGGACTATTACCTGGAGCGCTTGAGCGAGGACCATGAGGCGCCGGGGGAGAAGATCCTCGATATCGCCGAAGAGGGGCTGGCCGCCCTGGGTTATGTGCCGGTGGTCCGGGCCCCGCTGGCGGAGCCGTCTGCGGGGCTTGACGAGCAGGCCTCTGCGGCGCTGGACGATCCCCTGGCGGCGTCCCTGGCCCAGGTGCTGGCAGTGCCGGTGTCGGCCCTCAACCCGCCGGCCCTGGTCACGCCGGGCAGCCTGTTGCCGCCCCCGGGGGATGAGCCGCCGGTGGATGACGAGTTGCGGGAAGTCTTTCTCGAAGAAACCGAGGAAGTCCTGGAAATGCTCCACGAGTACCTGCCGCGCTGGATCGCCGACCCTCAGGGCAAGTCTGCCCTGAGTGAACTGCGCCGGGCCTTTCACACCCTCAAGGGCAGCGGGCGCATGGTGCGTGCGCTGGTGCTGGGGGAACTGGCCTGGGCGGTGGAGAACCTGCTCAATCGGGTGCTGGAGCACAGCGTGGCGCCCAGTGCCGATATCCAGCAACTGGTGGGCGACACCCTGGCGCTGCTGCCGGGGCTGATCGCCGAGTTTGCCGCCCAGGAGCAGCGCCAGCGTGATGATGTCGACCGTCTTGCGGCTCGTGCCCATGCCCTGGCCACAGGCAATGCCGCGGCGAGCACCGCGCCGTCTCGGGACGAAGCCCTGGACCCGCAGCTGCTGGAGATCTTTCGCAGCGAAGCCCAGACCCACCTGGACAGCATCAATCGCTTTCTCGATCAGGCTGCCGAGCAGTTGCCACTGCAGGCCAGTGATGAACTGCAGCGCGCCTTGCATACCCTCAAGGGCAGCGCCTCCATGGCCGGGGTGCTGCCGATGGCCGAGCTGGCCGGCCCCTTTGACCAGTTGGCACGGGAATACCGTGCGCACCTGATTGCGCTGGATCTGGATGAAGTGGAACTGCTGCTGGAAGCCGAAGGCCTGTTGCGACGTGGCCTGCGGCAGTTGGACAGCGACCCGCTGGCCCCCATCGACGGCGCCCGCTCACTGGTGGGCCGTGCCCTGGCCCTGCTGGGCGAGCGCCTGGAAAACCTGCTCAGTGCGCCGGACAGCGCGCCCCGGGCCAAGCGTGATCCGCAACTGATCAACAACTTTCTGGCCCAGGGCATGGATATCCTGCTGGATGCCGAGAGCCTGCTGCTGCGCTGGCAGCAGCATCCTGGCGAGCGCCAGGAGCTCAGTGCCCTGCTGGATGAACTGACCACCCTGGGCGAAGGTGCGCACCTGGCGGACCTGCACCCGATGGATGAGCTGTGCGAGGCCCTGCTCGACCTCTACGGCGCGGTGGAGGAGAGCAGCCTGGCGGTCAGCGAACGGTTCTTCCATGAGGCGCAAGGTGCCCATGAGGCCTTGATCAACATGCTCGACGAACTGGCGGCGGGCCAGGAGGTCAGCCCCCGTCCGGAGCGCGTCCAGGCCCTTCGCGAGTTGCTGGACGAGGCGCTCGATCCGTCCGCCACCGGCCTGATCAAGAGCGACGGCAGCCGCACCCTGAGCATCAGCGAACTGGGGGCCGCCACTGCTCGCCTGGAACAGGCTCCGGACGCACCGGCCGCGGACCAGGAGATCGTCGAGATCTTCCTCGAAGAGGCGGTGGATATTCTCGACAGCGCCGACCAGGCCCTGCAGCGCTGGTTGGGCGACCCTGAAAACGGCGCGCCGCTGTCGTCCCTGCAGCGGGACATGCACACTCTGAAGGGCGGCGCGCGGATGGCCGAGGTCGCTCCCGTGGCCGAACTGGCCCAGGAGCTGGAGTCGCTGTACGAGGGGCTGGTGGACCGGCGCTACAGCTACAGCCCGCACCTGGGCCTGCTGTTGCGCAGCAGCCACGAGCAGTTGGCATTGTTGCTCGAACAACTGCAGGGGCAGCGCGCCCTGGATGACTCGCGGGGCCAGGTCGAGGCGGTCCGCGCTTATCGGCAGCAGGCTGCCAGCCCCACCGACGTGCCGGAGAGCGCTGTGCCGGAAGACAGCACGGCCCAGGACCCGGAGCTGCTGGAGATTTTCCTGGAGGAAGGTTTCGACATCATCGACAGCTCGGCCGCAGCGCTCGGCCGCTGGCAGGCCGACCCCCAGGCGCGCCAGGAGGTGGAAACCCTGCTGCGCGACCTGCACACCCTCAAGGGCGGTGCACGGATGGTGGAAATCGCCCCCATCGGTGACCTGGCCCATGAGCTGGAATTTCTTTTCGAAGGCCTGTCCGCCGGCTTGCTGCAGCCCAGCCCGGTGCTCTTCACCCTGTTGCAGAAGAGCCACGACCGACTGGCCCAGATGCTCGATGCCGCCCGGGCGGGGCAACCCATCGAGGCCGCGCAGAAACTCATCGAGGCCATCCATGACTTGAGCCACCCTCGTGTGCCGTCCGGTCCCGGCCAGGATGCACCGCTGCTGCTGGCCAAGCCGGAATCCGTGGTCCCGGTGCCGGACGCGGCCGGCGCAGGAGACATGGTCAAAGTCTCCGCCGAACTGCTGGACGACCTGGTGAACCTGGCCGGGGAAACCTCGATCTTCCGGGGGCGCATCGAACAACAGGTCAACGATGCCCGGGTGGCCCTGGGCGAGATGGAAACCACCATCGAGCGCATGCGCGATCAGTTGCGGCGGCTGGACACCGAAACCCAGGGGCGGATCCTCAGCCGCCAGCAGGTGGAGGCCGAGCGCCTGGGCTACGAAGAGTTCGACCCCCTGGAAATGGACCGCCACTCACAATTGCAGCAACTGTCCCGGGCCCTGTTCGAGTCGGCCTCGGACCTGCTGGACCTCAAGGAAACCCTCGACCGGCGCAACCACGACGCCGAGAACCTGCTGGCGCAGCAGGGGCGGATCAACACCGAGCTGCAGGAGGGCCTGATGCGCACGCGCATGGTGCCTTTCGAACGCATGGTGCCGCGGCTCAAGCGCATCGTCCGCCAGGTGGCCGAAGAGCTGGGCAAGGACGTGGAGTTCGTGGTCGGCAACGCCGAAGGGGAGATGGACCGCAACGTTCTCGAACGCATGGTTGCGCCGCTGGAGCACATGCTGCGCAACGCGGTCGATCATGGCCTGGAGTCGGCCCAGGCGCGCCTGGCGGTGGGCAAGCCGGAGCAGGGACGGATCACCCTCGATCTGTCCCGGGAAGGGGGCGACATCATCTTCGACATGCGCGACGACGGTGCCGGTGTGCCCCTGGAAGCGGTGCGCAAAAAGGCCATCAAACGCGGATTACTGGACCCGCAGGCGCAGCTCAGCGACCGCGAGGTGCTGCAGTTCATCATGCAGCCGGGGTTTTCCACCGCCGAGAAGATCACCCAGATTTCCGGACGCGGCGTGGGCATGGACGTGGTCCATGAAGAAGTGCGCCAACTGGGCGGCACCATGAGCATCGATTCGATTGCCGGGCAGGGCGTGCATTTTCGCATCCGCTTGCCGTTCACCGTCTCGGTCAACCGAGCGCTGATGGTGCAATGCGCGGACGAGCAGTACGCGATTCCGCTGAACACCGTGGAGGGCATCGTGCGGGTACTGCCGGGCGAGCTGGATGCCTTTTACCAGCTTGATCCGCCGCACTACGAATACGCCGGCCAGGGCTATCAGCTGTGTTACCTGGGGGAGTTGCTGCATACCGTGCCGCGGCCGAAGCTGCTGGGCCAGGTACTGCCCTTGCCGGTGCTGCTGGTGCACTGCAACGAGCAGCGGATAGCCGTGCAGGTGGACGCCACCTTTGGCACCCGGGAAATCGTGGTCAAGAGCCTGGGGCCGCAGTTTGCCGCAGTCCAGGGACTGTCCGGGGCGACCATCCTCGGCGATGGCCGGGTGGTGCTGATTCTCGATCTGCTGGCGCATATCCGCGCGTTGCAGGTCCAGGCGCCACTGCCGCGCCTGGCGGGTGACGAACCGGCCAGCGAGGTGCAACCGCCACGGCCGATGCTGGTGCTGGTGGTGGACGACTCGGTCACCGTGCGCAAGGTCACCAGCCGCCTGCTGGAACGCCACGGCATGAACGTGCTCACCGCCAAGGACGGGGTCGACGCCATGGCGTTGCTGGCCGAGCACACCCCGGACCTGATGCTGCTGGACATCGAAATGCCGCGGATGGACGGTTTCGAGGTGGCGATCCAGGTGCGCAACGACCCTCGCCTGCAGCACTTGCCGATCATCATGATCACCTCCCGTACCGGCCAGAAGCATCGCGACCGGGCCATGGCCATTGGCGTCAACGACTACCTCGGCAAGCCCTACCAAGAGTCGGTGCTGCTGGAAAGCATTGCCCTGTGGAGCAAGACCCATGCTTGATCACCGCGCCAGCACTCTCACCGGGCTGCTGCTGCCCCTGGCCGACCGCACCCTGATCCTGCCCAATGTCGCGGTGGCCGAGCTGATCGACTACCAGCAGGGCGCCTTCGACCTGGATTCACCGCCCTGGTACCTGGGGCGGGTGCTCTGGCGCGAGCGCTGGATTGCGCTGATCAGCTTCGAGTCGGCCTGTGGCGCTCGGACGGTGATTGGCGAGCGGGCGCGGATCGTCGTGCTCAACGCCCTGGGTGGGCGCCCGGAGCTGAAGTTCATGGCCTTGCTGGTGCAGGGCATTCCCCGCTCCTGCAAGCTCGACAGCCAGTTGAGCTACGTCGATGTGCCCCTGGCGCCGCTGGAAAAGGCCGCGGTGCAGGTGGCCGAGCAGGTGGTCAAGGTGCCGGACCTGCTGGCGCTGGAAGAGTTGCTGGTAAACGGTATGGGGTATTCAAGCAGTTTGTAGCCTTGGTGGGTAAATCTACATCGCTTGGGGCCGATAGAGAGGCCGGTCTTAGTCTGTTTGAAGTAAAGGGAGGTTTTGTTTGAAAGTGGATTTTGGCGATGTATTGAGAGTGCTGTCCGAGCAGTGCAGTTCATTGACCGCCGGTGTGATGGAGGCTTCCCACATGCCGTTAGTTGAAGTGCTGTTATTTTGGATTGTAGGGGTATCGGTAAGTGGTGCATTTGTCATGGGTGTGAGAACCCGGACAGGCATGATGTTGGGGTTCTTTTTTTCCATATCCAGCGCCGCTTTAATCATGTTCTACCTGTCGGCGTCGGGCTTCGAGCTGAAGCAGAAAAATGCCAAATTGGAAGCCTCGATTGCGCAGTTCAATGGCCAGATAGCGGTGATTGAAAAGAGTAGCTCTGGTCCGATGGACGCTAGTCAGCAACCGATTGATTATCGGAAGAAGGTTTTCCAATACACCGAGCAAATCAAGGAGAACTCAGGGGCTCAAGAATTCGCGCTGGTTCTTACGAATTTCGTGATTATGACACTCGGTGGTTTGGGCGCCGGGCTTTTAGCCGCATTGCTGACATTGAAACCTGAGGTGGATGAGGCAGCTGTTGAAGATGCCTGTAAGCTGAAACTCCTGCACGTGTTTGAATATGTCTGTTCGTTCATATTCATAACCACCAGTCTTTCTATGATAGTGGTGTTCGTTAGGGTCGAAGGGGAAGTGATTGACAGGTTCATCAAGGCTTTGATCGAAGGCGCCGTGGCCATTGTATTGGTGTTGCCAGGGTTCCTCAGGATTTCGTGGAGTATCGAGCGCAAGCGCCATAACGTATTGATTTTGACGTTCTATATGCTGTTGATCACTTATTTTTATATACAGTCGATGCGCTTTCTTGTGCCGTATCAGCCGATAGCCAGTGCGGTGGTCGCGACCCTTGCATTGGTGTCTTTCGGTGCAGTCAGACGCAGACTGCACTTGCCCTTCTAAGCACTCTCAGGGTTTCTGACCTCAGTGATCCAGTCCCGGTTTGTGAAGTTGGTCGCGCACTTCCATCAGGGCATAACCCAGCAGGTTGAGCCCGCGCCATTGCTCCGGCCGGCTGGCCTTGGGGTCTTCGGCGGCCAGGCCAATGCCCCAGATTCGGTCCACCGGGCTGGCTTCTACCAGCACCTGATCGGTGGTGGACAGCAGGTATTCACCCAGGGCCGGGTGCTGGCTGAATTTGGCCAGGTTGCCGCGCACCACGATCTCGAAACGTGCCTCGGTCCAGCGGGCATCATCGAAACCGCGCACTTCACGGCCCAGTTGCTTGACGTCCGCCGGAGTGACCGCCTTGAGGATCCGCGAGTGGGTTTCCCGGTCGTCGAACAGCAGGGCCTTGCCGGCCATCATGAAATGCTCGGCGCTGGGGTAGTGAATGCCCTCAAGCTCGAAACCGCTGGCGAACCACTGGCTGAAGCAGCTTTGCGAGATGCGTCCGTCGCGGGTTGGCTGGTGCCCCCAGAACATCAGGTAGTCGGGCTTCAGGCCCAGGCTGATCTGCTCCAGCAGCGTCTGGTTTGAGCGAATCGGTGTGTCCATGCTGACTCTCATCGTTGTCTGCCTCGACCGTTGATTGGCCGTTCCGGCGCGCATTGTGTACCGATTGGGTGATGGGGCGCCAATGGCCTTGCAATCATTACGCTCAGCGTAACTATCCGGCGTCATGCTTGATTGATGCCCTCCGTTTTCACTCCTATGGTGACTGCCACGACAGCGAACCTGTGGAGTGAGCATGACAACAACAATTTCCCCCGACGCGCGCTGGTCGCGGCGGCGCAGCGAAAAGCTGCGGCGCCTCGAGCAGGTGCGGGCCCTCGCCGACGGCGTGGTGTTGCCGACCGACAAGATTGTCGCGGCGCTGGAAGCGCTGATCCTGCCGGGCGACCGGGTGGTGCTGGAGGGCAACAACCAGAAGCAGGCGGATTTTCTCTCTCGCTCCCTGGCCAAGGCCGATCCGGCCAAGCTGCATGACCTGCACATGATCATGCCCAGCGTCGGCCGCTCCGAGCACCTGGACCTGTTCGAGCGCGGCATCGCCCGCAAGCTCGACTTCTCCTTTGCCGGCACCCAGAGCCTGCGCATCAGCCAGTTGCTCGAGGACGGGTTGCTGGAAATCGGTGCGATCCATACCTACATCGAACTCTATGCGCGGCTGGTGGTGGACCTGATCCCCAATGTGGTGCTGTCCGCCGGTTTCATGGCCGACCGTGCCGGCAATATCTACACTGGCCCCAGTACCGAGGACACGCCCGCGTTGATCGAACCGGCGGCCTTCAGCGACGGTATCGTCATCGTTCAGGTCAACCAGTTGGTGGATGACGTCAGCGAGTTGCCCAGGGTGGATATCCCGGCCTCCTGGGTCGACTTCGTGGTGGTGGCCGACAAGCCGTTCTACATCGAGCCGCTGTTCACCCGTGACCCGCGCCACATCAAGCCGGTGCATGTGCTGATGGCGATGATGGCGATCCGCGGCATCTACGAAAAACACAACGTGCAGTCGCTGAACCACGGCATCGGTTTCAACACCGCGGCCATCGAACTGATCCTGCCGACCTACGGCGAGTCCCTGGGGCTCAAGGGCAAGATCTGCCGCAACTGGACCCTCAATCCCCATCCGACCCTCATCCCGGCCATTGAAAGCGGCTGGGTGCAAAGCGTGCATTGCTTTGGCACCGAACTGGGCATGGAGAACTACATTGCCGCACGCCCGGACGTGTTCTTCACCGGTCGCGACGGCTCGCTGCGCTCCAACCGGATGTTCTGCCAACTGGCCGGGCAGTACGCGGTGGACCTGTTTATCGGTGCCACCTTGCAGGTGGACGGCGACGGCCACTCCTCCACCGTGACCCGCGGCCGCCTGGCGGGGTTCGGCGGGGCGCCGAACATGGGCCACGACCCGCGCGGGCGCCGCCACGGCACCCCGGCCTGGCTGGATATGCGCCAGGATCAGAGCGACGCCCCCCAGGCCATGCTCGAACGCGGCAAAAAGCTGGTGGTGCAGATGGTCGAGACCTTCCAGGAAGGCGGCAAACCGACCTTCGTCGAAACCCTCGACGCGGTGGACGTGGCGCGCAAGAGCGGCATGCCCCTGGCACCGATCATGATCTACGGCGACGACGTCACCCACCTGCTGACCGAGGAGGGCATTGCCTACCTGTACAAGGCCCGCTCCCTGGAAGAGCGCCAGGCGATGATCGCCGCCGTGGCCGGGGTCACCGCCATCGGCCTGCGACACAACCCCAAGGACACCGCGCGCATGCGCCGCGAAGGCCTGATCGCCCTGCCGGAAGACCTCGGCATTCGCCGTACCGACGCCAGCCGCGAACTGCTGGCGGCGAAAAGCGTCGCCGACCTGGTGGAGTGGTCCGGCGGCTTGTACAACCCGCCCGCCAAGTTCAGGAGCTGGTAATGCACGCATTCAATCTGCAATCGCGCCCCTTGAACCTGGCCGAACGCTTGGCGGACCTGGCGGTGGACGCACTGATCGACGAAGCCGACCTGTCGCCCAAGCCGGCCCTGGTGGACCGCCGCGGCAATGGCGCCCACTGCGACCTGCACCTGGGGCTGATGCACGCCTCGGCGCTGTCCCTGTGGCCGGCCTTCAAGCAGATGGCCGATGCCGCGCTGGAATGGGGCGAAATCGGCCTGCCCCTGCGCGAAGCCCTGGGCCATATCGGCCGTGAAGGCGAGCGGGCGATGCTTGCCACCACTCAGGGGGTGAATACCCATCGCGGAGCGATCTGGGCCCTGGGCCTGCTGGTGGCCGCTGCCGCGCTGGAGCCTGAATCCACAGGGGCCAGCAGCATCGCGCTGCGGGCTGCCCGCCTGGCGCTGCTGGAAGATCGTTATGCGCCACGGCCCCTGAGCCACGGCGCCCAGGTGGCGCTGCGCTACGGTGTGCGCGGTGCCCGGGAAGAGGCGCAGCAGGGCTTTCCCGCAGTGCTGCAGTGGGGGCTGCCCCAGCTCGGGCGCAGCCGCGAGCAGGGCCATGGCGAACAGAACGCCCGGCTCGATGCCCTGCTGGCGATCATGAGTCGCCTGGCGGACACCTGCGTGCTCTACCGCGCCGGCGAGGCGGGCCTGCAGGCGATGCAGCAGGGCGCCCGGGCGGTGCTCGAGGCGGGGGGCAGTGCCAGCCTGGCCGGCCGCTGTCGCCTGCACGAGCTGGACCTGCAACTAGTGACCTTGAATGCCTCGCCCGGCGGCGCCGCAGACCTGCTGGCAGCCAGCCTGTTGCTCGACCGGATCGAATCCGGCGATGCCTTAATCCAGGGAGCGATGTAATGGAAACCTTGAATTTCGAATTCCCCGCCGGCCAGCCCGGCCGTGGCCGTGCCCTGGTGGGCTGTGTCGGTTCCGGCGACCTTGAGGTGCTGCTGGAGCCGGGGCAGGCCGGCAAGCTGCTGATCCAGGTGCAGACCTCGGTGAATGGCAGCGCCTCCCGCTGGCAGCACCTGTTCGAGCGCATGTTCGATGGCCAGACGCCGCCGGCGTTGCTGATCGACATCCATGATTTCGGCGCCACCCCCGGCGTGGTGCGCCTGCGCCTGGAACAGGGCTTCGAGGAGATCGGCCATGACTGACAGTGCACGTTTGCTGAACAAGCACAGTTTCGTCGAGCTGGGGGCCCGACAACGGGCCCGGGCGCTGCTGGATGACGGCAGCTTTCGCGAATTGCTCGACCCGTTCCAGCGGGTCATGTCGCCCTGGCTGGAGCGCCAGGGCGTGGTGCCCCAGGCTGATGACGGGGTGGTGATCGCCAAGGGCAGCATCGCGGGTTCGCCGGTGGTGATTGCTGCCATCGAAGGCGCTTTCCAGGGCGGCAGCCTCGGTGAAGTGGGTGGGGCGAAGATTGCCGGCGCCCTGGAACTGGCCGCCGAAGACAACCGCAACGGCATCCCGACCCGCGCCGTGTTGCTGCTGGAAACCGGCGGTGTGCGCCTGCAGGAAGCCAACCTGGGGCTGGCGGCGATTGCCGATATCCACGCCGCGATCGTCGACCTGCGCCAGTACCAGCCGGTGGTCGGCGTGGTGGCCGGCAGTGTCGGCTGCTTTGGCGGCATGTCGATTGCCGCCGGGTTGTGCAGTTATCTGCTGGTCACCCAGGAAGCGCGCCTGGGGCTCAACGGCCCGCAGGTGATCGAGCAGGAAGCGGGCCTTGAGGAATACGACTCCCGGGACCGGCCGTTCATCTGGAGCCTGACCGGCGGTGAGCAGCGTTTCGCCAGTGGCCTGGTGGACCGCTACGTGGCCGACGATGTGGCACAGATCCAGGCCCAGGTTCGCGAACTGCTGGCCCTCGGCTTGCCGCCGCGCCAACGCAGCCGCGAGGCCGACCTGTATCTGCAGCGCCTGGCCCGCCTGGACACGGCGCCGCAAATCGATGCGGCGACGGTTCGTCATCTGTATCAAGGAGACCGCTCATGAGTGCCTGTTCCCTGAGGGGGCTGAACTGGTTCAACGCCTTGGCTGGCGGGGCGAGGGAGGTCAAGGACCTGCCGCCGTCGCTGAAGGTGGCGGACGGTCAGTTGGGCGGCCAGCCGGCGCGTTTCATCGCCGTCGTGGCCGATCCTGAAAACCGCTTTGTCCGTGCCCGCCAGGGTGAGGTCGGCCTGCTCGAAGGCTGGGGCCTGGCCAGGACGGTGGATGAAGTGATTGCCGCCGACCAGGATCAGGCTCACAAGCGAACGCTGATTGCCATTGTCGATGTGCCCAGCCAGGCCTATGGCCGGCGCGAGGAGGCCCTGGGCATCCATCAGGCCCTGGCCGGTGCCGCCGACAGCTACGCTCGGGCGCGGCTGGCCGGGCACCCGGTGATTGCCCTGCTGGTGGGCAAGGCCATGTCCGGTGCCTTCCTGGCCCACGGCTACCAGGCCAACCGGCTGATTGCCCTGCGTGACCCGGGCGTGATGGTGCACGCCATGGGCAAGGCCTCGGCGGCCCGAGTGACCTTGCGCAGCGTTGAGGAACTGGAAGCCCTGGCCGCCAGCGTGCCGCCCATGGCCTACGACATCGATAGCTACGCCGGCCTCGGCCTGCTCTGGGAAACCCTGTCGGTGCAGCAGATCGAGCAACCGACGGCGCAGGACCTGGCCCGGGTCGAGGAGTGCCTACTGCAGGCCGTGGCCGATGTGCGGGCCAAGGGTGTGGACCTGGGCAGCCGCCTGGGTGCAGCGAACCGCGCTGCCTCCAGCCGGGTCCGGCAACTGCTGCGGGAGCAGTGGTGAAGGGCGCCGGCCCCTGGCTGCCCCACGATCTGCTGTGGGGCATGACCCCGGCGCAGTTGCCGGCCGACGCGCCGGCCTGGGCCCATGCGGTGCTGGCGGCCGGGCAGCCGGTGGTGGTGCGCCGGGCCCTGACTGCACCCGGGCTGGTGGCCGTAGGGCTGCGTGGCACGTCCCGGGAGCAGCGTTATCCGGCGTTGCTGGCGCAGGACACCGTGCAACGCGGGGTGTGCCCTGAGGCGTTGCGTCATGTGGCGTCGTCTCGGCAATGGCCGGCGCTGCGGGCACTGGATCGACTGCGGGACGAGCTGGACGCCCTGGAGTGGGCATGGGGCGTCAGTGGCAGTGCCGGTTTCGAGTTGGCCAGTGGCGTTGGCGCGTTGCATCAGGGCAGCGACCTGGACCTGATCCTGCGTGCGCCAGAACCCCTGTCCCGGCCCCGTGCCCGGGCGTTGCTGGCGCTGCTCGACAGCGCCGGCTGCCCGGTGGACATGCAATTGCAGGTGCCTGCAGGGGCCTTGGCGTTGCGCGAGTGGGCCGGCTCGGCGCCCCGGGTGCTGCTCAAGAGCGCGGAAGGCGCGAGGCTGGTGAGTGACCCCTGGGACGTTCGGGAGCAAGCAGCGTGAGCAGCCTGCTGGTGTTCCCGGGCCAGGGCGCGCAGCAGCCGGGCATGCTCCAGCGCCTGCCGCCAAGCCCCGAGGTGCTGGCGTGCCTGCAAGAGGCCGGCGAGGTGTTGGGCCAGGACGTAATGCAGCTGGATTCGCCCCAGGCCCTGGCCTCCACCCGGGCAGTGCAGCTGTGCCTGCTGATCGCCGGGGTGGCTACTGCCCGGACCCTGCTGCAATCGGCGGCCACGGTGGACTACGTCGCTGGCCTGTCCATCGGCGCCTACCCGGCAGCGGTGGTGGCGGGCGCCCTGGAGTTCGCCGATGCCCTGCGCCTGGTGAGCCTGCGGGGGGAGCTGATGCAGCAGGCTTATCCACAGGGTTATGGCATGACCGCGTTGATCGGCCTGGAGCTTGCGGCCGTGGAGGCGCTTCTGGCCCAGGTTCACAGCCGGGATACGCCGGTGTACCTGGCCAATATCAATGCCGACAGCCAGGTGGTGATCGCCGGCAGCGACGCCGCGATGCAGGCGGTGGCCGAACGGGCCCGTCGCTCGGGCGCGGGGGTGGCCAGGCGCCTGGCGGTCAGCGTGCCGTCCCATTGCCCCTTGCTGGAGCAGCCGGCCCAGGCCCTGGCGGCGGCCTTCGCCGAAGTGCGCCTGCAGGTTCCCCGGATCGGCTACCTGAGCGGCAGTCGGGCGCGGCCCATGCGTGGGGTGGAACAACTGCGCGACGACCTGGCCTGCAACATGTGCCGGGTGGTGGATTGGCGCGGCACGGTGCAAAGCGCCTACGAGCGTGGCGTGCGCCTGCAGATCGAGCTGCCTCCCGGTGCGGTGCTGACCGGGCTGGCGCGTCGGGTATTCGAGCAAGGAACGGTCATCGCCTTCGACGGTGCCCGTCTGGACACCTTGCAGGCACTGCTGCGCGAGGAGGGCAACCGCGACCGATAGAGCACCGACTCAGGCTGACGAAGCACAAGAACAACAACTTCGACGATGCACTTTGAGGACAACGACAATGATTATCTACGGTGTGGCCTTGCTGGCGATCTGTACCCTGGCGGGCGTGATTATCGGTGACATGCTCGGCGTGTTGCTGGGAGTGAAGTCCAATGTCGGCGGGGTCGGCATCGCCATGATCCTGCTGATCTGTGCGCGCCTGTGGATGCAAAAGCGCGGCGGCATGACCAAGGATTGCGAGATGGGCGTCGGCTTCTGGGGTGCCATGTACATCCCGGTGGTGGTGGCCATGGCTGCCCAGCAGAACGTGGTCACCGCCCTGCACGGCGGACCCGTGGCGGTGTTGGCCGCCATCGGCTCGGTGCTGCTCTGCGGTTGCACCATTGCCCTGATCAGCCGGACCCACAAGGGCGAGCCATTGCCGGCCGAGCCGCTGGAGCCGGGCGCCGATGCAGCACCGGCAGGGGGGCGCTGAGATGTGGGATCTGATCGAGAAAGGCCTGGAGCACAACGGTCTGGTCACGGCGTTCGCTTTCGTCGGGGCGATCATGTGGGTCTCGGTGCTGCTGTCCAGGCGCCTGACATTCGGCAGGATTCACGGCTCGGCGATTGCCATCGTCATCGGCCTGGTGCTGGCCTGGGTCGGCGGTACCGTGACCGGCGGGCAGAAGGGCCTGGCGGACCTGGCGCTGTTCTCCGGCATCGGCCTGATGGGCGGGGCCATGCTGCGGGACTTCGCCATCGTCGCCACGGCCTTTGAGGTACAGGCCACCGAGGCGCGCAAGGCCGGGATGATCGGCGCAGTGGCGCTGCTGCTGGGCACGGTGCTGCCGTTTATCGTGGGTGCGAGCATCGCCTGGGCCTTTGGCTATCGCGATGCGGTGAGCATGACCACCATTGGCGCGGGGGCCGTGACCTATATCGTCGGCCCGGTGACCGGTGCGGCCATCGGTGCCAGTTCCGATGTGGTGGCCCTGTCGATTGCCACGGGCCTGATCAAGGCCATCCTGGTGATGGTGGGCACACCCATGGCGGCACGCTGGATGGGCCTGGACAATCCGCGTTCGGCGATGGTCTTCGGCGGGCTGGCCGGAACCGTCAGCGGCGTGACCGCAGGCCTGGCAGCCACCGACCGGCGGCTGGTGCCTTACGGCGCCTTGACCGCCACCTTCCATACCGGCCTGGGTTGCCTGTTGGGGCCGTCGCTGCTGTTCTTCATCGTCCGCGGCCTGGTGGGCTAACCCCTGCAGGAGCCGGCTTGCCGGCGAACAGGCCCCTGAGACGTGCACCGCTCTTGCGGACGCCTTCGCTGGCAAGCCAGTTCCCACACAGGAGGGTAGAGCCACAGATGCCGTGCTTTTGTAGGAGCCGGCTTGCCGGCGAACAGGCCCCTGAGACGTGCACCGCTCTTGCGAACGCCTTCGCTGGCAAGCCAGCTCCCACACAGGAGGGTAGAGCCACAGATGCCGTGTTTTTGTAGGAGCCGGCTTGCCGGCGAACGGGCCCCTGAGACGTGCACCGCTCTTGCGGACGCCTTCGCTGGCAAGCCAGCTCCTACAGGGGAGGGTGTCGGGACGGGGCTTGGCGGTTGGCGTACATCCGGCATTCGGCCAACAGCGCCAGCAGGTTCGGGTCGCGCTCCTTGGCCTTGAGGAACACCACGCCGATATGCTGCTGCAGGCGATAGCGCGCCTGCAGCGGTATCAACTTCACGCGGTTTTCATAGACCGCGGCAATCCTTCCCGGCAGCAACGCATAACCGACCCCCGAGCTGACCATGCTCAACAGGGTGAAGATATCGTTGACCTGCATCGCCACCTTGGGCTCGAAGCCCGCCTGCTTGAACACCCGTGCGCCGTCCTGGTGGGTGGCGAAACCCTGGGTCAGGGTGATGAAGGTGGCGTCGCGCACGTCGGCCAGGTCCACCTCGTGCTGCTGGGCGAAGGGCGAGTCGGCGGGGGTGGCGAGGAAAATGTCATCGGAGAACAGCGGCAGCTGTTCGCAGTCCGGGTCGTTGACGCTGTCGTCCAGGGAAATCAGGATGGCGTCTACTTCCATGTTCTTGAGCTTGTACAACAGGTCGATGTTGGAGCCCAGGATCAGGTCGATGTTCAGCTCGCTGCGTCGCAGCTTCAGGCCCATGATCAGTTGCGGCACGGTTTTCACCGTCAACGAGTAAAGCGCGCCGAGCTTGAAGCGTTCTGCAGAGAAGCCCGCGGCTTCCCGGGTCAGGCGCACGCTCTCGACCACGTCCTGCACCAGCTTCTGCGCCCGCTCCTCCAGCACATAGGCACTTTCCAGCGGGGTCAGGTTGCGCCCTTCATGCTTGAACAGCGGGCAGCGGAGGGCGTTTTCCAGGGAGTGGATGGCCCGGTGCACGCTGACATTGCTGGTCTGCAACTCACTGGCGGCGCGGGCCAGATTGCCGGTGCGCATGAAGGCCAGAAACACTTCGAGCTTTTTCAGGGTCAACTCTTCGTCGATGAGCATGGTCCGGACTCTGGTGAGGAGGGCCTGATGATGCCCGATGAGTCAGCCGGTGGCCGCTGGTTTTTTACCGGCCACGCCCCAATAGAAATATTGCGCTTTCAAGCTGCAGGCCTGAGCCTTGCGTGTTTTTTCATGTTTTCAGGGTAAGCGAACGATGTATCACGGAGAAAGATTCAACGCCTGGACCCACCTGCTGGGGGCCATCGCGGCGTTTGTCGGCGGCATCTGGCTGGTGGTGCTGGCCAGCCTCGACGGCAGCCCGTGGAAGATCGTCAGCGTGGCGATCTACTCCTTCACCCTGCTGGTGCTCTACAGCGTGTCCACGGTCTATCACAGCGTGCGCGGACGGGCGAAGAACATCATGCAGAAGGTCGACCACTTCTCGATCTACCTGCTGATCGCCGGCAGCTATACACCGTTCTGCCTGGTGACCCTGCGCGGGCCCTGGGGCTGGACCCTGTTTGGCATTGTCTGGGGGCTGGCGCTGATCGGCATTCTCCAGGAGATCAAGCCGCGCTCCGAGGCGCGGATCCTCTCCATCGTGATCTATGCGGTGATGGGCTGGATCGTGCTGGTGGCGGTCAAGCCGCTGTTGGCGGCCCTGGGGCCTGCCGGGTTTGCGTGGCTGGCCTCGGGCGGGGTGCTGTACACCGTGGGCATCATCTTCTTCGCCCTCGACAGCCGCCTGCGCCATGCCCACGGCATCTGGCATCTGTTCGTGATCGCCGGCAGCCTGCTGCACTTCGTCGCCATCCTGTTCTACGTCCTGTAGGAGCCGGCTTGCCGGCGAAGAGGCCCGCGGGACTTGCGCCGGGCTTGCGGGTGCTTTCGCTGGCAAGCCAGCGCCTACGGGCGGGATGCTGCGGTTTGTTGTAGGAGCCGGCTTGCCGGCGAAGAGGCCCTTGGGACTTGCGCCGGGCTTGCGGGCGCCTTCGCTGGCAATCCAGCTCCTACGGGCGGGATGCTGCGGTTTGTTGTAGGAGCCGGCTTGCCGGCGAAGGGGGCCTTGAGGGTTTGCGCCGGGCTTGTGGGCGCTTTCGCTGGCAAGCCAGCGCCTACAAGGGGTGGTCGAGTTGGGCCTGGGCCTGGCGAGCGAAGATCTCCAGCAGGCTGGCCAGGGTGTGGGGCGGCGGTTCGGCGGCGCGGGTCACCGCGTACAGGGTGATCGGCAGCGCCGGGCTCAGGGGACGGATCGCGGTGCTGGCCGTTGAGGCGCCCAGGGCGGTGAAGGGATCGATCAGCGCCAGCCCGGCGCCGGATTCCACCATGGCCCGGGCCAGGGAATAGGTTTGCACGGCAATGTGCACCCGCGGTGCCGGCTCCACCGACTTGAGGTAGCTGTCGAGCCGGGCCGACAGCGGATCGGCGCTGCTCAGGCCAATCAGTGGCGCATCCGCCAACTCCATCAGCGCCAGGGGTTGGCCGCGGGTTGCCGCTGGCCAGTAGTCCAGCGGCGCCAGCGCCACCAGCACCCCCTGGGCCAGGGCCTGCCCGCTCAGCCCGGGGTGATCCGGGCGTTGCAGGGTCAGGGCCAGGTCGATCTCGCGCATCAGCAGGTTCTGCACCAGTTCGCGGCTGTGGGCGCTGGACAGCTCGCACAGGCTGTCCGGGTAGCGCCGGGTCCATTCGCTGATGGCCGGAGGCAGCAACGCCAGGGCCAGGGCCGGAGTGGCGCCGATGCGCAGGCTCTGACCCGGCTCCCGGCGCAGGCTCTGGGCCAGGCGCCGGACTCCTTGCAGGCTTTCACTGACCTTGTCCACTTCGCGCTCCAGCTCCAGGGCCTCCGGGGTTGCCTGGAGCTTGCCGCGCACCCGCAGAAACAGCGCAAAGCCCAGTTGCAACTCGGCGTGCTGCAGCACCTTGCTCACCGCCGGTTGCGAGACGTGCAGCAACTGCGCGGCACCGCTGATGGAGCCGGTCTGGCGGATGGCCTGGAAGATTTCGATATGGCGCAGGCGCATGGGCGGTCCATAACCTTTGTTTATGGGAGGTCCATCTTTATTCATTGTTCGCCCGCTGTCACCTGCCCCTAACCTGAAGCCGTTCAACAACAGGCCAGGGGCAATCATGAGTCAGCGGGTGTGCATCATCGGGGGAGGGGTCATCGGCCTGGCCAGTGCCTACGCTCTGGTTCGCCAGGGTTTCGAGGTGACGCTGGTGGAAGCCCAGGACTCCCTGGGCAGCCAGACCAGCTTTGCCAATGGTGGGCAGCTGTCCTATCGCTACGTGGCGCCCCTGGCCGATGCCGGCGTGCCCTGGCAGGCGCTGGGGTGGATGCTCAAGGGCGACTCGCCGCTCAAGCTGCGGCCGCGCCTGGACCCGGCGCAATGGCGCTGGATGGCGGGATTTCTCGGGGCTTGCCGGCGCTCGGTGAACCAGCGCAATGGCGCGCACCTGCTGCGCCTGGCACTGCTCAGCCAGGCCACCTTGCAAGGCTGGCGCGAAGAGGACCACCTGCAGGGCTTCGACTGGCGGCGCAACGGCAAGCTGGTGACCTTCCGCGAAAGCGCAAGCTTCGAGCATGCCCGGCACAACCTGGCGGACCGCCGTCGGCAGCAGGTGCTGTCGGCCGCTGAATGCGCGGCCCTGGAACCTGCCCTGGGGGATGTGCCGTTTGTCGGTGGCATCTACACCGCGGATGAAGAGGTCGCCGATTGCCATGGGTTCTGCCAGCAGTTGGCGGCGCGGCTGCGGGCTTCCGGGCGCTGCGAGATCCTCCTGGGCCAGCGAGTCCGGGCCATTCGCCATGCCGGTGACCGGGTCCAGGCCATCGACCTGGGCGATTACCAACTGCCGGTGGAGCACCTGGTTCTGGCCGCCGGCCATCGCAGCGCCGACTTGCGCCTGCCGGGACTGCACCTGCCGCTCTATCCGCTCAAGGGCTACAGCCTCAGCGTACCCATCGGCCCGCAGCACCGGGCGCCGGAGATCAGCCTCACCGACTACAACCGCAAGATCGTCTACGCCCGCATCGGCCAGCAGTTGCGGGTCGCGGCCATGGTCGACATTGTCGGCTTCGACCCGGCACCGGACCCTGGGCGCCTGGCCCTGATGCGCCGCCAGGCGGCCGAAAGCTTCGCCAACGCCGGTGACTACGCGGCCGCGGTCGAGTGGGCCGGCATGCGCCCGGCCACCCCCAGCGGCGTACCACTGATCGGTGCCACCGCCTACCGCAACCTGTGGCTCAACCTGGGGCACGGCGCCCTGGGTTTCACCCTGGCCTGCGGCAGCGGCCAACTGCTTGGCGAACTGATCGGCCAGCGTTCCACCAGTATCGACATGCAGGGCCTGACGCCCCGCGTGGCCTGAACCTTGAACAGGAGTTTCTTGATGAGCATTCAGCGTATCCACAGCAACAACCGCCTCAGTGGTGCCGTGACCTTTGCCGAACTGGTGTTTCTTTCCGGTCAGGTGCCGGGCCCGAGCAGCGATATCAGCGGCCAGACCCGCGAAGTGCTGGAGAAGATCGACGCCTTGCTGGCCGAGGCCGGCAGCGATAAGGACCACCTGCTCAGCGCGACCCTCTATCTGAAGGATATCCAGGCCGACTTCGGCGCCATGAACGAGGTCTGGTCGGCGTGGCTGTCCCCGGGGCAGGCGCCGGCCCGCACCACTTTGCAGGCCGCCCTGGCGCGTCCGGAAATCCTCGTCGAAATCAGCGTTATTGCGGTGCGCCGCTGAATCACCCTTACCCACAACGGAGAATAACAATGCATAAGATCACGTTGCTCGGCTGCACCCTGGGCCTGTTGTTCGGCGCCACGGCTCAGGCCGGTGAGGCGTCGCTGGACGGCACCCTGGCGAAGATCGCCAACAGCGCGAGTATTACCTTGGGTTATCGCGATGCTTCGGTGCCGTTTTCCTACGTGGGTGACCACAGCGGCAAGCCCATGGGCTATTCCGTGGAGCTGGCGGGCAAGGTGGTGGAGCGTATCCAGCAGCAGCTGCAACTGCCCAAGCTGGCGGTGAAGTACAACCTGGTGACGTCCCAGACCCGTATTCCCCTGGTGCAGAACGGCACCGTGGACCTGGAGTGCGGCTCCACCGGGGTGACAGCCGAGCGGCAGAAGCAGGTGGCGTTTTCCTATGGCTTCATCTACGTCAAGGGCCAGCTGCTGACCGCCAAGGACAGCGGAATCAAGAACTTCGCCGACCTGCGGGGCAAAAACGTGGTGACCACCGCGGGCACGACCAACGAGCGGTTCCTCAAGAGCTATAACGTCGAGCACAAGATCGATATGTTCGTGATCAGCGCCAAGGACCACGGCGAAGCGTTCCAGATGCTGCAGTCGGGACGTGCGGCGGCCTTCTACATGGACGATGCGCTGCTCTATGGCGAGCGGGCCAAGGCGCGGGACCCGCACAACTGGGTGGTGGTGGGGGAAGAGCAGTCACGGGAGATCTACAGCTGCATGGTGCGCAAGGACGACCCGCAGTTCCTGGCTCTGGTCAATGCGACCCTGGCGGACCTGTATCGCACCGGGGAGATCAACGGCATCTACCAGCGCTGGTTCCAGCAGCCGATCCCGCCCAAGGGCCTGAACCTGGAATTTCCCATGACCAGCGAGCTGAAGGCGATCATCGCCAAGCCGACCAGCGATCCGGTGGAGTAACCGGCGAACCGCGAAGTGGCGCTTGCCTGTAGGAGCCGGCTTGCCGGCGAAGGGGCCGTTGAACCGGGCGCATGCCTTGCGGCTGCTTTCGCTGGCAAGCCAGCTCCTACGGTGTGTTGCGGGGGGCTCGTGTAGGAGCCGGCTTGCCGGCGAAGGGGCCGTTGAACCGGGCGCATGCCTTGCGGGTGCTTTCGCTGGCAAGCCAGCTCCTACGGGCGTTGCGGGGGGCGTGTAGGAGCCGGCTTGCCGGCGAAGAGGCCGTTGAACCGGGCGCATGCCTTGCGGGTGCTTTCGCTGGCAAGCCAGCTCCTACGGGCGTTGCGGGGGGCGTGTAGGAGCCGGCTTGCCGGCGAAGAGGCCGTTGAGCCGGGCGCATGCCTTGCGGGTGCTTTCGCTGGCAAGCCAGCTCCTACGGTGTGTTGCGGGGCTCGTGTAGGAGCCGGCTTGCCGGCGAAGAGGCCGTCGAGCCGGGCGCATGCCTTGCGGGTGCTTGCGCTGGCAAGCCAGCTCCTACCCAGGGATGAATGGCGGGGTCAGAAATCGCCCCAGAGTTGCTGCGCCACCGCCAGGGCCACCACCGGTGCGGTTTCGGTACGCAGCACCCGTGGTCCCAGGCGCGCAGGCAGGAAACCGGCGCCCTGCGCCTGCTCCACTTCGGCGTCGGACAAGCCGCCTTCCGGGCCGATCAGGAATGCCAGGGTCCCGGGCTTGGCATGGCTTTCCAGGGGCGCTGCCACCGGGTGCAGCACCAGCTTGAGGTCGGCCGTGGATTGCTTGATCCAGTCTGCCAGCAGCAACGGCGGGTGGATCACCGGCACTCGTGAGCGGCCGCATTGCTCGCAGGCGCTGATGGCCACCTGGCGCCAATGCAGCAGGCGCTTGTCGGCGCGCTCGTCCTTGAGCCGGACTTCACAGCGCTCGCTGAAGATCGGGGTGATCTCGGCAACCCCCAGTTCCGTGGCCTTCTGGATCGCCCAGTCCATGCGCTCGCCCCGGGACAGGCCCTGGCCGAGGTGGATCTGCAGCGGCGATTCGTCCTGGCCGGCAAAGCTCTCATCGAGCCGGACCCGCACGCGCTTCTTGCCGGCTTCCACCAGCGTGCCGCGAAACTCCATCCCCGAGCCGTCGAACACTTGCAGGGCGTCGCCTTCGGCCATGCGCAACACGCGGGCGATGTAATGGGCCTGGGCCTCCGGCAACTCGTGTTCGCCAAGGCTCAGGGGGGCATCGATAAAGAAGCGGGACAATCTCATCAGGGATCTCTGTTGAATCTGAATGGTCGGTGGCGAGGGGCGCTTGCTCCCGCTCGTCGGCGAAGCCGTCCGTGCATGCCTCGGGCGCTTGCACGAGATGGCTTAGGCCTCTGGTTCCTGGACCGCAGCGCGGTCCAGAGCGAGCAAGCGCCCTCGCCACAAGGAGCGAAGCCTTTCAGCCCGGATCGCGAAAGCCCGGGTGGAAGTCCTTGGGTACTGACACGCTGACCTTGTCGCGGGTGGCAAGATCGATACCTTCGCTGGCGACTTCGGCCAGGAAATCGATCTGCTCCGGGGTGATCACATACGGTGGCAGGAAATACACCACACTGCCCAGGGGGCGCAACAGGGCGCCGCGTTCCAGGGCGTGCTGGAAGACTTTCAGGCCGCGGCGCTCCTGCCATGGGTAGGCGCTCTTGCTCGGTTTGTCCTGGACCATTTCGATGGCCAGCACCATGCCGGTCTGGCGTACTTCCGCAACATGGGGGTGATCGACCAGGTGCGCGGTGGCGCTGGCCATGCGCCGGGACAGGGCCTGGTTGTTCTCGATGACGTTGTCCTGCTCGAAGATATCCAGGGTCGCCAGGGCCGCCGCACAGGCCAGCGGGTTGCCGGTGTAGCTGTGGGAATGGAGGAAGGCCCGCAGGGTTGGATAGTCGTCGTAGAAGGCGCTGTAGACCTCATCGGTGGTCACGCACGCGGCCAGGGGCAGGTAGCCGCCGGTCAGGGCCTTGGACAGGCACAGGAAGTCCGGGCGGATACCGGCCTGCTCGCAGGCGAACATCGTGCCGGTGCGACCGAAGCCCACGGCGATCTCATCGTGGATCAGGTGCACGCCGTAGCGGTCGCAGGCTTCGCGCAGCAGCTTGAGGTACACCGGGTGGTACATGCGCATGCCGCCGGCGCCCTGGATCAGCGGCTCGACTATGACGGCAGCGACGCTGTCGTGGTGTTCGGCCAGGGTCTGCTCCATGGCGGCGAACATGTTCCGCGAGTGTTCCTCCCAGCTCATGCCTTCGGGGCGCAGGTAGCAGTCCGGGCTCGGCACCTTGAGGGTGTCCAGCAGCAGGGCCTTGTAGGTTTCGGTGAACAGCGGCACGTCGCCTACAGACATCGCGGCGATGGTCTCGCCGTGATAGCTGTTGCTCAGGGTGACGAAGCGCTTTTTGTTCGGTTGCCCGCGGTTGATCCAGTAATGGAAGCTCATCTTCATCGCCACTTCGATGCATGACGAACCGTTGTCGGCGTAGAAGCAGCGAGTCAGCCCTTCGGGGGTGATCTGCACCAGGCGCTCGGACAGTTCGATCACCGGCTGGTGGCTGAAGCCGGCGAGGATCACGTGTTCGAGCTGGTCGACTTGATCCTTGATGCGCTGGTTGATCCGTGGGTTGGCATGGCCGAACACATTGACCCACCAGGAACTGACCGCGTCCAGGTAACGCTTGCCCTCGAAGTCTTCCAGCCAGACGCCTTCACCGCGCTTGATCGGGATCAGGGGCAGTTGTTCGTGGTCTTTCATCTGGGTGCAGGGATGCCACAACACCGCGAGATCGCGTTGCATCCACTGGTTATTCAGGCTCATGTACAGTCTCCTGGGGCGGCCCGCCAGGTACGCGGGCGAACAATCGGGCAAGCCTATGCAATGCATGGCCGTGGGACAACCTATTGTGTGGAGCAGCCGCTTCAATGGCGGCACTTGCTGTGCAAAGACGTGTCCAAGGAGGGGCGAGACACCAAGGGCTGGCCAGGAAGGGGGAGAAAACAGGGGGCCTTAATCTTTTCTTAACGCGCTCGTCCCACACTCATCATCGTATTTCTCGATATTTCAAAGCGAATTTTTCCGCTTTAATTCGATAGGTAAATCGTTAGTCTTGCTCTGCGTTTCTTACAGGATTCAACTCATGCAGCTACGTAATTCTTCTTCGCGCTATGGCTGGGTCAGCATTGTTCTGCACTGGGGTGTGGCCCTGGCGGTGTTCGGACTGTTCGCCCTGGGCCTGTGGATGGTGGGTCTGGACTACTACAGCACCTGGCGCAAAGATGCGCCGGATCTGCATAAAAGCATTGGCCTGACGTTGTTTGCGATCATGTTGCTGCGGGTGCTGTGGCGGTTTGTCAGCCCACCACCACCGGCACCGGCCAATCATGGACCTCTGACCCGTCTCGGGGCCAAGTTGGGGCATGCATTCCTCTATCTGGGCCTGTTTGCGGTGATGATTGCCGGTTACCTGATTTCCACCGCCGATGGCGTGGGTATTCCGGTGTTTGGCTTGTTTGAAGTGCCTGCCCTGGTCTCCGGACTACCGGACCAGGCAGACGTAGCAGGTGTGGTGCATCTGTACCTGGCCTGGGCGTTGGTGATTTTCGCCGGCGTTCATGGCCTGGCTGCTCTGAAACACCACTTTATCGATCGTGATGCGACCCTCACCCGTATGCTGGGCCGCAAAGCCTGATGTTCAACCTTGACTCAAAAGGAATAGAAAGCATGTTGAAAAAGACTCTCGCCGCTCTGGCAATCGGATCTGCCCTGTTGACGGCCGGTCAAGTGATGGCAGCGGACTACGTGATCGACAAGGAAGGCCAGCACGCCTTCGTCGATTTCAAGATCAGCCACCTGGGCTACAGCTTCATCACCGGTACCTTCAAGGACCTGGACGGCAAGTTCAGCTTCGACGCGGCCAAGCCTGAAGACGCCAAGATCGAAGTCAATGTGCGCACCGCCAGCGTGTTCACCAACCACGCCGAACGTGACAAGCACATCACCAGCAAGGACTTCCTCGACGCTGGCAAGTTTGCCGACGCCAAGTTCGTCTCCACCAGCGTCAAGCCCACCGGCAAGAACGCCGACGGCAAGCTGACCGCCGACGTCGCGGGCGACCTGACCCTGCACGGGGTGACCAAGCCGGTCGTGGTCAAGGCCACTTTCCTGGGCGAAGGCAAGGATCCATGGGGCGGCTACCGCGCTGGCTTCGAAGGCACCACCAGCTTCAATCGCCAGGATTTCGGCAAGATGATGGACCTGGGCCCGGCGTCCAACAACGTCGAGCTGTACATCACCTTCGAAGGTGTGAAAGCGAAGTAAATCTCGCAGGCTTCAACAAAACGCCGACCTTGTGTCGGCGTTTTGCATGGTGGCGGTTGTTGCCGGGTCAGCCTGTGCATGAAGGCTGTGTTGATTCTGGCTGAGGCTTCCTGGATGGCCCGCCATAAAAAAACGCCCCGGGTCTTGCAACCAGGGGCGTTTTTCATTTCAGCGTCGGGATTCAGCGGTTGCGTGTCAGCAACGCAGGCTTTTCGCCCCGTGGACGGCTTGGCAACTGGTCCAGTTGCTCAGGCGTCGGGAAACGATCGGCCTTGGATTCCTTGTGCATGATCTTCGGCTGGTTGCCCCGTGGGTTTTGCACGGCAGGTTCCTGGCGCGAGCTGTCATCGCGGTTTGGTCGGCGGTTGCTCGAGTCTTCGCGACGGCCCTGGCCATCACGCGGGGCACCACTGCGTGGGCCATTGCGCTTGGCTGGAGCAGTGCCGGTGGAGCTGCCATTGCTGTTGCGTGGATTGCCCGAGCGACCCTGGCCGCCTCCGGTGCCGCCACGTGGCGAGTTGCCTGCGCCTGCGCCCTGGGCAGGCGCGCCTGGACGGCGGCCACGGCCCTGGTTGCCCTTGTTCTGGTAAGGGCTGACGTAGTCAGCACGGTTGCCGAAGTTGTCCACATCGTCGTCGAGGAACTCGTCCGGCGCGCGGTCGGCACGTGGTGTTGGCTGGCGCTGTTCGCGGGCCGGGGTGCCTTCACGAGGTTTGTGCTCGCGGGCCGGGCGCTCGCCACGGGCCGGCTTGTCCTTGCCGCCCTTGTCCTTGCCCTTGTCCTTGCGACCACCGCCGCCACCGCCACCATTCGGGCCGTCGCCACGAGGGCCACGAGCATTACGCGGGTTGCGTACATCCGGGCGCTCGCGCACTTCCGGCTTCTCGGCTTCCACTGCACTGGCATCGAAACCCATCAGGTCGCCGTCGGCGATTTTCTGCTTGGTCATGCGCTCGATGCTCTTGAGCAGCTTCTCTTCATCCGGGGCCACCAGGGAGATGGCTTCACCCGAGCGACCGGCACGGCCGGTACGGCCGATGCGGTGCACGTAGTCTTCATCGACGTTGGGCAGCTCGAAGTTGACCACGTGAGGCAGTTGGTCGATATCCAGGCCGCGGGCGGCGATATCGGTGGCCACCAGGATCCGCACGTCGCCGGCCTTGAAGTCGGCCAGGGCCTTGGTGCGGGCGTTCTGGCTCTTGTTGCCGTGGATCGCCACAGCGCTCAGGCCGTGTTTGTCCAGGTACTCGGCCAGGCGGTTGGCGCCGTGCTTGGTACGGGTGAACACCAGGACCTGTTCCCAGGCGCCGGCGGTGATCAGGTGTGCCAGCAGGGCGCGCTTGTGGCTCGCCGGCAGGCGGAATACCCGTTGCTCGATACGCTCTACCGTGGTGTTCGGCGGGGTGACTTCGATGCGCTCGGGATTGTGCAGCAGCTTGCCGGCCAGGTCCGTGATGTCCTTGGAGAAGGTCGCGGAGAACAGCAGGTTCTGGCGCTTGGCCGGCAGGCGGGCGAGGACCTTCTTGACGTCATGGACGAAGCCCATGTCGAGCATGCGGTCGGCTTCGTCGAGCACCAGGATTTCCACGTGGGACAGGTCGACGCTGCCTTGGCCGGCCAGGTCCAGCAGGCGGCCGGGACAGGCCACCAGCACGTCCACGCCGCGGGCCATGGCCTGCACCTGCGGGTTCATGCCGACGCCGCCGAAGATACAGGCGCTGACGAACTTCAGGTCGCGAGCGTACAGCTTGAAGCTGTCATGCACTTGCGCGGCCAGTTCGCGAGTCGGGGTCAGGACCAGTACCCGCGGCTGGCGTGGGCCATGGCGCTGGGACTTGTCCGGGTGACCATTGGGAAACAGGCGTTCCAGGATCGGCAGGGCGAAGCCGCCGGTCTTACCAGTACCTGTCTGTGCCGCGACCATCAGATCGCGACCTTGCAACACGGCGGGAATGGCCCGCTGTTGCACCGGAGTAGGCTGGGTATAGCCGGCGGCTTCGATGGCACCGACTAAAGCCTCGGAGAGACCGAGGGAAGCAAAGGACATGAGTAATCCTGTTTTAGTGAGGGCTGGGCCCAAAGGGATAATCTTGCCGGGCGTGAATGGCGTTTAAGAGGACGCAATCCCGTCCGGTCCTGCTGGCCTGAAGACTCATCGACCCCAGGCTCGCGCGGGCCGGATTGGCTGCGCCGTAGCGTGGTCGAGATGCCTTGAACAGGGTCCAGCGTCCGGGCGTGAGCCTGGCGGGAGGCCGGAGTATAACAGAGCATTCAGTGTGCGCTGCTTTCCTGCTGCTCAACGGCTTTTTTCTGATTCGCGGGTCGATGAGGACCTGACCGGGGGCAAGGCCGGCTCCGCACCGTACTTGGCGCTGAGTTCGGCGTAGGCCGGCTCGCGCTTGAAACGCTTGAGTTCGGCGCCGAAGCGCTGCACCAGCAGGTCCATGCCGGCGTTGCGTCGCACCGCCAGGTACTGGCTCTGATGGCTGATGACCACGGGGTTCTGGCTGACCTGGTCACGAATGCCCAAGGTGTCCAGCAGGTGCTGGCCAACCCGTTTGTCGGTGATCAGCAGGTCGATCCGTCCCAGCAGCAGCTTGCCGAAGTTGGCCTCGTGAGTGGGGGCCGGCTCGCGGTTGAACAGGGTCGAGCCGCTGAAGTCATCGCTGTACAGGTAGCCGGGGGAGGTGCCGATGGTCAGTCCCTTCAGTTCATCGAGGTGTTTGAACGGATGGGGGCGCTGGTTGGCATAGAACATCACGAACTCGACCTCGGAGAGCGGCTCGCTGGGGTAGAGCAGGGTGCTGTCGCGCTGGTCGCTGTGGAAAATGTCCAGGGCACCGTCGGCCTGGCCGGTCTCGAGCATGGCCAGGCAGCGCTTCCAGGGCAGGAACTGCCATTCCACCTCTATTCCCAGGCGCTGGAAGACAATGGCCGTGGTCTCGTAGTCGAGCCCCAGGGACTTGCCATTCTCCTCGTAGACATAAGGTGCCCAGGGTTCGGTGACAATGCGCAGCTTCTCGCCATGGGCGGCGAGGCTCAGGCAAGTGCAGAGAAGGGCTGTCAGCAACTGGGCGATGACGGACATGGCTGGAGATTACGACGAGAGATCATGCAATTGCTAGGGGCAGTTCCAGCCGCTCTAGTTCAAGCCTGACATCAACAAAAAGGCCCCGCTTTGCAGCGGGGCCTGAGGAGCTTTTGCGCCTTAGCGCGGCAACTTCAGGTTGTTCCAGATCGCCAGGCTCGGGTCGGCCTGGTTCAGGGTATAGAAGTGCAACCCGGGCGCGCCGCCCTGCAGCAGACGCTCGCACATCTCGCTGATGACCTGCTCGCCAAAGGCCTGGATGCTGGCGCTATCGTCACCGTAGGCTTCCAGTTGCTTGCGGATCCAGCGTGGGATCTCGGCGCCGCAGGCGTCGGAGAAGCGCGCCAGCTTGCTGTAGTTGGTGATCGGCATGATGCCCGGCACGATCGGGATGTTGACCCCCATTTCCCGTACGCGGTCGACGAAATAGAAGTAGCTGTCGGCGTTGAAGAAGTACTGGGTGATCGCACTGTCGGCGCCGGCGTTGGCCTTGCGCACGAAGTTGCTCAGGTCGTCTTCGAAATTGCGTGCCTGCGGGTGCATTTCCGGGTAGGCGGCGACTTCGATGTGGAAATGGCTGCCGGTCTCTTCACGAATGAAGCTCACCAGATCATTGGCGTGGCGCAGCTCACCGCTGGCCATGCCCATGCCCGAAGGCAGGTCGCCACGCAGTGCAACGATGCGCTTGATGCCGGCCGCCTGGTACTGCTGCAGCAGGCCGCGCAGGTCGTCCTTGCTGTCGCCAACGCAGGACAGGTGCGGTGCGGCAGGGACTTTCACTTCGCTCTCCAGCTGCAGCACGGTATTGACCGTACGATCGCGGGTCGAGCCACCGGCACCGTAGGTGCAGGAGAAGAAATCGGGGTTGTAGCCGGCCAGCTGACGGGCAGTGGCGAGCAGTTTTTCATGCCCAGCATCGGTCTTGGTAGGGAAGAACTCGAAGCTGTAACGACGGTCTTGGGACATGGAGGGAACCTCCAGCTACAGGCCGCAAGCCGCAAACTGCAAGAGCAGCGGGGGTGCGCTCGTCTCTTGTGCCTGAACCTGACTGCCTGGAACTGTTTAAGCAAATAGGGGCGAAGCCCAAGGCCCAGGCGGCAAGCTGGGCTTGTGGCCCGGCTTGCCGCCTGAAGCTCAAGGCTTGTAGCTGCTCTTAGTACCGATAGGTGTCTGGCTTGAATGGGCCTTCGACGGTCACGCCGATGTAGTCGGCCTGTTGCTTGGTCAGTTGAGTGACCACGCCACCGAAGCCGCGAACCATTTCCAGGGCCACTTCTTCGTCGAGCTTCTTGGGCAGAACTTCAACGGTCAGGCGCTCGGCTTTCTGGGCCGGCGACAGGTCGGCGTATTTCTGGCCGAACAGGAAGATCTGGGCCAGGACCTGGTTGGCGAACGAACCGTCCATGATGCGGCTTGGGTGACCGGTGGCGTTGCCCAGGTTCACCAGGCGGCCTTCGGCCAGCAGGATCAGGTAGTCGTCGTTCTGTGGGTCGAAATCGCCATGGCCGGTGCGATGGATCTTGTGCACCTGTGGCTTCACTTCTTCCCATGCCCAGTGCTTGCGCATGAAAGCGGTGTCGATTTCGTTGTCGAAGTGACCGATGTTGCAGACCACGGCGCGCTTTTTCAGGGCCTTGAGCATGTTTGCATCACAAACATTGACGTTGCCGGTGGTGGTCACGATCAGGTCGATCTTGCCCAGCAGGGCCTTGTCGATGCTGGCCTCGGTGCCGTGGTTGATACCGTCGATGAATGGCGAAACCAGTTCAAAGCCATCCATGCAGGCTTGCATGGCGCAGATCGGGTCCACTTCGGACACCTTGACGATCATGCCTTCCTGGCGCAGGGACTGGGCCGAGCCCTTGCCCACGTCACCGTAGCCGATGACCAGCGCTTGCTTGCCGGACAGCAGGTGGTCGGTGCCGCGCTTGATGGCGTCGTTGAGGCTGTGACGGCAGCCGTACTTGTTGTCGTTCTTGCTCTTGGTCACCGAGTCGTTGACGTTGATGGCCGGGATCTTCAGTTCGCCCTTGGCCAGCATGTCCTGCAGGCGGTGCACGCCGGTGGTGGTTTCTTCGGTCACGCCGTGAACGCGCTCCAGTACCGCCGGGTATTTCTTGTGCAGCAGTTCGGTCAGGTCGCCGCCGTCGTCGAGGATCATGTTGGCATCCCAAGGCTGGCCATCCTTGAGGATGGTCTGCTCCAGGCACCACTCGTATTCGGCTTCGGTCTCGCCTTTCCAGGCGAACACAGGAATGCCGGCAGCGGCGATGGAGGCAGCGGCCTGGTCCTGGGTGGAGAAAATGTTGCAGGACGACCAGCGCACTTCGGCACCCAGGGCAACCAGGGTTTCGATCAGCACGGCGGTCTGGATGGTCATGTGGATGCAGCCGAGGATTTTTGCCCCCTTGAGTGGCTGCTCACCAGCGTACTTGCGGCGCAGACCCATCAGGGCCGGCATTTCCGATTCGGCGATGATGGTTTCGCGACGGCCCCAGGCGGCCAGGGACATGTCGGCGACTTTGTAGTCGTTGAAATCTGCAGGCGTGTTGACAGCGCTCATGAAGAGCCTCCATTCGTAATGTATGCGAATGGGCGCCGTTGTGCGTTTAGTGACCGATCGCGTCATCACGATCAATCAACGCCCCATCCGAGCCTGACAGGCCAGGCCTGCTGCAGCGCCCCTCGGACAGGTGGCGGGAAAACGGTATCCAGTACAGATGACCGTTTTTGAATCGGTGGCGATTATAGCCGCCTGAGCCACACTTCCAAAAGTGTTTATGTCGACTGCATGAAGTTCATTAATAGCGACCATAGTCGATGGTGCATGGAGGCTGACCGGCCGGTCTGCCATCATGTCGCGCATCAATCGGCAGGACGGTCAGGAGTGAATATGAATTTCCACACCCGCAAGTGGGTAAAACCCGAAGACCTCAACCCCAACGGCACGCTGTTCGGCGGCAGCCTGTTGCGCTGGATCGACGAAGAGGCGGCGATCTACGCGATTGTCCAGCTGGGCAACCAGCGGGTGGTCACCAAGTACATTTCCGAAATCAACTTCGTCAGCGCCTCACGCCAGGGCGACATCATCGAACTGGGCATCACCGCCACCGAGTTCGGTCGCACTTCCATCACCCTGACCTGCGAAGTGCGCAACAAGATCACCCGCAAGTCCATTCTCACGGTGGAGAAAATGGTCTTCGTCAACCTGGGTGAAGACGGTTTGCCAGCGCCTCACGGGCGGACCGAGATCAAATACGTGAAGGACCAGTTCAAGGAAGACGAGCCCGCCGAGTGAGTGACCTGCATGGTCGGTTGCCGGAGCCGCCTGGCGCCAGTAACGGCTAAACCCGGGTAAGCACTGAACAGCCCTGCAACCTGTGTGTCGTAGCTACATGACCCACGGGTTTCAGGAGTCCCATGGACACTCAAGAAGACGGCAAGACCCCCGACCTCTCCGCGAAAGAGCGGCATGAGGTTGAACACAACCAGCCGCCTCGCGCGGCGGTCCTGCATGAAATCATCCGCACCCAGGGCGATCAGGAACTCGAACGCAGTGTCGCCGCTCTGTGGTGGTCGGCCCTGGCGGCGGGCCTGACCATGGGCCTGTCCCTGATGGGCATGGGCCTGCTCAACTCGCGCCTGCCCGATGGCGAGGCCTTCAAGGTGATCGCCAGTTTCGGTTATTGCGCGGGCTTTCTGGCGGTGATTCTCGCGCGCCAGCAATTGTTCACGGAAAACACCCTGACCGCGGTACTGCCAGTGATGAGCAAGCCGACGTGGGGCAACGCCGGGCGTTTGCTGCGCCTGTGGGGCGTGGTGCTGGTGGGCAATCTGTGCGGCACCCTGTTGGTGGCCTACGTGATGCTGCACTTGCCGATATTCGACAGCAGGACCGATCAGGCCTTCCTGGAAATTGGCCGCAAGGTGATGGAGAACGACCGTGCGCAGATGTTCTCCAAGGGCATCATCTCCGGTTGGATGATCGCCACCATGGTGTGGATGATCCCCTCCATGGAAAGCGCCAAGCTGTGGATCATTATCCTCATTACCTACCTGATGGCGCTGGGGGACTTCACCCATATCGTGGTGGGTTCGGCGGAGGTGTCCTACCTGGTATTTGCCGGCGAGCTGACGTGGCGGGATTTCTGCTGGGTATTCGCCGGGCCGACCCTGGCAGGAAACATCATCGGTGGCAGTTTCATCTTCGCCCTGATCAGTCATGCCCAGGTGCGCAGTGAGAGTGGCAGGTCGAACCGGGATGCGGACCGGGCAGCAGTGCCCGATCCACGCCGGATCAAGAAATGATCAGTGCGCCTCGGTTTCGGCCTTGGTCACCGGCGCATCGCTGGTGACGTGGCGTACCAGCTTGCCGATGCTCAGGCCCTGCAGCAGGATCGATGACAACACCACGATGTAGGTGATGCTCAGCACCAGGTCGCGCTCCGGTCCCAGGGGCAGCGCCAGGGCCAGGGCCACCGACACGCCGCCGCGCAGGCCGCCCCAGGTCAGTACGCGGATGGTGCCCCGGGGAACGCTGCGCCAGCGCCGCAGCAGGAGAATCGCCGGGGCCACGGTGAGCAGGCGCGAAAGCACGATGGCCGCCGCCAACAGGCTGGCGGCTGCCAGGTGCAGCCAGTTGAATGGCAGCAGCAACAGCTCCAGGCCGATCAGCGCGAACAGCAGGGCGTTGAGCATGTCGTCGAGCAATTCCCAGAAACCATCCAGGTAGCGCCGGGTCATCTCGTTCATCGCCAGGTTGCGCCCCAGGTTGCCGATGATCAGGCCGGCCACCACCATGGCGATCGGGGCTGACACATGCAGTTCACTGGCCATCGCCGAGCCGCCGATCACCAGGGCCAGAGTCAGCATCACTTCGATCTGGTGCTGCTCGATGCTCTTGATCATCAGGTACACCAGGTAGCCGATCAGCGCGCCGAACAGCACGCCGCCAATGGCTTCGTGGACGAACAGCCAGGCGGTGGCGCCCAGGGTCGGGGTCTCGCCCAACTGGGCAATGCCCAGCAATACGGTGAACACCACCACCGCAGTGCCGTCATTGAACAGCGACTCGCCGACGATCGTGGTTTTCAACGGCTTGGAGGCATTGGCGGTCCGCAGCACGCCCAGTACCGCAATCGGGTCGGTGGGGGAAATCAGTGCACCGAACAGCAGGCAATAGAGGAAGCTCACCTGCCAGCCGAACAGGCCGAAGATCCAGTAGGCCAGGCTGCCAATCACGAAGGTGGCGATCAGCACGCCCACCGTGGCCAACAGCCCGATGGGCCAGCGATAGCTGCGCAGGTCATTGAGGTTGACGTGCAGGGCGCCAGCGAAGAGCAGGAACGACAGCATCCAGTTCATCAGCAGATCGCCGAAGTCGATCTTGCCGATCAATTCCTCGACATGCTCCTCGAGCCCGGGAAAGCCCAGGTAGCTCAAGCCTTGCAGCAGCAAGGAAAACAGCAGGGCGGTCACCATCACGCCGATGGTCGGCGGCAGGCCGATAAAGCGGAAGTTGACGTAGGTCAGCAGGGTCGTCAGGCAGATAAAGGCAGCGACAAGTTCAAGCATCCGGGGTCCTTTGGAGGGGTGCGTGAGAAGACTGCCCGACGTGTCGGGCATGACTTTGATGCGTGGTTTTCCACAGGAGATACATCCAGCGAGGCTTTAGTCTCCGTCTGCGTTGACCGCAGGATTGACACGCCGTTACCGCTTGGCGTGAAAAAAACCGCAGGGATGTTACAGCTCCGGTGGTGATGCCTGTTGCTGGCTGTCGAGCCAGCGCAACACTTCGGCCGTGGTCTGAATCAGGTCGGCGGGGATGTACTGGTCGACATGACCGTCCTGATACAGCGCCCGGGCCAGCGGCACGCGGTGCAACACCGGGATGCCTTCTTCCTCGGCAATCCGCCGCACCTGCAGGGCCAGTGCGTCGGTATGTTTCAAGGTGACGACCGGCAGCGGCGTCTCACCCTTCACGTAGCGAATACCCACGGCGATGTGGGTGGGGTTGGCAATGATCACTGAGGAGCGCTTGACGTCGGCACGCAGGTTGCTCGACTGCAGCTCCTGGTGAAACTGGCGCCGTTTGCTTTTGATCTCCGGGCTGCCTTCCATCTCTTTGTATTCGCGTTTGACTTCGTCCTTGCTCATGCGCAATTGCTTGGTGTGCTGGTAACGCTCGAAGGCGTAGTCGAGCGCCGAGATCACGATGAATCCGACACCGCAGACCAACAGCAGTTGCCCCAGCAGCTGGCCGATCACCGGTGCGACACAGCTCAGGCCACAGCCAGGCAGGCGAACCAGGGCATTGATGTTGTCGGCCAGAATCGTCCACACCAACACCGAGAGCAATGCGACCTTGAACAGCGACTTGAGAAAGTCCACCAGGCTGCGGATCGAGATGATCTTCTTGGCGCCTTCCACCGGGTTGATCTTTTGCAGATCGGGCATGATCGATTCACTGCTGAGCAGAAAACCGTACTGCGCCAGATGTGCCGCGATCACCACCACGGCCGCGACGACCAACAGCGGCAGGCAGAGGTAGATCATCTCCTGGAACAGGTTCTCCACCATCAACTGCAAGGCCAGCCGGAAAGGCAGGTTCAGATACGCCTCGGGCATCAGCATCAATTGCCCGAGGTGCTCCATGTAGTACTCGGAAAACCCCATGAGTGTGGCGATCAATGCAAGGATCAGGGCGGTGGACACCACTTCCCGGCTTTTGACGACCTGGCCTTTGGTCCGGGCATCGCGAAGCTTCTTCGGTGTGGGTTGTTCGGTTTTCTCCGCGCTCATGGTGTCTCCAATACCGGGCGCAGTTGGCGCAGCGGGTCGATGGCGATCAGCAGGCTGTCATAGGCGTGGTCCATCAACACGTTCAGGTACAGCACCAGCAGCAGGCTGGCGACGATACTTTTGATCGGCATGGAGAGGATGAACACGTTCAACGACGGGGCGAAGCGGCTGATCAGGGCCAGACCGAATTCGGCCAGGAACATGGCTATCAGCAGGGGCGCGGCCAGCAACAGGCATAGGCGCAGCAGTTGTCCGAACTGACCGTAGAAAAAGTCCACCCACTGGCTACCGATGTAGGGGAAGAAGGTTGCGACCGGCCAACTGACGTAGCTCTGGTACAGCGCGCCGATCAATGCCAGGAACGCGCCTCCGGTGAAAAACAGGGTGATCAGGGTTTGTGTCAGCAACAGGCCGGTAGGGCTGGTCTGGCTGCCAAGTGTCGGGTTGAGTGTCGAGGCAATGGAGGCGCCGCGCTGGTTGTCGATGATGAAACCGGTGGCCTCGATGGCCCAGAACGGGATTGTCACGACAAAGCCGATCAGCAGGCCGAGCAACACTTCTTTGCCGATCAGCATTGCCAGGTCTATGCCGTCGAGCGTTACCGGCAACGTACCGGCGATGGTCGGGTAGGCGAACAGCGCCAGCGAACAGGCCACGCCATTGCGCACCAGGCCGCCACCGAGCATTTGTTTGCTGAGAATCGGCATGACCACAAAACAGCTGATGATTCTGGGCAGCAGCAGGGTATAGGCCAGCAGAAGCTCTTGCAGGTCCTGAATGCTCATCGCACGAGAGGAATTTTCAGCAGGGTCAGCTCGGCAAAGGCATAGAGTTCATTTCCCATCCAGCCAGCCGTGACAAACAGGGTGATGACCACGGCAATCAGTTTGGCGACGAACCCCAGCGTTTGCTCCTGGATTTGGGTCAGCGCCTGCAGCAGCGACACCAGTGTGCCGACGGCAGCGGCCATGAGTACGGTGGGCATCGACAGAATCAGTACCAGCCACAAACCCTGACTGGTGAAATGAAGGATCTCGGCGTTGTTCACCTTCAACCTCCGTAACTGATCACAAGGCCGTGGGTCAGCCGCGCCCAGCCGTCCAGCAGGACAAACAGCAGCAACTTGAACGGCAAGGAGATGGTCATCGGGGACACCATCATCATCCCCATCGCGAGCAGGATGTTCGAGATGATCAGGTCAATTGCGATAAATGGCAGGTAAATCAAAAAGCCGATTTCAAAGGCGCGGGTCAACTCGCTGACGGTGAACGCTGGCAGCAGGATCAGCAGGCTGTCGGGTTCGAGGCGGTCCGCGTACTCGCTGGGCCAGACCTGACGGGTGCTGTCGACGAAGAATTCGTGTTCGCGGGCCAGTATCTGCTTTTTCAAAAAGCCCCTATACGGCTCCATACCCTCGTCTAAAAACTGCTCCACCGATTCGGTGTTGCTGAGACTGACGTCATGCGTGCGCAAATAGTCGCGGGTGGCGAAACCCACCGGGGCCATGACGTACAGGCTCAAGATGATCGCCAACCCGTACATCGCCATGTTTGGCGGGATCTGCTGCACGCCCAAGGCATTGCGCAGTAACGAGAAGACCACGGTCATCTTGATGAATGAGGTCGCCATGACCGCGATGAACGGCAGCAATGCCAGCAGCGCCAATCCGAAAATCAGGCTGAGCTCGTCAGGCAGTTGAATCATGTGGGCTGATCCTGCAGCAGGCGGGTGATGCGCACGCCCAAGCGATCCTGAATACTCACCAGCTCACCCACGCCCAGGCAGCGCTGGTTGACGAGGATTCGCACTTCGCCCTCGAGCGGCGTGGCCAGGTCGATCAACGATCCTGGTTGCAGGGTGGCCAGGGTGTGCAGATCGAGGGTCTGACGGCCGACTTCGAAACTGACCTGGACCGGGAGTTGCTCCAGGCTGGCCAGATCCGGCAGGGTTTCGACGGGCGCTTCGTTGTGCATGGTGAGCAATTCCAGTTGAGAATCGTGGTGGCGAAATCGTGCCCATGGGCGGTCTTCGACTACGCCGAGCAAAGGACTGGCGGCGTCGTGACGTGGTGGCAGGAGTAACAGGTCACCGGTGGCCAGTGAATGCAGTTGCGCGGGGAGCAGGCAGACCGGTCCCCATTGCAGCGAGAGTCGCAAGGCTACGGCCGTCAGCTCCGCCAACGGGCGTGCGGGCACGTGCGCCAGCAGTGCGTCAGGGTCACTTTCCAGCCAGATCACCAAGCGCTGTGCGCCGCGTGACAGCGTCAATGCCAGTGTCGGTGTGTCCGTGCCAGGCTCGGCCTGGCACGGTTCAATGCTTTTCCAGATGAGCCCCGGCAGCACTGCTGTTTCCAGCTCCAGCAATGCCAGTTGCAGCGGTGGCGGCAGGTTGCTGAGCGCGGCCTCCTGCAGCAGGGGTTCAAGCCATCCGGCCAGGGCTGCACTGTGGCAGCGCCAGCGCAGGAACAGACCTTGCCAGTGGACATTGAGCCGTACATCCAGCGCCTCGGGTTGCGGCACAATCGCCAGCCGGGCTTCACCGTCGGCGAGCGGGTAGCGCGTGCGGCAACGACTGACTTTCTGTTGCAGGGCCAGTGTGTGGAGGGCAGCGCGAGCCAGCGTCAGGCCGCTCATGAGTCTTGCTCCCACTCGTCTTGCACGTGCCGGCGCTGACGAGAGCCCTGGTCGCTTCCAGATTGATGCTGGTTAAAGGTCAGCTGGATCGGTTGTCCGGGGTTCAGGCGTTGCAGGCGCTCCATCAGGTCGCCACGGGCGAGTTGAAGCTGCAGCAGGCTGCCGGGACTGGCCTGAATGTCGACATGCAGGTGTCCATGAGAATGGGCGAGCTGAATGCCGACCTGTCCCAGCTGTGTCAGGTTCACCTGCAGCAGCGTGGTGCTGCCATTGCGGGTAATTGCGGCATGGATCTGCGGTTGCAGGGTTTGCAGCAACTTGTCGAGGTCTTTACTCAGCGGTGGCGGCTCGATGTTGTTGAGCAAGCGAGCCAGTAGCTTGTCACCCGGGGTCTGGGTCATGCCTGCAGCCGCCGTTGGCTCTTCGAGCAGGGCAATCAAGGGCGGCTGTTGCTCCTGCTCTGGGGAAGAATCCTGCTGCTCCGAGGGCAGTTCAGCGACGGGCCCAGTGGCAGACGGGCCAGGGGGAACGGGCAGACCCGGCTCCTCATGCTTGGCGGTTACCGGGGCGTTTTCACGCTGGCCTGCTGCAACAACGGGGCGCTCGGGCGCCACCTCCGGCTGTTTCTCCGCAGCTGTGGGAAGCCGCGGTGGTACGGATTCAAGCTCCGATTGCGCGCTGGCCTGGTGTTTTTCCGCGGGCTCATCCGCTGGGCCAATGTCTGACTCAGGCTCAGTGAGCGGTTTTCGCTGCTGGCTGGGTTTATCTGCTGCGTAGCGCAAATCACCCTCCAGAACCCACGATGCATCTGGGTCGCCGCTATCGAGCCTGTGCGCCTCTGCGTCCCGGCGTTGCTCGTGGGCATCCGGTTTATGGTTGAGTGCCCGCTCGAATTCAGCCTGACGTGCCCGGTCGGCGGCAACTCCTGTCGGGGCCGGTGTACGGGCAAAGACTTCCTGCGGAAAGTCTGGTGGGGAAGTTCTGCTCATGAAATGGCCTCGGCACGACGAAAGTCTTCGAGCTCCTGTTCTTCTTTGAACTCAAGTAGCAGCCGCTCCTCGGCGAGGGCGTGGCGGTTCAGTTCGGTGAATTTTTCCACTTGCTGTTGGGCCTCCTGCAAGCGACGTCGGCTCAGGCGCAGGCGTTCGCGCTCCTGAGCCAGGTTTTCCGCGTGCTCGGCGATGGCCTGCTCCAGTGCGGCCTCTTTTTCTCGCAGCAGGGCCACTTGTTGCTGCCATTGTTCAAGTGCTTTGCGGTTCATGGGCTTGGCCTTGCAGCGCTCGAACAGCTGGTGTTCTTGCGCCTGGCGCCACTGCCGGTATTGCTGGTGTTCGGTGATCGCGGACTGATGGTTGCGGTGGGCTTCGGCGACCTTCTGTTCCTGGCGTTGCAACGCCTGTTCGGCGCGTTCGACGCGCAAGCTCTTGATGCGCAGCAGGGTGGGCAACGTCATCGGGTCAGGCTCGCGAGCTGTTCAAGGCAATGGGGCAGATCACTGGGTTCGTGGGTGCCTTGACGCAACCAGGCACGGATATCGTCCATTTTTTCGATGGCTCGATCAGCCACGGGGTCTTGGCCTTTCTGGTATTCACCGATCTTGATCAGCAATTCGACTTCTTCGTAACGAGCCAGCCATTCGCGCAATTGGTTGGCGCCGTTGCGATGTTCAGGGCTCACGATCTGGTTCATCACCCGGCTGACCGAACGCAGCACATCGATGGCCGGGTAATGGTTGGACGCGGCCAGCTTGCGCGAGAGGATGATGTGCCCGTCGAGAATCGAACGGGTCTCGTCCGCCACGGGTTCGGTCATGTCATCGCCTTCGACCAGCACGGTATACAGCGCGGTGATCGAGCCTTTGTCCGACTGGCCGGCCCGCTCCATCAATCGTGGCAGGGCGGCGAACACCGAAGGTGGGTAGCCGCGCCGGGTCGGCGGTTCGCCCGCGGCCAGCCCGATTTCGCGCTGGGCCCTGGCAAACCGGGTGACCGAATCCATCAGCAGCAGGACGCGTTTGCCCTGATCGCGGAAGTACTCGGCAATGGTGGTGGCGACAAACCCGGCCTTGGCACGCTCCATGGCAGGTCGGTCCGACGTGGCGACCACCAGCACCGAGCGCTTGAGGCCTTGTACGCCGAGATCGGACTCGATGAACTCGCGAACCTCACGCCCCCGTTCACCGACCAGCGCCAGGACGATGACGTCGACGTCCGCGCTGCGCATCAAGGTTGCCAGCAGGGTACTTTTACCGCCGCCGGCCGCGGCGAAAATGCCCATGCGCTGACCCTCACCGCACGTCAGCAGACCATCGATGGTGCGCACGCCGAGGCAAATCGGCTGTTCGATCAGCTTGCGGCTCATGGGGTCTGGCGCATCGCGGTAAACCGGGTACCAGGCAGCAGGCTCACCGAGGCTGATGCCGTTGAGCGGCTGGCCGAGGCCGTCAAGCACCTGGCCCAGCAAGTGATCGCCGACGCCAACCTGGTGCATGGTGGCGGTCGGGCTGACTTCGGTGTTCGAGGAAATGCCGAGCATTTCACCCAGCGGGGTCAAGAGCGCCTGATGCTGCTGAAATCCGATGACTTCAGCCATCAGCGACAGCGACTGGTCCGGGTTGCGCAATTGGCACAGTTCGCCCACGCGTACGCCCGGGACCACCGCTTTAAGCAGTGTGCCGGTGACCTGAGTGACCCGGCCGCGAATTTGAATCAGCCGACATTTATCGATGGCCTGCTGCATCTGGCCGGTGATGTGTTCGAGTGAGAGGTGCATGGTCGGCTTGGGTGGAGGGGTGACGGCCACTATAAGTAAAGGCCCGCTGCAGTGATTTCAGTGCCGGTCGCAAGTTTTTAGAAATTGGTTGGCGCAAGGCCTAAAAAAAAGCGACCGATTTTGGCAGAGCCCCTGGCAGGCGGGTTTCTACAATGGGGCTCACATCAGCGTTTTCTGCAAGCGAGTGCTTCCATGGCCAATATTCAGAGTGTCGTTCCTGCAGTGTCATTGCCGGACCGACAGGACCCATCGGGTATTGAGCGCGACAGCCGGCCGACCGGCAGTTTCCAGGGGGAGCGTGTGCAGTACGTTTCTGCCAGCCAGTCGATGGCCGACGCCGCTGAAGAGCTGACTTTTGCGTTCTCCGAGCGGGTCGAAAAGTCGTTGGCCAAGCGCAACGTCAGCGATGGCCATGCGCGGATCAGCGAAATCCTCGAAATGCTGGAGGAGCACCTCAAGAAAGTCCCGGACCTTGAGTCGCAACAAAAGCTCGAGGCCCTTGTTGCGCACCTTGGCAGCGGCCAGTTGAGCAATCTGGCGCAGCTCAAGGCGTACCTCAAGGGGTTCTCCCGGGAGATCAGCCATCAGTTTGTTGCCCTTTCCCATGCGCGCCAGGAACTGGCCGGCAAGACCGACGCCTGGGCGATGGTCGAGCTGATTGATCAGGCTCTGCTGGAGATGGCCCAGGAACATGGGCATGCCATCGAGCTGGGGGTGCAGATCGGGCCGCTGGCCAAGGAAGCGGCAGAGCAGGGGGTCGGCGACATCCAGTCACTGCGAGACACCTATCGCGATGCGGTCATGGACTATCGCGGGCTGAGTGCGGCGTGGAACGACATTCACGCGCGTTTTGGCAATAGCGCACTTGAAGGCGTGACCGGATTCCTGATGAAGGCATTGAGCGCCGACCTCGACAGCCAGCAGCTCAGGCTCGACCCGGTCAAGCTCGAACGGGTAATGAGCGACATGCACAAGTTGCGGGTGCTGACGGGGCTGTCGAACCAGGTCAATGCGCTCTGGCAGGCGCTGGTAACGGGGGAGCGAGGTCATGGCATACGGGCCTTCTGACCTGATGGGCGGGGTGATCGGCCTGGTCGACAAACGCTGGGCGAGTGTTCAGGACGTGCAGCGTCTGATCGCGCCGCTGGCGATCAAGGATGCGGCACGCCGGATCCATTTCTTTCGTGAGATCAAGCGTCTGATCCGCCTGATTCCTACGGAAATCTTTAGCGATGAGGAGCAGCGTCAAAACCTGCTCAATGCCTGCCAGCTTGCGCTGGACCAGGCAATCGATCAGGAAGAAGACGAATGGCAGGCACAGTGAGTAAACGACATGCCCTGGATTGACCAAGCCTTGGCCCAGTTCTGCCAGGACCTCGGGGTGGCCGTACCTGCTCCGGCGGGGGCGCTGATCCAGCTGGAGTTCGAGGAAACCGGCACCCTGCAACTTGAACAGCATGACCGCAAGCTGACGCTGTGGCTGGCCGTGGATCTGGCGTGGCATCAGGTTCATCAGGGGGGGATTCGTGCCCTGGCGTTGACCTTCAGTGGCACTGGGCCGCAATTGCCACTGCGCTGTGCGTGGGCGAGTGGCCGCCTGTTGCTGCTGATCACCCTGGATGAGCGACGTATCACTGCCCCGGTACTGCACCAGGCGTTGCATACCCTGAGTTCGGCGCGCCGCACGGTGCTTGAGCCGTGAGTCGGATCAGTGCCCCGCACATCGGCATCGAACGGCTGACCGAGGTCGGGGAACAGCATCGCAGCTGCGCCCTGCCCGAGCGGTATGTGCTGCCGCCCGATGGTCATTCGCTCGAGACCCATCTGGATAACCTCTACCCGGCGGATCTCGCCGGGCGTCGGCTGCTGGCCTTTGCCTGCCCTACTGAAGGCTTTCACGAGTTGCTCCGGCCACAGGCGTTTCGCCAGGCCCTGAAAGACCTCGCGCAGCAGATCTCCTCACCCGAGGTGCCCGAGTTGCAGGCGGCGTTGGCGCTGCTGCAAACCCGTAGCGAAGATGAGTATCTGCTGCAGATGGCCCTCCATATGCTGCACAAGGTATGACCCCAATGATGTTAGAGCCGGTACAGCAAAACCTGTTGCTCCTGCTTGGCTGGCTACAGCTGCAGTGCGGCCAGCCGGGTCGAGCGCGGATATTTCTTGAAGCCCTGTTGGTGGTCGAGCCAGCCCACGGCCAGGCGCGTCGGGCACTGGTGGTGGCGCTGTTGCAACTGGAGGAGGGGGTCTTGGCTGAACGTCAATGCGACCGGTTGCTGGCCGATGGCGAAGGTGACCTGGCGCTGTGGGGCTGTATCAGCCGTGCCTGCCAGTTGCAGGGACGCATGGCCGATGCTCGCGTCGCTTACGAGCGGTTCCTGAGCCCGCGGGAGTCTTATGAACGCGTTGTCTGATTTCCTCAGGAAGGTGGGCGAGCGCCAGGACATCATGCTGGCCGTGATGCTGCTGGCCGTGGTCTTCATGATGATCCTGCCGCTGCCGCCCTTCCTGCTCGACATCCTGATCGCGATCAACATCACCGTGTCGGTGGTGTTGATGATGATGTCGGTGTACGTCAGCTCACCGTTGCAATTCTCGGTATTTCCGGCGGTGTTGTTGATCACTACGTTGTTTCGGCTGGCGTTGTCGGTCAGCACTACGCGCATGATTTTGCTTGAAGCCGACGCTGGTCAGATCGTCTACACGTTCGGGAATTTTGTGGTGGGCGGCAATCTGATCGTCGGTTGCATCATCTTCCTGATCATCACCATCGTGCAGTTCCTGGTCATCACCAAAGGAGCCGAGCGCGTGGCCGAAGTCAGCGCGCGGTTCTCCCTGGACGCCATGCCCGGCAAGCAGATGAGTATCGACGGCGACATGCGCGCCGGTGTCATCGATGTCAATGAGGCGCGGGACCGGCGAGCAGTGATCGAGCGCGAGAGCCAGATGTTCGGCTCGATGGATGGCGCGATGAAATTCGTCAAGGGCGATGCGATTGCGGGCCTGATCATCATCTTCATCAACATTCTGGCGGGTATTACCATCGGCATCACCCAGAAGGGCATGACCGCCGGCGACGCCTTGCAGCTGTATTCGGTGCTGACCATCGGCGATGGCATGGTCAGCCAGGTGCCTGCCCTGTTGATTGCGATCACGGCCGGGATCATCGTGACCCGGGACTCCTCGGATGGCGCCTCGGACCTGGGCAATGACATCGGTGTCCAGGTCGTTGCGCAGCCCAAGGCGTTGCTGATCGGTGGAGTGCTGCTGGTATTGTTCGGGCTCATCCCCGGGTTCCCAACGGTGACCTTCATGGTATTGGCTGCCGTGGTGGGCGGTGGCGGCTACTTCATGTTGTTGCGCCAACGCGGACTGGCAGCCGAGAACAACCCCAGGGACTTGCCAACGCTGTTGGCCCAGGGGGCGGGTGCCGCGTCATCGGCCAAACCCAAAGCCAAGCCCTCAGGCAGCAAACCCAAAAGCTCGCGGTTGGGCGACAAGGAAGAGTTCGCCATGACCGTGCCGTTGTTGATCGATGTCGACGCGGGCATGCAGCAGGAGCTTGAGGCGCTCGCCCTCAATGACGAACTGGTGCGGGTGCGACGTGCGCTCTATCTGGACTTTGGCGTGCCGTTTCCGGGTATTCACCTGCGCTTCAATGAGGATCTGAAAGACGGCGAATACCTGATTCAGTTGCAAGAGGTGCCGGTGGCACGCGGGCGACTGCGCAGTGCGCGGTTGCTGGTGCAGGAGCGAGCCAGTCAGCTGGAGCTGATGGGGGTGCCGTTTGAAGAAGGCGAGCCGGTGTTGCCGGGCCAGCCGACGTTGTGGGTCGACGCCGCGCACGAAGGACGGCTGGAGCGCTCCGGTTGCGCTTTCCTGAGCATGGATCAGGTGCTGACCTGGCACCTGTCCCACGTGCTGCGTGAATACGCCGAAGACTTTATCGGCATCCAGGAAACCCGGTACTTGCTGGAGCAGATGGAGCACAGCTATTCGGAACTGGTGAAAGAAGCGCAACGCATCATTCCGTTGCAACGCATGACCGAGATTCTCCAGCGCTTGGTGGGCGAGGACATTTCGATCCGCAATATGCGGGCGATTCTGGAAGCCATGGTCGAGTGGGGGCAGAAAGAGAAGGATGTGGTGCAACTCACCGAGTACATCCGCAGCAGTCTCAAACGCTACATCTGCTACAAGTATTCGAGCGGCAATAACATCCTGCCGGCCTATCTGCTCGACCAACTGGTGGAAGAGCAAATTCGTGGTGGCATCCGCCAGACCAGTGCCGGCAGCTATCTGGCACTGGATCCGGCTGTGACCCAGTCCTTTCTCGAGCAGGTCAGGCAGACCGTCGGTGACCTCTCGCAAATGCAGGCCAAACCGGTGCTGGTGGTGTCGATGGACATCCGCCGCTACGTGCGCAAGTTGATTGAAAGTGATTACTACAGCTTGCCCGTTCTCTCGTATCAGGAGCTGACCCAGCAGATCAACATCCAGCCATTGGGTCGGGTTTCGTTATGACGCGCGACCCGTTGATTGATTGGCTGCAGGCGCGGGGTTACCGCATCCGTGAGCATTTTTTGCGCAAGAGCACGCTGCCCCTGGGCTGGAAGTTCGTGCATGGCGGTTGCGAACTGGCCTGGCGTTGTGAGGGCAAGCGCGTGTGGATCGTCATGCTGCGTCGAACTGATGGACGCCAGGGGCTGTGCAATTCCTTTGCCGCGTTGTACGTGCTGGCGGCGGCAGTCCTTGCGCAGCTGGGGCCTCACGCCAGCCTGTACGGCCAGGTGCAAGCGATGTCGGGCAGTCCATTGTTGGCTGGGCGTATGGAGCGCTTCTACCGCCACTGGGCCGGCGCGATCGAGCCTCTGCCAGGCTGGTTCGAGTTGGAGGCCGGGCGGGTGTGTTCGCTGCGATCAATGAGAAAACGACAAAAAATCGACTGTACCTGACAGGAAACCCGATGCCCTCTCCCTACTATAGGAGCCATGGACGTGTCTGACGAAACCCACGCCGCAACCGTTCAAGCCGCTGTCCTGGCCATTGAAGACAACGAACATCGCGCGCGCCTGCTCAGCGAAATGTGGCAAGGCCTGGCGTTGTCCGATGAGGTCCGTGATCAGGTTTTTCAATCGCGGGACAAGTCTCTGGTCCAGGCGGCAGAGCAAGAGCTGTTAAAGGAAGTGCAACGGATGCGGGCTTCCCGCCCACCCGTTGCCGATGAAGGAAAACGATTACGCCGTCCGACTTCGATGCGTGGACTTGCGGTGTAAGGAACCCCCTATGCAAATCAAGCATTACCAACAAGATCTGTCGGGCTTGCTCAATCAGCTGCAGACCTTGCCCATGGATCAACTGCGCGGCAGTCGGTCCGAGTCGCTCGCAGAGCTTCAGGCGCTGATCAAAAGCCGCAACATCAGCTTCACGCATGACGGGCAAACCCTGTCGGCTGCCCAGGTCGAAAAGCTGCTGGCGTATTTTCTGCCGCCTGACCCGAACGCCGACGGCGGGCTGTATGAGCTGCAGGTCAAGTCCGGGGTCGAGTCCGTCAAGCAACTGATCAATCAGTACGCCGATGCCCATCCGGGGCAGCCGTGGCCGCTGAAAGAGTTTCTCGCCAAGGCACATTTCGGGCTGACCGCTGACCGCATCGACGATGACGTGCGGGACGTCTATGGCGAGGTTCTGCTGATCCAGGACGGCAAGCGCACGGCACTGCGCGACGAGCTCAAGTTGCTGACCGCCGAACTCAATATCTTCAGCAAGATCCAGTCGCAGATCAACGCGAAGCTGGCGGCCAAGAAGGAGATCGAGATCGAGCCGGGGCTCAACCTGTTTGATCGCACCTTGTACGGTTATCCCGATGACAAGAGTTGGCAGGCCAGTTCGGAATACAAGTTGCTGACCGGGCTCGACACTTACCGTGCAGGCAATCCGCTGAGCATCAAGGCATTCCTCAAGGGTGATCCCAAGGAAAGTGGTGCGATGAAGGATGGCGACTTGCAGAACAAGTATGAGTTTAAGGACGAGAACAACCCGATCGCCAACTTCTCCACGACGGTGAGCGATCGCGCGCGTCCGATCAACGACAAAGTCAGTGAAAAAACCACGCTGTTGAACGATGTCAGCTCGCGCTACAACACCGCGATCGAGGCCTTGAATCGCTTTGTCCAGAAGTACGACAGCATGATGCGCGACATTCTAAATGCCATATAGGAACGGTTGATGACCCAGCAAGAACACGATGTTTCCGAGGCGGTCGAGAAGGAGCTGGAGGCGTTTTTGCGCGATGGCGGCACGCTGGCCATGCTCAAGAATATCTCCAGCGACAGTCTGGAGCAGCTTTATTCCCTGGCCTTCAATCAGTACCAGGCTGGCAAGTGGCAGGACGCCCACAAGATCTTTCAATCGCTGTGCATGCTTGATCACTACGACGTTCGGTTCTTCCTCGGGCTGGGCGCGTGTCGCCAGTCGCTGGGGCAGCTCGAGCTGGCATTGCAGAGCTTCAGTTATGGCGCGTTGATCGACATCAATGAGCCCAGATTTCCGTTTCATGCTGGCGAGTGTCACCTGCAACTGGGTGATCTCGACGGAGCCGAGAGTGGCTTCTACTCGGCTCAGGCCTTGGCCTCGGCACAGCCGGCACACGCGGTTTTGGCCGAGCGTGCCGGCGCCATGTTGGAAGCCGTATTAGCGAGAAAGGATCAACACAATGAATCCGATAACGTTTGATCGCGTTGCGTTTGCCACAGGGGGCGTTTCTGCAAGCGATACTGTGGTTCGTCCACGCAATGATCGAGAGGGGGGCGCACTTACGGTCTCCCGGGTCGAGGCGGATGGCCGTCAGGCCATTCACTCCCAGGGTGTGCAACTGACGGCGCCGCTGGCGGCCAGTCAGCAGCCTGTGGATGCCAGCACTCGGGCGGACGTCAGGCGTCTGCTGCAGTCGGTGCGCGAGGACAGTGCACTGGCCCAGCGGGTGGTCGCTGAAAGCTCGCGTCTGGGCTTGGCACGGCTCAGCTCGGTGGAAGACTTCGAGATTGAGCTGGCCAAGCTGACTGGCGAACTGGAGTCCACGCAGAAGAAGCTCAAGCTCGAAGAAATCAAGCAGGCGCGTGAGCAGAATCTGCAAAAGATGGAAGAAAACCAGAAGAAGATTCTGGAGTCGACCGAGGCAGCTAAAGAAGCCCAGAAGTCCGGTCTGGTCGGCAAGATCTTTGGCTGGATCAGTGCCATTGCGTCGATCATCGTCGGTGCCATTCTGGTCGCTACCGGCGTGGGTGCAGCGGCTGGCGCATTGATGATTGCCGGCGGTGTCATGGGGGTGGTTTCCCAGGCGGTGCAACAAGCGGCGAAGGACGGATTGATTAGCAAGGAAGTGATGGAAAAGCTCGGACCGGCTCTGATGGGGATTGAAATCGCCATCGCCGTGATCGCTGCGGTAGTCAGTTTCGGGGGGGCTGCCGTAGGGGCGGTCGCCAAGGTGGGTGCAAAAATCGGCGGTAAGGCCGCCGAGCTCACCGCCAGTCTCGCCGGCAAAGTGGCGGATCTGGGAAGCAAGTTCGGCAATGTCGCCAGCCAGTCGCTTTCCCATGGCGCCAAGCTCGGGATGCAGATTAGCGATGTGACCCTGGATGTGGCCAATGGTGCGGCGCAAACCGCCAATTCGGTGATGCAGGCCAAGGCCGCCGACAGACAGGCGGATGTTCTCGAGGGGCGTTCACAGCTTACCCAGGTCCAGGCGGTGCTCGATAAGCTCAAGGAGGAGCTCAGCCGCATGGTCGAGTCGTTCTTGCAAGTCATGGAGCTGATTTTCCAGATGCTCAATGCCAAGGACGACAGCCTGCACAATCTTTCCAGCCGCCCTGCGGCTATCTGAGGAGCACATTATGATGATTGAAACAGGGTATGGCGCTCAGGGCCTGGGGCAAATCGGCAACACCCAGCCGCTGGAAAAACCCCAAGCGGCCGCGCGCGGTGAAACCGTGCACCAAGCGGGCCTATCGTCCGGCGCGGCGAAAAGGAACTCGGGTGTCGAGCTGATTGAACCGCGTCAAGTGTTCAAGCCAGAGGGGCTGGGCAAGGTCAGCAGTGAGCTCAATGGCACTGTGGATATGCTGGTGCTGCTGCTTCGCTTCGCGCAGAAGGCGCGTGAACTGGGCATCGTTCAGCGCGACAGCGAGAACAAGTCGATTATCAGTGCGCAGAAATCCCAGGTGGACGAAATGCGCAGCGGCTCCAAGTTGATGATCGCCATGGCCGTGATCTCTGGTGTGATGGCTGTTGGCTCGGCGATCACCGGGGCCATCGGTGCGATCAAGAACGGCAAGGCGATCAGCCAGGAGAAAACCCTCGAGAAAAACATCTCCGGGCGCAACGAACTGATCGACGCCAAGATGCAGGCAATGGGCAAAACCTCGAAGGCGGATCGCGCCGAAATCGGCCGGATCTGGTCCAAGGACCAGGCAGCCGACACCAGCGCGCTGAAGTTGACCGGGCAGGGTGTGGATAGCCGCAATGCCAAGCTGCAAAGCATCAACTCGGTCAATCAGGCGCTCGGACAGATGTCCAGCAACGCGGTGCAGGTCCAGCAGACGGCGGTTCAGGCCAATGCCAAGGAAGATGAAGTCAATGCGTCGATTGCCCAGAGCGGAAAGCAAAGGGGCGAAGACCAGGTGAGCTTCAACTCCGAGTTCTGGAAAGAGATGCTGCAGCTGCTTGCGCAGTACACCCAGAATCACAACCAGGCGGTACGAGCAGCAGCTATCGGCGCTTGATGTGATTTTGTCTATAGGAAAAAAGCCGCATTGATGCGGCTTTTTTCTTAAAAGAAAAGCCCGTCAGTGACAAAGCCGTTGCATGGCCGGGTGCTAGCATTTGCCTAGCTCGAGGAGACATGCATGGATTTGAGTATCAAGGTCAATCAGCTGCTTGCCGAATTCGCCAGTCGCAGTGGCCTTCCCGCTTTGTCGTTGGATAAAGAAGGCGTTGCAAGCCTTCTGTTTGACGATCAGTTGGGCGTAACGCTGGTATTGCTGGCCGGACGTGATCGACTGGTTCTGGAAGCCGATGTGGCAGGGATTGAGACCGTTGGTGACGGGATTTTCCGGCAACTGGCGAGCTTCAATCGACGCTGGTATCGCTTCGACCTGCATTTTGGTTTTGACGAGGAAACCGGTGTGGTGCAGTTGTACGCCCAGATTCCGGCCGCCGAGTTGACCTTGTTACGCTTCGAAACCACCTTGGCCAATCTGCTGGATCACGCCGAGTTCTGGCAGAAATTGCTGCCCGCACAGGACAGTACCGCCCAAGTGCAATCCATACCTGCCGGCATGAGGGTTTAAGCAGAGCTATGAAGATAGACAGCGCTGGCATTTCACTCGCGGCCAAGAGCGACGAGGTGCAAGTGTCCGGGAGTTTTGCCGGACGCTCGCTCAGTCAGGTGCCCAGCCGCCAGGCAGGAGTTGCCAGTGTGGCTGATCTGGGGCGCTGGCTGGCGACGCAAGTGGCTACCGATCAACAGAGTGAGCAGCACCTGCAGCGCTTGGTTGATGGCGATGTATCGGCGGTTTATGAGCGTCAGGTTCGTCAGCCATGATCAAGGCGCTGCTGTGCAGTGTTTTTTTGTTCCTGGTTGGCTGTGTCGGTGTGTCACCCGCGCTGCCGGTGCAGGGGGTGAATGTGAAGGGCGAGGTACGCATGCCGTCCCCCGTCACGCGCCCGGCCTATGTCACTGTTCGTCTCTACGCCCAGGTCGAAGGGACGCCGCGACTGATCGCCCAGGCTCGCTACCGGGTGGCGGCGTTGCCCGTGCATTTCGCCTTTCGTCTGATGCCGCAACAGGTGGTCGGTGAGGGGCTATTGTTGCGCAGTCAGTTGGCCTGGTCCGAAGAGGGGCCTGTTCAGGCTCGAAGTTGGCAGCCTGTGGTGACCGACAGCAACATGAAAGTAAATCTTGGGCAACTACCGTGTTACCCCAAGTGTGCTGTTCGGTCAGCATCGATGCATCTTTGAAATTTTTTGTATCGTTTTTTTACTGGTTGCTTTGTTAAGTATTCGGATAATTCGCCCGTTATAGAAAGATAGGCGTTAGTTGGTTAAATAAGAGCAATTATTCTAATTCGATAATTAACCATTGTTTTGCAACTGTCGTTAGGCAGCTCATTGTTCAATGCGTCACGTCGTATTACGTCGAGGGTGAGTTTTCGTACGTCGCCTACCTGGGCGCGGTACAAACTGTATGTGCAGGTAGGGGTCACAAAAAAAATGCAAGGTGCCAGCGTCCGAGCTCGGAAACAAATAAAGCTGTGCCGATGGGCTATTCCTACGTTTGAGTTTGTCTCGAACGGTGAAGCTGGGATTTATATCCTGATTGAGGGGCAGCTCACACTTCAAGATTGCAATACAACAGTTTGTCTCATGCCGGGTGAACTGGTTTTCGCTCGTAGAGGCAACTACGTCATCAGTACGGGCGGACATGAAAGTTGTTTAATCTGGATTCCATTATCTGTCCGGTTCCTACAAGAATTCATTCAACGTTTCGGTTCACTGTTGAGTGAGGTCGAGCGCTGGGACGGACCTGGAGTCAGTCTTGTCGCGTTTGCCAGTACTCCATTGATGGCTGACTGCATCAAGGGGCTCGAAGGCTTGATGGTGCACGAGCACCCACCGATGCTGGCCTTGTTGCGGGTCGAAGAATTGTTGATGTTGTTTGCGTTCAGCCCTCAAGGACCGGCGCTGATGTCGGTGCTGCGCCAACAGGGCAGTCGGCATGTCGAGCGACTGCAGGTGTTCATGGAGCAGCACTATCTCAAGGAGTGGCGGCTCTGTGAGTTCTCTCGGCAGTTCGGCATGGGCTTGACGACGTTCAAGGAGCTGTTCGGTTCAGTCTATGGCGTTTCCCCTCGTGCCTGGATCAGCGAGCGGCGTATCCTCTACGCCCATCATTTGTTGCTTAACAGTGAGGTGAGTATTGTGAACATCGCGATGGAAAGCGGTTTTTCCAGTCAGTCCTACTTTACCCAAAGCTATCGTCGCCGTTTCGGATGTACGCCCAGTCGCTCCAGGCAAGGAAAGGAATAGCGTCAGACTAAAAAAAAATGACGTTTTTTGTAAGTTTGGTCCATTGGCCCTCAGTAAGATTGGTCGCAGTGAAAGATGCTGGCGGGTGTGCTACGAAACGAGATAGTCAAGGCAGAGAATGAGCCAGGAAGATCATAATCAACGTCCTCAAGCCGGAATTTTCGCAGGCCGCCGGGTCTCCGTAGTGGGGCAGGATGCCCGGAGTCGAGGCAGAGCTGCGGGCTGTGTATCAGCCGGCTTGTACCGTGAATGGGGAATCATCAGCGCACGCCAGTTGAGCTTGTTACAGCGCCTGTTGTCGCGTGTGCAACTGGAGCAGCTGTTTCAGTCCAATTGGCTGCAGCAGCGTCTTGCCCGCGGAATGGCCCTTGAGCGTGGGGACATTCAATTGGTGTTGCGTTACGCCTCGGCCCAGGGCGAGGACTGGTGTGATTGGCTGGGCGACCGAATCAACCTGGCCTCGAGCCAGGCAATCATCGATTGGGTCCTGTTGCCGGTCTACAGCTGGTGGGAAAGCCTGTTCGACGAAGCCATCCCCAGTTGGCGTTCTGCACTGATCGAGTATGAAACCCAGGCTCGTCAATTGCGCATCAGAGCCGAGTTCTGGCGCCAAGTCAGCGCAACCGATTCGCAACTGTCTGAGCAGGAGTTGGCCAAAGTCGAGCGCTGCGAGGCCCAGACCCAGGCCGAAATGGCGGCGCTGCTGCTCAAGCTGAGTGATGTTTGCGAGCAGGCGAGATTGGCCTGGCCCAATTGGAATCAAGGGATGGCTGTGTTGCTGGCTGACGGCAAGCTCGATGGCTTTGCGCCTGTGCCGGTGGCGCTGACCTCGCTGTGGGAGCCGTTGGGCAAACTTGACGAGGACGCTGACGCAGCGGGCGCAGTGCAGCACTTTCTGCGAGAACGGAGCCTGTGTCGGGCTCACGATCATTTTTACTGGCAGAGCCTCTGACTGCCAGATACGTTGAGGAACTATGGAACATTTACTGACTGGATTGGCCGCGCGAACGGGCCAAGGGCCCTTTGTGGTCGATCGATCAGGTCGCTATCACCTGCGGATCGACGGGCATAGCCTGTATTTTCGGCGTCAGGGTGATGACCTGGTGCTGTTCAGTCCGCTGAACTGGCAGGTTCAGATCCAATCCCCAGCGGATCGAGACTTGCTCGTCAACTTGCTGGGTCAGGTGACCCGTTGGAGCCGGCATTATCCCCAGGCGCTGGCGACCGACGAACAATCCAATCTCATTCTTGAAGCACGCCTTGATCTGGGTGCCCTCGGGCTCGACGAACTGGAGCAGGCAATGGCGGCGCAGGTCGTCATTCTGGAAACGATCAAGCCAGAGCTGCTGCTGGCCGGCCTGGAGCCGCAGTGGAAGCAAACGTTATGGCGTCCTTGAGTGTTTCGCGGTACTTGGGTCTGGTGCTTGCGTGGCTGTTGACCACCACCGCCCACGGCCAGGATCTGGACTGGCCAGCCGTCCCCTACAACTATGTTGCGCAAGGTGAAAGCCTGCGCGATGTGCTGGCCAATTTTGGCGCCAACTACGACGGTTCGGTGATTGTCAGTGACAAGGTCAATGACCAGGTCAGCGGGCGCTTCGACCTCAAGGATCCGCAGTCCTTCCTGCAGCTGATGGCCTCGCTTTACAACCTCATCTGGTATTACGACGGGGCTGTTCTGTATGTATTCAAATCCACCGAAATGCAGTCGCGGCTGGTCAAGCTGGAACAGGTCAGCGAAACCGAACTGAGGCAGGCGCTGGAAGCGGCCGGGGTTTGGGAACCGCGTTTTGGCTGGCGCCCGGACATGAGCGGGCGGCTGGTGTATGCCGCTGGCCCTTCGCGCTACCTTGACCTGGTGGAGCAAACTGCCATGGCCCTGGAGCAGCAACACGCATTGCGCAGTGAAAAAACCGGCGACCTGGCGGTGGAGATCTTCCCGCTCAAGTACGCGGTCGCTGAGGACCGGCGAATCAAGTACCGCGAGGATGATATTGAAGCCCCTGGTGTGGCGACTATCCTGGCCCGAGTGTTGAGTGACGCTAACGTGGTGTCGGTCGAAGGGCAGGACAGCCCACGGCAGCCGGTACAGTCCGGGCGGGCGGTGGTTCAGGCCGAGCCCTCGCTCAATGCCATCCTGGTGCGCGATACCAAGGAGCGCATGCCGATGTATCGGCGCCTGATAACGGCGCTGGATCGTCCGTCGGCGCGTATCGAAGTCGGCTTGTCGATTGTCGACATCAACGCAGAAAACCTCGCTGAACTGGGGGTGGACTGGCGCGTCGGGATCAGTGCCGGTCCTCGCCATTTGGTCGACATCCGCACGACTAGCCAGAATCTCGGCGGTCCCGCTTCCGCTGCGGAGGCCGGTGCCAGTCTGGTAGACAGTCGTGGCCTGGATTTCCTGCTGGCGCGAATCACCTTGCTGCAGAGCCAGGGGCGCGCGCAGATCGGTTCGCGGCCGACTGTGCTGACTCAGGAAAATACCCTGGCGGTGATCGACCACAGCGAAACCTATTACGTCCGTCTCATCGGTGAGCGTGTGGCTCAACTCACGCCCATCACTTACGGGACCATGCTCAAACTGACGCCGCGGGTGATCCAGTTGGGGGACAAACCGGAAATCAGCCTTAGCCTGCACATCGAGGACGGCAACCAGAAACCCAACAGTTCCGGGCCTGGAGGCATTCCCACTATTGCCCGTACCGTGGTCGACACTGTGGCGCGCGTCGGGCACGGCCAGAGTCTATTGATCGGCGGTATCTACCGCGACGAACTCAACGAGTCGGTACGCAAGGTGCCGCTGCTGGGCGATATCCCGTACCTGGGCGCACTGTTCCGTTTCAAGTCCAGTCTGACTCGCCGTTCGGTGCGACTGTTCCTGATCGAGCCGCGGCTGATCGACAATGGTCTCGGTCACTTCGTGGCGTTGGGCAGCAAGCGTGGCTATATGGATGAACTGCTGCAGATCGATGAGTTGTCGAACCAGAGCCTTTCGTTGCAGAAATTGCTCGGCACTGCGCAGTGCCAGGCTCTGGGGCCGGCTCGCGAGTTGCAGCAGATACTGGCGCAGGCCGGTAAGGACTCTTCGCTGACCGCCTGCAATCAGGGCAACGACACCCCGGGCTGGCGCATTGCCGAAGGGGCCTGCGTCGAAGGTGTCGAACAGTGCGTCCGTGCGCCTGAGAAGCCCTGAAATGAGCTGGAAAATTCGTTTCTACAGCGGCCTCAATCAAGGGGTCGAAGTACCGCTGGCCGAAGGGCGCGTGGTCATCGGTAGCGATCCTTTGCAAGCCGATCTGGTGCTGGTCGATGAAGGTATTGCGCCGGTCCATCTGGTGTTGGAGGTCGACCCGCAAGGTGTTCGCCTGCTGGAGTGGGCTGAAGGGCATCAGCCGCTTCAGGAGGGCCAGCCGCTGGCCGGCGGCAGCACGTTGCAGGCGCTGGTGCGACAGGCTTGTGGGCCGTTGCTGTGGGCCTTCTGTGCTCAGGAACGGCAGTTTTTCGAGCAGTTGCCGATGGCTGCCAACCCGCAAGAGCGACGTGCGCCGGCGCCCCGGGCTTATTGGGCAGGGCGCCTGATGCTCACCGCCAGCCTGTTGCTGCTGGTGGGGCTCGTGGGGCTGCTGGGAGCGCCATGGTCGAGTGGCAGCAGTGGTATGAGCAGCGAAGATCCGCTCGTTGCGTTGCGCATGTTTTTGCGTGATCGCCAGTTCCAGTCTGTGCAAGTCGGTGAGCCTCAGGCCAATGGCAGTATCACGCTCACCGGCTACCTGGAAGATAACCGCACACGGCTGTCACTGCAGCAATACCTGGAGCGCAGCGCACTGACGTATCGGCTCGACGTACGCAGCATGGAAGAGATTCGCCAAGGGGTGGAATTCATCTTGCAAAAGTTCGGTTATCGCCAGGTACGCACTGTCAATGCCGATCAGCCCGGCTGGATTCGCCTCACTGGCGAGCTGGCGCTGGAGGATGATCACTGGCTGCAGATCGATAACCTGCTAAAGGCCGATGTCCCCGGCTTGCTGGGTGTGGAAAACCGCGTACGCCTGGCCGGCTCGCACCTTAAGCGACTCGACCAGATGCTTGCCGACTTCGGGCTTGAAGCGGCGCTGGCCTATCAAGACAAAGGTGAACGCATCGAGTTGCGCGGGGCGCTTGATGAGGCTCAGCTCAACCAGTTCTATAAGTTGCAGCGTGAATTTCGTCAGGAGTTCGGTGCACGCCCAGCCCTTGAGCTGCTCAGCCGCAACAAGCGCGCCAGCAGCGATGAGCTGGAGTTTGTGGTGCGTTCGGTGTCCTTGGGCAAATTGCCTTATGTGGTGCTTGGCGACGGCCAGAAATACCCGGTTGATGCGTCGACTCCCCAAGGCGTGAGGGTGTTGGCGATCAATGCTGACGCTGTGGTCGTCAGTCGCGGCAAGCAACAGTTCATCATCAATCTCAAAGGAGAGCCGCTTAATGATGACGGTTTTGGAGGAGCGTCTGCGCGCCGCTGACGTAGATTTTGAACGGCAGATACGCACGCAGTTGGAGCAGGCCCAGGCCCAGGTCAAATGTCGCTTGATGAGCGGCGGTGAGCCTCGGCAATACCAGCAATGGCAGATGGAAGCCCAGGCAGTCGAGGCCGCCATCAATATTCTCAACACGCTCAAGGGAGCTTCGTGATGGCATCGATCTTTACCAATGACAGCAGCGTCAACACCCTCGACAAAGTCGCGGATAACCTCAAGGAACAGGCGAACAACGCCAATAAGGAAGTTGGCGACGCTATCGCGGCGCTCAAGGACTCCGCCGACAACCCGGCGCTGTTGGCCGAGCTTCAGCACAAACTCAACAAATGGTCGGTGATTTACAACATCAACTCGACCGTTACACGTTCGATGAGAGACCTGATGCAAGGCATCTTGCAGAAAATCTGATGATGGACAGTTCATTGAAAGGGCTGATGGCAGAACTAGCCCTGGCCGGTACCGGCCACCATTGCCACGAAGAAGCCCAACAGATTGCCAACTGGCTCGAGCAGGTTGAAGGGCCGGCGCAAGTCGTGTGCCTGATCCGTCTTTCCAGCCTGATGAATCAAGGGCATTACCAACAGGCGTTGGTGTTGGGCGAGCGTCAGTCGTGGCCGGAGCTGGAGCCCTGGCTGGCGTTGTGTGAATGGCGACTGGGTCTGGGGTCGGCGCTGGATCGGCGTCTGGCCGGGCTGGCTGCGAGCGAGGACCCGCGCCTGTTGCAGTTTGCCCATGGCATGCGCAACCCGGAGGGGGCATGAACAAAATTGATGGGGCGCCCGCTCAGTTGCCGCTGCGCCATGCACTGGATGCAAGGCCCGCAGCGCCGGCCGAGCCCGGTCAGGTGCAGGCCTTCGAGGCGGCGATGAAAAGCCCTCCAGGGGCGTCCCGGCCGGCTCCGACCGATGCCCCGCTGCAGCTGTGGTTGCAAGGTGCGAGCCTGGCCACAGCCCTGACGGGGATGGACCGCACGCAGCAGCGCGAGACGGTCTGGAAATGGTATCGCCAGGACCTGCCGGAGTCGGCTGAGGGCCGTCGTGACGAGCTGCGCGAGTGGCTCATGCACGGTTTGTCGGATCGCTTGCTGGCGCATTTCCCGCAACAGCGAGGCGGGCTTGAGCCCGATCGTCTGGCGCTCAAGGATCTGCTCAAGGAGCAGGCCCCTTTTGGCAAGCAGCAGGAGACGCTGTTGCTCAATGTACTGGGCGAGATCAAGGGCGTTGAGGGTAGCGAGTACCTGAGCTCCCTGGTGCGCAGCGAGTTGCAGACGCTGATTCCGCTCAACGCAATGATTAAAAACTTGATGAGCTTTACCCACTCACCCGATCTGGAGTCGTGATGGACGTTAATCAGATAAGTCAGGCCGCGGTCACCTCGCTCGATGAGCTCAAGCCCCCCCAGGCCAGTGTCGGGCAAATTGCCGATTTCGAGCAGGCGATGGCCAAGGGCGCCGAGAGCCTTGGGGGCGACCTGCTCAATGAGATCGGACAGATGAAAGAGCGTTTCTCCCAGGCCAAGCGCGAGCTTGAGGTCGAGTTGTCGACCCCCGGCGATGACCCGAGCAGCCTGATGCAGATGCAGTGGTCGTTGATGCGCATCAGCATGCAGGAGGAACTGATAGCCAAGACGGTCGGACGCATGAGTCAGAACGTCGAAACGCTGATGAAAACCCAATAAGGTGTTGCGTGAAGAGACTCAATCGAACGCTGATGTTGCTGACCGTTTTGCTGCTTGCCGGTTGCAAGGTCGAACTCTATGCCGGTATCAGTCAGAAAGAAGGCAATGAAATGCTCGCGTTGCTGCGCACCGAGGGAATCGAAGCGTCCAAGCAGCCGGACAAGGATGGCAAGATCAAACTGCTGGTCGAGGAGTCCGATATCGCCGAGGCCATCGATGCGCTCAAGCGCAAGGGCTATCCGCGTGAGAGTTTTTCCACACTCAAGGATGTGTTCCCCAAGGAGGGGTTGATCTCCTCGCCGGTCGAGGAGCGCGCCCGGCTCAATTACGCCAAGGCTCAGGAAATTTCCCGGACACTGTCGGAAATCGACGGTGTGCTCGTGGCGCGCGTCCATGTGGTGTTGCCCGAAGACCGTGACGGTTTGGGCAAGAAATCTTCACCGGCCTCGGCGTCGGTGTTTATCAAGCATGCGGCGGACATTCAGCTCGACGCTTACATTCCGCAGATTAAACAATTGGTGAACAACGGCATCGAGGGCCTGAGTTACGACCGTATCAGCGTGGTCCTGGTGCCTTCGGTGGACGTCCGCCAGGTTCCACTCGCGCCGCGATATGACACGGTGTTCTCGATTCAGGTGACGGAAGCCTCTCGTGGGCGTTTGCTCGGGCTGTTCGGTCTGCTGGTCGCGCTGTTGCTGGTGAGTAATCTCGGCCAGTACTTGTGGCTGCGCAGCAGGGCTTCGTAATGACGTTGTTGCTGACGCCCTATCAACTGCGGTTTTGTCCTGCCCGCTACATCCACCCTACGCGCGTCCCGCCTGCGCTGATGCAACTGGCCGACACCCTGAGCCATTGGCGTCGGCACAGCGGGATCAATGCCTGGCTGCTCAGTGAATGCGCGCTGGACATCGACTACGAGTTGCCAGCGACCCTTGGAGGGTTGGCGTTCTTTGAGCAAGCGGCGCTGGAGAAGACCCTCGGTTACCTGGGCGCGCTGTTGCATGGCCAGGCTATTCGCCAAGTGCTGGACGCGAGCAACCTGCGCCGGGTTCATGCCGCAATCGGTGAGGCCGGGCATCGTTACTGCCTGGAACAGCTGGAGCTGATCATAGGTACTTGGCCGCCAGGCTGGCAGCTGCCATTGCCTGAAGGTGAGCTCGGTGATTGCCTGCGCCAACGCGCGCTGGCGTTCTGGTTGCTGGCCTGCGCTGACGCCGCCCCGGGTTTTGCCCGACGTGTGGCCTTGCGCCTGGGGCTTGCCGAGCCCGGTTTGCCCGCGCCTGCGGTGCATTGGGTGATGAGCAGCAACCAGCGTTCATTGGCCCAGGCGTTGTGCCTGAAAATCGCCCGACAAGTGAGCCCGCAATGCTTCCATTTATTGAAATAAAAGCCTCCGAAGTACGACTCGCGCCGGATCAGGTCTTGCTGCGTAGCAGCGACTATCAGGATTACCTGACGGCGGGCGAACTGGTCGACATCGCCCGTAAACGCGCCGCTGAAATCGAACAGGCCGCCCATGATGTCTACGTGCAACAGAAGGCGTTGGGCTGGCAGGCCGGTGTCGAAGAGGCACGTATCCGCCAGGCCACGCTGATTCAGGAGACGCTGCTGCAATGTCATCAGTATTACCGTGAGGTCGAACAACAGATGAGCGACGTGGTGTTGCAGGCAGTGCGCAAGATTCTCCAGCACTACGACAACATCGAGCTGACATTACAGGTCGCGCAGCAGGCGCTGTCGCTGGTCAGCAATCAGAAGCAGGTGATTCTGCATGTGCAGCCGGATCAGGTGGTTGAGGTGCGCGAGCAGATCTCCCGAGTGCTCAAGGACTTCCCGGAAGTGGGCTATGTCGAAGTCATTGCCGATGCCCGCCTGGACCAGGGCGGCTGTATCCTGGAGACCGAAATTGGCATTATCGATGCGAGCGTGGACGGTCAGTTGAGCGCTCTGGAAGCGACCTTGAAGCAAGCCTGGATGCACAAGGACAGAGTCATCGCGACTGTGAGTGAGAGTGCCGTCGAAGCACCCACGCTTGAAGTTCTAAATTGACAAAAATACGTCCGATACTGGAAAAACAAAAAAAGTCATTCCCTTAGTCTTTGCTCCTGAAAGAACCAACGTTCCCTGGGAGCCACTATGTTAATTCCTTCCTCAATCAACGCGCTTGCCAGTACCGGCAAGCCGCAGGAAATCACCCCGCCGAAAGACTCGCAACCGGCCAAGGGCACCTTGTCTACCGACGCCGTGGGTCAGAGTCTGACGGCAGCGCTCAAGAATACCGTCGGCATCGCGGTCAGCGCGCAATTGCCGGACTTCAGCCGTGCCAGCCTGGTCACGCCGCAGCCTGAAGGTGCGTCGCAGTTGATCGCCGACGCGGCCGGACAGCGCAAGATCACGCTGCGCAGTTTCGAGAACGGCGTTACCGAACTGCAGTTGACGCGTCCACCCTTGACCAGTCTGGTCCTCAGCGGAGGGGGGGCTAAAGGCGCGGCGTATCCGGGGGCGATTACGGCGCTTGAAAACAAGGGCGCGCTCGAAGGTATCAAGAGCATTTCCGGCTCGTCGGCCGGCGCTATCACGGCTTCGCTGCTGGCGTCCGGGATGAACGCCACTTCGTTCAAGAATCTGTCGGACAGCATGGACCTGATCTCCCTGCTCGACAGCGGTACAGGCTGGCAGAAGAAAGCCCAGCATCTGATCTCCGGTGCCGGCACCCTGATGACCGGGGGCAAGTTGGGCATCGTCGGCAGCATCATTCGGCTGCTATCCAACATTCTGCCGCGCATGGGCTCTGAAGCGGCGCCGTTGGAGAAGGTTCTGCGCACGGAGTCCAGCAAGTCCGTACTGAGCCAGATCGCGGCTCATCCGGACGTTGCTCGGCAACCCGCCGTCAGCGCTATCGCGCAAAAACTGGAGAAAGGCGGGGCGGTGACATTCCGCGACCTGGCCGTGCTCAGCAAGCAGATTCCGCAGATTAAGGAACTGAACATGACCGGCACGGCCATGTTTGAAGGGCGTCCGCAGTTGGTGGTGTTCAGCGCCGAGCTGACCCCCGACATGGACATCGCCCATGCTGCGCACATCTCAGGCTCGTTCCCGCTGGTGTTCAAGAAATCCGCTGAAACCGCGCAGCCGTTCCAGGAACAGGGTGAGCGCACGCTGTTTCAGGACGGTGGCGTCATGCTCAACGTGCCAGTGCCAGAGATGATCGATCGGCAGTTCTCGAACAGTCCGTTGCGTCAGGCCGATAACCTCATCCTCAAGTTCCCTGAGGATGAGGTTGCACAGAAGGGCCCTGGCCGAGGCGCGATCAATCTGGCGGAGGGGATTGTGGGCGCTCCACTGGGCGCACGAGCGGCATTGCAGGATCGTGGGCTCGCCGCGTTCGAAGACCAGACCGTTGTGGTGCCGCTCAAGACTGAATCGGGCGACTACAGCGGGATGCTCAGCGGCACCCTGAATTTCACCATGCCCGACGCCGTCAAGAATTCGCTGCAGGCGTTGTTGCAGGACGAGGTGGGTGGCCACCTCGACAACCGTTTGCAAGCCCGCGAGGCCCACACGTTTGCGACGATGGAAGGCGCTTTGCTGGCGCTGGACGATGAAATGCTGGCCAGTGTCGCCCAGCAAGACCCGGTGCGCACAGCGGACGTTGTGCAGTTCCGGCAGGCGGTGGGCGAGGCGTTATCCGGTCTGACGGTGGCGATCGTCTCGGCCGAAGACATGAAATTGACCGACGACATGCGTTCGGCCTTCTCGCAGTTGGACGCTTTGGCGACGACGCCAGAGCGCAAGGAGTGGTTGAGCAAAACCTTGAATAACGCGGATAACAAGGACCATCAACGTTTGCTCGGCGCTCTGCGCAACACGCCGGTGGAGTCGCCAGTGCTGAAGGCGGCGGTGGACGAAATGCGCAAGCGTGATGTAGCGGTGATTGCCGACAACATTCGCAAGGAAGTGATCTTGCCGTCCCTGTTCCGGACTGGTCAGCCGGACTCCAACGTAGCATTGCTGCGCCGCGTCGAGCACAGCCTGATGCGTGCCATCAACCCAGCGCAGATCAATCAGGCTCTGGATGATCTGGCCGACAACTACGGTGCGCGGAACAAGCCCTGGAGCAAGGCGTTCAGCTCTACCACCATCGACATGGCCCGGGCCTGGCGGATCAAGGAGTAAACCCCATGAGCGTAAAAGCCTGGCTGGACCAATGGGACCTGCAGTTGCCGCCAGAGGCGCAGCATACCTGCCGCCTGCGCATTGGTGAGGGGCCTGAATTGTTGCTCGAGCGCACACCAGGCGGCTGGTTGATTGCCTTGCGCCTGGGCGCGTTGCCCAGCCCCCTGCTGCAGGGTGTGGTGCTGCAATTATTGCAGGTCAACAGCCCGTTCTCGGTGCTTGCCCCGGTCAGACTGACGGCTGACGTTGCCGGTGATCTGGTGCTGTGGATCGAGGCGCTTGAGGGGCAGGCAGACGTCGAGCAGTTGAACGCCTGGTATGGCAAATTGCTGCAAGGCCATACCTCGTTCAGTTCGTTGACTGCGCCCGGCGCGACCCTGACTGATGCGCCTATGCGAAGTGGGGTATTTGTCTGAGCTGACTGTTTGAATAACACCGGGCCCTTATGGGCCCGGTGTCATTTCAAGCGGGCATCCACATGGCAAGGTGCGGTGACCAGGCGCGTGGTCATGAGCAGGCCGGCGTGAGGAGTGTTCATCACGAGGTCGCGGGCGGCATCGGGCAACCGATCCTTGATGCCGAATTCAGGGGTGTCGATACCGAGCGCGGCAACGGCAAGTGCAGATAAAGCGGCTGGCACGGGCAAGGCCTCTGTCTGTAGTCTTGACGCTCTGATCGGGCATACGCATGCCGGCTTTGCTTCTGCAGCGGCTCAGGTCCAGCAAATCGAGCCGTAACCGGAACGATCGGAATAGATAGGCGCAACTGCGTGCGGCGTGATCGGCGTCACTATAGACCGCCGCCGAGCCTAGATGAATCGATTCTCTTCAGGCAATCAGGGAGTGTGAGGTGCTGGCGACAAGTCTGGTTCTGGTGGCCGCGCTGCTGCATGCGGCCTGGAATACCCTGATCAAGTTCAGTGGCGAACGCCTCCTGGTGGTGGCTTGCATGGACAGCGTGGCGCTGCTGTTCGTCGCCGGCATGCTGTTTTTCCTGCAAGCGCCGCCGCCGGAGATCTGGCCCTGGATCCTGGCCTCGGCGGCCTTTGAATTGCTGTATCGCTATCTGCTGATCCAGGCCTATCGCGTGGGGGATCTGGGGCTGGTCTATCCACTGATGCGCGGGCTGTCGCCCCTGGTGGTGCTGGCACTGACCCTGTTTTTTGCCGGCGAGGTACTCAGTACCCAGCAAATCCTTGGCATCCTGTTGATCCCCTTTGGCATGCTCTGCCTGCTCTGGCAGGGAGGAGGCGGTGCGCGCCTGCCCTGGTCGATGCTGCCGGTGGTGGCGTTGATTGGCCTGTGCATCGGTTGCTACACCTTTATCGACGGGCAGGCCTTGCGCCGCTGGCCGCACCCGCTGGACTACCTGACCTGGGTCACGCTGCTCAGCGCCTGGCCCTTTCCGCTGGTGGCGATGGTGTGGAAACGCCCGGCTTTTGCGCGGTTCTGGCGTGAGCAATGGCGCCTTGGCCTGAGTGTCGGATTTTGCGTGTTGTTCAGCTACGCTCTGGTGCTTTGGGCCATGCAGCTGGGATCGATCGCCGAAGCGGCGGCGCTGCGTGAGATCAGTGTGATTCTGGTGGTGCTGTTCGGTATGCGCTACCTGAAAGAACCTTTCGGCCGGCCACGGCTCTTAGCCTGTGGGTTGGTGCTGATTGGCATGTTGGTGATGAAGTTCTGACCTCAAACAACTCTAAAAAAGGAATTTGCGCTATGACTGTCGCTTTCTGGTGTGTATTGATCGCTATCTTGTTGCCGTACCTGTGTACCGGCGTGGCCAAGTTCGGTTCAGGCAAGTATGGAGCTGGACAGAACCACGATCCGCGAGCCTTCCTCGACACCCTGCAAGGTTTTGCCCGGCGGGCGCACAATGCCCAGCTCAACAGTTTCGAGGTGACCCCGGCGTTTGCCGCTGCGGTGATCATCGCCCATGTAGCGGGCAACGCCGAACTGGTGACCCTCAACGTGCTGGCAGTGTTGTTCATCACCAGTCGCCTGCTGTACATCATCTGCTACCTGGCGGACTGGGCCATCCTGCGTTCCCTGGTGTGGTTCGTCGGCATGGCGCTGATTGCCAGCTTCTTCTTCGTTTCGGTCTGACGCTTCGGCGCTTGGTCGCCTGCAGCAGCGACTGCAGGCGAGCGGTTGGCAAGCCGGATCGCTCCGGTCATTTGCTGTCTGGAACGTCCGGCACCTTGGGCAGTGCCATGCCCTTGGGCCAGAGCATCCAGATCTGACCCTGCTGTTTCATGTCGCCGGCCAACTGGCCGGCGGCGTCTCCGGTACCCCAGAACAGGTCGGCGCGGACTTCGCCGGTAATTGCGCCTCCGGTGTCCTGGGCGGCCACCGGGCGTACCAGGTTGCTGCCGTCGGGGCGGGTGGTGGATAGCCACAGTAGGCTGCCCAGGGGGATCACCTTGCGATCCACGGCAACACTGTAGCCAGAGGTCAGCGGTACGTTCAGCGAGCCTCGCGGGCCCTCGTTGCTGTCCGGGTTGCGGTTGAAGAACACATAGCTCGGGTTGCTTCCCAACAGCTCGGGAATCCGCGTCGGGTGGGCCTTGGCCCAGGCGGCAATGGTACCCATGGTCACGTCTTCCTTCTTCAGCTCGCCCTGCTCCACCAGCCAGCGGCCAATGGGACGATAGGGGTGGCCGTTCTGGTCGGCATAGCCGATCCGCAGCTGTCGTCCGTCGTCCAGCTGGATCCGCCCGGAGCCCTGGATCTGCAGGAACTGCAGGTCCATCGGATCGGTCAGCCAGGCGATTACCGGCGCCTTGACCCCCTTGGTCTCGATGGTCGCTGCATCGTCATAGGGCTTGAGTACCCGCCCCTCGAGCCGGCCTCGCAGGCGCTTGCCCTTGAGCTCCGGGTAGAGGCTGTCCAGGGCGACGATGATCATGTCGTCCGGCACGCCATACACCGGCACATTGGCAACCGGGGTCTGGGTCAGGCTGCCGGGATACACCGGTTCGTAGTAGCCGGTGATCAGGCCGCTGCTGCTGCCATTGCCCGAGCGCAGGCCATGGACCTCCAGATGCTCCTTGAGAAAACGGCGTATGGCTTGCGGAGTTTGCGGCACCGTGGCGGCCGCGGCGCAGGTGGCGCCCCACACCGGATCGGCTTTCAGGCGGGTGCAGGCACTGCGCCAGGAGCCGAAGCCGGCCAGCAGGTCGTTGTCGGCAACGCTGGGCAGGGATTCCCAGGTCGCGCTGTTGTAGGTAGCCAGGGCGTGAGTCTGTGGTTTGCCACTGTCACCGCCGTTGCAGCCAGCGAGCAGTGCCAGGGCTGGGAAGGTCCAGAACAAATGGCGGCGCCAGCTGAGGAAGCTCGGGTTCATGCTGTGTGTCCTTGAAGGGTTTTCCGCAACGCTCTTGGGTCGGGACAACCCATATTATTAATAGGGCTATTGGTGTTTGCCGGGGAGGCGAGGATACTGGCCGCCGTTTCCGTGACCTGAACTGAAGCCACCATGACGCTAAAAAGACTTTCCGTTGTATTGCTGGCCTGCCTGACGCTCTCCGCCTGTGGCGGTGTCGATCCGAACTCTCCGTTGGGCCAGCGCAAGGCGATCTTCAAACAGATGCTCAAGACTGGCGAGGACCTGGGGGGCATGCTCCGTGGGCGGATTCCCTTCGACGGCGCGCGTTTTGCCGAAGGCGCAGTGAAGCTCGACAACCTGTCCCATGAGCCCTGGAAACACTTCCCTGAGGTCAAGGAAGAGGATCACACCAGCGCCACCGATGACGTCTGGCGCAAACAGGCGCGTTTCCAGGAGCTGGCGCGCAACCTCGAGGCAGCCACCGGTGAGCTGGTGACCATCAGCCAGGTCCAGCCCTACAAGGCCAGCAACCTGGGGCCTGCGGTGCAGAAGGTCGAGGACGTCTGCAGTGCCTGCCATAAAGAGTTCCGCAACCACTGATTGCCAGGCTCGGGTGAACAATCCTGCCGGGTGGGGCAAGCCTGGGTGTGCTTGCCTGTCCCGCAGGCCCGAACCTCCTCGCAGCGTTTGACTTGAGCGCTCCAGGTGGCGTGGCCGGGCCCTGTGGCTTTACTTGTCCAGTTCGTCCAGGGCTTGCTGGAGCTCCTTGCGCGATTCGGCGAGCTTGTCCTTGCGCTTGTTGATCTTCTCCGAGTCGCCCTTTTTCATGGCCTTTTCCAGGTCGGCCTGGCGCCGGCTGACTTCGTGCTTGGCCTCCAGCACCTTGTTTTCCCGCTCTTTTTTCAGTGAAGCGTCGGTGCAGTGGGCGGTGACTTCACTCAGGGCCCGTTCCAGGCCTTGCTGCTGAGCGCTGTTGCCATAGGCCTTGGCCTGTTCGATCTGGGTCATGATGGCCTGGCGCTTGGCGGCGCAGCCGGTCAACTGCGGGGCGGGTTCGGCGGCCAGCAGCGGTGCGCTCATGAGGCTGCACAGGGTCAGGGCGGTGAGCGTGGGAAAAAGCTTCATTGACGGCTCCAGGTGAAAAAGATCAAAAAATAACCAAATAAAAATACGCTGGGGTGCAGCGGGAATGGTCTCTTGGAGCCTATTCCCGCCTGGGTGGTTCAACAGTCGTCCCCAGGGTGACGGATTAAAAACCTTCGATTCCAGCGGTGTTCAGGGTGTCGCGCAAAGCCAGCACCTCTGGGGCGCGGAAAAATGCCGCCAATTGGGCAGCGCGTTCTGCGCCGATACCGGCCTCATTCTGCCAGTCCTGGCTGCTTCTTGGCGCGAGCGCTTGCCACGGCCCGCTCAGGTCGGCAGCTCCGCTGGGCGGTAGCCCCAACGCTTTCAGCCAGCGTGTGAAGGGCTGCTGCCTGGCTTCGTGCAAGCTCCTGAGCAGGCGAGCGCTGCTGCGTTCGCCGAAGCCGGCAATGTTAGCAAGCTCTGCCTGATCGAGGGTCAGCCAATCCAGCAGGCCTTTGATACGGCCTGTTTCAATCAATCGAGCCCAGGTGTGCTCCCCGACATTCTGCATGTTCAATCCTTGCTTGCTGCTGAGCCAGGTCAGTCGCGCGAGGAACTGCCCTTCACAGCCGGGTGATGGCTGCCAGCAGCTCAGAGGGTGAAAGTCGGCCTGCGTCGGGGCCTGGATGGCCCGGCGTTGCGCGTGCCTGAACACCACGCTGTCCAGGCGGGGGATGGTCAGGCCGGCGAGGCTGATAGCCACCTGGTCACCGGGAATGATGTCCAGGGCCCGCCAGCGCTGCAGCGAGCCGACGCTGACGCGGCGGACCTGCCGGTCGTCCAGGGTGACCGGCTCGATCTCCAGCAGGGGCGTGATGCGCCCGGTGCGTCCGATGCGAAATCGCACCTGGCGCACGCTGGCGAGGGCCTGGGCGTAGGGGTATTTCCAGGCGGCTATCCAGTAGGGAGCCTTGGCCTGCCAGCGTTCGGCGGCGGGGCGCCGGCTTTGCCGCAGGATGATGCCGTCGCTGGCAAAGGGCAGGGGCGAACGGTACCAGTGTTGCCGCCAGCGATGGACGTCGGCGAAGCGGGCGATGGCGTGGCTGAATTCACGGCCTTCGGCAAACCCCAGTCCTGCGAGTTGCTCCAGGCGTTCCTCCAGGTTGGCGGGGCCTTGAGGCCAGTCCCAGACAAACAGGCCGATCTGCTCGGCGTCCGCGCTCGCCATTGGCTTGCGAGCCAGCCATCCGGCCACCCGGCTGCGGGCATTGAGGCTGCCGGAGCTGGCCTGCACGTGTTGCTCCAGGCGCTGATAGAGCTCTCCTTGCACAAGCAGGTCGATAGGCTGTGGCAGCTGTTTGGGAATAGCCGCGATCTGCCGTGCCGCGGCGCTCCAGTCTTGCCCCTGCAAACCGTCACCCCGGCTCAGTGCCTGATGGAAGCGGCCCTGCCGATAGATCAGGGTCACGGCGACACCGTCGACCTTGGGTTGTACCCAGACTTCCTCGCGATCCTTGAGCCAGAGCTGTACGGAATTGGCATCGGGGAGTTTCTCGACGCCCGTGTGGGCAACCGGATGGGCGATGCTGCCGCGGGCGCCGAGCAGGGGCTGGGCTGGCGCCCTAGGTATCTGTGGGAAGCATTGCTCGAGGCGGTTCAGGCGCAGGCGCGACTGATCGTAGATTTCGTCGGCCACCCATGACTCGCCATGCAGGTGATAGCGCGCATCCCAGTGCTGCAGTCGTTGCTGCAGGGCAGTGATTTCCTCGATGGCTTGCGGGGTGGGCCAATCGGGGCAGCGGGCTTGGGCGTCCAGCGAGATGAGCAGCAGCATCAGTAGCAGGTGGAGTCTTGGCAGCATGGGGAGCGTCCTTGCTCTGGGGGGCATGCTGTAAAGGGTAGGGGCTGGAGGAGTAGGGGCGCGAAGGAGGTGTTTGCCAGGTATGTCCCCGGCGCGAAGGCGCCTTTCGCGACGGGCTGGCAGTGGCGCAACGCGGGCGTTCCGTGGGAATCGGGGGAAACCTTCGGCTACAAAAAAGCCCCGCCGGGGTTGCCGGCGGGGCTCTGGATGTTGCCAGGTTCTGCTTACAGGCCGGCAGCGGCGCGCAAGGCGTCGGCGCGGTCGGTTTTTTCCCAAGTGAAGGTGGTGAAAGTATCTTCGCCCACGGTCTTGGTTTGCGGAGCACGACCAAAGTGGCCGTAGGCAGCTGTTTCCTGGTACATCGGGTGCAGCAGGTCGAGCATGGTGGTGATCGCGTAAGGACGCAGGTCGAAGTGCTCGCGGACCAGCTTGACGATCTTGTCGTCGCTGATTTTGCCGGTGCCGAAGGTGTTCAGCGAGATCGAGGTCGGTTGGGCTACGCCGATGGCGTAGGAGACCTGGATCTCGCAGCGCTCGGCTAGGCCCGCGGCCACGATGTTCTTGGCCACGTAGCGGCCGGCGTAGGCGGCGGAACGGTCAACCTTGGATGGATCCTTGCCGGAGAACGCGCCACCGCCGTGGCGGGCCATGCCGCCGTAGCTGTCAACGATGATCTTGCGGCCGGTCAGGCCGCAGTCGCCCACCGGGCCGCCGATGATGAACTGGCCGGTCGGGTTGATGTGGAACTGGGTGTCCTTGTGCAGCAGCTCGGCTGGCAGCACGTGCTTGACGATCAGTTCCATCACGCCTTCGCGCAGGTCGGCGTAGGACACTTCCGGGTTGTGCTGGGTCGACAGCACGACTGCGTCGATGCCGACCACGATGCCGTTTTCATAGCGGCAGGTCACTTGCGACTTGGCGTCGGGGCGCAGCCATGGCAGCAGGCCCGATTTGCGGGCTTCGGCCTGGCGGTGCACCAACTGGTGGGAGAAGGCGATAGGTGCTGGCATCAGCTCGGTGGTTTCGTTGCTGGCGTAGCCGAACATCAAGCCCTGGTCGCCGGCGCCCTGGTCTTCCGGCTTGGCACGGTCCACACCCTGGTTGATGTCGGGGGACTGCTTGCCGATGATGTTCATCACGCCGCAAGTGGCGCCGTCGAAGCCGACGTCGGAGCTGGTGTAGCCGATTTCGCAGATCACATCGCGAACGATCTGTTCCAGGTCGACCCAGGCGCTGGTGGTGACTTCGCCGGCAACGATGGCAACGCCGGTCTTGACCAGGGTCTCGACCGCAACGCGGGCGTGCTTGTCCTGGGCAATGATGGCGTCCAGTACCGCATCGGAAATCTGGTCGGCGATTTTATCCGGATGCCCTTCAGACACGGACTCGGAGGTGAAAAGGGAGTATTCGCTCATCTCGACGGTTTCCTAAAATTTACCGATGGTGAGTGTCGCCAGCCGGTCGCTGAAAATGGCGAACCTGGATCTGGAAACCATTACGTAAGCCCACATAGAGGCTTTCCCCGGGAGTCAGTCCCGCAGCGGTGGCCCAACGGGCCAAATCATCTTGTTCGAACCCTAGCCAGAGATCGCCGCAAGCCTCTTTGGCCCAGCTCTGGTTGTGGCTGCACAAGTCTGTCACTAACAGGCTGCCGCCTGGTTGCAGCAATTGGGCCATCTGCTTGAGGGCCTCGGCCGGTGCGGCGAAATGGTGCAGGACCATATTCAGTACCACGCAGTCGGCGTTGAGTTGCACACCGTCCAATGCATCGGCCAGTTTCAGACTGACGTTAGCCAGCGTTTCGCGCTCACACAGCTGGCGTGCCAGTTCAAGCATCGCCGGGCTGTTGTCCACCGCGGTTACCTGGGCAAAGCGCCGGGCCAGCTCGGGGAGAAATCCACCGTCGCCGGGCCCGACTTCAATCGCCGTGGCCGCAGGGTCGAAGCTCAGTTTGTCCAGCAGCGCGAGCACACTGTCGCGGTACTGGGGCAGTCCTGCGATCAGGTCCTGCTGGGCGCGGAACTTCTCCGCCACCCGGGAAAAAAAGTCCTGGCTGGCGGCAGCCCGTTGCCGGTGCACCAGGCCGATCCGCCCCTGGACTTCGATCGGCAGAGCCAATTGATCGACTTCATCGAGCAAGGCTGCATGCAGCTTGCCACCCAGCAGCTCGGTGTGGGGCAGGGCGCGGCGATAGAAAATCGCATTGCCTTCACGGCGGGTCGCCACCAGGCTGGCCTGGGCCAGGACTTTCAGGTGATGGCTCATGCCGGATTGGCCGATGGCGAAGATCTGTGCCAGCTCCAGCACGCCGAATGAATCGTTGCTCAGGGCGCGCAATACATTCAGCCGCAGTGGATCGCCACCGGCCTTGCACAGGGCAGCCAGTTCGTCGCAATCGTCATGGGCAAGGGTTGGTGCGCGCAAGTTCATAAGGGCAGCAGTCTAGTGATGCAGGAAGGCCCCTGCAAGGCCAATATCAAAAAGTTTTGATATTGGTTGCCAGGCGTTCGTGGAGGCCTGTGTACCTCCAATCAACGAGCGACAGCGGGCGTTCACCAGTCGATTCAACCTCTATCTGTGGGAAAAACATGCCTGAGTGACTATCTGTCATTGCCCCGGCCTGGCGCCTGAGGGAAAATGCAGGCCTTTTTTCCGTTTCGTTTTATTCAATCCCCAGGAGATCAGCGATGCCAAGCCGTCGTGAGCGTGCCAACGCCATTCGTGCCCTCAGCATGGATGCCGTGCAAAAAGCCAACAGCGGCCATCCCGGTGCCCCCATGGGTATGGCGGATATCGCCGAAGTACTTTGGCGTGACTACCTGAAGCACAACCCGAGCAATCCATCCTTCGCCGACCGTGACCGCTTCGTGCTGTCCAACGGTCATGGCTCGATGCTGATCTACTCGCTGCTGCACCTGACCGGCTACGACCTGTCGATCGATGACCTGAAGAACTTCCGCCAGCTGCACAGCCGTACCCCGGGCCACCCGGAATTCGGCTACACCCCGGGCGTGGAGACCACCACCGGTCCGCTGGGCCAGGGCCTGGCCAATGCCGTGGGCTTCGCCCTGGCGGAAAAGGTCCTGGGTGCGCAGTTCAACCGCCCGGGTCACAACATCGTCGATCACCACACCTACGTGTTCCTGGGTGATGGCTGCATGATGGAAGGCATTTCCCACGAAGTCGCTTCCCTGGCCGGCACCCTGGGCCTGGGCAAGCTGATCGCCTTCTACGATGACAACGGCATTTCCATCGACGGCGAAGTCGAAGGCTGGTTCACCGACGATACGCCCAAGCGCTTCGAAGCCTACAACTGGCAGGTGATCCGCAACGTCGACGGCCACGATCCGGAAGAGATCAAGACCGCCATCGACACCGCGCGCAAGAGCCCGCTGCCGACCCTGATCTGCTGCAAGACCACCATCGGCTTCGGTTCGCCGAACAAGCAGGGCAAGGAAGACTGCCACGGCGCGCCACTGGGGGCCGAGGAAATCGCCCTGACCCGTGCCGCCCTGAAGTGGAACCACGGCCCGTTCGAAATCCCTGCCGACATCTATGCCGAGTGGGACGCCAAGGAAGCCGGTCGCGCGGCGGAAGCCGAGTGGGACCAGCGTTTCGCCGCCTACTCCGCAGCTTTCCCCGCTGAAGCCAACGAACTGGTGCGTCGCCTGAGCGGCGATCTGCCGGCAGACTTCGCCGAGAAGGCCAATGCCTACATCGCCGAAGTGGCGGCCAAGGGTGAAACCATTGCCAGCCGCAAGGCCAGCCAGAACACCCTGAATGCCTTCGGCCCGCTGCTGCCCGAGTTCCTCGGTGGCTCGGCGGACCTGGCCGGCTCCAACCTGACCCTGTGGAAAGGTTGCAAAGGCGTCAGCGCCGAAGATGCCAGCGGCAACTACATGTACTACGGCGTGCGTGAGTTCGGCATGACCGCGATCATGAACGGCGTGGCCCTGCACGGCGGCCTGGTGCCTTACGGCGCGACCTTCCTGATGTTCATGGAATACGCGCGCAACGCGGTGCGCATGTCGGCCCTGATGAAGCAGCGGGTGATCCACGTTTACACCCACGACTCCATCGGCCTGGGCGAAGACGGCCCGACTCACCAGCCGATCGAGCAGTTGACCAGCCTGCGCACCACGCCAAACCTCGACACCTGGCGTCCAGCCGATGCCGTGGAATCGGCGGTGTCCTGGAAGCACGCCCTGGAGCGCAAGGACGGCCCTTCGGCGCTGATCTTCTCCCGGCAGAACCTGCAGCACCAAACCCGCGATGCCGGCCAGATTGCCGACATCAGCCGCGGTGGCTACGTGCTCAAGGACTGCGCGGGCGAGCCTGAGCTGATCCTGATCGCTACCGGTTCGGAAGTGGGCCTGGCGGTTCAGGCCTTCGACAAGCTGAGCGAGCAGGGCCACAAGGTGCGCGTGGTTTCCATGCCGTGCACCAGCGTGTTCGACGCCCAGGATGCGGGTTACAAGCAATCGGTGCTGCCGTTGCAGGTCAGCGCGCGGATCGCCATCGAAGCCGCTCACGCCGATTTCTGGTTCAAGTACGTGGGCCTGGAAGGCCGCGTGATCGGCATGACGACCTACGGCGAGTCGGCGCCTGCGCCAGCCTTGTTCGAAGAGTTCGGCTTCACCCTGGAAAACATCCTGGGCCAGGCCGAAGAGCTGCTGGAAGACTAAAAAAGCACGCGGTGGCCTGGCCACCGCGATCCCCTGCAGGAATGGGTTCGCCGATTCCTGCAGCCGGGTGCGCATAACAAGTTTGTCTGCCTGTGCCTGATCGAGAACCCCATGCCTCAACCGCGTCCCTATAAAGTTGCACTCAACGGCTACGGCCGGATTGGTCGTTGCGTCTTGCGTGCTCTGTTCGAGCGAGGGGCTGCGGCCGGGTTCGAGATCGTCGCCATCAATGACCTGGCGGACATGGCCAGTGTGGAATACCTGACACGCTTCGACTCTACCCATGGCCGGTTTCCCGGCGAGGTGAAGGTCGATGGCGACTGTCTGCATATCAATGGCAATTGCGTGAAGGTGTTGCGCAGTGCCACCCCCGAAGGCATCGATTGGGCGTCCCTGGACGTCGATCTGGTGCTGGAATGCTCCGGTGCCTACCACACCCGCGAAGACGGCCAGCGTTTTCTCGACGCCGGCGCGCCGCGGGTGCTGTTCTCCCAGCCGATGGCCAGCGAGGCGGATGTCGACGCCACCATCGTCTACGGGGTGAACCAGGATTGCCTGACCGGTGCCGAGCGGCTGGTGTCCAGCGCGTCCTGCACCACCAACTGCGGTGTGCCGCTGCTGCGTCTGCTGGACCAGGCCATCGGCCTGGAATACATCTCGGTGACCACCATTCACTCGGCAATGAACGATCAGCCGGTAATCGATGCCTATCACCACGAGGACCTGCGCCGTACCCGTTCGGCGTTCCAGTCGGTGATCCCGGTGTCCACTGGTCTGGCCCGTGGCATCGAGCGCCTGTTGCCGGAACTTGCCGGGCGAATTCAGGCCAAAGCTGTGCGGGTGCCGACGGTCAACGTGTCCTGCCTCGACATCACGATGCAGACCGTGAGTGATACCGACGCCACCGAGGTCAACCGGATCCTGCGCGAGGCCGCCACCAGCGGCCCGCTCAAGGGCTTGCTGGCCTACACCGAGTTGCCTCATGCCAGCTGTGATTTCAATCACGATCCCCATTCGGCGATCGTCGATGCCAGCCAGACTCGTGTTTCCGGCCCTCGGCTGGTGAACATCCTGGCCTGGTTCGACAACGAATGGGGCTTTGCCAACCGAATGCTGGATGTTGCAGGCCACTACCTGCAAACAGCTGCTCCACTTTCTGTCTCTAAACTCTCTGCTTCTAAAGAACAGTAACCCAGGAATTGCGACCCATGACCGTGTTGAAGATGACCGACCTCGATCTGCAAGGTAAGCGCGTGCTGATCCGTGAAGACCTCAACGTCCCAGTCAAGGACGGTGTCGTCACCAGCGACGCGCGGATCCTGGCTTCGCTGCCGACCATCAAGCTGGCCCTGGAAAAAGGCGCGGCAGTGATGGTCTGCTCGCACCTGGGCCGTCCCACCGAAGGCGAGTTCTCGGCCGAGAACAGCCTCAAGCCGGTAGCCGACTACCTGAGCCGTGCCCTGGGCCGTGAAGTGCCGCTGGTGGCCGACTACCTGGGCGGCGTTGACGTCAAGGCCGGTGACCTCGTGCTGTTCGAGAACGTGCGCTTCAACAAGGGCGAGAAAAAGAACGCCGACGAACTGGCCCAGCAATACGCGGCCCTGTGCGACGTGTTTGTGATGGACGCCTTTGGCACCGCGCACCGCGCCGAAGGCTCGACCCACGGCGTCGCCAAGTTCGCCAAGGTGGCGGCTGCCGGCCCCCTGCTGGCCGCTGAACTGGATGCCCTGGGCAAGGCCCTGGGTGCCCCGGCCAAGCCGATGGCAGCCATCGTCGCCGGCTCCAAGGTGTCGACCAAGCTCGACGTGCTCAACAGCCTGAGCCAGATCTGCGACCAGTTGATCGTGGGCGGCGGCATTGCCAATACCTTCCTGGCGGCCGCGGGTCACCCGGTGGGCAAGTCGCTGTACGAGCCGGACCTGCTGGACACTGCCCGTGCCATCGCTGCCAAGGTCAGCGTGCCGCTGCCGGTGGACGTGGTCGTGGCCAAGGAGTTCGCCGAAAGCGCAGCAGCCACCGTCAAGCTGATCGCTGATGTGGCGGATGACGACATGATCCTCGACATCGGTCCGCAAACGGCCGCGCAGTTCGCCGAACTGCTGAAATCGTCCAAGACCATCCTCTGGAACGGTCCGGTGGGCGTGTTCGAGTTCGACCAGTTCGGCAATGGCACCAAAGTCCTGGCCCAGGCCATCGCCGATAGCGCCGCATTCTCCATTGCTGGCGGTGGCGACACCCTGGCCGCTATCGACAAGTATGGCGTGGCCCAGCAGATCTCCTACATTTCTACCGGTGGCGGTGCCTTCCTCGAGTTCGTCGAGGGCAAGGTCCTGCCGGCAGTTGAAGTCCTGGAAGCCCGGGCCAAGGCCTGAGGCCCGGATTGGCCGGGCAAAGGAGTGTTCTGATGGTCAAGACGTTGTCACTGTTGATCGCCGTGGCGTTGCTGGCGGGGTGTTCAAGCGCCCCTGAGGCAAAACCTGAGGATGCCGTCGGCGAGCCGGAGAAGGGCTGTTACCAGGCGGACTGGCAGGCCGAGACGGCCCCGGTGATCAACAAGCGCCTGGGCCCCGAGGGGCTGGAGAAGTACGAGACACCGTCAAAGGCCAGGGAACAGGGTTGCCCATGACGGGTCAGATTGGATAACGCAACGTGCCGGGGCCCGCGGGCCGCCCGCCGAGGAACATCGATGAAAGGTTTGATCGCCGTGGCGATGCTGGGCTTGCTTGCAGGGTGCGCCAACCTCAACCTGCTCAAGTCGCCCACCACCGACAACTGGACCACCTGGGTCTGCGACAGCCAGGCACAAGTGCTCTGGCGTTACACCGACGACAGCCGCAAGGCCGTCGACGTGCGCCTGGGAGGCGACGATCAGGTGCGCCGCCTGAAGCTTGAACCCAGCGGTTCGGGTTCGCTGTACAGCGATGACATGCTGGCGTTTCACGTAAAGGGTGAGGAAGGCCTGGTGTACTGGGTCGCCACCAATGACTTGATCGGCCGCGGCTGCAAGGCGCAATGACGGCAGCCTGTGCCCGAACCTGATGCCTCCTCCAGGTGTCCGGCGCTTGCAGCACGGCCGTGTCAGCTGGAGGCGTGAAGCCAGGCCCTCGAATGCGATTGCGTTCATTCGCGGCCTGGGATTCACAGGACTGGAATACTGTTTTACCGAATCCGCAGAGCGGGCTGACCCCCGATCTGCAATCACTTGAATAGCAGCCGCCGCTCCGGCAGGCTTGCACGATTAACGACCCTCGACCGGGAGAGACACACACAATGGCACTCATCAGCATGCGCCAGATGCTGGACCACGCAGCCGAGTTCGGCTACGGCGTTCCAGCCTTCAACGTCAACAACCTTGAGCAGATGCGCGCCATCATGGAAGCCGCTGACAAGACTGACTCCCCGGTGATCGTTCAGGCGTCCGCCGGTGCGCGCAAGTACGCCGGTGCACCTTTCCTGCGTCACCTGATCCTGGCCGCCATCGAGGAGTTCCCGCATATCCCGGTGTGCATGCACCAGGACCACGGCACCAGCCCTGACGTCTGCCAGCGCTCCATCCAACTGGGTTTCTCCTCGGTCATGATGGACGGCTCCCTGGGCGAAGACGGCAAGACCCCGACCGATTACGAATACAACGTCCGCGTGACCCAGCAGACCGTGGCCATGGCTCACGCCTGCGGCGTGTCGGTTGAAGGCGAGCTGGGCTGCCTGGGTTCCCTGGAAACCGGCATGGCCGGTGAAGAAGACGGTATCGGCGCCGAAGGCGTGCTGGATCACAGCCAGATGCTGACCGACCCGGAAGAGGCCGCAGACTTCGTCAAGAAGACCCAGGTCGACGCCCTGGCCATCGCCATCGGCACCAGCCACGGCGCCTACAAGTTCACCAAGCCGCCTACCGGCGACGTGCTGGCGATCGACCGGATCAAAGAGATCCACAAGCGCATCCCCAACACTCACCTGGTGATGCACGGTTCCTCTTCGGTTCCGCAAGAGTGGCTGGCGATCATCAACCAGTACGGTGGTGACATCAAGGAAACCTACGGCGTGCCGGTTGAGGAAATCGTCGAAGGCATCAAGTACGGCGTGCGCAAGGTCAACATCGACACCGACCTGCGCCTGGCGTCCACCGGTGCCATGCGTCGCCTGATGGCCACCAACCCGAGCGAATTCGACCCGCGCAAGTTCTTCGGCGCCACCGTGACCGCCATGCGCGACGTGTGTATTGCCCGTTACGAAGCCTTCGGTACTGCAGGCAACGCTTCGAAGATCAAGCCGATCTCCCTGGAAGCGATGTTCCAGCGTTACCTCAAGGGTGAGCTGAACGCCAAGGTCAACTAAGCCTTTGCGCTGAACGAAAAAGCCCGCAGTGATGCGGGCTTTTTTGTGCCCGGAATTCCCGCCTCCGTAGCCGCCGGCAAGCCGGCTCCCACAGGGGATCCAGGCGTTTATTGTAGGAGCTGGCTTGCCAGCGAAGAGGCCCTTTGGGCCTGCGCTGTGTTTCAGGACGCCCTCGCCGGCAACCCGGCTCCTGCACGGGGAGGGGGTTTAGGTTTTGTTGTGGTCGATGTCCAGCTTGGTGAAGGTCACCTTGCCGCCTTCGCTGGTGTAGCCGGTGTTGTCCTGCACATAGACCCCAGCCTTGAAATACAAGGGCTTGTCGCGCCAGGTGGCGCTCAGCTGGGTGTCCCACTGGTAGCCCGCCGCGCTGATGCCCAGGGCGCCGCCCGGGCTGAGGTGGATCAGGTAGGAAAACTCCCGATCCATGGGCACGTTCTCGGCAATGGTGATGACCCGGCCTTCCTCGTCGTCCGGACGCAGGCGCACCTTGGCCACGATGTTGCCGCTGCCCTTGCTGGTCTTGTACTGGTACTCGACCTTCACCAGGGGCTTGGTGCTGTTGTAGGCGTGGATCTGGCCGATGACGATCTTGCCCGACGAGGGCACCTGGTTCACCGCGAGGGTGGCATACAGCAGGTTGTCGGCTTCGGGATAGGTCCAGTTGCGCAGCGTGCCGTTGGCGTAGGTCTCGCGCAGTTCGGTGCGGGGGTAGATGGCATTCTCGGTTTTCGAGCCGGTGACCGGCGACCAGAAGAACAGCGTGCCGGTGTCGGAGTGGAAGTACTGGTCCTTGAAGCCTTGGACCAGCCTCGGAGTGTCGATGGTGGTCGGTGGGCTACCGACAGGAACGCTGAGGTTCCAGGTTGCCAGGTCGATCATGGTGAAGATTCCGCAAGGAGCGGCCTGCAGCAGGCCGGTGAAGGCTTTGGTCTGAGCTTCTCAGGGCGTCTTTATAGCGCAGAAGCACGCCTGGGAAAGGTCCGTACGGCAGATAATTGGCGCCGGCAAAATGTCGAAATGCCATCTTTCCCGGTTTTCCTGCTGCAAAAGTGTGACCGTTAGTCGGGAGTCGGGGCCATTGGCAGAGCGATGGCGTACTGACAGCTTCTGCTTTGCGGTATCCGGGTCTAGAGTGAAACCTCAGTTTTTGTCAGGTTTTCTCAACCGTTCGGTCTTATCTACAGACAAGAGAAGCAGCATGGAATGCGTGCAACCGGAGGCAGCCCAAGGTCACTCCACTCTTTTGATCGTCGATGACTATCCTGAAAATCTCCTAAGCATGCGCGCGTTGTTGCAGCGTCAGGATTGGCGGGTGATGACCGCTGCCTCCGGCGTGGAGGCCCTGGGTCTGTTGCTCGAGCATGAGGTGGACCTGGTGCTGCTGGACGTGCAGATGCCCGGCATGGACGGTTTCGAGGTCGCCCGGCTGATGCGTGGCAGCCAGCGCACCCGGTTGACCCCGATCATTTTCCTCACCGCCAACGAGCAGTCCCAGGATGCCGTGATCAAGGGCTATGCCAGTGGCGCGGTGGACTACCTGTTCAAGCCTTTCGACCCGCAGATCCTCAAGCCCAAGGTCCAGGCGCTGCTCGAGCATCAGCGCAATCGCCGGGCCCTGCAGCACCTCAGCCATGACCTGGAGGTGGCCAGGGCATTCAATGCCTCGGTATTGGACAACGCTGCCGAAGGCATCCTGGTGGTGGACGAGGGCGGTTACGTACGCTTTGCCAATCCGGCTGTTTCACGCCTGCTCAGTGCCCAGGTGAAGGAGCTGGAGGGCTCGCCCTTTCTCGACTACCTGCAAAAGCCCCATGTTCCCGACTGGAGCGATTCGCAGCTGTACGCCTGCTATCGCCGGGGTGAAACCTACCGCCTGCATGACGCTCTGCTGCGTACCGTCCCCGGCCAGCAGATCAGCGTGGCACTGTCCTGTGCGCCACTGCCCAGCGAGCAGAAGGCCATGGTGGTGACCCTGCTGGACATGTCTGAGGTGCGTCACTTGCACCAGCAGTTGGAGTACCAGGCCGTGACCGACCCGCTGACGGGGCTGCTCAACCGCCGGGGCTTTTACCAGACGGTGGAAAACATCCTGTTGCGCAGTGATCGCTCGGACAAGTCCCTGGTCCTGCTGTACCTGGATCTGGACGGCTTCAAGCGGGTCAACGATTCCCTGGGTCATGACGCCGGCGACCGGGTATTGCGCTGGGTTTCGGAGCAGTTGAAGGAGTGCCTGCATTCGTTCGACATTCTCGGGCGCATGGGCGGGGATGAGTTCACCGCCTTGCTGGAGCTGAGATTCCCCGAGCAGGCAGCGAAGATCGCCGAGAAACTGATCGAGCGCCTGTCCATCAACCAGCAGATCGATGGCCTGGAGGTGGTGCTGGGGGCGAGTATCGGCATCGCCATTTACCCCGACTGCGGCTCCAACCTGGATGGCCTGCTGCGGGCCGCGGACATTGCCATGTACGAGGCCAAGCGTGCCGGTCGACAGCAGTACCGCTACTACGATCACGAAATGAACGGACGCGCCCGCTCCCGGCTGATGCTCGAGGAAAGCGTGCGCAGCGCGGTGGAGCGCAAGGAATTCACCCTGGTGTATCAGCCCCAGGTGGCCATTGCCGATGGGCGCTTGCGCGGGTTCGAGGCGCTGCTGCGCTGGCGGCATCCGAGTGTTGGCGACGTGCCGCCGGGGTTGTTCCTGCCTTTGCTTGAAGAGGCCCGGCTGATCAGTCGGCTGGGCAGTTGGATCTATCAGCAGGGCGCCGCCCAGCGCAAGGAATGGGAGCAGGTGTTCAGCCCTGATCTGGTGCTCGGCATCAGCCTCAGTGCCACCCAGTTCAGCATGCCCAACCTGGCCTCGGAACTGCGTCAGGTTCTGATGCGCCACGGCTTGGAACCGCGCCAGCTGGAAGTCGAGGTGACCGAGGCGGCGCTGACCCAGAACCTGGATGACACCCGCAAACAGCTGCAGTTGTTGCATCAGTTGGGGGTACGGGTGGCCCTGGACGATTTCGGTTCAGGCAGCTGTTGCCTGGCCTACCTGCGTGATTTGCAGCTGGACACCCTCAAGCTCGACCGGCACTTGATCGCCCGCTTGCTCACGTCACCGCGGGACGCCGCGATTGCTCGCAGCGTGATCGATCTGTGCAAGCAGTTCGGTTTGCTGGTGATCGCCGAGGGCGTGGAAACCCTCGAGCAATACCAATGGCTCAAGGCTTGCGGCTGTGAGTACGTGCAGGGTTTCCTGGTGGCCCGACCCTTGACCGTCAGCACCGCCAGCCAGTTCGTCCAGCCGTTCGACTGGAGCGCGCTGCAGGCTTGAATTCGCTACACTGGCGACCTTTGCATCTTGCGTTGTTCCCCCATGACTGCACTCAAATACCTCCAGGCCTATCCCGCTGCCTTGCAAGAGCAAGTGCGCCAGCTGATCGTCGAGGAGCGTCTGGGCGACTACCTGAGCCAGCGTTATCCGGCCAAGCATGGGGTGCAGAGTGACAAGGCGCTGTACAGCTATGCCCTGGAACTGAAGCAGGAATACCTGCGCAACGCACCGCCCATCGACAAGGTGCTGTTCGACAACCGCCTGGACCTGACCCATCGCGCCCTGGGCCTGCACACCTCGGTGTCCCGGGTGCAGGGGGGCAAGCTCAAGGCCAAGAAGGAGATTCGCATCGCCTCGCTGTTCAAGGAAGCGGCGCCGGAATTCCTGCGGATGATCGTGGTGCACGAGTTGGCGCACTTCAAGGAATCCGATCACAACAAGGCGTTCTACAAGCTCTGCGAGCACATGCTGCCGGGCTATCACCAGTTGGAATTCGACCTGCGGGTCTACCTGACCTGGCGCGACCTGCCAGCCAGGGTAGAGGTGTCGGGTTGATCCTTAGCGACCAGGAGTAGGCGATGGATGTGAGCAAGACCAAGAGCAGTTTCTACCGCCGGCTGTATGTGGCGTACCTGATCGACAGCGGCCTGGCCAGTAGCGTGCCGGCGCTGACCGAACTCACCGGCATGCCCCGGCGTACAGCCCAGGACACCATCGCCGCTCTGGCGGACCTGGACATCCACTGTGAGTTCGAGCAACAGGACGGCGCCCGCAATCATGCCGGTTGCTACCGGATTCACGATTGGGGCGCGATCGACAAGGCCTGGATCGAGCCGCACCTGCCGCAGATCAAGGCCGTGCTGGGTTATCCCTGAGGTTCAGGCGCGGCGCATGCCGATATGCGGGATGTCGTCTTCCAGGTATTCATCACTGGCGACATTGAACCCGTAGCCGGCGTAGTACCCCTGCAGGTGCGCCTGGGCCGAAAGGTAGATCGGGGTATCAGGCCAGTGCCGTTGCGCCTGTTTCAGCGCCTGCTCCATCAAGCTGTGGCCCAGGCCTTGGCCCCGGGCCTGGGCAGCGGTCACGACGCGACCTATCACCACGTCGCCGCCTTGGGAGATCGGGTCCAGCAGGCGCAGATAGGCCACCAGGCTGTCGCCATCCCAGGCCATCAGGTGGCAGGTGTCGCCTTCAAGGTCGCGTCCATCGACTTCCTGGTAGGGGCATTTCTGTTCCACGACAAAGACTTCAGTGCGCAGTTGCAAGATCGCGTACAGCTGTTCCTTGCCCAGGTCGGTGTGGTGTTTGCAGACCCATTCGATGGTCATCTTCATATCCTGTGAAAAGTGCTGCGCGAAATAGTAAGCAGATCGGCGCAGTATGTCTTGTGGAGTGTGCCCGGGAGCTTGTTTCTGTGAGTTGGGTCAAAATGCCACTATTGTGTTTCCTGACGCTTGTCTTCTTTGTGTAATCTGCTTTCAGGTTCTGTGCATGAGCTAATGTTAGGACCTGGGTCGACCTGCCGAGTCAGGGCCGGGCCCCTGGAGTGTGGGCTGGAACGCGCCGGGCCCTGTGCCCGCTAAGGATCTTTTAGCATGCTGCGATTGCATCGAGCTTTGGCCTTGATCGGATTGCTGTTGCTGAGTCAGGGCGCTTCTGCAGAGAAGCTGCGGCTGGTTGCCGATGTCTGGCCCCCCTTTACCGACGCGACTCTGGTCAATGGCGGTGTGGCCACCGACATTGTCAGCACGGCCCTGGCCCGTGCCGGCTACTCCAGCGAATTCGAACAGGTGCCCTGGGCCCGGGCCCTGCTGGGCATTGGCGAGGGGCGCTACGACGTGCTGGTGAATGCCTGGTACAACGACGAGCGCACCCAGTTGGGGCAGTTCTCTTCGGAGTACATGGTCAACCGGGTGCGCTTCATCAAGCGCAAGGATGCGGTTCTGGAATACAGCAACCTCAAGCAGCTGCATCAGTACCCGATTGCCGTGGTGCGCGGGTATGCCTACTCATCGCAATTCGACAACGACCCTGATCTGCAGAAAGTGCCGGTGCACAACTTCGCCATGGCCGTGCGCATGCTGGCAGCGGACCGGGTCAAGCTGACCCTGGAAGACGAATACGTAGCCCGCTATTACCTGGCCCGGGAATCACCGCGGGTGCGCAATGCCGTGGAGTTCCTGCCCAAGCCCCTGAGCGAGAACAGCCTGCACATCCTGGTCAGCCTGAAGAACCCCGAGCACGCACAGATCGTGGCCAGGTTCGACAAGGAAATTGCCGCCATGAAAGCCGACGGCAGCTACGACCGCCTGCTGCGCCAGCACGGCATGTAACCGGACAGTGGGCTAGTGCAGGCGCTGCCTTGTGTAGGAGCGGGCTTGTGTAGGAGCTGGCTTGCCAGCGAAGAGGCCGGTGGATTTCCCGCAGCTCCCGCGGCCCCTTTCGCCGGCAAGCCGGCTCCTACGGTTATTCAGCGCTGCTGGTGTCCTTGATCAGGTGCGCTGCCAGGGTCCGCAATGGGCCCAGCTGGCGGCAAATCAGCGCCAACTGGGTCTGCACCAGGCGCTGGCCTTCGTCGATCTCGTCGGGCATCTGTTCCAGTTCATTGGCCAGCGCTTCCTCGGCGTCGCTCTGAAGGGCGATTGGGGTCTTGTTGGCCAGGCCCTGGGCAATCTCGTCGATGCTCGCCGTCAGGCTGGCCCCGGCGCCCTCGATCAGGTGTTCGCGAACTTCGTCCGGCAGCCGGGTTTCCCGGTGCGCGCCCAGGCCCGAGAGGTAGCTGAGCAGGGTGTGGGACAGCACCAGGAAGCGGAAGCCCACGTCCGCTTCCTTACGGAAATGCCCTGGTTCCATGAGCATGTTGGCCAGGGTGGTGGACAGCGCTGCGTCGGCGTTGTGGGCGTTGCGCCGGGCCAGGCGGTAGGCCAGGTCGTCGCTCTTGCCGGCGGCGTACTGCTGCATGATCTGGCGCAGATAGATGCTGTTGCAGGTCAGGGTGTTGGCCAGCACCTTGTTCAGGCGCCGTCCTTGCCAGTCCGGCAGGAACAGGAACACCGCCAGGCCGGCGATCAGGCTGCCCAGCAGGGTATCGAACAGCCGGGGCAGGAACAGCCCGTAGCCATCGCCCACCTGGTTGAAGCAGAACAGCACCATCAGGGTGATGGCGGCGGTGGCCAGGGTGTAGCGAGTGGTGCGGTTGGTAAAGAACACCACCCCGGCGGCAATGGCGAACAACGATTGCACCAGCGGGCTGGGGAACAGGTCGAACAGCGCCCAGGCGATGGTCAGGCCGATGGCGGTGCCGACGATCCGCTGGCCCAGCTTGCGGCGGGTGGCGCCGTAGTTGGGCTGACAGACGAACAGCGTGGTGAGGATGATCCAGTAGCCCTGGGACGGGTGGATCAGGTGCACCATGCCGTAGCCGATGCTCAGGGCCAGGGGCAGGCGCAGGGCATGGCGGAACAGCAGTGAAGTCGGCGTCATCTGGGTGCGCAGGCGCACCCAGACATCCTTCAGGTTGCGCGGCGAGCGGTCCAGCAGGCTGCTGTCGGTGGCATCGGCCAGGGCATCGGGGTTGCTGGCATCGCTGAGCAGGCGGTCGAGGGTGCCGAGGTTGGCGGCCAGGGCCCGCAGCGAACGCAACAGGCCGCGCCAGGCCGGGTTGCTCTGGATCCGCAGGTGCTCCAGGGACGCATGCAGATCGCCCAGGGCCTCGGCGAAGCCGGCGTCATAGACGAAGGGCTGGCGCAACTGGATGGATTCACCCAGGGCACGGCAGGCCTTGCCCTGTTGGCGCAGCAGGCGTTGGCAGCGAAACAGCACGTCGCTGTGGAAGAAGGCGTCAGTCAGGGCGTTGTAGGGGTAGTGGGACGAACTGGCTCGCTCGTGGATGTCCTGGGCGAGGAAATACAGCTTCAGGTAGCGGCTGACCTTCGACCCCGGACGGCCATTGCCGACCCGGTGCAGGATGATCTCCTTGGCCGCGTTGAGGGCCGCCACCACCTTGCCGTTCTGTCGGGCCAGCTCCAGGCGCTGGGCTTCCACATCCAGCTGGCGGATAGGCTCGAACAGCGACGACTTGAGCTTGAGATAGAAACCCAGTTCACGGAACAGCCGGGCCAGGCTCTGCTGCACCGGCTGGTTGGAGAACAGTGCCTGCCACAGCACCGAGAGCAGGCCGTACCAGGCGGCACCTGCCACCAGCAACAGCGGCTCATGCCAGAAATCGATCACCGCGCCGCCGCGCTGGTCGACGCCGATCATGGTGTAGACCGACAGAATCAGGGTTGCCGAAGCGATGGCTCCGTAGCGTTCCCCGAGGGCGCCGAGCATGGTCAGGCCGAAGCTGGCCAGGGCCAGGGCGATGGCGAAGATCCAGGGGTAGGGGAACAGCAGTTCCACCGACAGTGCGGCGATGCTGAAGCACACCAGGGTCACTGCCAGGGCATTCAGGCGGCCTTGCCAGCTGTCGTCGGTTTCCGCCAGGGCGCTGGCGATGATGCCCAGGAACAGCGGGATCAGCAGGGCCATTTCATCCTGGTACCAGCACAGCGCCATGCTGCCGGTCAGGGCGATGAACACCCGCACGCTGTAGCTGAATTTGTCCAGTGCCCAGAGACGGCGCAGGGATTGGCGAAAAGAGGTCGATGACATGAAGTGGGTAAGGCCTTCCGGGGCGATGCAGCTAAATTGAGCCAGTATTGACGACGGCGCAATGCCGCCGTCACATCCTTGAGCAAAATCTGTTCCTCTTTGCGAGGTTCGATCTGGGGTGTGAGCGCTGGGGCGGAGCCTGAGAGGCGGGCAGGTTGGGCGATGGGGCTGCTTGTGAGGCTGTTCGTGGACAGTGGTACTGGACTGGGCCCGGCTACGCGGGCCCGCGGGAGCAAGCGCCCAGGCCAGACAAACCACAGCAACCATGGACCGCTACACGAGCAGGAATTCCAGGAGCGGCGGTTGCGGCAGCCAGCAGGCCTGCCGCAGGTGTTCGGGAGGATCAGGCGTACTGCGCGGCCGCGTAGCCTGAGGCCCAGGCCCACTGGAAGTTGAAGCCGCCCAGGTGGCCGGTGACGTCCAGTACTTCGCCAATGAAATACAGCCCCGGGCTTTTCAGTGATTCCATGGTCTTGGACGACACCTCGCGGGTGTCGACGCCGCCCAGGGTCACCTCGGCGGTGCGGTAGCCTTCGGTGCCCGCCGGCACCAGTTGCCAGTTGCCGAGCTTGCCGGCCACCTCGGCCAACTCCGCCGGGGTGTACTGCTTCATCGGCTTGGAGACGAACCAGTGATCCGCCAGCAGGCCGGCCATCTTCTTGGTGAAGATCTCCCCCAACAGGGTCTTGAGCTCGCTGTTGGGGCGCTCCGCCTGCTGCTGTTGCAGCCAGCCCAGGGCGTCGTGGTCCGGCAGCAGGTTGATCTCGACGGCGTCGCCGGGCTGCCAGTAGGAGGAAATCTGCAGGATCGCCGGGCCGCTGAGGCCGCGGTGGGTGAACAGGATGTTCTCGCGAAAGCTCTGGTCGTTGCAGCTCACCAGGCAATCCACCGAGGTGCCCGACAGCTCGCCGCACAGCTCCTTGAGCTGGTCGGTGATGGTGAAGGGCACCAGGCCGGCGCGGGTCGGCAGCAGTTGGTGGCCGAACTGTTTGGCCACCTGATAGCCGAAGCCGGTGGCGCCCAGGGTCGGGATCGACAGGCCGCCGGTGGCGATCACCAGGGACTGGCACTGCACCGGCCCCAGGGTGGTTTGCAGCAGGTAGCCGGCGTCCAGTTTCTCGATCTGCTGGATCGAGGTGTCCAGGTGCAGCTCCACGCCCACTTGCTCGCACTCGTCCAGGAGCATGCCGAGGATGTCGCTGGACTTGTTGTCGCAGAACAGCTGGCCGAGCTTTTTCTCGTGGTAGGGCACGCCGTGCTTGGCCACCAGGCCGATGAAGTCCCACTGGGTGTAGCGCGCCAGGGCCGATTTGCAGAAGTGCGGGTTCTGCGAGAGAAAGTTGGCCGGCTCGGTGTACATGTTGGTGAAGTTGCAGCGGCCGCCGCCGGACATCAGGATTTTCTTCCCGGCCTTGTTGGCGTGGTCCAGCAGCAGCACCTGGCGTCCCCGGCCGGCCGAGGTCAGGGCGCACATCAAACCTGCGGCGCCAGCGCCAATGATCACGACTTCGGTAGAGCGCAAAACGGTGTCCTCTCACAAAACTCACGACAGGCGCCTGCCGTAGGAGCTGGCTTGCCAGCGAAGGCCGCGCCGCGGTCCGTGGCGCGGACCGGGTTATGGGTGTTTGGCGGCGCGTGGAGCGCCGCCCGAGTGCTGCTGGCGCGGGGTCAGAGAATCCGCACGCGCAGCGAACGGCCCTTGATCTTGCCGCTGTTGAGGCGCTGCAGGGCCTGCTTGGCGATGCTGCGGTCCACGGCCACGTAGGCCTGGAAGTCGAAGATCGCGATCTTGCCGACCTGGGTGCCGGGAATGCCGGCTTCGCCGGTCAGGGCGCCGAGGATGTCTCCTGGACGCACTTTGTCCTTGCGCCCGGCGCCAATGCACAGGGTGCTCATGGCTGGCAGCAGCGGGCCGCCGCCCTGGCTTTTCAGGCTGTCGATCTGTTCCCAGTTCAGCGGGGCTTTCTGCAGTTGCTCGATGGCCTGGGCGCGGTGAGCTTCGGACGGCGATACCAGGCTGATGGCCACGCCTTTCTCGCCGGCACGACCGGTACGGCCGACGCGGTGAATATGGATTTCCGAGTCCCGTGCCAGTTCGACGTTGATCACCATGTCCAGGGCGTCGATGTCCAGGCCGCGGGCGGCGACGTCAGTGGCCACCAGCACCGAGGTGCTGCGGTTGGCGAACATCGCCAGCACCTGGTCGCGGTCGCGCTGTTCCAGGTCACCGTGCAGGCCCACGGCGGACATGCCCTTGGCGGTCAGGTGGTCGACGGTTTCCTGCACCTGCTGCTTGGTGAAGCAGAAGGCCACGCAGGACTGAGGGCGGAAGTGGTTGAGCACCTTGACCACCGCGTCCATGCGTTCTTCCGGGGAAATTTCGTAGAAGCGCTGTTCGATCTGGCTGTCGGCGTGCAGGGCTTCGGCCTTGACCTGCTGCGGATCGCGCATGAACTTCGACGCCAGTTGCTTGATGCCCACCGGGTAGGTGGCGGAGAACAGCAGGGTCTGCCGACGCTCCGGGGTGTAGGCGATGATTTCCTCGATCGGGTCGTAGAAGCCCATGTCGAGCATGCGGTCGGCTTCGTCGAGTACCAGGGTGTTGAGGCCGTCGAGTTTCAGCGAGCCCTTGCGCAGGTGCTGGGAGATGCGTCCCGGGGTGCCGACGATAATGTGCGCACCGTGCTCCAGGGAGGCGATCTGCGGGCCGAAGGACACGCCGCCGCACAGGGTCAGGACCTTGATGTTGTCTTCGGCGCGGGCCAGCCGGCGCACTTCCTTGGCCACCTGGTCGGCCAGCTCGCGGGTCGGGCAGATCACCAGGGCCTGGCAGCCGAAGTAGCGCGGGTTGATCGGGTTCAGCAGGCCGATGCCGAAGGCCGCGGTCTTGCCGCTGCCGGTCTTGGCCTGGGCGATCAGGTCCATGCCCTTGAGGATCACCGGCAAGCTCTGCGCCTGGATCGGCGTCATCTGGGCATAACCGAGGGAGTCGAGGTTAGCCAGCATGGCGGGAGACAGGGGCAAAGTATTAAAAGCGGTGGCGATGGTGGTCACGGGACTGGCCTGCAAAACAAAATGTCGCGCAGTGTATCAGTCCCGCTGCCACAACCTGCAAATTCTGGACGAGCAGCCGCGCAGGGGCGGTTCCGGGTAGGAACTGGCTTGCCAGCGAAGGCGGCCGCGAGGTTGGCGCGGGGCTCGGGGCCTCTTCGCCGGCAAGCCGGCTCCTACGGAGGGGATGTGCGGGTCAATGCTCGATGTGCTGCTCCTCGAGCTTGCGTGCGCGGCGGCCATCGGTGGGCGACAGCTGGAGGAAGATTGCCGCCGCCAGCATCGCCATGATCCCTACCGTGAGGAAGGTCAGTTGGAAGGCGCCGAGCACGGTGTCCACGCCATCGTTGCCGACTTCGGCGGTAAAGCCGCCCAGCAGCGCACCGGCGCAGGCCACCCCGAGGCTCAGGGACAGTTGCGCCACCACCGACAGCAGGCTGTTGCCGCTGCTGGCGGCGGCATCGTCGAGGTCGATCAGGGTCACGGTGTTCATGGCCGTGAACTGCAGCGAGTTGATCGCCCCCAGCACCGCCAGCATGCCCAGCAGCAGCGGGTAGGGCGTCTGTTCGCTGACCAGGCCCATGCTGGCCAGCATGATGCCCAGGGCCAGGGTGTTGCCGGTGAGCACGATGCGGTAGCCCAGGCGTTCGATCAGTGGCCGGGCAATGGACTTGGCCAGCATCGCCGCGGCCGCCAGGGGCAGCATGCTCATCCCGGCCTGGGACGGTGAGTAGCCCAGGGCGACTTGCAGCAGCAGCGGCACCAGGAATGGCAGGGCACCACTGCCCAGGCGGGCGAACAGGTTGCCGAGGATGCCCACGGCGAAGGTCCGCACCTTGAACAGCGACGGGGCGAACAGCGGGTTGTCGATATGCCCGGCCCGCAGCCAATAGGCCGCCAGGCAGGCCAGCCCGCCAAACAGCAGCAGCATCACCCGCAGGTGGGGCAGGTGCAGCTCGCCGAGGCCCTCCATGGCGATGGTGATCAGTACCATCGCCGCGCCGAACAGCAGGAAGCCCAGGCCATCGAAGCGCGTGCGCTCGCTGCCCCGCAGGTCGGGGATGAAGCGCCATACCGCGTAGCAGCCGAGGGCGCCCACCGGCAGGTTGATCAGGAAGATCCAGTGCCAGGTCAGGTACTGCACCATCCAGCCGCCCATGGTCGGGCCGATCAGTGGCCCCAGCAGGCCGGGAATGGTGATGAAGCCCATGATCCGCACCAGTTCCGAGCGCGGGTAGGCCCGCAGCACCACCAGCCGTCCCACCGGCAGCATCAGCGCGCCGCCCAGGCCCTGGATCACCCGGGCGCCAATCAGTTGGGTCAGGGTGTTGGACAAGGCGCAGAGCAGGGAGCCGATGCTGAACAGCAGGATGGCGCCGAAGAAGATCTTCTTGGTGCCAAAGCGATCGGCGATCCAGCCCGAAGCGGGAATCAGCAGGGCCACGGTGAGCATGTAGGCGATGATCACCCCCTGCATGCGCAGCGGGTTTTCCGCCAGGTCCTGGGCCATGGCCGGCAGCGCCGTATTGAGGATGGTGCCGTCCAGGGACTGCATGAAGAAGGCGATGGCCACCACCCAGGGCAGCCAGCGGGCGGTGGTGGCGTCGAGAGGCGGGCGTGCGGGCATGGGACCTCGATGTCAGTTCAGGTAGGAGCCGGCTTGCCGGCGAAGGACGCGCTGCATTCGGGCCGGGGCGTTGCATCGTTCGCTGGCAAGCCAGCTCCTACAGCTTTGCGGGCAGTTCCTACAGGGTCAGGGTCAGGCGGCTGACCAGTGCCCCTGGCAGATGCATCGAAGCGGTCTGGCGCTGGCCGTAGGTACTGGCCGACAGCAGCAGCTCGCGCTGTTCGGTCAGGGCCTCCAGTTGCGAGCCCAGCAGGCTGTAGACGCTGTCATCGAAACGCATGGTGCTCACCGGGGCCTGGATCTCGCCGTTCTCCACCCAGAAGGTGGCGAAGCGGGTCATGCCGGTCAGGCGTGCGGCGGGCAGGTCCGAGTAGTTCAGATACCACAGGTTGCTGATGTACAGCCCAGTGCCCAGTTGCTTGAGGATCTGCTGCTGGGACAACTGGCCCGCGGCCATGTTCAGTGCGCTGGGGTATTCGCCGCTGCCGGCGCCGTTGGCGGTGAGGCCATACTCGGCGGCGCTGCGGGAGTTGATCAACTGGGCGTTGGCAGCACCCTCGGCGATCAGCTTGAGGTCACTGCGGGGGTAGCCTTCATCGGAAAACGCCGGGCTCAGGGAGCCGCTGACCTGCTCGTCCAGGTTGACCAGGGGGCTGAGGCGGGCATCGCCAGCGTAGAGCTTCTGCAGCGGGCTGTGCTTGCTGGCGATGGACTGGGCCGAGAAGCCACCCCAGGCCAGCATGCCCATGATTTCCTCCAGCGCCGCCGGGGCCAGGTACGCCCGATATTCTCCCGGGGCCAGGGTCCGCAGCGGCCGGCCAAGGAACTCCAGTTGCTGACGGGCCTGCTGGAAGCGCTGGGCGAAGTCCTGGTCGCTCCAGGTGTGACCGGCGTAGCTGGCCTTCACCGCTTCGCCATTGTCGTGGAACAGGCTGAAGTCGAAATTGAAGCTGTTGGCCTGGTGCCAGCCAAAGGCCCCGGCAGAGCTGGCGAAGCCACGACTGATGGGGCCGGCGGCATAGATGCCCACCAGGTCCAGGCCGGCGGCGGCCTGGGCGATTTGCGCCACCACCTGTTCGCTGCCGGGCAGCGGCTGCTCCTGCACGTGGTGGGTCTTCCAGCTCGTGTGGTTGAGCATCAGGTACGGGTCGGCCGGCAGCAGCGGCAGGGTGTCCCGCAGTTGCTGCAAGCCTTCGGCCAGGCGCTGGCGGTCCGTCTCGGGATCGTTGCTCAAGGTGATACTGAGGTCGGCGTGGCGGCCGTCATCGATCAGCTTGAAATGCAGGCTGGCCTGTTGCACCTGGCCAGCCTGGCGCACCTTGGCGTGGTTGAAGCGGATGAACGCCGAGGCTTCGGCGGCGTAACCCAGGGTGAACTGCTCCGACTCCTTGAGCGCATCGCCGAGCCACTGCACCAAGGCCTTGAACTGATCGGCCTGATTTATCGTCCTGGTCATCAGGCGTCTCCTCCAAATACGTCAATCTTGCTGAACACGCAGGCCGGCGAAGCATGGCCAACGCGGATCACCTGGTTGGGTTCACCCTTGCCGCAGTTCGGTGTACCCAGCACCTGGAAGGTGCTGCGGTCGCCCACGGCGCTGAGGTTGCGCCAGAACTGCGCGGAAATGCCCCGGTAGTTGGGGTTCTTCACCACGCCCTTGAGTTCGCCGTTTTCGATCAATTGCCCCCACTCGCAGCCGAACTGGAACTTGTTGCGCGCGTCGTCGATGGACCAGGAGCGGTTGGTGGACATCAGGATGCCGTGCTCGATCTGGCCGATCAGCTGTTCCAGGGGCTGGTCGCCGGGCTCGATGTTGAGGTTGGCCATGCGGTCGATGGGCGCGCGGTTCCAGCCACAGGCGCGGCTGTTGGCCACGCCGTCCAGGCCGCTGCGGTACTGCGACAGGGCGCCACCCAGGGGGCGTACCAGCAGGCCTTCGCGAATCAGGAACTGCTTGTCGGCGGCGCTGCCGTCGTCGTCATGGCTGTAGCTGGCCAGCTCTTCGGGGATCTGCGGGTCGAAGGTCACGTTGAGCAGCGACGAGCCATATTGCAGGCGGCCGAAGTCCTGCTGTTTGACGAAGCTGGTGCCGGCGTAGTTGCGTTCGTCGCCGAGGATCCGGTCCAGCTCCAGAGGGTGGCCGATGGACTCGTGGATCTGCAGCATCATCTGGTCCGGCATCAGCAGCAGGTCGCGGGTGCCTTGCGGAGTGTTCGGGGCCAGCAGCAGTTGCAGGGCCTGGTCGGCCACCCGTGGCGCCGCCCCCAGCAGCCCGCAACGGCTGATCACGTCACCGGAGCCCTGCTGGCCGAAGTTCTCCCGGCCCAGGCTGCGGGTCTGGCTGTCGCTGCCGTCGTAGGCGGTCACGTCCAGGCCCGGATAGACGAAGCGCTGGGCCTGGCGCAGCTCGGCACCGGCACTGTTGAGGTAGATCTGTTCGACCTGGGTGACGCCGATGCCCACCTGCCAGTTCACCAGGCGTTCGTCCTTGGGCACCGAGGCCGATTCATCGCCGAGCAACTGGTAGCAGTCGCTCAAGGACGGGAAGGGCTGTTCCAGGTTCGGCGACAGGTAGTCCGCGCGATGACTGGACACCGGCTGCTCGCGCAGGTCCAGTAGGGCGTGGGCGGCAATCACCCGGGCCTGCTGCTCGGCTCGATCGAGAGCTGCCTGCAGGCCGCTTTGCGACAGGTCGTTGGTGGCCGCGTAGGCTTCCACGCCCCGCACCCGCACGGTCAGCATCGCGCCTTCGTCACGGCCCAGGCTGGGTGGTTCGGCAACGTTCTTGCGCACCGACAGGTACTGGTCCGACTCGCGCACATAGCGCAGGGAAAAGAATTCGGCGCCCGTGCGCAAGGCAGCGAAGCGCTGCTTGAGCTGGGGGTGAAAGTCGAACATGGAGGACCTCCTTGTGAGGCTCGATAGCGGGCCGGCGCGTTTCGCCAGCAAGCTGGCTCCTACAGGTATAGGTGCTGATGGGCTCGGGGGCGAAAGGGGATGTGCAAGTTGCAGAACTGTAGCCGCTGCCCAAGGCTGCGATCAAGGACGCAGTCCTTGCCGCAAGGCGATGGCCGAGCGTGCTGAAGGCAGGAGCGGGACGGGGAGGTTGATGGTTGTCGATCGACAGCCGGAGATTTTCGTTCGCGCCTGTTCCAGGCCCGGGGCCGGGAGGGAGGCATGGGCGGGGAGTGTGGTGCCGCAAGGGCGGGACGAGGGTGGAAGTGGCGCCGACCCAGGCGGTCGGCGCCAACATCGTTTACTGCGCGGTCGGGCCTACTTCACGCATCGGCTTGCCACGTACCGGGGCTTCGCCCGCAACGTAGTAGTCGGCCTTGCTGCGTGGCAGTGGCTGGCGGCCACGGATCTTGTCGGCGATTTTCTCGGCCATCATGATGGTCGGCGCGTTGAGGTTGCCGGTGGTGATGATCGGCATGATCGAGGCATCCACCACACGCAGGCCTTGCATGCCGTGCACGCGACCCTGGCCATCTACCACGGCCATGTCGTCGGTGCCCATCTTGCACGAGCAGGATGGGTGGAACGCGGTCTCGGCGTGCTCGCGGACGAATTTGTCCAGCTGCTCGTCGGTCTGCACTTCGATGCCCGGGCTGATCTCGCGACCACGGTAGGCGTCCAGGGCCGGTTGCTGCATGATTTCCCGGGTCAGGCGGATGCCGTCGCGAAATTCCTGCCAGTCCTGCTCGGTGGCCATGTAGTTGAAGAGGATGCTCGGGTGCTGGCGCGGATCCTTGGACTTGACCTGCACACGGCCACGGCTCGGCGAGCGCATGGAGCCCATGTGGGCCTGGAAGCCGTGTTCCTGCACGCCGTTGCTGCCGTTGTAGTTAATCGCTACCGGCAGGAAGTGGTACTGGATGTTCGGCCACTCGAATTCCGGACGGGTACGGATGAAACCGCCGGCTTCGAACTGGTTGCTGGCACCGATGCCGGTGCCCTTGAACAGCCATTCGGCACCGATGGCCGGCTGGTTCCACCACAGCAGCGATGGGTACAGCGATACCGGTTGGGTACAGGCGTACTGCAGGTACAGCTCCAGGTGGTCCTGAAGGTTCTCGCCGACACCCGGCAGGTCGTGGACCACCGGGATGTCCAGGCTTTCCAGGAGCTTGGCCGGGCCGACGCCGGAACGTTGCAGCAACTGCGGCGAGGCGATGGCGCCGGAGCTGACGATGACTTCCTTGCGCGCACGGGCTTCCACGCGCTCTTCGGTGCTGCCTTGCAGGTAGCTCACGCCCACGGCGCGCTTGCCTTCGAAGAGGATCTTGTCGGTCAGGGCGTGGGTGACGATGGTCAGGGTCGAGCGCTGCTTGGCCACGTCCAGGTAACCGCGGGCGGTGCTGGCGCGACGGCCTTTAGGGGTGACGGTACGGTCCATCGGACCGAAGCCTTCCTGCTGGTAGCCGTTCAGGTCTTCGGTACGCGGGTAACCGGCCTGCACGCCGGCTTCGACCATGGCGTGGAACAGCGGGTTGTTGCCGGCCTTGGGTGTGGTCACGCTGACCGGACCGTCGCCGCCGTGGTAGTCGTTGGGGCCGATGTCACGGGTTTCCGCCTTGCGGAAATACGGCAGGCAATCCAGGTAGGTCCAGTCTTCCAGGCCAGGCAGCTTGGCCCAGCCGTCGTAGTCCATGGCGTTGCCGCGGATGTAGCACATGCCGTTGATCAGCGACGAGCCGCCCAGGCCCTTGCCGCGCCCGCATTCCATCCGGCGGCCGTCCATGTGTGGCTCGGCATCGGTTTCATAGGCCCAGTTGTAGCGACGGCCTTGCAGTGGGTACGCCAGTGCCGCGGGCATCTGGGTGCGGAAGTCGAAACGGTAGTCCGGGCCGCCGGCTTCCAGCAGCAGGACGGTGACGCCTGCGTCTTCGGTCAGGCGGGTCGCCAGGGTGTTACCGGCAGAGCCGGCACCGATGATGATGTAATCGTATTCTTTGGCCATTGGAGCCTCCGTGGGGAGCTGCAAGCCTCAAGCTTCAAGCGGCAAGAAACAGCGGCGAAGCAGGCTTGGCAGGAAATGGGGAGCGGGCGGCAAGCAAGGCTGTTGCCTGTACTTGCCGCGTGTAGCTAGCTGCTGACCGCCGCTCAGAACACCGAGGCGTAGTCGCCCAGCTCGACCTGCACCGACTTGATGCGGGTGAAGTTGTTCAACGAGCTGATGCCGTTCTCACGGCCCACGCCCGACTGCTTGTAGCCGCCAACCGGCATCTTGGCGTCGGATTCGCCCCAGGCGTTGATCCAGCAGATACCGGCTTCCAGTTGATGGATCACGCGATGGGCGCGGTTCAGGTCCTTGGTCACCAGGCCGGCGGCCAGGCCGAAGTCGGTGTCGTTGGCGCGACGGATGACTTCTTCCTCGGTCTCGTAGGTGAGGATGGCCATCACCGGGCCGAAGATTTCTTCACGGACGATGGTCATGTCATCGGTGCAATCGGTGAACACGGTCGGGGCCACGAAGGCGCCCTTGGCGAATTCGCCGTCGGTCAGGCGCTCGCCGCCGCACAGGACGCGGGCACCTTCTTCTTTACCCTTGGCGATGTAGCCCAGCACGCTTTCCATGTGCGGGAAGCTGACCAGCGGACCGAAGTTGGTGTTTTCGTCTTCCGGGTTGCCGATGCGGATGCGCGCAACGCGCTCGGCGATCTTGGCTTCGAAAGCGGCCTTCAGGTGGCTCGGTACGAATACCCGGGTGCCGTTGGTGCAGACCTGACCGGAGCTGTAGAAGTTGGCCATCATCGCGGTGTCGGCGGCGCGATCCAGGTCGGCGTCGTCGAAGATGATCAGTGGCGACTTGCCGCCCAGTTCCATGGTCACGTCTTTCAGCGAGGAGCTGGAAGCGCTGGCCATGACCTTCTTGCCGGTGTCGGTGCCGCCGGTGAAGGAGACTTTCTCGATGCGCGGGTGCTCGGTCAGCCAGGTGCCGACTTCGCGGCCGCTGCCGGTCAGAACGTTGAACACGCCATCCGGCAGGCCGGCTTCGGTGTAGATCTCGGCCAGTTTCAGGGTGGTCAGCGAGGTCACTTCGCTCGGCTTGAAGATCATCGCGTTACCGGCCGCCAGGGCCGGGGCGGATTTCCACAGGGCGATCTGGATCGGGTAGTTCCAGGCACCGATACCGGCCACTACGCCCAGGGGCTCGCGACGGGTGTAGACGAAAGAGGTGGTGCGCAGCGGGATCTGCTCGCCTTCGATGGCTGGCACCAGGCCTGCGTAGTATTCCAGCACGTCGGCGCCGGTGACGATGTCCACGTACTTGGTTTCGGAGAAGGCTTTACCGGTGTCCAGGGTTTCCAGGGCGGCCAGTTCGTCGTTGCGCTCGCGCAGGATCTCCACGGCGCGACGCAGGATGCGCGAACGCTCCATGGCGGTCATCGCGGCCCAGATCTTCTGGCCTTTCTCGGCGCTGACCACGGCACGTTCAACGTCTTCCTTGGTGGCACGTTGCACTTGTGCGAGAACTTCACCGTTGGCCGGGTTGATGGCATCGAAAGTGGCGTCGCTGCCGGCGTCGGTGTAGCCGCCGTCGATGTAGAGTTTTTGCAGTTCGAAACGGGCCATAGTGTCCTCGCAAGTGCATTAAGTAGTTGGCTTGACCACCGCAGGCGCCCGGAAGTTCGGGGCGCGCTGATCAGTGGCGGTTCAGGGGCCGAGCGTTTTTGGTTGTGCTCTAGCGCTCCTGCTTAGCCAGTTGGAAATCCATGTATTCGTAAGCGATCTGTTGCGCCTGCTCGGTGTCGAAAGCGTCTCCCGACAGTGCACCGCGCAACCACAAACCGTCGATCAGGGCTGCCAGACCACGGGCCGCGCTGCGTGCTTCATCCAGAGGCAGAACGCGGCGGAACTGGCAGCACAGGTTGGAGTAGAGGCGGTGATCGTTGATCCGCTGCAACCTGTGCAATGACGGGTGGTGCATGCTGGTGGCCCAGAAGGCCAGCCAGGTTTTCATTGCCGGGCCATTGACCTGGCTGGCGTCGAAGTTGCCTTCGATGATCACCTGCAGATGGGCCCGCGGGCTGTCATCTGTCAGCGCCTGACGGCGCTCGGTGACGTTCTCTATCAAGGCGTTCATCAGGTACCGCATGGTGGCGGCGATCAGGCCATTCTTGTCCTGAAAGTAGTGACTGATGATGCCGTTCGAGACACCGGCCAAACGGGCGATCAGCGCAATGCTGGCGTCCCCCATTCCGACCTGATCGACCGCTTGCAGCGTGGCTTCGATCAATTGCTGGCGGCGTATGGGTTGCATACCGACCTTGGGCATCTGCTACCTCTCCTTAGGCCCGTCGACGGGCGTCATACGCCTGTCGACTTGTGGGCCAGTCTATTTTGTTTTGATTGAACGTTCAATCAACAAAGAATAAGATCTGCGACAAATCGTCGCTGCCTGAAGGAGTTCTTCCTCCTCGTAGACGGCGCAATAACGACCTCCGAAATAGCCCGAAACCTACATGTGGCATGGCGTGGACCGGCAAGAGAACGGACGTGTTGAAGGGGCAGGACGCTCTGGGGACCAGGGGATGAACTGCAGGTTCGTCACCGACCTTGGATGCGGGTGCGCAACGCGGCTTTTGCGGTTTCGGGTTTTTTCGGGGTGTCTTTATAACACCCGACGATCGGCTGCCAACTAACCGATTGGTCGGGTGCCGTGTTGCCTTGTGTCCTTCTCTCGCACTGCCTGGAGCATCTGTGCAATGAGTTCTGCCTCGCTTATAAAGACCCCACCGGAGAAGGTGCGGGTCAACGGTTGGGTGTTCTACACCTCGACCGCGTTGATCCTGTTGTTGACCGCCATTCTGATCATCGCCCCGCAAGAGGCCGGCAGAATGCTGGGCATTGCCCAGGCCTGGCTGTCCCGCAGTTTCGGCTGGTACTACATGGTGGTGATCGCCGCCTATCTGGTGTTTGTGGTGGGCCTGGCGTTTTCCTCCTACGGCAAGCTCAAGCTGGGCAGCAAGGACGACACCCCGGACTTCAGCTACGGCGCCTGGGCGGGCATGCTGTTCTCCTCCGGCATCGGTATCTCGCTGCTGTACTTCGGTGCCTCCGAGCCCCTGGACCACTACTTCAACCCACCCGAAGGCGTGGCCGGCAGCAACCTGGCCGCACGCCAGGCGGTGCAACTGACGTTCCTGCACTGGGGCCTGCATGGCTGGGCGATCTACGCCCTGGTCGGCCTGGCGGTGGCGTATTTCGCCTACCGGCATAACCAGCCACTGGCACTGCGTTCGGCCTTGTACCCGCTGGTGGGTGAGCGTTGGGTCAAGGGCGCGGCCGGTCACGCGGTGGACGGCTTCGGCATGTTCGTGACCCTGCTGGGCCTGGTGACCAACCTGGGGATCGGCTCGATGCAGGTGTCTTCCGGCCTGGAAAACCTGTTCGGCATGGAGCACAGCAACACCAACCTGCTGATCGTGATCATCGTCATGAGCACGGTAGCGACCATCGCTGCGGTGTCCGGTGTGGAAAACGGCATCCGCCGCCTGTCCAACCTGAACATCGTGCTGTTCAGCGGCCTGCTGATCTTCGTGCTGCTGTTCGGTCCGACCCTGCACCTGCTCAACGGCTTCGTGCAGAACATCGGTGACTACCTCAACGGCGTGGTGCTCAAGACCTTCGACCTCTATGTGTATGAAGGCGACAGTGCCAAGTCCGATCGCTGGCTGGGCCTGTGGACCCTGTTCTACTGGGCCTGGTGGATTTCCTGGGCCCCTTTTGTCGGCATGTTCATTGCGCGGATTTCCCGCGGCCGCACGGTGCGTGAACTGGTGGCCGGCGTGCTGCTGATTCCCCTGGGCTTCACCCTGGCCTGGCTGTCGATCTTCGGTAACTCGGCCCTGGACCTGGTGATGAACCATGGGGCGGTGGAGCTGGGCAAGACGGCGCTGGAACAGCCGTCCATGGCGATCTATCAGTTGCTTGAGCATTACCCGGCGTCGAAGATCGTGATCGGCGTGTCGATTTTCGTCGGCTTCGTGCTGTTCCTGACCCCGGCCGACTCCGGCGCGGTGATGATGGCCAACCTGTCCTGCAAGGGCGGTAACGTCGACGAAGACGCCCCGCACTGGCTGCGGATCTTCTGGTCGGTGGTGATCACCCTGGTGACCATCGGCCTGCTGTTCGCCGGCAACTTCGAAGCCATGCAGACCATGGTGGTGCTGGCGGGGCTGCCGTTCTCGGTGGTGCTGGTGTGCTTCATGTTCGGCCTGCACAAGGCCATGCGCCAGGACGTGCAGATCGAACAGGAGCAGGCGCAGTTGGCCGAACGCGGACGTCGTGGTTTCAGTGAACGCCTGACCGCCCTCGACCTGCAACCGACTCAGTCGGTGGTCCAGCGCTTCATGGACCGAAAGGTCACTCCGGCGCTGGAAGAAGCGGCGGCGCAACTGCGGGCCCAGGGCCTGGACGTGCAGACCCTGCTCGGCAAGTCCAAGCGCTGCATGGGCGTGCGGATCGAGATGGAAGAGGGCAACCCTTTCGTCTACGAAGTGAGCCTGGACGGCTACCTGGCGACGCCGAGCGAATCGGCCGACGCCGAGGAAGAGCGCACCCGCTACTACCGCGCCGAGGTGTACCTGCACAACGGCAGCCAGGAATACGACTTGATGGGCTTCACCCAGGAACAGATCACCCGTGATGTGCTCGATCAGTTCGAAAGCCATCGGCAGCTCCTTGGCCGTGTCTATAGCTGAGTGAAGTCACGGGCCGCTCCTGCTGGAGCGGCTCTACCGGATGCAGGAGCCGGCTTGCCGGCGACGGCGCCCTCAAGCGCTGCAAGGCTTCAGGGCCTCTTCGCTGGCAAGCCAGCGCCTGCAGAAGGTGGTGTGTCGTTAAAGCAAAACGCCGCGATTGCTCGCGGCGTTTTTGTGTCTGCTGCTTAACCCAGGTTCTTGCCGAGCAGCGCGTGGTAGAGCTCGCTGTCGCCAAGAATGCCCACCACCTGCTGGTTGTCGTGGAGCACCAGTTTGTTGCCGGTCTGGTAGCGGATCTGCAGGGCGTCGCGCATGCCGATGTTGGAGTCCACCAGGGTCGGGCGCCGTCCCAGCTCCTCCACCGCTTGTCCTGGTATCCAGTTCTGCAGGTCCATCTGCGAGCCGTTGCGGCGGGCGCCCTTGATGGTGTTGCCTTCTGCCAGGTCCAGCCAGGAGTCGCCGCCCGGGTCCAGGCACACCGAACCGTTGACTCGCTTGCAGTTGTCCAGGCTGCGCATCAGGCTGCGGCCGCACAGCACGTTCAACGGGTTGGTGTGGGCGACGAAGGTGCGCACGTAGTCGTCCGCCGGGTTGAGGACGATTTCTTCCGGCTTGCTGTACTGGATGATCCGGCCGTCTTTCATGATGGCGATGCGGCTGCCGAGTTTCAGCGCTTCGTCCAGGTCGTGGCTGACGAACACGATGGTCTTGCTCAGCTTGCGCTGCAGTTCCAGCAACTCGTCCTGCAGGCCCTGGCGAATCAGCGGGTCAAGGGCCGAGAAGGGTTCGTCCATCAGCAGGATGTCGGCGTCCATGGCCAGGGCGCGGGCCAGGCCGACCCGTTGCTGCATGCCGCCGGAAAGCTCGTCGGGTTTCTTGTTGCGCCACTGGGTCAGGCCCACCAGCTCCAGTTTCTCGTCCACCAGTTTGCGCCGTTCCTTTTCCGGCCGGCCCTGCATCTCCAGGCCGAAGCTGATGTTCTCGCGTACCGTCAGCCAAGGCATCAGGGCGAACTTCTGGAACACCATGGCGATGCGCTGGGTGCGCATCATCTTCAGTTCCGCCGGGCTGCAGGAGGCAATGTCGATCTGCTTGCCTTCGTGCTCGACGAACAGTTTGCCGCGGCTCACGGTGTTGAGGCCGTTGATGCAGCGCAGCAGGCTGGATTTGCCGGACCCGGAGAGGCCCATCAGCACGCAGATCTCGCCTTTCTCGATGTCCAGGCTGGCATTCTCGACGCCGACAATCTGCCCGGTCTTCTTCAGGATCTCGTTGCGGGTCATGCCCTGGTCCAGCAGCTTGAGGGCCTCGCGCGGGTCCTTGGAGAAAATCACATCGACCTTGTCGAAGCGGATAATGCTCATGCGTCACCTCCTACTTTGGCTTCAGGTTGCTTGCAGATGCGGTCGAGCATGATCGCCAGCAGCACGATCGCCAGGCCGGCTTCGAAGCCCAGGGCGATGTCCGCGGTGTTGAGGGCGTTGACCACCGGCTTGCCCAGGCCGTCGGCGCCGACCAGGGCGGCGATCACCACCATCGACAGCGACAGCATGATGCACTGGGTGATACCGGCGGCGATGCTCGGCATGGCATGGGGCAGTTCAATGCGCGACAACAACTGACGGCGCGAGCAGCCAAAGGCCTTGCCGGCATCCATCAACTCTTGTGGAACATCGCGAATGCCCAGGTAGGTCAGGCGAATCGGTGCGGCAATGGCGAACACCACGGTGGAGATCAGTCCGGGCACTACGCCCAGGCCGAACAGGGTCAGGGTCGGGATCAGGTAGACGAAGGTGGGCACGGTCTGCATCAGGTCCAGCACCGGGCGCATCATGGTGTAGAACAGCGGCTTGTGGGCGGCGACTATCCCCAGGGGCACGCCGATGAGCACGCAGACCAGGGTGGCGAACAGCACCTGGGCCAGGGTTTCCATGGTTTCCTGCCAGTACCCCAGGTTGAGGATCAACAGGAAGGACAGCACGACAAATACGGTCAGGCCCCATTTGCGCTGGATCAGGTGCGCGAGCAGGGCGATCAGGCCGATCAGGGCCAGGGGGTTGAACCAGGTCAGCGCGAACGTCACGCCGTGAATCATGGTTTCCAGGGTGGTAGCGATCGCATCGAAGGTACTGGCGCCGTGTTTCGTCAACCACTCTACGAAAGCCGCGATGTACTGGCCCAGGGGGATTTTCTGATCAATGAGCATGGTATTGAACGTCCGCATGCAAGGAAAAAACAGCCCGGGCGGGCGGGCCCGCCCGGCGTAAGCGTGCTACTTAGTTGGAGGCCTGCGCGAGCTTGGCTTTCACGGCTTCAAGGCCTGGTTTGCCGTCAATGGTGGTCACCCCTGCGAGCCAGGTGTCGAGCACCTGCGGGTTCTTCTTCAGCCAGGCCTTGGCGGCCGCATCAGGCTTCATCTTGTCGTCCAGCACGTTGCCCATCAGGCTGCTTTCCATGTTCAGGGTGAACGACAGGTTCTTCAGCAACTGGCCAACGTTGCTGCATTCGCTGGTATAGCCCTTGCGGGTGTTGGTGTAGATGGTCGCCTGGCCGAAGTTGGGGCCGAAGAAGTCATCGCCGCCGGTGAGGTACTTCATCTTGAAGCGGGTGTTCATCGGATGGGGTTCCCAGCCCAGGAACACCACGGCGGTGTCGCGTCGTTGTGCGCGTTCAACCTGGGACAGCATGCCCGCCTCGCTGGACTCCACCACCTTGAAGCCGGCGTCCTTGAGGCCGAAGGCGTTCTTGTCGATCATGCTCTGGATGGTGCGGTTGCCGTCGTTGCCCGGTTCGATGCCGTAGATCTTGCCGTCCAGCTCGGTCTTGAACTTGACGATGTCGGCGAAGTCCTTCAGGCCCTTGTCATACAGCGACTCGGGCACGGCCAGGGTGTACTTGGCGTTCTCCAGGTTGGCCCGAACGGTCTCCACGGTGCCGGCGTCACGGTACTGCTTGATGTCGTTTTCCATGGTCGGCATCCAGTTGCCGAGGAACACGTCCATGTTCTTGCCATCGGCCAGGGACTTGTAGGTCACCGGCACGGAAATCATCGTGGTCTTGGTCTTGTAGCCCAGGGCATTGAGCACGACGCTGGTGGTAGCGGTGGTCACGGTGATGTCGGTCCAGCCGACATCGGAGAAGTTGACGGTACTGCATTGTTCCGGTTCTGCGGCTTGTGCCAGTAGCGGCAGACTCAGCATGGCGGCCAACAACAGCGAGGGGGAACCTTTCATGGGGGGGACTCCTGGATGTTTTTCTGGCGGTGTATGGACCGCGCTTATAAGTGTGGCGGTTGGTGTGCCGGGGACAGCTCTACCACCGTGCCGTGCAATCGAGTCGAGACTGATCATGTACCAGTGAAAAACTGTCGCCTACAGGGTGCGTCGTATCCAGTACAGGGAGGGTCGCATCCAGTGTCGGTGAGGTCGCATACAGTGTTTTTCCGCAATTTTTCCTTCATCTGAGCCGCAAAAAACGCCCAGAACCCGCGCATGGCGCCTGGCGGCGTTGGTGGGCATGAGTGGGTCGGTGTCAGACGTTGCGGGGTACGGCAAAAGCCCGATGATGCGCCCTTCTCGGCGGATTGCAGCTTGAGCGTAGCAGCTCCGCCAGAGGGCGCTTTGGGCGCCTGGGCAGTGCTCATCGAGGGGTCACGCAGTAATGGCTATCAGTGTTTTCGACTTGTTCAAAATCGGCATCGGTCCTTCCAGTTCCCACACGGTCGGACCCATGCGTGCGGCGGCGCTGTTTGTCCAGGCATTGAAGGCGCGCCAGCTGCTGGAGCAGGTGCGACGGATCGAGGTGCAGCTCTTCGGCTCGTTGTCCGCCACCGGCATCGGCCACGGCAGCGACAACGCAGTGATCATGGGGCTGATGGGCGAATGGCCGGACGCAATCGATCCGTCGCTGATCGGGACCCGCATCGAGCGGTTGCGCGAAACCGACACCCTGCTGCTGGACGGGCGCCTGCCGGTGCCTTTCCTCTGGTCCCGGGACATGCGCCTGCTGGACGAGAACCTGCCCTTTCACCCCAACGCCATGACCCTGGTGGCCGAGGGGGAAGGAGGGGAGCTGTACCGCGACACCTACTATTCAGTGGGGGGCGGCTTTGTCGTCGACCAGGCCCAGGCCAGCAGTGGCGTGGCGGACCTGGACCGCAGCGAGTTGCCCTACGATTTCTCCAGCGCGGTGGAACTGCTGGGCCTGTGCCAGAAGCACAACCTGCGGGTGGCCGAGCTGATGCTGGCCAACGAGAAGGTCTGGCGTTCGGAGGAGGAGATCCGCACCGGCCTGATGGCGCTCTGGCGGGCCATGCAGGCATGCGTGGAGCAAGGCCTCAAGCATGAGGGCATTCTCCCGGGCGGGCTCAACGTGCGGCGTCGCGCGGCCAAGTTGCACCGCAGCTTGCAGGAGTTGAACAAGCCCAATGTGATCGGCTCGACCCTGAGCGCCATGGAGTGGGTCAACCTGTTCGCCCTGGCCGTGAATGAGGAGAATGCCGCAGGCGGGCGCATGGTCACGGCGCCCACCAACGGCGCGGCCGGGATCATTCCCGCGGTGCTGCACTACTTCATGAAATTCAGCGAGGAAGTGACCGACGCCAACGTGGTGGACTTCTTCCTCGGCGCAGCGGCCATCGGCATCCTGTGCAAGAAGAACGCCTCGATCTCCGGCGCCGAAGTGGGCTGCCAGGGCGAGGTCGGGTCGGCTTGCGCCATGGCCGCGGCCGGCCTGGCGGAAATCCTTGGCGCGACCCCCGAGCAACTGTGCAACGCCGCGGAAATCGGCCTGGAGCACAACCTCGGCCTGACCTGCGATCCGGTGGGCGGGCTGGTGCAGGTGCCTTGTATCGAGCGCAACGCGATTGCCGCGGTCAAGGCGATCAATGCTGCGCAAATGGCCTTGCGCGGGGATGGCCAGCACTTCATTTCCCTCGACCGGGTGATTCGCACCATGCGTGATACCGGCGCGGACATGCATGACAAGTACAAGGAAACCTCTCGTGGCGGGCTGGCGGTGAGTGCCGTGGAATGTTGAACCGGCCTTGGGCTCGGTGGGGGCGGCCAGCGGTGCCGGCCCGGGCCATGGCGCGCGCAAATCGCCCACGATCCCGGGGCCGCGCCACCTTTTAGCGCGTCGCAGATAGACACGTCGCGGCCCCGGCTGATGAGCGCCCCCGTTCGTCGGCCGGTTGTGCTTTGAGTGACACTCGCCGGTTCCAGCAGCAGGTGCTGGCCGCGCAAGTGCTACCTAAGTGCTCACAGCTTGTTCGCCGGGCGTTTGCCTGCGCCCTGCCGCGCTTCTAATCCGCACATTGAGAAGGGGCTATATAGACGGGTCGCGACGTCGTTTTCAGGAGTTATTGAATGCCCATTCAACTTTAGGCATGGCAATTGCTCTGTGAATATCAAGCCCGTCTCCCTTGAGGAACAGGGCACATAAAAAGAGCCTCCGCCTGAGGCCATCACCCGCTTTGTGTGAGGAGATATCGCGATGACGTCGTTCAACTCCGGGGCCCAACCCCAGAACCGTGCGCCTCAATCCATCGGCTTTCTGCTGCTGGACAATTTCACGCTGATTTCCCTGGCCTCCGCAGTCGAACCCCTGCGCATGGCCAACCAACTGTCCGGTCGCGAGCTGTATCGCTGGACCACCCTCAGCGTCGATGGTGGCCAGGTCTGGGCCAGCGATGGCCTGCAGATCACGCCTGACGCCTCCATGCACAAAGCCCCCAGCCTCGACACCGTGATCGTCTGCGGCGGCATCGGCATCCAGCGCACGGTGACCCGCGAACACGTCTCCTGGCTGCAAAGCCAGGCCCGTCAATCGCGCCGTCTCGGCGCGGTATGCACTGGCAGCTGGGCCCTGGCCTGTGCCGGCCTGCTGGACGGTTTCGATTGCAGCGTGCACTGGGAATGCCTGGCGTCGATGCAGGAAGCCTTCCCCCGGGTTGCCATGAGCACCCGCCTGTTCACCCTCGACCGCAACCGCTTCACCAGCTCCGGCGGCACCGCGCCACTGGACATGATGCTGCACCTGATCAGCCGCGATCACGGCCGCGAGCTGTCGGCGGCAATCTCGGAAATGTTCGTCTACGAGCGCATTCGCAACGAGCAGGATCACCAGCGTGTGCCCCTCAAGCACATGCTTGGCACCAACCAGCCCAAGCTGCAGGAAATCGTCGCGCTGATGGAAGCCAACCTCGAGGAACCGATCGACCTCGACGAACTGGCGGTGTACGTCGCGGTATCCCGGCGCCAGCTGGAGCGGCTGTTCCAGAAGTACCTGCATTGCTCGCCGTCGCGCTACTACCTCAAGCTGCGGCTGATCCGCGCCCGGCAACTGCTCAAGCAGACGCCGATGTCGATCATCGAGGTGGCATCGGTGTGCGGCTTCGTGTCGACACCGCACTTCTCCAAGTGCTACCGCGAATACTTCGGCATTCCGCCGCGGGATGAGCGCATCGGTTCCAACACCACCCAGCAAGTGGCGATGATGCCGCTGCCGCAAGCCATGGTGCTGTCGCCGCTGTCCGGCCCGCTGTCGGCCCTGAGCCAGGCGCGCAACGAGTCGACCTTCGCCAGCGTGCGCCTGTAGTCACAAGCGTTTCTTGAAATACACCACGCGCTCGGTTTCAACGAAGCCGAGCGCCTGGTGCAGGCTTTGGCTGACCAGGTTGTCCAGGCTGGTGTCCGAGGCCATCTCCACGCATCCGTGCTGTTGCCCCCAACTGGCGACCTGTTCGATCAGGTGCTGGGCGATGCCCTGGCGACGGTAGCCGGGGAGCACATAGATGCCTTCGAGAAAGACCACGGGGGAGCTGTCGGTGCCGTTGACGTAGTCGTGGCGCAACGCCGCCTCCGCCAGGCCCACGGCCTCACCGTTCTCGGCATGGGCCAGCCAGCACCCGTAGCGCTGAGGCTCGGCCAGCATCTGCCGGATTTCCGCCTGGTGCTCGTCCGGCGGGCAATCGGGCCACAGGCCCTGGCGCAATTGCAGCCACCCGCCAGTGTTGGCGGGTGAGCCTGGTTGAATGGAGATCATGGGCGTGCCTGTATTTTCCGCAGGACCCGCACTCTAGCAATTGCCTCGGGTTCGGGGAAATTCACGCACGTTTTTGCTGCAGGTACTCGGCCAGGGCTGGCAGCAACTGGCGGTCGATGGCCTGGCGCACTGCCGGCAGAATCGTCGCATTGCCGGTGAGCATCTGCTCGACCATGCCCTTGAGCGCCTTGGCTCGTGCATCGCTCAAGCCCCTTACCGCACATTCACAGGCCTGCTCGGCGCTGGCGCCTGCGGGCATCTCGAAACCCAGGGCCCGCAGTTGCCCCAGCAGGTCGTCCTGATCAATCAAATCCGCATGCATCATGACTCTTATCCTTTTTCAGGGAGCGTGGTCGTCAGTCGATTCTGGTAGGCCGTCCCGGTGGCGGCAAGGGCAGATTGTCGCGATGGCCCGTTTACCTATGAACAGGTCGTTTTCGGCTAACTCGGCGATCGGCAGGCGATGGCCACTGCCGGTTGCAACGGCTGTGCAATTGTCTTCCGGGGCTTGCTTGTGGGGCCTGGGGCTTGCATAAAGGCGGGTACTCAAGCGGGTCGGTCGCCGAGGGCCAGGCTGCACCGCCGCTGGATTGGAAACCATGGAGCTGTAGTCGATGAAACTGATGTTCAGAGTGTGTTGGGTCGGTTTGTTCTGGATGATTTCCAGCGCGGCTTCGGCGTCTCCCGAGTGTGCGGATTTTCTCCGAGCCATGGCCGAGCCGCCGCCGTCCCTGGAGTTTTTGCGCTGTGAGTCGGCGCCGGCATCCCAGGGGGCCCCGCTGACCGCCAGCTACAGAGTCAAAGGCCGGGATGCCCATGAGGTCGAGCGGTATCTGCAGCGGAAAATGGGCTTGGAGCATGACCTGAGGTTCGTCTGCTGTGGCTGGGAAACCCAGGGCTTCTTTTCCTATCGAGACAAAGCCAGCGATCGCCGTTACCAGATCGGCATGGGGTCTGAAGAGACGCCCTACAACCAGCGGCAGGACTGGGACAAGATCGGTTATTTCTACGTGACGGTGGTGTTCTATACCGAGGAAGTCTGAAGGCGCCGGAATGGCCCTTTTACCTACGGCCAGGTCGTTTTCGGCTAATCGATGCCAGGGCGGAGTCGGCAGACTGCAAGCAGCTGGCGTCGTGTGGGTTTGGTCACCTTCTCACCGCAGCTCCTCAAAGCAGTAGTCCCTGCCTCGATCCTGTCACGGCTTGATCGGGGCTTTTTTTTGCCTGTGGAAGGCTCGCCGGCAAGTTTCGCCGGCAAGCCGGCTCCTACGGGGGAGCTGGGGGCGGGTGGGGTGAGGATCAGCGTTCCAGCACGAGGATTCTGGAGAGCAGTTCGTCACGGTCGATGTAGCACCCCTGGAAATGCCGGGCGCCGCTGGCCGGATCGAAGGCATTGCGCGCGTGCAGGGTACGGCGGTTGTCGAAACACCAGAGCTGGCCCGGGTCCAGGCGGCGAATCACCCGGAACCTGGCCTCGCGGGTCATGGCAATAAAGCGCCGGTAGGCGCGATACAGCACCGGCATCTGTTCTTCCGAGGTGTCGAACGGGCCGCGCAGGAAGTTGGCCATGCGGATTTCCGCGACTTGGCCCAGGGCGTCCAGGGCAATGATTGGCGCCAGGCAACGGTAGTCGCTGTGGCGGTCCTTGTTGCGAAACTCCACGGGAATTTCGCACAGCGCACGAAACGCCTCGGGGGCTTCCCGGCGCAGGGCATCGGCGATGGCAAAGCCGTCGACGAAAATGCTTTCACCACCCTCTGCGTCATTCACCAGGCAGTGGAGAAATTGCAGCCCCGGCTGCAGTTCGCGGGTTGGCAGGTCGCTGTGCAACGGCAAGTTGAAAGCGGTATAGGCGTTGCTGTCGGCATCGGCCTTGGATTGCACGTTGAACAGCACGCCGAAATTGCTTTCGCGGATAAACGAGATGCGCTTGGCGATCAACGCCAGGGAGCCGGGTTCGGTGGGTGCTCCCCGAACCTGGGTCAGGCCGGTATCGCGCAGGGCCCGCAACCATTGCAGCAGTGCTTGAGGATCCTCCATCAGCGCCCGGTACTCGAACACGGGCAGCTGCAGGCTGGCGTCCCACAGCTGGCGTCGAGCCCTGGCGGCCTGCCGTTCCTCGCGTGATTGCCAGTCGTAGGCGTGGGCTCGCAGCCAGCCGGGGTCGAAGCGGCTGTGGTGGCCGTCTGCCCAGTCGAGGTTCAGGCAGCCGTCGGCATCAATGCGCGCTGCAGTGCACGCGAGGTCTTCGGCAACATCGACGATTTCCAGCACCTGTTCGCGGGTCACGCTGTAGACGCATTGCGAGCAGGGGCAGTTATCCCGCAGCCATTGATGGTGAAAAGGGCTGAGACGCCCGTCGGCCCAGTGCACCTGGACCCGGTCCGGCAGGACCTGGGCACTGGCCAGCGCGCTGATCAACGGATAACTGCGGTAGTCGGCAAGGGCGGCGGTGTTCACGGCGATCTCCTGTTCTGCTGATTATTTTTCCGCGGGCAAGCCGATCACCCGGCCCAGGCAGGTCGGGCGCGGCAGGTCGGCCTGCTCGGCGGCCAGGGTTTGCAGGCGTTGCAGCACCGGCTCGCTGAACGGCGCCGAACGCGGCCCGGCCAGGTCGACGTGGAGCAGCATCTGCTCGTTACCGGCCAGCTCCAGCGGGTCACCGACCTGGTGCAGGCTGTGGTACAGGTGCAGGCGCTTGCGGTCGTGGCCGATGATCTGGGTATGGACTTCGACCTCGCTGTCGAGCTTCACCTCGTGCAGGTAGTTGAGGTGCAACTCCAGGGTGAACAGCGAATGACCGCTGGCTTCGCGGTTGTCGCTGTCGAGCCCCAGGCGATCCATCAGGGCATCGGTGGCGTAGCTGAAGATCAGCAGGTAGAAGGCATCGCGCAGATGGCCGTTGTAGTCGACCCAGTCGCGGATGATGCGGGTGCTGTAGGTGGTCAGGGCAGGCATAGGGTCACCGGATAACTGTAGGAGCCGGCTTGCCGGCGAAGGCGTCCGTTGGGTTTGCAGCCTGGCTTGAGGGCCTCTTCGCTGGCAAGCCAGCTCCTACGGGGTTGGGTTAGTCGTGAAAGTGCATGCCGTGCTTGGCCTTGGTGGTTTTCACCGCCTCCAGCACCGCCAGCAGGCAGTCATCACGATAGCGCTCCAGGGCCGCAATGCTGTGGCTGCCCAGTTGCTCGGCGGTGCCTTCGACCACATCGTCGATCAGCTTGTCGGTCAGCTCCGGGGCCGGCAGGTAGGTCCAGGGCAGTTGCAGCGCCGGGCCGAACTGGGCCATGAAGTGGCGCATGCCGGCGTCGCCGCCGGCCAGGGTGTAGGTGAGGAAGGTGCCCATGAACGACCAGCGCAGGCCGGCGCCAAAACGGATCGCATCGTCGATTTCCCCGGTGGTCGCCACGCCGTCGTTGACCAGGTGCAGGGCCTCGCGCCACAGGGCTTCGAGCAAACGATCGGCGATGAACCCGGGGACTTCCTTGCGCACGTGCAAAGGCCGCATCCCCAGGGATTCATAGACCTTGATCGCGGCCTGGACCGCTTCGGGTGCGGTGCGCTGGCCACCCACCACCTCCACCAGCGGCAGCAGGTACACCGGATTGAACGGGTGGCCGACCACGCAGCGTTCCGGGTGGCTCGAGTCCTCGTAGAATTCGCTGGGCAGCAGGCCCGAGGTGCTGGAGCCGATCAGTGCGTCAGGCTTGGCCGCGGCGCTGATTTTGCGGTGCAGTTCCAGCTTGAGTTCCAGGCGCTCGGGGGCGCTTTCCTGGATGAAGTCGGCATCCTTCACGCATGCCTCGATGGTGTCGACGAAGCGCAGGCGCTGTTGTGATGCTCCAGGGGCCAGCCCTTGTTTTTCCAGCGCGCCCCAGGCGTTGGCGACGCGCTTGCGCAGGGCCGCTTCGGCGCCGGGCGCCGGGTCCCAGGCCACTACGTCGAGGCCGTGGGCCAGGGCCCGGGCCACCCAGCCGCTGCCGATCACGCCGCTGCCCAGAGCGGCGAAGGTTTTGATGTTGGTGATAAAAGTCATCGCGTCTTCCTGGAAAAAGAGTCTGTAGAAGCGGGTTCGCCAGCGAAGCGGTTGGCGGCCTTGCGGGCCTCTTCGCCGGCAAGCCGGCTCCTACGGGGGAGGGTGGGGTCGGCTTAGCTGCGTTGCTTCAGGCCCATTTTCTGCCGGCCTTCGGCGGGGGTCAGGACCCGGGCGCCGAGGCGGCTGAGGATCTCCGTGGCCCGTTCCACCAGTTGGCCGTTGGTGGCCAGCACACCCTTGTCCAGCCACAGGTTGTCTTCCAGGCCGACCCGCACGTTGCCCCCCAGCAGTACCGCTTGCGCGGCCATGGGCATCTGCATGCGGCCAATCCCGAAGCCGGCCCAGACCGCGCCCTGCGGCAGGTTGTCGACCATGGCCTTCATGGTGGTGGTGTCGGCCGGCGCGCCCCAGGGAATGCCCAGGCACAGTTGGAACAGCGGGTCATCCAGCAGGCCTTCCTTGATCATCTGCTTGGCGAACCACAGGTGGCCGGTGTCGAAGATCTCCAGTTCGGCCTTCACTCCCAGCTCCTGGATACGCTTGGCGCCGGCCCGCAGCTGGGCCGGGGTGGAGACGTAGATGGTGTCGCCATCGCCGAAGTTCAGGGTGCCGCAGTCCAGGGTGCAGATTTCCGGCAGCAGCTCCTCGACGTGGGCTAGGCGGGTCAGCGGGCCCACCAGGTCGGTGTTGGGGCCGAACTCCATGGGGTTCTCGCCGCTGCCGATCTCCAGGTCACCGCCCATGCCGGCGGTGAGGTTGACGATGATGTCGATGTCGGCCTCGCGAATGCGCTCCATCACTTCGCGGTACAGCGCTACATCGCGGCTGAACTTGCCGGTGGCGGGGTCGCGCACATGGCAGTGGACCACGGTGGCGCCGGCCTTGGCGGCTTCTACGGCGGCCGCGGCGATCTGTTTCGGGGTGACCGGCACGTGGGGGCTCTTGGCGGTCGTGTCGCCAGCACCGGTGAGTGCGCAGGTGATGATGACGTCGTGGTTCATGGTGCGGTTCCTTACAGGCGTGTTTGCTGGGGGCGTGAGCTGGCCGTGCGCAGCCCGGGGCGGGCTGCGGGGCGCTGGTGGCGGTGGCTTATTTGCTGGTCAGTTGCAGGTGTTCGGCGGCCGGCCGGCCATCGAAGGTGGTGACCCCCTCCAGCCAGCGCTGCTGGTCCTGCGGGTGGTCCTTGAGCCATTGCCGGGCGGATTCCAGGGCATCCTTGTGATCCAGCAGCGGCTGCATCATGCGGCTCTCGTCTTCGGCGCTGAAGGTCAGGTTGGTCAACAGCCGGTGCACGTTCGGGCACTGCTCGGCGTAGTTCGGCGCGGTGACGGTCCACACCGTGGCCTGGCCTTCGTTGGGCCCCAGGGCGTTTTCGCTGCCGCTGAGGTAGGTCATCTTGAAGTTGACGTTCATCGGGTGCGGTGCCCAGCCGAAGAACACGATGGCTTCGTTGCGTTTTACCGCCCGGGCCACCGCCGACAACATGCCCGCCTCACTGGATTCCACCAACTGGAACTGGCCCAGGCCGAACTGGTTCTTGGCGATCATTTCCTTGATCTGGGTATTGGCTCCCGAACCCGGTTCGATGCCGTAGATCTTGCCTCCCAGTTCCTTCTGGAACTTGGCGATATCGGCGAAGGTCTTCAGGCCCTTGTCTGCCAGGTAGGCCGGCACGGCCAGGGTGGCGCGGGCGTCCTTGAGGCTCGGTTCGGCCAGGACCTTGACCTGGTTGGCGTCGACGAAGGGGGTGATGGTCTGGGTCATCAGCGGGTTCCAGTAGCCCAGGAACAGGTCCAGGCGCTGGTCACGGATGCCGGCGAAGATGATCTGCTGGGAGGCGCTGGTCTGCTTGGTCTTGTAGCCGAGGCCGTCGAGCAGGACCTGGGTCAGGGCGCTGGTGGCGATCACGTCGGTCCAGTTGACCACGCCCAGGCGCACGTTCTGGCAACTGGCGGCATCGGCGGCCAGGGCCCCGTTGCTCAGAAAAACGCTACCACTAAGCGCAAGCACACAGCTGCTGATCAGTCGTTTCATGATGCTTTCCTCGGCAGGTCGTTATTGTCGGTCCCGGCGTCTTTGTGCGCAGGTGATGCCAAGGTACGCAGGCGCCGCCGCTGGCAAACGCACAGCGGCGACCGACTCTTGCACTGCAGCGACCTGCCCCCTTGTGGCACCGGGGCATTTGGCGTATCACAAGGCCCACGCTGGCCGTCACCGGAGTGCGTTGCATGTCCCAGGACTTCTACTTCCTGCTGATGCCGGGGTTTTCCGCCATCGGTTTCATTTCCGCCATCGAGCCGCTGCGGGTGGCCAACCGCTTTCGTGGCGAGCTGTACCGCTGGCATGTGCTGAGCGCCGACGGCGGCGCGGTGCTGGCCAGCAATGGCATGTCGGTGAATGTCGATGCGGCCCTGGAGCCGCTGAACAAAGGCGCAACCTTGTGGGTGGTGGCCGGTTTCGAGCCGCTGAAGTTCCTCACCCCGGCCCTGGAGCACTGGTTGCGGCGGCTGGAGGTGGAGGGGGTGACCCTGGGCGGGATCGACACCGGTAGCGTGATCCTCGCCGAGAGCGGCTTGCTGGAGGGGCACCGGGTGACCTTGCACTGGGAGGCCATCGAGGCCTTCAAGGAGTCCTACCCGCAACTGAGCGTGACCCAGGAGCTGTTCGAGATCGATCGACGGCGCATCACCTGTGCCGGCGGCACGGCGTCCATCGACATGATGCTCGACCTGATCGCCCAGGCCCACGGCCCGCAACTGGCGGTCCAGGTCAGCGAGCAGTTCGTGCTCGGGCGCATCCGCCCGCGCAAGGATCACCAGCGCATGGAAGTCGCCAGCCGCTACGGCATCAGCAACAAGAAGCTGGTGCAGGTGATCGGCGAAATGGAACAGCACAGCGAACCGCCCCTGAGCACCCTGGCCCTGGCCGAGTCGATCAAGGTCACTCGGCGCCAGCTGGAGCGCCTGTTCCGCCTGCACCTCAACGACACCCCGAGCAACTTCTACCTGGGCCTGCGCCTGGAGAAGGCCCGCAAGCTGCTGCGCCAGACCGACATGAGCGTGCTGGAGGTGAGCATTGCCTGCGGGTTTGAATCGCCTTCCTACTTCACCCGCAGCTACCGCGCACGTTTCGTGCAGTGCCCGCGCGAGGACCGGCGCCAGTTGGGAGGCGGCCGGGAGCTGGTTTGACAGGGTTTTATAGTTAATTATACTCGCGACTATAAATTATAGTCCTGGCAATAATTGAGTATAAAACCATGTCGAAAAACACCGGTTTCGTGTTTCGTCGTCCTGCCCTGGCGCTCAATATTGCCGATGGCCTGGTGGGCTCCGGGATCCAGGACTACAGCTCGGGGTTGTTCCTGGCGGCGCCGCGGCGTACCGGCAAAAGTACCTTCCTGCGCGAAGACCTGCTGCCCGAGTGCCTGCGTCGAGGCTGGCTGGCGGTCTATGTGGATCTGTGGGCCAACCGCGAAAAAGACCCCGCCGAGCTGATCGCCGGGGCCATTGCCGGCGCGCTGGTGCCGTTCGAAAAGGGCATACGCAAGCTGGCCAAGTCATGGGGGGTGGAGAAGCTCAGCTTCCTGCGGACCCTGTCCTGGGACTTCAGTCGATCCCAACTGCCGGAAGGGGCCACCCTGACCCAGGCTCTGGAGCTGTTGCACAGCGCGGCGGGCAAGACCGTGGTGCTGGTCATCGATGAAGCCCAGCATGCGCTGAGTTCCGAGGCCGGGTTGAATGCCATGTTTGCCCTCAAGGCCGCCCGTGATCAGCTCAACCAGGGCCGCGACATGGACACCAGCGGCCTGCGCCTGGTGTTCACCGGGTCCAACCGGGACAAGCTGGCCCATCTGGTACTCAACCGCAACCAGCCGTTCTTCGGGTCGAGCATCACCCCCTTTCCCTTGCTGGGGCGTGACTTCACCAAGGCCTACACCGCGCACCTGAACGCTCACTTGGCGTCCACCAACCAGTTCAATGCCGAGGATCTGGACCAGGCCTTCGAGTGGGTCGGCCGGCGCCCGGAAATGCTCCGCAGCATCATTGGCCAGGTGGCTCTGGAACTGGGTGAGGCGAGCCAGCTCAACGAGCTGTTGCGCAGCAGTGCCGAAATTCTACGGGCCGGGGTCTGGAGCGAATTTGAAAGCGCCTGGAACGGCCTGACCGCCGCGCAACGGGCGGTGCTGGAAGTCATGGTCGAGCGCTCGATCAGCAACCTGCCCTTTGCACCCTTTACCGATGACACCCTGGCAGCAGTGGGCGAGGCCCTGAAGGCCTCGGGCAGCAGTACCATGCCCGGCACCCAGACCATCCAGGCCTGTATCGATGCCCTGCGGGAAAAGGAGCTGGTGTGGAAATCCAGCCGTGGCGCCTATGCCCTGGAGGACAACTCGTTCGCTGACTGGCTGCAGCACTACCGGCGCAAGTCGGACTGAGCCCAGGGCTGGCGCGGCCTCACTTCTTCAGCAGCGCCGCGCAGGCGGCCTTGTAGGCTTCATGCTGGTACTTGTTCAGGCTCGCCGGCAGGTCGAAGGCGTGCTTCTTGTACTGGGCATTGAGGGTCTGTGGCGACAGCAGGGTCACCGCGCAGTCTTCCAGCAGTTGGAACACACCTTCGATCTTGAAGGTGGTGGGGCCGCCGGCGAACTCGCCCTTCTTGCTGCGTTTCTTGATGGCGATGTGCTGGATCCCGTTGCTTTTCACGAAGGCTGCCACTTGAGCGGCAAAGGCCTTGACGTTGGCGGCCTCGTCGTCATCCTCCAGGGCGATTTTCTTGGTGGCGATGGCCAGGTGCTGAGGGGCGCCGTCTTGCAGGGTGGCGAGGGCGAAGATGGCTTCGCTGCCCTTGATTTCGATACCGCAGATGCTCATGAGTAACCCTTTCAATCAGTCAGTGAGGCGCAGCTTACAGCTCTAGCTGGTCGGCGCGTATACCGAAGACGGCGGCAATTTTTTCCCGGGTGGTCTTGCGGGGGCGGGCCACGCTCTCTTGTTGGGCGAAGGCCGGCTGAGAGATCCCCAGGCGCTTGGCTACCTGGTCCTGGGTCAGGTGCAGGTGCTCGCCCCAGGCCCGGATCGGCGTGGCGCCATCGACCATGGGACTGACCACGTCATGGGGGATCAGGCCAGGCTCCTTCTGCTGCGCAACGTACTGCGCGTAGGGAATTACCACGAACGCCGGCTTGCCGTCCGGGCCGTGGATGATCTGGAGGTCAGTAGGTGCGTTCATCACGTTTTTTGACCTCTTGGACACTGACGATATGGATGGCCCGTCCCAATCGAACAGCCCGCATTACTGGCCAACCCGCAGGCGATAGGCATAGGTGTGGCCGGACAGGGCTTTGACGTTGCCATTGGCGGGCATGTCGGCCAGCAGGGCGATCGCATCACGAACCTGGACCTGGTGTTCGGGGTGCAAACGCAGCAATTGCTTGACCGCTTTTCGACTCCAGAGGATTTCGTGTATGGCGGGCTATATAAGCCTTTCATAAGGATTGCGACTCCTTGCTTATATCCACTGCCCGGCCAAGCGCAGAACCTTGTCCCTTTGTTGCCCGCGCCGCCGTTACCAGGTCGTCGACTGCCCGCGCCGATCCACCTCGTACACCTTGTGCCGCAGCAAGCGTTCCTTGAGCCAGCGTTCGGCCTTGCCCAGCACCCGTTGCCGGGCCCAGAGCAGGTCCACCCCCACCAGCCAGTCGGTGTGGGGGTAGGCGTTCAGTTGCAGCTCCACCAGCTCGCCCTTGGCCAGCTCACGCTGGATCAGTTGCCGGGGCAGGGTGGCCCAGCCAAGGCCGGCGCGGACCATCTCCAGGAGTGCCAGGTAGTTTTCCGCCTGCCACAGTTGGCTGCAGCGCAGGTATTCGCTGCTGGGCAGCTTGTCGGCATGGGCGCTGAAGGCCAGGCGTCGATGCACATGCAGATCGTCGAAGGTCACGCTGTCCAGCCGGGCCAGGGGATGATCCGGGTGGCAGACGTGCAGCATGATCAGCTTGCCCATCTGCTGGAACTCCAGTTCCTGGGCATAGCCAGGCTGGGAAAAGGCGATCCCCAGCACCGCCTCGCCTCGGGCCACCAGTTCGCTGGCATCACCGGACAGTGGGTGACGGATCAGCAAGTCGACATAGGGGAAGGCCTGCTCGAACTCGCGCAAGGCCGGCATCAGCGGGCCGTAAGGGGTTTCGATGACGATGGACAACTGCGGCTCCACCACCTCGGACAAGCAGTCGGCGTTGGCCTGCAGAGTCAGGCAGCGCTCCAGCACCGCCTCGGCCTGCAGCAGCATCTTCTGCCCGGTGGCTGTCAGCACCGGGTTGCGGGCACTGCGGTCAAACAGCTCGACCCCCAGGTCCGCCTCCAGGTTGCCGATGGCCACGCTGACCGTGGACTGGGTCTTGCCCAGCTTGCGTGCAGCGGCCGAGAACGAGCCGCTGTGCGCGGCCTGTACGAACATCTGCAGTTGATCCAGCGAAAAGCGCATCGCGGCTCCCGGCCCTGGGACAGGGCTGTCTGATCCATCGTTAAAAGCGATGGCTGCTCATTTGTTTCATCGTATTCAAGCACAGATCATGGACGCCGACGTTCGTACATCCTGCCGGGGCACCGCTCCCGGATGCCTGCCAGAACAACAACAAGAGCTGCACCTTCAGGAGATCTGCGACATGAACATTCCCCGGGTTCACCCAGTGGACGAGGTCCTGCCCGTTCGCCAGCTGTTCACCTTCGGCTTGCAGCATGTGCTGGTGATGTATGCCGGTGCGGTGGCGGTGCCGTTGATTCTAGGCAATGCCCTGGGCCTGACCCCGGCGCAGGTGGTGCTGTTGATCAACGCCAACCTGCTGACCTCGGGCATCGCCACCCTGATCCAGACCCTGGGGTTCTGGCGTTTTGGCGCGCGGCTGCCGTTGATCCAGGGCTGCTCGTTCATCGCCCTGGCACCGATGATCATGATCGGCAAGCAGTTCGGCCTGACCGAGGTGTTCGGCGCGGTGATCGCCGCGGGCGTCATCACCATTGCCCTGGCACCGCTGTTCAGCCGTCTGCTGCGGTTCTTTCCACCGGTGGTGATCGGTAGCCTGATCACCATCATCGGCATTTCCCTGATGCCGGCAGCGGCGATCTGGCTCGGCGGCGGCAACCCGGCGGCGGAGGATTTCGGCGCGCCGGCCAACCTGCTGCTGGGGCTGGCCACGGTCGCCGTGACCCTGGTGATCTACGGCAAGTTCTCGGGCTTTATCGGCAACCTCAGCGTGCTCATCGGCTTGCTGGTGGGCAGCCTGATCGCCGCGGCGTTCGGCATGACCGACTTCGCCCAGGTGAGCCAGGCGGCCTGGTTCGAACTGAGCCGGCCCATGGCCTTCGGTGCCCCGCAGTTTTCCCTGCTGCCGATCCTGATCATGACCCTGGCGATGCTGGTGATCATGGCCGAGACCACCGGCAACTGCCTGGCCATCGGCAAGCTCACCGGCAAGCCGACCACCCAGCGCACCCTGGGCGATGCATTCCGCGCCGATGGCCTGTCAACCATGCTCGGTGGCCTGTTCAACAGCTTCCCTTACAACGCCTTTACCCAGAACACCGGGCTGATCGCGCTGTCCAGGGTCAAGAGCCGCTTCGTGGTGGCGGCAGCCGGGGCAATCATGGTGCTCATGGGGCTGTTTCCCAAGCTGGGTGCCCTGGTGGCCGCGGTGCCGACCCCGGTGCTTGGCGGCTGCGCCATCGTGATGTTCGGCATGACCACCGTGGCCGGCATCCAGGAACTGTCGCGGGTGAAGTTCGAGGGCACGCGCAACGCCATCGTGGTGGCGGTGTCGGTCAGCGTCGGGGTGCTGCCGATGTCCTTCCCGGCGCTGTTCGCCCATCTGCACGGTCCCCTCAAGCTGGTGCTGGAAAGCGGCATCTTCCTTGGCGCCATCACCGCCATCGTGCTCAACCTGCTGCTCAACCCCCGTGAGCCCGCCGCCCAGGTGCTGGCAGCCCATGTCGAGCTCAATGACTGACGTTTTTCTCGCCGCCATTGCTGTGGCGGCTCCTGTCCATGAAAAGGAGGTCAAGATGACCCAGATTCTTTCTTCCATCCCTGCCGGCGTCACCGAACTGGACCTGCACCTGCTGCGCCAGAGCATCCTGCTCGCCGAAGAGGCCAAGGCCCGTGGCCGTCATCCGTTCGCCGCCCTGGTGGCCGATCGCGACGGCAAGGTCATCGCCAGCGCCGGCAACAACTCGATGCCCCCCGAAGGCGACCCGACCCAGCACGCCGAACTGGCGGCAGCGGCACTGGCGGCCAAGCGCCTCAGCCCCCAGGCCCTGGCCGAGTGCACCCTGTACACCAGCGCCGAGCCCTGCTGCATGTGCGCCGGGGCCATCTACTGGACCGGCATTGGCCGGGTGGTCTACGCCTTGTCCGAACATGAGCTGCTGGAGTTGACCGGCGATCACCCGGAAAACCCGACCTTTTCCCTGCCGTGCCGTGAAGTCTTCGCTCGGGGGCAGCGGCAGATTCCGGTGTTCGGGCCGATGCTGGAGAGCGAGGCCGCGCTGGCGCACAAGGGCTTCTGGAAATGAACGGCGGCCTATCCATCCATGTGGTGGACGTCGCCAGCGGCAAGGTGGCCGAAGGCATGGCGGTGCGGGTGCGGCCTGTGGGCGGCGCCTGGCTGTGCCAGGGGCGGATTGGCAGCAATGGCCTGCTGAACGAGCTGAGCGAACTGGCGGCAAGCGTTGGCCAGGGCGTCTACGAAGTGGAGCTGGAGGTGGCGGCGTTCTATCGCGAGCAAGGCCAGGCGCTGCCGTCGGTGCCCTTCCTCGAGGTGCTGGTGTACCGCTTCGGCCTGGACGACCCGCGCCAGCACTACCACCTGCCCTTCAAGCTCACCGCCTGGGGCGTCTCGTGCTTTCGCGGCGGCGCCTGAACCCCCGGAGCCCGTAGGAGCGAGCTTGCTCGCGAAGCTCTTCCCGTCGCGACAGGGATTTGCGCCGGAGTTTCTTCGCGGGCCAGCCCGCTCCTACCGGGGGCGGGTCATTCCTGGGCGATGGACTCGATGAACTCCGAGCGTTCGTCGCTCATCCGCGCCAGGCAATCATTGGTGGCGATGCTGTAGGCCTTGGTGCCGGGCTTGGCCGGGAAGGATTCCAGCGCGCAGTCGGCATCGCGCTGTTTCTGCCACAGCTGCTGGGCGTTCTTGACCTTGGCGCTGATGTCGCTCAGTTGCGCCTTGTCGTTGCCGTACAAGGTACCGAGGCGTTCCAGCAGGCTCTGCACGTTGTCGCCCAGCAATTGCTCGGCGGTGGTCCGGTTGTAGGTCGCGCATTCCAGGGTCTGCACGTCGTTTTCCACACCGTCGCAGGGCGTGCTGTCGGCCTCTTCGGCCGCCTGTACGCCGGTCGCCATCAGTACCAAGGCCAGGAAGATCGGTTTCATTGCATCACTGCCCCTAATCCGGTGAAGCATCCACTAAAGGCGCGAATTCTGGCGCAAGCCCCGGGCAAAGAACAGAGGCCACCCATGCCCTCCGTCCGGCCCTTTGTCAGTGCTTGACGCTTTCGGCAATTCCCCTGTCGTTTTTGCACCGAGGCGCCCCGGCCCTCAGGCATATGCTGGCCCCAAAGCGCCGGCAGACGATTCGGCGCAGGAATCGCCAATAAGGGGACAGCCTGATGAGCCCAGCCGAATTACACGCCGACAGCATCGTTATCGACGGGCTGATCATTGCCAAGTGGAACCGCGAGCTGTTCGAGGACATGCGCAAGGGCGGCCTGACCGCGGCCAACTGCACCGTGTCGGTGTGGGAAGGCTTCCAGGCCACGGTCAACAACATCGCCGCCAGCCAGAAACTGATCCGTGAAAACAGCGATCTGGTGATGCCGGTGCGCACCACTTCGGACATTCGCAAGGCCAAGGAACTGGGCAAGACCGGCATCCTGTTCGGCTTCCAGAACGCCCATGCCTTCGAAGACCAGATCGGCTACGTCGAGGTGTTCAAGCAGCTGGGCGTGGGCATCGTGCAGATGTGCTACAACACCCAGAACCTGGTGGGCACCGGCTGCTACGAACGTGATGGCGGGCTCTCCGGGTTCGGTCGCGAGATCGTCGCCGAGATGAACCGTGTCGGGGTCATGTGCGACCTGTCCCACGTCGGCTCCAAGACCAGCGAGGAAGTGATCCTCGAATCGAAGAAGCCGGTCTGCTATTCCCACTGCCTGCCGTCGGGGCTCAAGGAGCACCCGCGCAACAAGTCCGATGCCGAACTGAAGTTCATCGCCGACCACGGCGGTTTTGTCGGCGTGACCATGTTTGCGCCGTTCCTGGCCAAGGGCATCGACTCGACCATCGACGACTACGCCGAAGCCATCGAATACACCATGAACATCGTCGGTGAAGACTCGATCGGCATTGGCACCGACTTCACCCAGGGCCACGGCCAGGACTTCTTCGAATACCTGACCCACGACAAGGGCTATGCCCGGCGCCTGACCAACTTCGGCAAGATCATCAACCCGCTGGGCATCCGCACCGTGGGCGAGTTCCCCAACCTCACCGAGACCCTGCTCAAACGCGGCCACAGCGAGCGCGTGGTGCGCAAGATCATGGGCGAGAACTGGGTCAGCGTCCTGAAGGACGTCTGGGGCGAGTAAGCCTGCGCACCTCCCTTATCCGATACCCCCTGCCGTTCGCGCAGGGGCACCCACTGAATTTCTGGAGTCACGTTTCCATGGCCAAGATCGCCCCGCAATTGCCTATCGAAGTCGACAGCGAAACCGGTGTCTGGACCTCCGACGCCCTGCCGATGCTCTACGTGCCACGGCATTTTTTCGTCAACAACCACATGGGCATCGAAGAAGTGCTGGGCAGCGACGCCTACGCCGAGATTCTCTACAAGGCCGGCTACAAGTCCGCCTGGCACTGGTGCGAGAAAGAAGCCGAATGCCACGGCCTGGAAGGCGTGGCGGTGTTCGAACACTACATGAAGCGCCTGTCCCAGCGCGGCTGGGGGCTGTTCAAGATCCAGGACATCGACCTGGATAAAGGCACTGCCAGCGTCAAGCTCGAGCACTCGGCGTTCGTCTACGTCTACGGCAAGGTCGGGCGCAAGGTCGACTACATGTTCACCGGCTGGTTCGCCGGCGCCATGGACCAGATCCTGGCCGCCCGTGGCAGCAAGATCCGCACCGTGGCCGAGCAGCTTTACGGTGGTTCCGAAGAAGGTCACGAAGATGGCCTGTTCGTCGTCAAACCGTTGTAAGCGGAGTTAAGAAAAATGGCTTTCGAAGCGATGTTCCAGCCGATCCAGATCGGCAAACTGACCATCCGCAACCGTGTCCTGAGTACTGCCCACGCCGAGGTCTACGCCACTGATGGTGGCATGACCACCGAGCGCTACGTGAAGTACTACGAGGAGAAGGCCAAGGGCGGCATCGGCCTGGCCATTTGTGGTGGCTCCTCGGTGGTGGCCATCGACAGCCCCCAGGAATGGTGGAGCTCGGTGAACCTGTCCACCGACCGGATCATCCCGCACTTCCAGAACCTGGCCGACGCCATGCACAAGCATGGCGCCAAGATCATGATCCAGATTACCCACATGGGCCGGCGCTCGCGCTGGGACGGTTTCAACTGGCCGACCCTGATGTCGCCGTCCGGGGTGCGCGAGCCGGTGCACCGTGCTACCTGCAAGACCATCGAGCCGGAAGAGATCTGGCGGGTGATCGGCAACTACGCCCAGGCCGCACGCCGGGCCAAGGCCGGCGGCCTGGACGGGGTCGAGCTGTCGGCGGTGCACCAGCACATGATCGACCAGTTCTGGAGCCCGCGGGTCAACAAGCGCACCGACGAATGGGGCGGTACCTTCGAGAAACGCATGCGCTTCGGCCTGGAGGTGCTCAAGGCGGTGCGCGCTGAAGTGGGCGACGATTTCTGCGTGGGCATACGCCTGTGCGGTGACGAGTTCCACCCGGACGGCCTGTCCCACGAGGACATGAAGCAGATCGCCAAGTACTACGACGACACCGGCATGCTGGACTTCATCGGCGTGGTGGGCTCGGGTTGCGACACCCACAACACCCTGGCCAACGTGATCCCCAACATGAGCTTCCCGCCGGAGCCGTTCCTGCACCTGGCGGCGGGCATCAAGGAAGTGGTCAAGGTGCCGGTGCTGCACGCACAGAACATCAAGGACCCGAACCAGGCCACGCGGATTCTCGAAGGCGGTTACGTCGACATGGTGGGCATGACCCGTGCGCACATGGCCGACCCGCACCTGATCGCCAAGATCAAGATGGGCCAGATCGACCAGATCAAGCAGTGTGTCGGCGCCAACTACTGCATCGACCGCCAGTACCAGGGCCTGGATGTGCTGTGCATTCAGAACGCCGCCACCTCCCGTGAATACATGGGGGTGCCGCACATCATCGAGAAAACCACCGGGATCAAGCGCAAGGTGGTGGTGGTCGGTGCCGGTCCGGCCGGCATGGAAGCGGCCCGCGTGGCCGCCGAGCGCGGCCACGACGTGACCCTGTTCGAGAAAAAGGAGGCCATCGGCGGGCAGATCACCACCGCCTCCAAGGCCCCGCAACGGGATCAGATCGCCGGCATCACCCGCTGGTACCAGCTGGAGCTGGCGCGGCTGAAAGTCGACCTGCGCCTGGGCACCGCGGCGGACACCGCGACCATCCTCGACCTGCGCCCGGACGTGGTGGTGCTGGCGGTGGGCGGCCATCCGTTCATCGAGCAGAACGAACACTGGGGCGCTGCCGAAGGGCTGGTGGTCAGCAGCTGGGACATCCTTGACGGCAAGGTGGCGCCGGGCAAGAACGTGCTGGTCTACGACACCATCTGCGAATTCACCGGCATGTCGGTCACCGACTATATCGCCGACAAGGGCGCACAAGTGGAGATCGTCACCGACGACATCAAACCCGGCATCGCCGTGGGCGGCACCTCGTTCCCTACCTACTACCGCAGCCTGTACCCCAAGGAAGTGATCATGACCGGGGACCTGACCCTGGAGAAGGTCTACCGCGAAGGCGACAAGCTGGTGGCGGTGCTGGAGAACGAATACACCGGCGCCCGCGAAGAGCGAGTGGTGGACCAGGTGGTGGTGGAGAACGGCGTGCGTCCCGACGAAGAGCTGTACTACGGGCTCAAGGAAGGTTCGCGCAACAAGGGCCAGATGGACGTCGAGGCGCTGTTCGCGATCAAGCCGCAGCCGTGCCTGAGCGAGAGCGGGGAGGGCTACCTGTTGTTCCGCATTGGCGACTGCGTATCCCAGCGCAACACCCATGCCGCGATCTACGACGCACTGCGCCTGTGCAAGGACTTTTAGCGGCAGCTGCAAGTTTCAAGCTGCAAGCGGCAAGTTGAAGCAGGCGTTCGCGATTGCTCTTTCTTGCTGCTGGAAGCGCGCGGTCGATAGGACGCACTTGGCTCTGTGAGGATTTTTAGCGGCAACTGCAAGTTTCCGGCTGCAAGCTGCAAGCGAAAGCACTGCTCACATTGCTCTTTCTTGCCGCTTGAAGCTTGCCGCTTGCAGCTGACTGTAAGGTGACTGTGATGTTGAACACCCTTCTTCCCATTCTGTTGTTCGCCGCCGTCGGCCTTGCGGTCCTCGGCGCGCTGCGACGCGTGGCCATGTGGCGCCGGGGGCGAGCCTCCAAGGTCGATCTGCTCGGCGGGCTGCTGGCCATGCCCAGGCGCTACATGGTGGATCTGCACCATGTGGTGGCCCGGGACAAATACATGGCCAACACCCACGTCGCCACCGCGGGCGGTTTTGTCCTGGCTGCGGTGCTGGCGATCCTGGTGCATGGCTTCGGCCTGCATAACCGCATCCTCGGCTACGCCCTGCTGCTGGCCACCACGCTGATGTTCGTCGGCGCGCTGTTCGTCGCCAAGCGCCGGCGCAACCCACCGGCGCGCCTGTCCAAGGGGCCGTGGATGCGCCTGCCGAAAAGCCTGCTGGCATTCTCGGTGAGTTTCTTCCTGGTGACCTTGCCGGTGGCTGGCATCCTTCCGGAAAACTTCGGCGGCTGGCTGCTGGCGGCGATTCTGGCGGTCGGGGTGCTGTGGGGCGTGTCCGAGCTGTTTTTTGGCATGACCTGGGGCGGGCCGATGAAGCACGCCTTCGCTGGCGCCTTGCACCTAGCCTGGCACCGTCGCGCCGAACGTTTTGGTGGCGGTCGTTCCACGGGTCTCAAGCCCCTGGACCTGGCAGACCCGTCCGCTCCGCTGGGGGTGGAAAAGCCCAAGGATTTCACCTGGAACCAACTGCTGGGCTTCGACGCCTGCGTGCAGTGCGGCAAGTGCGAGGCGGCGTGCCCGGCTTTCGCCGCCGGCCAGCCGCTGAACCCGAAGAAGCTGATCCAGGACATGGTGGTGGGCCTGGCCGGAGGTACCGACGCCCAGTTCGCTGGCAGCCCATACCCATCCCTTGACGGCAGTGGCAAAGCCATTGGCGAACATGGCGGCAACCCGCACCAGCCCATCGTCAACGGCCTGGTGGACGCCGAGACCCTGTGGTCCTGCACCACCTGCCGGGCCTGCGTCGAGGAATGCCCGATGATGATCGAGCACGTCGACGCCATCGTCGACATGCGCCGCCACCTGACCCTGGAAAAGGGCGCCACCCCGAACAAGGGCGCCGAGGTCCTGGAAAACCTCATCGCCACCGACAACCCCGGCGGTTTCAACCCGGGTGGGCGGATGAACTGGGCGGCAGACCTGAACCTGTCCCTGCTCAGTGAAAAACAAACCACCGATGTGCTGTTCTGGGTCGGCGACGGCGCCTTCGACATGCGCAACCAACGGACCCTGCGGGCCTTCGTCAAGGTGCTGAAGGCGGCCAAGGTGGACTTCGCCGTGCTCGGCCTGGAAGAACGCGACAGCGGCGACGTGGCCCGGCGCCTGGGGGATGAAGCAACCTTCCAGCTATTGGCCAAGCGCAATATCCAGACCCTGGCCAAGTACCGCTTCCAGCGCATCGTCACCTGCGATCCCCACAGTTTCCATGTGCTGAAAAATGAATACGGCGCCTTCGACGGCAACTACCTGGTGCAGCACCACAGCACCTATCTGGCCGAGCTGATCGGCGCTGGCGCATTGAATCTTGGTCAGCACAAGGGCAGCAGCGTGACCTATCACGACCCGTGCTACCTGGGCCGCTACAACGGCGAGTACCAGGCCCCTCGCGACGTACTGCGGGCCCTGGGCATCGAGATCAGGGAAATGCAGCGCTCGGGCTTCCGTTCCCGTTGCTGTGGCGGTGGCGGCGGGGCGCCGATCACCGACATTCCCGGCAAGCAGCGCATACCCGACATGCGCATGGAAGACATCCGCGAGACCGGCGCCGAGCTGGTGGCCGTGGGTTGTCCACAGTGCACGGCGATGCTCGAAGGGGTGGTGGAGCCGCGGCCGATGATCAAGGACATCGCCGAACTGGTGGCCGATGCCTTGCTTGAAGATGCCGCGCCGAGCAAAGCGCCGGCCTCGGTGAAACCCGAACCTGCGGAGGTGCACTGATGAGCGACATTATCCGCCGTGATCCCCGGGCCGAGTGGATCGCCCGCAACCGCCTGCACCCGCTGCATGCGGCCATGCAGCCGGCGCAACACAGCTGGATGGGGCCCAATGGCCTGATCCGCAAGAACCCCCATGGCATCGGTTTCATCGGCCCCAACGGCCTCAAGCGCATCGATCGCAGTGGTGCCCAGCAGGGTGGCAGTGCCAAACGCACGGCAGCGGCCGAGGTGCAGTTGCCGTTGCATCAGGTGCCGCAGCCGGCGTTCTACATCAGCGTGGTGCCGGACATGGTCGGTGGTCGCCTGAGCAGCCACGACCGCGACCTGTTGGGCCTGGCCCATCAACTGGCAGGCCAGGACGGTGCGGTGCTGGCTGTGGTGTTTGGCGAGCACAAGGAGTCGGCCTTTGCCACGGCGGGTGTCGACCGCCTGTTGGTGCTGGTGGGCGACGAGTTTGAAGGTTATGCACCGGAGCAGCGAGTGCAGGGCTTGCGGGCTGTGGATAACCAGTTCAGCCCGCGTCACTGGCTGCTGCCTGACAGCCGCACCGGTGGTGGCGAACTGGGTCGGCGCTTTGCCGCGGCCCTGGGCGAACGCCCGGCGACCCGGGTCTGGCAGGTCAAGGACGGGCAGTGCATCGGCCGTGCCGGTGCCGGCCTGCAGGATCTGGCGCAGCCGGTGGCACGCTTGATCCTGGCCGCGGCCGAATGCGCCGAACCGGTCAGCGAAACTCGCCACGAAGCCTTGGCGGTGGAGTTATCCACAAGCGTGGCCCGCAGCCTGGCGCGGATCGAGGACCTGGGCGCGGTGGCGGTGGACCCGGCGGCGATTCCCATGGCCGAGGCCGAGTTCATCTTTTCCGGGGGCAACGGGGTCAAGGACTGGCCACTGTTCCACCAGACCGCCGCGGCCCTGGGGGCCACCGAAGGTGCTTCGCGGGTGGCCGTGGACGACGGCTTCATGGCGCGGGACCGGCAAGTGGGGGCCAGTGGTATCTGGGTCACCGCGCGGGTCTACGTGGCCGTGGGGATTTCCGGGGCGATCCAGCACCTGCAGGGCATCGGTGCCTGCGACAAGGTGGTGGCGATCAACCTCGACCCGGGCTGCGACATGATCAAAAGAGCCGACTTGTCGGTGATCGGCGACAGCGCCGAGATTCTTCGAGCCTTGATCGCGGCGGTACAGCTCTACCGCAACGGCGCCAAGCGCGATGCGGCTTAAGGGGACGTTATGAACAGCAATGTGATCAGCCTGGTATCGATTGGCGCGCACCCGACCTCCGGCCGTCCACGGCGCGCCGAACAGGATGCCCGGGCGGTGGAGCTGGGCCTGCAACTGGCCGGTGGGCAACTGCAAGTGCTGCATGCTGGCGACGTCGCCGAACCGGCCCTGCGCGCCTACCTGGGCATGGGCCTGGAGCAGTTGCATGTATTGGAGCAACCGGCGGGCGCCGATGCCCTGCCGGCCCTGACCCAGTACCTGCGGCACGCCGGGGCGCAGGTGGTGCTCACCGGCAGCCAGGCGGAAACCGGTGAGGGCTCGGGCATGCTGCCGTTTCTGCTGGCAGAGAACCTGGGCTGGCCGCTGGTGGTGGGGTTGGCCGAGGTCGAATCCCTGGCCGATGGCGTGGCCCATGTGTTGCAAGCCTTGCCCCGGGGCCAGCGGCGCCGGCTCAAGGTGCGCCTGCCGTTCCTCGCCACTGTGGATAACGCCGCGCCGAAACCGCGCCAGAGCGCCTATGGTCCGGCGCGCCGTGGTTTGTTGCAGGCCGATCAGGTCGTGGTGGTGGAAGACCAGTTACTCTCAGCCTGCAGCCTGCAACCGGCCAAACCCCGGCCCAAGCGCCTGAAAGTGATCAAGGCCAAGAGCGGCGCGGATCGCATGAAGGCCGCCACCGCCAAGGCCAGCGGCGGCACCGGCCAGGTGCTCAAGGGCGCCAGCCCGGAGGCCGGCGCCGAAGCCATTCTCAAATTGCTCATCGAAGAAGGCGTCGTACGCTGAACCCAGGTTCATGCAAAAACCTCAAGCCGTGCCCCTAGCGTAGGAGCCGGCTTGCCGGCGAAGAGGCCGCTAGGGTTTTGCGCAGCTCTGGGCAGCGCCGTTCGCTGGCAAGCCAGCTCCTACACGGGAAATCACGCCTGCCCCCACCGTAGGAGTCGGCTTGCCGACGAAGGGGCCGCTAGGGTTTTGCGCAGCTCTGGGCAGCGCCGTTCGCTGGCAAGCCAGCTCCTACACGGGAAATCGCACCTGCCCCCACCGTAGGAGCCGGCTTGCCGGCGAAGGGGCCGCTAGGTTTTTGCACCGCTCGGCAGCGCCGTTCGCTGGCAAGCCAGCTCCTACACGGGAAATCGCGCCTGCCCCCACCGTAGGAGCCGGCTTGCCGGCGAAGGGGCCGCTAGGGTTTTGCACAGCTCTGGGCAGCGCGGTTCGCTGGCAAGCCAGCTCCTACACGGGAAATCGCGCCTGCCCCCACCGTAGGAGCCGGCTTGCCGGCGAAGGGGCCGCTAGGGTTTTGCAAAGCTCTGGGCAGCGCCGTTCGCTGGCAAACCCGCTGCTGCCAGAGTCGCGGTCGGGTTACTCACAATCCCTGTGTGCGTACCTGTGGATAAGGTGTTCGCGCCTTGCTCAAGCCCATGTGGAACAAGCCCTGTAGCCAGCTGTACGAAATTTGAACAGCCTAAGCTGCCGATTTTTATGGCTTTTTTCCCAGGGTGGAGAAATAGCCGAAAAGACTTTTGCACAGCACTTGCCCCCAAAGTCTGTTGGCGCTTCTGTGGATAAGATGTTCGCTTACCGCTGCAGGCCCCGCAAAACCTGGCTTTGAATGGTTTGATCAAAAAACACCCAACTATGCTGTTCTGGCTCGATTATTCGGGTAAAGCCTCGATATTTCGCGGCTTGCAGGGGTTTTCCACAGTCGCTGAGGTCCCAGGCCCCAGTTGCCCCCAAAGTCTGTTGGCCGTTCTGTGGATAAGGTGTTCGCCTTCCGCTACAGGCCTTTTAATACGGGTGTTCCAGAGCTTTGTTCAATAATTGATCAATTACGGGAAAAACGGCAGTTTGCCCATAAGTCACGGATTTTCTTGCCGTTGCCCACTGAAATATCCCCAACGCCTGGGCACTTGCCCACAGTTGCTGTGGGTCAAGCTGTGGACAAGATGTTTGCGCAAGGCTGCAGCCCGCGTAATCCATAGCGTGTACGGCAATAGATCAAATTTCATACAGTTCTAATGGCTTTCTTGACAGTGCCATGTGGCCTGTCTTCACTGATGGCACAAGGACTTAGCAGCTACTTATCCACATTCGGTTCAGGGAGCGCAGGCAATGGATTGTCGTTTATCGCAGGTTTCCCCGATCCGGATTTCCCTACCTCGACGTACCCGGCGTCGCGCCGCCAACCAGCGCGCTCGTCTATAGCCCTGCCCGCGAGCCATCGGCTCCGACTCCATCACTGATCCCCCTGTTTGTGTTTCTGGCGCCAAGGCCTGCCTGTCCGGCTGCCTGCTGCGCGCTCGGCTTCACCCATTAGAGGCGACCCCAGAGTTGCCCCATCTGCCTGAGAGGAACTTTGTCATGACTCGGATCGCGACCCCCATCAGCGAGATCCAGGAACGCTACGACGTGATCGTCATCGGCTCAGGCTATGGCGGCGGCATTGCCGCTTCCCGTCTGTCCCGGGCCGGGCGCCGCGTCTGTCTGCTGGAGCGAGGGCGCGAGATCCAGCCCGGCGAGTACCCCAACACCCTGGCCACCGCCACCGAGGAGTTGCAGGTGCACGATCCCGACGGCCACATCGGTTCGCGCACCGGGCTATTCGACCTGCACGTCAATGCCCAGCAGAACGTGGTGGTCGGCTGCGGCCTGGGGGGCACTTCGCTGATCAACGCCAACGTCGCCCTGGAGCCCGAGCCCGGGGTGTTCGACGATCCGCGCTGGCCGCGGGCGGTACGCGAGCACCGCGATACCCTGCTCAAGGAGGGCTATGCCCGGGCCCGGGAGATGCTCAAGCCCAATCCCTATCCCGATTCGGCGCCGACCCTGCCCAAGCTCAAGGCCAACCAGAAGTCCGCGGAGTTCCTCAAGCAGGGCACGCATTTCTACAAGCCGCCGATCAACGTGACCTTCGCCAAGCTGCCCAACAACCTCAATCACGTCGGGGTCGAACAGTTGCCCTGCAACCACTGCGGCGACTGCGTCTCGGGCTGTAACAACAAGGCCAAGAACACCACCCTGATGAACTACCTGCCGGATGCCTGCAACCATGGCGCCGAGATCTTCTGCCAGGCCCAGGTGCGCTACCTGGAGCGTGACGGCGATGGCTGGATCGTGCACTTCCAGTACCTGGACAGCGGTCGCGAGAAGTTCTCGGCACCGACCCTGTTCGTCAAGGCCGACATCGTCGTGCTCAGTGCCGGCACCCTGGGCTCCACGGAAATCCTCCTGCGCTCCAAGGCCAAGGGCCTGTCCACCTCGGACCAGCTGGGCGAGCACATGAGCGGCAACGGCGACATCCTCGGCTTCGGCCACAACTGTGAGCAGACCATCAACGGCATCGGTTTCGGCACCCACCCGGCCAGTGAGATGGAGCCGGTGGGACCGTGCATCACCTCGATCATCGACATGCGTACCCAGGGCGACTGGCGCAGCCGCATGGTCATTGAGGAAGGCTCGATCCCCGGCGCCCTGGGCCGGGCCATGGTACCGAGCATGGCGCTGTTCGCCGGGACCCTGGGCAAGGCCACCGACGACAGCCTCAGTGGCAAGCTGGGGTACAAGGAACGCGAGGCCGAAAGCTTCCTGCGCGGGCCCTACCACGGTGCGCTGCACAACATGCAGACCTACCTGATCATGAGTCATGACAATGGTCGCGGTCGCATGCTGCTGGACGCCAAGGATCAGCTGCGCATCGATTGGCCGGGGGTTGGCCAGCAACCCAACGTGATTCTTGGCAATGAGCGCCTGTACCAGAGCACCAAGGCGCTGGGCGGAGTCTGGGTGGAGAACCCGATCTGGACCAAGCTGCTCAAGCACAGCATCGTCTCGGTGCACCCGCTGGGTGGCTGTGTGATGGGTGAAGATGCCGGCCAGGGCGTGGTCAACCACAAGGGCCAGGTGTTCAGCGGCGCCAGCGGCAACCAGGTCTATCCCGGGCTGTATGTGGCGGACGGCGCGGTGATTCCCACCTCGCTGGCGGTCAATCCGTTGCTGACCATTTCAGCGGTCAGCGAGCGCAACATGCGCCTGCTGGCAGAGGATCGCGGCTGGAAGATCGACTACAGCCTGCCCTCGGCCCCGAGCAAGGCGGTGGCGGCGCCGACCCTGGGGGTACAGTTCACCGAAACCATGAAGGGCTATTTCTCCAACGCCTTCACCCAGCCCCAGGGCACCGACCTGGCGCTCTATGAGGCGGCGGCCAAGCGCGGCGAGGCGCAGAACTCGCCTATCGAATTCACCCTGACCATCACGGCCAACGACCTCAATCGGATGATCAAGGAGCCCGAGCACGCCGCGACCCTGGTGGGCACCCTGGAGGCTCCGGCGCTGTCGGCACAACCCCTGGTGGCCAGCCACGGGGTGTTCAACCTGTTCGAGGAGTTCCAGCAGCAGGTCGGCGTGCGCCACATGAACTACGACATGCGCCTGAGTGCCGAGGACGGCAACGAGTACTATTTCAGCGCCTTCAAGACCGTGCCCGAGGATCACGGGGTACTGAATATCTGGCCCGATACCAGCACCCTGTACGTAACCCTGTACCGCGGCCAGGACAAGAGCGGCCCGGTGCTGGGCTCCGGGGTGATGCACATTCTGCCGGCGGACTTCGCCAAGCAGATGACCACCATGAAGGTGCTCAACGCGCGCAACGAGCGTGAGCGCATCGAGGCCCTGGCGCGTTTTGGCAAGTTCTTCGCCGGGATTCTCTGGGAGAGCTACGGCGGCGTGTTCGCCGGGGACATCTACTTCAACCCCGACGCGCCACCACGGATCAAGCGGCCCCTGGATGCGCCGGTGCCGACGGTGCAGTTCTTCGAGACCGAAGACCGGGTGCAGCTGCGCCTGACCCGCTACCAGGCCGGCAGCAAAGGCCCGGTGATGTTGGTCCATGGCCTGGGCGTGGGCTCCAACATCTTCTCCACCGACACCATCCAGACCAACCTGCTGGAGTACCTGTGCAAGCACGATTATGACGTCTGGCTCCTGGATTTCCGGGTCAGCATCCTGTTGCCGGCGAGCAAGCAGGAGTGCAATGGCGACCAGATCGCCGCCTATGACTTCAAGGCCGCCATCGGCCAGATCAAGCAGGCCACCGGCGCCCGGGACGTGCAATGCGTGGTGCATTGCTATGGCGCCACGACCTTCTTCATGTCGTTGCTGGCGGGCCTGCAGGACGTGCGTTCGGTAGTCTGCTCGCAGATCGCCGCCGACACCGTGGTGGCCACCGCTACCGGGATCAAGGCTGGCCTGCACCTGCCGGGAGTGCTCGACGCCATTGGCATCAAGTCCCTGACCGCCTATGCCGACAGCAAGGAAAGCTGGTTCAACAAGCTCTACGACACGGCCCTCAACGGCTATGCCCGGCTTGAGGCCCAGGGCTATTGCACCAACCCGGTGTGCCACCGCATCACCTTCATGTACGCCTCGCTGTACCGCCACGACACCCTCAACCAGAGCCTGCACGACAACCTGCACGAGCTGTTCGGCGCCTCCAATATCGAGACCTTCGAGCACCTGGCGCTGATCTGTCGCAAGGGGCACCTGGTGGACTTCAAGGGGCGTGACGTCTACATGCCGCATTTTGACCGGCTGAAGTTGCCGATCTGCTTTATCAGCGGCGCCGACAACCAGTGCTACCTGCCGCAAAGCACCCTGAAAACCTATGAACGTCTGTGCCAACTCCATGGCCCCGAGTTGTTCAGCCGCCACGTGGTGCCAGGTTACGGGCATATCGACTGCATTTTCGGCAAGAACGCCGTGGTGGATGTGTACCCGCTGATGCTGGCGCACCTGGAGAAGACCGCCCAGGGCTGACGACGGCCGGCTCGCGGCCTGCGGCGCGCCCGTACCGCAGCCGGGCTTGGCGATAGGTACCGCAGGGCAGGCTCCGGGAGCCTGCCCTGCGGCAGCGGCTACACATGGATGCAGGGAAGGCTCAGATGAACGCTTATATCCGCTGGTTCCAACGCTTTATCTGGCTGGGCATCGCCATGAACATGGTGTTCGCCCTGCCGGCGCTGTTTGCCCCGGCATTGCTGACCGCGGTGGTCGGCCTGCCGCCGGTGCTGTCCGATCCCTGGCTGGAAAACGCCGGCATGCTGCTGGTGGGCATCAGCCTGTTCTACATGCCTTCGGGCTGCAACGCGCCGCGCTTCGTGGTGCATTCCTGGCTGTGCGTACTGTCGCGGCTGATAGCCGTGGCGTTCTGGATCTACCTGATCGACACCAGCAACCAGGCCACGGTGTTCGTGCCCATGCTGATGGGCGACCTCAGCATGTTCCTGATCCTCGGCATCCTCCTGTACCTGGGTAGCGCCCCGGCCAACCGGCCCTGGGCCTTGCTCTGTGCCGGGCTGCACGACTGGCGCCAGTACTGGGCCGCGTGCTGGAAGCGCCACAGCTTTCGCGTGGCCAGCCTGGTCCTGCTGCTGGTCCTGGGGGTGGTCGGCTATGCCACCTGGGTCAACATGATTCGCGAGGTGCCCCAGCCAGCGGAAGCTTCCGACGAGGATCACTTCAAGTACGCCGCCATCGGCCTGGGGATCGAGGCGCGGATTCCCTACTACCTGTTTGCCGTCCTGCCGCAGATGTGCCCGGAAAAACTCCCGCGCCCCGGTGGCTACGAGGTCTTCGGCTTTCTGTATGAGAATGGCCGGGACCTGCCGGTGGGCATGGCCAAGCGTCAGTTGGGCTACCCCACGGTGGAGCCCAACTGCGCTCTGTGCCACACCGGTGCCTACCGCGCCAGTGCCAGCGATGTATCCCAGGTGGTGCCCACCGCTCCGGCCAACTTGATGCAGCTCCAGGCCTTCCAGTGGTTCGCCTACGATTGCGCCAGCGATCCGAAATTCACCGTGGACGCGGTGATGAACGCGATCAACGCCAAGTTCCAACTGGGCTTTGTCGAGCGCCTGTACAACCGCTACCTGATCATCCCCATGGCCAAGAGCGCGCTGCTCAAGCAGAAGCAGGCCTATGCCTGGCAGAAGCTGCGGCCGCAGCAGGGCCCGGGGCGCACCGACACCTTCAACCCGACCAAGATGGTGGTGTTTGGCTTCCCCGACGATTCCACCATCGGCACCGTGGATCTGCCGCAGATCTGGAACCAGAAGCCCCGGGAATCGATGTACCTGCACTGGGACGGCAACAACAACCAGATCCGCGAGCGCAACTACGCCGCGGCAATGGCGGTGGGCGCGACCCCGGAATCGGTGCTGCCCCAGAGTTTCAATCGGGTCACCAACTGGCTGCTAGGGCACCAGCCACCGGCCTGGCCGTTCGCCATCGATCAGGCCAAGGCCGCCCAGGGCAAGCCGCTGTGGGAGGCCAACTGCGCCGGCTGCCATGATTTCGGCAAGGCCGATACCGGGCAGGTCACCACCAATATCCAGGCACTGGGCACCGACCCCCATCGCCTGGACTCCTTCACCAGCGGCCTGGTGCAAGCCTTCCACGGCTTCAAGAAGCCGCCTTTCGACTTCGGCGCCTATCGCAAGACCCAGAGCTACAGCAACACCCCCACCGACGGCATCTGGCTGCGCGCGCCCTACCTGCACAACGGCTCGGTGCCGAGCCTCTGGGACCTGTTGCAGGCCCCGGAGTTGAGGCCCCAGGTGTTCTACACCGGCTCGGATGTGTATGACCCGCAGAAGGTCGGCTTCATCACCAGTGGCGCGGCGCTACAGGGGCCGGGCCACTTCAAGTACGACACCCACCTGGAGGGCAACAGCAACAGCGGCCATGTGTACGGCACGCAACTCTCCGACCTGCAGAAATGGCAGTTGATTGAATACATGAAGACCCTGTGACGCCCGTTCGGCGCCTGTGCAAAGGGACCATCAAGAGGGATGCCAGCATGTCATTTGTGAGCAATCTGGAACATGAATACGAACAGGTGAAAGCCCGAGTCGACGGCTTGCTGGCCAGGCTCGACCTGGCCTGGAAAAAACTCCGCAGCCAGCTTGAGCCGCAGGAGCTGCAGGCAATCGTGCAGCTGCTGCAGCGCGCCCATGATCAGGCGCAGTACGCCCTCATTCACGGCGACTTACCCCCCGGGCAGGCGCCGGTGCCCTGGGAGCTGGCCCACGGTCTGTCGGTGCTGCACCTGGGGAACGCCTCGCCCTTGCCGCAAACGGTGGACGAATTGAAGACCCAGGTGATGAAGGACGGCACCCTGCTGGGCTGTCGCCAATGGGAGCTGCTGGACCTGCGCTGGAGCGAGGCCCTGCTCAACTGGATCGAGAACCTGCGCAAGCACGCGCCCTTCGGCACCACGCCGGCGCTGATCGAGATGGCCGACAACGTAGTGCTGGACATGGCCGGGGACTGGGGCACCGGGTATTTCCAGCCCGATTCGGCAGCGCAGCGGGTGGCGGACCTGATCACCCAGGACAAGCCGGATTTCACCATCCACCTGGGCGATGTGTATTACGCCGGCACCGGCAGTGAAGAGAACGCCGACCTCACGGACTGGCCCATGGGCAGCCAGGCGTCGTTCAGCCTCAACTCCAACCACGAGATGTACAGCGGTGCCCACGGCTACTTTGCCGAGATCCAGACGTTGTTTCCCAAGCAGCAGGGCACCAGCTACTTTGCCCTGTTCAACAGCCACTGGCTGATCGTCGGCCTGGACAGCGCCTATGCCGCCGACGAAATGAACCTGTACATGGACGGCAACCTGAACCCGCCGCAGCAGCAATGGCTCAAGGACCTGGTGGCCAGCAAGGGGCAGGGGCGCCGGATCATCGTGCTCAGCCATCACCAGGGGCTGGATATCAGCGGGCAGCAGCAGACAGCGCTGTACCAGCAGGTGGTCGCGGCCCTGGGGCGGGTGCCGGACTACTGGTATTGGGGGCACCTGCACAATGGCATCTGCTACGCGCCCAGTGCCGGCATGTACGGACGCTGCATCGGTCACGGGGCGATTCCCTATGGCCCCACCAGCGAGCTCAAGGGCAACCCCCGGGTGCAGTGGTCGGAAACCTTGTCCGCCGATGACCCGAACTATCCGCTGCGGGTGCGCAACGGTTACGTGAGGGTGAAGTTGCAGGGCGAGATGATCACGGAGGACTTCATTGGCGAGAATGGTGCCACTAGCTGGCCGCTTCGTTGACACTGGAAAAGGATTCGCAACAGGTCCAGAAACGTTCGAGGGCGGGTGAGACAAACTTTTCGCCATGACGTAGAAGATAGAAGTGCCGCCGCAACGGCGGCAGGTCACTGCTGAGGGCGATCAGTGAGCCACAGCTCAGTTGCTCCTCGACCACCCAGCGTGAAAGGCAACTGATTCCCAGGCCTGCGGCCACGCTGTGCTTGATGGCTTCGGACCCGCCCATCACCAGGGTATCCGGCAAATAGTGCAGCTGTGGCAACAGCAGGTGGTTGACCTCATCGCGCGTGCCGGAGCCGTCTTCTCGCAGCAGCCAGCGAGCCTGGCGCAGTGCCTCGAGCGACACTCGGCCCTGGTTGGCAAACGGGTGGAATGGGGCCGCTACCAGGATGAGGTCATCCTCAAGCCAGGGCTCCACCAGCAGGTGGGGTGAGCGGCATGGCCCTTCGATCAGGCCTACGTCGGCATCGAATCCCTGTACCTGATCGATCACCGTGCCGGTGTTGGCAATGTTGATGGTGACCTGGATGTTCGGATGCGTCTTCTGGAACGAGGCCAGCAACCGTGGCAACACGTAATTGCCGATGGTGCTGCTGGCCGCCACCGCGAGGTTGGCCGGCATGCTGGCTGCGTTGCCAAACTGCTGTTGTAACTGCTGCACGTCATCCAGCAGGCGCAGCGCCTGTGGCAGCAGGGCACGGCCTGTTTCGTTGAGGTGCAGGCGCTTGCCTACGCGTTCGAACAGCTGGCTGCCAAGCTGCGCTTCCAGTTCGTTGAGGGCGGCGCTGGTCGCCGACTGTGACAGTGAAATGGATTCGGCAGCGGTGGTCGTGCTGCCTGTACGGGCGACCGCACAGAATATGTGTAGCTGACGGAAACTGAAGGCCATGGTCTTTACCTGTTTTTCAGGTATTTGATAGCGAAATTATCCGTTTAACAAATTTACTTGGTCGTCTTAAGGTTTAAGCGTTATCTCACCAGAGAAACTTCCCATGCATAGCCTCGCCGTCAATCTCGGGACCGGACAGCCGGACCCTGGTTTCCCGCCTCTGTCCCTGCCTGTTGCTGAGCCTTGTCTTGGCTTCACTGGCCTGCTCCTGGCCTGCGCCCCCTGATGCCGGCCTGAGCCGCAGTCATCCACCCGGAGAGACGTGATGAACCCTTTCGACAAACGCGGCGGCCTGGATCGTCGACACTTCCTGCAGGCCAGTGTTCTCGCGGGCCTGGGTCTGGCCACTCAACCTTTGCAAGCGTTGGCCGCAAGCCTGGAACAACAGCCTTTTGCCAATGGCGAACGGGAGCTGGTCGCTTACCCGCAGAAGCGGCCGCTGATGCGCATCACCACTCGTCCACCCCACCTGGAGACCCCGTTCGAGGTGTTCAACCAGGGACTCTTGACCCCCAATGATGCGTTCTTCGTGCGCTATCACCTGGCCAACATTCCCACCCGGATTGATCCGGGTACCTATCGTCTGAAGGTGTTCGGTTGTGTACGCCAGCCGCTGGACCTGAGCCTGCAAGCACTGAAGGCACTGGGGGACCCGGTGGAGGTGGTTGCAGTGAACCAGTGCTCGGGCAACAGTCGCGGCTATTTCGAACCTCGGGTTTTTGGCGCGCAACTGGGACATGGTTCCATGGGCAACGCGCGCTGGATCGGTATGCCGTTGCGCAGGGTGCTGGAGCAGGCCGGGGTCGAGGACAACGCCGTTCAAGTAACCGTTCGCGGCCTCGACCAACCCATCCTGCCGGCAACGCCGACGGTAACCAAGGCGCTGGACATCAACCATGCACTGGCCCCGGAGCCGTTGATCGCCTGGAGCATGAATGGTGAGGATCTGCCCTTTCTCAATGGCTACCCGATCCGTCTGATCGTGCCGGGCTACTACGGCACCTACTGGATCAAGCACCTGAGTGAAATCGAAGTCATTGATCATGATTTCCAGGGGTTTTTCATGAGCAAGGCCTATCGCGTGCCCGACAACCAGAGCCTGTCTGTAGCGCCCGGTAGTGAACTGACGGCCAGCCGCCCGATCGCGGTTTTGCCGGTGCGCTCATTCGTCACCAGTGTGCACAGTGGACAGCGCCTGCCGATGGGGAAATTGCAGGTCTTGCGCGGCATTGCCTTCGACGGCGCCGGTGCCGGTATCCAGAGCGTGGAGTTTTCCGATGACAACGGCCGTACCTGGCACGCCACCCGCCTGGGTGAAAGCCTGGGGGTCTACTCGTTTCGCGAATGGCTGGCGGACTGGCGACCGCGTCAGCGCGGCATCGTCCAGCTACTGGTACGAGCACGCAACGTTCAGGGCCAGACCCAGCCAATGACACCGACCTGGAACCCCGGTGGCTATGCCCGGCACTCCGTCGAGTCACTGCAACTGCAGATTATTTGAAAGGGCCTCATTCCATGAGCAGACTTCCTTGCCTCCGGGTCACCGTGCTATTGGCGGCCCTCGTTTTACTCACGGGCTTGCAGATGAGCTGGGCCGCTCCACTGAGCCTCGAACTGCCAGCGGAAACCGCGCGCTACGAGCCGTCATCCCTGCCGGGCTATGCCATTGCCAACGCCAAATGCAGCATTTGCCATTCAGCGGACTATATCCAGTTGCAACCACCTGGCATGAGCCTGCAGCAGTGGCGCGGCGAGGTGGCCAAGATGCAGCATGCCTTTGGTGCGCCGGTCGATGATCGAGAGGGGGATGCGATTGCAGCCTACCTGGAGCAAACCTATTCGGGAGAGCCTCGCGCCAAGGTCGCGGAGCCGCCAGTGGCAAGCGTACAGGGCAGCGTCCGGCAGGACGCCATGAGCGTACTCAATGCCAACGGGTGTCTGGGGTGTCATGCCATTGATCATCAAGTGGTCGGTCCGGCCTATCAGGCAGTCGCCGAGCGTTACCGTAACGATCCCAAGGGCGAGCAGACACTCATCGAGCATATTCGAGAGGGCGGCGTAGGGCGCTGGGGAGCAATCCCGATGCCGCCTTTTTCGACCCTGAGTGAGGTGCAGCTCAAGACGCTCAGCGAGTTCATCCTCGGGCAGCCTGAGACCGCGCCTTAGTCGTAGCCGCCTGGAAGACAGCTGGAAAATAGCGTTCAGGCAGCCATTGCAGGAGCGAGCAGGCTCGCCCCTGCAAGAGCGTGTCAGCCGTGTACGGGTACGCCCTTGAGATAAGGCGCCGGTTCCGCACCGAGGTTGCTCAGCATGCGCTCGCTGTACCAGTCGACGAAGTTGACCACGCCGAACTCGTAGGTCTTGGAGTACGGACCCGGCTGGTAGGCGGTGGAGTTGATGCCGCGCTGGTTCTCTTCCGCCAGGCGCCGGTCCTGGGCGTTGGTGGCGTCCCATACCTGGCGCATGCGCTCGACGTCGTAGTCCACGCCTTCCACCGCGTCCTTGTGCACGATCCACTTGGTGGTGACGATGGTTTCCTGGGCGCTGATGGGCCACACGGTGAACACGATGATGTGATCGCCCATGCAGTGGTTCCACGAGTGCGGCAGGTGCAGGATGCGCATCGAGCCCAGGTCCGGGTTCTTGATCCGCCCCATCAGCTTGGCGCAGCCCTGCTTGCCGTCCAGGGTCATGGACACGGTGCCCTTGAGCAGCGGCATGCGCACGATGCGGTTGCGCAGGCCGAAGCTGGCGTGGGCGTAAGGGATCTTCTCGGCTTCCCAGGCGGCGGCGGAGGCAGCCACGTGGTCCTTGAAGGCCTGGTCGGCCCGCGGGTCGGTGACGTCGTCCCATTCCAGCAGGGTTTTCAGCAATTCGGGGTGCGAGCCGCCGCAGTGGTAGCACTCGCGGTTGTTCTCCAGCACCAGCTTCCAGTTGGCCTTTTCGTGCAAGGTGGTCTGCACCGCCACCTTGGTGTTCTCCATGTCGTAGGGCTCCATGTAATGGGCCAGGGTGGAGAGGAAGTCGTCGATGGCCGGCGGGTTCTCGGCCAGGGAGATGAAGATGTAGCCGCCGGCAGTCTTCACGTTCACCGGTTTCAGGCCGTACTGCTTCATGTCGAAGTCGGCGCCCATCTCGGTGCCGGCGAACAGCAGGCGGCCGTCCAGTTCGTAGGTCCACTGGTGGTAGTGGCAGACCAGCTTGGCCACCTTGCCCTTGTCGCTGGTGCACAGCCGTGAGCCGCGGTGGCGGCAGACGTTGTGGAAGGCGTGGACCACGCCGTCGGCGCCGCGGATGACGATGATCGGGTTCTTGCCGATCTGCAGGGTGATGTAGTTGCCCTTGGTGGGAATCTCGCAGGTCATGCCGGCGATCAGCCATTCCTTCTGGAAGATCTCCTGCATGTCGATATCGAACAGCCTTTCATCGCAGTAGAACGGCTGCGGCAGGGAAAAGGTCCGTTCGCGTTCCTGCAGCATCTGTGCAGTGGCCTTGCGTGCGGGTTCCAGTGGATCGCCCAAGCTCAGGGTTGCGGTGACGTCCATCGTTCAAGTCCTCATGGCCGTTCGGTGCGGCCGGCGAATTAAATAGTGGCTACGGTGGGTGCTACGCAAGTCACGAAAAATCGGCTGTCGTGTTGGAGGCGAGTGTGGGTCCGCAGACGCCTTGAACCTTATCCATGGGCGACATGGCCCAATCTGTTCCCGACGCGCAAGCCCCTGTACCTGGGGGCTGGTCGCGATAAGCATGTGAATGTCGCAGATAGGTAAATGGGCGCGAGAAGCCTTACGCAGAATCGCTGACAAGACGCCGACGCCCGGCCGTGGAGATCAGCATGTCCAACACCTTCCTCAACCCGGTCACCACCCAGACCTGGGCCAATGGCCGTCACATCGTCCGTTGCGTCAAAGTCATCCAGGAAACCTGGGACGTGCGGACCTTCTGCTTCATGGCCGACCAGCCGATCATGTTCTTCTTCAAGCCCGGGCAGTTCGTCACCCTGGAGCTGGAGATCGAAGGCCTGCCGGTGATGCGCTCCTACACCATCTCCAGCTCGCCGTCGGTGCCCTACAGCTTTTCGGTCACCATCAAGCGCGTGCCGGGGGGCAAGGTTTCCAACTGGCTGCACGACACCCTGCACGAGGGCCAGGAACTGGCAGTGCACGGGCCGGTGGGGCTGTTCAACGCCATCGACTTTCCGGCGCCGAAGATCCTCTACCTCAGCGGCGGCGTCGGCATTACCCCGGTGATGTCCATGGCGCGCTGGTTCTACGACACCAATGCCAACGTCGACATGGTGTTCATCCACAGCGCCCGCTCACCCAAGGACATCATTTACCACCGCGAGCTGGAGCACATGGCGTCGCGGATCGACAACTTCAGCCTGCACCTGATCTGCGAGAAGCACGGCCTGGGCGAGCCCTGGGCCGGTTATCGCGGTTACCTGAACCACAAGATGCTGGAACTGATGGCCCCGGACTTCCTCGAGCGGGAAGTGTTCTGCTGCGGCCCCACGCCTTACATGAGCGCGGTCAAGCGCCTGCTGGAAGCCGCCGGTTTCGACATGACGCGCTACCACGAGGAGTCCTTCGGCGCGACCCCGGCCGAAGCCCGGGCCGATGCCGTGGAGCACGCCGAACAGGCGGCCGAGGCGCCGGAACCGGACCTGGCGGACCTGCATCAGGTGGAGTTCACCGCTTCGGGCAAGAGCATCCGCGTGGCCCCGGGGGAAACCGTGCATGCGGCCGCGGCCAAGCTCGGCCTGATGATTCCCAAGGCCTGCGGCATGGGTATCTGCGGCACCTGCAAGGTGCTCAAGCTGGGGGGCGAGGTGGAGATGGAGCACAACGGCGGGATCACCGAGGAAGACGAAGCCGAAGGCTACATCCTGTCCTGCTGCAGCGTGCCCAAGGGCGACGTGCGGGTGGAGTTCTGATCGCCGCCAAGCCGGCTCCTACACCCGTTTCCTGTAGGAGCTGGCTGGCCAGCGAACCGAGACAACCAGGTTACTGATACAGCGCCGGGCGCCGATCCAGGTGCACATGGTTATGTTCACTGATGGACTTGTGCCAGGCCTGGGCCAGGTCCAGGTCCGCCAGCAACAGTTGTTCACGGCGCTCCCGATCCTTGCCCGCCAGGGGATAGCCGTCGGCATCGACAATGGTCGAGCCTCCGACCCAGTCCACTCCACGCTCTTCCCCGCAGCGATCGCAGGCGGCAATGAACATTCGGTTGACCGCCGCATTGGCCTGGACCCGGACCATTTCCGCCGGGCGCTCGCTGGCCGGGCGCGGGCCGTCCGGCCAGTTCACTGGGGCGCATAGCAGGGCGGCGCCGGCCAGGGCGGGCAGGCGCACCCACTCGGGGAACTCCAGGTCGTAGCAGATCATCATGGCGATCGGCCCGAAGCGCGTGGCCACCACCGGCGGCGGTTCGTCGCCGGCGGTGAAGATCAGGTTTTCCTGATCCCACAGGTGGGCCTTGCGGTACACCGTCAGGCTGCCCTCGGGCTCGATCAGCGCGGCGCTGTTGGCCACGCGTTCATCGTCCAGGCGCTCGCAGAAACCGGCGACTATCACCACCTGCAGTTCCTCGGCGAGGCTTTTCCACAGGCTCAGGGTCGGCCCGTCGAGGGGCTCGGCCAGGGCCAGGGCCTCTTTCAGGTCGGTGAACACATAGCCGCTTTGCACCAGTTCGGGCAGCACCACCACCTGGGCGCCGCGGGCGGCGGCCTGGCGGATGGCCTCGGCGCTGAGGGTGCGGTTGTAGTCCAGGTCGCCGATCCGTGGCGCCAGCTGCTGGCAGGCCACTTTCAGGGTGGGCTGGGGAATCATTGGGCGCCTCCTTCCAGTTGCTGTTCGCTGGCCTGGATGGCCAGACGCTCCGCATCCAGGTCGAGGTTGCGGGTCAGGCCCCAGTAAACCAGCCCGGCCACGGCCAGGCCAATCACGAAGGCAATGTCGGCGCCGCCCAGTGCCACCGACAAGGGCCCCTGGTAGAAGCTCAGGGACATGAACGGCACCATTGCCAGCAGGCCGAGGAAGTACGCCAGCAGCCCGGCGCTGGACCAGCGGCCGTAGATCCCGGCGGGGTTGAAGATGTCGCTGATGGCGTAGCGGCCTTTGCGCACCAGGTAGAAGTCCGCCAGGTTGACCGCGGTCCAGGGCACCAGGAAATACAGCATCAGCAGCACGAAGGTGTTGAAGCTGCCCAGGTAGCTTTCGGGAATGTTCATGGCGATCAGGAAGATCACTACCGCCACCAGCAGGATCCCGGTCACCCGGCTCTTGAGGTTGGGCTTGATCGATTTGAAACCGTCGATGGCGCTGATGCCGGTGAGCATGGCGCCGTAGCAGTTGACTGCCATGATGCCCACCAGCGCCGGCACCGCGATCAGCACGGTGAAGGTGCCGAACCCGGGAATCACCCGGTTGCCCACTTCGCGCACGCTGGCGATGGCGTCCGGCGAAGGCAGGGCGGAAGCCAGAAAGGCCCCCAGGGACATCAGCCACAGGGCCGAGCCGGCAGCGCCCAGGTAGGTCCAGAAGATCACCTGGCGTGACGGCGTCTTGTGCGGCAGGTAGCGCGAGTAGTCGGAGACGTACACCGAATAGCTGATCTGGTAGCCGGCGGCGGCCGACAGCTGGATCAGGAACGCCGACCAGGAAAAGTGCGCATCGGCCACTGCGGCGTCGGCCTGCAGGGTCAGCAGGGCGCTGACGGTCAGCACTGCGAACACGCTGATCATCACGTAGGTCAGCCAGCGTTGCACGGTGTGCAACAGGTCATGGCCGATCACCGCGATCAGTACCGCGACAGCGATCATCAAGGTGTACCAGGGCGCCCGGGCGCCGGGAATCACCGTGTTGATGGCGTCAGTGGCGAGGATCACGTTGAACACGTTGAAGCCGATGTAGACGAACACCACCGCGGTGAAGGGCACGATGGCGCCCCGCAGGCCGAACTGGGCGCGGGACTGGATCATCTGCGGCAGGCCCATGCGCGGGCCCTGGTTGGCGTGGAAGGCCATGCAGAAGGTGCCCAGGCACACGCCGATGACGATCGCCAGGATCGCATATTGCAGGCTCAGGCCCAGGGCTGCGCCGGTGAAGCCGGTGACCATGGTGGTGAGCACGAAGTTGCCGGTGAACCAGAACGGGCCCTGGTGCCAGACCTTGCCGTGGCGTTCATCGCGGGGCACATAGTCGATGGAGCGGGTCTCGATCTTCAGGCCGGGAGGCGGGGCTTTCTCGGTGACGCAAGAAGAGGTCGTCATGGGGTACAGCCTTGTTTTTATAGGTCGACCCTGGAGTCTCGGACAAACGCAGCGGTTGTTGAATCAGTGGGGGCAAATAATCAGTTCAGGAATCTGTGAACTGATGGCGGCCGGAGGAGGCATTGGAGGGATTTGCGCCTGGCTTGCGGGCCTCTTCGCTGGCAAGCCAGCTCCTACGGGAGAGGGGCTGGCGCGGCCCTTGTAGGAGCCGGCTTGCCGGCGAAGGCGTCGGCGGGATTGGCGTCTGGCTTGCGGGCCTCTTCGCTGGCAAGCCAGCTCCTACGGGAGGGGAGAGGGCGTGGCCCTTGTAGGAGCCGGCTTGCCGGCGAAGGCGTCGGCGGGATCGGCGCCTGGCTTGCGGGCCTCTTCGCTGGCAAGCCAGCTCCTACGGGAGAGGAGCTGGCACGGCCCTTGTAGGAGCCGGCTTGCCGGCGAAGGCGTCGGCGGGATCGGCGCCTGGCTTGCGGGCCTCTTCGCTGGCAAGCCAGCTCCTACGGGAGAGGGGCTGGCGCAGCCTTTGTAGGAGCCGGCTTGCCGGCGAAGGCGTCGGCGGGATTTGCGCCTGGCTTGCGGGCCTCTTCGCTGGCAAGCCAGCTCCTACGGGAGAGGAGCTGGCGCGGCCTTTGTAGGAGCCGGATTGCCGGCGAAGGCGTCGCAAGGATCGACGCCTGGCTTGCGGGTCAGGCGCTCATCACCGTGCGGATATCCGCCGCCAGTTCCCGCACCCGTTCTTCCTCGGTGTCCCAGGAGCACATGAAACGCGCGCCACCCTTGCCGATGAAGGTATAGAAGCGCCAGCCCTTGGCCGTCAGCGCGGCAATCGCCGGTTCCGAAAGCTGCAGGAACACGCCGTTGGCCTGCACCGGGAACATCAGCTCAACGCCGGGAATGTCTTCCACCAGCTTGGCCAGCAACTGTGCGCAGTGGTTGGCGTGGCGCGCGTACTTGAGCCAGGCGTCGTTTTCCAGCAAACCGACCCAGGGCGCCGAGAGAAAGCGCATTTTTGAGGCCAGTTGCCCGGCCTGCTTGCAGCGGTAGTCGAAGTCTTCCGCCAGCTTGTGGTTGAAGAACAGGATCGCCTCGCCCACCGCCATGCCGTTTTTCGTGCCGCCAAAGCACAGCACGTCGACCCCGGCTTTCCAGGTCAGCTCCGCCGGGGTGCAGCCGAGGAAGGCGCAGGCATTGGAGAAGCGTGCGCCGTCCATGTGCAGGTTCAGCCCCAGTTCCTTGCAGGTGGCGCTGATGGCGCGAACTTCTTCCGGGGTGTAGACGCTGCCCACTTCGGTGGCCTGGGTCAGGGTCACCACCCGCGGCTTGGGGTAGTGGATGTCCTGGCGCTTGAGGGCCACCTCGCGGATCGATTCCGGGGTCAGCTTGCCGTTATGGGTGCCGGCGATCAGCAACTTGGAGCCGTTGGAGAAAAATTCCGGGGCGCCGCATTCGTCGGTCTCGACGTGGGCGGTTTCCGAGCAGATCACGCTGTGGTAACTCTGGCACAGCGACGACAGCGCCAGGGAGTTGGCGGCGGTGCCGTTGAAGGCGAAGAACACTTCACAGTCGGTTTCGAAGAGTTTGCGGAAATGATCCGAGGCGCGAGCGGTCCACTGGTCGTCGCCGTAAGCGCGCTCGTGGCCGTGATTGGCCTGCTCCATGGCTGCCCAGGCTTCAGGGCAGATGCCGGAGTAGTTGTCGCTGGCGAATTGTTGGCTCTTGTCGGTCATGGCCGGCTCCGTGGTCGATGATGGTGCGCACTTTAACCAAGAATAATGGCCCAGCACACGCTCTGTTTATGCCGGAATAATGCATGGCCTATAAGGATTTATGCGTGACGCGATGCTGAAACCCGATACTGCCCGGCGCGACGGGGCACTGGATGCGCTGAAATGGCTGGCGCTGCTGAGCATGGTCCTCGATCACCTGCGATATGTGGGCCTGAGCCTGGACTGGCTGTACGTACCCGGGCGCCTAGCGTTTCCCTGGTTCTGCCTGGCCATGGCGGTGAATCTGACCCGGGCCAGGGTTGAAACCGACAACCGACCGGGACAATGGCGTTACCTGGGCTGGTTGTTGCTGTTCAGCCTGCTGAGCGAGATTCCCTATCGCCTGTTCATTCCAGACCCCGACACCTTGAATGTCCTGCCCACCTTGGCCCTGGGGCTGCTGGTGGCCCGGGGCTGGCAGCGACGCCAGGGCCTGGACCTGGGGCTTGGCCTGCTGGCCTTGCTGCTGGCGGTGGTTTTCAGTGAGCGGCTGATGTTCGGCGCCTTCGGGGTGCTGCTGCCGCTGGCTCTGGTGCTGGTGCTGCGTCGGCCCTGGTATTTCAGCCTGCTGCCTGGGGCGCTGTGCCTGGCGGCCAATCTATGGCAAACCTTGTTCCCGGCGGCGCGCCTGGGCAACCCAGTGGCGACTTATGGTATTGCCGCCTGTCTGCTGGCGCCGTTGCTGGGGCTGTTGCTGCTGCAAACCTTGCACGGCCGCATGTTTCCGGCGATGCGCCGCTGGGCCTACCTGCTGTACCCGGCGCACTTTCTCCTGCTGTTGGCCCTGCGCACATCCCTGTAGGAGCCGGCTTGCCGGCGAAGGCGGCCGTCGGGTTTGCGCCTGGCTTGAGGGCCTCTTCGCTGGCAAGCCAGCTCCTACGGGGGGGTGGCCGCTTTTGTAGGAGCCGGCTTGCCGGCGAAGGCGGCCGTCGGGTTTGCGCCTGGCTTGAGGGCCTCTTCGCTGGCAAGCCAGCTCCTACGGGGGAGGTGGTGGCCGCTTTTGTAGGAGCCGGCTTGCCGGCGAAGGCGGCCGTCGGGTTTGCGCTCGGCTTTAGGGCCTCTTCGCTGGCAAGCCAGCTCCTACCGGGGAGGGGCGTTGCGGTGCGGGGGAGGGACAGGCCCGATCCAGAGCCGTTGGCGGGTGGCGCAGGCGGGCATCTATCCGTGGGCGCCAGGGCATGTCGTAAACGCACCTTTGCGTGGCGTCCATAGGCATTTGAGTTCGCCGTCCCGGTCATACCATCGCATCCAAAGGGCGCAGCTGTAAGGCTCGCCTCACCGAGACGAAAGGCGCAGCGCCGCCGCTGGGAGAGACGTGATGTTCAGCAAGCAAGACCAGATCCAGGGTTACGACGATGCACTGCTGGCGGCGATCAATGCCGAGGAACAACGCCAGGAAGATCACATCGAGCTGATCGCGTCGGAAAACTACACCAGCAAGCGGGTGATGCAGGCGCAAGGCAGCGGGCTGACCAACAAGTACGCCGAGGGCTATCCGGGCAAGCGCTACTACGGCGGCTGCGAGCATGTGGACAAGGTCGAGGCCCTGGCCATCGAGCGCGCCAAGCAGCTGTTCGGCGCCGATTACGCCAACGTCCAGCCGCACTCCGGCTCTTCGGCCAACAGCGAGGTGTACCTGGCCCTGCTGCAGGCCGGCGACACCATCCTCGGCATGAGCCTGGCCCACGGCGGCCACCTGACCCACGGGGCCAAGGTGTCGTCCTCGGGCAAGCTGTACAACGCCGTGCAGTACGGCATCGATACCCGTACCGGGCTGATCGACTACGACGAAGTCGAGCGCCTGGCCGTGGAACATAAGCCGAAGATGATCGTCGCCGGCTTCTCGGCCTACTCCAAGACCCTGGATTTCCCGCGCTTCCGGCAGATCGCCGACAAGGTCGGGGCGCTGCTGTTCGTCGACATGGCCCACGTTGCCGGGCTGGTGGCCGCCGGTCTGTACCCCAACCCGCTGCCCTATGCCGACGTGGTCACCACCACCACCCACAAGACCCTGCGCGGCCCTCGTGGCGGGCTGATCCTGGCCAAGGCCAACGAAGAGATCGAGAAGAAACTCAACGCCGCGGTATTCCCCGGCGCCCAGGGCGGCCCGCTGATGCACGTGATTGCGGCCAAGGCGGTGTGCTTCAAGGAAGCGTCGGAGCCGGGCTTCAAGGCCTATCAGCAGCAAGTGATCGACAACGCCCAGGCCATGGCCGGCGTGTTTATCAAACGCGGCTACGATGTAGTGTCCGGCGGCACCGACAACCACCTGTTCCTGGTCAGCCTGATTCGCCAGGGCCTGACCGGCAAGGATGCCGATGCTGCCCTGGGCCGCGCCCATATCACCGTGAACAAGAACGCCGTGCCCAACGACCCGCAGTCGCCGTTTGTCACGTCCGGCCTGCGCATCGGCACCCCGGCGGTCACCACCCGCGGATTCAAGGTCACCCAGTGCACCGAGCTGGCGGGCTGGATCTGCGACATCCTCGATCACCTCGGCGATGCCGACGTCGAGGCCAATGTCGCTCGCCAGGTGGCGGCCCTGTGTGCTGATTTCCCGGTTTACCGCTGAGAGCCGCAACTGGAGCAATGACTATGCAACGCTATTCGGGCTTCGGCCTCTTCAAGCACTCTCTCAGCCACCATGAAAACTGGCAGCGCATGTGGCGCACGCCGACCCCGAAAAAAGTCTATGACGTGGTCATCGTCGGCGGCGGCGGGCATGGCCTGGCCACCGCCTACTACCTGGCCAAGGAACACGGCATCACCAACGTCGCGGTGGTGGAGAAGGGCTGGCTGGGCGGTGGCAACACCGCGCGCAACACCACCATCGTGCGCTCCAACTACCTGTGGGACGAGTCGGCGCAGCTCTACGAGCACGCCATGAAACTCTGGGAAGGCCTGTCCCAGGACCTCAACTACAACGTGATGTTCTCCCAGCGCGGGGTCTACAACCTGTGCCACACCCTGCAGGACATCCGTGATTCCGAGCGCCGGGTCAGCGCCAACCGCCTCAACGGCATCGACGGCGAGTTGCTCAACACCCAGCAGGTGGCGGACGAGATCCCCTACCTGGACTGCTCGAAGAACACCCGCTACCCGGTGCTTGGCGCCACGGTGCAACGGCGCGGCGGCGTGGCCCGTCACGACGCCGTGGCCTGGGGCTTTGCCCGGGCCGCCGACGCCCTGGGCGTGGACCTGATCCAGCAGACCGAAGTCATTGGCTTTCGCAAGGAAAACGGCGTGTGCATCGGCGTCGAGACCAACAAGGGCTTTATCGGCGCCAAGCGCGTTGGTGTGGTCACCGCCGGCAACTCCGGGCACATGGCCAAGCTCGCGGGCTTCCGCCTGCCGATCGAATCCCACCCGCTGCAAGCACTGGTGTCGGAGCCGATCAAGCCGATCATCGACAGCGTGATCATGTCCAACGCGGTGCACGGCTACATCAGCCAGTCCGACAAGGGCGACCTGGTGATCGGCGCCGGCATCGACGGCTGGGTCGGCTACGGCCAGCGCGGTTCCTACCCGGTGATCGAGCACACCATCCAGGCCATCGTCGAGATGTTCCCGGTGCTGTCCCGGGTGCGCATGAACCGCCAATGGGGCGGCATCGTCGACACCAGCCCGGACGCCTGCCCGATCATCTCCAAGACCCCGGTGCCGAACATGTTCTTCAACTGCGGCTGGGGCACCGGCGGCTTCAAGGCCACTCCGGGCTCGGGCAACGTGTTTGCCGCGAGCCTGGCCAAGGGCGAGATGCACCCATTGGCCGCACCTTTCTCCATCGACCGTTTCCACAACGGTGCGCTGATCGATGAACACGGCGCTGCTGCGGTCGCCCACTAAAAGGACAAAACCCTATGTTGCATATCTTCTGTCCTCACTGCGGCGAACTGCGCTCCGAAGAGGAATTCCACTCGTCCGGCCAGGCTCACATTCCACGGCCCCTGGACCCCAACGCCTGCACCGACGAGGAGTGGGGCGACTACATGTTCTTCCGCGACAACCCCCGTGGCCTGCATCACGAGCTGTGGATCCACGCTGCCGGTTGCCGCCAGTACTTCAACGCCACCCGCGACACCGTCACCTACGAAATCCTTGAAACCTACAAGATCGGCAGCAAGCCGCAATTCACCGCCAAGGCTGCTGGAGAGAAGGTATGAGCCAGACCAATCGCCTGTCCAACGGCGGACGCATCGACCGCAACAAGGTCCTGACCTTCACCTTCAACGGCCAGAGCTACAAGGGCTTCGAGGGCGACACCCTGGCCTCGGCCCTGCTCGCCAACGGCGTCGATATCATCGGCCGCAGCTTCAAGTACTCCCGGCCCCGAGGCATCTTTGCCGCCGGTTGTGAAGAGCCCAACGCGGTGCTGCAGATCGGTGCCACCGAAGCCACCCAGATTCCCAACGTGCGCGCCACCCAGCAGGCGCTGTACCAGGGCCTGGTAGCCACCAGCACCAACGGCTGGCCCAGCGTCAACAACGACATGATGGGGATCCTCGGCAAGGTCGGCGGCAAGCTGATGCCGCCGGGCTTCTACTACAAAACCTTCATGTACCCGCAATCGTTCTGGATGACCTACGAGAAGTACATCCGCAAGGCCGCAGGCCTGGGCCGTTCGCCCACCGAGAACGATCCGGACACCTACGACAACATGAACCAGCACTGCGACGTGCTGATTGTCGGTGGCGGCCCCGCCGGTCTCGCCGCCGCCCTGGCCGCCGCCCGCAGTGGCGCCCGGGTGATCCTCGCCGATGAGCAGGAAGAATTCGGCGGCAGCTTGCTGGACAGCCGCGAAAGCCTGGACGGCAAGCCGGCCTCGGAGTGGGTAGCCAGCGTGGTTGCCGAACTGCAGTCCCTGCCGGATGTGTTGCTGCTGCCGCGGGCCACGGTCAACGGCTATCACGACCATAACTTCCTGACCATTCATCAGCGCCTCACCGATCACCTTGGCGATCGCGCGCCGATTGGCCAGGTGCGCCAGCGTATTCATCGGGTGCGGGCCAAGCGCGTGGTGCTGGCCACCGGTGCCCATGAGCGGCCGCTGGTCTATGGCAACAACGATGTGCCGGGCAACATGCTGGCCGGCGCCGTCTCCACCTACGTGCGTCGTTACGGCGTGGCCCCGGGCAAGAAACTGCTGCTGTCCACCAACAACGACCACGCCTACCGTGTGGCCCTGGACTGGCTCGACGCCAGCCTGCAGGTGGTGGCCATCGCCGACGCGCGGCACAACCCCCGCGGCGCCCTGGTGGAAGAAGCCCGGGCCAAGGGCATTCGCATCCTCACCTCCAGCGCAGTGATCGAGGCCCGTGGCAGCAAGCATGTGACCGGCGCGCGGGTGGCGGCCATCGACGTCAAGGCGCACAAGGTCACCAGCCCCGGCGAATGGCTCGACTGCGACCTGATCGCCAGCTCCGGCGGCTACAGCCCGGTGGTGCACCTGGCTTCGCACCTGGGCGGCAAGCCGGTGTGGCGCGAAGACATCCTCGGTTTCGTGCCCGGTGAAGCACCGCAGAAACGCGTGTGCGTGGGCGGCATCAATGGTGTCTACAGCCTCGGCGATGCCCTGGCGGATGGTTTCGAAGGCGGCGTGCGCGCAGCCAGCGAAGCCGGTTTCCAGGCCGTGGAGGGCGTGCTGCCCAAGGCCCTGGCCCGTCTTGAAGAACCGACCCTGGCGCTGTTCCAGGTGCCCCACGAAAAAGGCACCGCTCGGGCACCGAAGCAATTCGTCGACCTGCAGAACGACGTCACCGCTGCCGCCATCGAACTGGCGACCCGCGAGGGCTTCGAGTCGGTGGAGCACGTCAAGCGCTACACCGCCCTGGGCTTCGGTACCGACCAGGGCAAGCTGGGCAACGTCAACGGCCTGGCCATTGCCGCCCGCTCGCTGAACGTCAGCATCCCGCAGATGGGCACCACCATGTTCCGCCCGAACTACACGCCGATCACCTTCGGCGCCGTGGCCGGCCGGCACTGCGGGCACATCTTCGAGCCGGTGCGTTTTACCGCGCTGCATCACTGGCACCTGAAGAACGGCGCCGAGTTCGAGGACGTCGGCCAGTGGAAACGTCCCTGGTACTTCCCGAAAAACGGCGAGGACCTGCATGCCGCGGTCAAGCGCGAATGCCAGGCGGTGCGCGACAGCGTCGGCCTGCTGGACGCCTCGACCCTGGGCAAGATCGACATCCAGGGCCCGGACGCCCGGGAGTTCCTCAACCGCATCTACAGCAACGCCTGGACCAAGCTCGACGTGGGCAAGGCCCGCTACGGCCTGATGTGCAAGGAAGACGGCATGGTCTTCGACGACGGCGTCACCGCCTGTCTGGCCGACAACCACTTCCTGATGACCACCACCACCGGCGGCGCGGCTCGCGTGCTGCAGTGGCTGGAGATCTACCAGCAGACCGAATGGCCGGACCTCAAGGTGTACTTCACCTCGGTCACCGACCACTGGGCCACCATGACCCTGTCCGGGCCCAACAGCCGCAAGCTGCTGAGCGAAGTCACCGACATCGACCTGGACAAGGACGGCTTCCCGTTCATGACCTGGAAGGAAGGCCTGGTGGGCGGCGTGCCGGCCCGGGTGTTCCGCATCTCGTTCACCGGCGAGCTGTCCTACGAGGTCAACGTCCAGGCCGACTACGCCATGGGCGTGCTGGAGCAGATCGTCGAGGCTGGCAAGAAATACAACCTGACCCCCTACGGCACCGAGACCATGCACGTGCTGCGGGCCGAGAAGGGCTTCATCATCGTCGGCCAGGACACCGACGGCTCGATGACCCCGGACGACCTGAACATGGGCTGGTGCGTGGGCCGCACCAAGCCGTTCTCATGGATCGGCTGGCGCGGCATGAACCGCGAAGACTGCGTGCGTGAGCAGCGCAAGCAACTGGTGGGCCTGAAGCCGATCGACCCGACCCAGTGGCTGCCGGAAGGCGCGCAGCTGGTGTTCAACCCCAAGCAGGCGATTCCCATGAGCATGGTCGGTCACGTGACTTCCAGCTATGCCCACAACTCCCTGGGTTATTCCTTTGCCCTGGGCGTGGTCAAGGGCGGTCTCAAGCGCCTGGGCGAGCGGGTCTTCGCGCCCCTGGCCGATGGCCGGGTGATCGAGGCGGAAATCGTTTCCTCGGTGTTCTTCGACCCCAAAGGTGATCGCCAGAACATTTAGGGCTAGGAACCGGCTTGTGTAGGAGCTGGCTCGCCAGCGAAGGCGGCCTCAGGGCTGGCACCAGGCTCAAGGGCCTCTTCGCCGGCAAGCCGGCTCCTACAGGGCGTTATCAACAGAATTCAGCACAGGTGCTCTATGACCGCAGTCAACGTTTACCCACAGCGCCCCACCACCGGGGCCAAGGCCGAATCGTCGTTGCACCACGCCGACCTGCCGAGCCTGGTGGGCAAGGGCCGCAAGAACGCCGGGGTCACCCTGCGCGAGAAAAAACTCCTTGGCCACCTGACGATCCGTGGCGATGGCCACGATCCGGCTTTCGCCGCCGGCGTGCACAAAGCCTTGGGCATCGAATTGCCAGGCGCCCTGAGCGTAGTGGTCAAGGGCGAGACCAGCCTGCAATGGCTGGGCCCGGATGAGTGGCTGCTGATCGTGCCCAGCGGCGAAGAGTTCGCCGCCGAGCAGAACCTGCGCGCCGCCCTGGGCGACCTGCATATCCAGATCGTCAACGTCAGCGGCGGCCAGCAGATTCTCGAACTGTCCGGGCCCAACGTGCGCCAGGTGCTGATGAAGTCCACCAGCTACGACGTGCACCCCAACAACTTTCCGGTGGGCAAGGCGGTGGGCACGGTGTTCGCCAAGTCGCAGTTGGTGATCCGCCGTACCGGCGAAGACACCTGGGAACTGCTGGTACGCCGCAGCTTTTCCGATTATTGGTGGATGTGGCTGCAGGACGCCGCCGCTGAATACGGCCTCAGCGTCCAGGCCTGACGCCCGGCTTTGGCTGTGATCGGTAGGAGCGAGCTTGCTCGCGAAAGATCCAAGGGCGCTGTGGTCTTCCGGGACATCCGTCCTTCGCGAGCAAGCTCGCTCCTACAGCGAATCAACCGCGCTGCGGTTGCCTTAACGAACAGGAGTTATCCCGTATGAGCCGCGCCCCCGACACATGGATTCTCACCGCTGACTGCCCCAGTGTGCTCGGCACGGTGGACGCGGTGACCCGCTTTCTGTTCGAGCAGGGCTGCTACGTCACCGAGCACCATTCCTTCGATGACCGGCTCTCGGGGCGCTTCTTCATCCGCGTGGAGTTCCGCCAGCCCGACGGCCTCGACGAGCAAGGTTTTCGCCAGGGCCTGGCGCAGCGGGCCAAGGCCTTCGAGATGAACTTCGAACTGACCGCGCCGAACTACCGGCCCAAGGTAGTGATCATGGTCTCCAAGGCTGACCACTGCCTGAACGGCCTGCTCTACCGCCAGCGCATCGGCCAGTTGCCCATGGACGTGGTGGCGGTGGTGTCCAACCACCCGGACCTCAAGCCTCTGGCCGACTGGCACCAGATTCCCTACCACCACTTCCCCCTCGACCCCAACGACAAGCCCTCCCAGGAGCGCCAGGTGTGGCAGGTGATCGAGGAGTCCGGCGCCGAGCTGGTGATCCTTGCCCGCTACATGCAGGTGCTGTCGCCGGAGCTGTGCCGCAAGCTTGATGGCAAGGCGATCAATATCCACCACTCCCTGCTGCCGGGTTTCAAGGGTGCCAAGCCTTATCACCAGGCCTACAACAAGGGCGTGAAGCTGGTGGGGGCCACGGCGCATTACATCAACAACGACCTGGACGAGGGGCCGATCATCGCCCAGGGCGTGGAGGTGGTGGACCACAGTTACTACCCCGAAGACCTGATCGCCAAGGGCCGGGATATCGAAGGCCTGACCCTGGCCCGGGCGGTGGGCTATCACATCGAACGGCGGGTGTTCTTGAACGGCAACCGTACGGTGGTGCTCTGATGATTCTTGGGGCTGCTGCGCAGCCCTTCGCGAGCAAGCTCGCTCCTACAGGCGTTGCGCCTGTTCGCGTGAAAGCGGTTGTGAAAACGAAACAGCATCTGTACCCGAGCAATCCACGTGTTTCCCCCCTTTGGGTTACGCGGTTCCATAACAACAACAGCGAGGTGAAAGCATGTCTGGTAATCGTGGTGTCGTGTATCTCGGCAGCGGCAAGGTCGAAGTACGGAAAATCGACTATCCAAAAATGCAGGACCCGCGCGGCAGGAAGATCGAGCACGGCGTCATCCTGCGCGTGGTCTCCACCAATATCTGCGGTTCGGACCAGCACATGGTCCGTGGTCGTACCACCGCCCAGGTCGGCCTGGTCCTGGGCCATGAAATCACCGGCGAGGTGATCGAGAAGGGCAGTGATGTCGAGAACCTGAAGATCGGTGATCTGGTCTCGGTGCCGTTCAACGTGGCGTGCGGGCGCTGCCGCTCCTGCAAGGAGCAGCACACCGGGGTCTGCCTGACCGTCAACCCGGCCCGCGCCGGTGGTGCCTACGGCTACGTCGACATGGGCGACTGGACCGGTGGCCAGGCCGAGTACGTGCTGGTGCCTTACGCCGACTTCAACCTGCTGAAGCTGCCGAACCGCGACAAGGCCATGGAAAAGATCCGCGACCTGACCTGCCTCTCCGACATCCTGCCCACCGGTTATCACGGCGCTGTGACTGCCGGTGTCGGCCCGGGCAGTACCGTTTATGTGGCCGGTGCCGGCCCAGTGGGCCTGGCGGCCGCTGCTTCCGCGCGCCTGCTGGGGGCGGCGGTGGTGATCGTCGGTGACGTCAACCCGGTGCGCCTGGCCCACGCCAAGGCCCAGGGCTTTGAGATTGCCGACCTGTCCAAGGACACCCCGCTGCACGAGCAGATCGCCGATTTGCTCGGCGAGCCGGAAGTGGACTGCGCAGTGGACGCCGTGGGCTTCGAAGCCCGGGGCCACGGCCATGCCGGCGCCCAGCACGAAGCACCGGCCACCGTGCTCAACTCCCTGATGGGCGTGGTGCGGGTGGCGGGCAAAATCGGCATCCCCGGCCTGTACGTCACCGAAGACCCGGGCGCGGTGGACGCCGCGGCCAAGATGGGCAGCCTGAGCATCCGTTTCGGCCTGGGCTGGGCCAAGTCCCACAGCTTCCACACCGGCCAGACCCCGGTGATGAAGTACAACCGCCAACTGATGCAGGCGATCATGTGGGACCGCATCAACATTGCCGACGTGGTGGGGGTTGAAGTCATCAGCCTCGACGACGCCCCGCGCGGCTATGGCGAGTTCGATGCCGGCGTGCCGAAGAAATTCGTCATCGACCCGCACAAGCTGTTCAGCGCTGCCTGAGGTTTGCGGCAATAGGAGCAAAGGGCGACCCACAGGTCGCCCTTTGGCGTTTCAGGGAGCAGGCCAGGGCCGGACGCAGTGAGCGCCGGCGATGACGGGTCAGTAACCCCGGCCCGGGTAGTCGAACCAGTGCTCTCCACTCAGGATCTCTTCCATGTGGTCATCGCTGAGAATGCCGGGCGCATCCCGTTGGAAGCGCGACCGCCACTGGGGCAGCCACCAGTAATTCAGGGCCGTGCTTCTTGGCAGAAGCACCATGCTCATGACGGATTGATCGATGAGCCCGCGCTGGTACAGCTGGTGACTGCGGTCCATGAAGTCCAGGTAGTAGTCGAGGGGCAGGGACAGCATCAAGGCCGTGGTGTGCACCTTTTCCGTCTGGGTTCGCTGTGGGTCCTGCAGCAGGTTCAGGGCTTCGCAGTAGTAAAACTCGGGTTGGCGGGCGAATGCCTGGGCCTCGGGAACTTCAAGAATGCCCAGGGCACTGCCGTCGTCGCGCCAGTCGGCTCCCTGGCGATCGCTGAAGTGCTGGCGGATGAAGTCGGTCAAGGGGCCTGGGGCCGCATCAGTGCATTGGCGGCTATCAACCGGGGTGCCGATTCGCCAGAGCAAGACGGCGATTGCCAGGGCCAGCAGGAGGCCGCTGTAGAGCGCAGCTTTCATAAGAGTCCGTTCGGTGGATGGCGCCAGGCGAGGCGGGGGCCTGCATGGCAGGCAAGGGCCTGCCTGCAAGGACGTGGCGGGGGGCCTGGGCGCGGAGTTTACCCTGACGGCGTTCGCGGGCAAGCCCGCTCCTACGCCAGCAGGTGCCTGTTACAGCGCCGCCAATTGCCCCTGGTACAGCACCGGGCCGGTGGGTTGCCCGGTGGGCGAGCCGCCGTGAGGTTCGAGGCTTACCGCCAGGGCAATCGGTGTGCCCAGCAGGTCGCGCTGGGCCTGGGTCAGGTTGATCCGGCCCTTGCCTCCCACTGGCACCACGCCAAGGGAAATCGGTTTGCCTTCGGCCGGGATCGCCCAGAGTTCCAGGCTGCGGTCCAGGCCGATGGCCGCCAGGGTCAGCGGTTCGACTTGCAGGTACTGGGCATGGGCCTTGATCTGCAAGGCCGGCTCCTGGCTGGCGCTGAGCAGGGTGGCGCTATAGCGCACCTGGTCGTCCTGCCGGATAAAACCGATGTACAGGGTCGCCAGCACGGCGCAGGCGGCAATCGCCAGGCGCAGGCGCATCCACAGCGGGTTCTTCTGCGGCAGGTGCAGGACCTGGGGCTGGATGCGCGCCTGGATACCCTGCCACACATGCTCCGGCACTTGCTGCTCGGGAAGGGCTTCGGTCAGGCTGGCGAGGCTTTCCTGCCACTGCGCCAGTTCTTCACGCAGGGCCGCGTCGTCCAGCAGCAGTGCTTCGAAGCGCCGACGCGCGGCGCCCTGCATCAGCCCGATGGCGTAGTCGGCGGCCAGGGCGCGGCGTCGTTCAGGGGTTTGATAATTCATGATTCAAGGCACCTGCGCAGGCGTTCCATGCCCCGGCGGATCCAGGATTTGACCGAGCCCAGGGGCGCCGCCAGGTGGTCGGCCAACTCTGAACAGGACAGGCCCTGGAAGTAGGCCACGGTGATCGACTGGCGTTGCATGCCCTCCAGGCTTTCCAGGCAGTGGTTCAGGGCTCGGGCTTCACGGGCGCTGTCCAGCAGCTCGTGGGCCGAGGGGGCTTCATCCACCAGTTGTTGTGCTTCGAGTTCGCCAAGGGGGCGCTCGCGCTGCTTGCGCAATTGGTCGATGGCCTGGTTGCGGGTGATGTTGATCATCCAGGTCAGGGGCGCGGACAGGTGCGGCTGGTAGCGCGCTGCGTTGTGCCAGATCCGTACGAAGCTTTCCTGCAGGACTTCCTCGGCCAGGTCCCGGCGGCCCATGAAGCGCAGGGCGACGCCGTTCAGGCGCGGGGCAACGCTGCGGTACAGGCTTTCGAAGGCGCGGCGATCGCCCAGTGAGCACTGGGCCAGCAGGTGCCTGAGCTGATCGGGGTCGAGTGCGGAAATGGCGATTCTCCAGGCGAGCGGCAGGTGGACGGACCACGATTGGCAGCGGCCGATGCAGCCAGAGGGTAGTCCAGGGTGATCGGTTGTTCCATTCACGGCTTGCTACCTCATGCTACGGCCGGTGCCGATGCACGCTGCGCCGGTCGTCGATGCTGGATATACGCAGGGCGGCGGGCCGTGGATGCGGGATTCTCGACTAAAATCCAGAAGGTGCGGGCGCCGCTGCGCCATTTTCGGAACATTCGCCCGGCTCTTCAGTCAAAAGGCTGTTTTCCAGCCACCCGAACACGGATGGTTTCCTGCCCCATGAGGTTGTTTCGATGAATATTCCACGCGGTTTCGCCCTGGCTACCCTGATGACCCTGGCAGCCGGTTCGGCCCTGGCCGGCGGTTTCAGCCTGAACGATGCGGCCAACGCCATTTCCGGGATGCAGGGCGGCGACAAGGCTGCCGCCGCGGCCCCGACCTCCCAGACCGCCGGCCTGCTCGGCAGCCTGGGCTCGCAGCTGAATGTCACCCCCCAGCAAGCCATCGGCGGTACGGGCGCGATGCTCGGCCTGGCGAAGAACCAGTTGAGCAGTTCCGACTATTCCCAGTTGAGCAAAAGCGTGCCCGGCCTGGACAAGCTCTCCGGCAGCAATGCCCTGGGCAGCCTGGGTGCCCTGAGCGGCGTGCTGGGCCAGTCGTCCGGGCAGACCAAGGGCCTGGACAGCGCCCTGGGCAACGTCAAGGACACCAATGACCTGAACAACGCCTTCGGCGCCCTGGGCATGGACAGCGGCATGATCGGCCAATTCGCGCCGGTGATCCTGCAGTACCTGGGCCAGCAGGGCGTGGGCGGCTCGCTGCTGCAAAGCCTGAGCGGCATCTGGGGCGTGGCCAAGTAAGGCACCCTTGTACCGACGCCGGGCATGCCGGAGTCGTTGATCCTCGAGGGATTTGTTCCAGGCCTGTTTCGGAGTTTTCGCCGAATCAGGCCTGTGTTATATCTCGCGCCCGTTTTTTCAAGGAAGCTCGAACGCGATGTTCATGGATGCACTGAAGATGTCTCTGCCCGCTGATGCGGTGCTCGGTTTCATGCTCTACATGCTGGGCGCGGCCCTGGTGTTTGCCCTCTACGCGTTCATCTACACGCGCCTGACCCCCTATAACGAATTCGCCCTGATCCGCCAGGGCAACAGCGCCGCCGCCATTGCCCTGTCCGGCGCCTTGCTGGGCTTTGCAATCCCGGTGGCCAGCGCGATTGCCCATTCCATTTCGATCATCGACTTCCTGCTCTGGGCCGGTATCGCCGCGGTGGTGCAGTTGCTGGCGTTCTTTGTCGTCAGCCTGACCCTCAAGGGCCTGTCCCAGCGCATCGCCAACCAGGAAAACGCTGCGGCGATCCTGGTGGCTGCAGTCTCTGTCGGTGTCGGCCTGCTCAACGCGGCCTGCATGACCCCATCAGTCTGAGGGCGCCGGCATGAAACGCAGTAAAAGCGTGCGCCTGGTGCTGCTGGGCAGTGTGCCGTTCGCCCTGGCTGCCTGTGACGGCCAGCCCCAGGCGACTCGAGAGGTTCGCCAAGTCCAGCATTTCACCAGCCCGCAGGAATGTGAGCAGGCGCAGATTTCACTGGATATCTGCCAGTCAGCCCGCGACGACGCCTGGGAGCGTAGTGACGTGGTGGCCCCGCGTTACAAGGACTTGCAAGACTGCGAGGAGGACTTCTACCCCGGCCATTGCAAGGTCTCCATCTACAACCGGACCTACATACCGACCTTCCAAGGTTTTGCCCTGACCAGCCAGCGCACGGTGCCGGTCAAGCCCGGCGAGGAGGAGCAACAGCAGGCCGGCTCCGGTTCCAGCGGCACCACCAGCGGTGGCGGCAGCGCGATGAGCGTCGGCAATGGCGGCTCTTCCAGTTCCGGCTCGAGTTTCTGGCGCTGGATCGGCCTGGAACCGGAGCCACGCTACTTCAGCGAGGCCCTGTACAAGGAGCGCGACGGTCGTGGCGGCTCGCAGTTGAGCACCCTCACCCAGCAAGTGGAGGCCGGCAAGACCTTCAGTAATGCCAGCAACGGTGGTCGTTTCGGCATTTCCAGTCCGGAGCGCTTCACTCGCGCCGGCGACGCCATGGCCGGCGCCCATGAGGTGGTCAGTCGAGGCGGTTTCGGTTCCGGGCACAGCTGGGGGTTCGGTTCTTGAAACGCATCCTCAGCACCCCGCGGGCGGACTGGCAGGCCACGGCGGAGCAACTGGGCTTTGCCTTCCACACCTTCGATGGCGAGCCCTACTGGGACGAGTCGGCCTACTACCGCTTCAGCCTGCGGCAGATCGAGGACCACCTCGAAGACCCGACCCAGGAGCTGCACGAGCTGTGCATGGCCCTGGTGGCCGAGGTGGTGGACAGCGAGGAACTGCTGCAGCGCCTGGCCATTCCCCCGGCCTTCCATGAATTGATCCGCCAGTCGTGGAAGCAGGGCGACCCTCATCTCTACGGGCGCATGGACCTGTGCTACGACGGTACAGGCCCGGCCAAGCTGCTGGAAACCAACTACGACACCCCGACCTCGCTGTATGAGGCGAGCTTCTTCCAGTACGTGTGGCTCGAGCAACAGATGCAGCGCGGGCAGTTGCCGGCCGGCTGCGATCAGTTCAACAGCATCGAGGACAAGCTGCTCCAGGCGTTCGTCCAGGGCGGCTTCAAGTCGCCGATGCACTTTGCCTCGGTCAGGGATTCCCTGGAGGATCGCGGCACCGTCGAATACCTGCGCGATATCGCCCGCCAGGCTGGCCTGGGTACGCGGCTGATCGCCATCGAAGACATCGGCCTGAATGCCGGCGGGCGTTTCGTCGACCTGCTGGAGATGCCCATCGAGAGCCTGTTCAAGCTCTACCCCTGGGAGCAGATGTTCCACGAAGCCTATGGCCCGGCGATTGCCGGCAGCCGCACGCAGTTTGTCGAACCGCCGTGGAAGGCGATCCTCTCCAACAAGGGCGCCATGGCCCTGCTGTGGGAGCGTCATCCGGGGCACCCGAACCTGCTGCCGGCGTTTATCGACGACGATCCCAGCGCCAGCCTGGGCGCGGGTTGGGTGCGCAAGCCGTTCTTTTCCCGGGAAGGGGCCAACGTGGAAATCTGCACCGCAGAGGGCGAGCGCTTGGCCGAGACCGGGCCCTACGGTGGCGGCCCCTGCATTCGCCAGCAGTTTCACCCGTTGCCGGTGTTCGCCGGCAATCACACGGTGATCGGCAGTTGGCTGATCGGTGATCAGCCAGCGGGCATCGGCATTCGTGAGGACAGCTCGCCGATCACCAAGGACAGCAGCCGCTTCCTGCCCCATGTGATCAGCGATTGATCAAGGATTGATCAACGGCCCTCGGCGAGCAGTTGGCTGATGCGCCGGTCCTTGTCGGTCCACAGCTGGTTGACCCAGTCCTGGACCTGCTGGCGGAACGCCGGGTCGTTCTCGTAATCGCCGTGCCACAGCGCCGGGTCCAGTTCGCGGGTACGGATATCAATGATCACCTTGGGCACGCTGCCGCTGATCAGGTCCCAGAAACCCGGCGTGTGCGCCTGTGGATAAACCACCGTGACATCCAGCATCGCATCCAGTTGCTCGCCCATGGCCGCGAGGACAAAGGCCACGCCGCCGGCCTTGGGCTTGAGCAGGTGCTGGAAGGGCGAACCCTGCTGCTCACGCTTGGCGGGGGTGAAGCGGGTGCCTTCCAGGTAGTTGACCACGGTCACCGGCTGGCGCTTGAACAGCTCGCAGGCGGCCTTGGTGATGTCCAGGTCCTTGCCTTGCAGTTCCGGGTGCCGGGCCAGGAAGGCCTTGCTGTAGCGCTTCATGAAGGGGTAGTCGAGGGCCCACCAGGCCAGGCCCAGGAAAGGCACCCAGATCAGTTCCTTCTTGAGGAAGAACTTGAAGAACGGCGTGCGCCGGTTGAGGGTCTGGATCAGCGCCGGGATGTCGACCCAGGACTGGTGGTTGCTCACCACCAGGTAGGAGGTGTCCTGGCGCAGGTTCTCGCCGCCACGAATGTCCCAGCGGGTCGGGATGCACAGGGAGAAGATCAGCTTGTCGATCTCGGCCCAGGTCTCGGCGATCCACATCACCGCCGCCGAGGCGTAATCGCGCAGGCGTCCCGGCAGGACCAGCTTGAGCAGGGCGAACACCATCAACGGGCCGAACAGCACCAGGGTGTTGAGCAGGAGCAGCAGGGTGACGAAACAGCCGGTGAGCAGGCGGCGCATAAGGCACTCTTTACAATCTTTTGGGCGCGCCATGATAAGCAGCTTCGGCGGACAGGCCAAATTCTAGTGTGCTGACGAATGTTTCACCTGGGGTGGGGTAGGCTTTTTCCTGGGGCTCAACCGAATGCCCCTGTGGCGAGGGCGCGGGCGCCCGTTTGGCTCGTCGGGGCGCAACGGTTGCAAGGCCCGCCGCCGAGGATTGCCTGCGACGGCACATCGGCTGAAGCTGGGCGCGCCAGGTTCTGCCGCGCCCGGGCGCCTCGCCACGCCACGACCGGCCGAGTGAACCCTGTGCTGAATCCAAGATACAAAGATCCTGCGAACCAATTGACCGGCAGCGGTCTAAAATCCCGCTGCCCCATTCCACGAGGAAACCTGCGCCGTGAAATCCGTCCTTGCACTTTTGTCTCTGCTGGCGCTGCCGGTCATGGCCGCCGAGCCGACCCTGTACGGTCGTTATGAATACATCCGCCTGCCGGAAATCGGCGAGACCCTGCAGGCCAAGATGGACACCGGGGCCCTGACCGCGTCGCTGTCGGCCAGGGATATCCAGACCTTTAGCCGTGACGGCGAGGATTGGGTGCGCTTTCGCCTGGCCACCAAGGATGCCGGCGGCAAGGTCTACGAGCACAAGGTGGCGCGGATCAGCAAGATCAAGAGCCGCTCCGACGAGGACGATGGCGAGGAGCCGCAGTCGGCCAAGCGCCCGGTGGTGGAGCTGGAGATGTGCCTGGGCAACGTCAAGCGCACGGTGGAGGTCAACCTCACCGACCGCAGCAGCTTCAACTATCCGTTGCTGATCGGTGCCAAGGCCCTGCGCGAGTTCGGCGCGGCGGTGAACCCGGCGCGGCGCTACACCGCAGACAAACCGGACTGCTGATCCAGCCTGCCGTCTTCAGACAGTAGCTGGCGTGCATGGGCCCGTGCACCGGCCCCAGTGGCTCATATGCGCCTCCCGACCTGTGTTGCCCGCGCTTTTGCCCGGCCTCGCACCGGCGTTTTCTCAGGGTTTGATTGACGGCGTATAAGGCATCCGGCACCGTTCGCCCATTGAACTTCTGTGCCTGGATGCCATGCCCCATATCCTGATTGTCGAAGACGAAGCGGCGATTGCCGACACGTTGATCTTTGCCCTGCAGGGCGAAGGCTTCACCACCACCTGGTTGAGCCTGGGCCACGGCGCCCTGGAATATCAGCGGGCGACCCCGGCGGACCTGGTCATCCTCGATATCGGCCTGCCGGACATCAGCGGTTTTGAAACCTGCAAGCAGCTGCGGCGCTTCAGCGAAGTGCCGGTGATGTTCCTCAGCGCCCGGGACGCCGAGATCGATCGGGTCGTGGGCCTGGAGATCGGTGCCGATGATTACGTGGTCAAGCCGTTCAGCCCGCGGGAAGTGGCGGCGCGGGTCAAGGCGATCCTCAAGCGCATGGCGCCACGGGCGCTGGTCGAAGCTCCCCCGGCGCTGTTCGTGATTGACCCGGAGCGGGTGCAGATCAGCTACCGGGGGCAGCCGTTGAGCCTGACCCGGCATGAGTTCCGTCTGCTGCAGTGCTTGCTGGAGCAGCCCGAGCGGGTGTTCAGCCGTGAGCAGTTGCTGGACGCCCTGGGGGTAATGGCGGATGTCGGCTACGAGCGCAATATCGACAGCCATGTAAAAAGCCTGCGGGCCAAGCTGCGCCTGGTGGCGGCCCAGGCCGAGCCGATCCAGACCCACCGGGGCCTGGGCTACAGCTACAGCCCGGGTCACGCCTGATGACCTTAGGGCTGCGGATCTTCCTGGTCTACCTGCTGTTTATCGGCCTGACTGGTTACTTCGTGTTGAATACGGTGATGCAGGAAATCCGTCCCGGGGTGCGCCAGTCCACCGAGGAAACCCTGGTGGACACCGCCAACCTGCTGGCGGAGATCCTGCGGGACGATTTCAAGGCCGGCACCCTGAGCGAGAACCGCTGGCCGGAGTTGTTGCGAGCCTATGGCGAACGCAAGCCGGCGGCGAGCATCTGGGGCCTGGCGAAGAACCAGGTCAACCACCGCATCTACGTGACCGATGCCCAGGGCAAGGTGGTCCTGGACTCCAGCGGCCTGGCGGTAGGCCAGGACTATTCGCGCTGGAACGACGTCTACCTGACCCTGCGCGGGCAATACGGCGCACGTTCGAGCCGGGCCTTGCCCGACGATCCGAATTCCTCGGTGATGCACGTGGGCGCGCCGATCCGTGACAACGGCCAGATCATCGGGGTGGTCACCGTGGCCAAGCCCAACAGCTCCCTGCAGCCCTATGTCGACCGCACCGAGCGGCGGCTGCTGTGGTACGGCGCCGGGCTGATCGCCATGGGCCTGCTGCTCGGTGCGTTGCTGTCCTGGTGGCTGAGCGCTGCATTGCGGCGCATGACCGCCTACGCGTTAGCGGTGAGCGAGGGGCGCAGGGCCGAGCTGCCGCATTATCGTGGCGGGGAACTGGCGCAACTGGCCAGTGCGGTGGAGCACATGCGCACCCAGCTGGAGGGCAAGGCCTATGTCGAGCGTTACGTGCACACCTTGACCCATGAACTGAAAAGCCCCCTGGCGGCAATCCGTGGGGCGGCGGAACTGTTGCAGAGCGAAATGCCTTTGGCGCAGCGCCAGCGATTCGTCGGCAATATCGACAGCGAAAGCGCGCGCATGCAGCACCTGATCGAACGCCTGCTGAACCTGGCGCAAGTGGAGCAGCGCCAGGGGCTGGAAGAGCGGGTCGAGGTGCCGTTGGCGCCGTTGTTCAAGGAGTTGCTCAATAGCCAGCATGGGCGCATCGAGGGCAAGCAGTTGCAGGTCGAGCAGGCGATCGCTGCGGACCTGATGTGGTCGGGAGAGCCGTTCCTGTTGCGCCAGGCCCTGGGCAACCTGCTGGCCAACGCCCTGGATTTCAGCCCTGTCGGCGGCCTGCTGCGCTGCACTGCGCAGCGTGTGGAAGACGGCGTGGAATGGGTGCTGTTCAACCAGGGCGAGGCAATTCCCGATTACGCCCTGCCGCGCCTGTGCGAGCGGTTCTATTCCCTGCCGCGTCCGGACAGCGGGCGCAAGAGCACGGGCCTGGGGCTGAATTTCGTCGAAGAGGTGGTGCAACTGCACGGCGGCCAGATGCGCATCGAGAATGTACCCGGTGGCGTCCAGGTGACCCTGCGCCTGCGCTGATTCGTCTGGCGAGAGAGCCTGCCTCCGCTGGGGTGTTGGGCGCCTCAGGGGCCGTCACTGCCTCAGTGTTCCCCCTGGTTCCCGGCCCCAGGATTGACCAGCGCTGTGCATCGGGGCGCCGGCCGGCCGCGGGGAACAGGCCCACGCCACCGTCACGCTGGCCGGGGATTCTCCACAGAGTCTCCACATTGCTTCCATCAAACCCCCATCCCCGCGCGCCAGACTCTCTCCCATTCGCACAAGGAGAGATCCATGAACCGCAATCTGAGCTTCAAACTCGGGGCCATTGCCCTGTTGATTATCTTGTTGCTGATCCCGCTGATGATGATCGATGGCCTGATCTCCGAGCGTCAGCAACTGCGCGACGGCGTGCTTGAAGACATCGCCCGCAGCTCCAGCACCCGCCAGCAGATCAGCGGGCCGGTGATGGTGGTGGATTACCGCAAGACCGTGCGCACCTGGAAGACCGACGAGAAAACCCAGAAGCGCTACCAGGAGGCCCATGAGAAACAGGGGCGGTTGTACTTCCTGCCGGAGCACTTCGAACTCGACGGCAAGGCCCAGACAGAGCTGCGGGCCCGGGGTATCTACGAGGCCCGGCTGTTCCATGCCGACAACCACATCAGCGGCCAGTTTGCCGTGCCCGAGCAGTACGGGATCAAGGACGACTTCGCCGATTACCAGTTCGACGCGCCTTTCCTGGCGGTCGGTATCAGCGATATCCGCGGCATCGAGAACGCCCTGCAGTTGCAGCTCAACGGCCAGACCCTGGACTTTGCTCCGGGCACCTTCGTCAGTTGGCTGGACGAAGGTGTGCATGTGGTCTTGCCGCCCCTGGACGTGAAGAAAGCTACCCGCCTGGACTTCGCCTTCGACCTGCGCCTGCAGGGCACCGGGCAGTTGGAGGTATTGCCGGTGGGCAAGACCAGCAAGGTGCGCCTGTCTGCCAACTGGCCCCATCCGAGCTTTATCGGCAACTACCTGCCGGCCCAGCGCGAGGTCACTGAACAGGGTTTTGTCGCGGCCTGGCAGACCTCGTTTTTCTCCACCAACCTGCAACAGGCCATGGAGCGCTGCGCCGTCTCCAGCGAGTGCCATGACTTCAACGGCCGCAGCTTTGGCGTGAGCTTCATCGACCCGGTGGACCAGTACCTCAAGAGCGACCGGGCGATCAAGTACGCGCTGCTGTTCATCAGCCTGACCTTCGCCGGTTTCTTTCTCTTCGAAGTGCTCAAGAGCCTGTCGGTGCACCCGATCCAGTACGGCCTGGTGGGGGTGGCCCTGGCGTTCTTCTACCTGCTGCTGTTGTCACTGTCCGAGCACCTGGGCTTTGAGCTGGCCTATGGATTGTCCGCCGGTGCCTGTGTGCTGCTGATCGGTTTCTACGTCAGCCATGTGTTGCACAGCTGGCGCAACGGCACGGCGTTCGCCGCTGCCCTGGCTGCCCTGTATGGCTTGCTGTACGGCCTGTTGAGCGCCGAGGACTATGCGCTGCTGATGGGCTCGCTGCTGCTGTTCGGCCTGCTGGGTGTGTTCATGGTGCTGACCCGCAAGCTGGACTGGTACGGCATTGGCTTGCGCAAGGAGCCGGCGCCTCTGTCGTTCGACCTGGAGGTGGGCCATGAGTAGGTGGTTGGGGCTGCGCGAGGATCAGTGTCTGCGCGAACACCTGGCAGTGCGGATCGCCGGCCTGTTTCCTCCTGCGGCGTACCGGCAGCCGCGTCGGCCGATCGGCCCCTGCAAAGAGCGGGAGGTGGTTGCAGGAGCCGGCCGGGTGGCGTCGTATTCGCCACGCTTCACCGATTAGGCCGGCGGGCGGGTGTCGAGCATCGACCCACGCTGGCTGACCTCGGCGTACCAGGCGGCGAGTCTGGGCTGGTCCTGCCGCCAGTCCAGGTCCGGGTGGCGAAAGTCCAGGTAGGCCAGGGCACAGGCGACGCTGATGGCGGCCACATCGAAGTGGCTGGCCAGCTCGGCAATGGCCTCGGCTTCAAGCACCGCCAGGGCGCGGCGGATCTTGTCGCGCTGGCCTTCGAGCCACTGCTCCCAGTGTTTTTCCGGGGCCCGCAGCGCCAGCTCGTAGCGGATCAGCACCGAGGCGTCCATGACTCCGTCGGCCAGGGCTGCCAGGGTCAGGCGCCGCCAGCGGGCCGGGCCTTCGCGAGGGATCAGCGGATTGCCGACATGTTGCTGGTCCAGGTAGTCGAGGATCACCCGGCTGTCGTACAGCACCTGGCCGTTATCCAGGCGCAGGGCGGGAATCTTGCCCAGGGGGTTGTCGTGGTTCAGCGCCGCATCCGGGTTGACCGGAGTCAGCTGGGACGCCTGCAGGGCCACGCGGTTCAACTGACCGGTTTCGTGCAGCAGCACCATGACTTTGCGTACATAAGGTGATGCCGGGTTGTGGAACAGCGTCATGCTGGGGGTGGACATGAATATTCCTCGCGGGTGGGAGTGTGGCAAAGGCTCACGCCCCCGGGATCTTAGCGCAGCCTGGAGCAGGGGCTACAGGGCGCAATGCAGGACAGGCAAGGAGTGAGGAATGCGCGAACGGTATCTTAGACATGGGTTGTACAGCCTGGCCTTGACCCTGCTGGGCGGGCTGGCGGTGTACCTGGCCCTGCAGTACGAGTTTCGCCGTCATGGCGAGGGCGAGCCGGAGCTGATCATGGCATTTGCCTACATGGCCTGCTATTGGGCGCTGCCGGCCCTGGTATTGCCGGCTCTGGTGTACACCCTGCTGACCCTGTGGGGCCCCAACCCGGTGACCCAGCCCTGGCGCTGGGGCCTGGCGGCCAGTTATGTGCCGCTGCTGGGGCTGGCGCTGTTCAGCGTGCTGGTGGCCATCGAGGCACTGATGGAGAACCGCATGTTCATTCCGGTGATGCTGGTCGGCCTCGCGCTCTCGATGTACCTGTGGCGCGGTTTTCCGGCACCGGGCTCAGGCCGCAGGTTAGCGCCGCAGCAGGCCGCGCAGGGCGATCAGCGTCGGTAGGCCCAGGCCGATCCAGCTCAGGCTGTCCCAGACCCCGTCCCCCAGCAGCGCCGCAAACAGCCCGGCAGCGCTGAGCAGGGCGATCAGCGCCGGTAGGCCGAAGACCTTCCAGAAGTTTGACTGCCGGGGCTTCATGGCCGTGTCTCCGGGGAGGGCCTGCCGGCTCGGCGGCGGACGATCCACAGGTACAGGCCGCTGCCCAGGACGATGATGGTCAGCACGTCCATCGAGGCCCACAGCACCTTCATCGGCATGCCGCCGTAGTCACCGAAGTGCAGGGGCTGGGACATGCCCATGGCATCCATGTACCAGGGGCGCTCGGCCACCGCAGTGACCTCGAGGGTACTGGCGTCGATCAGTACCGGGGTCAGTAGGTGCGAGGTCAGGTGGCTGCCGCCCTTGAGGAACACCGCATAGTGATGCTCGCTGGAGAAACGGGTGCCGGGAAAGGCGATGAAGTCCGGTTGCATGCCCGGGACCACGTCCCTGGCGATTTCCAGCAGGCGGCTGGCCGGGGCCAGTTGGGCCAGTGGCGGAGCGTCGCGGTAGGGGGCGACCATGGCGCTCAGGCTGTCATTGCGCCAGGCGGCGATGATCAGGTCGGCGCAGGCGCTGATGACCCCGGTCACGCCCACCACCAGGGCCCAGGTCAGGGTTACCACGCCGATCAGGTTGTGCAGGTCGAGCCAGCGCAGGCGGCTGGACTTGTCCTGGCGCACCGTGGCGAATTTCAAGCGGCGCATGAACGGCAGGTAGAGCACCGTGCCGGAAATGATCGCCAGGATGAACAGCAGGCCCATGAATGCCAGCAGCAGCTTGCCCGGCAGCCCGGCGAACATGTCCACGTGCAGGCGCAGCATGACCATCATCAGCCCGCCGTTGGCCGAGGGCATTTCCAGCGCCTCGCCGGTACGGGCATCGAGCATAAAGGTGTGGGATGAATTGGGTTCGGTGCCGGCGGTCCTGGCCATGATCGTCACCACCCCGTTGGGCTCGTCGTCTTCCCAGCCGAAGTACTGCATCACCTCGCCCGGGCGATGGGCTTGGGCGGCCTGCACCAGTTGCTGCAGGTCCAGGTGCGGGGTGCCGGCGGGCATGTCCCGCAGCTCGGGGGCGTCCCCCAGCAGGTGGTCGATCTCGTGGTGAAAGATCAGCGGCAGGCCGGTAAGCGCCAACAGCAGCAGGAATACGGTGCAGATCAGACTGGTCCAGGTGTGGATGAAGGACCAGCGGCGGATCGTCTTGCTTTTCATTTCTTTGCCTTCAGATGCACCAAAGCCGTCCTTGTCGGACGGCCTGGTGGTGAACTCAGCCGGTTACCATTGATAGGTGGCGCTGGCCACCACGCTGCGCTGGTCGCCGAAATAGCAGTAAGAGCCATCGCAGGTGGACAGGTAGTCCTTGTCGAACAGGTTGGTGGCATTGAGTTTCAGCGAGGCGCCCTTGAGGCTGCTGTCCAGGCGGCCGAGGTCGTAGTGCACGGCAGCGTCGAACACGGTGTACGCATTGGCCTTGCCCAGCCAGGTATTGCCCTGGTCGCCATAGGTATTGCCGGTATAGCGGGCACCGGCACCGATGCCGAATCCGTCGAGCACGCCACTGTGCCAGGTGTAGTCGGTCCACAGGGAGGCTTGCTGGTTGGGCATCAGTTGCAGGCGGTTGCCTTTATAGATGCCTTTTTGTATCTCGGACTTGGCCAAGGTGTAGGCAGCGATGACCTTGAGGTTCTCGGTCACATCGGACACGGCTTCCAGCTCCAGGCCCTTGACCTTCACTTCACCGGTCTGGCTGGTGATCGACTCGCCCCCCGCCCCGATACTGGTCACCTGGACGTTTTTCTGGGTCAAGTCGTAGACCGCCGCACTCAGCAGCGTATTCGAACCTGGCGGCTGGTACTTGATGCCCAGTTCCCACTGCTTGCCCTCGGTAGGCTTGTAGGACTCGGTAGGCGAGGCACTGGCATTGCTGGCCGGCTGGAACGATTCGGCGTAGGACAGGTATGGCACCACACCGGAATCAAACACGTAGCTCAGCGCCGCATTGCCGCTGAAGTTCTTGCTGCGGTCGGTGTTGGTCACGTCGTTCTTGTTGAAGTAAGTGGTGCCTTGGTGCACCCAGTCTTCACGGCCACCCAGTGTCAGGCGCCATTTGTCCAGTGCCATCTGGTCCTGGACGTAGAGGCCGGTCTGCACGGTTTTCTGGTTGTAATCGTAGTAAGCACCGGAGCGCGCCGGGCGTACGATCGGCTGTCCATAGACCGGGTTGAAGATATTGGTCTTGCCACCGTCACCGTAGATCGACAGGTAGGAGGTGTCGGTGCGTTGGTGATCCAGGCCGATCAACAGGGTATGGCTGATGTCGCCGGTGGTGAAGTCGGCCTGGAAGTTGTTGTCGACGGCGAACTGGCCGATGTCTTCGTTCACGTTGGTCGAGGTACGGCTGATGTTACCCGCCGCATCTGCCGGGGAGTAGGCGTAGGAGCCAACGGTCAGTTGCTGGAAGGCCAGCTCCGACTTGGTGTAGCGCAGGTTCTGGCGGAACTGCCAGACGTCGTTGAAACGGTGCTCGAAGGCATAACCCAGGGCGTAGTAGGTGCGATCATAGAACTCGTAGTCCGGGTCGCCGAGGTTCTTGTGATGGGAAACGTCGCCCAGGGGAGACTTGATCTTGGTGCCCTGGATTGGCATGAACTGGCTGGTCGCCCCGGTATCGTCGCGGGTGAACTGCGAGAGCAGGGTGAGCTTGGTATCGGTGTCGATGTTCCAGGTCAGGCTGGGGGCGATGTTGTAGCGTTTGTTATCGATGTGATCGACCTGAGTGCCGGCATCCCGCACCACGCCGCTGAGGCCGTAGAGGAATTGCCCTTCATCATCGATCTTGCCGGTGCTGGCGAAATTGATCTGGCGATAGTTGTCGCTGCCGTACTGAATCTGCACGGCATGGCTGGCCTCGGCGCTGGGGCGTCGGCTGACCATGTCCAGCAGGCCACCCGGAGGGGTCTGGCCATAGACCGAGGACGCCGGGCCTCGCAGCAAGGCAAGGCGATCGAGGTTCCAGGTTTCTGCCTTCGGGTTGGCATACACGCCGCGAGGCAATGGCAGGCCGTCGAGGAATTGTGTGGGCTCGAAACCACGTACCAGCATCCAGTCGTAACGGGTATCGCTGCCATAGCTGGCGGAAACGATACCGGGCATGTAGCGAACCGCATCATCAAGATTCTGCACGTTGCGGTCTTCCATCTGCTGACGGGTAGCCACGGAGATCGAGCGCGGCGCCTCAACCAGAGCAGTGTCGGTCTTGGTGCCAGCGGCGGTGCGGGTGGCCACATAGCCTTCCACCGGGCCCCAGGCCGTTTCATTGCTGCCCTGGGCCGTGATACTGGTCTCCGGCAAGGCCACCACGCCTTCGGTGATGGCCACCAGGCTGTAGGTGCCGGCGCTGCTGTGCTCCAGTTGCAGGCCGGTGCCGCGCAGGGCTTCGCGCAGGGCGCCCGGGGCGTCGAACTGGCCTTTGACCGGGGCCGAGGTCTTGCCCGCGGCCAGGGACGGATTCAGGCTCAGGGCCAGGCCGGCCTGGCTGGCGATCTGGTTCAGGGTGCTGGCCAGCGGGGCCGCCGGCAGGTTGTAGGCGCGCACGCTGGACGCCTGCTCGGCGGCAATCAGTGGCGAGCTGAGCAGGGGAGCGCTGAAGGCAATGGCAACGGCCAACAGGCTGGGGCGCAACAGGGTGTCTAGCGAGCGGGACATACGGCAGCTCCTGAATGGAAATGTTTCGCAATTGCCTATCTGCCGAACGAAACTGCAAAAGTGATAGAGCGAATTGAAAATAATTTAGATTCAGCAGCCAGCCCTGCTGAAAGCAGCGCCGTAGCAGGGCACGGAAGCCCGTGGCGTGCTGCGCTGCAGCCGCCATCCGTTGCGGGTTATCGAAGTTTTCTCGGGCCAGGCCCCGTGCCGGCCACGGGGCCGGGTTTCAGGGCTGGGTGTCGGATTTGGCGACCACGGTCACCCACCAAGGGGCGTGGCGTTCAATCTTCACCGGCAGGGTCGGCAGCAGGGCATCGAGTGCCAGGTCCGGGTCCTGCAGCGGGAAGCTGCCGGTGATGCGCAAGTCGGCAATGTTCCCTGCGACCCCCAGGTAACCGCGACGATAGCGTCCCAGTTCGTTGATCAGGTCGCCGAGGCGGGCGTTGTCCACCACCAGCATGCCGCGGGTCCAGGCATCGGCCCCGGGGCCCAGAGCCTGCAGTGAGCCGAGGCCGTCCTGGCGCATCAGCACCTGCTGGCCTGCTTTGAAGACTTGCTCGTCCTGGCCGGCTTGCGGCCGCGCGGCCACCGCCGATTGCAGCACGCCGAGGCGGGTGCCCTGGTCTTCACGCTTGACCAGGAACCGCGTGCCCAGAGCGCGCATCCGGCCATCGCGGGTCTCGACGATGAACGGACGGCTGTCGTTGTGCCCGGTCTCGATGAGAATCTCGCCTTCTTGCAGAACGATTCGTCGCTGCTGCTCATCGAAGCGCACATCCAGTGCACTGTGGGTATTGAGATTGATCACCGTGCCATCGGACAGGTGCAGGGTGCGCTGTTCACCAGTGGCGGTGCGCTGGTCGGCCAGCCAGTAATCCACCGGCAGGTAACGCTCCCCGGCAAACAGGGCCAGGCCGGCCACCAGCACAATGCTGGCGACCCCACGACCGAGTTTGCGTACGCGCCGGCGCAGCCCCTCGCGCGATTGCAGCAAGGCACTCCGCGCCGGGCCCGAAGCCACGCTGAAGCGTTGATCAAGCATGCCCAACTGGCGCCAGGCCCGTGCGTGTTCCTCGTGGGCCGCGTGCCACTTGGCGAATTCCTCGCGCTCCAGCGCACTGCCGCCGCCATCCAGCGACAACTGCCAGGCGATGGCGGCGTCCAGGACCCGGGCAGACACCGGCTTGGAACTGATGGGGGTCATACCGGCTCCCCGTACAGGGCGATATAGCACTGGCGGATGCCCTGGGCCAGGTACTGGCGCACCCTGGGCACCGAGACCCCGAGGCGCTCGGCGATCTCGGCGTGGCTCAAGCCGTCGAGGCGGTTATAGAGGAAGGCGGCCCGGGCCTTGCTGGACAGCTTGCCCAGCAGGCGGTCGATGGCCTTGAGGTCTTCGAGGATCATCTGCTGTTCTTCCGGCGACGGTTGTTCGCCTTCCGGGATCAGCATCAGCTCACTGAGGTAGGCCTGTTCCAGCGCGGCGCGGCGGAAGTAGTCGAACAGCAGGCCCTTGGCAATCGCCACCAGAAAGGCTCGTGGCTCCCGCGGCGCCTTGAGTTCGTCGCGGCCCAGCAGGCGCACGAAAGTGTCCTGGCTCAGGTCTTCGGCCCGTTGCGCGCAAGCCACGTTGCGCCGCAGCCAGGCCAATAGCCAGACACGATGGTCGCGGTACAACGCACCAACCAGCTCATTGTGAGGGCTTTGGACTGACGACAACGGGACTCACCAATCGAGAAGTTTAAACTAACGAGAATTATTCGCGATTGTCGCAGAGGCGAAACAGTGGCGCAATTGACGCTGGTCGGCTGCCTTGCAGCTGACGCTGCCGGGTGTTGCAGACTTTGGTCTGAAGAGGAAGCCCGTTGTGGCGAGGGCGCTTGCTTCCGTTGGCCTGCGTAGCACGGCCAAGGCCCGGAGTCAGTTGGATTCGGGACTCAGGTTTACCGTCGTTGCGCGCCGGGGCAGCGGCCGAGCGAGGGCGAGCAAGCGCCCTCGCCACAGGAGCCTGCGCCACAGCTGTGGATCAGAACGAAGGTGCCTGCTGCCGACGTTTCCACTGGCCCAGGCGCTGCTGCAGGTTCAAGGGACTGTGGATCTGCTGTTGGCGCGCCCGATGGAACAGGATCAGCGCCAGCTCCGCCGTGGCCAGGGCGTCGGCCGCCGCGTGGTGCCGCTCCACCACCTGCAGCTTGAACCACTGGGTCCAGTCATCCAGCCCGGCTTCGCGGATATTGGCCTGGGGGCACAGCAAGGGCGCCATGTCCGCCACATCGAGGAAGTGGTGCTGCAGGCGATAGCCCAGGCTGTCCTTGAGTGCCCGGCCGAGCATGTGCTGGTCGAATGGGGCGTGAAAGGCCAGCAACGGGCTGTCGCCGACGAACTCCATGAAGTCCAGCAGGGCCTCCACCGGGTCGCAGCCGGCGGCGATGGCGCTGGGGCCCAGGCCATGGATCAGCACACTGGGGCTCAACTTGTGCCCCGCGCGCTGCAGAGTGCGTTCGAACTGCTGGCTGAAATCGATGGCGCCGTCCTCGATCACCACGGCGCCAATGGACAGCACCTGGTCACGGTTGAGGTTGAGGCCGGTGGTTTCCACATCCACCACCACCCAGCGCTGCTCGCGCAGGCTGCATTCGCCCAGTTCGGCATAGGCCGGCAGGCGGTCGCGGCGCAGTTGCTGTTGCGTGGTCAGGGCGCTGACCGCAGGACGGAGCCAGGCAAACAGGCTCATAGCTGGTACCGCAGGGCCAGGCTGCTTTGCAGGCGCTGGGCCTGGCGCAGGGATTCTCGCAGGATGCGCCGGTCCAGGTGGTTGAGGCTGTCGGGATCGACCCGATTGGAATAGGGCTGGTTCTCCCGAGTCTGGCGCTGGTGCTGTTGCATGCGGGTCTGCTGGATGAAGTGGTAGGCCTCTTCATAGGCGGCGCCGTCCAGGGGCTCGATGACCTGCCTGGAAACCAGTTGGCGCAGGCGCTCCAGGGTATTGATCGCGCCGATGCCGTTGGCCAGGGCCAGCAGCCGGGCGCCGTCGACAAAGGGCGTGAGGCCCTGGACCTTGAGGTCAAGGGTGGCTTTCTCGCCGTTCTTCCTGGCCAGGACGAACTCGCGGAAACGCCCCACGGGCGGGCGCTGGCGCAGGGCATTTTCCGCCATCATGCGTTGGAACAGGCGGTTGTCCGCGACCTGGTCGAGGATGCCCCGGCGCAATTGCTCGGTGCTTTGTTCGTCGCCCCAGACCACCCGCAGGTCGAAGTAGATGCTCGACCCCAGCAGGTTCTCCGGGGTCGCCTCGCGGATGAAGGCGGCAAAGCGTCGGGCCCATTCGGCACGGGACAGGCACAGCTCGGGGTTGCCGGCCATGATGTTGCCCTTGCACAGGGTGAAGCCGCACAGCGCCAGGCTCTGGTTGATCTGTTGCGCCAGGGGCAGCAGCTTGCCGCGGACCTCTGCGGCGTGGGCCGCGTCTCGGGCCTCGAACAGGATGCCGTTGTCCTGGTCGGTGTGCAGGGTCTGTTCGCGCCGGCCTTCACTGCCGAAGCACAGCCAGGTGAAGGGCACGCCGGGGTCGCCCTTGTCGGCCAGGGTCAGTTCGATCACCCGGCACACGGTGTGGTCGTTGAGCAGGGTGATGATGTGGGTGATCTGGGTCGACGAAGCGCCGTGGGCCAGCATGCGCTCCACCAACTGGCCGATCTCGCCCCGCAGGGCCACCAGGTGTTCGACCCGTGGCGCATTGCGGATAGTGCGCGCCAGGTGCACTAGGTCGACCCGCTGCAAGGAAAAAAGATCGCGTTCGGACACCACGCCGCACAGGCGCTGTTCCTTGACCAGGCAGACATGGGCGATGTGTCGCTCGGTCATGGCGATGGCGGCGTCGAAGGCGCTGTGGTCGGGGCTGAGGAAGAACGGCGCCTGGGTCATGTGCCGCTCGATCGGCTGGTTGAGGTCCTGGGTGCCGTCGGCCACCACCTGGCGTAGATCGCGCAGGGTGAAGATGCCCAGGGGCGCCTTGCGTTCGTCCACCACCACGATGCTGCCCACTTGCTGCTCGTGCATCTGCGCCACGGCTTCACGCAGCGGAGTCTGCGGGCTGCAGGCCACCGGGTGGCGCATGGCCAATTCACCGAGGCGGGTGTTCAGCGAGTATTGGGTGCCGAGGGTTTCCACGGCCTTCTGCTTGACCTGCTGGTTGACCTGATCCAGCAGGCTACTGACACCGCGCAGGGCAAAGTCGCGAAATTCCGCAGACAGGGCGAACAGCTTGATGAAGGCGCCCTTGTTCAGTTGCAGGCAGAAGGTGTCTTCGGCGGCCCGGTGCTCGGTGCGGGTCGCTCGCTCTCCGAGCAGCGCGGCCAGGGGAAAGCACTCGCCGGTGGTGATTTCGAAGGTGGTTTCGGTGCTGCCCTTGGCGGCGTGGGTGCGTTCGCCCACCACGCGGCCCTGCTTGACGATGTAGAAGTGCTCAACCGGGCCGTCGGCAGGCTTGATGATGCTGTCGCCCGGACCGTAGAAACGCAGTTGGCATTGTTCCACCAGATAGGCCAGATGCAGGTTCTCCATCTGGTTGAAGGGCGGGAACCGCTGCAGGAACTGAACGGTCCCTTGAATGTTCTGCAACACCGCGGTCTTCCCGGCCTGGATGAAGGCGTCCGTTTTACTCATAACGATTACCGCAGTCTTTTTGGATTTGTTGTGGTCGTATCGCAGCCATGGTCGGTCCCCCTGCCTGGGGTGCCCATTGGACGTAAGTCTAGGTCCACGGGTTAAACGCTCGGGGCCCCGAGCGTGGGGTGTTGAAAACAGCCCGGGAGGCGAGTTTGAGCGACAGGCAGAAGGGGGAATTTGCCGGTCGCGGACGGGTTCCCGGCATTCTTCGCCAACGTGGATGGGCCACGACCCTGCTGGCTGTTACCGCCATGGATTGGCGTGTCTTGCCTGATGATGCCCGGCGAGTTTGCGCAGCGCGGCCATTTGGCTTTGAACCGCCTGCGATCAATGCAAAAAAGCTCTGATCAAGACTCTTGGAAATTTTTCCGACGAAGTGCACATTGGAGGCCTGCTTAGCGATGTCTGACCACTGTGCTAGGGGATTGAACTGTTCATGTAGAGAAATGTATGCCCGACCACGATATTTTGAGTGATGCCGAGCGCGAGGCGCTGAGTGCGGTCATGCTGGAGCCCGATCTACCAGCCCAGCGGGTATTGATCGCTGATGACGACAAGGATGCACGGGAGTTGCTGGCGGAGATTCTCGGCCTGGATGGTATCCGTTGCATCACGGCCGCCAGTGGCAAGGCTGCACTTGAATTACTCGAATCGAACAAGTCCATCGGCCTGCTGATCACCGATCTGCGCATGGCCCCCTGCAGCGGCCTGGACCTGATCCGCCAGGTGCGCGAATCGGAACGGGCAGCGTTGCCGATCATCATCATTTCCGGCGATGCCGATGTGCGTGACGCCATCGCCGCCATGCACCTGAGCGTGGTGGATTTCCTGCTCAAGCCCATCGATACCAGCAAGCTGCTGGCGCTGGTGAAGCACGAATTGGGCGTGGTCCTGTAGCCGCCTTCAGTGTGGCGAGGGATCCGGGTGGGGCTGTTCTTGAGCCGGGCGGGAGCCTGTGAGGATTGGGCTGGAGGGGACAAACCGCAAAAAAAAGCCCCGGTCACTGGACCGGGGCTTTTTTAGTGGCGCAGGTTACAGGCCGTTCTTGGCCTTGAACTCGCGACGACGACGGTGCAGCACCGGCTCGGTGTAGCCGTTGGGCTGCTGGGTACCCTCGATCACCAGTTCGACCGCCGCCTGGAAGGCGATGTTGCTGTCGAAGTTCGGTGCCAGCGGACGGTACAGCGCGTCGCCGGCGTTCTGCCGGTCAACCACCGGAGCCATGCGCTTGAGGCTTTCCATCACCTGGGCCTCGGTGACGATGCCGTGGCGCAGCCAGTTGGCGATGTGCTGGCTGGAAATGCGCAGGGTCGCGCGGTCTTCCATCAGGCCGACATCGTTGATGTCCGGCACTTTCGAGCAACCCACGCCCTGGTCGATCCAGCGCACCACGTAGCCGAGAATGCCCTGGGCGTTGTTGTCCAGTTCGTTCTTGATCTGCTCTGCCGACCAGTCCGGGTTGACGGCCAGGGGGATGGTCAGGATGTCGTCCACCGAAGCGCGGGGGCGCTTGGCCAGTTCGGCCTGGCGGGCGAACACGTCGACCTTGTGGTAGTGCAGTACGTGCAGGGCCGCTGCGGTCGGCGACGGTACCCAGGCGGTGTTGGCGCCAGCCAATGGGTGAGCGATCTTCTGCTCGAGCATGGCGGCCATCAGGTCCGGCATGGCCCACATGCCCTTGCCGATCTGGGCGCGGCCTTGCAGGCCGGTGGCCAGGCCGATGTCGACGTTCCAGTTCTCGTAGGCGCCGATCCACTTCTCGGCCTTCATGTCGGCCTTGCGCACCATCGGGCCGGCTTCCATGGAGGTGTGGATCTCGTCGCCGGTGCGATCGAGGAAGCCGGTGTTGATGAACACCACGCGCTCGCTGGCCGCCTTGATGCAGGCCTTGAGGTTGACCGTGGTGCGGCGCTCCTCGTCCATGATCCCGACTTTAAGGGTGTTGCGTGGCAGGTTCAGCACCTCTTCGATGCGACCGAACAGCTCGTTGGTGAACGCCGCTTCTTCAGGGCCGTGCATCTTCGGCTTGACGATGTACACCGAACCGGTGCGGCTGTTCCTGCGCGAGGTGCTGCCGTTGAGGTTGTGGATCGCCGCGAGGCTGGTGACCAGGCCATCGAGGATGCCTTCCGGCACTTCGTTGCCGTTTTTATCGAGGATCGCGTCGTTGGTCATCAGGTGACCAACGTTGCGCACGAACAGCAAAGAGCGGCCGTGCAGCTTCACCGGCGAACCGTCGACACCGGTGTATTCGCGGTCGGCGTTCATGGTGCGGGTGAAGGACTTGCCGCCCTTGGACACTTCTTCCGCCAGGTCGCCTTTCATCAGGCCGAGCCAGTTGCGGTAGATCACCACCTTGTCATCGGCATCGACTGCGGCGACCGAGTCTTCGCAGTCCATGATGGTGGTCAGGGCCGCTTCCATCAGCAGGTCCTTGACCCCGGCTGCATCGGTCTGGCCGACCGGGCTCTGGGCGTCGATCTGGATCTCGAAGTGCAGGCCGTTGTGCTTGAGCAGGATCGCGGTCGGGGCCGCGGCGTCGCCCTGGTAGCCGATCAGTTGGGCATCGTCGCGCAGGCCGCTGTTGGTGCCGCCCTTGAGGCCGACCACCAGCTTGCCGGCGACGATCTTGTAGCTCACCGAGCCAACGTGGGAACCGGCGGCCAGCGGCGCGGACTCATCGAGGAAGGCGCGGGCGAAAGCGATGACCTTGTCGCCGCGAACCTTGTTGTAGCCTTTGCCTTTTTCCGCGCCATCGGCTTCGCTGATGGCGTCGGTGCCGTACAGCGCATCGTACAGCGAGCCCCAGCGGGCGTTGGAAGCGTTGAGGGCGAAGCGCGCATTCATTACCGGCACCACCAGCTGCGGGCCGGCCATGCGGGCAATTTCTTCGTCGACGTTCTGGGTGGTGGCCTGGAAGTCCGCGGCTTCTGGCAGCAGGTAGCCGATGTCTTGGAGGAAGGCTTTGTAGGCCACGGCGTCATGGGCCTGGCCGGCGCGGGACTGGTGCCAGGCATCGATCCGCGCCTGGAAATCATCGCGTTTGGCGAGTAGGGCTTTGTTCTTCGGTGCCAGGTCGTGAATGACCTTGTCGGCTCCGGCCCAGAACGCGTCGGCGGTGAGGCCGGTACCGGGAATGGCTTCGTTGTTCACGAAGTCGAACAGGACTCTGGCGACCTGCAGGCCACCGACTTGAACGTGTTCAGTCATTGCTTGCCTCACTCTGCTCAGCTATTTCGCTTTTCAGCTCTTCAAATTAACAATGAAGCCGGCGGCCATTTAAAGCACAACCCTGTTCACCAGTACATGCCATTGCGGGCGGCTGGGTCCTTCCAATCAACGGCGGAGCCTTGCTGATGGGCGTTGCGGGGGTTGCGGTCAGGCCTTGGCGGACATCGTTCCAACGTTATGTAGTGCGCGCTGCGGCATACTACATGATGAACTGCGGTTGTGAAAATCAGACTAAATACGTCGTTCCGCGACTCGGGAAAGCAGTGCGGTCACGCTGGGGAACGTGATGTTCTCAAAAAGTCGGTGGATTGTTCCATATAAATACAAAAAGTTGTACACGATTTGTGTTTTACCTCCCTGGCTGAGGTTTTTCCCGGAAGAAGCCGGCTCTGCAGGCCAGTATCCGCAGGACCAGGGCGCGAAGGGCGAGGCTGCCTATAATTGCTCTTCCACCATAAATAGAGGGCTGCGCCATGGACCATCTCGTTCTCACGGTATTCGCCCCGGACAAGGCCGGACAAGTCGAGCGCATTGCCCAGTGCATTGCCGAGCATGGCGGCAACTGGCTGGAAAGTCGCCTGTCGCGCATGGCCGGGCAGTTCGCCGGTATCTTGCGAGTCGGGGTGCCAGCCGAAGCCTACGATGAGCTGGTGGATGCCCTGCAGGGGCTCTCGGCCCAAGGGATCCGGGTGCTGATTGCCGAAAGCGGTATCGAACAGTCCTGTACCTGGAAACCCATCGCCATGGAGCTGGTGGGCAATGATCGCCCGGGAATCGTGCGCGATATCACCCGGTTGCTGGCGGAGCAGGGGGTCAACCTGGAACGCCTGGTCACCGAAGTGCGTCCGGCACCCATGAGCAGCGAACCGCTGTTTCATGCCGAGGCGATTCTGGCAGTGCCCCTCACCCTGTCCCTGGAAGTGCTGCAATCGCGGCTGGAAACCCTGGCGGATGATTTGATGGTGGAGCTGGTATTGCGCAGCGACGCCTGATTCCCGCCTTGCGGGTTATCCCGTTAAACCGTGCATGTGCCTGTGGATAACCTGTAGAGACCCCGCGCCAGCCCACGGCTGTCGGGGGTTACCGGCAACTGATCAAAAAACCGGCAGTTTCAAGGGCTTGTGCACAAATGGCGGGGATCAGGTTGTGGATAACCTTGGGAAGAACGGCTGCAGGCCATGAAAGACATGGCCTGTAGAGGGTTGTACGTTTATTGATCAGCGGCGACCGCGCAGGCTGAACCAGGCATCGACGCTGTATACCGCAAGACCTGCCCAGATGAACATGAAGGCCAGTAGGGTGCTGGACGACAGGTGCTCGCCGAACAGCAGCACTGCCTGGAGCAATACCAGGGTCGGCGCCAGGTATTGGAGGAAGCCCAGGGTGGTATAGGGCAGGTCGCGGGCGGCAGCGTTGAAGCACACCAGGGGGATCAGGGTGATCGGGCCGGCGGCCACCAGCCACCAGGCTTCGGACGAACTCCAGAATGCGGCATGGGCGCTGCTGGCCTCCGGGTGCAGCAGCAGCCAACCCAGGGCGATGGGCACCAGCATCCAGGTTTCCACCACCAGGCCGGGCAAGGCTTTGACCGGAGCCTGTTTGCGGATCAGCCCATAGAAGCCGAAGCTCAGCGCCAGCATCAGCGAGACCCAGGGCAGGCTACCGACTTGCCACACCTGCTGGGCCACACCGACTGCTGCCAGGATCACCGCCAGCCACTGCATGCGCCGCAGGCGTTCGCCAAGAATCAGCATGCCCAGCAGCACGTTGACCAGCGGATTGATGTAGTAACCCAGGCTGGCCTCAAGCATGCGCCCGTTGTTCACCGACCAGACGTAGGTCAGCCAGTTGGCGGCGATCAGGGTGCCGCTCAAGGCCAGGATTGCCAGGCGCTTGGGGTTGTCCCGCAGTTCGCGCCACCAGCCCGGGTGTTTCCAGACCGTCAGCAGCAGGGCTCCGAACAGCGCCGACCAGAGCACCCGATGGACGATGATCTCCACGGCGGGCACGCTGGCGATGGCTTTGAAGTAGATCGGAAACAGACCCCAGATGATGTAGGCGGTCAGGCCCAGGATGTACCCGCGGCGCGGGTTGGCGGCTTGCATGCAGAGTCCTTGCTTAGGCAGCTAACAAAGACGGGATTGTAAGGACAAATGTCTAGACCTGTCCTGACTTTCGCGCAGCCAGTTTCTGTGGGGGATGGCGTGTGAGGGAGGGTGATCTTTCGGGCCTCTTCGCTGGCAAGCCAGCTCCTACGGTTGGCGCTATTGGGAGGTGGGTTTCTGTGGGGGTGGCGTGTGAGGGAGGGTGATCTTTCGGGCCTTTTCGCTGGCAAGCCAGCTCCTACGGTTGGCGCTATTGGGAGGCGGGTTTCTGTAGGAGCCGGCTTGCCGGCGAAGGCGATCTCGCGGGCTTCTTCGTCGCCCGCGCATGGATTCAGAACAGTTTGAGCGGTTCTTCGTTGAGGGCTGCCAGTTGTTCGCGCAAGGCCAGCACCTGATCGCCCCAGTAACGTTCGCTGCCAAACCAGGGGAAGCTGCGGGGGAACGCCGGATCGTCCCAGCGCCGGGCCAGCCAGGCACTGTAGTGCATCAGGCGCAGGGCTCTGAGGGGTTCGATCAGGGCCAGTTCGCGCGGGTCGAAGTCGTGGAACTCGCTGTAGCCATCCATCAACTCGGACAGTTGGCTGAGGCATTCCTGGCGGTCGCCGGCGAGCATCATCCACAGGTCCTGTACGGCCGGCCCCATGCGGCAGTCATCCAGGTCGACGATATGGAACATTTCGTCGCGGCACATCATGTTGCCGGGGTGGCAATCGCCGTGCATGCGGATGTTCTGATGCGCGGTGGCCTGGTAGACCTCCTCCACGCGCTTGAGCAGGTCGCGGGCCACCGATTCGTAGGCCGGCAGCAGGCTCTTGGGAACGAAGTTGCCCTCCAGCAGGGTTGCCAGGGAGTCGTGGCCGAAGTTTTGCACTCCCAGGGCTTCACGATGCTCGAATGGGCGGGTGGCGCCCACGGCATGCAGGCGACCCAGCAACTGGCCGAGGCGATAGAGCTGGTCCAGGTTGCCCGGTTCGGGGGCCCGGCCGCCACGGCGGGGAAACAGGGCGAAGCGAAAGCCCGCGTGCTCGAACAGGCTGGCGCCTTCATGAATGATCGGCGCCACCACGGGCACGTCGCATTCGGCGAGTTCAAAGGTGAAGCGGTGCTCTTCGAGAATGGCGTCGTTGGTCCAGCGCTGTGGCCGGTAGAACTTGGCGATCAACGGTTCGCTTTCGTCGATGCCCACCTGATAGACGCGATTTTCGTAACTGTTGAGCGCCAGGACTCGAGCGTCGCTGAGAAAGCCGATGCTTTCCACGGCGTCGAGAACCAGGTCGGGGGTCAGTGTTTCAAACGGGTGCGACATGCTTACTCCTGCGCGCAGCAGGCTGCCGCGTCCGGCCAAGCATGGTAGCGCAGACCGGCAGGCAAAGGGGGAGGGTTTACCGGGGACGCTGAGGTTCTCGGGCAGGGCTTTTGCCAATCGGCCGGCCCCGGCATTGGAGATGCAGAAGCCGGCTTGGCGAGGATGGCGGTCAGGCGCCGATGATGCCCCCGTCTTCCCGGGTGATGGCCATCACCGAAGAGCGCGGCTTGCCGTTGGGCAGGTGTTCGGGGAAGGTCGAACCGCCGTTTTCCCCCGGGTGCTGGATGCCCACGAACAGGGTCTTCTGGTCCGGGGCGAAGGCGATCCCGGTGACTTCGCAACCGACCGGGCCGACCATGAAGCGGCGGATCTCGCCGCTGTCCGGGTCGGCGCAGAGCATCTGGTTGTTGCCCATGCCGGCGAAGTCGCCGCTGTTGCTGTAGTCGCCGTCGGTGAGAATCCACAGGCGCCCGGCCTTGTCGAAACCCAGGCCGTCGGGACTGTTGAACATGTTCTGCGGGTTGATGTTGGACGAGCCGCCCTTGGGCTGGCCGGCATGCACGCTGGGGTTGCCGGCGACCACGAACAGGTCCCAGGAGAAACTCATCGCCCCATGATCATCGCCGCCGGTGCGCCAGCGCAGGATCTGCCCGTAGACGTTCTTCTCCCGCGGGTTGGGGCCGCCTACCGGTTGGCCGTCTTCACCGCGCTTGGAATTGTTGGTCAGGGTGCAATAGACCTGGCCGTCCTTGGGGCTGACCACGATCCATTCCGGACGGTCCATGCGCGTGGCCTGGACCACGCTGGCAGCCAGGCGGGCCTGGATCAGCACCTGGGCCTGGTCGGCGAACCCGCTGCTGGCGTCGATGCCGTTCTTGCCGTGGCTCAACTCGATCCACTGGCCCTGGCCCTTGGGGTGGTCCGGGTTGCTGTCGCCGGCGTCGAAGCGCGCCACATACAGGGTGCCGTGATCCAGCAGGTCGCGGTTGGCCTTGGGGTTGCGCTGATTGATCTTGTCGCGGCTGATGAACTTGTAGATGAATTCGCCGCGTTCATCGTCGCCCATGTAGACCACGGCGCGGCCATCACGGGTTTGCGCCAGGGCTGCGTTCTCATGCTTGAAGCGGCCCAGGGCGGTGCGCTTGACCGGGGTCGATTGCGGGTCGAACGGATCGATTTCCACCACCCAGCCGTGACGGTTGAGTTCGTTGGGGTTCTTTGCCAGGTCGAAGCGCGGGTCGTGGGGGTGCCAGTTGATCTCCTTGCTGGCAACCACTGCGCCGTAACGCTTCTGCGCGGCGTCGAACTTCTGCTCGGCGTTGCTGCTGCCGAAGCAGTCGGTGAAGTTCTCTTCGCAGGTCAGGTAGGTGCCCCAGGGGGTCTTGCCGTTAGCGCAATTCTGGAAAGTGCCGAGGACTTTCTTGCCCTTGGGATCGGCGGCGGTCTGCAGCAGTGCGTGGCCGGCGGCCGGGCCGCTCAGGCGGATCGGCGTGTTGCCGTGGATGCGCCGGTTGTAGCGCGAGCCCTGGACGAATTGCCACTGGCCGTTCTTGCGTTGCACTTCGATTACCGACACGCCTTCAGAGGCCAGGGCCTTGCGCACGTCCGCGGCGGATTGCGGCTGGCCGCCGTGGGGATAGAGGTAGCGGTAATTGGTGTATTCGTTGTTGATCGCCATCAGCGCACGGTGCCTGTCGTCCGGGAAGGCGAACAGGCTCATGCCGTCGTTGTTGTCGCCGAACTGCACTTCCTGAGCCTGGGCGGTGCCGTTGCCGCTCGGGTCGAAGGCCGGGCCGTTCTTTTGCAGGGGCTGGCCCCAACTGATCAGCACCGAGGACTTGTAGCCCGGTGGCAGGGTGATGCTGTCGCTGGTGGCAGCGGCAATCCCGGCAAATCCCAGCAACTGGCTGTTACCGGCGCTGACACCGGCGGCCAGGGCGCTGCGGCTCAGCAGGCTACCGCCGAGAAACAGGGCGGCGCCGCACAGGGCGCCGGCACCGATGAAGCCTCGGCGGCTGAGGCCGACCATCTGTTCCAGGTCGGTGGGTTGGTCTTCTTCTAGTAACAGGCTCATATCAGGCTCCCTGCGGGTTTTTGCAGCCACCTTAATGAGCGCCTATGACGAATAGGTTGCAGTCAGACGTCGCCACCGGGGCGAATTCCCTGCCTTCGCTGTGGGCGACATCAACCGCTGGCGTAGTGGCCAGGCGAGCCTCGGGTGATAGTCGGCAAGCACGGCCGCGGTCGCCTGCTGACGCCCATGGCAGAGTCTTTCTGGCCGTACCAGGTACGCTGCAGGCCTTGCTTAGAGCGGGGTGCCGAGGAGTACGTGGGAGGGCGAGAACTGCACCTGGACCGGGTGTTTCTCGGCCAATTGCAGGGTCTTGAGTTGCAGCGGCTCGGCCAGGGCACAGAGCGTCTGGCCGTTGGGCAGGGTGATCCGCACCTCGCAGGGACCGTCTTCGGCGTCGAGAATCTGCTCGATCGTTCCGCTGATACAATTGTGTCCAGTTGTTACCGGGGCGCCGACTGCCTGAACATCCAGCCAGCCGGCCTTGATCAGCGCCACCACTTCGGTACCGGGCAGCAGCTCCAGGCGCTGGGTGCTGTCGTGGGTAATCTGGGCGTTGAGCACCAGCCCCTCGGGCAACTCCAGGCTGATCAGGTCGTTGCAGCCTTGCGCTGCGATCATCCGGACCTTGCCATGCAGCTGGTTGCGGGCGCTGGTGCGCAGCATCAGGCGGCCCAGCAGATCGAGGTCGCTGGCGTCTTCCGCGGCTTCCAGCACCTGGGCCTGCAGCACCTGCAAGCGCTGATAGAGGCGCAGCACACGCTGGCCCTCGACAGAAAGCTTGGCGCCACCGCCACCCTTGCCGCCGACACTGCGTTCCACCAGCGGGCTCTGGGCCAGGTTGTTCAACTCGTCGATGGCATCCCAGGCCGCCTTGTAGCTGAGGCCGGCACTTTTGGCCGCCCGGGTGATAGAGCCCTGTTCGGCAATGTGCTGCAACAGGGCGATACGCTGCGGGCGGCGGACGATGTGCTGGGTCAACAGGGTGGGCAAGGACATGGCGGGAGGCTTCGAGCACGGAAGATGGACTGGGAGTTTGCGGCTTGAGCGACGAGAGTCAAGTCAGGTGCAGGGACCGGGCCTTGGGGTCCGGGCCAGGCAGTACACGTCCACCCGCTGGGCTCCGGCGTCAAGCAGCAAGCGGGCCAGGGCCTGGGCAGTGGCGCCGGTGGTCAACACATCGTCCACCAGGGCCAGATGGCGGCCGGCGACAGGTGCATGAGCGGCCAGGGCGAACGCCTGGCGCAGGTTGCGATGACGGGCCCTGGCATCCAGTCCCTGTTGTGCCGGGGTGTCCTGGATACGCTTGAGCAACTGGGCATCTACCCTCAGCTGCAGTTGGCTGCCGAGCCAATGGGCGAGCATGCCCGCCTGGTTGAATCCACGTTGGCGCAGGCGACGGCGGGACAGCGGTACCGGCAACAGCAGGTCCGGGCGCGGCAGGTCCTCATCGAAGCGATAATGCAGCAATTGCCCGAGAAGTTCGGTCATCAGCCGGCCATAGGGCCATTTCTCCTGATGCTTGAAACGACTGATCAGGCTGTCCATCGGGAAGTCGTAGCGCCAGGGCACTATGACCCGCTGAAAAGCCGGAGGTCGCTGCAGGCACTGGCCGCAGACCATTCCGGCGGCGGGCAGCGGCAGGGCACAGATCGAGCACTGGGCGCCGAGCCAGGGCAGGTCGTCCAGGCAGGGGCTGCACAGGGCCAGCGCCGAATCGCTGGGCTCATCGCACAGCAAACATGTTTGTATGTTTTTTGACCAGATGTAAACCGGTCCTTTGTATTCTGGTTGACAGCGCATGACGCTTCCTTAAATATGCCGAACATCCGTGTCGCGGGTGGGGCTTTCCTGCCCCCCGCCGCCTGCCCAGCATAATCAAGGAATCGCCCATGAGCGCCAGCACCACCGCTACCCTGCGTCATGACTGGACTTTGGCTGAAGTCAAAGCCCTGTTCGTCCAGCCGTTCAATGACCTGCTGTTCCAGGCGCAAACGGTGCACCGCGCGCATTTCGATGCCAATCGGGTCCAGGTTTCCACCCTGCTGTCGATCAAGACCGGCGCCTGCCCGGAAGATTGCAAATATTGTCCGCAGTCCGGTCACTACAACACCGGCCTGGAGAAGGAAAAGCTCCTCGAAGTCCAGAAAGTCCTGGAAGAGGCTGCCCGGGCCAAGGCCATTGGTTCCACGCGCTTCTGCATGGGCGCTGCCTGGAAGCATCCGTCCGCCAAGGACATGCCCTACGTGCTGGAGATGGTCAAGGGCGTGAAAGCCCTGGGCCTGGAAACCTGCATGACCCTGGGGCGCCTGGATCAGGAGCAGACCGAATCCCTGGCCAGGGCTGGCCTGGATTACTACAACCACAACCTCGACACCTCGCCGGAGTTCTACGGCAACATCATTACCACCCGTACCTACAGCGAGCGCCTGCAGACCCTGGCCTACGTGCGCGATGCCGGCATGAAAATCTGCTCCGGCGGCATTCTCGGTATGGGCGAGTCCCTCGATGACCGCGCCAACCTGCTGATCCAGCTGGCCAATCTGCCGGAGCATCCGGAGTCGGTGCCGATCAACATGCTGGTGAAGGTCGCCGGTACGCCACTGGAAAACGCCGATGACGTGGACCCTTTCGACTTCATCCGCATGCTCGCGGTGGCGCGCATCCTCATGCCACAGTCCCACGTACGGCTGTCCGCCGGCCGCGAGGCAATGAACGAGCAGATGCAGGCCCTGGCGTTCTTTGCCGGTGCCAACTCGATTTTCTACGGCGACAAACTGCTGACCACCGCCAACCCCCAGGCCGACAAGGACATGCAGTTGTTCGCGCGATTGGGCATCGCTCCGCAAGCCCGGGAAGAACATGCCGATGAAGTGCACCAGGCGGCCATCGAACAGGCCCTGGTGGAGCAGAAAAGCAGCGAGCAGTTCTACAACGCTGCAGTCTGAGCGGCCGCTCGCCTGTAGTCGCTGCCGTCGACTGCGACCGGTTGGACGTCGCTGTGTTGCGCCGCCTGCCCCCGCCCCGTTGGGCTGGCAAGGCTGGTGGCGCAGAGGCCCGACCTGTCGCAGTGACGGGCAGTTGCTACAGATCATTTCCTGATCATCGAGGCCTGCATGTCTTTTGATCTCGCCGCGCGCCTTGCTGCCCGCCGTGCCGAACATCTCTATCGCCAGCGCCCGCTGCTTGAAAGCCCTCAGGGGCCGCAAGTGCTGGTCGATGGCCAGCCGTTGCTGGCTTTCTGCAACAACGATTACCTGGGCCTGGCCAACCACCCACAGGTGATTGAGGCCTGGCGCGCCGGTGCCAGTCGCTGGGGCGTGGGCGGTGGGGCTTCTCACCTGGTGATTGGCCATAGCGCTGCGCATCATGCGCTGGAAGAGGCCCTGGCCGAATTCACCGGACGTCCCCGTGCGCTGTTGTTCACCACCGGCTACATGGCCAACCTCGGTGCGGTCACCGCATTGGTGGGCCAGGGCGACACGGTGCTGGAGGATCGCCTCAACCATGCGTCGCTGCTGGATGCCGGGCTGCTTTCCGGTGCGCGCTTCAATCGCTACCTGCACAACGACGCGACGAGCCTGGCCAAGCGCCTGGAAAAGGCTTGCGGCAATACCCTGGTGGTCACCGACGGCGTGTTCAGCATGGATGGCGACGTTGCCGACCTGCCGGCCCTGGCCCGGGAAGCCCAGGCCAAGGGTGCCTGGCTGATGGTGGACGACGCCCATGGCTTCGGGCCTCTGGGCGCCAATGGCGGAGGATTGGTCGAGCATTTTGGCCTGGGCCTGGAGGAAGTTCCGGTGCTGGTGGGCACCCTGGGCAAGGCTTTTGGCACTGCCGGTGCGTTTGTCGCGGGCAGCGACGACCTGATCGAGAGTTTGATCCAGTTCGCCCGGCCTTACATCTACACCACCAGTCAGCCACCGGCCCAGGCTTGCGCCACCCTGAAAAGCCTGGAGTTGCTGCGCAGCGAGCACTGGCGGCGTGCGCACTTGGCGAGCCTGATCGGTCAATTCCGCCGGGGCGCCGAGCAGATTGGCCTGGAGCTGATGGACAGCTTTACCCCGATCCAGCCCATCATGATCGGCGACAGCGCCCGGGCCGTGCGCCTGTCGCAGATGCTGCGCTCACGGGGGATCCTGGTCACGGCGATCCGTCCACCCACCGTGCCGGCCGGCAGTGCGCGGTTGCGGGTGACCCTGTCCGCGGCCCACAGCGAAGCTCAGGTCCAGCTATTGTTAAACGCGTTGGCAGAGTGTTTCAGTGAACTGCAAGCGGGGCCGAGCCATGCGTGATCGACTGATTCTGTTGCCTGGCTGGGGGTTGGGGGTGTCACCTCTGGAGCCCTTGGCCGCAGCGTTGCAAGGCCTGGACGAGCATTTGCGGGTAGAGATCGAGCCGCTGCCGGAGCTGGCGTCCAGCGATCCGCAGGAGTGGCTGGATGAGCTCGACGCAGCCTTGCCGGACAACGCCTGGCTCGGCGGCTGGTCCCTGGGAGGCATGCTTGCCTCGGAGCTGGCGGCGCGGCGCGGCGAGCGTTGCTGCGGCTTGCTGACCTTGGCCAGCAACCCCAGCTTTGTCGCCCACGAGCACTGGTCCAGTGCCATGTCTGCGGACATCTTCGACGGCTTCCTGGCCGGTTGCGCTGCCGATCCTCGCACGACCCTCAAGCGTTTTTCCCTGCTCTGTGCCCAGGGCGCCGCCGACCCGCGGGGCCTGTCGCGACTCTTGCTGGGTGGGGCTCCGGTCACCTCGCCGGCGGTGCTGATGGCGGGCTTGGAGTTGCTCGCGCAACTGGACACGCGGGACGCCCTGCAAGGGTTTCGCGGGCCGCAGTTGCATCTGTTCGCCGGGCTGGATGGCTTGGTTCCTGCCGAAGCCGCGGGTGAATTGCTGGCATTGCTGCCGGATATAGAAGTTGGTCTGATTGAACAGGCCAGCCACGGGTTTCTTCTGGAGGACCCCCACGGAGTGGCGGGGGCGATCCAGGTTTTCTTGCATGAGTCTGGTGATGACTGACCTGTCTGTTCCTGCCTTTCCCGGCAACTTGCCTGACAAGCGTCAGGTCGCGGCTTCGTTTTCCCGTGCGGCAGCCAGCTATGACAGTGTTGCCGATCTGCAGCGCGCGGTCGGCCAGCAGTTGCTGGCCCGTTTACCTGAAGGTTGGACGCCCGCTCGCTGGCTGGATCTGGGGTGTGGCACCGGGCATTTCAGTCGGGTGCTCGGAGCGTGCTTCCCTGATAGCCAGGGACTGGCGGTGGATATTGCCCAGGGCATGCTGGCTCACGCCAGGCCTCTGGGGGGCGCCGAGCATTTCATTGCCGGGGATGCCGAGCGCCTGCCCCTGCAAACAGACAGCTGTGGACTGATCTTTTCCAGCCTGGCGGTGCAATGGTGCGCCGATTTCACGGCGGTGCTCAGCGAGGCACGGCGCGTGTTGAAGCCAGGTGGTGTCCTGGCGTTCGCCAGCCTGTGCGTCGGCACCCTGCATGAGCTGCGCGAGAGCTGGGGCCAGGTCGACGGCCAGGTGCACGTCAATCGCTTTCGTGAGTTCGAACGCTACCGGCAACTCTGTGACGCCAGCGGCTTGCAAGTGCGTAGCCTGGAGAAGGTTCCCCATGTCCTGCATTATCCGGATGTACGTAGTCTGACCCATGAATTGAAAGCCTTGGGCGCGCACAATCTGAATCCCGGGCGCCCGGGCGGCTTGACTGGGCGGGCGCGGATCGCCGGGCTTATCGAGGCCTATGAGGGGTTTCGTCAGGCCGAGGGATTGCCCGCTACATACCAAGTGGTCTATGCCGTGTTGGAGAAACCGCTATGAGCCCCGCCTATTTCATCACCGGTACTGACACCGATGTCGGCAAGACCACCATTGCCGCAGGCTTGTTGTACGCAGCCCGGCTGGCCGGGTTGAGCACTGCGGCGGGCAAGCCGGTGGCATCCGGCTGCGAACCGAGCCCCCAGGGCTTGCGCAACGCCGATGCGCTGGCGCTGCTGGCACAGTCGTCATTGCCATTGAGTTATCAGGAGGTCAATCCGATTGCCTTCGAACCGGCGATTGCTCCGCACCTGGCTGCGCGGGAGGCCGGGGTGGCGCTGACGGTGCAGTCGCTGCTGACGCCCATGCGCCAGATCCTGGCCAAGGGTGCAGATTTCACCCTGATCGAAGGGGCGGGGGGCTGGCGAGTGCCCTTGGCCGATCAGGACAACCTGTCGGACCTGGCCATGGCCCTGGGCCTGCCGGTGATCCTGGTGGTGGGGGTGCGCCTGGGGTGCATCAACCATGCCTTGCTCACCGCCGAGGCCATTGCCCAGGACGGTCTGCAACTGGCAGGTTGGGTGGCCAATATCATCGATCCGAAGACCTCTCGTCTGGAAGAAAACCTTGCGACCCTGGCCGAACGATTGCCAGCACCGTGCCTGGGAAGAGTGCCGAAGCTCAAGGCTGCTGGAGCCGAGGCGGTAGCGGAGCACTTGCAGTTGGACCTGCTGGACTAGATTTTGCCTATGACAAGGCATATTGCCATTAGTGTTTTTGACGGGCGTTTTCTTGACAGGTCTGCTTCAATTACCCTCGTCACTCATTCTCAAGGTCGAGACCTCCCATGGAAATCTCCGGGAACAACGCTTTCTACGCCGGACTGAACGCGATTCAGACCGGGCAGAATCGTGTCGATCAAGCCGCTGGCCAGATCGCCAGCACGGCCGTTGAGCGCTCCGCCGGCAGCCAGTCATCAGAACTCCAGGTGAATCGCCTGCGTGGCGTGGATCGCAGCCAGGAATCAGATCTGGCCAGCAGCATGGTGGAAATGTCCATGGGCAAGATCCAGGCTGAGTTGGGCGTCAAGGTGGCCAAGGCATCTGACGAAGTCCTCGGTACCCTGATCGATACCTACGCCTGATACCCCTCCCTCTCTGGCCCGATTTCCTGATGGAAAGCGGGCCTGCTGCATGCTTTTACTTTCTATAACACCTTAATTCCGCTCGATAGCTGAACGCCGCCAGGTCGCCTCCTACACTTTCACGGCAAGTGCTGTGGGCGTTCGGCTGCGCGTGCATTCGTGCCCCGGTGACGAAAGGCGTTTGCACGATGCTTGACAAGATTTGGGCGTAAACGTATGTTTCAAACAACTGTTTGACCGCTATAAAAATTCAACGCGGTTGTTCATTCCCGGTTACATCAGCAGAGGTTTATCGCTATGCCTGACTACAAGGCCCCCTTGCGTGATATTCGCTTCGTACGTGACGAGCTGCTCGGTTATGAGGCGCACTATCAGAGCCTCCCGGCTTGCCAGGACGCCACTCCAGACATGGTTGACGCCATTCTCGAGGAAGGTGCGAAGTTTTGTGAGCAGGTGCTGGCTCCGCTGAACCGTGTGGGCGACCTGGAAGGTTGCACCTGGAGTGAAACCGGCGTTAAGACCCCGACCGGCTTCAAAGAAGCCTACAAGCAGTTCGTCGAAGGTGGCTGGCCAAGCCTGGCCCATGACGTCGAGCATGGCGGTCAGGGCCTGCCTGAATCCCTGGGCCTGGCGGTCAGTGAAATGGTCGGCGAAGCCAACTGGTCGTGGGGCATGTACCCGGGCCTGTCCCATGGCGCGATGAACACCATCTCCGAACACGGCACGCCTGAGCAGCAAGAGGCTTACCTGACCAAGCTGGTATCCGGCGAATGGACCGGCACCATGTGCCTGACCGAGCCGCACTGCGGTACCGACCTGGGCATGCTGCGTACCAAGGCCGAACCTCAGGCTGATGGTTCCTACAAAGTCACCGGCACCAAGATCTTCATCTCCGCCGGTGAACACGACATGGCCGACAACATCGTCCATATCGTCCTGGCTCGCCTGCCGGATGCGCCGGCTGGCACCAAAGGTATCTCGCTGTTCATCGTGCCCAAGTTCCTGCCTAACGCCGATGGCTCTGTTGGCCAGCGCAACGCAGTGAGCTGCGGTTCCCTGGAACACAAGATGGGTATCCACGGCAACGCCACCTGCGTGATGAACTTCGACGCGGCCACCGGTTTCCTCATCGGCCCGGCGAACAAGGGCCTGAACTGCATGTTCACCTTCATGAACACTGCTCGTCTGGGTACTGCCCTGCAGGGCCTGGCCCACGCCGAGATCGGTTTCCAGGGCGGCCTGAAATACGCTCGCGATCGCCTGCAGATGCGCTCCCTGACTGGCCCGAAAGCGCCGGACAAGGCCGCTGACCCGATCATCGTGCACCCTGATGTACGTCGCATGCTGCTGACCATGAAGGCGTTCGCCGAAGGCAACCGCGCCATGGTCTACTTCACTGCCAAGCAGGTCGACATCGTCAAGTACGGTGTGGACGAAGAAGAGAAGAAAAAGGCCGACGCCCTGCTGGCGTTCATGACTCCGATCGCCAAGGCGTTCATGACCGAAGTCGGCTTCGAATCCGCCAACCACGGTGTGCAGATCTACGGTGGCCATGGTTTCATCGCCGAGTGGGGCATGGAGCAGAACGTTCGCGACAGCCGCATCTCGATGCTGTACGAAGGCACCACCGGCATCCAGGCCCTGGACCTGCTGGGCCGTAAAGTGCTGATGACTCAAGGCGAGGCCCTTAAAGGCTTCACCAAGATCGTCCACAAGTTCTGCCAGAACAACGAAGGCAACGAAGCGGTCAAAGAGTTCGTCGCACCGCTGGCAGCACTGAACAAGGAATGGGGCGAACTGACCATGAAAGTGGGCATGGCCGCCATGAAGGACCGTGAAGAAGTCGGTGCTGCTTCGGTGGATTACCTGATGTATTCCGGTTATGCCTGCCTGGCCTACTTCTGGGCTGACATGGCGCGTCTGGCGGCTGAGAAGCTGGCAGCCGGCACCACCGAGGAAGCCTTCTACACCGCCAAGCTGCAGACTGCGCGTTTCTACTTCCAGCGCATCCTGCCGCGGACCCGCACTCACGTTGCAACCATGCTGTCGGGTGCCAACAACCTGATGGACATGAAAGAAGAAGACTTCGGCCTGGCTTACTAAGCCTTAGCGGATGTCATGCAAAAAGCCGCTGGCCCCTCGGGGCCAGCGGCTTTTTTGTAGCTGCAGAATCTTGGTGAAAATTCCCGACTAAATCGCTAAGCAGATACGATTGCCTGCCGTTAAAGAGATGGCAATGTGATGTCTGTCACACTGCATGTGCTTAACTTCTGCAAATAGAGGCACAATGCCATCTATTGGTCAGCCGGGTCGGAGTTTTACCCTTGCCGCGTTCTTCCGCTGTACGTTTCAGTCATTTTCTACCGTCTTTACTGCTTTTGCTTGCTGGGCTGGCGGCCGCCTACGTCAAGGACCTCAACGTCTTCTTCACTTCACTGTTCAACGTGCTGCCAACCCTGGTGCTGTTGCTCGGTGGAGCCTATTGCGCGGTGTACCGTCGCCAGCGCGAACTGTTCCTGATGGTCACGGTGTACATCGCCTACTTCCTGCTGGACACCCAGACCGACTTCTACCGGGATAACGGTAGGGTCCGCGAGGATGCGGCGGTGGTGTTCCACCTCTGCTGCCTATTGCTGCCTTTGCTGTTCGGCCTGTTCGCCGCCTGGCAGGAGCGCACTCACCTGTTCCAGGACATGGTGGCGCGTTTCGCCGTGTTGCTGGCCTTTGGCAGTGTGGCCCTGGGGCTTGAGCAGAGTTATCCACAGGCGTTGCTGAACTGGCTGGCGGAAATTCGCTGGCCAGCCCTGCATGGCAGCTGGATGAGCCTGATCCAGCTGTCCTATCCGGTGTTCTTTGCTGCCTTCCTGCTGTTGGCCATCCAGTACTGGCGTAGCCCGCGGCCGTTGCACGCCGCGCAGTTGGTGGGGCTGCTCGGGCTGTTCTGGATGCTGCCCAAGACCTTCATCCTGCCGTTCACCCTGAACATCATGTGCAGCCAGGTGATGCTGATGATCGCCGCAGCGGTCGCTCACGAGGCGTACCAGATGGCGTTCCGTGACGAGTTGACCGGCTTGCCTGGGCGTCGAGCCCTGAATGAGCGCATGCAGCGGCTGGGCCGCAACTATGTGCTGGCCATGACTGACGTCGATCACTTCAAGAAATTCAACGACACCCATGGCCATGACGTGGGTGACCAGGTGCTGCGCCTGGTGGCCAGCAAACTCTCGAAAGTCACCGGTGGCGGTCGGGCCTATCGCTACGGTGGGGAAGAGTTTGCGGTGGTGTTTGCCGGCAAGAGCATGGACGAGTGCATGCCGCACCTGGAGATGATTCGCGAGGTCATCGCCACCTACAACATTCAACTGCGCAACCAGGACAACCGTCCTCAGGACGATCAGCAAGGCCGCCAGCGGCGCGGGGTTGCTGCGGCTTCCAGTGTTTCGGTCACCATCAGCATCGGGGTTGCCGAGCGCCTGATGGAGCACCGTACGCCCGAGGAAGTACTCAAGGCCGCCGACCAGGCGCTCTACAGCGCCAAGGGCGCAGGGCGTAACTGTGTGGTGGCATTCGGACAGAACCGTCGCGGCGCAGTGCGCATGGATACGGCTGCGGGTTGAGTGATGATGGCGCATTCAGCGCCTGCACAGTCATTGGCAGGTCGAGGGCGGCAGCAGTAGGTTGATTTGATCTGCTGCCGGAGGAATCACCATGCCCGAGTATCAAGCCCCCCTGCGCGACATGCGCTTTCTGATCGACCACGTCTTTGACTTCCATGCCGGTTACGCGGCCCTTGGGGCTACCGATGCCAGCCCGGACATGGTCAGCGCGATCCTCGAGGAAGGGGCCAGGTTCTGTGAAAACGTCCTGGCCCCGCTGAACCGCTCCGGTGATGAGGAGGGCTGTCATTTCGACAATGGCGTGGTGACCACCCCCAGGGGGTTCAAGGAAGCCTTCGCCCAATATGTGGAGGGCGGCTGGCATGGGCTGGCCGCCGACCCCGCATACGGCGGCCAGGGGTTGCCTCACTCGCTGGGGCTGGTGATCAGCGAGATGGTGGGGTCCAGCAACACTTCCTGGGGCATGTACCCGGGGCTGACCCACGGCGCCATGTCGGCGATTCATGCCCATGGCACCCGCGAGCAGAAACAGTTGTACCTGAACAAGCTCACCGCCGGGCAATGGACCGGCACCATGTGCCTGACCGAGGCCCATTGCGGTACTGACCTTGGCATCATCAAGACCCGCGCCGTGCCTCAGGCCGATGGCAGCTATGCGCTGTCCGGCAGCAAGATCTTCATCTCTGCCGGTGAGCACGACCTGAGTGAAAACATCATTCACCTGGTCCTGGCCAAGCTGCCGGATGCACCGGCCGGAACCAAGGGCATTTCGCTGTTCATCGTGCCCAAGTTCCTGCCGGACGCGACGGGTGAAGTGGGCGAGCGCAATGGGGTGAGCTGCGGCTCCATTGAGCACAAGATGGGGATCAAGGCGTCAGCCACCTGCGTGCTGAATTTCGACGGCGCCCAGGGCTTCCTGATCGGCGAGGCCAACAAAGGCCTGAACTGCATGTTCACCATGATGAACCACGCACGCCTGGGCACCGGAATGCAGGGGTTGTGCCTGGGTGAAACGAGCTTCCAGGGGGCGATCAAATACGCCAATGAGCGCTTGCAGATGCGCGCTCTGACAGGCCCCAAGGCCCCGGAAAAGACCGCGGACCCGATCATCGTCCACCCCGACGTGCGACGCATGCTGCTGACCATGAAGGCCTTCAACGAGGGCAACCGGGCCTTGGCCTATTTCACCGCCCAGTTGCTGGACGTGGCCCATTTGAGTGATGACCCGGCGCAGCGTCAGGAGGCGGACAACCTGCTGGCATTCCTCACCCCGATCTGCAAGGCGTTCATGACCGAGACCGGGTTGGAAGTCACCAACCATGGCATGCAGGTGTTTGGCGGCCACGGCTTCATCCGCGAGTGGGGCATGGAGCAGTTGGTACGTGATTGCCGCATTGCCCCCATCTATGAGGGCACCAATGGCATCCAGGCCCTGGATCTGCTGGGGCGCAAGGTGCTGGGCAGCCAGGGCAAGCTGCTGCTGGGCTTCACCAAAATCGTGCACAAGTTCTGCGTGGCCAACGCTGAGCATCCGCAGCTTGGGGGCTATATCGCGCAACTTGACGGCTTGAACCGCCAGTGGGGCGAATTGACCACCAAGGTGGGCATGGCGGCGATGAAGAACCCGGATGAAGTGGGGGCTGCCGCCCTGGATTATCTGATGTACAGCGGCTACATCATCCTGGCCTATCTTTGGTTGCGTATGGCCCTGGTGGCTCAGCAGCAGTTGGAGTCCGGGCAGGGCGATGGGGACTTCACCAAGGCCAAGCTGGCCACCTGCGAGTTCTACTTCAAGCGCTTGCTGCCCCGCACCGGCGCTCATCTGGCGGCGATTGAGTCTGGCAGTGATTGCTTGATGAAGCTGCCGGCCCAGTTGTTCGCGCTGTGACCTTGAGTTGCCCTGAATAAAGCCTGCTGCTGCGGGCTTTATCCTGCTGGCATTTGTCTATGACTAAAAATAACAAAAAAGTCACTAGTTGACCCTATGTGTCTTAAAAGTTGTTCGGGTACACTCGGGTTTTCGTAAATGGGCCTGTTTCGGCCCACTTGTCTTCGATCTTGCGAGGTTTGCCATGGCTGACTACAAAGCCCCCCTGCGCGATATGCGCTTCGTCCTCAATGAAGTGTTCGAGGTCGCCAAACTCTGGGCCCAGTTGCCGGCTTTGGCTGAAACCGTAGATGCCGAGACAGTCGAGGCCATTCTCGAAGAGGCAGGCAAGGTCACTGCCAGAAGCATCGCACCCTTGAGCCGCAGCGCCGACGAAGAAGGTTGCCACTGGAACAATACCGAGGTGACCACCCCGCAAGGTTTTCCACAGGCCTACCAGACCTACGCCGAGGGTGGCTGGGTTGGCGTGGGAGGCGATCCGGAGTTCGGTGGCATGGGCATGCCCAAGGCGGTGTCCGCCCAGGTCGAGGAAATGGTCAACTCCGCAAGCCTGGCATTCGGCCTGTATCCGATGCTGACCGCTGGTGCCTGTCTGTCGATCAATGCGCATGCCAGCGAAGAACTGAAAGCCGCGTACCTGCCGAACATGTATGCCGGTGTCTGGGCCGGCTCCATGTGCCTGACCGAGCCCCATGCCGGTACCGACCTGGGGATTATCCGCACCAAGGCCGAGCCTCAGGCGGATGGTGCCTATGCCATCAGCGGGACCAAGATTTTCATCACCGGCGGTGAGCACGACCTGACGGAAAACATCATTCACCTGGTGCTGGCCAAACTGCCGGATGCCCCGGCCGGCCCGAAGGGCATTTCCCTGTTCCTGGTACCCAAGTTCATGGTCAACACCGATGGCAGCCTGGGGGCGCGCAACCCGGTGAGCTGTGGTTCGATCGAGCACAAGATGGGAATCCAGGCTTCGGCCACCTGCGTGATGAACTTCGATCAGGCCATTGGTTACCTGGTGGGTGAGCCGAACAAAGGCTTGGCGGCCATGTTTACCATGATGAACTACGAGCGCCTGGGGGTCGGTATCCAGGGCCTGGCGACTGGTGAGCGCTCTTACCAGAACGCGGTGGAATATGCCCGTGATCGCCTGCAAAGCCGTTCGCCTACCGGTCCGCAAGCCAAGGACAAGGTCGCCGATCCGATCATCGTGCACCCGGATGTACGGCGCATGCTGCTGACCATGAAGGCTGCCAACGAAGGTGGCCGCGCATTCTCGACTTACGTGGCGATGCAACTGGATACCGCCAAGTTCAGCGAAGACGCCCAGACCCGCAAACGCGCGGAAAGCCTGGTGGCACTGTTGACACCCGTGGCCAAGGCATTCCTCACCGATCTGGGGTTGGAAACCACGGTTCATGGCCAACAGATCTTTGGCGGCCACGGCTACATCCGCGAATGGGGCCAGGAGCAATTGGTTCGCGACGTGCGGATCACCCAGATCTACGAAGGCACCAACGGCATTCAGGCGCTGGACCTGGTGGGCCGCAAGATCGTCGGCAGCGGCGGAGCGTTCTATACCTTGTTCGCCGATGAGATTCGCCACTTCACCGCCACCGCCGATGAGCAACTGGCGGAGTTCACTCGCCCCTTGAATGCGGCGTTGGACAACCTGGATGAGTTGACGGCATGGCTGCTGGATCGGGCAGTCAGCAACCCCAACGAAATAGGCGCGGCCTCGGTGGAGTACCTGCAGGTGTTCGGCTACACCGCCTATGCCTATATGTGGGCGTTGATGGCGAAGGCCGCCTTGGGCAAGGAGCAGGAAGAGGATTTCTATGCCAGCAAGCTGGGCACTGCACGTTTCTACTTTGCCCGTTTGTTGCCGCGGATCCATTCGTTGACCGCGTCGGTCAAGGCAGGTAGCGAGTCCCTGTTCCTGCTGCAGGCTGAGCAGTTCTGACGTGTAAGTAATCTCTTACATGACGTGCTGCAGATCGCCCATATCGGCAGATGACGGCTGGAGCTAATCTACTTCACATGGACGTCGCGCAGGAAGCGCAAAGCAACAACACGGACACGTAGGATTCCGCCAGGATGGTGGAGTGAAAAGGATGTCAGGGAAACAGTCTGCAAAGCCCCGCTTCGGCGGGGTTTTCTTTTGCCCGGATTTTTTGTTGCTGTGGTTTCAACCCAGCACTTCCACCACTCCGACACCGCCCAGGCGCCCGTCCTGAGCGTTCATCGAATCCTCCAGTAGCGCACGCAGCAATTCCAGTGTCCCTTGCTGACGCTGCAGATCACGACAGACCAACCCCACCTTCAACGGCACCCTGGGCTCACTCAGAGGTTTCCACAGCAGTTCCTTGTTGCCGTGCTGCTGTTGTGACCGCCCCGGCAGCACAGTGGCCAGCTGTGTATGGGGCAGGCTGTCGAGAATGCCGGCCATGTTGTTCAACTCCGCCTGGACTTGTGGGCGTCTCCCCAGATTGGCCAGTTGTGCCTGCCAGATCTGGCGGATCTGAAACTCCTCACCCAACAGCAGCATGGGCAACTCTGCCGCCTGGCTCATGGACACTTTCTTGAACTCACGCAGTGGGTGTTGCTCGGGAATGACCAGCGTCAACTCGTCTTCGTACAGCGGTACACCGTGCAGCCCTGGCTGGCGGGGCGGCAGGTAGCTGATGCCGATGTCCAGCGAGCCATTGAGCAAGCGCCGCTCGATCTCCAATCCAGTCAGCTCGTAGATCTGTACCACCAGATGCGGCTGGGCCTTGCGCACCCGTTCGAGCATCTGTGGCACCAGGCTGGTGTGCACCGTTTGCAGCACGCCAATGGCCAGGGTGTGCAGGGCCTGGCCCTTGAAGTTGCGCAGGGCTTCACGGGCCTGTTGCAGGCCGTCGAGCAGGGGCAGGGCATGGTTGTACAGGGTGTGGGCGGCGAGGGTCGGCAGCAGGCGCTTGCTGCTGCGCTCGAACAGGCTGACGTCGAGGTTCTGCTCCAACTGGCGGATCTGCTGGGAGAGCGCCGGTTGTGAGATCGACAGGCGTTCTGCAGCACGCCCCACATGGCCTTCTTCATACACCGCGACGAAATAACGCAGTTGCTTAAAATCCATAAGTATTTCTTATCGAAAAAGCTTAAAAAACGAAATGGCCCGAAGCCCCGGAGAGGCCTAGTCTAGCGCCTATTCACTAGGCTTACAGGGCCACGAAGGGCGATGAATACCGTTTATGTCGATGGTGTTTACATAGGCAAGGCAAAAAATATCGGTCAGGGTCTGCTGAACGATACCGACAAGCACTCGGTTGCCAACCGTCTCTGGTTGTGGCCACAGGGCCTGGGTAGCGACGAGCATGGCGATCCTCGCTTTCACACCGGCCCTGAACGAGCGCTGCACCATTATCCTGCCGAACATTACAGGCACTGGCGTAAACGTTATCCGCAGTTCGACTGGGGCGCGCCGGCCTTCGCGGAAAACCTTTCGACTCATGGCCTGACCGAAGAACAGGTCTGCCTGGGAGACATGTTCCGCTGGGGTGGGGCGTTACTGCAGATCAGCCAGCCTCGTTCACCCTGCTACCGCCTGAGCCAGCGCTGGGGCTTGATCAATCTGCCTCGGCAGGCCCAGGAAAATGGTCGCTGTGGCTGGTTCTATCGGGTGCTCAAGCCCGGCTTCGTGCAGGCGGACGAACCCTTCGAGCTGATCCAGCGCAGCTACCCCGAACTGACAGTGGCCAGTGCCTTGCACTACTTCTTCCAGGAGCCACTGGAGCCTGCCGGGCTGCAGAAACTCATAGACTGTCCGGCGCTGTCTTCGCGCTGGCGTGACATTGCCATCAAGCGTCTGCGCACTGGCTGCGTCGAGGACTGGTCAGCGCGCTTGCTGGGCTTGCCCCTGGAGGGCCTGCGAGCATGAATCTGTTCGGTTTGCGCCGTACCTCTCCGAGTCTGGAGGACCTGGCCGTCGAGCCGGGTGCGTCCATCCCGGACACTTCCCTCTCCAGCGAGTGCCTGATGCCCAGTGTGCAGCGTCCTCAGCCGGTATTCGTCCGCGGCCAGGGTTCCTGGCTGTGGGACAGTGACGACCGCACCTACCTGGACTTCACCCAGGCCGGTGCCGCCAACAGCCTGGGCCACAGCCCTTCGGCGCTGGTCAATGCAATTGCCGCCCAGGCCCAGTCGCTGATCAACCCCGGTTCGGGCTTCTACAACCGCGGCATGCTCAAGCTTGCCGATCGCTTGTGCCGCAGCACTGGCAGTGATCAGGCTTACCTGCTGAGCAGCGGCAGTGAAGCCTGCGAGGCGGCGATCAAGCTGGCACGCAAGTGGGGGCAACTGCATCGCGGCGGCGCCGCAGGCATCATCACCGCCAGCCGAAGCTGCCATGGCCGAGGTTTTGCCGCGCTGTCGGCGGCCGGCGTGGGGGCTTCGGGCAACCGCTTCGAACCGCAATTGCCGGGTTTCAGCCAGGTGCCATTCAATGACTTGCCGGCCCTGCATGCCGCGGTGGACGCGCAAACAGTGGCGATCATGCTCGAGCCGATCCAGAGCGAAGCCGGAGTCATTCCGGCCACCGAGCATTACCTCAAGGGAGTCGAGCGTCTGTGCCGTGAGCTGGGCATTCTGCTGATCCTCGATGAGGTCCAGACCGGCGCTGGCCGCTGTGGCACCCTGCTGGCCGAGCAGTTGTATGGCATACGCGCCGATATCATCAGTCTGGGCAAGGGACTGGGCGGTGGCGTGCCCCTGGCGGCCTTGCTGGCACGAGGCAAGGCTTGCTGCTTCGAACACGGCGAACTGGACGGCACCCATCACGGCAACGCCCTGATGACCTCGGCCGGCCTGGCAGTGCTGGACAGCCTGCAAGAGCACGGTTTCATGCAGCAGGTGCGGACTAGCGGTCAATACCTGGGGCAGGGGCTGAATCGCCTGGCGGTTCGTTATGACCTGGGCGAGGTTCGTGGCCATGGGCTGCTCTGGGGCATGTCCCTGACAGGCGACTCGGCAGAAGCCGTGGTCAAGGCCGCGTTGCAGGAGGGGCTGTTGCTCAGTGCCCCGCAAGCGGACTGCCTGCGCTTCACTCCGGCACTGACGGTCAGCAAGGGCAATATCGACGAGATGCTCCTGCGCCTGGCCCGGGCCTTCTCCCGGGTGCGCACGGCGCAATTGCACTGTCGCAAAGGAGTATCCGTCTAATGCGCGTGCTGATCCTGCAGCACTCCTGCGCAGCCGGCCCGGGCCGGATCAACCAGTGGTTGCTGGAGCGGGCGAGTGCCGTGCATATCTGCCATCTCTATGCCCAGGCACGGTTGCCGCGGCTCGACAGCTTCGACTTGCTGATCGTCCTGGGGGGGCCCATGAGCGTGCATGACGAGGTTCAGGCTCCCTGGCTGGCGGCGGAAAAACGCCTGCTGCGCAAGGCGTTGTCCGCAGGCAAGCGGGTGCTGGGCATTGGCCTGGGAGGCCAACTCCTGGCGCAGGCTCTGGGGGCTCAGGTGCGCCCTAGCGCTGTCAGGGAAATTGGCTGGTGGCCGGTGGAGAAATACCCCCATGCCCAGGATTCGCCCCTCGGGCTGGCGCTGCCGGAACGCCTGATGGCCTTTCATTGGCATGGTGAGAGTTTCGACCTGCCCAAGGGGGCGCTGCCCCTCTATCGTTCTGCAGCCTGCGCTCACCAGGGCTTCATCTGGCAGGAGCGGGCCATTGGCCTGCAATGCCTGTTGCAGAGCGACCTGCAGAGCATCGAGGCGCTCTTGCAGAGCCGCCCCAGCGACTGGCTGAACGCCGAGCACAGCGCCAAGCCGGACAGCGTCGAGGACCAACAGGCGATTCTTGCCGGGATCCCTCATTGCAGCGGCCTGGCGCCGACCCTATTCCGAGTCCTGGATTATCTGTCAGGGCCACATCCGACCTTACGTTGACTGAATTACTGAACCGTCTCGCGGTATAACGCGTCGCCCCGTGTCCGATTTTTCGCACGGGGCGTTTTTTTGTCTCGGTCTTTTTCAGAACCCCACTTTGACCTTGAAAGCGTCGCCGATTACAGGCTCGTTGTACTCATCGGCAAGACCACCATGCGCCGCTTCGACGAGGCTTGCATCGCCGCTGTTCCCGCGCAGGTTCCCGCAGAACAGATCAAGCAGCTGCGGTGACGCAATCAGGTCAGCCAGCCGGTGTTTGCGCGTTATCTGAATACCAGCGCGTCCAGGGTGAAGAAGTGGGAGACCGGTGAAAAGCACCCCAGCGGCATGGCGCTCAAGCTGTTGAGCATCGTGCAGAAGCACGGTATCGAGATGCTCGCCTGAGACTTGGCAGGAGAGCTGGAGGTGAGGGCGCAGGCGCAATCGGTCTGAACCCTGGCCTGGGCCCAGGGTCGATTGCAGGTAAGGCTCGCCCGAGCCGCTGACCCTCAGGAGCTGCCCATGGACTTGATCCGTATTATTTTCGCCATCCTCTTGCCGCCCTTGGGGGTCTTTCTGCAAGTAGGCTTCGGCGGCGCCTTCTGGCTGAATATCCTCTTGACCCTGTGCGGCTACATCCCCGGTATCGTGCACGCGGTATACATCATCGCCAAGCGCTGATCCCCAGACTTGCCCGTTCCGATGGAGCGGGCAAGGCGCTGCTCAGTGCTGCCCCTGCAGTACCTTGCAATAGAACCGCCATTCCTGCTCCAGCGCGTGGGCCTGATTGCTGGCCTTGCGAAAACCATGACGCTCATCCGGGTAGTAATGGGCCTCGGCGGCTATGCCCTGGCCCTGCAGTGCCTTGAGCATGTCGCGGGTTTGCTCGGGCACCACCACGGCGTCCAGTTCGCCCTGGAAAAACACCACCGGCACGCTGATCTTGTCCGCGTGCAGCAGCGGGGTACGGGCCTGGTAGCGTGCGTTGTCCTGTTCCGGATCGCCGATCAGCCAGTCCAGGTAGTCACCTTCGAACTTGTGGGTGGCGCGTGCCAGGGCTACCGGCTCGCTGACCCCATACAGACTGGCGCCGGCGCAGAAGACCTTGGCGAACGCCAGGGCGCAGAGGGTGGTGTAGCCTCCGGCGCTGCCGCCGCGGATGAACGCCTGCTGCGGGTCGATCAGCCCTTGCTGGTCCAGGTAGGCCACCACCGCGCAGGCGTCCTCCACGTCCACTTCGCCCCAACGCAGGTGCAGGGCCTGGCGATAGGCGCGGCCGTACCCACTGCTGCCGCGGTAGTTCAGGTCGGCCACGGCAAAGCCGCGCTGGGTCCAGAACTGGATGCGCGGGTCGAGCATCGGGTAGCAGGCGGACGTCGGGCCACCGTGGATGAACACCACCAGAGGCGGCCGGCTGACACCGTTCATGGCCGGGTAGAAGAAACCGTGAGCCTGGCCTTCTCCACTGGGGTAGCACAGGGTTTGTGGCCGGCTGATGCGCTCTGCCGGCAGAGGCGCGACCCCGCCCGCCAGTACCTGAACCTGATGTGTATCGCGGGCGATGGCGATCACTGCAGAGGGGCTGATGGGCGACGCAGCGATGCAATACAGGTGCTGCTCATCCAGCGCCAGGCTGCGAAAACGACTGTAGCCGCCGCTGAAGTCCTGTCGTGAACCGGCGCTCTGGTGCAGCCCCAGGCGTCCAAAACCGTGTTCGGTCCAGGTGCCCAGCCAGGCATCTTCACCAAGGGGGATCCAGGTACAGCCACCCAGTTGCCAGGGCGCCGGAGCATGGTCGGCAGCTGCGCTTGGTAATGGACGCAAGCCATGGTCGGCCTCGGCCCAGGGTTGCCAGAAGCCCTGGCGATCACTGAGGCAGTAGAGCTGGCCGTGCTGATCGAATCGCGGTTGTTGCAGGGACTCCAGTTCACCTTCTCCGGCCACGCAGCGAGGGTCGCCCCAGGTTCCGTTGGCCAGGCGTTCGGCAAGCATCAGGCGGGTGCAGGTCCAGGGTTGATGGGGGCGGTCCCACTCGATCCAGGCCAGGCGCTGGCCATTGGGGCTCAGGGTTGGGGCAGCGTAGAAGTCTGCTCCAGCGGCGAGCAGGTGTTGGCGCCCGCTTTCAATGTCGATGCTGACCAGTCGATGTTGCTTGGCATGCTCTTCGACTGCCAATACCTGATCGCCATGACTGTGCAGGTCACCGTAACGGCATTCGCCCTGGGTCAGGGCCTTGGGTGCGCCGCCCGCCAGGGCTTGCCGATACAGCTGTTGGTCTGATTCGTTGACGAACACCAGCACCTCGCCACTGAGGCAGAAGGCACCACCACCGTATTCATAGACCCGGCTGCGAGCGCTGAAGCCTGGCGGCGTCAGGCAATGGGCCTGCCCCTCCCGCCAGTGCCAGATCCGGCAGCTGGCGTCGGTGGGACGGTACTCATTCCAGAGCAGGCCATGGGCGGTCAGTTGCAGTTCGGCAAAGTCGACCCCGGCAGCGGTGGCCAGGCTGGCGCTGAAGGGCTCAGCCCTTGGCGATGAGGCGGGAGTTTCGTTCATTGCGAAAGGCCAGTTGCTCGATGGTTTGGGTAGCGGTTTCGGACGCTTCGCGGGCTTGGAGAATTATCCCGTGGTGCTCCGATTTGCTGCACACCGGGTCGGCATTGCTGGCGTCCCCCGTGAGCATGAAGGCCTGGCAGCGGCAGCCACCGAAGTCCTTTTCCTTCTCGTCGCAGGAGCGGCAGGGCTCCGGCATCCAGTCGTACCCGCGAAAGCGGTTGAAGCCGAAGGAGTCGTACCAGATGTGCTGCATGCTGTGGTCGCGCACATTGGGAAACTGCACCGGCATCTGCCGCGCGCCATGACAGGGCAGGGCGGTGCCGTCCGGGGTCACGGTGAGGAAGATGCTGCCCCAGCCGTTCATGCAGGCCTTGGGACGTTCCTCGTAGTAGTCCGGGGTGACGAAGATCAGCTTGCAAGGATGTCCCTGGGCTTCCAGCTTGGCACGGTATTCATTGGTGATGCGTTCGGCGCGGAGCAGTTGCTCGCGGGTCGGCAGCAGGCCGACGCGGTTGAGCTGGGCCCAGCCGTAGAACTGGCAGGTGGCGAGTTCGACGAAGTCGGCTTCCAGGGCGATGCACAGTTCGATGATGCGGTCGATCTTGTCGATGTTGTGCCGGTGGGTGACGAAGTTCAGCACCATCGGGTAGCCGTGGGCCTTGACCGCGCGGGCCATCTCCAGCTTCTGGGCGAAGGCTTTTTTCGAGCCGGCCAGCAGGTTGTTCACCTGCTCGTCACTGGCCTGGAAGCTGATCTGGATGTGGTCCAGGCCGGCTTTCTTGAAGTCGCTGATCTTCTGTTCGGTCAGGCCGATGCCGGAGGTGATCAGGTTGGTGTAGAACCCCAGCTTGCGTGCCTCGCCGATCAGCTCGGCGAGGTCCTGGCGCACCAGCGGCTCGCCGCCGGAGAAGCCCAGCTGCGCGGCGCCCATCTCCCGGGCTTCGCGAAATACCTTGATCCACTGCTCGGTGCTCAACTCCTTGCCCTGCTGGGCAAAATCCAGGGGATTGGAGCAGTAGGGGCATTGCAGTGGGCAGCGATAGGTCAGCTCGGCCAGCAGCCACAGCGGCAGGCCGATTTCCGGCTTGCCGGGCACGGCGGCGGGCTCAGCCGAGTTCGATCCAGTGTTGAGCACGGGCGACCTCCATGAACTGCTCGATGTCATCGCCAAGCTCGGGCACCCCGGGGAACTGGACCTCCAGCTCGGCAATGATCGCCGCCACGTCGCGCTCGCCGTCGATCAGGCCACCAATCAGTGCAGCGCTGTCATTGAGCTTGATCATGCCCTCCGGGTACAGCAACACGTGGCCCTTTTGCGCCGGCTCGTACTGGAAGCGATAGCCGGGGCGCCAGCGTGGGGTTTTGCTGCGGTCGAAATTCATAGGCTGATCCCCTTATGCCAGACCCGCTGGTCGGTGACGCTGTGATAGGGCGGGCGGTTCAATTCATAGGCCATGCTCATGGCGTCGAGCATGCTCCAAAGGATATCCAGTTTGAACTGCAGAATCTCCAGCATGCGCTCCTGGCCGGCGCGGGTGGTGTAGTGCTGCAGGGTGATCGCCAGGCCGTGTTCCACATCTCGCCGGGCCTGGCCCAGCCGGGTGCGGAAGTACTCGTAGCCGGTCGGGTCGATCCAGGGGTAGTGCTGGGGCCAGCTGTCCAGGCGCGACTGGTGGATCTGCGGGGCGAACAGTTCGGTCAAGGAGCTGCTGGCGGCCTCCTGCCAACTGGCCCGGCGGGCGAAATTGACGTAGGCATCTACCGCAAAGCGCACGCCGGGCAGCACCAGTTCTTGGGAGCGCAGTTGGTCCGGGTCCAGGCCCACGGCCTGGCCCAGGCGCAGCCAGGCCTCGATGCCGCCGTCTTCCCCGGGGGCGCCGTCATGGTCCAGCAGGCGCTGGATCCACTCACGACGGATTTCCCGGTCAGGACAGTTGGCGAGGATCGCCGCGTCCTTCATGGGGATGTTCACCTGGTAGTAGAAGCGATTGGCGACCCAGCCCTGGATCTGCTCGCGGCTCGCCCGGCCTTCATACATCGCCACGTGATAGGGGTGATGGATGTGGTAGTAGGCGCCTTTGGCGCGCAGTGCCTGCTCGAATTCGGCAGGCGACATGGGGGTGTCGGTCATGTTGATTCTCCGGGTGTTTCGGCCGCTTTGCGGGCAAACCCGCTCCTGCGCATAGGGTCCCAAGGCTCTGGTCGAGCTTGTAGTCGATTGGTCCTACAGCTCAATACTCATTCCGTCGTAAGCCACTTCCACCTTTCGGCGTACCAGTTCGGCACGTTCGGCGGAGTCTTCGTCAAGGATCGGGTTGGTGTTGTTGATGTGGATCAGCACCTTGCGCTGGCGGGGCAGTTGCTCCAGTACTTCGAGCATGCCGCCGGGGCCGTTCTGGGCCAGGTGGCCCATTTCCCGGCCGGTGCGGGTGCCGACACCGCGGCGCTGCATCTCGTCGTCTTCCCACAGGGTGCCGTCCAGCAGCAGGCAATCGCTGGCAGACATGATTTCCAGCAGAGGACCCTCTACCTTGCCCAGCCCTGGGGCGTAGAAGAGTTTGCCGCCGCTGCGCAGGTCCTCGACGATCAGGCCGATGTTGTCTCCCGGGTGAGGATCGAAGCGGTGGGGCGAATAAGGAGGGGCCGCGCTGCGCAGGGGCAAGGGAGTGAAGCGCAGGTTGGGGCAGGCAGGAACGGTGAAGCTCTGGTCGAGCTCGATGCGGTTCCAGTTCAGGCCGCCGTTCCAGTGGCTGAGCATCTTGAACAGGGGAAAGCCGGTGCTCAGGTCTTCATGGACCATGTCGGTGCACCAGACCTGATGCGGGCAACCTTCGCGCAGGCTGAGCAGGCCGGTGGTGTGATCGATCTGGCTGTCCATGAGGATGATGGCGCCGATCCCGGTGTCCCGCAGCGCACGGCCCGGCTGCATGGGGGCGAAGCTCTGGAGCTGGGCACGGATGTCCGGGGAGGCGTTGCACAGCACCCAGTTCACCCCGTCATCGGAAATCGCGATGGACGATTGAGTGCGCGCCTGGGCCCGCAGGCTGCCGTCGCGAAACCCTGCGCAGTTTACGCAGTTGCAGTTCCACTGCGGAAAACCACCGCCGGCGGCGGAACCTAGAATCTGGACGAACATGAATGCTCCCTGGATGAGGACTGGAAAAAAAGATGGAGAACTGAAAATAAAAACGCCCCGGACGGGCCGAGGCGTTGCGCTGCGTTTCTGGCCAGAGGCAGAAATTAGCGGCTGGCGAAGTACATGGTGACTTCGAAGCCGATACGCAGGTCGGTGTAAGCCGGTTTGGACCAAGTCATAAAAGTGCTCCTATGGGGTGGATGGGACGATTGTTGCCTATACATATAGTCCACCTCCAGCGGGAGATGTTCAGATGCTTAGGGGGCTATCTTACTAAATTCCTGCTGCAGGTTGCCCGCAATTCTGAAGAAAGCTCATTGCAGCGCGGGTAATGATCATTCTGCCACTTGCCAGGGCGAACCCGGGCAGGGCCCGTTGGCCCAGGCCCTCCAGCCTCCGCTCGCTTCCTTGAGGTGCTCGGCGGCCTGGGCCGTGCCCTCAGGCGTGAGCGCGTCGATGCAGGTCTGCAACTGCTGCAGGCAATCCGACGGATGGCCGGCCAGCTTTGCCTGCCATAGCAGTTCCATGGCATGGAGCAGGGGCAGCGTTGTTGGTTCGAACTGGCGCGCCAGAGCCGTCCGCTGTTCGTTCCAGGCCGGTTCGCTGAGCGACATGATCCCCTCAGGCAGACGCTGGAGGAACTCTTCGAGGTGCTGGAGTAGGTGCGTGGCGTTGGCGTTGGGAGATTGCACGCCGAACAGCAGGCCGGTCTGGCCATTACGCTGGCGCACTGCACTGAATACCGCATAGCCCAACTGCAACTCGACTCGCAGCCGTTGATAGAACGGTGTCTGGCAGACCTGCCCCAGCATGCGCCAGGCCGCTTCATCGGCAAGGTCGGCACCCGGTGTCGGGCAGAACAGCAGCAACCCATGTTCGCCGGGCTCTCCAGGCAAGCAGTGCCACTGGTACCGACCTTCAGGCGCTGCCGGCTGGCAGAGGGTGGTATCCGCCGTACCGGGCATTTGATGCAGCGCCCGGCTGAGGGCTTCTTGTGTACTGGCCGGCAATGCCAAAGCCAGCCCATCCCAGCGGGCAGCGGCCCACAGTGCTTGCAGTGCCTGCGGGCCCTGCGCTGATGGGCCGCTGGGCAGGGGTTGCTCGCTGAATATCTTCAGCAACTGACGGATCGGCATCAACGGTGCTTGGTCGGTGGTCGCCTCGTTCTGCAGCCAGAATGATTCGGTGGGATGGCTGAGGGTCTTCAAGGCTTGCTGCAGCACGGCAGGCAGAGGGGCGTGCAGGCCGCTCAGTGTCAGCAGCCAGTCTGGTCCTGCCGTCGAGAAACCCAGTTCCACCCCGGCTTGGCGAGCATCAATGCGCAACGGCTCCAGACTGCGATCCAGGCGCGCGTGGAGGCCGGCCGGTGCGGGCGAGGCCAGGCGCCAGCGCAACCTCAGTGCCGCCTCGGCACTCTCGCTTGGCAGCGCCTGGCTGAAGCTCAAGGCCGACGGTTCTCGCCTCCCCCGGGAACGGTCCTGGGCAAAGGTACGCAGTCCCCGATGAGCGCTGGTCTGGCCGCGAATCAATCCCGCTCGCGGTGCTTCGGTGGTCGGGCGCAGGAACGGGTTGGGCGGGGGCAGGCGCCAGTCGCTGCTGAAGTTGTCCACCGCCTGGGGCTGCAGTTGCCCGAGCACTTGCTTGAGGGCAACCAGCCCCAGCTCATCCAGTTCGCCGACGATTTGCCGGCAGTCTCGTTGCGCCAGCTCCAGGGCGCTGCTGGACTGGCTCCGGCGTTGTTGCAGCAAGGCATATTCTTCCTGCAACTGTGGCCAATCGGCCTGGGCGCTGAAGAACCCCAGCCATTCCATCAGCAGCGCCTGGGTCTGAGCCGCTGCTGTCGGTTTTTCTGTGCAAAGGCCGAGCTCCAGGTGCAGCAGGGCTTGTCCGGCAAACTGGTACAGCGGCGTCGCTTTCAGGCTATGGGCCAGGTGACGTTGCTGCAGTTCGGCGAGCAGTCCGCCGGGTTTGGCCGATTGCAGCCAGGTACAGAGAAAGTCCAGTGCGGCAGCTGCGCCCTCGGGTAGCTGTTCAAGGGCAAACAGCAGATCTTGGCGCTGTGCGCCGAGTTGTTGATAAGTCGTGGTGGAGGATGTCAGCAACGCGGGTGGGCGACTCTGCGCAATACGCTGCCCACTGGGTAACTCCACGGCGCAGCGCTCGGCCAGGGCCCGAAGCTCTTCCAGGGGCTGTGGCCCGGCGAGGCTCAGGGTCATCTGCCCGGTCTGGTAGAAAGCCCGATAAAACTGCTGCAGGGCGTGCTGGAAAGCACTGTTGGGCAGGTTCAGGCTGTAGCGGTTGCCCGCGTGAAAGGCCCGCAGGGGATGGGCCGCAGACAAGCCGTCATACAGTGCGAACTGACGTTGCGCCGCCCCATCCCGGGACCAGGCGATGAACTCCGCGTGCAGGACTTCCCGTTCCCGTCGCTGATCTTCCAGGCTCAGGCGCGGCCGGCCGAGCATGTCGCCCAGGCGCTCGAGGGCACCGGCAAACGCTGCGACCGGCAGCTCGAAAAAGAACTCGGTACTGCGCTCGCAGGTCTTGGCGTTCAGTTGCCCACCCTGGGCGCGGACATAGGTCATCAGTCCCTGATCGGCGGGAAAGCGCTCGGTACCGAGAAACAGCAAGTGTTCCAGGAAGTGCGCCAGGCCCGGCCAGGCCAGCGGCACATCGTGACTGCCGGCAGCCACACGCAGGGCCGCCGCGCAGCGTTTCAAATGGGGAGCATGACGCAAGGACACCTGCAGGCCGTTGGCCAGGGTTTCCAGGTGGGGCAGAGGGTGGTTCAGCGCGGGCATGAGCACTTCCAGAACAGAGAAGCGCTCATGCTAGCGGATATCCCTGGATCAGCGCTTGTTCAGGTCGTCGTAAAGCTCGGGACGGCGATCGGCAAGATAGCGGTTGAGCGCTCGGGACTCGGCCATCAACTGTCGGTCCAGGGTGCCGATGATCAAAGCCTCGTCGAGCCCGGCCAGGGCAATCCGGCTACCGTCAGGGGCGGCGATGCTGCTTTGCCCGCAGTAGCGGATCTGCTCTTCATGGCCACAGTAGTTGGCATAGGCCACGTAGCACTGGTTCTCGAAGGCCCGGGCGCGAATCGTCACGTCGGCGACGAAGTCGTAGGGCACCATATTGGCGGTCGGCACCAGAATCAGCTCGGCACCCGCCAGGGCCAGGCGACGCGCATTTTCCGGGAACTCGATATCGTAGCAGATCAGGAAGCCGAGCGTCCAGCCGTCCAGTTCCACGAGGGTGAAATCATCGTCGCCGGCACTGAACATCGAGTGGTCGAGGTCGCCGAACAGATGGGTCTTGCGGTAGTTGCACAGGCGCTGGCCATGGGCATCGATCAATTGCACGGCGTTGTAGATCTGGCCGTCGGCACTGCGCTCCGGGTAGCCATAGAGAATCGCCGTGCCGGCCGCCTGGGCGATGGCGGCGATGCGCTGGGCCGACGGGCCGTCCTGAGCCTCCGCCAGGGCAGCAACTGCTTCCAGGCCAATGTTGTAGCCGCTGAGGAACATCTCCGGCAGCACCAGCAGATCGGCATCGGTGGCTTCCATGGCCACCTGATGCAGGCGTTGCAGGTTGCCGGCCACATCCAGCGGCCGTGGCGGGCACTGATACAGGGCGACGCGCATGGTCTTCACTCCACTCACTGACAGACCGGCCACTGTAGCCGTTGTCACAGGTTCATACGACATCCCCGCAGAGGGTGCCTGCGGGGACGAGCACCTGCCCGGCCGCCAGTTTCAGTCGGCCAGGGCAATTGGCCCGATCTCGTGGAACACATCCCCCGGGCCCGGGTTCTCGGCATGAGTGGCGCCACCGAAGTGCTTCATGATCCCCCACACCGCGTTCAGCGAGGTCTGCACTGCGCCTTCGACCCAGGCCGGGGTCCAGGACACATCGTCGCCGGCGATGAAGATACCGCGCTGCTCGGTGGGCATGTCGTCCTGCATGAAGTGCGCATACATCCTCTGGTTGTAGCGATAGTGGCCCGGCAGCGCGCCCTTGAAGGCGCCGAGGAAGTGCGGATCGGCCTCCCAGGACACGGTGATCGGGTCGCCGATGATGCGACTGGCGATGTCCACCTTGGGGTAGATCTTCTTCAGCGCGTCCAATGCCAGTTTCACGCGTTTTTCCACCGGCTGCGGAAGCATCTTCAGGGCATCGCTCATCCATGAGTAGGACAGGCAGATCACCCCCGGCTTGTCGTCGCCGTTATCGAACAGGTAGGTACCGCGGGTCAGGCGGTCGGTGAGGGTCATGCTCATCAGATCGCGACCGGTTTCCGGATCCTTGTCCTTCCAGAATGGCCGGTCGACCATGACGAAGGTTTTCGACGACTGCATGTAGCGGGTGCGGTCCAGGGCCATCCACATCTTCTGCGAGAACAGCGACTCCTCGCATTCAATCTGGGTGGTCAACAGCCAGCTCTGGCAGGTGGTCAGTACCGCTGCGTATTCCCGGGTATCGCCCCAGTTGTCGGTGACGCTGAAACGGCCGTCGGCAGCCCGGGCAATGCGCTTGACCCCGGTGCGCGGCGCGCCGTGGTGCAGCGAGCTGAGGCTGGTGCCGGCCGGCCAGTGAGCGCAGCGCTCGGGGACGTGGCGCCAGATGCCCAGGGGCACCTGCTCGACGCCGCCCACCACCAGGTGCTGGTGATCGTCACAGTTGGTCATCACCACGCGGAAGATTTCCAGCATCGAGTTGGGGAAGTCCGAGTCCCAGCCACCGGTGCCGAAGCCCACCTGCCCGAACACTTCACGATGGTGGAACGACAGCTTGGCGAAGGCCTTCGAAGTGGCGACGAAGTCGTAGAAGGTGCGGTCGTCCCACAGCGGCACCAGGGTGTTCCACAGCTCCTTGAGGCGCGGCACGTCGCGGTCGCGGATTGCCTGCTGGATCTCGCTGAAGCGTGAGCCATCTTCCAGGGCGTCGGCCCAGGCGTCGGCGACTTCCTGGAACAGTGCCGGCAGGTCGGCGAGCTTCTGGGCGTAGTGGGTCTGGCCTTCGAGGTCGATGACCGTGCTGCCCGAGGCCGGGGTCAGCGGGTTGGGAAAGGGCTTGGTCTGCAGGCCGAGCTTGTCGACGTAGTGGTAGAAGGCCGTGGATGACACTGGAAAGCGCATGCCACCCAGCTCGGCGATGATCCCTTCGGCGCCTTCGAAGGCCTGGGAGCGCAGGCGGCCGCCCATTTTCGATGCTTCGTAGACCACCGGCTTGAGGCCCAGCTTCATCAGCTCGTAGGCCGCCACCAGCCCGGCGATGCCGGCGCCGACAATTGCCACTTCGGTGCCGTGCTGGGCCTGGGGAATACTGCCCAGGCCGGCGGGATGCTCGATCCAGTCGTCGAAGGCGAAAGGGAAATCCGGGCCGAAGATGGTGATCGGCTTCTTACCGTCTGCAGGATGGCGATTGTTCTTGTTCATGGCTGACCTTGGCGGGCGGCTCAGCAGTGTGCTGAGTATAGGAAAAGATGGCAGCCATTTTAGAGAGGGTAAAACACGTTAATAAGACGCAAACTGTCGTCGTTATGCATTGTTATTTATCTATATGACGAACCATCATCGCAAAACGACGAGTTCATCTTGGCTATGCCGGTGCGAGTGCGCCGGGACTGCCTCACAGCGCATGGCCGCGATCGATCTTGCTGCTGAGGATGATCGAGGTGGTGGTCTTTTCCACGCCATCGACGCTGCCGATCTGGTCCAGCAATTGGTCCAGTTGCTCTGGCGAGTCGGTGCGCAGCCAGGCCACGTAGTCGAATTCGCCACTGACCGCGCACAACTGCTGGACCTGGGCCATGCCGCTCAAGCGACGCAGGACTTCCTTGCCGGAACGCGGCTGGACCTTGATGCCGACATACGCCTGCAAGCCGCCATCGACCACGCGCTGGCCCAGGCGCACGCCGTAGCCGGTGATCACCCGGGTTTTCTCCAGGCGTGCCAGGCGCGAGGTCACGGTGGTGCGGGCGATACCCAATTGCCGGGCCAGCATCGCCACGCTTTCGCGGGCGTTGATCTGCAGCGCGGCGATCAATTGACGGTCGACTTCGTCAAGAACGGGAGGGCGGCTATCGGACAAGGTGGGCTCCAGCACGGCTATCGAGAGCGCCCATGTTACAGCCTCGCTGTCGGTCCCGGGCGGTGACGAGTGCTGCGCCTGCGTGCAAACGCAGGAATTTTTTTGAAACAAATGGCCTGCGGTAGATTGTCATAAGTAACTGGTTAGTACATTCTCGCGGACTGGTTTTACAGATGGCAGAGGTATTCACGATGAGACACACAGGGGCTGCCGCCGGCAGCAAAGGGTTGCTTGCGGGGTTGGGTATCCTGATTGCCCTGATCGGGTTGGGCCTGGCCGGAGGCGGGGGTTACCTCGTCAGCCTGGGGGGCAGTGCCTATTTCCTGCTGATGGGCCTGGCGATGCTGGTTTCCGGGTTGCTGATTGCGCGTCGCAATCCGCGTGGTGCCTGGCTGTACGGCGTGGCCCTGGTGCTGACCGCGCTCTGGGCCGTCTGGGACGCGGGCCTGGAGTATTGGCCGCTGGTTTCGCGGGTGCTGACCTTCGCCGTGATTGGCCTGGTGGTGGCGCTGGCCTATCCGACCCTGGTGCGGGCTTCCGGCGCCCGTGCCGGGCGGGGTGCCTATGCTGTGGCGGGATTGCTGGGAGTCGGCGTTGTGGCGACCTTCGGCTACATGTTCGTACCGACTCACGTGGTCTCGGCTGATCAGGTGCCGGCGATCCAGCCAGTGGCTCCAGGTACTGAACAAAAAGATTGGGCCCACTGGGGTAACACCACGGCGGGTAACCGTTTCGCCGCACTGGACCAGATCAACAAGGGCAATATCGATCAATTGCAGGTGGCCTGGACTTTCCGTACCGGCGACTTGCCTGAAAGCAACGGGGCCGGCGCCGAAGACCAGAACACACCGCTGCAGATCGGCAACACGGTCTACACCTGTACTGCCTACGGCAAGGTGTTCGCCCTGGACGCCGACACCGGCACCGAGCGCTGGAGGTTCGACCCCAAAGGCTCCGCGCCAAACTGGCAGCGCTGCCGTGGCCTGGGCTATTTCGAGGTTTCCACCACGTCGGCTGCCGAGTCTGCCTCTACACCTGCTGCCTGCAGCAAGCGGCTGTTCTTGCCCACCGGTGATGCACGGCTGATTGCCATCAACGCAGAAACCGGCAAACCCTGTGAGGACTTCGGTGACAAGGGCACGGTCGACCTGAAGACCGACATGGGCGAGATCAAGCCGGGTTACTACCAGCAAACCTCCACGCCGCTGGTGGCCGGCACCCTGGTGATCGTAGGCGGCCGAGTGGCGGACAACTTCTCCACCGGGGAGCCACCGGGCGTGGTGCGGGCCTTCGACGTGCACAGCGGCGAGCTGAAGTGGGCCTGGGACCCGGGCAACCCGACAACCACCAAGCGTCCACCGGCAGGTGAAACCTATACCCGCGGCACGCCAAACGTCTGGTCGGCAATGTCCTATGACGCCAAGCTGGGCCTGGTGTACCTGCCGACCGGCAACGCCACCCCGGACTTCTTCGGCGGCCAGCGCACCGAGTTCGATGACCAATGGAACTCCTCCATCGTCGCCCTCGACGTCAAGACCGGCCAGGTGCGCTGGCATTTCCAGACGACCCACCACGACCTCTGGGACTTCGACCTGCCGGCCCAGCCGCTGCTGTACGACATTCCGGATGGCAAGGGCGGAGTGCAACCGGCGCTGGCCCAGGTCACCAAGCAGGGCGAGATCTTCCTGCTCAACCGTGAGACCGGGAAACCCATTGCCCGGGTCGAAGAGCGTCCGGTGCCTCAGGGTAATGTGCCGGGTGAGCGTTATTCGCCAACCCAGCCGTTCTCGGTGGAAATGCCGTCCATCGGCAACCAGACCCTGAGCGAGTCCGACATGTGGGGCGCCACGCCCTTTGACCAGTTGATGTGCCGCATCCAGTTCAAGGGCATGCGCCATGAGGGCGTATACACCCCGCCGGGTCTGGATCATGCGCTGCAGTTCCCGGGATCCCTGGGTGGCATGAACTGGGGCAGCGTGTCGGTGGACCCCACCAGCAACTACATGTTCGTCAACGACATGCGCCTGGGCCTGGCCAACTACATGATCCCCCGGGACCAGATCGCCGCCGGCGCTAGCGGCATCGAAATGGGCGTGGTGCCCCAGGAAGGCACGCCGTTCGGCGCCATGCGCCAGCGCTTCCTCTCGGCGGCGGGCATTCCCTGCCAGAAACCGCCGTTTGGCACGATGTCGGCCATCGACCTGAAGACCCGCAAGCTGGTATGGCAAGTGCCGGTGGGCACCGTGCAGGACACCGGCCCGCTGGGGATCCGCATGCACCTGCCGATCCCGATCGGCATGCCGACCCTGGGCGCTTCCCTGGCCACCCAGTCCGGCCTGCTGTTCTTCGCCGGCACCCAGGATTTCTACCTGCGGGCCTTCGACTCCGGCAACGGCAACGAAATCTGGAAGGCCCGCCTGCCGGTGGGCAGCCAGTCGGGGCCGATGACCTATGTCTCACCCAAGACCGGGCGCCAGTACATTCTGCTCACCGCAGGCGGTGCCCGACAGTCGACCGACCGGGGCGACTACGTGATTGCCTACGCGTTGCCCAAGTAACCGCTGTACGCCGGGCCATGCACAAGCCGCGCATAGCGCGGCTTGTGCATTGATGAGGGGCTGCGGCATCAGGCCTGGGCAACCCTGGCGAAGGCGGCACGCAAGCGCTGCGTGCCCTGTTCGGCGCCGACGCTGATGCGGCCCAGTGCGGCCAGTTAGTCCAGCCCCGACCGATTTTCACCCGCCGCGCGGCCAAGGCGTCGACGAGTTCCTGAGGCGGCGCTTGAGTTCTTTTGAAGGGAGCAACGAGAGGCTGGCGGAGATGATTTAAGGTGGCGGTTTGCCAGATAACAGCCGATGCAGAGGGATCGACAGGCACAAAAAAACCGCGCCAATGCGCGGCTTTGAAGGTGGTGGGCCCACACGGACTTGAACCGTGGACCAAAGGATTATGAGTCCTCTGCTCTAACCAACTGAGCTATAGGCCCTCAGTAGGCGGCGGATTATAACGATGGTTTCTCGGCTGTGCTATCCGAAAAATCGGAAACCCGGATCTGCAGGAAGGTTGCGCAAAACTCTTCGGCCTCCAGCGGCAGGCTGACGATGTAGCCCTGTATCTGTTCGCAGCCTTCCATGGCGAGAAAGGTCTGCTGGTCCTGGTTTTCAACGCCTTCGGCAATCACCGTGAATTGCATGCTGCGTCCCAGGGCGATGATGGCGCGTACGATTGCCACGTCGTGGGGGTCATCCGGCAGCCCGCGGACAAAGGACTGGTCGATCTTGAGGAAATCCAGGGGCAGGCGCTTGAGGTAGCTGAGGGACGAGTAGCCGGTTCCGAAGTCGTCGATGGCCAGCTGGACACCCAGGTGCTTGAGCTGATGCAGCACCTCCAGGGCTTCCTCGGTCTGGCTCATGATGAAGTTCTCGGTGATTTCCAGCTGCAGCATCCCGGGCTGCAGGTCGTATTCGCGCAGCAATTGTTCGATGCGGCTCAGCAGATTGGGTTGGCGCAGTTGGGCGCCGGCCAGGTTCACCGACAGCGGGCCGAAGCTTTCGTAGCGCTGGTGCCAGGCATTGAGCTGCTGGCAGGCCCGTTCCAGCACCCAGTCACCGATCAGCAGGATCATGCCGTTCTCTTCGGCCAGCGGGATGAAGTGCTCGGGAGGCACATCGCCGAAGCTGGGATGGTGCCAGCGGATCAGGGCTTCGGCGCCCACCAGTTCGTGGTTGCTGAGGCTGATCTTGGGCTGGAAATACAGCGACAGTTCATCGCGTTCGATGGCCCGTCGCAATTCGTGTTCCAGGGCCACCCGTTCGCTGGCCTGAGCCGTGAGGTCGCGGGTGTAGCGTTCGACCCGGTTGCGGCCCTTGGCCTTGGAGCGATACATGGCGGCGTCAGCGTTCTTGATCAAGGTGGCGACGTCGCAACCATCCTTGGGATACAGGCTGGTGCCGATGCTGGCACTGATGAAGAACTCGTGTTCGCCGGCCTGAAAGGGCGCGGTAAAGCAATTCAGCAGCTTGGTGGCGATATGGTCGGCGTCGCTGGACTGATGCAGGCCCGGCAGCAGGATGATGAATTCATCTCCGCCCAGGCGGGCCACGGTGTCGATGTCGCGCAACTGCTCCTTGAGGCGTACCGCGATGCCTTTGAGCAGCAGGTCGCCCACCGGGTGGCCGAGGCTGTCATTGATGTGCTTGAAGCGGTCCAGGTCGAGAAACAGCACCGCGCCCTGGCTGCCGCTCTCTTCCTGGCTGTTGAGCGCCGTCAGCAGCCGACTCTCGAACAGGGTCCGGTTCGGCAAGCCGGTCAGCGGATCGTGGTGAGCCTGGTAATCGAGCCGCGCCTGAGCGTGCTTGAGGCTGGAGATATCGGCGAACACCGCTACGAAATGAGTGATTTGCCGGTCGGCGTTGCGTACCGCGTTGATGGTCAGCCAATTGGGGTAGTACTCACCGTTCTTGCGGCGATTGGAAATTTCGCCCTGCCAATGGCCTTCAAGGGTCAGTTGATGCCACATCGCGGCATAGAAGGCGCTGTCATGCAGCCCGGAAGCGAGCAGGCGTGGAGTGTGGCCGAGGGCTTCACTTTCGCTGTAGCCGGTGATTTCGCTGAAGGCGCGATTGACTGCACTGATGCGCTGCTGGGTGTCGGTGATCATCACCCCTTCGGCCGTACTTTCAAACACGGTGGCGGCTTGCAGCAGTTTTTCCTGCATCTGGTGGCGGTCGGTGATGTCGCGGGCAATGGTCAACATGCAGTTGTCGTCGCCGATGGGCAGTGGTCGACTCGACAGTTCGCAGAGGCGGATCTGGCCATCGCTGCGGCGGATATGGCAGCTGAAGTCACGGACGAAGCCGTCGCGCTGCAGCAGGTCGAGCATCTGTTTGCGCTCATTGAGATTGACCCAGATGCCCAGGTCGAGGGTCGAGCGATCCAGGGACATGGCGCTGTTGAAGCCGGTGATGCGGCTGAAGCCCTCGTTCACCTCAATCAGCAATCCGTCTCGCTGCCGGGTCAGCAGCAGCCCATCCGGCGAGGCATGGAACGCCTTGGCGAATTTCTCCTCGGAGGTTTGCAGTTGCTGTTGGGTTTCCTTGAGTTGGCTGATGTCGCGAACCACGACCACCAGCGCCGGTGTGGTGTCGAGGTCAAAGGGCTCGGCCGAGATCAGGCCGGTGAAGAGCTGGCCGTTGTGGCGGCGAAAGGGCATTTCCAGGTTGCGGATGCTGCCTGCCTGCAGGCGCTGCAGAAGACCCGGCCCCACGCCGGGAATGCCCCAGATATTGAGGTCGGTGGCGGTCTGGCCGACGACTTGGCCGGCGCTCAGGCCGATCTGTTCCTCGAAGGCCTTGTTGACCTCCAGCAGGCAGCCGTCGGACAGGCGCGCGATGACCAGGATGTCCGGGCATTGCTGGAACACCGAGGCGAACTTCTGTTCCGACAGGCGCAAGGCCTCTTCGGTGTGCTTGGTCTCGCTGATGTCGATCATCAGTCCGCGCATCACCGGTTCGTGGCCGTGCTCGATCAGGCTGACGATGTCGCGCACCCAGAGGCAGCGACCGTCGGCGGTGATCACCCGGTAGTCGAGGCTGTGGTCGCGTCCGGCCTGCACTTCGTGGTCGCAGAAGGCCTGGGCGCGGGTCAGGTCGGCCGGGTGGATGATGTTGCGCCAGAACCCGGGGATCAGCCAGTGGGACAGGGGGTAACCCAGCAAGGCCTCGGCGTGGGGCGAGACGTAGCTGTAGGTGAAATCGCTGATGCGGGCTTCCCAGGCGATGGCGGACAGGCTCTCCACCAGGCTGCGGTAATGGTATTCGCTACTGCGCAGTTCCTGTTCAAGGGCGACCCGGCGGGAGATTTCCGAACTCAGGCGGCGGTTGATGCGGATCACCACGGCCAGCACCGTGACCAGAAGCAGCAGGCCGGGGAGGCCATAGAGAAGTACGTCCGACCAGAAGGTGCGGTGATCCAGCACGCTACCGACCCAATGCTGCTGGATCGCGCTGATTTCCTCGGGGCTCAGGTCCGCCAGGACCTTGTCGAGAATCCCCACCAGGATCTTGCTGTCCCGGGGCACGCCCATCGCAAGTTGGTAGCGATACGGGGTTTCGCCGCTGACGTAGAGGCCGTCGAGCTTGAGCTGGCGCAGGCTCCAGACGCTGGAGGCCAGGTCGCCGACCACCGCGTCCACTTCATCGGTGGCCAGGGCCTGCAGGGCCGAGCTGACATTGGGCAGGGCCACTAGGTTCAGATCCGGGTGATGGGTGCGCAGCAGCTCATGGGGGGCATAGTTTTCCACCACGGCCACCTTGAGGCCGTAGAGGTCCTGAAGCGTGTGGGGTTGTGCGCCGCCTTCATGAGCGAGGATCACAATGGGAAAGTCCAGGTAGGGCCGGGTGAACGCCATGTAGCTCTGGCGTTCCGGGGTCGACATGATACCTGGCAGCAGGTCCAGCTTGCCTTGCTTGGCGTCCTCGAGCACGGCAGTCCAGCTGGCGGGCTCGACTGGCTTGAGGGTGATCGACAAGCGTTCCTGGATCAGCTGGATGTAATCCGCGGCAAGGCCCTGATAGCGGCCTTCCTCGTCCCGATATTCGAATGGCGGCCATGAGGCGTCTACACCTAGGCGTAGTTCCGGGTGGGCTTTGAGCCAGCTACGTTCTTCGTCGGTGAGAGTCAGCGCGCCAGCCGTTGCAGTCCAAGTGAGCAGCGCCAGCAAAAGCATGGCCGACAGTCTGGGCATAAACCGTCTCGTCATGGAACGGGGAATGTGTCGAGTGTAGACGGGCTGGGCAGCAGGGGGAGGGAGGGGTGCTAAAAAGCAAAACCCCCAGCAGGGCTGGGGGTCTTGGGCTTACTCGTCGAGGAAGGAGCGCAAATGCTCGCTTCTCGTCGGGTGGCGCAGCTTGCGCAGCGCCTTGGCTTCAATCTGACGAATCCGCTCACGGGTTACATCGAACTGCTTGCCGACCTCTTCGAGAGTGTGGTCGGTATTCATGTCGATGCCGAAACGCATCCGCAGCACCTTGGCTTCACGGGCAGTGAGGCCGGAGAGTACTTCGCGGGTCGCTTCCTTCAGGCTCTCAACGGTGGCCACATCGATTGGCGACTGCATGGTCGAGTCTTCGATGAAGTCGCCCAGATGGGAGTCTTCGTCATCACCGATCGGGGTTTCCATGGAGATCGGCTCTTTAGCGATCTTCAATACCTTGCGGATCTTGTCCTCGGGCATTTCCATGCGTTCGCCCAGCTCTTCCGGGGTCGGTTCGCGACCCATTTCCTGCAGCATCTGCCGGGAAATGCGGTTGAGCTTGTTGATCGTCTCGATCATGTGCACCGGAATACGGATGGTGCGGGCCTGGTCGGCGATCGAGCGAGTGATCGCCTGACGGATCCACCAGGTGGCATAGGTCGAGAACTTGTAGCCGCGACGGTATTCGAACTTGTCCACCGCTTTCATCAAGCCGATGTTGCCTTCCTGGATCAGATCGAGGAATTGCAAGCCACGGTTGGTGTACTTCTTGGCGATGGAGATCACCAGACGCAAGTTGGCTTCGACCATCTCTTTCTTCGCGCGGCGGGCCTTGGCCTCACCGATCGACATGCGACGGTTGATGTCCTTGATCTCGGCAATCTTCAAGCCGGTTTCGGCTTCAAGAGCAGACAGCTTCTGCTGGCAACGGATGATGTCCGGCTGCAGGCGGGCAATGGCTTCGGCGTACTTGCTCTTGCCTTTGGCCAGGGCGTCGGTCCAGCTTTCATCCACTTCGTTGCCCGGGAACTGGCGCAGGAAGTCGGCACGCGGCATGCGGGCATCACGCACGCAAAGCTGCATGATGGCGCGCTCTTGCTGACGCAGGCGATCCAGGGCGCTGCGAACACGTTCAACCAAGCCTTCGAATTGCTTCGGTACCAGCTTGATCGGCATGAACAGCTCGGCCAGGGCCAGCATTTCGGCGATGGCTTGCTTGTTCTCGCGACCGTGCTTCTTCAGCGCCTTGCGGGTGATCTCCATCTGATCGGCAACGGCACCAAAGCGCTGTGCGGCGATGACAGGATCCGGACCGCTTTCGGTTTCCTCTTCCTCGTCGCTCGCTTCAGCTTCTTCTTCGTCGCTGTCGTCGTCCGCTTTCGCGGTCTTGGTGTCGACAGGCGGTGGCACTTCGGCGGCAGGCGGCGTAATGCCGTCATCCGGGTCGATGTAACCGCTGAGAACGTCAGACAGGCGGCCACCTTCGGTGGTGACGCGAGTGTATTCGGAGAGGATGTGATCCACAGTGCCAGGGAAGTGCGCGATAGCGCCCATCACTTCACGGATACCCTCTTCGATACGCTTGGCGATTTCGATTTCGCCTTCACGTGTGAGCAGCTCTACCGTGCCCATTTCGCGCATGTACATGCGCACTGGGTCGGTAGTGCGACCAATGTCGGTTTCCACGGCCGCCAACGCTGCGGCGGCTTCTTCAGCTGCTGCTTCGTCGGTGTCGGCTTCGGCCAACAAAAGGGCATCCGCATCCGGAGCACTCTCGAATACGTTGATCCCCATGTCGTTGATCATGCGGATGATGTCTTCCACCTGTTCCGGATCTGAAATATCCTCCGGCAGGTGGTCGTTGACCTCCGCGTAAGTCAGGTAACCCTGCTCACGTCCACGGCTGATCAACTCTTTGAGGCGAGACTGCTGTTGCGCTTTTCCGGACATAACACCCTATCCACTGAAGGTCTTGGCGGGCAAAAAACAAGCCGAGGATTATACCCGAGCTATGACCTCACGCGCCAGTTGAGGTCGGGTTTGATGCGGGAACATTGCGTTTTAGGAGCTCAACCAGCTGTTTTTTCTCTTCGCTGTCGAGTTCGCTTTGACGCGATTTCCTCAGAAGTTGCTCTAAAACACGCTCGCGTTGGCGAGCGGACAAACTATTAATGGTGTCGAAAAACTGTTGTTCAAGGTTATCTCCGTCGATCAGCCATTCTTTTTCCGCCAGGGCGGTGAGCAAATGCCCTTGCTGAGTGCCGTGCCAGCGCGCCATCAGCTGATGAATAGAGCGTAGCTTAGGATTTTTCTGCACGGCTTCGATCAGAGCCACCAGCAACTGCGTGTTGGTGTTGTCGTCATCGGCAAAATGCCCGGCATCTTCAACTTTTTCTGCCAGTTGCGGGTGATGCAGCAAGGTCCGCAAGGCAGCCAGCGTTGGAGGTTCCACGGCCGCCGGGATGCGCGGGCCGCGTGGCTGATCGCGATCGCCCTGGCGCTTGCCCTTGCCATTCTTGTCCCAGGGCTTGTTTTCCCACTTCTTGCCGCTGCCACTCTTCTTCGGCGTCCACTCTTGTTGTGGGGCGTAGGCTTCCTGGTGGGGCTCATGGTAGTCGGCGAAATCCGGCATGGCGTCGTAGTCGATGCCGGCGTCGTAGGCCGGCGGTGCCTGCAAGGGGGCGCTATGGGCCAGTTGGTTGACCGTGTCATGGGTCAGCCCAGTGATCTCGCTGAGGCGCTGGCGCATCAGGGTCTTCAGGTTGGCCCCGGGGATTTTCTCGATCAGCGGTGCGGCCAGGGTTGCCAGGTGGGCCTTGCCCTCCAGGGATCGCGGGTCTGCCTCATCGATCAACTGCTGGAAAAAATAGTCGGCCAGCGGTTGTGCGTGCTGGTTGATCCGGGCGCGGAAGGCGTCAGTGCCTTCGGAGCGAACCAGGGTGTCCGGGTCTTCGCCTTCCGGAAGAAACAGGAAGCGTGCGCGGCGCCCGTCCTGAAGGCAGGTCAGGGTGGCCTCCAGGGCGCGCCATGCCGCCTTGCGTCCGGCCTGGTCGCCGTCGAAGCAGAACAATACGTTGGGCACGATACGGAACAGGCGCTTGAGGTGCTCCTCGCTGGTGGCGGTGCCCAGGGTCGCAACCGCATTGCGCAGGCCTTGCTGGGCCAGGGCGATCACGTCCATGTAGCCCTCGACGACGATGATCTCGTCGAGGTTGCGGTTGTGCGTGCGGGCCTCGAACAGGCCGTAGAGCTCCTGACCCTTGTGGAAGACCGGGGTTTCCGGAGAGTTCAGGTATTTGGGTTTGTCGTCCCCTAAAACCCGGCCGCCAAAGGCGATGATGCGCCCGCGAGTGTCGCGGATCGGGAACATCACTCGATCACGAAAACGGTCGTAGCGCTTGCCGGTCTCGGCATTCTCGATCAGCAGGCCGGCGTCGATCATGGCCTTCTGCTGCAAGGTGTCGCTGCTCAAGTGCTTGAACAGGTTGTCCCATCCGGGGGGGGCAAAACCCAGGCCGAAGTCTCGGGCGATCTCGCCGGTCAGTCCGCGGCCCTTGAGGTAGTCGACCGCGGCCTTGCGTGCCGGGTGGCTTTTCAGTGCCTGGCGATAGTAGTCGGCAGCCACGGTTAGCAGCGGATACAGCGGTGAGTCGGTCGGTTGTCGGGGCTTGCGCTGGCCGCGACCGCTTTCCTCGCGAGGGATCTCCATGCCCGCGGCTTTCGCCAGTTCCTCGACGGCCTGGGGAAAGTCCAGGTTGTCGTGGTCCATGATGAAGCCGAGGGCGTTGCCGCCGGCGCCACAGCCGAAGCAGTAGTAGAACTGCTTGTCGGGGCTGACGCTGAAGGAGGGGGTTTTTTCTTTGTGGAACGGACAGCAGGCGGTGTAGTTCTTGCCGGCTTTCTTGATCTGCAGGCGCGAGCTGACGACATCGACGATGTCGGTGCGGTTCAGAAGGTCGTCAATAAAGCTCTGGGGAATAAGCCCGGCCATGGCGTTCTCGTCATCACTGCGCGGAAAAATAGCCCTGGCGACGCTGTCGAAAGGTCGGGTGCGGCGAAGCGTCGGGATTGCTTGGCTCGGCCCAGGTTTTCGGCGTGATCGCAGTCGGGAAGTGTATCTGCCGAACGTCAACTGACGTTAGTTTCAATCAGTATTCGACACTATTTGAAGATGTTGCGCTGAGTCCGACAGTGGCCGTTGGCAGGCCTCGGACAGCTCATTCAAGCGAGCGCGAGAGAAAGGGCGCCTTGGGCTGATCGTCTGCAGGAATCAGTTAAGGGTGTGCTCGTCAGTAGCCTTGGAAGGCTCGTCAGAAAAGACGTGCACCGCTGGCAGGAGCCAGGTCTGACGTGGTGAAGCAGATTCGTCTGGGTCGCATGGGCGGCTTCGACGGTGAAGCATCAAGCGTTGTCCGCAAATGCCATTAGCCCGGCTGAGGGCCGGGCTTGGCAGAAGCTTGCAGCGAACGTCTGTGTATTAGTACAGACGTACGGCGCGGCGCTGTTCGCGCTGAACTTTCTTGGCGTGACGCTTAACAGCGGCTGCTGCTTTGCGCTTACGCTCGGAAGTCGGCTTCTCGTAAAATTCGCGGCTACGAACTTCAGCCAGAACACCGGCTTTTTCGCAGGAGCGCTTGAAACGACGCAGAGCTACGTCGAAGGGTTCGTTCTCTTTAACTTTGACGGCTGGCATCCAGAGCTACCTTCATTCATTACCGGGGTCAACGTTCTCGTCGCAAAAATCGCGGCTGAGGTCGTCGGTTTTTAAGGGTTGCGGATGTTAACCCCTCAACGCTCGGAATGCAAAGCCTCTGATCGAAAACCGCTGGTCGGGCGCGGGAGTGGCGACTATTATGCGCGCCTTCGAATTCAGCCTCTACAAGGCGCAAACCCATGCTAGTACTGGGATTAGAAACCTCCTGCGACGAAACCGGCGTCGCACTTTACGACAGTGAGCGCGGCCTGCTGGCCGACGCGCTGTTCAGTCAGATCGACCTGCATCGCGCCTACGGTGGCGTCGTGCCTGAGCTGGCCTCCCGCGACCACGTCAAGCGCATGCTGCCCTTGATCCGCCAGGTGCTGGCCGAGGCCGACTGCGTGCCCACCGAGATCGATGCCATCGCCTACACCGCCGGCCCGGGCCTGGTGGGGGCGTTGCTGGTGGGCGCCTCCTGCGCCCAGGCGCTGGCCTTTGCCTGGGGCATTCCGGCGTTGGGTGTCCACCACATGGAAGGGCACCTGTTGGCACCGATGCTGGAGGCGCAGCCTCCGCAATTCCCGTTCGTCGCTTTGTTGGTGTCGGGTGGGCATACCCAACTGGTCCGGGTCGATGGTATCGGCCAATACGAACTGCTGGGCGAGACCCTGGATGACGCTGCCGGTGAGGCCTTCGACAAGACGGCGAAGATGATTGGCCTGAACTATCCGGGCGGTCCTGAGATTGCCCGCCTGGCGACCCAGGGCGTGCCAGGGCGTTTTGTCTTCCCGCGGCCAATGACTGACCGCCCAGGGCTGGATTTCAGCTTCAGCGGTTTGAAGACCTCGGCCTTGACTGCCTGGCAGCAGTGCGTCAGCGCTGGGGACGACGGTGAGCAAACCCGTTGCGACATCTCCCTCGCGTTCCAGCAGGCGGTGGTGGAGACTCTGACCATCAAGTGCAAGCGGGCCTTGAAGCAGACCGGTCTGAAACGTCTGGTGATTGCCGGCGGTGTGAGTGCCAACAAGGCCTTGCGGGCTTCCCTGGAGCAGATGCTCGGCGAGATGAAGGGCAATGTGTTCTACGCTCGTCCCGAGTTCTGTACCGACAACGGTGCGATGATCGCTTTTGCCGGTTGTCAGCGTTTACAGGCCGGGCAGCAGGAAAGTCTGGCGATCAGCGTGCAGGCACGTTGGCCGATGGAGCAGTTGTCGGCGCTCTGATCGAGGCATGGCGGCGGCACCAACTGAGACCTTTTCTCCCGAGGGATTCAAAAATGCCGTTCGCGCCCGGCAAACAGGTCGCGTAAATTGCCGCGATGGCGCCAGACGATCAGCAGCGTGAGCACGCTCATCGGCAGCAGCGCCTCGGGCTCCTGCCAGGCCAGCAGTGGCAGGGTCAGGGGCGTGGCAATCAGGGCTGCCAGCGAACTGGTGCGAGTGAGATAGAAGGTCAGTGCCCAGGCGGCAATGGCCAGCAGGGCGGCCGGGGGATACAGCCCCAGCAACATGCCGGCGGCGGTGGCGACACCTTTGCCGCCGCGGAAACGGAAGTACAGCGGGAACAGGTGGCCAAGGACGGCGTAGAGGCCGACCCACGCCTGTTGCTGCAGTGAAAGCCCCGCAAGGTGAGCGATCAGCACGGGCACCAGGCCTTTGCACAGATCTCCCAGCAGGGTCAGGACAGCGAGTTTCTTGCCGGCCAGGCGCAGCATGTTGGTGGCGCCGGCATTACCCGAGCCACTCATTCGCGGATCGGGGTTACCCGTGAGGCGGCTGAGCAAAATGGCGAAGGACAGAGAGCCGAGCAGGTAGGCGAAAATCGCCAGTAACCAAAACATGCTAACTATTCCGGGCGAGGACGCCCTGATTCTAACGGCGCATTGCGCCCTTGTCGTGCTGCGGAGAAGAGTGCTTGGACAGAGTGTTTATCGAAGGACTGGAAGTGGACACCGTGATCGGCGCCTATGACTGGGAGCGTGGCATCCGACAGTGCCTGCGTCTTGACCTTAACTTTGCCTGGGACAATCGCCCGGCTGCAGCAGGGGATGATCTGACCCTGGCACTGGACTATGCCAGTGTTTCCGCCCGTATCCAGGCATTTGCCGAGCAAGCCCACTATCAATTGGTGGAAACCTTTGCCGAGCATCTGGCCGAGGTCTTGATGAGCGAATTTCACATCCCCTGGCTGCGTTTGAAGCTGACCAAGCCAGGGGCCGTTCCGGCTGCTAAGGGTGTGGGCGTGGAGATCGAGCGCGGATGTCGCTGACTCAGGTGTTTCTAGGGCTCGGTAGCAATATCGAGCGTGAGGTTCACCTGCGAGCCGGGCTCGATGCCCTGGCAAGCTTCCTGGTGGACATGCGCTGCTCGCCGGTCTTCGAAAGTCAGCCGGTGGGCATCAAGAGTGGGCCGTTCTTCAACCTGGTGGTGTCGGCCTTTACCGATCTGCCCCTGACCGAACTGGACCGACGCTTGAAGTTCATCGAGGCGGACAACGGACGTTATGCACCAGAGCGCAAAGGTCTGCCGCTGGACATCGACGTGCTGTTGTACGGGGACCTGACCGGCAATTTCGATGGACTGATCCTGCCCCGTGCGGAGATTTTGAAGAATGCCTTTGTGCTTTGGCCGCTGTCCTTGATGGCGCCTGAGCGAGTGCATCCGCTGGCGGGCAAATCCCTGGGCATGCTCTGGGATGAAGCCCAGATTGATCAGGTGCTGGCGCCTGTGGCCTTCGAGTGGCAGGGACGGCAACTGACCCCGTCGGGTTTGTAGTTGCTGAACCGAGCTGCAGCGGACCAGGTGCGAGCCTGGTCCGCGTGACGTTCATGGTGCGTGCTGTTCCTTGTAGGCCTTGACTGCCTTCAGTCGCTCCAGCCTCAGCGCCTCACCCAATTGCGGTCCTTTGAAGCCCTGCTCCAGCAGGGGCTGAACCGCAACCGAGCGTGCGACAGTGGCTGCGCCGCGCAGGTAATCAGCCTGCGGATAAGGGCGCGACTCCAATCCAAGGCGGCCGCGGGCGTCCATTTCGCAAGCAGCAATGAACTCTTCAAAGCGCTGCGGGCGCCGAAACACATCGAAGCTTTGCAGCAGTTCGAGCAGTGTCGTGGCTTTCAGCTCCAGCGCCTTGTGGCCATGGGTGTGGTACTGGCCTACCAGCAGCGCCAGTTCCTGGCATTCCCGAGGCACCTTGAACCGATCATTGACCGCTTTGATCGGCTCCAGGCCCGTGTGCTCATGGCCAATGTGCCGTGGCCACTCGTCCTTGGGGGTCAAGCCCTTGCCCAAGTCGTGGAGCAGGCAGGCCCAGCGAACCGCGAGCGGTTGGCGATGCAACGCTGCTTGTTGCAGAACGCTGAGGGTATGCACGCCAGTGTCTACTTCCGGGTGATGGACCGCTGGCTGGGGCACCCCGAACAGAGCATCAAGCTCAGGCATCAGCACCGCCAGGGCGCCACAGTCGCGCAGCACCTGGATAAAGACCTGAGGCTGGTCCTCCATCAGGGCGCGAGAAATCTCTTTCCAGCTCCGTTCCGCCGTCAGCGCCTGCAGCTCGCCTGATTCGCTGAGTTGACGCATCAGTGCGAGAGTTTCCGGGGCTACGCTGAAGCCCAGGCCGGCATAGCGAGCAGCAAAGCGTGCAACTCGCAGTACCCGCAGGGGATCTTCAGCGAACGCCGGGGAAACGTGGCGCAATAGCCGAGCGTCGAGGTCTTTCTGGCCGTTGTAGGGATCGGTGATTACTCCTTGATCATCCTCGGCCATGGCATTGATTGTCAGGTCGCGACGAATCAAGTCTTCTTCCAGAGTGACTTCCGGGCTGGCGTGAAAGGTGAAGCCGCCATAGCCGCGTCCACTCTTGCGCTCGGTTCGGGCCAAGGCATATTCCTCGCCGCTCCTGGGGTGCAGGAACACCGGAAAATCGGCGCCCACCGGGCGAAACCCCTTGGCAATCATTTCTTCCGCGCTGGCGCCGACCACTACCCAGTCGATATCAGTGACCGGTTTGCCCAGCAGCCGGTCTCGTACGGCGCCGCCGACTTTATAAATCCGCATAAAAAACCTCCGTTAGCGCGACAGGATAAACCTTGTGCCGTGCTCGCGGAGGTTTGTCGAAGGCTCTAGAGGTGGATGACTGCCAGGTCCAGCCGGCCATAGTCATTTTCGTTGTGATCGGTTTTTGGCGGCACGTGGTGAGTTTTCATCACCTGATCGCCTTGCAGGGTTTCCAGGTGGATATCAAAACCCCAGAGGCGGTGCAGGTGCTTGAGCACCTCGTCGGTGGAGTCCCCCAGGGGTTTGCGATCATGCTGCTGGTGGCGCAGGGTCAGTGAGCGGTCGCCGCGACGGTCGATGCTCCAGATCTGCACGTTGGGCTCGCGGTTACCCAGGTTGTACTGCGCGGCCAGGGTTTCCCGGATGATCCGGTAGCCGCTTTCGTCATGAATCGCCGGGACCAGCAGGTCGTCCTTCTGATCGTCATCCATGATGCTGAACAGCTTGAGGTCGCGGATCACCTTGGGCGAGAGGTACTGCAGGATGAAGCTCTCATCCTTGAAGCTGCTCATGGCGAACTTGATGCTCGACAGCCAGTCGGTGCCCGCCAGTTCCGGGAACCAGCGACGATCCTCTTCGGTCGGTTCCTCGCAAATGCGGCGGATGTCGCGGTACATGGCGAACCCCAGGGCGTAGGGATTGATGCCGTTGTAGTAGGGGCTGTCGAAGCCCGGCTGGAACACCACGCTGGTGTGGGAGGTGAGAAACTCCATCATGAAGCCGTCGGTCACCAGGCCTTCGTCATACAGGTCGTTCATCAGGGTGTAGTGCCAGAAAGTGGCCCAGCCTTCGTTCATCACCTGGGTCTGGCGCTGGGGATAGAAATACTGGGCAATCTTGCGCACGATGCGCACGATTTCTCGCTGCCAGGGCTCCAGTAGCGGCGCGTGTTTTTCGATGAAATAGAGGATGTTTTCCTGGGGTTCGGCGGGGAAGCGCGCATTGTCCTTGTCGCTGTACTTGTCGGCCCCCTTGGGGATCGTGCGCCACAGGTCGTTGATCTGCTTCTGCAGGTGTTCTTCCCGGTCTTTCTGCCGGCGTCGTTCTTCCTCTGCGGAGATCGGGTAGGGCCGCTTGTAGCGGTCGACGCCGTAGTTCATCAGCGCATGGCAGGAGTCCAGCAGATCCTCCACGGCATCGATACCGTGGCGTTCCTCGCATTGCATGATGTACTGCTTGGCAAACACCAGGTAATCGATGATCGAGCTGGCATCGGTCCAGGTGCGAAACAGGTAGTTGCCCTTGAAGAAACTGTTGTGGCCATAGCAGGCATGAGCCACTACCAGGGCTTGCATGCAGATGGTGTTTTCCTCCATCAGGTAGGCGATGCACGGATCCGAGTTGATCACGATCTCGTAGGCCAGGCCCATCTGGCCGCGGGAGTAGGACTTTTCGGTACTGAGGAAGTGCTTGCCGTAGGACCAGTGGTGATAGCCCAGGGGCATGCCCACCGAGGCATAGGCGTCCATCATCTGCTCGGCGGTGATCACTTCGATCTGGTTGGGGTAGGTGTCCAGGGCATACCGAGCCGCAATACGGCTGATTTCACGGTCGTAGGCCTGAATCAGCTCGAAGGTCCATTCAGAGCCGGTGGAGATGGGTTGGCGTTTCTGCTCTCTGGCGGTCATGTCACTAACCTGCGCTGGAAGAGTTCACGGAAGACCGGGTAGATATCGCCGGCCGAAACCAGTTGTTGCTGGGCGAACGTGTCGGAAAACGCTTCCGCGATACGTTCGTATTCGTACCACAGGGCCTGGTGCTCCCGAGGCGTGATTTCCACGTAGGTGTAGTACTGCACGAACGGCATGATCTGGTTGATCAGGATGTCGCGGCAGATCGGCGAGTCGTCGTTCCAGTTGTCACCGTCGGAAGCCTGGGCTGCATAGATGTTCCATTCATTGCTCGGATAGCGCTCGGCCATGATTTCCTGCATCAGTTTCAGTGCGCTGGAGACAATGGTCCCGCCGGTTTCCCGGGAATAGAAGAATTCTTCCTCGTCCACTTCCCGGGCGCTGGTGTGATGGCGAATGAACACCACGTCAATCTTGTCGTAGTTGCGCTTGAGGAACAGGTACAGAAGGATGAAGAAGCGCTTGGCGATGTCCTTGGTCGCCTGGGTCATGGAGCCGGAAACGTCCATCAGGCAGAACATCACCGCCTTGGAACTGGGATTGGGCTGTTTAACCAGCAGGTTGTACTTGAGGTCGAAGGTATCGAGGAAGGGCACGCGGTGGATCCGCGCGCTCAAGCGTTCAATTTCCGTTTCAAGTGCCTGGATATCACCGAAGTTGTCCGGTTCTTCGCGCTTCAGGCGTGCCAGTTCTTCCTTGGCCTCCTTCAGTTTGGCCCGGCTGCTGCCGGACAGGGCGATCCTGCGGGCATGGGCCGAGCGCAAGGTGCGGATGATGTTGATCCGTGACGGGTTGCCTTCGTTGCTGATCCCGGCCCGTACGGTCTTGAAGGTGTCGGTGCCGGTCAGGTTGCGCTTGACCAGGTTGGGCAGCTCCAGGTCCTCGAACATGAACTCGAGGAACTCTTCCTGGGTGATCTGGAAGACGAACTCGTCCATGCCCTCGCCGGAGTTTCCGGCCTTGCCGCGTCCGCTGCCGCCGCCCCCTCCGCCTTGGGGCCTGGCGATATGCTCGCCGGCGGTGAATTCCTTGTTGCCGGGATGAACCACGGTCTGCTTGCCGCCGCGGCCGTGGTGCAGCACCGGCTCGTCGATGTCGCGTCCGGGAATGCTGATTTGCTCGCCGTGTTCCATATCCGTGATGGAGCGGCGGCTGACGGCCTCTTCGACGGCCTTTTTGATGTGGTCACGGTAGCGCCGCAGAAACCGCTGGCGGTTCACCGTGCTCTTGTTCTTGCCATTGAGACGTCGGTCGATCACATAGCTCATGGGCCCCTCCGGGGAGCTTCAAGACATAAGCTTCAAGCTCTCAGCGACACTGCGACAGGGCCCGGCCGGGCCCTGCAACACCGCGCCTATAGCTTGTGGCTAGAAGCTTGCCGCTGCTTCACTGCGATTTCCTGACCCGCAGATACCATTCGGACAGTAGCCGTACCTGTTTGTCTGTGTAGCCGCGCTCGACCATTCGTGTAACGAAGTCGTTGTGTTTCTGTTGATCCTCTTTGCTGGCCTTGGCATTGAAGCTGATGACTGGCAGCAGGTCCTCGGTGTTGGAGAACATTTTCTTCTCGATGACCACCCGCAGTTTCTCGTAGCTGAGCCAGGTGGGGTTCTTGCCGTTGTTGTTGGCCCTGGCGCGCAGGACGAAATTGACGATCTCGTTGCGGAAGTCTTTCGGGTTGCTGATGCCTGCCGGTTTCTCGATCTTTTCCAGTTCCTCGTTGAGGGCGACGCGGTTGAGAATTTCCCCGGTTTCCGGATCACGGTACTCCTGATCCTGAATCCAGAAATCCGCGTACAGCACATAGCGGTCGAAGATGTTCTGGCCGTACTCGCTGTAGGACTCGAGGTAGGCAGTCTGGATTTCCTTGCCGATGAACTCGATGTAGCGCGGCGCCAGGTATTCCTTGAGGAAACGCAGGTAGCGCTCGCGGGTTTCCGCCTGGAACTGTTCCTGCTCGATCTGCTGTTCCAGTACGTACAGCAGATGCACTGGGTTGGCCGCTACTTCATGGGGGTCGAAGTTGAAGACTTTCGACAGGATCTTGAAGGCGAAGCGCGTGGACAGGCCGTTCATCCCCTCATCGACACCGGCGCTGTCGCGGTATTCCTGGATCGATTTGGCCTTGGGATCGGTGTCTTTCAGGTTTTCCCCGTCATAGACCCGCATCTTCGAGTAGATATTGGAGTTTTCCGGCTCCTTGAGGCGCGAGAGCACGGTGAACTGGGCCAGCATCTTCAGGGTGTCGGGCGCGCAATGGGCCTTGGCCAGGGAGCTGTTGAACAGCAGTTTGTCGTAGATCTTCACCTCATCGGTAACCCGCAAGCAGTACGGCACCTTGACGATGTAGATCCGATCGATGAAGGCTTCATTGTTCTTGTTGTTACGGAAGGTGTGCCACTCCGATTCGTTGGAGTGAGCCAGGAGGATGCCGGTGAACGGGATCGCCCCCAGGCCCTCGGTACTGTTGTAGTTGCCTTCCTGGGTGGCGGTCAGCAGTGGGTGCAGCACCTTGATTGGTGCCTTGAACATCTCGACGAACTCCATCAGGCCCTGGTTGGCCCGGCACAGTGCCCCGGAGTAGCTGTAGGCGTCGGCGTCGTTTTGCGGGAACTCTTCGAGCTTGCGGATATCCACCTTGCCCACGAGGGCCGAGATGTCCTGGTTGTTCTCGTCGCCCGGTTCGGTCTTGGCCACGGCGATCTGGTTGAGAATCGAGGGATACAGCTTCACTACCCGGAACTGGCTGATGTCGCCGCCGAATTCCGCCAGGCGCTTGGTGGCCCAGGGCGACATGATGGTGTTGAGGTAGCGCCGGGGGATGCCGAAGTCTTCTTCGAGAATCGCGCCATCTTCCGTGGCGTTGAACAGGCCCAGTGGCGACTCGAAGACCGGAGAACCCTTGATGGCGTAGAACGGCACTTTCTCGATCAGTTGCTTGAGCTTTTCAGCCAGGGACGATTTACCGCCGCCGACCGGGCCCAGCAGGTAGAGGATTTGTTTCTTTTCTTCCAGGCCCTGAGCGGCATGGCGGAAATAGGAGACGATCTGGTCGATGCACTCTTCCATGCCATGGAAGTCTTCAAAGGCCGGATAGCGCCGGATCACCTTGTTGGAGAAGATTCGCGACAGCCTCGAGTTGGTCGAGGTGTCCAGCAGTTCGGGTTCGCCGATGGCCAGTAGCAGGCGCTCGGCGGCCGAGGCATAAGCGCTTCGATCCTTTTTGCACAGTTCCAGGTATTCCTGCAGCGAAAGCTCTTCCTGGCGTGTGGATTCGAAGCGTTGTTGGAAGTGGCTAAAAATACTCATGACGTCACCTCGCTCGATACGTGGAGCCGGCGTCGGATCAGTCAGTCAAGTGCTGGCATGCAGCTGAGTTTCCAGCTGCTGTTTACCCCCCAGAACACTTCCAAAGCTATCGACCTTGAAAGCTAGTACCGATGACCCGCACGCCGGTGTACCGGCTCTCCCCTGATTTGGATGGCCTGAGGCTAAGGATAGTTCGGAATCCGGGAGGTCAAGGCGAGATGGGGAATTAGTTGCGCACTACCGTTCGTCCGGTGGTGCGTCAGCCCGCGTAGTACGCGGGCTAGAGCTGCTGAAAAAAATTATTCGGCGGTGCCTTGGGCGATTTCCGTCGGATAGGTGCTGCGCCATAGCTCGAAGCCGCCATCGATGCTGTAAACGTCGGAGAAGCCCTGGCTGACCAGGTACGCCGCAGCACTCTGGCTGGAGTTGCCGTGATAGCAGACCACCAGCAGCGGGGCGTCGAGATCGGCGCCGCGGATGAAGTCGGAGATGGAGTGGTTATCCAGGTGCTGCGAGCCGCTGATGTGGCTCAGGGCATAGGTTTGCGGGTCGCGGATATCGACCACGACCGCACCTTGCTCGCGCAGTGCCTGGGCCTGTTCTGGGGGAATGCGTTTGAATTCGCTCATGGCGGGCTCCTGAAGCGTGATGGTCGGCGCGATCTAGCGCTTTGCCGGTAGGGGCAAGGGGGTGGGGGAAGCAGGCGCGATATGGCCCTGTGGGTCGCAATCGCAGGTCAGGCGTACGCCGGTGTCGACATTCAGCAGCGTCATGGCTCCGCCCCAGACGCAACCGCTGTCCAGGGCGAAAATGCCAGGTTCGTTGCTATGGCCTTCCAGGGCCGCCCAATGGCCGAAGATGATCTTCAGGTCACGGGTCTTGCGCTCCTTGTGGCTGAACCAGGGCGCGTACCCGGCTGGCGCGGTGTCCAGCCCTTCCTTGCTCTTGAGGTCGAGCTTGCCCTCGCTGGTGCAGAAACGCATGCGAGTGAAATAGTTGGTGATCACCCGCAGGCGCGTCACGCCTTTGAGTTCACTGTCCCATTTCGCTGGGTCGTTGCCGTACATGCCGTCCAGGAAGGGCTCGAAGAGATTGTCGTCCTGCAGTGCCTCCTCGACTTCGGCGGCGCACTTCAGGGCCTTCTTCAGGGACCACTGGGGGGCGATGCCGGCGTGCACCAAGGCCAGGTTGCGGGTTTCGTCGTAGTGCATCAGCTTTTGCTGGCGCAACCACTGAAGAAGTTCCTCGCGATCCGGGGCTTCGAGGATTTCGCGCAGGGTGTCGGATTTCTTCAGGCGCTCGATGTTGCGCCAGGCCGCCAGCAGGTGCAGGTCGTGGTTGCCTAGCACGCAGACCAGCGAGTCGCGCATTGCGTAGAGATAGCGCAGGGTTTCCAGCGACTGCGGGCCGCGATTGACCAGGTCGCCCACCAGCCACAGGCGGTCCCGGGCAGGATCGAAGGCTACCTGCTCAAGCAGGCATTGCAGGGGCTCCAGGCAGCCTTGCAGGTCACCGACAGCGTAGGTTGCCATCAGTGCAGGGCTCCGGGGACGGCCAGGCGGAACGGGGCAATGATGGCGTCGAACTGCTTGCCGTCTTCTGCGAGCATTTGATAGCTGCCCTGCATGTTGCCGACCCGGGTGGTCATCACTGTGCCGCTGCTGTAGGTGTGGCTCTTGCCCGCGGCGATCAGCGGTTGCTGGCCGACGACGCCAGCACCGCGGACCTCTTCCACGTGGCCGTCACCGTCGGTGATCACCCAGTGTCGGGACAACAGTTTGGCCGGGAGCGAGCCGTTGTTCTGGACGGTGATGGTGTAGGCGAAGGCGAAGCGGTTCTGCTCGGGTTGCGATTGGTCTGCCAGAAAGCGCGTGACGACGCTGACATCGACCTGATAACGAGGATCGGACATGCAAAAGGCCTTTAAAGCGAAGCGGGGCGCGGGACAAAGCTGATGGTCGTCAGTCTAGGTCAAGTATCGGGTAGTAAACCAGACATCCCGTCTGGCGTCCTACCCGATCTCGCGTGGGAGGCTCAGCTTGCCTCGGGCTTGACCTGATCTGCCAGCTGATCGGCCAGGCGCACGAAGGCGGCCAGGTCGAGTTGCTCGGGACGCAAGCTGCCATCGACGCCGGCAGCTTCGATCTCGGCGCTGCTGAGGAGCGCCTTGAGGGTGTTGCGCAAGGTCTTGCGCCGCTGGTTGAAGGCTTCGCGGACGATGCGCTCCAGCAGGCGGTGATCCTTGGCCGGGTGTGGCAGTACGGCGTGGGGCACCAGGCGCACGATCGCCGAGTCGACTTTCGGCGGCGGATTGAACGCACCGGGACCGACGTTGAACAGGTGTTCCACGCGGCAGTGATACTGGACCATGATCGACAGGCGACCCCAGTCACCGCCGCCTGGGCCGGCAGCCAGGCGCTCGACCACTTCCTTTTGCAGCATGAAGTGCATGTCGCGGATCAGCCCGGCGTTCTGCAGCAGGTGGAAGATCAGCGGGGTCGAGATGTTGTAGGGCAGGTTGCCGACCACCCGCAGGCTGCCTGGCGCTGCACCCAGCGTGTTGAAGTCGAACTTCAGGGCATCGCCCTGGTGCAGGTTGAAGTTGCTCTTGCCGGCGAACTGCTGATTGAGGATCGGGATCAGGTCCTTGTCCAGTTCCACCACGTCCAGCTGGGCGCCGCTGCCCAGCAGGCCTTCGGTCAGGGCGCCCTGGCCCGGGCCGATTTCCAGCATGCGGTCTTCGGGTTTGGCGTGGATGGACCGCAGGATGCGGTCGATGACGCCGGCGTCGTGCAGGAAGTTCTGGCCGAAGCGCTTGCGCGCCCGGTGTTGGTATTGCTCGGTCATATACGGTTCTCGGCCATCTGGTAGGCGGTTTCCAGGGCGACCTGCAGGCTGCCGGTGTCGATCTTGCCGCTGCCGGCCAGATCCAGGGCGGTGCCGTGGTCGACGGAAGTGCGGATGATCGGCAAGCCGAGCGTCACGTTGACGGCCGCGCCGAAGCCTTTGTATTTCAGCACAGGCAAGCCTTGGTCGTGGTACATCGCCAGCACTGCGTCGCAGTGCTCCAGATATTTGGGGGTAAACAGAGTGTCGGCAGGCAACGGACCGCGCAGGTCCATGCCTTCAGTGCGCAGGCGCTCTAGGGTAGGTTCGATGATGTCGATTTCTTCACGGCCCAGGTGCCCGCCTTCACCGGCATGGGGGTTGAGCCCGCAGACCAGGATGCGTGGCCGGGCGATGCCGAACTTGTGTTGCAGGTCGGCATGCAGAATCCGTGTGACTCGCTCCAGGCGCTCGGCGGTGATGGCGTCGGCAATCTCCCGTAGAGGCAGGTGAGTGGTCACCAGCGCCACGCGCAGGCCGCGGGTGGCCAGCATCATGACCACCTGCTCGGTGCGGGTCAGGTCCGCGAGGAATTCGGTATGCCCGGAAAAGGCGATCCCGGAATCGTTGATCACGCCTTTGTGCACGGGGGCGGTGATCATGCCGGCGAAGTGTCCATCCAGGCAGCCCTGGCCGGCGCGGGTCAGGGTTTCCAGGACGAACGCGGCATTGGCCTGGTCCAGCTGGCCGCTGATCACTGGGTTGCCCAAGGGAGTGTCCCAGACATACAGGCTGTTCGCCGGAGCAGGTTCAGCCGGCAGTTGGTCCAGGGTCACGGGCAGAAGGTCGACCGCCACCCCCAGTTGCGCGGCCCGCTCAAGGAGCAGGTCGCGACTGGTGATGGCAATCAGGGGATGGGGCTGGGGTTGCGAGGCGAGCAGCAGGCACAGGTCAGGACCTATACCCGCCGGTTCGCCGGGTGTCAGAGCGAAACGTCTGGGTTTCACTGTGCGGCCTGTTCAGCGCCGGGCAGCTTGATTTCGACGTAGGCCTCGTCACGGATCTGCCGCAACCAGGTCTGCAGCTCTTCGTCGTACTTGCGGTTACGCAGGACGGTCATGGCTTGCTGTTCGCGGGCCTGGCTGGTGCTGTCGGTGGCGCGACGGCCAAGGACTTCCAGTACGTGCCAGCCGTAAGGGCTCTTGAAGGGCTTGGACAGTTGACCTTGTGGGGTCTTGGCCATCACTTCGCGGAATTCCGGCACCAGGGCGTTCGGGTCGATCCAGTTAAGGTCGCCGCCATTGAGAGCGGAGCCCGGGTCTTCCGAGTAGCTTTTCGCCAGTTCGGCAAAGTCTTCGCCGGCTTCGATGCGATCGTAGAGCTTCTGCGCCAGGCGCTTGGTCTCTTCTTCGCTGCGAATTTCGCTTGGCTTGATCAGGATGTGACGCACGTGCACTTCGTCACGCACCTGATTGCCGCCGCCACGCTTGTCCAGCAGCTTGAGGATGATGAAGCCGCCTGGGGTACGGGCTGGTTGGGTGATGTCGCCCACGGCCATGGCACTCAGTTCACGATCGAACGGAGGGGGCAGTTGAGCCGCTTTGCGCCAGCCCATGTCGCCGCCTTCCAGAGCGTTGTCGCTGCCGGAACGAGCGATTGCCAGCTGGGCGAAGTCCGCACCCTGCTTGAGCTGCTGGTACACCTCCATGGCCTGGCGGGCAGCACTCTGAATGGCTTCGGAGTTGGCGCTTTCCGGGGTCGGGATCAGGATGTTGGCCAGGTGCAGTTCTTCGGAGAGCTGCATCTTGCCCAGGTCCGAGGCCAGGAAGTTCTTCACTTCCTGTTCCGATACCTGGATGCGTTCGGCCACACGGCGCTGACGCACGCGGCTGATGATCATCTCGCGGCGAACCTGGTCACGGGCGTCCTCATAAGAGAGACCGTCGTGGGCCAGAGCGGCGCGGAATTGCTCGATGCTCATGCTGTTGCGCTGGGCAATGGTGCCGATCGCCTGGTTCAGTTCTTCATCGGTGATGCGGATGCCGGAGCGTTCGCCAATCTGCAGTTGCAGGTTTTCAACGATCAGGCGTTCCAGAACCTGTTGCTCCAGGACGCTGGTAGGCGGCACACCACCGCCACGCTTGGCGATGGTTTGCTGGACTTCGTGAACCCGCTGGTCCAACTGGCTCTGCATGACCACGTCGTTGTCGACGATGGCCACCACTTTGTCGATGGACTGTACCGCGGCGCTGGCCGCAGTACTCAGGAACAGCGCGCCCAGCATCAGCGGGCGCAGACAATCAGAAAGCTTGGTCTTCACGTTCACGATAACCTTGGATGCCTTTGTCGAGGAAGCTCTCTACTTTGGTGCCCATGACGCCACCGAGACCCTTCAGAACAATTTGGAGGAAGATGCCGCGGTCGCCTTTCTCGTTCTCCGGAGCGTTCTGACTGAACTCGTCATACTTGACCCAGTAACGGCTGATCAGGCGCAGTTTCCAGCAGCAGTTGTCGTATTCGAAACCACCGAAGGCCTCGAGCGTGCGGTTACGGTTGTAGTCGTACTGCCAGCGGCTGATGGCGTTCCATTGCGGCACGATCGGCCAGATCACCGAGAAGTCATGCTGCTGGATCTTGTAGTAGTCCTTCACGTAACCAGGTTGGCCCGGAGTGCCGTAGTCGCCACCCATTTTCCAGGTACCGCTGTTCTGGTCGTAGCGGATCTGGTCGTTGCGATAGCGATAGCCGACGTTGACCACCTTGTTCGGGTTGTCTTCAGGTTGGTAGTGGAGCATGGCGCTGCCGGAGCGCGGGCTGTGGCTGTCCGGGTCCCAGTTGTAGTCGGCAGTGGTGCGCCAGTCGCGGTTGTAGCGGTATTCGTATTCAAGAGCGTACGGCGAGACGTTGGAGGTCGCGTCGGCACGGGTCCGGTAGTCGATGCCCGGCAGTTGGACGGTGCGGTCCTTGAAGTACAGGGCCTGGCCGACACTGATGCGCTGGCGCTGGAAGCCGTTGTCTTCGATCCAGCGGCTGGTGACACCCAGGGACAGCTTGTTCTCGTCGCCGACGCGGTCGGAGCCGGAGAAGCGGTTGTCACGGAACAGCGAGGCATAGTTGAAGGTTGGCTCGCCGGTATCGAATACCGGGATGTCTTTCTGATCCTCTTCAGGAACGTAGAGGTAGAACGCGCGCGGTTCCAGGGTCTGGCGGTAGTTCTTGCCAAACCATTGGGTATTGCGGTCGAAGTACAGGCCACCGTCGAGGCTGGCGATTGGTACGCCACGGTTTTGCGAACTCTTGAACGATTCGCCCAGAGCTGCCGAGTTATTACGATTGGTGAGCAGGTCTGATTTACCTTTGCCGTCCAGATCGAGGTTGTATTGGGTGTACATGTACTTCAAGGACGGCGTCAGGAAACCGTAGCTCCAGTTCAGCGGCAGGCTGACACCAGGCTTGAGATTCAGACGATCACCATTCGAACGAGCCAGGCCCGCAACGTTGGTATCCAGGCGGGGAGTGCCGAATGTCCCGTCAGAGTTGAAAGGACCGCCATCTTTGTCGGTATAGTTTCCGTTCAGCAGATCCCGATCAAAGCGCACCAGCTCGGTTTCATAGGTGAAATCCAGGCCTTGCGGGTGGTACGGCAGCGAGCCGTTGAAGGTGATCTGCGGCAGCTTGTTATACGGAGTGATGTTGGACACGCTCGCCAACTCGTACGCCTGCACATTGAGACGTGCAGTGTAGCTGTCACCACGATAGGTCACGGCGCCCTGCTGGTTGACGTAGTCAGTGGACTTCACACCGATCTGGTCGGTTTGCAGGTCCTGGAAGTAGTACGGGTCGCTGATCTTGGTGTAGTCGACCTCGGTCATCAGGCGCGAATCAAGCCCACCCTTGTGCTGCCAGTTGAGCATGTAGCGGGTTTTTTCGTAGTCGGTCTGCTTGCTGCGGTCGGTGTCGTCGTCGTTGAGGTACGCGGCGCCGAACTGACCTTCGCTGCTCTTGGTCAGGTAGCGGAACTCGCCTTCCATCAACAGGCCGCGCTTGGCCATGTAACGCGGGTACAACGTGGCGTCGTAGTTCGGTGCCAGGTTGAAGTAGTACGGCGTGACCAGCATGAAGCCGGTATCGCTGCCGCTGCTGAAGCTCGGCGGCAGGAAGCCGGACTGGCGACGGTCATCGATCGGGAAGTAGATATACGGGGTGTAGAGCACCGGAATATCTTTGACCCGCAAGGTCACGTTGGTGGCGGTACCGAAGCCGGTGGCCGGGTTCAAGGTGATGTTGTTGCCCTTGAGCTGCCAGGCGTTGCTGTTCGGTTCGCACGTGGTGTACGTACCATCCTTGAGGCGGATGATGGCGTTTTCCGCACGCTTGGCGTACAGCGCGTTACCGCGAACCCGTGACTTGTGCATCACGTATTCGGCGTTGTCGACCTTGGCCTCGCCGGTATCGAGCTGCACGTCGGCATGGTCGCCCACCAGCAGCGTGCCATTATCGCGGATGCGTACGTTGCCGCTCAGCTCGCCGCGGTTCTCGGCCTGGTACAGGTTGGCCTCATCGGCTTCGACCTGCATGCTGCCCTGGCGCATGACCACATCGCCGGCCAGGGTCGCGACCTGTTCTTCCTGCTGATAACGCGAAGCCTTGGCGCCGATAAAGGTCGGGGCATCACTTTTATTCGTCTTGTCATTCATGCCAGGACGAATTGGTTCGATATAGGAACCAGAGCAGTAAGGACCGGTCTCGGCCAACTGGGCGGCGGTGAGCTTCTCGCGCGGTACCCAGTCGAGGTGGCTGTAGTCCGTGCTGCGGGACCGCAGGCCACGGCCCTTGGCCTCGGTCACCAGAACCGGCTTGTCGCCAACGGCCTCACCTGCAGCGCCGCTGTCGGTAGCGGTCGAACCGCTGGAACTGACCGAGCTGGCGTCGTGAATCGGGCGCGGAGGCAGTTGGGCTGCGCTGGTTTTAGGCGCACAGGCCCAGCCACCCGAAGCAGAGACTGAGCAGTCATACTGTTCCGCGGCGACCACGAAGGAAGTGGCTAGAGGTTGCAGGGCCAGCAAACTGCCGGTAACCAGCAACGGAAATTTTTTACGAAACGCGGGGGATTTCAATGCCATCTTATTAGTCCGGGCTTCCTGCGTGCCATCTGCCCGCGGTGGTGGGCCGCACGCCTCTCGATGGTCTGAAAAAGATGCTGGATAATAAAGCATGACCCGCTTGACGGCTAGCGCCGTCGGAGACCCTTGTAATGCCTGACCAAGATGTACGCTTGCAACACCTGAAAGTTTGGCTCGATGAACAGTTGGCGATTGTCTATGCAGCACAAGGCTGGGGTGAAGTGCCCCCGGCGACATTGACCGCGGCCAGCAGCGACGCGAGTTTCCGCCGTTATTTCCGTTGGCAGGGGGCAGGCCGCAGCTTCGTGGTCATGGATGCTCCGCCGCCCCAGGAAAACTGCAAACCCTTCGTGGATATCGCCCATTTGCTGGCGACTGCCGGCATCAACGTGCCAAAAATTTATGCACAGGACCTGCCTCGCGGCTTTTTATTGCTCAATGACTTAGGCACGCAGACCTACCTCGACGTCATCGACGAGCAGAATGCCGACGCACTTTTCAGCGATGCCTTGCAGGCCTTGCTGGCGTTCCAGCAGTTGCCGATGGAGGCCCCACTGCCCAGCTACGATGTCGCCTTGCTGCGCCGTGAGCTGGAGCTGTTTCCCGAGTGGTACATCGGGCGTGAACTGGGTGTCACGCTGAGCCCGCGGCAGCGCGAGCAGTGGCAAAGGGTCAGCGATCTGCTGATCGACAGCGCCCTGGCGCAGCCCAAGGTCCTGGTTCACCGCGACTATATGCCACGCAACTTGATGCTCAGCGAGCCGAATCCGGGGGTGCTGGACTTTCAGGACGCCGTCTACGGCCCGGTGACCTACGACGTGACCTGCCTGTTCAAGGATGCCTTCCTCAGTTGGCCACAGGAGCGGGTGCAGGGCTGGCTGAAGGACTACTGGAACCAGGCCCGGGCGCTGGGGATCCCGGTCCAGGAGGACTTCGAGGCGTTCCTTCGGGCCAGTGACCTGATGGGGGTGCAGCGCCACCTCAAGGTAATCGGCATCTTCTCGCGGATCTGCCATCGTGATGGCAAGCCGCGCTACCTGGCCGATGTCCCGCGCTTCTTCGCCTATATAGAAGCCGTTCTGGCCCGGCGTCCCGAGCTGGTGGAGCTTTCACAGTTGCTGCTCAGCCTGCGCCAGCCAGTGGGAGCCGATGCATGAAGGCAATGATTCTGGCGGCAGGCAAGGGGGAGCGCATGCGTCCCCTGACCCTGACCACCCCCAAGCCGTTGTTGCCGGTAGCCGGTGTGCCCTTGATCGAGTACCACCTGCGGGCCCTGGCGGCTGCGGGCTTTCGTGACATCGTCATCAACCATGCCTGGCTTGGCCAGCAGATCGAGGACGCCCTGGGTGACGGTCAGCGTTGGGGCTTGAACATTCAATACTCTGCGGAAAGCGAGCCACTGGAAACCGGTGGCGGCATTTTCCAGGCGTTGCCGTTGCTCGGCGATGCGCCGTTCCTGGTGGTCAATGGCGATATCTGGACCGATTACGACTTCGCCTCCCTGCGCCGTCCCTTGGCCGGGCTGGCTCACCTGGTAATGGTGGATAACCCGCCGCACCACCCTTGCGGCGGTGACTTCCACCTGGAGCAGGGGGTGCTGCACGACCGCCGTCCGGGGACACCGGCACTGACCTACAGCGGCATTTCAGTGCTGCATCCTCGCTTGTTCCAGCACTGTGCCGCAGGCCCGTTCAAGCTGGCTCCGCTGTTGCGCGAAGCAATGGCTAAGGGCCAGGTCACGGGCGAACATATGCAGGGGCAGTGGGTCGACGTCGGTACTGTCGAGCGCCTGGCGCAGGTAGAACACTTGCTGCAAGCGAGTCGCTGATATGTGGTGGCCAGGGACTCTGATCGGAGCCGGAGCGGGCTTTGCCATTGCCAGCATTCCGGGGGCCATGCTCGGTGCATTGTTGGGACAGGCGCTGGACCGGCGCCTGCAACTGCACAGCTGGGCACATTTGCGGGAGCGCCTGGGCGGGCGCCCGGCGTTGCGCAACGATGAACTGCTGTTCGTCCTGTTGGGGCGATTGGCGAAAAGCGATGGCCGGGTGGTGGATGGTCATATCCAGCAAGCGCGCCAGGAAATGCGTTCGCTGGAGATGAGCGATGCGGCGCAGCGCCGGGCGATTGCCGCTTTCAATCGGGGCAAGTCCGGTAATGACCGTTTGCGGGGCTATCTGCGTCGCCTGGCTGCCCAGCCGCACGCGGCCGAAGGCGTGCTGCGCGCCTGTTGGCGGATGGTCTGGGCCGATGGCCGGGTCGGGCCGGCCGAGCGCGAGTTGATCCAGCTCTGGGGCAAGTGGCTGGGCTGGACGGTGGAGCAGATCCAGGCGTTGGCCCAGGAGTACGGCCCGGCCAGAAAGAGCCTGGCCGAGGGGCCCATTACCTATCAGGAGGCGCTACGTCTGCTAGGGGTGGCGGCCACCAGTGAGCCGGCGCAGATCAAGCGGGCCTATCGGCGGCTGCTCAGTCGTCATCACCCTGACAAGGTCGCAGGTACCGGTGCCAGTGCGGCCCAGGTGCGTGAGGCCACGGAGAAGACCCGAGAACTGCACAGTGCCTATGCACTGATACGCCAGCGTCGGGACTTTCGCTGAGGGCTGGGGCCGGGTTGGCCGCCGTCGCCTTCGGGCGGGCGGCGGCCAGAGGCTTCAGCTGTCGGTGTTCTGCGGGGCGAGCCAGCCACGGATTCGCCGGAACAGTTGCTCCTGCTGCGCAGCAGGGTTGCCGGGCAAGGCCTTGAGAGGAATCTGGCTGAAGTTCGAGTGCTTCAGGCGCTTGCTGGCTTGCAGTCGTTCCAGGGCGGCTTTTTGTGTCGCGGCCTTGTCGACATAGAAAAAGTCGGCGGTCGCCAGCTTCAAGGTCGGCGTCAGGTCCGCCAGCCGGGGCTTGCCGTTGAGCGGCGCTTGGGCGGCCACCATCACCAGTTTCTGTACTTGCGAGGGCTGCTTCTCGCTCAGGTAGCGGGCGGCCCAGTAGGCCCCAGTGCCATGCCCCAGGAGCACGATGCTGCGGGCATTCTGTTGTTCAGCGAAGGCCAGGGCCGCGTCGATCCGGGTGAAGATGCGCTCGGCGTCCGCCTTGACTTGTTCTTCCGTGCTTTCTGCCACTGCTCGGTCCGCAACATCGGCTTCGCCGCCAGCAACCTGTTCGATGGGCTTGGCTTCGGCACTGGCGTCCTTGGCAGTGTTGCTGGTGTCGACGGGAGGCGGTGCGGCTTCGACAATCCGTGGCTGCGCCGCGTCGCTGCGCATGTCCGGAAGTGTCAGGCTCAGGCTGCCCCAGTCGGTGTCCGGCAGTTTGTTGCGCAAAGGGGCGATGGCTTGCGGCCAGTCAGCCGTTTCGCCGGCCCCGGGGATGATAATCACCACACCCTTGGGCTCGCTGGTATTGGCCGGTTTCCACAGGGCCAGGAAGGTATCGCCGCCGGCCTGCAACTGCTGTTGCTCCTGGGCGGGCAACTGGCGTTCGAGTGCGGCGGCGTCTTCCTGGCTGCGCTCAGGCAGGGGTTGGCGCTGGGCCGGTTGTTCCTCAGGGCTTTTGGTTTCCGCGGCCGGATCGGCGGCCTCTGCAGAAAAGACCCAAGGCAGGATCAGCGACAGGCACAATGCGGGCAGTGCCGAGCGGTGGACAAGGGGCATCGGATATTCCAGGCCAGAAGTAATTCCGGCAGCCTAATGGGTTGGTCAGTATTTGTCAGGGTGTGAGACTTCAGATGATGCGTTTTCGCTGCCTTCTGCTTATCGGCTGCCTGTGCCTTCCCTTGATAGGAGGTGCGGCCCCGGCGCCCCACGGCGCCACCGCGGCCTTGAGCCTTGAGCAGCGCCAATGGCTGGAGCAGCATCCCGAGCTGCGGGTGGGGTTGGTGTTGCAAGCCCCCTTCGCTCAATACGACCGGCGCCTGCAGCGCCTCTCCGGAGCCAACGTCGAGTTGATGCAGGCTTTGGCCAAGGCCCTGAGTATCGAACTCAGCTGGCGCAATTTTCCCGATCAGGCGCAGTTGGAAAGGGCCTTGCGCGACGGAGAAGTGGACATGGCCCCGGGCCTGACCCAGACCCCGGCCGGCCTGCGCCTATGGTTGTTCAGCGACCCCTACATGCGAGTGCCGCAATTGGTGGTGGGAGAGCGCAAGGGGGCGGGGGCCGTGGAGCTGGAGAAACTCGACAGTCAGGCCCGGGTCGCGGTGCGCATGCCCAGCGCCGTGGCCGACTACCTGCGCGTAACCTACCCCAACCTGAACCTGCAAGGCGTACCCCTGGAGCGCCAGGCCTTGCAGTTGCTGTTGAGCCAGCAGGCCCGTTATGCCGTGGTGGATGAGGCGCAGCTCAGCCGGCTGTCCGCTGAGGCCGAGTTCAGCGGCCTGGCGGTGGTCGGGGATATTGGTCTGCCGCAGCTGTTGCGGGTGGCGACTCGCCGGGACTGGCCGGAGCTGGCCAGTATCGTCGAAAGGGCCCTGCACGCAATTCCGGCCAAGGAGCTGGAGCAGCTTCACAACCGCTGGTTGCAACCCAAGTACCCGCGGCTCAGCGAGTCGCCCGGGGTCTGGCAGAACATCAGCCTGCTGCTGGCAATCCTGTTGCTGGCCAGCCTGGCGCTGGTGTTTTGGTCGCGTCGTCAGCAGCGTGGCCTGGAGCTGCGCTTGCTGGCCGCGCGGGAAGACATTGCCCTGCGTGCCGCCAGTGAGGAAGCGCTGCGCCTGACTCAGTTCTCCATCGATCAGAGCACCGTGGGCATTCTCTGGGTCAACTGGGACAGTCATGTGCGCTATGCCAACCGGGCCGCCGAAGACATGCTCGGCTATCCGCCGGGTGGGGTGATCGACCGTCCGCTGATCGATTTCGAGCCCAACCTGCACATGGACCGTTGGCTCAACCTGTGGAAGCGCGCCCGGGCCAGCGAGGAGGGCGCGCAAAGTTTCGAGACCCAGTGCGTACGAGCGGATGGCAGCATCCTGCCGGCGGATGTGTCCCTGAGTTTCCTGCGGTTTCGCGACAGTGAGTACTTGGTGGTCTATCTCAACGATGTCACCGAACGACGTCGGGCCCTGGCGGCGCTGCGCGAGAGCGAGGCGCGCTTACAGGGTATTGCGGCCAACGTCCCGGGGCTGGTGTTCCGCCTGGAGCGGGCCCCGGTCACCGGGCAGATCGACTTTGCCTACATCAGCGAGGGCAGTGAATCCCTGGTGGGCTACTCGCCGACGGTGCTGAGCCATCGCGACAAAGGCCTGCGTAGCCTGGTGCACCCGGATGACAAGGCCAGCTATCACCAGACCCAGGACCAGGCCCTGGATACCGACAGCGACTGGTCCTGGCAGGGGCGCATCCTGACCCGCCAGGGCCAGCAGCGCTGGGCCGAGATCAAGGCCATCACCCGGCGCCTGGATGACGGTGCATTCGTCTGGGACGGTATCGTCTGGGACATCAGCGAAAGCAAGCGCATCGAACTGGAACTGGCCAGTTCTCGTGAGCAGTTGCGCGAGTTGTCGGCGCATCTGGAAAGCGTGCGTGAAGAGGAAAAGGCCCGCATTGCCCGGGAAGTCCATGACGAGCTGGGGCAGATGCTGACCGTACTCAAGCTGGAAACGTCCATGTGCGAGCTGGCCTATGCCCAGCTCGACCCAGGCCTGCATGAGCGCCTGAACAGCATGAAGCGCCTGATCGCCCAGCTGTTTCAATTGGTACGGGACGTGGCCACGGCCCTGCGCCCGCCAATCCTCGACGCCGGCATTGCCTCGGCCATCGAATGGCAGGCCCGGCGTTTCGAGGCACGTACGCAGATTCCTTGCCTGGTCCAGGTGCCGGACAACCTGCCGCGCCTGAGCGACGCCAAGGCCATCGGCCTGTTTCGTATCCTTCAGGAAGCCCTGACCAATGTCATGCGCCATGCCCAGGCGCATACTGTGGAACTGAGCCTGACCCTGGAAGCGGGCGAGTTGTGCATGAGCATCAGCGATGATGGCCTGGGGTTCGACACCGCTGCGGCACGTCCGACTTCCTTTGGCCTGGTGGGCATGCGCGAGCGGGTACTGATCATGGGCGGCAGCCTGTCGCTGCACAGTGAGTCGGGCGAGGGCACCACCCTGAGCGTCCGGGTGCCCCTGGACCAACAACAATAATGAGGAGGCACGCGTGATCCGTGTACTGGTAGCCGAAGACCACACCATTGTCCGCGAAGGCATCAAGCAACTGATCGGCCTGGCCAAGGACCTGAGGGTGGTTGGCGAGGCGAGCAATGGCGAGCAGTTGCTGGACACCCTGCGCCAGGTGCCCTGCGAAGTGGTGCTGCTGGACATCTCGATGCCCGGGGTGAACGGCCTGGAGGCCATTCCGCGGATACGCGCACTGCACAATCCTCCGGCGATCCTGGTGCTGTCAATGCATGACGAGGCGCAGATGGCTGCCCGAGCGCTGAAGATCGGCGCCGCCGGCTATGCCACCAAGGACAGCGACCCTGCGCTGTTGCTGACGGCGATTCGCAAGGTCGCATCCGGTGGTCGCTACATCGACCCGGACCTGGCTGACCGCATGGTCTTCGAGGTCGGTCTGACTGATGCCCGGCCCTTGCACTCGCTGCTTTCCGAACGTGAGTTCTCGGTGTTCGAACGCCTGGCCCAAGGGGCCAATGTCAACGACATTGCCCAGCAACTGGCCCTGAGCAGCAAGACCATCAGCACCCACAAGGCGCGGCTGATGCAGAAGCTCAACATCACCTCCCTGGCCGAACTGGTGAAGTACGCCATGGAGCACAAGCTGCTTTGAGTGGGGGCGCGCGTAGGCTCTGAAGGCCGTCATTCTGTTGGCTGGATGGTGACTGTTTGTGCGCCGCTTTGCGGCCCAGCGGGAGCAAGCGCCCTCGCTACATTGGCTACGCCCCGGTTTCGGTGGCTCTTGCCAGGGCGTTGGCCGCTGCATATCTATTTACGACATCGCCACTTCCCGACCTTTGCCTGTTCTTGCGGCTTACAGCTCCAGGCTTGCCGCCGCTCTTGCCTGTTCCCGCCATCCTTGTAGGGCAATCCCTACACGTAACCTTCCAGACGGCTGAGGCGATTCTCTCCTACCCCCCGATTTTCGGGGGCTGCGGCCTCCACTAGGCTTGTTCCACAGCCGTCTAAAACAAAAGGTGTGGGTATGAGCGAGGTCGATTCAAGCGCTGGGGGCAATGAGATTCTGGTCAGCTTTCGTGGTGTGCAGAAGAGCTACGACGGCGAGAACCTGATCGTCAAAGACCTCAACCTGGAAATTCGCAAAGGCGAGTTCCTCACCCTGCTGGGGCCGTCCGGTTCAGGCAAGACCACCAGCCTGATGATGCTGGCCGGTTTCGAAACCCCGACTGCCGGTGAAATCCAGCTGGCCGGGCGCTCCATCAACAATGTGCCTCCGCACAAGCGCGACATCGGCATGGTGTTCCAGAACTACGCCCTGTTCCCGCACATGACCGTGGCCGAGAACCTGGGGTTTCCGCTGTCGGTGCGCGGCCTCAGCAAGACCGACATCAGCGAACGGGTCAAGCGGGTGCTGAGCATGGTCCAGCTGGACGCCTTCGCCCAGCGCTACCCGGCCCAGCTGTCCGGCGGCCAGCAGCAGCGGGTGGCCCTGGCCCGGGCCCTGGTGTTCGAGCCACAGCTGGTGCTGATGGACGAGCCCCTCGGCGCCCTCGACAAGCAACTGCGCGAACACATGCAGATGGAGATCAAGCACCTGCACCAGCGCCTGGGCGTGACCGTGGTCTACGTGACCCACGACCAGGGCGAAGCCTTGACCATGTCCGACCGGGTGGCGGTGTTCCACCAGGGCGAGATTCAGCAGATCGCTCCGCCGCGCACCCTCTACGAAGAACCGAAGAACACCTTCGTCGCCAACTTCATCGGTGAGAACAACCGCCTCAACGGTCGCCTGCATAGCCACAACGGTGAGCGTTGCGTGGTGGAGCTTGGCCGTGGCGAGAAAGTTGAAGCGCTGGCGGTGAATGTCGGCCAGATCGGCGAGCCGGTGACCCTGTCCATTCGTCCGGAACGGGTGAGTCTCAATGGCTCCAGCGAAAGTTGCGCCAATCGCTTCTCCGGCCGGGTCGCGGAATTCATCTATCTGGGCGATCACGTCCGGGTGCGCCTGGAGGTCTGTGGCAAGGGCGACTTTTTCGTGAAACAGCCGATTGCCGAGCTCGATCCGGCGCTGGCGGTGGGCGACGTGGTTCCGCTTGGCTGGCAAGTCGAGCACGTTCGCGCGCTCGACCCGCTTTTAGAGGCGAATTGATCGCCCCCCTGCAACACCAACCTGCACGTGGAGAACACAATAAATGTTGAGATCCCTGAAATTCACCGCCCCCCTCAGCACCCTTGCTGTGGCACTGGGCATGCTGGGTGCGGCGCACGCGATGGCGGCGGGGCCGGACCTGACCGTGGTGTCCTTTGGCGGGGCGAACAAGGCGGCCCAGGTCAAGGCCTTCTATGCCCCTTGGGAAGCGGCGGGCAAGGGCAAGATCATCGCCGGCGAATACAACGGCGAGATGGCCAAGATCAAGGCCATGGTCGACACCAAGAGCGTGTCCTGGGACCTGGTAGAAGTGGAGTCTCCGGAGCTGTCCCGCGGTTGTGACGAAGACATGTTCGAGCAGCTGGACCCGGCGCTGTTCGGCAATAACGAGGATTACGTCAAGGGCGCGATCCAGCCATGCGGCGTGGGCTTCTTCGTCTGGTCCACAGTGCTGGCCTACAACGCTGACAAACTCAAAGCGCCACCTGGCAGCTGGGCCGATTTCTGGGACACCAAGCAGTTCCCGGGCAAGCGCGGCCTGCGCAAGGGCGCCAAGTACACCCTGGAATTCGCCCTGATGGCCGATGGCGTCGCGCCCAAGGACGTGTACAAGGTGCTGGCCGGCAAGGACGGCCAGGATCGCGCCTTCAAGAAACTCGATGAACTCAAGCCCTACATTCAGTGGTGGGAAGCCGGCGCCCAGCCGCCGCAGTACCTGGCTTCCGGCGACGTGGTCATGAGCTCGGCCTACAACGGCCGGATCGCTGCGGTGCAGAAGGAAAGCAACCTGAAAGTGGTATGGAACGGCGGTATCTACGACTTCGACGCCTGGGCCATTCCCAAGGGCCTGGACAAGACCCGTGCCGAAGCGGCGAAAAAATTCATCGCCTATTCGGTGCAACCGCAGCAGCAGAAGACCTATTCGGAAAACATTGCCTACGGCCCAGCCAATACCCAGGCCGTGCCGCTGCTGGCCAAGGACATTCTCAAGGACATGCCGACCACCCCGGAGAACATCGCCAACCAGGTGCAGATCGACGTCAGCTTCTGGGCTGACAACGGCGAGCAACTGGAACAGCGCTTCAACGCCTGGGCAGCCAAGTAACCACCTTCTGTTGGAGGAGCGGGCTCGCCCGCGAAGGCGTCATCAGCTGCACCATCGGTGCCGGCTGATGCGCCTGGCTCGCGGCCACGCCTGCTCCTGCCGCCGGTGGTTTGTATTCGAAAGATCGATTCGCGGAGTTTGTCATGTCCCTCACCGTTCCCCTGAACGCGGTCGCCGGTCCGACCCTGAAGCAGCGGCTGGCCCGTGCCGAGCGGGTCAACCGCTGGAAGGCCCAGGCGCTGATCGCGCCCCTGGTGCTGTTTCTGCTGCTGGTGTTCCTGGTACCGATCGTGGCGCTGTTGTACAAGAGCGTCGGCAACCCGGAAGTGGTCGGCGGCATGCCGCGTACCGTGGCGGCGGTGAGTGCCTGGGACGGGCGTGGCCTGCCCGCCGAAGAGGCCTACAAAGCCTTGAGCGAAGACCTGGCGGATGCCCGCAAGAATCAGACCCTGGGCGACCTGTCCAAACGCCTGAACATGGAGTTGGCCGGCTACCGCAGCCTGCTGACCAAGACCGCTCGCGCCCTGCCGTTCAAGGCCGAGCCCGAATCCTATAAAGAAGCCATGGAAAGCCTGGATGAGCGCTGGGGCGACCCGGCCTACTGGCAGGCGATCCGCCGCAACACCAGCAGCCTGACCCCGTACTACCTGCTGGCGGCGGTGGACCATCGCATCGACGACCTGGGTGAACTGGCCCCGGCCACCCCGGACCAGTCCATCTACCTGGACATCTTCGCCCGCACCTTCTGGATGGGCCTGGTGATCACCGCCATCTGCCTGGCCCTGGCCTATCCCCTGGCGTACCTGCTGGCCAACCTGCCGGCGCGCAAGAGCAACCTGCTGATGATCCTGGTGCTGCTGCCGTTCTGGACCTCGATCCTGGTGCGGGTAGCGGCCTGGATCGTGCTCCTGCAGTCCGGCGGCCTGATCAATGGCGCGCTGCTGGCCATGGGGGTGATCGACAAGCCCCTGGAGCTGGTGTTCAACCGTACCGGGGTCTACATCTCCATGGTGCACATCCTGCTGCCGTTCATGATCCTGCCGATCTACAGCGTGATGAAAGGCATCTCGCCGACCTACATGCGTGCAGCGATTTCCCTGGGCTGCCATCCGTTCGCCAGCTTCTGGCGGGTGTACTTCCCGCAGACCTATGCCGGCGTTGGCGCCGGGTGCCTGCTGGTGTTCATCCTGGCGATTGGTTACTACATCACCCCGGCGCTGCTGGGCAGCCCGAACGACCAGATGGTCAGCTACTTCGTCGCCTTCTACACCAACACCAGTATCAACTGGGGCATGGCCACGGCCCTGGGCGGCCTGCTGTTGCTGGCGACCATCGTGCTCTATCTGATTTACAGCTGGCTGGTGGGCGCCAGTCGCCTGCGCCTGAGCTAAGGAGAAAATCGAAATGCTGAGCCCCTACATGTCGCCCGTCGAGCGGGTCTGGTTCTACAGCTTGCGGATTCTCTGCGGCCTGATCCTGTTGTTCCTGGTATTGCCGGTGCTGGTGATCATCCCGCTGTCGTTCAACTCGGGGAGCTTCCTGGTGTACCCGCTGCAGGGCTTCTCGCTGCACTGGTACCAGGACTTCTTCGCCTCCGCCGAATGGATGCGCGCGCTGAAGAACAGCATCATTGTTGCTCCGGCTGCGACCTTGCTGGCGATGGTCTTCGGCACCCTGGCGGCCATTGGCCTGACCCGCGGCGATTTTCCCGGCAAGGCGCTGGTCATGGCCCTGGTGATTTCGCCCATGGTGGTGCCAGTGGTGATCATCGGCGTTGCCAGCTACCTGTTCTTCGCGCCGCTGGGCATGGGCAACAGCTTCTTCTCGCTGATCATCGTGCACGCGGTGCTGGGGGTGCCCTTTGTGATCATCACTGTGTCGGCGACCCTGCAGGGGTTCAATCACAACCTGGTACGCGCGGCTGCCAGCCTGGGAGCTTCGCCGCTGACGACGTTCCGCCGGGTGACCTTGCCGCTGATCGCCCCCGGGGTCATCAGTGGCGCGCTGTTCGCCTTCGCCACCTCGTTCGATGAGGTGGTGGTGACCCTGTTCCTCGCAGGTCCTGAGCAAGCCACCCTGCCGCGGCAGATGTTCAGCGGGATTCGCGAGAACCTCAGCCCCACCATTGCGGCCGCGGCCACGCTGCTGATCGCTTTCTCGGTGGTCCTGCTGCTGACCCTGGAATGGCTGCGCGGGCGCAGTGAGAAGCTGCGTACCGCTCAGGTCTGAGTCACCGAGCCCTGAACCCTTTGCAGCCATTGCCGCCGAACACGGCCGTGGCTGCGGCATGGGGGCCTGTGCATTCGTCTGCTGAATAGGCGACAACCGATAATCCCCAGCTACTCTTGTGCCAGCTCTCACCTTCTATATAAGAGGCTGCGCACATGAGTATTTCCTCTTTCAAGATCGCCCACAAATTACTTACTGGCAGCACTGCCATCGAGCAGTTGGCTGGCGAACTGACCCGCCTGGATGTCGATAACCCTTTGATTGTCACTGATGCCGCCCTGGTCCGCTCGGGTACGGTAGAGCTGGCCCTGGCGCACCTGGGGGAGCGCAGTTACGAGATCTTCGACCGGGTACAACCCGATCCGGAAATTGCCATCGTCGAAGACTGCATGCAGGTCTATCGCGAGGGTGGCCATGATGGCCTGATCGGCCTGGGGGGCGGCAGTGCCATCGACATCGCCAAGAGTGTCGCCGCCTACGCCGGCTATCATGGCGCCCTGGAGGACCTGTTCGGTGTTGATCAGGTGCCGCGCAAGGGGCCGCCGCTGATCGCCATCCCCACCACCGCCGGTACCGGGTCTGAGGTGACCAATGTGGCGATTCTCTCGGACAAGTCCGCGCAGCTGAAAAAGGGCATTGTCAGTGACTACCTGTTGCCGGACGTGGCGCTGGTCAGCCCGCAGATGACCCTGACCTGTCCGCGCAGCGTGACCGCCGCCAGTGGCGTCGATGCCCTGGTGCATGCCATCGAGTCCTATCTGTCGCTCAATGCCTCTTCGATCACCGATTCCCTGGCCATTGGTGCCATCAAGCTGATCGTCAAGGCCTTGCCCAAGGCCTTTGCCAACCCAAACAACCTGCAAGCCCGGGAGGACATGGCCACCGCGAGCCTGATGGCCGGCATGGCGTTCGGCAACGCCGGGGTAGGGGCGGTGCATGCCCTGGCCTATCCGCTGGGCGGGCGCTTTCATGTGTCTCACGGGGTCAGCAATGCCTTGTTGCTGCCCTATGTCATGACCTGGAACAAGATGGCCTGCGTCGAGCGCATGCAGGATATTGCCGAAGCCATGGGCCTGCAGACGGCGCACTTGAGTGCCAGCGAGGCGGCTGACCGGGCCGTGGAGGCCATGGCCGCGTTATGCGCTGCCGTGGAGATTCCCAGCGGCTTGCGCAGTTTTGGCGTGCCCGAGGACGCGATCCCGGCGATGGCCCAGGAAGCGGCAGGAATCGAACGGCTGATGCGCAACAATCCACGCCGGCTGAGTCCCGCCGATATCGAGAAGATCTATCGCGCGGCCTACTGAACATCGTGGTTACGGTGTGCGCTCCAAAGCATGAGGTATACAATGCGCGCCATCGTGATTCTGCTCAAAAAAGGTGCGTCATGCAGCCCTTCGCTATTGCTCCGTCGATTCTCTCCGCCGACTTCGCCCGTCTGGGCGAGGAAGTGGACAATGTCCTGGCCGCCGGTGCCGACATCGTCCACTTCGATGTCATGGACAACCACTATGTGCCGAACCTGACCATTGGCCCGATGGTTTGTGCCGCCCTGCGCAAGTACGGGATCACTGCGCCGATCGACGCGCACCTGATGGTGACCCCGGTGGATCGCATCATCGGCGACTTTATCGAGGCCGGCGCTACCTACATCACTTTCCATCCGGAAGCCACGCTGCATGTCGACCGTTCCCTGCAGATGATCCGTGAGGGTGGCTGCAAGGCCGGCCTGGTGTTCAACCCGGCCACGCCGCTGGACGTGCTCAAGTACGTGATGGACAAGGTCGACATGGTCCTGCTGATGAGCGTCAACCCGGGTTTCGGCGGGCAGAAATTCATCCCTGGCACCCTGGACAAGCTGCGCGAGGCGCGGGCGCTGATCGACGCTTCTGGACGGGATATCCGCCTGGAGATCGACGGTGGCGTCAACGTCAACAACATCCGTGAAATCGCAGCGGCGGGTGCTGATACCTTCGTCGCCGGCTCGGCGATCTTCAATGCACCGAACTACCAGGAAGTGATCGAGAATATGCGCGCCGAACTGGCGCTGGCGCGATCATGAGTGCTTTTGAGCAGCTGTTCCCGGGGCGCATGCCGCGCCTGGTGATGTTCGACCTGGACGGTACCCTGGTGGACTCGGTTCCCGACTTGGCCGCCGCCGTGGATCACATGCTGCTCAAAATGGGGCGTGCACCTGCCGGGCTTGAGGCGGTGCGCGAGTGGGTTGGCAACGGCGCGCCGATGCTGGTGCGCCGGGCCCTGGCCAACAGCCTGGAGGCCGAAGGCGTCGACGACGGCGAGGCCGAGCACGCCCTGGAGCTGTTCAACGCCGCCTACGAGGACAGCCATGAGCTGACCGTGGTCTATCCCGGTGTGCGCGAGACCCTCAAGTGGCTGTACAAGCAGGGCGTGGAAATGGCCCTGATCACCAACAAGCCCGAGCGCTTCGTCGCGCCCTTGCTGGATCAGATGAAGATCGGCCGGTATTTCCGCTGGATCATTGGTGGCGACACCCTGCCACAGAAGAAACCCGATCCGGCGGCGCTGTTCTTCGTGATGAAGATGGCCAGCGTGCCGGCGTCGCAGTCGTTGTTCGTCGGCGACTCGCGCAGTGACGTGCTGGCGGCCAAGGCAGCTGGGGTCAAGTGCGTGGCCCTGAGCTATGGCTATAACCATGGCCGGCCGATTGCCGAGGAATCTCCGGCCATGGTCATCGACAATCTGCGGGCGCTGATCCCCGGTTGCTTAGATCCGGCCGCTGAGATAACGTTGCCCGACGCTGTTCCATCCCCTTCTGGAAACTCCATCGTGGTGGTCACTCGCAAACTCTGGATGAAAGTCATCAAGGCCCTGGCCCGTTGGCGTTGGCGCGCCTGATTTTTGTCTGGCCGGCCCTGCCGGCACGTTTGCATACCTGACTGTTAGACCCTCAAGCCACGAGGCACACCATGATTCGCGAAGAATTCCTGCGTTTGGCCGCAGCCGGTTACAACCGTATCCCGCTGGCCTTCGAAACCCTAGCCGACTTCGATACCCCCCTGTCGATCTACCTGAAACTGGCCGATCAGCCCAATTCCTACCTGCTGGAGTCGGTGCAAGGCGGTGAGAAATGGGGACGCTATTCGATCATCGGCCTGCCATGCCGCACCGTCCTGCGCGTGCACGGGCATCAGGTCAGCGTGACCCACGACGGTATCGAGATCGAAAGCCATGAAGTGGCCGATCCTTTGGCCTTCGTCGAGGAATTCAAGGCTCGCTACAACGTACCGACCATTGCCGGCCTGCCGCGTTTCAATGGCGGCCTGGTGGGTTACTTCGGTTATGACTGCGTGCGTTATGTCGAGCCGCGCCTGGGCCCTTGCCCGAATCCGGACCCGATCGGCGTTCCGGATATCCTGCTGATGGTGTCCGACGCGGTGGTGGTGTTCGACAACCTGGCGGGCAAGATGCACGCGATCGTGCTGGCCGACCCAGCCCAGGACAACGCCTTCGAAACCGGACAGGCGCGCCTGCAGGCACTGCTGGAGCAATTGCGCCAGCCGATCACTCCGCGTCCGGGGCTGGATCTGGGCCGTCCGCCGGCGGCTGATCCCGTGTTCCGTTCCAGTTTCACCCAGGGTGACTACGAGCGGGCGGTGGACACCATCAAGGAGTACATCCTGGCCGGGGACTGCATGCAGGTGGTTCCGTCCCAGCGTATGTCGATCGATTTCAAGGCCGCGCCAATCGATCTGTACCGGGCGCTGCGCTGTTTCAACCCGACTCCCTACATGTACTTCTTCAACTTTGGCGACTTCCATGTAGTGGGCAGTTCGCCGGAAGTGCTGGTACGGGTCGAGGACAACCTTATTACCGTGCGCCCGATTGCCGGGACCCGTCCGCGGGGGGCCACCGAAGAGGCCGACCTGGCCCTGGAAGAGGACCTGCTGTCGGATGCCAAGGAGATCGCCGAGCACTTGATGCTGATCGACCTGGGGCGCAACGATACCGGGCGTGTCTCTGAGATTGGCTCGGTGAAGCTCACCGAGAAGATGGTCATCGAACGTTACTCCAACGTGATGCACATCGTGTCCAACGTCACCGGCCAATTGAAAGCCGGCCTGACAGCGATGGACGCATTGCGGGCGATCCTGCCTGCGGGCACCTTGTCCGGCGCGCCGAAGATCCGTGCCATGGAAATCATCGACGAGCTGGAGCCGGTCAAGCGTGGCGTCTACGGCGGGGCGGTGGGCTACTTTGCCTGGAATGGCAACATGGACACTGCCATCGCGATTCGCACGGCGGTGATCAAGAATGGCGAGCTGCATGTACAGGCCGGTGGCGGCATCGTTGCCGACTCGGTGCCGGTCCTGGAGTGGGAGGAGACGCTGAACAAGCGTCGTGCAATGTTCCGTGCCGTGGCACTGGCTGAACAATCCCCCGCATCCAAGGTTTGAGGAGTTTCCACTATGTTGCTGATGATCGATAACTACGACTCCTTCACCTATAACGTCGTGCAGTACCTGGGTGAGCTGGGGGCCGAAGTAAAAGTCGTGCGCAATGACGAATTGACCGTGGCCCAGATCGAAGCGCTCAAGCCTGAGCGTATCGTGGTCTCGCCCGGTCCCTGCACGCCGACCGAGGCGGGCATCTCCATTGAGGCGATCAAGCACTTCGCCGGCAAGCTGCCGATTCTCGGCGTGTGCCTGGGGCACCAGTCCATCGGCCAGGCCTTTGGCGGCCAGGTGGTGCGTGCCCGACAAGTGATGCATGGCAAGACCAGCCCGGTGTTTCACCGCGACCTGGGCGTCTTCAGCGGCTTGAACATGCCGCTGACCGTGACCCGTTACCATTCGCTGGTGGTCAAGCGCGAAACGCTGCCCGAATGCCTTGAAGCCACCGCGTGGACTCAGCTGGAAGACGGCTCCGTCGATGAGATCATGGGGCTGCGCCACAAGACTTTGAACATCGAAGGGGTGCAATTCCACCCCGAGTCTATCCTCACCGAGCAGGGCCACGAGCTGTTCGCTAACTTCCTCAAACAGAGCGGCGGCACGCGCTAAGGACTTTTCATGGATATCAAGACTGCCCTGAGCCGTATTGTCGGCCATCTGGACCTGAGCACCGATGAGATGCGCGCGGTGATGCGCGAGATCATGACCGGTCAATGCACTGATGCGCAGATCGGCGCATTCATGATGGCCATGCGCATGAAGAGTGAAAGCATCGACGAAATCGTCGGCGCGGTATCGGCCATGCGTGAACTGGCGGACAAGGTCGAGCTGAAAACCCTCGACGGTGTGGTGGATGTGGTGGGCACCGGCGGTGATGGGGCGAACATCTTCAACGTCTCCACCGCGTCGTCCTTTGTGGTTGCCGCGGCAGGTTGCACCGTTGCCAAGCACGGTAACCGAGCCGTGTCCGGCAAGAGCGGCAGCGCCGATCTGCTGGAAGCGGCGGGTATCTACTTGAACCTGACGCCGGTCCAGGTAGCACGTTGCATCGACAACGTCGGCATCGGCTTCATGTTTGCCCAGTCCCATCACGGCGCCATGAAGTACGCCGCAGGCCCACGTCGGGACCTCGGCCTGCGCACCCTGTTCAACATGCTCGGCCCGCTTACGAATCCGGCCGGCGTGAAACATCAGGTGGTGGGTGTGTTCACACAGGCGCTGTGCCGGCCCTTGGCCGAGGTTTTGCAGCGTCTGGGCAGCAAGCACGTGTTGGTGGTGCATTCCCAGGATGGCCTGGATGAGTTCAGCCTGGCGGCACCGACCTTTGTCGCTGAATTGAAGAACGACCAGATTACCGAATACTGGGTACAACCCGAGGACCTGGGCATGAAGAGCCAGAGCCTGTTTGGCCTGGTGGTGGAGAGCCCGGCAGCTTCCCTGGAGCTGATCCGTGACGCCCTGGGTCGGCGCAAGACCGAACACGGGCAAAAGGCTGCTGAAATGATTGTGCTCAATGCCGGTGCAGCGCTGTATGCCGCGGATCATGCCAGCAGCCTGAAAGAAGGTGTGGCCCTGGCCCACGATGCCTTGCACACGGGCCTGGCCCGGGAGAAGCTTGAGGAGCTGGGGGCCTTTACCGCGGTGTTCAAGCAGGAGAATGAAGGATGAGCGTGCCGACAGTTCTGGAAAAGATCCTCGTACGTAAAGGCGAGGAAGTGGCCGAGCGCAGTGCTCGCGTCAGCCTGGCCGAGCTGGAAGGCCTGGCACGGGCGGCCGACGCTCCCCGTGGTTTTGCCCGGGCCCTGCTGGAACAGGCCAAGCTCAAGCAGCCGGCAGTGATCGCCGAGATCAAGAAGGCTTCGCCGAGCAAGGGCGTGATCCGCGAGCATTTCGTCCCGGCGGAAATCGCCAGGAGCTATGAGAAGGGAGGCGCTACCTGCCTGTCAGTGCTTACCGACATCGATTACTTCCAGGGCGCCGATGCCTACCTGCAGCAGGCCCGTGCGGCCTGCAAACTGCCGGTGATCCGCAAGGACTTCATGATCGATCCGTACCAGATCGTCGAGGCGCGGGCCTTGGGTGCTGACTGTGTACTGCTGATTGTCGCTGCGCTGGATGATGTGCGGATGGCGGAGCTGGCAGCGGTGGCCAAGGGCGTGGGCCTGGATGTATTGGTCGAAGTGCACGACGGCGACGAGCTGGAGCGGGCGTTGAAAACCCTCGATACACCGCTGGTGGGGGTCAATAACCGCAACCTGCACACTTTCGAGGTCGACCTTGAAACTACCCTCGACCTGTTGCCGCGTATTCCTCGCGACCGCTTGGTCATTACCGAGAGCGGTATTCTCAACCGTGCCGATGTCGAGCTGATGGAAATCAGCGATGTGTATTCGTTCCTGGTGGGCGAGGCGTTCATGCGCGCCGAAAGCCCAGGCAGCGAATTGCAGCGCCTGTTCTTTCCGGAGCGCGGCCTGCCGGTCAGCGGCTCGACCCTGGATTGACTTCGAGACGATGAACAAGCCGGCGCTGCCGGCTTTTTCATGCCTGCGGCAAGGTTTTCCGTCATCTGCAGCAGGGCAGGCCGTTTGGCTTGCCAGATGAATTCCGAGCAGTTCTGCTCGTCCCGATATGGCAACAGCCCCGAGGATTTCCATTTCCATGACCCAGCCTCTTGCCTTGACTGTCGAAGCGGGCCTGCAAGCCGAACAGGATTTGCTGGCCCAAGTGTGCACTGCAGACCAGGCGTTCGGCCTGTTGTTCTGGCAGCCCAGCGATCGGGCACTGGTGATGCCGCGGCGCTTGAGCCGGTTGCCCGGGTTCGAGCAGGCATGCGCCGAGTCGGCGGCCAACGGCTGGCCGGTGCTGCTGCGGGAAACTGGCGGCGAGCCGGTACCGCAATCGGCGGCCACGGTGAACATCGCGCTGGTCTATGCGCCCCCGCGCAGCGAAGGTGATCAGGGGCGGATCGAAACGGCTTACCGGCGCTTGTGCCAGCCGATCTGCGATCTGCTCAGTGAGCTGGGAGGCAATCCATCATTGGGGGAGGTGGAAGGTGCCTTCTGCGACGGTCGCTACAACGTCAATCTTGACGGTCGCAAGCTGGTTGGCACGGCTCAGCGCTGGCGCCAGAGCAAGGGTGGGCAGCGCCCGGTCGGCCTGGTTCACGGTGCACTGCTGCTGGATAACGAGCGTGAATCCATGGTGGATGCAGTCAACACCTTCAATCGGGCCTGCGGCCTGGAGCAGCGTTGCCGGGCTGACAGTCACATTGCCTTGCATGAGGCCTTCGCCGCCCCCGATGCGATGGCTCGATTGGACAGCCTGTATCGGCAGATGCTCAAGGGGGTTCTGCCGGCTTAGCGGGTACCGAAGACCACCATGGTCTTGCCTTTGACATGAACCAGGTTGCGCTCTTCGAGATCCTTGAGAACGCGGCCGACCATTTCTCGTGAGCAGCCGACGATCCGGCCGATTTCCTGGCGGGTGATCTTGATCTGCATGCCGTCCGGGTGAGTCATGGCATCCGGTTGCTTGCACAACTCCAGCAGGCAGCGGGCCACCCGTCCGGTCACGTCGAAGAACGCCAGGTCGCCGACCTTGCGCGTGGTATTGCGCAGACGCTGGGCAATCTGCCCGCTGAGCACATAGAGAATGTCCGGGTCGTTCTGCGACAGCTCGCGGAACTTGGCGTAGCTGATCTCGGCAACTTCGCACTCCACCTTGGTTCTTACCCAGGCGCTGCGCTGCTGTTCGTGCCCGGCCTCTTCGAACAGGCCCAGCTCGCCGAAAAAGTCCCCGGCATTGAGGTAGGCAATGATCATCTCCCGGCCATCATCGTCTTCGATAAGGATGGTCACCGAGCCCTTGATGATGAAGTACAGGCTGTCGGACACGTCGCCGGCGCAGATGATGTTGCTCTTGGCCTGATAGCGGCGGCGCTGACAATGCATCAGCAACTTGTCGAGATTCTTGATCTTGGGGGTGGGGGCAATAGCAACCATGGTTGTATCCCGAAAAGACTGCACGGTATGGGGTGATTTTTTTATAGGGCTAACATGAGGGCGATAAACGCTGGCGATGCGCCAGTCATTTGGCGTCAGCTTAACAGACACATCCTCAGTGAATTTAAGATTTTTCTTATCTTGGTCCGGTAAAGAGGGGGCGCAAGGTCTAAGCGCTGCCGACAGAAGTGCCTGTGCTAAGCTGGCGACCCTTTTTTATCAGTGGAGTCTTGGCGATGAAGGCACGCATCCAATGGGCTGGTGAAGCCATGTTCCTCGGTGAGTCGGGCAGTGGCCATGTTGTGGTGATGGATGGTCCACCAGAAGCCGGTGGCCGAAACCTGGGTGTTCGCCCCATGGAGATGCTTTTGCTCGGCGTGGGTGGTTGCAGCAACTTCGATGTGGTCAGCATCCTGAAGAAGTCGCGCCAGGCGGTCGAGAGCTGCGAGGCCTTCCTCGATGCCGAGCGTGCCACCGAGGATCCCAAGGTCTTCACCAAGATACACATGCACTTCGTGGTCAAGGGCCGGGGCCTGAAGGAAGCCCAGGTCAAGCGGGCCATCGAACTGTCCGCCGAGAAGTACTGCTCGGCGTCGATCATGCTCGGTGCCGCCGGAGTGGTCATTACTCACGATTACGAGATTGTCGAACTGGGCTGAATTACCAGCGCTTTCACTGACAAAGGAAAAGGGCGCCTCGATGGCGCCCTTTTTCATATTCGGTGCTGGAGATTCAGATCCGGTAAGTGCTTTTGGTCATGACCTTGGCCAGCAGGCTCATGCCGAACTTCACCGGGGCGGGGAAGCGGAAGCCACCGGCTTCGAGAGCAGTTTCGGCGTGGTGTTCTTCGTCGATGCGCATCTGTTCGAGAATGGCGCGGGACTTTTCGTCTTCCGCCGGCAGTTGCTCCAGATGTTCGTTCAGGTGCTTGCACACTTGATCTTCAGTGGCAGCCACGAAGCCCAGGCTGACTTTGTCGCTGATCAGGCCGGCAGCGGCGCCGATACCGAAGGACAGGCCGTAGAACAACGGATTGAGCACACTGGGATGGCTGCCCAACTGGCGGATGCGTTGTTCGCACCAGGCCAGGTGGTCGATTTCTTCCTCGGCGGCATGCTCCATGGCCTTGCGCACCTGAGGCAGCTTGGCGGTCAGGGCCTGGCCCTGGTACAGCGCCTGGGCACAGACTTCCCCGGTATGGTTGATGCGCATGAGCCCGGCGACGTGCCGGGTGTCCTCGTCACTCATCTGCGCTTCCGGCTGCACGATGGCGGGCGAGGGGCGATAAGGTTGACCGCTGAAAGGCAGCAGCGTGCGCATGGCCATATCGGCCTGCAGCAGCAGACGGTCGATCGGCGAGTAGTGACGTTGGGTAGTCATGCTTATCTCCGGGAAGAATCACGGCGGCCAGTTTACTCCAATCATTGGAGTGAAACCTGCGCTGGATCAGCGCACCCTCGCCTGGGGCATGGCGAGAGGGCGCTGCAGAAGGGGGACTTGGGTCAATCAGCCCGGAGGCCAGTTCATCTGGCGCTGACCCAGTACGTGCATGTGGATGTGGTAGACGGTCTGTCCGCCCAGCTCATTGCAATTCATCACCACTCGGAACCCGTCCTCGCAGCCTTGCTCCTTGGCCAGGCGCTGGGCGGTGAACAGAATGTGTCCGGCTAGGGCCTTGTCGTCCTCGGTGAGGTCGTTGAGGGTGCGGATGGGCTTTTTCGGAATCACCAGGAAATGCACCGGTGCTTGCGGGGCAATATCATGGAAGGCCAGAACCTGGTCATCCTCGTAGATGATCTTTGCAGGTATTTCTCTGTTGATGATCTTGGTGAACAGAGTATCCACAGCTGTTTCTCCATTGGTTGGTCCGGGCTGAGTGTACTCAGGCTCACGATGTGCGCCCAGCCCCGACCGGGTGCTTAACGAGGGCAATAAGCCCGATTGACGTAACCGACGATCTTGCGAGTCAGCCAGCGCGAACCCAGGCGGCTGCTGAAGGCCATCCAGCGGTTAAGGCGGCCGGGAATGATGATCGCGCGGTTCTTTTCCAAGGCGCGGACTGCGTAGAGTGCGACTTCCTCGGGGCTCATCAGCAGTGTGCTGTCGTTGAGCTTCTCGGTGTCCATCTGTGCGGTGCGAAAGAACGCAGTGCGGGTTGGGCCAGGGCAGAGTACCGAGACCTTGACCGCGCATTTCTTCAGCTCTTCACGCAATCCTTCGGAAAAGTGCAGGACATAGGCCTTGCTGGCGTAGTAGGTGCTCATCCAGGGGCCGGGATAGAAGGCGGCCACCGAGGCGACATTGAGAATCTGTCCGCCGCCCAGCAGTGCCATGCTGTTGCCCAGGGCGTGGCACAAGCGGGTCAGGGCGAGGATGTTGACTTCGATCAGGTCCTGCTCGGTCATCCAGTCCTGGGCCAGGAACGGTCCACTGGTACCAATGCCGGCGCAGTTCACCAGCAGGTCGATCTGCCGGTCACCTTCCTCCAGTTCCAGCAGGAAGCCGGACAGGCGCAGGGGCTCACCCAGGTCGCAGGCGCGAAACAACACTTCGACGCCGAAACGCTGGGTCAACTCCAGGGCGATGGCTTCCAACTGATCACGCTGACGGGCCACGAGAATCAGGTTGCGGCCGCGCCGGGCCAGCGCTTCGGCCAGGGCCAGGCCTATGCCGCTGGAAGCACCGGTGATCAGGGCGTAACGGGTCATGCACTTCTCCATCGCAACGGCCGGTTGCCTGCGACAGGGAGAGTCGCAGGCGCGGACGCGTTTATTCTTGCTCGGATTCTACAGAGGGCGCGGCGCTATCGGCCGGTTCGGCGTCTTCATCCACGCTGGTGGAGTCGATGGTTTCGCTGTAGCTGGCCTCGCTGTAGCGATCTTCCAGGGAGCTCAGGCCGCCGGCCACAACGCCGACGATCAGCAGGACGATCAGCACCACCCACATCCATGACAGAACCTTGACCGCCGTGGTGTTGGGCGGAGGCGGCGCGCCATAGCGGTTGGCCACGTTGCTGCCTGGGCTGACCATCAATACCAGCGGGAAGATGCTGCCGACGATCGGTACGAAGTTCAGCAACCACAGCCAGCCCGACCAGCCCAGGTCGTGCAGGCGCTGTACGCTGATCTGGATGCTGACGACGATGGAGCCGATAAACAGGATGGCGCCGACGAAAATGCCCAGTCCCATGAGCAGGCCGGAGTTGGTTATCGCGCTGAACAGGATGCCGACGAAGGCGCCGACACCGAGCAAGGCAATGATGATCACGGTCAGGACCAGCGTCCAGGCCAGGTAGCGCAGGCGACCAATCCGGCCCTGAAAACTGAAGGGGTTCAGTGTCGCGTACTGGGGAATGGCTTCGCCGACGGTGGCCTGAGGTGGCGCGTAGGGCGAATTGCTGGTGTTGGCCGGGCGTGGAGGCGGGGCGGCTGTTACCGAGTCCAGGCTCAGGTCCAGGGACTGCTCGGCTTGGATCCTGGCGTCGATGCCTGCCTTCTTCAAGGCTTCGAGATAGCGGTCGGCGTCGGCCTGGGTCAGGTCGCGCTTGAGCTCCACCCATTGTCCTGTGAACAGGCGTTCCACCGCCGTGGTGTCGCTTTTGAACAGTTCGGCCAGGTTCAGTTGGGCGGTGGACTTTTCGACTCCGGGCAGCAGCGTGCCGTCGAACACAATCTTGTAGCGGGTCTCGCTCATGGGGGCATCCCTGTCACTTGAAAAGAAGGTTTACACAAAAGATGCGTAGTTTAAGGCCAGCGCCCCCTCACTGGCCAAGAAACAATGAGAACGGCTTAGCGTGGCCAGTGTTTGCTCAATCGGGCCGAAGATTCCTGGGCCGCGCGATATTCGTTGTCCAGGCGGGCGATCAGTTGATCAATGTTCGGCAAGTCGTCGATTTCACCGACGCCCTGGCCTGCTGACCACACGGTTTTCCAGGCTTTGGCTTCATCGCTGATGGGCTTGAGCTTGGCGCCGAAATTGACTTCACCCTTGCCTTGCAGGGCGGCCAGGTCGAAGCCGGCATTTTCCAGGCTCTGGCGCATGAAGCTGGCGGGAACCCCAGAGACCGCGGCGGTGTGGACGATGTCTGCGGCGCGAGAGTTCAGCAGCATGTCCTTGTAGGCTTGCGGGGCATGGCTTTCGGTTGTGCCGATAAAGCGGGTGCCCAGGTACGCCAGGTCAGCGCCAAGCAGTTGCGCGGCAAGAATCTCGTGGCCGCGGTTCAGGCAGCCGGCCAGCAGCAAGGTCTTGTCGAAGAACTGGCGGATTTCGGCAACCAGGGAGAATGGGCTCCAGGTCCCGGCGTGTCCTCCTGCGCCGGCGGCAACGGCAATCAGCCCATCGACACCTGCTTGTGCCGCCTTCTCCGCATGACGGCGGGTGGTCACGTCGTGAAAGACCAGGCCTCCGTAGCTGTGCACGGCATCCACTACCTCTTTGACCGCCCCCAGGCTGGTGATGATGATTGGTACTTTGTGCTCGATGCAAATCTCCAGGTCGGCCTGCAGGCGCGGGTTGCTGTTGTGCACGATCAGGTTCACGGCGTAGGGGGCAGGGTTCTCCAGCTTGGCCAGCCCCGCCTCGATCTCCTCGAGCCAGGCCTTGAAGCCACTGCTTTCGCGCTGGTTGAGTGCCGGAAAGCTGCCCACCACGCCATTGCGGCAGCAAGCCAGGACCAGTTCAGGGTTGGAGATCAGGAACATCGGAGCGGCTACCACTGGCAGGCGCAGGCGTTGTTCGAGCAGAGCGGGCAGTGACATTGGAGTACCCCCAGGGGATGCGACTAGTAAGAGTTAGAACGGCCGTACAACGACCAAAATTACAATAGCCAGCAATATCAGAACCGGTACTTCATTGAACCAGCGATAAAAGACATGGCTGCGGGTGTTTTCGCCACGGGCAAAGCGTTTCACCTGGGCGCCGCACATATGGTGATAGCCGATCAGGATCACCACCAGGGTCAGCTTGGCATGCATCCAGCCACCCTGGCCGAAGTAGGCGCTGGGGTTGAGGCTGATCAGCCAGATGCCGAAGATCAGCGTTGCGATCATCGCCGGCCCCATGATGAAGCGGTACAGCTTGCGCTCCATCAGGCAGAAGCGTTCACGACTGATGCTGTCTTCGCTTTGGGCGTGATAGACGAACAGCCGCGGCAGGTAGAAGAGGCCGGCAAACCAGCAGACCACGCTGACGATATGAAAGGCTTTGAGCCATAGATAGAGCATTTTTAGTTATTCCCAGGTTCACGGTGGCGAGGATAGTAGAGGGTAGAGCGTCCGCACGTCACCTTGACGGTTGTCGCAGGGGCGCGCCGCCCCTATTATCGGCAGCTTTCCAGTGGGTTCGTTGAGGGCAGGTTTATGGTCAAGGTCGGTATTGTCGGCGGCACGGGTTACACCGGTGTCGAACTGCTGCGTCTGTTGGCACAGCATCCGCAGGCTCGCGTGGAAGTCATCACTTCGCGATCCGAGGCCGGTCTGGCTGTAGCCGATATGTACCCGAACCTGCGTGGCCACTATGACGGCCTGGCCTTCAGCGTGCCGGACATCAAGACCCTGGGCGCCTGTGACGTGGTGTTTTTCGCCACGCCCCATGGAGTTGCCCACGCGCTAGCTGGCGAATTACTGGCGGCGGGCACCAAGGTCATTGACCTGTCGGCGGATTTCCGCCTGCAGGATGCCGATGAGTGGGCCAAGTGGTATGGCCAGCCCCATGGCGCACCGGAACTGCTGGACGAGGCGGTCTACGGCCTGCCTGAGGTCAACCGCGAGCAAATCCGCAAGGCGCGTCTGATTGCCGTTCCAGGCTGCTATCCGACCGCCACCCAGTTGGGGTTCCTGCCGTTGCTAGAGGCTGGTCTTGCCGATACCAGCCGCTTGATTGCCGACTGCAAGTCCGGCGTCAGCGGCGCGGGCCGTGGCGCGAGCGTAGGGTCGCTGTATTCGGAAACCTCCGAGAGCATGAAGGCCTATGCCGTTAAAGGGCATCGCCATCTGCCGGAAATTCGCCAGGGCCTGCGCCGGGCGTCGGGCAAGGATGTCGGGTTGACCTTCGTGCCGCACCTGACGCCGATGATTCGTGGCATCCACTCGACGCTCTATGCAACGGTTGTGGATAAGTCGGTTGATCTGCAGGCGCTGTTCGAGAAGCGCTATGCCAACGAGCCGTTTGTCGATGTCATGCCGGCCGGCAGCCACCCGGAAACCCGCAGCGTGCGCGGTGCCAACGTGTGCCGGATTGCAGTGCATCGCCCTCAGAACGATGATCTGGTAGTGGTACTGTCGGTGATCGACAACCTGGTCAAGGGGGCTTCGGGCCAGGCCGTGCAGAACCTCAATATCCTGTTTGGCCTGGATGAGCGTCTGGGGCTTTCCCACGCGGGCATGCTGCCTTAAGGGGGGTTGGCGGTTGAGCAGAAGGGCCCGTCTGACGGGCCTTTCTGCGTTATGCGGACAGCTGTACGACTATTGATATACCGTAACAATAGTTGACCGCTTTTCTAGGAGAAGCGGATAATGCGCGTCATTACGCAGTATGGCGGCTTAACGCCGGGAGATAGTCAGCATGAGCGTTGAATCCTTCACCCCCACGGCTTTGCAATTCACTCAAGGTGCAGCGCACAAGGTGAAGACCCTGGTCGATGAAGAGGGTAATGATCGCTTGAAGCTGCGCGTATTCGTTACGGGCGGCGGTTGTTCGGGGTTTCAGTACGGTTTCACTTTCGATGAGGATGTGGCCGATGATGACACCATCGTTGAGCGCGAAGGCGTGAGCCTGGTGGTCGACCCCATGAGTTTTCAGTACCTGGCCGGTGCTGAGGTGGACTACCAGGAAGGCCTGGAAGGTTCGCGTTTCGTGATCAAGAACCCTAACGCCACCACTACCTGTGGTTGTGGGTCTTCGTTCTCGATCTGATCAGTCGGCGAAAGCTTTCTATCCAGCGCCGCAGGGCCTTACGGTCCTGCGGCGTTTTGCTGCCTGGCGATCAGGCAGGATAGATGGCGCCCAAGATTCGCAGGCCACGGGCGCCGGTAACGCTTGGGCGATTGGCGGCGATACCTTCCAGGCAGCAGTGAGCGAGCCAGGCGAAGGCCATGGCCTCTACCCAGTCGGGATCTATGCCATAAGCTGCGGTGGTGTCGACCCGGGTCCTGGGCAGCAGTGCGGCCAGGCGATTCATCAATGTCAGGTTGTGGGCGCCGCCGCCACACACCAGAAGCTCCTGCGTATCGCCTTGGGCAGTCTGCAAAGATTCGACGATGGTCAATGCGGTCAGTTCAAGCAGCGTTGCCTGTACATCCTCAGGAGCCATGCTGGGATGTTGGGCCAGATGTTGTTGCAGCCACTCGAGATTGAAGACTTCGCGGCCAGTGCTCTTGGGGCCGTGGGTGGCAAAGAACGGATCACTGAGCAAGGTCTTCAAAAAACCTGGGACCAGCTTTCCGCTAGCAGCCCATTGGCCGTTGTAATCGAAGTTGTCCCCGCGTTGGATCTGTATCCAAGCATCAAGCAGCACATTGCCTGGCCCACAATCAAAGCCGGCGACCGGTTTACCGGTTTCGATCAGGCTCAAGTTGCTGAACCCTCCGACATTCAGAACCGCGCGGTTCCCCGTGCGCTGCTGGAACAGGGCTTCGTGAAAGGCCGGGACCAGTGGGGCACCTTGGCCACCTGCGGCTACATCGCGACTGCGAAAGTCACTGACGACGGTTATGCCTGTGAGCTCGGTCAGCAGCGCCGAGTTACCTATTTGTACGGTGAACCCGCGACTGGGCTCATGGCGTACGGTTTGCCCGTGGCTGCCGATGGCGCGGATGTCTTCAGCTTGCAGTTGCTGTTTTTGCAGGAGGTCGTGGATGCCCTCGGACGCCAGCTTGACCCAATGCTGCTGAGCAATGGCAGAGCGGGCGATCTCGTCGGGGCCACTGGCGCACAAGCTCAAGAGCTCGGCGCGCAGGGTTTCAGGCATGGGGATATAGCAGGTGGCGATCAGCTTGATTGTCGGATCTTGTTCAATCAGGGCAATGTCCAGGCCGTCTAGGCTGGTGCCGGACATCACCCCTATGTAGAGCGCCATGACTCAGCGTTTGCTCGAGGCCAGCATGGTGGCCTTTTCCTGGTCCATTCGTGCCATCAGAGGCTGGCTCTGCTGGAGGAAGCGTGTCCGCTCAGCCTTGGCAATAGGATCGGCCATTGGCAGCTTCTGTCCTAGAGGATCGACGTGGACACCATTGACCTGGAACTCATAGTGCAGGTGTGGCCCAGTGGAAAGGCCGGTGGTACCGATGTAGCCGATGACCTGCCCCTGCTTCACCGAGCCGCCTGTCTTGACGCCTTTGGCAAAGCCCTGCATGTGCCCGTACAGCGTACGGTAGGTGTTGCCGTGTTGAATGATCACAGTATTGCCATAGCCGCCGCGACGACCTGCCAGCAGAACCTTGCCATCACCGGCAGCCTTGATAGGCGTGCCCCTTGGTGCGGCATAGTCGACGCCTTTGTGGGCGCGGATCTTGTTCAGGATCGGGTGCTTGCGGCCCATGGAAAAGCGCGAGCTGATGCGGGCAAAGTCCACGGGGGTGCGAATGAACGCTTTGCGCATGCTGTTGCCATCGGCTGTGTAGTAGCTGCTGGAGCCTTGCTTGTTGGTATAGCGAACAGCGGTATAGGTTTTGCCGCGGTTGGTGAAGCGCGCGGAAAGAATATTGCCGGTGCCTACGACTTTGCCGTTGGCGACTTTTTGCTCATAGATCACATCGAACTCGTCACCCTGGCGAATATCCTGAGCGAAGTCGATGTCGTAGCCGAAGACGTTGGCCATATCCATGGTCAGGCTATGGGACAGGCCGGCACGGGAAGCGGATTGTGAAAGCGAGCTGTTGATGACGCCGTGTACATAGGCGGAGCGAACTACCGGTTTGGTGATCACTCGGCTGAAAGTAAAGCCTTTCGGGCCTTTGCTAAGCGTAATGGTTTCAAGGTCGCTGACCTTGCTGTGCAGGTTGTTCAGTTGACCGTCTGGGGTCAGTTCGAACTCAAGCTTTTGGCCGTGTTTCAGTTGGGAAAACTGCTTGGCCTGCTTGTCGCTTGCCAGTACTTCATGCACAGAAGCCGACGGGAGGCCAACTTTCTCGAACAGCGTGGATAGTGTGTCCCCCTTGGTCACCGTGACTTCTCTATGGCCTGGGGCTTTCTGCTCTTCGACGGCCGCGGGCGCAGGTTCGGCCTCTGCAGTTTTCGCGCTGTCTTCGGCGGTATCGTCAATCTGTGCAAAAGGCGAGGCGACAGCCTCATTTGTGGCTTGTTCGACAGTTACAGCGTCTTGATCTTGCTTGAGTTGTTCGACCGGACTTTCCAGGTCAAGGCTCAATGTC
>NZ_AP029168.1:355000-1122500 GCF_055384485.1 Pseudomonas sp. FFPRI_1 | reverse complement strand
CAGGCACAGGCAGCGGCACGTTGACGCCAACCATGCCCACTTCGATCTCGTCACAGAACAGACGAGCCGCTTCACCGTCACGGGTAAAGATGCAGGTGCCGTTGCCATACTCGTGATCGTTGATCAGTTGCATGGCCTCTTCCAGGCTGTTGACCCGTACGATGCACAGTACCGGGCCAAAGATCTCTTCCTTATAGATGCGCATCTCTGGAGTGACGCGATCGAACAGGCAGCCGCCCAGGAAGAAGCCGTCTTCGTGACCGGCCACGCTCAGGCCACGACCATCCACCACCAACTGCGCACCGGCAGCAACGCCGTCCTCTACATAACCACTGACTTTGTCGCGAGCCTGGGCAGTCACCAGCGGCCCCATGTCCAGACCGCAGGAAGTACCAGCGCCAATCTTCAACGCCTTGATCTGTGGCACCAACTTGGCCACCAGGGCGTCAGCGACCTGATCGCCCACGCACACCGCTACCGAGATCGCCATGCAACGCTCGCCGCAAGAGCCGTAAGCAGCCCCCATCAACGCACTGACGGCGTTATCCAGATCGGCATCGGGCATCAGCACCGCGTGGTTCTTCGCTCCGCCCAGTGCCTGGATACGCTTGCCACGCTTGGTGCCTTCGGCATAGATGTACTCGGCAATCGGGGTCGAACCCACAAAGCTCAGAGCCTTGACTTCCGGTGCCTCGATCAGCGCGTCCACCGCAGTCTTGTCACCGTGCACCACGTTCAGCACGCCCTTGGGCAAACCGGCTTCCTGCAACAACTGAGCAATCAGCAAGGTCGAACTTGGGTCGCGCTCGGACGGTTTGAGGATGAAGCAGTTGCCGCAGACGATCGCCAGCGGATACATCCACAACGGCACCATGGCCGGGAAGTTGAACGGGGTGATACCCGCGACTACACCCAGCGGCTGGAAGTCGGACCAGGCGTCAATGTTCGGGCCCACGTTACGGCTGTACTCACCCTTGAGGATTTCCGGTGCGGCGCAGGCGTACTCGACGTTCTCGATACCGCGCTTCAATTCACCAGCAGCGTCTTCCAGGGTCTTGCCGTGCTCTTCGCTGATCAGTTTGGCAATACGGGCTTCGTTCTGCTCCAGCAGTTGCTTGAAGCGGAACATCACCTGGGCGCGCTTGGCCGGTGGCGTATTGCGCCAGGCGGGGAATGCCGATTTGGCCGAGTCGATGGCTTGCTGGATGGTTTCACGGCTGGCCAGCGGCACTTTATGAATCGCCTGACCGGTAGATGGATTGAAGACGTCAGCACTGCGGCCGCTGTCGCTTACCAGCTCACCGTGGATCAGGTGTTGAATCAGACTCATGCGGGAACTCCTGAAAGAGGGAAGGCACAGGCGCGAACCACTTCGCGCCTGCCGCTATATATAAGAAGGATCGAATCAGTCGAGCTTGTTCAGCACTTCGCCAACGGCATCGAACAGGCGGTCGAGGTCCTGCGGCTTGCTGTTGAAGGTTGGGCCGAACTGCAGGGTGTCACCGCCGAAGCGCACATAGAAGCCGGCTTTCCACAGAGCCATGCCCGCCTCGAACGGACGCACGATGGCATCGCCATCACGGGGGGCAATCTGGATCGCGCCGGCCAGGCCATAGTTACGGATGTCGATCACGTTCTTCGAACCCTTGATGCCATGCAGCGCATTCTCGAAGTGCGGAGCGACCTCAGCCACACTCTGTACCAGGTTTTCCTTCTGCAGCAGATCCAGTGCCGCCAGGCCCGCCGCACAAGCAACTGGGTGCGCCGAGTAGGTGTAGCCGTGGGGGAATTCCACCGCGTACTCAGGGGTCGCCTGGTTCATGAAGGTCTGATAGATCTCGGAGCTGGCAATCACCGCCCCCATGGGGATCGCACCGTTGGTGACCTGCTTGGCCACACACATCAGGTCCGGGGTCACGCCAAAACTGTCGGCACCGAACATCGCACCGGTACGACCGAAACCGGTGATCACTTCATCGAACACCAGCAGGATGCTGTGCTGGTCGCAGATTTCGCGCAGGCGCTTGAGGTAGCCCTGCGGCGGCACCAGTACGCCGGCGGAGCCTGCCAGAGGCTCGACGAACACCGCGGCGATATTCGAAGCGTCATGCAGCTCGATCAGTTTCAGCAGTTCATCGGCCAGGGCGATACCACCCTGCTCCGGCATGCCGCGGGAATAGGCGTTGCTGGCCAGCAAGGTATGAGGCAGATGATCGACATCCATCATTGCCTGACCGAACAGCTTGCGATTGCCATTGACGCCACCCAGGCTGGTGCCGGCGATGTTCACCCCGTGGTAGCCACGGGCGCGGCCGATCATCTTGGTCTTGGTCGACTGGCCTTTCAGGCGCCAGTAGGCGCGCACCATTTTCACCGCCGTATCGGCGCACTCGGAGCCGGAGTCAGTGAAGAACACATGATTCAGGTTGCCCGGGGTCAGGTCGGTGATCTTTTCTGCCAGTTGGAAGGACAGAGGGTGGCCGTACTGGAAGCCCGGGGAGTAGTCCAGGGTGCCCAGTTGCTTGGCGACCGCTTCCTGGATTTCCTTGCGCGAGTGACCGGCACCGCAGGTCCACAGACCAGACAGGGAGTCATAGATCTTGCGGCCCTTGTCGTCCACCAGCCAGCTGCCTTCGGCGCCGACGATCAGGCGCGGGTCGCGCTGGAAGTTGCGGTTGGCGGTGTAGGGCATCCAGTGGGCATCAAGCTTGAGCTGGCTGGCCAGGGACTGTGGGGCGGTTTCCGGCATGTTCATGAGCAAAACCTCGCAAGGCAATGAAGCGGCGTAGGAAAAACAGTGTTGTTGCAGCTAAGTTGCCACGGCTATAAAGTCGGTGAAATCCAACTTTAATAACCTTCAGTCTGGCACCCACTAAACTATGAGCAGCCGTCGAGCCGACCCGCTGGCACAAGTCAGCGACTTTGATATCCGCTTGCTGCGGATCTTTCGCAGCGTGGTGGAGTGCGGTGGTTTCTCTGCTGCTGAAACTGTGCTCGGAATTGGCCGCTCGGCCATCAGTCAGCAGATGAGCGATCTTGAGCAACGGGTCGGCCTGCGCCTGTGCCAACGCGGACGTGCCGGTTTCTCCCTGACTGAAGAGGGCCGCGAGGTCTACCAGTCGACCCTGCAACTGCTCAGCGCCCTGGAAAGCTTTCGCACCGAGGTCAATGGCCTGCATCGCCATCTGCGGGGCGAGTTGATCATCGGCCTCACCGACAACCTGGTGACCCTGCCCCACATGCGCATCACCCACGCCCTGGCCCAGCTCAAGGAGCGCGGGCCGGACGTGCAGATCCAGATCCGCATGATCGCCCCCAACGAAGTCGAGCAAGGGGTGCTCGACGGCCGCCTGCACGTCGGCGTGGTGCCCCAGGCCAGCGCCCTCTCCGGCCTGGAATACCAGCCGCTGTACGACGAGCGCTCACTGCTGTATTGCGCCGTGGGCCATCCGCTGTTTTACGTGGATGACAAGCAACTGGACGATCAGCGCCTCAACGACCAGGACGCCATTGCCCCGACCTTTCGCCTGCCAGCGGAGATCCAGGCCCACTACCAGGCGCTGAACTGCACCGCCAGCGCGTCCGACCGCGAAGGCATGGCCTTTCTAATTCTTACCGGGCGCTACATCGGCTACCTGCCGGACCACTACGCCAGCCTCTGGGTACAGCAAGGCCGGCTGCGAGCGCTCAAGCCTCGGTCGCGCTTCTATGACCTGAGCCTGTCATCGGTCACGCGCAAGGGCCGGCGCCCTCATTTGGTGCTGGAAAGCTTCCTGGAAAGCCTCGCGGCAACACGCTAGCAAACGACCAAGTCGCGTCTTCCTTCTCGGGTTGACGCAAATCCGTTCCTGGAAAGCGACACCTTGAAGGTCCTTTGAGGCTTTTGTGGCGCCAAGGCTTGTCTGATCAACCTGGGTGCGCTATCAACGCACAGGTTGCACCCACAGACTTGCTCGGAAACCTCCATGACCTTTGAAGTCCCCGCCCACAGCGCCCCTCACCCCGGAAAACCGGCCAGCCGAATCCGCCAGAAAAACGAGGAGGCCATTATCCAGGCCGCCGAGGACGAGTTCGCCCGTCACGGCTTCAAAGGCACCAGCATGAACACCATCGCGCAGAAGGCCGGCCTGCCCAAAGCCAACCTGCACTACTACTTCACCAACAAGCTCGGGCTCTATGTCGCGGTGCTGAGCAACATCCTCGAACTGTGGGACAGTACCTTCAACACCCTGACAGCCGAGGACGATCCGGCCGAGGCCTTGACCCGCTACATTCGCGCCAAGATGGAGTTCTCCCGTCGCCAGCCCCAGGCGTCACGGATCTTCGCCATGGAAATCATCAGCGGCGGCGAGTGCCTCAGCGAGTACTTCAGCCAGGACTATCGCGCCTGGTTCCGGGGCCGGGCCGATGTCTTCCAGGCCTGGATCGACGCCGGCAAGATGGACCCGGTGGATCCGGTGCACCTGATCTTCCTGCTGTGGGGCAGCACCCAGCACTACGCCGACTTCGCCACCCAGATCTGCCGCGTCACCGGGCGTAGCCGCCTGACCAAGCAAGACATCGAAAACGCCGCCAACAACCTGATCCGCATCATCCTCAAAGGCTGCGGCCTGACCCCAGCCTCTTAAAAAGACCGACACGCATGCCCTTTACCCTGGCCGGCCTTTGCGAATACCGCGAAGAGATTCGCAAAAGCCGCTTCATCACCTTCGCCGCGCCCATCAGCAGCGCCGCCGAGGCCCAAGCCTTCATCCAGCAGCACAGCGACCTCAACGCCTCCCACAACTGCTGGGCGTGGAAGCTCGCCGACCAGTACCGCAGCAACGACGATGGCGAACCCGGCGGCACCGCCGGACGCCCGATCCTGGCGGCGATCGAAGCCCAGGACTGCGACCAGGTAGCGGTGCTGGTGATCCGTTGGTACGGCGGCATCCAACTGGGCACCGGCGGCCTGGCCCGGGCCTATGGCGGCGGTGCCAACAAATGCCTGCAAGGCGCCGAACGCGTCGCCCTGATCAACCGCGTGCCGCTGCGCTGTGCCTGCGCCTTCAGTGAACTGGCATTGGTCAAGCTGCGCATCGCCGAACTGGGCGGGTTGCTGGTGGAGGAAGAATTCACCGCCAACGGCGTGGAGTTGCAACTGGCACTCGGTGAAGCGCAGATCGACACCCTGCAACAGCAATTGGCTGACCTGAGCCGCGGACGCATTCTCTTGCAGCGCTGAGTGCACCAACCCGGCACCACGCCCTTGTGCATAACCGGCCAATGCCTCTCGCACTTGCCCACATCTACTGTGCACCCGGCTGTGGATAACCTGAGCACACAGCGCTGTAACCCTTCTGTCACGTGGCTTTGCGGGCTTTGTACATTTTTTGTTCAATGACCTGTCCACAAGTTTTTTTGCAACCTAAAACAGCAGGTTAGGTCGCTTTATCGCGCTTGGACTTCAAGTGCAGAGCGCTTATAGCCATGCCACGGGCTTGCACACAAATACTGTGGAGCAAGCTGTGGATAACCCGTGCAAGGCTGCCCCAGCCACTGACTGCACAGGGCCTGCAGGCAACTGATCGTTTTTTGTTCAACAGTCCTCGAACAAAAACAGAGCCATTTCAACCACTTTGCCCCGAAGTGGTGCCCTGCTTCGCTCGTCTGCGCCGCCCAAGGTTCAAGCCTTGGGCCTTTGACCGGCTTTCCTGACCCCCTGGCCAGGAAATTGCTTTATCCACAGGCACAACTCCAAGCCCCCGAGCCTGCCATGCCAAATACCGCCGAGCCCATCGGGCAAACACCGCGCCTGCAACTGCGCCAGATCAGCAAGCGCTACCCCGGCTGCCTGGCCAACGATGCCATCGATCTGTGCATCGCCCCCGGTGAAATCCAGGCCTTGCTCGGCGAGAACGGCGCCGGCAAGAGCACCCTGATGAAAATCATCTACGGCGTGACCCAGGCCGACTCGGGGGAGCTGATCTGGCAGGGCCGGCGCCAGGTCATGAACAGCCCGGCCCAGGCCCGCAGCCTGGGCATCGGCATGGTGTTCCAGCACTTCTCGCTGTTCGAGACCCTCAGCGTGGCGCAGAACATCGCCCTGGCCATGGGCGCGGCAGCCGGCCCCCCGAGACAGCTGGAAGAGCGGATCCGCGAGGTATCCCAGCGCTATGGCATGGCCCTGGAACCCCGGCGGCTGGTGCACGGTTTGTCCATTGGCGAACGCCAGCGGGTGGAGATCGTGCGCTGCCTGATGCAGGACATCCGCCTGCTGATCCTCGACGAACCCACTTCGGTGCTCACGCCCCTGGAGGCCGATGAGCTGTTCATCACCCTGCGTCGGCTGGCCGACGAAGGCTGCAGCATCCTGTTCATCAGCCACAAGCTCGCCGAAGTCCGCGCGCTGTGCCACAGCGCTACGGTACTGCGTGCTGGCCGAGTGGCGGGGTATTGCCGCCCGGCCGAATGCACGGACCGGGAGTTGGCGCGGCTGATGGTGGGCGACGCTGCCAGCCAGGACGCCAATTACACAAAGGCCAGCGGCACCCGGGAGTTTTTGCAGATCACCGATTTGAACTGGCACAACCCCGATCCCTTCGGCTGCTCTCTGCAGGGCATCAACCTGCAGGTGCGCAGTGGGGAAATCGTCGGTATCGCCGGGGTCGCCGGCAATGGCCAGGACGAACTGCTGGCCCTGCTCAGCGGCGAGCAGCGCCTGCCCGGCAATCAGGCCAAACGCATCTGTTTTGCCGACCAGGCCGTGGGCCACCTTCCCCCCGATACCCGACGCGGGCAAGGCCTGGCCTTCGTTCCCGCCGAACGCCTGGGACACGGCGCTGTGCCGGAACTGAGCCTGGAAGACAATGCCCTGCTCACCGCCTTCCAGCAGGGGCTGGTGCGCAACGGGCTGATCCAAAGGCACAAAGTGCGGGCCCTGGCCGAGCAGATCATCCAGCGTTTTGGAGTGAAGACCGTCGATGCCCAGAGCCCGGCTCGCAGCCTGTCTGGCGGCAACCTGCAAAAGTTCATCCTTGGCCGCGAGATCCTCCAGCAACCCCGTCTGCTGATTGCCGCGCACCCGACCTGGGGCGTGGATGTCGGCGCGGCGGCCAGCATTCACCAGGCCTTGATTGCCCTGCGTGATGCCGGCACCGCGATCCTGGTGATCTCCGAGGACCTGGATGAACTGTTCCAGATCAGCGACCGCCTCGGCGCCCTGTGCAGTGGCCGCCTCTCGGCCTTGAAAGCCTGTGCCGACACGTCCTTGATCGAGGTCGGCGGCTGGATGGCCGGCCACTTCGAAGCCTGCCCATCCCCCACCGCCCTGCCGGTCTAACGGAGTCGTCCATGCTGCTTTCACTCGAACCCCGCGGCCGCCAATCGCGCCTGATGCTCTGGTGCTCACCGCTGCTGGCCGCACTGCTGACCCTGGGTTGCGGCGCACTGCTGTTCATGGCCCTGGGGCACGCCCCGCTGCTGACCTTGCACACCTTGCTGATCGCTCCGATCAGCGACCTCTACGGTCTCTCGGAACTGCTGGTCAAGACGTTGCCGATCCTGCTCTGCGCCCTGGGCCTGGCCGTGGCCTACCGAGCACGCATCTGGAACATCGGCGCCGAAGGTCAACTGCTGCTCGGCGCCCTGGCCGGCAGCGCCTTGGCGGTCAACCTCATCGACCTGCAAAGCCGCTGGGCACTGGTCCTTATCCTGTTCGCCGGCACCCTCGCAGGGGCCGCCTGGGCCGGGCTCACGGCCTGGCTGCGCACGCGCTTCAACGCCAATGAAATCCTCACCAGCATCATGCTCAATTACATCGCCTTGAACCTGCTGCTGTATTGCGTCCACGGCCCGCTGAAGGATCCGGCGGGGTTCAACTTCCCCGAGTCGGCGATGTTCGGCGATGCCAGCCGCCTGCCGTTGTTGATGGAGGATGGGCGGGTACACGCCGGGGTGTATTTCGCCTTGCTGGCGCTGGTGGCGGTCTGGGTGCTGCTGCAGAAAAGCTTCGTCGGTTTCCAGATCAAGGTGCTTGGCCTGGATTCGCGAGCCGCCGCTTTCGTCGGCTTTCGCCAGCAGCGCCTGATCTGGTTGGCGCTGCTGATCAGCGGCGCACTGGCAGGCCTGGCGGGGGTCTGCGAAGTCACCGGGCCGATCGGTCAACTGGTGCCGCAGGTCTCGCCCGGCTACGGCTATGCGGCGATCACCGTGGCCTTTCTCGGGCGCCTGAATCCCATTGGCATCGTGTTCGCCAGCCTGTTGATGGCGCTGCTCTACATCGGCGGTGAAAGTGCGCAGATGAGCCTCAACCTGCCCCAGGCCATCACCCAGTTGTTCCAGGGAATGATGCTGTTCTTCCTCCTCGCCAGTGATGTGCTGATCCTCTACCGGCCGCGCCTGAACTTGCGCTGGACCCGCCGCGCCGCCCCTGCCACCGCTACCGTCGGAGCCCTGTGATGGACATCGATCTGCTGAGCAATATCCTCTATGCCATGGTCCGTTGCGGCACGCCGCTGTTGTTGGTGGCCCTGGGGGAACTGATCTGCGAAAAGAGCGGCGTGCTCAACCTGGGCCAGGAGGGCATGATGCTGTTCGGTGCGGTGATCGGTTTCATCGTCGCCCTCAACAGCGGTCAGCTGTGGCTCGGCGTGCTGCTGGCCATGGTCGCGGGGATGCTGTTATCGGCACTGTTCGCCCTGGTGGCGCTGGTGTTCAACGCCAACCAGGTGGCCACCGGTCTGGCCCTGACCATCTTCGGCGTGGGCCTGTCGAGCTTTGTCGGCGCAGCCTGGGTCGGCAAGCCGCTGGCGGGATTCGAGCCGGTGGCCGTTCCCTGGCTGAGTCAGATCCCGCTGATCGGCCCCATGCTATTCGCCCAGGACCTGCTGGTGTACCTGTCCTTTGCCTTGTTCGCCCTGGTGGCCTGGGTCATTCTCGGCAGCCGGATCGGCCTGATCATCCAGGCCGTCGGCGAAAACCCCGACGCCGCCAGCGCCATGGGCCTGCCCGTGCTGCGGGTGCGAACCCTGGCGGTGCTGTTCGGCGGTGCCATGGCCGGGCTGGCGGGGGGCTACCTGTCCCTGGCCTACACGCCAATGTGGGCCGAGAACATGAGCGCCGGCCGTGGCTGGATCGCCCTGGCCCTGGTGGTATTCGCCAGCTGGCGGGTGTGGCGCCTGCTGCTCGGGGCCTACCTGTTCGGCCTGGCGAGCATCCTCCATCTGGTGGCCCAGGGCCTGGGCCTGGCGATCCCGTCCAACCTGCTGGCGATGCTGCCCTATGTCGCCACCATTGGCGTGCTGGTGCTGCTGTCCCGGGATGGATTGCGCACCCGCCTGTATGCACCGGTCTCCCTGGGACAGCCCTGGCGTGCCGGGCACTGAGCGGCAGCAACGGATAGCCGCCGCGTAGCCCGCTTAGGCCGCGCTCGCCGCGAGTGCGGCTGGCCGCCGGATCGGCCACAGTTGGGCCACGCACCAGGCCAGTTCAAAGAACAGGATCACCCCGATCAATGCCGTGGCGCCGTGTGCCAGGGCGTAGATCTGCCAGGTGGCAAACAGAATGCGCCCCACCGCGTCATAGTGACCGAACGCCACCTGCGGATCGCGGATGCGCAGCACCGACCATACGCAGACAATCGAGCCCATCAGGTTGGCCATCAACAGGTGCATGGGCTCGAACGGCGGCAGGCTGCCCGGCAAGTCGAAAGCCAGGGCGGTGTTCTGCATCAACCCGTGCAGCGCCAGGAAGGTCCAGGGCGTGACAAAGGCCAGGGTCACCAGCAAGTCATACCAGCCACTGGCCCGTACCAGCTTTCGATACTGTTCAATCGTCCACATCGTTGTCGCTCCATCGATTCAAGGAGCGCGCAGGCTAAAGCCTGGAGTATGCTCCAGGGTCAAGCCCTTTCGAGACCCCGTCATGCGCATTGGAGAACTGTCCGAAGCCTGCGCCGTCAGCCGTGACACGTTGCGCTTCTATGAGCAGCGCGGGTTGATCGCCTCCCAGCGCAGTGCCAATGGCTATCGCCACTACCCGGCGGAAATGGTCCAACTGGTGCTCTACATCAAGACCGCGCAACGCCTGGGCTTCAGCCTTGGGGAGATCGGCAGCAGCGTCGGTGCCCTGTGGCACAGTGCCGAACCGGACCTGGCCGTGACCCAACTGCTGCAAGACAAACTGACCCTGATCGAAACCCGTATCAACGAACTGGGCCTGTTGCGCCAGGAACTGCAACAACGCCTGGGGCAAGCCTGCCCATTGAATCCGTGATCCTCACTTATCAAGGAACCTCATCATGTCCATGGCAAAAAACGCACTGATCATCGGCGCCTCCCGAGGCCTGGGCCTGGGCCTGGTCCAGCGCCTGCTGGAAGATGGCTGGCAGGTCACCGCCACCGTGCGCAACCCGCACAAGGCCGAGGCGCTGCAAGCTTTGGGCAAGGTCCAGATCGAACAGCTGGATATGGACGACCAGCAAGCTGTGATCGCCCTGAGCCAGAAGCTCAAGGGCCAGGTATTCGACCTGCTGTTCGTCAACGCCGGAGTCAAGGGCCCGGACAACCAGCTCCCCGGCCACGCGACCCTGGCCGAAGTCGGCCAGCTGTTCTTCACCAACGCCGTGGCGCCGATCAACCTGGCCCAGCGTTTTATCGGGCAGATCCGCGCCGACAGCGGCGTGCTGGCATTCATGAGCTCGGTACTGGGCAGCGTGACCATACCGGACGCGCCGGAGCTGGCCCTGTACAAGGCCAGCAAGGCCGCGCTGAACTCCATGACCAACAGTTTCGTGAACCAGCTCGAGCAGAAGCTCACCGTGCTCTCGCTGCACCCGGGCTGGGTGAAGACCGACATGGGTGGCGAAAACGCGGAAATCGATGTGCAGACCAGCACCCGTGGCCTGATCGCCCAGGTCAACGCCTACACCGGCAAGGGCGGTCATCACTTCGTCAACTACAAGGGTGAAACCATCCCCTGGTAAGCCCGTCCCCTGTGCAACGGCTGTCCCGGGCAGCCCTTGCACAGGCCAGCGGAGGCTCTGGAACGGGGGGGCAAAATGCAAGTTTTGTCCCCCGGCACATCTTTCGCTAGACTGCGCACCTCGCCCCCAAGGCGACCCTGGATCAGCAGACAGGGCATCACTGAGCTGGCTAACCTGAACCCACTTTCAGAGGAGCCGGCAACCATGCCTGCGACCCGTACCTGGTTAAAAAATCCCCTGGCCATCTTCACCGGCAATGCCCTCGACGCCCGCGGCGGCCTGGTGCTGCAAGACGGCCTGATCGTTGAGGTGCTCGGCCTCGGCCAGCAACCTGCGAGCCCTTGCCAACACACCTTCGACGCCCGCGAACACGTGCTGCTACCGGGGCTGATCAATACCCACCATCACTTCTACCAGACCCTGACCCGCGCCTGGGGCCCGGTGGTCAACCAGCCGCTGTTTCCCTGGCTGAAAACCCTGTACCCGGTCTGGGCCCGGCTGACCCCGGAGAAACTCGCCCTCGCGACCAAAGTGGCGCTGGCCGAACTGCTGCTCTCCGGTTGTACCACCGCCGCCGACCATCACTATCTGTTCCCGGATGGCCTGGAAAACGCCATCGACGTGCAAGTTGAAAGCGTGCGTGAACTGGGCATGCGCGCCATGCTCACCCGCGGTTCGATGAGCCTTGGCGAAAAGGACGGCGGCCTGCCACCGCAACAGACCGTGCAGGAGGGCCAGGTGATTCTCGACGACAGTCAGCGCCTGATTCACGCCTACCACGAGCGCGGCGACGGCGCGCAGATCCAGATCGCGCTGGCACCCTGCTCGCCGTTCTCGGTGACCCCGGAAATCATGGCGGCCAGCGCCGAGCTGGCGAACCAGCTCGATGTGCGCCTGCACACCCACCTCGCCGAGACCCTGGATGAAGAAGACTTCTGCCTGCAGCGTTTCGGCCTGCGCACCGTGGATTACCTGGACAGCGTCGGCTGGCTCGGCCCGCGTACCTGGCTGGCCCACGGCATCCACTTCAATCCGGACGAAATCACCCGCCTCGGCCAGGCCGGCACCGGCATCTGCCATTGCCCGAGCTCGAACATGCGCCTGGCGTCCGGCATCTGCCCCAGTATCGAGCTGACCGATGCGGGAGCACTGTTGGGCCTGGGCGTGGACGGCTCGGCGTCCAATGATGCGTCGAACATGATCCTCGAAGCGCGCCAGGCGCTGTACATCCAACGCCTGCGCTACGGCGCCGAAAAGATCACCCCGGAGCGTGTGCTGGGCTGGGCGACCCGAGGCTCGGCGAGCCTGTTGGGCCGCACCGACATCGGCGAACTGGCGGTGGGCAAGCAGGCGGACCTGGCGTTGTTCAAGCTCGATGAACTGCGTTTCTCGGGCAGCCATGATCCGGTTTCGGCGCTGCTGCTGTGCGGTGCGGATCGGGCGGACCGGGTCATGATCGGCGGGAAGTGGCGGGTGATCGACGGGCAGGTCGAAGGGCTGGACCTGAAAAACCTGATCGCCGATCACAGCCAGGCAGCCCGGCAATTGATCGCCGGCACCTGATCTTTGCCGCCGATGGCGAGGGAGCGGGTCCCTCGCCGTCTTTGAGCACAATCAGCTTGAGGAAACATGTTAATTTCCCGCGCTCAAACGAGCCGTTACAGGGACATTACGTGAAACCAAGGCACGGACTGGCGCTCTGCGTCGCGCTGCTGATTTCGGGCTGCGGGAAACAGGAGGTTGCGGGCCCCGCCAGCACAGTACTGTCACCGGGAAAAGTTGCGGAAATTGCTTCGACCATCAACCACAAATACCCGGACCTTTCGCTGCAAGTTCGCGATGCCGTGCTGACCACGGTCGTGCGCTCGCTGGACAACATGGTGCTGATCGAAGGTGGCGAATTCCAGATGGGCGACTTCGGCTGGCCCCGAGGCTTCGACCCACAGGCCTTGTGCCAATGGCCCTGTGGCGTGGCCCCGGAAGAAATGGAGCGGATCAGCCTCGACGTCGATGACGACTTCGTTCACCCGGTCAAATTGAGCAGCTATTACCTGTCCTCGCTGCAAACCACTTTGGGCGATTTCGACCTGTTCTTTCTCGCGCAAGGCAAGCCGCCGTTCGACGCGAAACTGCGCGAGCGCGCCGACATGCAGCATCTCTACCAGGCAAACCTGCCCGCCCCGGCTTCACGAGACTGGCAAGAAGCCAAGGATTACTGCGGCTGGCTGGCGGACCTCAGCGGTTATCCCGTGGATCTTCCAACCGAAGCCCAGTGGGAATACGCGGCTCGCAACCGGGGCCAGCCGGTCATGTTTGCCACCGACAATGGCAATCTGGATTACGGCCGCAACTTTCCGGCGCCTGACGACAACCAAACATTCGCCGTGGACCGGTTTGTGCCTAATCCGCTGGGGCTCTACAACCTCACCGGCAATGCCAGTGAATGGGTCAACGATTGGTACGATAAACACTACTATCGCGAATCCCCCGTGGAGAACCCGCAAGGGCCTGAAACAGGTATTTATCGGGCGCAACGGGGCGCCAACAACGAGAATGCCAACGACCCGACCTTTTCGCCTTCGGCCAGTACCGTGCGTCGTTGGCGTTGGGGGGCACTAGCGGCCTGGAATGCCCCCGGTGTGAGCTTTCGCTGCGCCATCCAGTCGGCGCAAGCGCTTTAAAGGCCCAGCAGCGACAGCATGATGAAGGTCGCAAACAGCACGAAGTGGGTCATGCCCTCGATGGCATTGGTCTCACCGTCATTGAGGTTGATCGCGCTGACGATCAGGGTGATGAACACCATCACCGTCTGCACCGGGGTCATGGCCATCTGAAACGGCTGGCCGGTGTACAGGGCCATGGCCTCCATCACCGGCACCGTGAGGATCACCGTCGACAAGGACGCCCCCAGGGCCACGTTGACCACCGACTGCATGCGGTTGGCCAGGGCGGCGCGCAAGGCGGTCAGAATTTCCGGCGCGGCGGAAATTGCCGCCACCAGGATCGCCGTGATCACCGGCGGCGCGCCCGTGCCTTCCAGGCCCAGGTCCAGGGTCTTGGACATCACCTCGGCCAGGGCTCCGATCACCACCACGCCGAACACCAGGATGCCGATGCTCCAGGCCAGGTTGACGGCGTGGGGCTGCTCCTGGGCCTCTTTATTGCGGCGCTTTTCCGGGTAGCTGTAGCTGAAGAAGTAGCTGTGGGGCCCGACCTGCATCCGCAGGAACAAGGTGTAGAGCACCACCATCGCACCGATGGTGAAGGCCGAGTACACCTTCCAGTCAGATTCGGGAATGAACTCCGGTACCACCATGGAAACCCCCATGGCGGTCAGGATCATCACGCTGTAGGTACGCGCCGAGTCATCGTTGTAGGGCTGCTCGCCATGCTTGATGCCGCCCATCAGCGCCGCCAGGCCGAGGATGCCGTTGATGTCCAGCATCACCGCCGAATAGATGGTGTCGCGCACCAGGGTCGGCGAGGCTTCGTTGTTCATCATGATGGCCAGGATCACCACCTCCACCAGCACCGCGGCCAGGGTCAGGATCATGGTGCCGTAGGGGTCGCCGACCTTTTCCGCCAGCAGTTCGGCGTGGTGGGCAACGCGCATCGAGGCGATGACGATAAAACCGATCAGCACCAGCCCGGCGGCCAGGGCAATGCCTTGGCCGCTGCCCAGCAGCAGGTGTTCCAGGGGATAGGCGGCCACGGCGGCCAGCAGCGCAAGCAGCAACAGCCGTTCTTGCTTGAGAGAAGTAAGCATTGCAGTCCTTTGGCGGAAATAAAAAACGAGCACAGGAGATGAGTTGAAGACTGCGTCGAGTCACTAATGTTTCGTTACATCTTAGTGCACCAGTCTCAGGCGCCACGCACCGGGTTGGTTCCTGAAAAGCGCTGCGCCGGCAAGCCGGCTCCTACACCCGAGCCTGTAGGAGCTGGCTTGCCAGCGAAAAGCGCGCGCCAAACCCCCATAGAAACCGCCTCGCCAGCGCAGCCCCCCGCGTTGTTGTCCTGTTGGTCAGCTATTTGCATTGCCCTGCAGCGCTTGCCGCCCCAGCCAACCCCCACAACAAGATGGAGCTTCAATTCATGCATACACGCCCGTTGTACAAGCTGCTCTGCGCCCTGCTCGCCGCCACCGGCCTGAGTGCCAGCCTTGCCGCCAGCGCCGCCGATCCGCTGAAGGTCGGCTTCGTCTACATCGGCCCCATCGGCGACCACGGCTGGACCTATCAGCATGAACAGGGGCGCAAGGCGCTGATGGAGAAATTCGGCGAGCAGATCACCACCAACTATGTGGAGAACGTCGCCGAGGGCGCCGATGCCGAGCGGGTGATCCGCAACATGGCCAAGGACAATTACGACCTGATCTTCACCACCTCCTTCGGCTACATGAACCCCACCCTCAAGGTCGCCAAGCAGTTCCCCAAGGTGACCTTCGAACACGCCACCGGCTACAAGCAGGACAAGAACCTCGGCACCTACCTGGCGCGCACTTATGAAGGCCGCTACGTCGGCGGCTTCCTCGCGGCGAAGATGACCAGGAGCAAGAAGATCGGCTACGTCGCCTCGTTCCCGATCCCGGAAGTGATCCGCGACATCAACGCCATCCAGCTGGCCCTGAACAAATACAACCCGGGCACCGAGATCAAGGTGGTGTGGGTCAACTCCTGGTTCGACCCGGGCAAGGAAGCCGACGCCGCCAACGCCCTGATCGACCAGGGCGCCGACGTGATCTTCCAGCACACCGACAGCCCGGCACCGATCCAGGCCGCGGAGCGGCGTGGCGTGTACGCCGTGGGCTATGCCTCGGACATGGCCCACTTCGGTCCCAAGGCAGTGCTGACCTCCATCGTCAACAACTGGGGGCCGCACTACATCCAGGCAGCCCAAGGCGTGATGGACCACACTTGGAAACCCCAGGACTACTGGGGCGGCTTGAAAGAAGGTACGGTCGAGCTACCCCTGAGCGACCTGCTGCCGGCCCAGGTGAAGAGCGAAGCCGAACAGATCATCGCCAGCATCAAGAACGGCGAGTTCCACCCGTTCACCGGCCCGATCAAGGATCAGGCCGGGGTCGAGAGGCTCGCCGCCGGGGTCAGTGCCAGCAATGCCGAACTGGCCGCGATGAATTACTACGTGCAAGGCATGCAGGCCGATATCCCCAAGTGACCTGTAGCCAACGCACAAGCTAGGGCGCGTGCGGACGAGCCGGTCCGAACGCCAGGCTCAAGAACAGCGCCTGCTTCGCACGCAATGCCGACCAGGCCGAGCCTTGCGTACGACAGCGGCGACCGACCGCCAACAGGATGGGAGCATTTTCATGAACCAACTGCCGATCATCGACATCAGCCCTCTGTACCAGGATCAGCAACCAGGCTGGGAACGTGTCGCCGGGGCCATCGACCAGGCCTGCCGCGAGTGGGGGTTCTTCTATATCAAGGGCCACCCGATCAGCCCGCAACGCATCGAGCATTTGCTCGACAGCGCCCGGCAGTTCTTTGCCCTGCCCAGCGCCGAAAAACTCAGGATCGACATTACCCAGACTCGCCATCATCGAGGCTACGGCGCCATCGCCACCGAGCAGCTCGACCCGCACCGGCCCAGCGATCTCAAGGAAACCTTCGATATGGGCCTGCACCTGCCGGCCGAGCATCCCGAGGTCCTCGCGGGCAAGCCCTTGCGCGGGCCCAACCGTCATCCCGATCTGCCCGGCTGGGAGGCATTGCTGGAGCAGCATTACCAGGACATGCAGGCCCTGGCCCAGACCCTGCTGCGAGCCATGACCCTGGCCCTGGGCATCGAGCGCGACTTCTTCGACCGCCGCTTCCAGGAGCCGGTCAGCGTACTGCGGATGATTCACTACCCGCCGCGCCACACGGCCAGCTCCGAAGAGCAGCAAGGGGCCGGGGCCCACACCGACTATGGCTGCATCACCCTGCTCTACCAGGACGCCGCCGGCGGCCTGCAGGTGCGCAACGTCCAGGGCCAGTGGATCGATGCACCGCCCATCGAAGGCAGCTTCGTGGTCAACCTGGGGGACATGATGGCGCGCTGGAGCAACGACCGTTATCTCTCGACTCCGCACCGGGTCATCAGCCCGCTGGGGGTCGATCGCTACTCGATGCCGTTCTTCGCCGAACCGCACCCGGACACCCGTATCGAGTGCCTGCCCGGCTGCCAGGACGCCGCGCACCCGGCCAAGTACCCGGTGACCACCTGCGCCGAGTTCCTGCTGTCGCGCTTCGCCGACACCTACGCCTATCGCCGAGAGCTGGAGCAGGCCTGATCGCGCCCTCGATCAGGTTTTACCGAACATTTGCGCCGCCGGCTGTAGAATGGCGGCTTTTTCGGGCCCGGTGAAATCCCGGCAAGATCCGCGAAACACGGCCAATCCGCCCGCAGAGGCGTATCGCCGGGACATCGCGCCACTCTCGCAGCCCCCGCCTGCACCTGATGAGACACCACCATGTATGACTGGCTGAATGCCTTGCCCAAGGCCGAATTGCACCTGCACCTGGAAGGCTCCCTGGAACCGGAACTGCTGTTCGCCCTGGCCGAGCGCAACAAGATCGCCCTGCCCTGGAGCGACGTCGAAACCCTGCGCAAGGCCTACGCCTTCAACAACCTGCAGGAGTTTCTCGACCTCTATTACCAGGGCGCCGACGTGCTGCGCACTTCCCAGGATTTCTACGACCTGACCTGGGCCTACCTGCTGCGCTGCAAAGCCCAGAACGTGATCCACACCGAACCTTTCTTCGACCCCCAGACCCACACCGACCGCGGCGTGCCCTTCGAAGTGGTGCTCAACGGCATCGCCAGCGCACTCAAGGACGGCGAACAGCAACTGGGCATCACCAGCGGCCTGATCCTCAGCTTCCTGCGCCACCTGAGCGAAGACGAAGCGCAGAAGACCCTCGACCAGGCCCTGCCATTTCGCGAGGCCTTTGTCGCCGTGGGCCTGGACAGCTCGGAAATGGGCCACCCGCCGAGCAAGTTCCAGCGCGTCTTCGATCGGGCCCGCAGCGAAGGCTTCCTCACCGTGGCCCACGCTGGCGAAGAAGGCCCGCCGGAGTACATCTGGGAAGCCCTCGACCTGCTGAAGATCCAGCGCATCGACCACGGCGTGCGCGCCTTCGAGGACGAGCGGCTGATGCAGCGGATCATCGACGAGCAGATCCCGCTGACCGTGTGCCCGCTGTCCAACACCAAGCTCTGCGTGTTCGACCACATGTCCCAGCACAACATCCTCGAGATGCTCGAGCGGGGAGTGAAGGTCACGGTCAACTCCGATGACCCGGCCTACTTCGGCGGCTACGTCACCGAGAACTTCGATGCCCTGCACACCCACCTGGGGATGACCCAGGACCAGGCCCGGCGCTTGGCGCAGAACAGCCTGGATGCACGGCTGGTCAAGCCGTAACGGCCTTCGCCGGCAAGCCGGCTCCTACAGGTTCGTGTAGGAGCCGGCTTGCCGGCGAACCTCAGTTTCCCGCCTCGCTCAACTCTTCCAGGGTCTTGCCCCGGGTTTCCATCCCGAACAGCCAGACCACCCCTGCGGCAATCACAAAGCACGCCGCCCCCAGGGCGAAGACTCCGCCCTGCCCGGTGATTGGAAAGACCAGCCCGGTCACCAGCGGCCCCAGCAGCGAACCGATGCGCCCCACCGCCGAAGCGAACCCCGAGCCCGTGGCCCGGGCCGAGGTCGGATACAGCTCCGGCGTATAGGTGTAAAGCACCGCCCACATGCCGAACAGGAAGAACTGCATCAGCAACCCGGTGCCGATCAGCAGGCTGACGTTGCCACCAAACACCGCGCTCTGCCCGTAGAAGAACGCCATGACGCCGCCGCCCAGCAAGGTGACGATGCACACCGGTTTGCGCCCCCAGCGCTCCACCAGCCAGGCGGCCATGAGAAACCCGGGAATCCCGCCCAGGGAAATCAGCACCGTGTAGTACACCGACTGGGTCACCGCAAAACCGGATTGCTGCAGCAAGGCGCTGAGCCAGGAAGTCAGCCCGTAGAACCCCAGCAGGGCAAAGAACCACAGACTCCAGATCATCAAGGTGCGCTGGCGATACAGCGGCGACCAGATCTGCCTGAGGGCCGAAAAGAAATGCCCCGGCGCACTCTCGATACGCGGCAGGCGGACCGGTTCGGGCAGTTCGGCGGTGCCCAGGGAGGCCCGTACCTTGTCCTCGATGCCCCGCAACACCTGATCCGCATCGGCGTGGCGTCCGGCCTGTTCCAGCCAGCGCGGCGACTCGGGAATGAAGAAGCGGATCACCAGCACGAACACCGCCGGGATCGCCAGGACCAGGAAGATGTCGCGCCAGCCAATCAGCGGCAGAAGGAAGTACGAGAGCACCCCGGCGGCGACGAAGCCCAAGGGCCAGAAGCCGTCCATCAAGGCGATATAGCGCCCGCGTCGCTGGGCCGGAATCATCTCCGAGAGCATCGACTGGGCGATGGGAAACTCCATGCCCATGCCGATTCCCAGCAGCACCCGGAACAGGGTCAGGCTGTCCACGCTCTGGGCGGTGGAGCACAGGTAGCTGGCCAGGCCCCAGAGCACGATGCTCCACTGGAACACCGGCTTGCGCCCGAAGCGGTCGGCGAGCATGCCCGACAGCGAGGCGCCCAGGACCATGCCGAAGAAACTCGAGCTGGCCAGCAGGCCGGCCTCGGCCGAGCTCAGGCCGAACTCGGTTTTGATCGAGCCGAGGAGGAAGGTCATCATCGCCAGGTCCATGGAGTCGAAGAAAAACGCCAGGGCGATGATGATGAAAATCACCCGGTGATAGCCGCTGATGGGTAGCCGTTCCAGGCGCTCTGCGGCGCTGTATCCCTGTATGCCCATGCCCGTTCCCCCGGTTGAATGCTTGACCGTTGGAGTGTGCGGGATCGAGGCCGGGGCTGATTGCCGAGGGCGACCTGTTCGCGTCCACCAGCGACGCGGGGGCGTGGCGCCCGGGCTCGCCGGCAAGCGGGTTCCTACGGGCGGCGGGCGCTGATCTGGGCGCAGCGGGCCTGGAGCAAGTCGCGCAGCAGCTTCACCGGCTTGCTCAGGTGCGCACGGTGGGTGCACAGCAAGTTCAATGACGCACCTTCGCAGCGCAACTCCGGCAGCAGGATCTGCAAGCGGCCGGCCAGCACATCGGCAGCCACATCCAGCCAGGACTTGTAGGCGATCCCTGCGCCGGCCACAGCCCAGCGCCGCACCACATCGGCATCGTCGCTCAGGCGGTCGCCACTGACGGCGAGGCTCACCTCACGCTTGCCGTCATGAAAGCTCCAGAGGTCGTGAGCCCGACTGTCGAGCATGTACAGCAGGCAGTTGTGCTGGGCCAGTTGCTCCAGCTGGCGCGGCTCGCCGTAGCGGGCCAGGTAGCTGGGGGCGGCACACAGCACCCGGCGGTTGTCCGGGGCCACTGGCAGGGCCACCAGGCTGGAGTCCTCCGGTTCGCCGTAGCGCAGGGCAATGTCCACCGGCTGGCGGAACAGGTCGGCAATCCGGTCCCCCAACAACAGGCGCACGCTGAGTTGGGGATGTTCGCGCTGGAACTCGTCGAGCCAGGGCAGCAGCAGGTTGCGGCCAAAATCCGAAGGGGCAGATAGCTGCAACACACCGCTGACCTGATCCTGACCACTGGCCAGCAGCCGCCGCCCTTCATCCAGGCTGCTCAAGGCCGTCCGGGCGTAGTCGAGAAAGCCCTCGCCCTCGGCGGTCAGGCGCAGGCTGCGGGTGGAGCGGGCCAGCAGGCGCGCCCCCAGGTGTTCCTCGATGCGCTTGAGGGCAGCGCTGGCCACCGCCGGTGAAAGGTCCATGACCCGGGCCGCTGCCGACAGGCTGCCCAGGTCTGCGGCACGCACGAACAACTGCAGGTCATCGAATCGCAGCATGGGGGCTTTCCTGGATTATCAAAAAAATATTGAAAGAGCCTGCTCTTTTAGCCGATTTTATCTTCAGGAAAAATAGCCAATCATTCCTGCCATCACCCAACTCCCTGAGGAAACCCACATGTCCCACGCCTTCACCGCAATTGCCACCCTGATCGCCAAGCCCCAGCAGCAAGACGTTCTCAAGCGCGAGCTCAGCGCCCTGGTCCAGCCCAGCCGCGAAGAAAGCGGCTGCCAGTACTACGAGCTGCACCAGGACGCCGAGCAGCCGGGCACCTTCTACGTGCTGGAGCGCTGGGACGATGAGGCAGCCCTGGAGTTTCACAACAACACCGCGCACTTCCAGCATTTTCTCGCCCAGACCCGCGAGGCGATCGAGCACTTCGCGCTCAAGCGCCTGCAATTGATCGTCTGAGCCTTTTTCCCTACTGATCAGGAATTCACCATGAAAGCCATCGCCTATTACACTTCCCTGCCCATCGATGATCCCAAGTCCCTGCAAGACATCGAGCTGCCCGAGCCCGTGGCCGGCCCCCGCGACCTGCTGGTGGAGGTCAGGGCCATCTCGGTCAACCCGGTGGACACCAAGGTGCGCCAGAACGTCCAGCCCGAAGGTGGTGCAGCCAAGGTGCTGGGCTGGGACGTGGCCGGGGTGGTCAAGGCCGTGGGCAGCGACGTCAGCCTGTTCAAGGTCGGTGACCGGGTGTTCTACGCCGGCTCCATCGCCCGTGCCGGGGGCAATAGCCAACTGCACACCGTGGATGAGCGGATCGTCGGCCACATGCCCAAGAGCCTGGGCTTTGCCGAGGCCGCGGCCCTGCCGCTGACCGCGATCACGGCATGGGAGCTGCTGTTCGAACGCCTGCAGATCCCCCAGGGAACCACCGACCTGGGCCAGAGCCTGCTGATCGTCGGCGCCGCGGGCGGGGTCGGCTCGATCCTCACCCAACTGGCCCGTCAACTGACCGGCCTCAAGGTGATCGGCAGCGCCTCCCGCGAACAGACCCAGGCCTGGGTCCGCGAGCTCGGCGCCCATGCGGTGGTGGACCACAGCCAGCCCCTGAGCACCGAGCTCAAGCGCCTCGATCTGTATCCGGTGACCCATGTCGCCAGCCTGACCCAGACCGACGCTCACCTGGAGCAACTGGTGGAAGCCCTCGCGCCCCAGGGCAAGCTGGCCTTGATCGACGACCCGAAACACCTCGACGTGACCCAGCTCAAGCGCAAGAGCCTGTCGCTGCACTGGGAGTTCATGTACACCCGTTCGCTGTTCGAGACCGCCGACATGCAAGAGCAGCACCGGCTGCTCAACCGGGTCGCCGAGCTGATCGACGCCGGCACCCTGAAGACCACCGTGGGCGAGCACTTCGGCCAGATCAACGCCGCCAACCTGCGTCGGGCCCACGCCCTGCTGGAGAGCGGCAAGGCCCAGGGCAAGATCGTTCTGGAAGGCTTCTAAGGCCGTGACAGACGGCGCCGCCCTTGGCTGACAAGAGGCGGCTGCCGTCAGTCCGAGAGTTGATTTCGGTCATATTTGTGACCGTATTCAGGTCTACACTGGGGTCCCTTGCAGCGCAGTCTTTTACCGTTAGGAGGTCAGCAATGAAGATCCTGATAAAAGAATTGGCAAAACCCCAAGGCTCTCAATGGCAGGTTCGCCTCGACCAGCATGTGGTGACATTCCGCAGTGAAGCAGAGGCCCGGGCCTTCACCCAGACCCTGCAAAGCCGTCTGCAAGCCCCCCACCAGATTCCCCAGAGCCAGCGCGCCGCAGGCTGACTCAGAGCTCGGCGGCCTTTAGCGCCCGGGCATTTTGCAAGCGCCGGGTCATGACCGCCATGCTCACCGCCAGCACACCGCACAGGCTGATGACCATGGCCATCGGCATGGCGCTGCCATCGTGCAGGACACCCACCAGATAGGCCGCGCCCGCGGCCACGCTGAACTGCAGGCAACCGAGCATCGCCGAGGCACTGCCGGCCCGTGCCCCCTGGCCATTCATGGCACAGGCAGCGGCATTGGGAATGATGCAGCCCAGGCTCGCGATGCACACGAACAGCGGCAGAAGCAGCGGCCACAGCGCGCTGGTGTGCAAGGCGCTGATCCCCAGCAGGGTCAGCCCGGCCGCCAGGTAGATCCATACGGTGCGCGCCAGCAGGAAGGCCGGGCCACGCTTGGCCAACAGCCGTGCATTGATCTGCGCGACCAGGATGAAGCCACCGGCATTGATCCCGAAGAACCAGCCGAAATGCTCCGCCGGCACGCCATAGAGCTTGATAAAGACAAAGGGCGAACCGGCGATGTAGGAAAACATCCCGGCGATGGCGATGCCGCCGGTCAGGGCGTGACCGAGAAACACCCGGTCCGCCAGCAACAGGCCGTATTGGCGCAACGCTCCGGACAACGGTAGGCGCGGGCGAGTGGCCGGCATGCTTTCCGGCAGGCCCAGGGCCACCGCCAATCCCGACAGGGCGCTGAACACCGTGAGCATGATGAAGATCGATTGCCAACCGTAGAGGTTGACCAGCAGGCCGCCGAGCATCGGTGCCAGGATCGGTGCCAGGCCCATCACCAGCATCAGCTGGGAGAACACCTTGGCCGAACCCACCGCATCGCATTTATCGCTGACCACCGCCCGGGAAATCACCATGCCGGCGCAACCGCCCAGGGCCTGGACGAAGCGTGCGCCAATCAGCCATTCAAGGTTGGGCGCGTAGGCGCAGGCCAGGGATGCCAGGGTGAACAGCCCCACCCCGACCAGCAACGGCAGGCGCCGGCCAAAACGGTCGGCCACCGGGCCATAGGCCAGCTGGCCGATGGACAGGCCGAGGAAATAGGCCGCCAGGGTCAGCTGAACGTGTTTTTCATCGGTGCCGAAGGCCAGGGCCATCGACGGGAAAGCCGGCAGGTAGAAGTCGATGGCCAGAGGGCCGAACGCGCTCAGGGCGCCGAGAATCAGGATTGTACGGAGGTTCATGGCATCCAAACGAACGTCGGGTCAGCGGTGCGACAGTCTAGCCGCGCTTGGACGCCTTGAACATTCCGATAGGTCGCTAACTATTAAAAAGACTCAGGCAACCTGCACCGCGTAGCCTTCCTCGCTGATCAGGCTGATGACTTCGTCGCTGGACAGACGGCTCTCGACCCCGACTTCCTTGGCGGCCAGATCCACCCGCACGGTGGCCGCCGGGTCCTTGCTTTGCAGTGCCTGGGTGATGGCTCGCACGCAGTGGCCGCAGGACATGCCTTGAACATTGAATACTTGCATCGTGCTTCTCCTGTATTGGGTTGAGCGCAGTCTTGTCCTTGCCACCATGGCAAGGTCAAGTTCCGGATCAATCTGCCGGGCTGGAAATCATCGCCGCGCTCGGCCAAGCTGCACGTCTTACGACATCACAGCAGGAGATTCAGCCATGCGCTGGTCAACGTTCAGCCTCCTCGGCCTCCTTGGCCTGTTCGCGACAGCGCCATCGGCACTGGCCGCCGGAGAGGACTACGGGGTCTTGATCATTTCCAGGGAGCGCCTGGAAGTCGCCACCTCCTGCGAGATCGGCCTGTACATCCAGGACCAGCTCTCCGGCCGGCTGTTCCAGGAACAGAGCGTCTCCTTCAACCTGCCGCCGGGAAAAGTCTCACTGCGCCTGAAGCTGCTGCCGGGCCAGGCTCCGGGCTGCAACCCAGGCCTGCTGGCCCCGGGTTCCCAGGACATCAGCCTGCGCGCTGGCGACGTGCTGAAGTTCCGCATCGCCATGGGCCAATCGGGCATGTACCTCAAGCCGGCCGCCCTGGAATACTGACGCCCCCTGCCCTGTAGGCTTCCAGCCCGTTGCCCCCGAGCCCTGCCCTCCCTGGCAGCGCCCCTGGGACAAAGTGAAGCACCTGTAAAATGCCCCCTTGACCTTGCCTGCGTGGCAAGGTTGATCCTGTGGGCAACATTTACAGGGAGTGCCAGCCATGCCTGAATCAATCACCTTCGACCTGCCGATTGCCGGCATGACCTGCGCCAGTTGCGCCGGGCGCGTGGAGCGCGCCCTGGGCAAGGTGGCCGGCACCGGCGCCGTCAGCGTCAACCTGGCCACCGAGCAGGCTCGGGTCGAAGCCCCAGGCGACAGTCTGCCCGCCTTGCTCGAAGCGGTGGAAAACGCCGGCTACAGCGTGCCGGTGCAGAGCCTTGAACTGACCATCGGCGGCATGACCTGCGCCACCTGCGCCGGGCGCGTCGAACGGGCCTTGAACAAAGTGCCCGGGGTCCGCAACGCCAGCGTCAACCTGGCCACCGAACGGGCCCACATCGAAGGGCTCGGCCAACTCGATCCGGCGCAGTTGATCAATGCCGTGACCAAGGCCGGCTACTCCGCCAGCCTGTGGCAGGCCGAACAGGCTCGCAGCGACGACCCGCAGCAGCACTTGCGCCGTGAACGCTGGAGCCTGGTGCTGGCCATCCTCCTGGCCCTGCCCCTGGTGCTGCCGATGCTGGTGCAACCCTTCGGCCTGCACTGGATGCTCCCGGCCTGGGCCCAATTCGCCCTGGCCACTCCGGTGCAGTTCATCTTCGGTGCGCGCTTCTACGTGGCGGCCTGGAAGGCCGTGCGCGCCGGCAGCGGCAACATGGACCTGCTGGTGGCCCTGGGCACCAGCGCCGGCTACGGCCTGAGCCTGTACGAATGGGCCACCGCCCCGGTCGGCAGCATGCCGCACCTGTACTTCGAAGCCTCAGCGGTGGTCATCGCCCTGGTGCTGCTGGGCAAGTACCTGGAGAGCCGGGCCAAGCGCCAGACCGCCAGTGCCATCCGCGCCCTGGAGGCCCTGCGCCCCGAGCGGGCGATCCAGGTGATCGACGGTCGTGAGCAGGATGTGGCCATCAGCGCCCTGCGCCTGGGTGACCTGGTGCTGGTAAAGCCCGGTGAACGCTTCCCGGTGGACGGCGCGGTCATCGAAGGCCAGAGCCACGCCGATGAGGCGCTGATCAGTGGTGAAAGCCTGCCGGTGCCCAAGCAGCCCGGCGACACCGTCACCGGTGGCGCCATCAACGGCGAAGGGCGCCTGCTGGTTCGGACCCAGGCCCTGGGGGCGGAAACCGTCCTGGCACGCATCATTCGCCTGGTGGAAGACGCCCAGGCCGGCAAGGCTCCGATCCAGAAGCTGGTGGACAAGGTCAGCCAAGTGTTCGTCCCGGCGGTGCTGGTACTGGCGTTGTTTACCCTGGTGGGCTGGTGGCTGTACGGCGCACCGCTGGAAACCGCGGTGATCAATGCCGTGGCAGTGCTGGTGATCGCCTGTCCTTGCGCCCTGGGCCTGGCCACGCCCACCGCGATCATGGCCGGCACCGGCGTCGCCGCTCGCCACGGCATCCTGATCAAGGACGCCGAAGCCCTGGAGCGGGCCCATGAAGTCAGCTCGGTGGTCTTCGACAAGACCGGCACCCTGACCTCGGGCACGCCACGCATTGCCCACCTGCAAGCGGTGGAAGGCGACGAGGGCACCCTCTTGCAACAGGCCGGCGCCCTGCAGCGCGGCAGTGAACACCCCCTGGCCAAGGCAGTGCTGGACCTGTGCCAGGAACGCCAACTGCCGGTGGCCGATGTCAGTGCCAGCCAGTCCCTGACCGGACGCGGCATCGCCGGCACCCTGGACGGCCGCCAACTGGCCCTGGGCAACCGGCGCCTGCTGGAAGAAAGCGGCTTGAACCCGGGCGACCTGGCGCAAGCGGCCCAGGACTGGGAGCACGAAGGCCGGACCCTGTCCTGGCTGATCGAACAGAGCCCGCAACCCCGGGTGCTGGGCCTGTTCGCCTTTGGCGATACCCTCAAGCCGGGCGCCCTGCAGGCGGTGCAACAACTTAGCGCACGACACATCAGCAGCCACCTGCTGACCGGTGACAACCGCGGCAGCGCCAAGGTGGTGGCCGAGGCCCTGGGCATTACCGACGTGCATGCCGAGGTGCTGCCGGCGGACAAGGCCGCGACCGTGACCGAGCTGAAGAAGACCGGGGTGGTGGCGATGGTCGGCGACGGCATCAACGATGCCCCGGCGCTGGCCGCAGCGGACATCGGCATCGCCATGGGCGGTGGCACCGACGTTGCCATGCACGCAGCCGGTATCACCCTGATGCGCGGCGACCCGCGGTTGATCCCGGCCGCCCTGGAGATCAGCCGCAAGACCTACGCAAAAATCCGCCAGAACCTGTTCTGGGCCTTCGTCTACAACCTGATCGGCATTCCGCTGGCGGCCTTCGGCCTGCTCAACCCGGTACTGGCCGGGGCCGCCATGGCCCTGTCCAGCGTCAGCGTGGTGAGCAATGCGCTACTGTTGAAAACCTGGAAGCCCAAAGACCTGGAGAACGCCGAATGAACATCGGCCAAGCAGCCCGAAAGAGCGGCCTGAGCGCCAAGATGATCCGTTACTACGAGTCCATCGGCCTGCTCAAGCCGGCGCACCGCAGCGACAGCGGCTATCGCCTGTACGGCGACGACGACCTGCACAGCCTGGCGTTCATCAAGCGCTCCCGGGACCTGGGGTTCTCCCTGGAAGAGGTCGGCAAGCTGCTGACCCTGTGGCAGGACCGCCAGCGGGCCAGCGCTGATGTGAAAGCCCTGGCGCGCCAGCACATCGATGAACTGAACCGCAAGATCCGCGAACTGGCCGGCCTGCGCGACACCCTGCAGGACCTGGTGGAACACTGCCAGGGCGACCACCGTCCGGACTGCCCGATCCTCAAGGAACTGGCCTCCGGCAGTTGCTGCCACTCCTGAACATGCCCGGGGCCCGGCGGGCGTGCTGCAGGCCCGGGCACCAGCCTCGCTGCGGCCGTTGCCTGCAGGGCCTTGGGGCGCTCTGCGGCAGCGCGGCGCGGGGCCTCAGGGCCCCGCCGCGGGAAAGTTTCAGCGCATAAAAAATCCGGCCAAGGCCGGATTTTTCATGCTCACTGCATCCAGGGCGGAGGCGGTGGTTCTTCGGCTTTGCCTGGCGGCACTTCGTCAGCCGCACGCAATGCCCGGCGGCGCTCGTCGTCCAGACGCGCAGCCTCGATCTCGCGGATCACGCTGCCGACATCCGCCAGCTCTTCAGGGTCATCGAATTCGCCGCTCAGCACGCTCCCCGGGTGCAAGGTGCCAGCCTCGTACAAGGCCCACATTTCCTTGGCATAACGAGTGCGCTTGAGCTCCGGGGCGAAACGCCCGAAGTAGGAAGCCATGTTGCCGACGTCACGCTCAAGCATGCTGAACGCGTGGTTGTTGCCGGCCGCATCCACCGCCTGGGGCAGGTCGATGATCACCGGGCCGTCGGGGCCCAGCAGCACGTTGAACTCGGACAGGTCACCGTGCACCAGTCCGGTACACAACATCAGCACGATCTGGGAAATCAGGAAGGCGTGATATTCACGGGCCTGCTCCGCGTCCAGCACCACATCGTTCAGCCGCGGCGCGGCATCGCCGTACTCGTCGGACACCAGCTCCATGAGCAGCACGCCTTCGAGGAAGTCGAACGGCTTGGGTACCCGGACCCCGGCATTGGCCAAACGAAACAGGGCCGCCACTTCGGCGTTCTGCCAGGCGTCCTCGGTTTCCTTGCGGCCAAATTTGGACCCCTTGGCCATGGCCCGTGCCTGGCGACTGTTGCGGACCTTGCGGCCCTCCTGGTACTCCGCCGCCTGACGGAAACTGCGTTTGTTCGCCTCCTTGTAGACCTTGGCGCAACGTAGCTCGTTGCCGCAGCGCACCACATACACAGCTGCCTCTTTACCACTCATGAGTGGGCGCAGCACCTCGTCTACCAGACCGTCTTCGATCAGCGGTTCAATGCGTTTTGGAGTCTTCATCAGCTTTTATTGTGGGTCCCTTGTTACCAAACACGCGAAAGTCACTCGTTATACGGCAATCCTCCCACGACGGGAAAGGGCTGCCGACCACCGAACGACAGCAATGCACTCAATGTGCCAGATCAATCCATCGACACCGCCGAAGATCATAGCCGAGACTCCAGCCTGCAAGCCCCGGCCAAGGCAGCAAGTTTGCCGCCGCCCGAGGCCCGCCCTCGACTCCCTCGGCAAGGTTTTTTCTCCGGGCGGCTCAACATTCCGCCGCACCCGCCGAAGTCATCAGAGACAGAGGGAGTTTGTCCGACAATCCAATAAAGACGCCAGCAACCGGCCAAGGTTCGATCCTCGCCTGCTCGGCCTCGTTCTCAGGGACTGCAATCAGCGCCATCTTTCAAGCTGCCCATAATCCGCGAGTCGCCAGCACTTCGTGGTCATACAAAAATTAGGAGCGCGGATGAACATCAAGCAGAAACTCACCTGGGCCTTCGCCGTCATCGCCTGCCTGCCCGTGGTGCTGGTCGCCACACTGGTGGTAATGAACCTGCGCAGCGATGCCAGGGACAGCTTCGTCGACAACAGTGGCCGGGAGATTCGCCAGGTCAGCAATGCCATGCAGATCTTCTTCGATGGCATCAGCCAGAACGTCGACTACCTGGCCTCCCAACCCCTGATCGCCAACACTGACGCCAGCCTGAAGAACTACGGCAGCGCCGATGCCGAGCAGATCCCCCAGGGCGAGATGGACAAGCAGGTATTTGCCTTGCTGGAGCGCCTGGGCACCAGCCATCCGGCCTACGCCTACGCGATCATCGGCACCCAGGCCGGCGGCTACGTGTCCTGGCCGGATGATCCCAAGCTCAACAACTACGACCCGCGCCAGCGCCCCTGGTACAAGGCGGCCATGGCCAACCCGGGCAAGTCGTTTCGTACCGCGGCCTACTATTGGGCCACCGACAACGCAACCTATGTCAGCACCGTGCGCACCGTGGCCAACAAGCTGGGCAGCCCCGGCGGCGTAGTGAGCATCGACGTGACCCTCAAGCAGCTCACCGAGATCGTCAAGCAGATCAAGCTCGGCGAATCCGGCTACCTGATGCTGATGGAGAACAACGGCACGGTGCTGGTGGACCCCAAGCAACCGGAACACAACTTCAAGACCCTGGACAGCCTCGGCGACGGTTACGCGCAACTGGCCAAGGCCGGCAAGGGCCTGGTGAACGTGGAGATCAACGGCGAGCACTACATGGCCAACGTCTGGCCCTCGGAGCAGTTGGGCTGGACCTTCATCGGCCTGATCAAGCAGAGCGAAGTCATGGGCTCGGCCACCCAGCTGACCTGGATCATCGGCATCATTGCCGGGGTCCTGGCGCTGGTGTTCGCGGTGGTCGGGGCCAGTTTCGCCAGCCTGATCGTGCGCCCGATCCGCAGCGTCGCCAGCGGCCTGGAAGGCATCGCCCAGGGTGAAGGCGACCTGACCCGGGACCTGAATATCCGCGGCAGCGATGAAACCGCGCAACTGGCCAGCTGGTTCAACCAGTTCCTCGCGGCCATTCGCAACCTGATCCAGAACATCGGTCAGGCAGCGCAGAAGATCCTCGCCACCTCCCATTCCTCGACCCAGGTCTCCAACGACATGGCCGAGGCCGCCGGGCGCCAGCGCGAAGCCGTGGACATGGTGTCCACCGCGTTCCATGAAATGGTCGCCACCGCCAACGAGGTGGCCCGCTCCTGCAGCCAGGCCGCCGAGTCGGCCGACAGTGGCCAGCGCCAGGCCCGGGAAGGCCAGCAGCAGATCGACGACGCCGTGCACAGCGTCGACCGCCTGAGCCAGGAAATCGAACAGTCGGCGCAGTCGATGCAACAGCTGGAGCGCGACAGCAACGATATTCAGTCGATCCTCGGCACCATCCGCTCGATCGCCGAGCAGACCAACCTGCTGGCCCTCAACGCCGCCATCGAAGCGGCCCGGGCCGGCGAGCAAGGACGCGGCTTCGCCGTGGTCGCCGACGAAGTGCGGGCCCTGGCCAAGCGCACGGCCGACTCCACTGCCGAGATCGACGGTTTGCTCGGCAACCTGGCCAAGCGCACCAGCGCCGTGACGCAGCAGATGCATGCCAGCCTGGAAGTGTCCCAGCAATCGGTGAGCCGCATCGGCCTGGCACGCAACAGCTTCGGGCAGATCCGCGAATCGGTGGACGTGATCCGCGACATGAACACCCAGATCGCCACGGCTGCGGAAGAGCAGCACCAGGTGGCGGAAGACATCAATCGGCACATCAGCCAGATCCATGGCGATGCGCAACTGGTGGCGGAACTGGCCAACTCGGCGCGCCTGGACTCCCAGAGCCTGGCCGGACTGTCCAACGAACTGGACAGCCTGGTGCGGCGCTTCAAGACCTGATGACGCTTTCGCCGGCAAGCCGGCTCCTACGGATTATCGGCATTTCTGTGTAGGAGCCGCTGGCCGGCGAATGCCTCGAACCTCAGCGCTCGATGATCGCCGTAACGCCTTGCCCGCCCGCCGCACAGATCGAGATCAGCCCGCGGCCCTGCCCCGCCACACTCAGCAGCTTCGCCAGGTTGGCAACGATGCGCCCACCGGTGGCGGCAAAGGGATGCCCCGCCGCCAGGGAGCTGCCTTTGACGTTGAGCCGGGCCCGGTCGATGCTGCCCAGGGGGGCGTCGAGGCCCAGGCGGGTCTTGCAGTATTCGGGGTCCTCCCAGGCCTTGAGGGTGCACAGCACCTGGGCTGCGAAGGCTTCGTGAATCTCGTAGTAGTCGAAGTCCTGCAGGCTCAGGCCATTGCGCGCCAGCAAGCGCGGCACTGCGTACACCGGCGCCATCAGCAGGCCTTCGGCGCCGTTGACGAAGTCCACCGCCGCGGCCTCGCCGTCACGCAGATAGGCGAGGATCGGCAACCCGCGCTCCCTGGCCCATTGCTCACTGCCCAGCAACACCAGGGAGGCGCCATCGGTCAACGGCGTCGAGTTGCCGGCGGTCAGGGTGCCGCTACCACTGCGGTCGAAGGCCGGCTTGAGGCTGGCGAGTTTTTCCAGGGTCAGGTCCGGGCGCAGGTTGTTGTCCCGGGTCAGGCCGAGGAACGGCGTGAGCAGGTCATCCTGCCAGCCCTCGGCATAGGCGGCAGCCATGTTCTGATGACTTTGCAGGGCCAACTGATCCTGCTCGGTACGGGGGATGTTCCAGGTCTTGGCCATCTGCTCGCAGTGCTCGCCCATGGACAGGCCGGTGCGCGGTTCGCCGTTGCGCGGCAGCTCCGGCTTGAGGTGATGAGGCCGCAGTTGCAGCAGAGTCTTGAGCTTGTCGCCCGTGCTCTTGGCCCGGTTGGCCTGCAACAGGATCTTGCGCAACCCTTCATTGACACCGATCGGCGCATCCGAGGTGGTGTCCACGCCCCCGGCAATGCCGCAGTCGATCTGCCCCAGGGCGATCTTGTTGGCCACCAGCAACGCCGCCTCCAGGCCAGTGCCGCAGGCCTGCTGGATGTCGTAGGCCGGGGTGGTGGGCGACAAGCGCGAGCCCAGCACGCATTCCCGGGTCAGGTTGAAATCCCGGGAGTGCTTGAGGACTGCCCCGGCCGCCACTTCACCGATCCGCAGGCCATGCAGGTTGTAGCGCTCGATCAGGCCCTCCAGGGCGGCGGTGAGCATTGCCTGGTTACTCGCAGTGGCGTAGGGGCCATTGGAGCGGGCAAAGGGGATGCGGTTACCGCCGATGATCGCGACGCGACGCAGCTGTGTCATGGAAAGCTCCCTATTGTGTGAGTGCGACTACGGTGAGTACCTCCTCCACTAGCGTAGGAGGGATCTGGCTGATCGAACGACCCGGGGCCATTCATGGTCCACACTTTGAACCCCAGCCTTCGGAGTGCGTTCCATGTCTGACCGTTATATCGACTTCGCCAACTCGTCCATCGGCCAGCGCCTGGTCGGGGCCCTTGGCCTGCCGTCACCGGTACGCCTGGAGCGCTGGCAGGCCGGCCGCCTGCGCCCCATCGAAGGCGCCTTGCTGATCGGCGGTGGCCGCCTGGCCCAGCAGGTCAGCAGCCTGGCCCCACGGCTGACGGAGGGGATCTACAGCTATGGCATCGAACCCGCCCTGGCCACCCCCTGGATTCCCGGACATGGCCCCAAGCTCAAGGCGGTGGTGTTCGATGCCAGCGAGCTGCTGCACACCGACCAGCTCAAACAGTTGCGCGAGTTTTTCCAGCCGCTGCTGAGAAACCTCGAGCCCAGCGCGCACCTGGTGATCCTCGGGCGCGCCCCGGAAACCCAGGAGACGCCCTTTGCTGCCAGCGCGCAAAGGGCCCTGGAGGGCTTCAGTCGTTCCCTGGCCAAGGAGCTGAGAGACGGTGCCACCCTGCAACTGCTGTATGTGGGAGCCGGTGCCGAAGACCAGTTGGAAGGAGCCCTGCGGTTCTTTCTCTCCCCCAAGAGCGCCTTCATCTCCGGGCAGGTGATCCGCCTGCAGCCGTGCACCGCGCAGGTCCGGGACTGGAGCCGCCCACTGGCCGGACGCAAGGCCCTGGTCACCGGCGCCGCGCGGGGCATCGGCGCGGCCATCGCCGAGACCCTGGCCCGGGACGGCGCCCAGGTGCTGCTGCTCGATGTGCCCCCGGCCCAAGCCGACCTCGAGGCCCTCGCCGCCCGTCTCGGCGGGCGTGCAATCAGCCTGGACATCTGCGCCGAAGACGCCCCCAGCCAATTGATCGAACAACTGCCTGAGGGCATCGACATCCTGGTGCACAACGCCGGTATCACCCGGGACAAGACCCTGGCCAACATGACCCCGGAATTCTGGGACGCCGTGCTGGCGGTGAATCTCCATGCGCCCCAGGTGCTGACCCAGGCCCTGCTGGACAGCGGCCGCCTGCATGAGCACGGGCGGGTGATTCTGCTGGCCTCCATCAGCGGCATCGCCGGCAACCGCGGACAGACCAACTACGCTGCGAGCAAGGCCGGCTTGATCGGCCTGGCCCAGGCCTGGGCACCGCAGCTGCAGGACCGGGACATCAGCATCAACGCCGTGGCACCGGGGTTCATCGAGACCCAGATGACCGCCAAAGTGCCCTTCGCCCTGCGCGAAGCCGGGCGCCGCATGAGCTCCCTGGGCCAGGGCGGCTTGCCCCAGGATGTCGCCGAGGCCGTGGCCTGGCTTGCCCAGCCGGGCAGCGGCGCGGTCAGCGGACAAGCCCTGCGGGTTTGCGGCCAGAGCGTCCTGGGAGCCTGAACATGACAAACCACTGGCACGAACTGAATATTCCTTCGCCCCTGCCCCCGCTGTATCTCAAGGCAGCCATGCGCCGGCGGATCAACGGCACGCAGTTGCCCGACCAGGGCCTGCGCTGCTGGATCAGCCTGGACCCCAGGCAACTGCTGGCTTACCGCAAGGTCTGTGGTTTCACCGACGACGGCTTGCTGCCCGCCACCTACCCCCACGTGCTGGCCTTCCCCTTGCAGATGCAACTGCTGACTGCCCGGGACTTTCCCTTTCCGCTATTGGGGCTGATTCACCTGGCCAACCGGATTCGGGTGATGCGGCCCATGGGCAATGTCAGCAGTGTGCGGGTCGGCGTCCATGTGGAAAATCTGCAACCTCACGCCAAAGGCGCGGTGTTCGACCTGGTGACAACCGTGGACGACCTGCTGGGTCCGCTATGGGAGGCGCAAAGCCGGATGCTCTGTCGTGGCGTCCAGCTGCCAGGAGAGCCTGCGCAGCCGCCCTCGTTCTCGACCGCAGGGCTTGATGACCTGAGCCACTGGCGGGCCGAAAGCGATATTGGCTGGCGCTACGCCAAGGTCTCCGGCGACTACAACCCGATCCACCTGAGCGCCTGGAGTGCTCGACTGTTCGGCTTTCCCCAGGCCATCGCCCACGGCCTGTGGAACAAGGCACGCACCCTGGCAGCGCTGAGCGAACACCTGCCGGCAGCGAACCTGGACATCCGCGTGCAGTTCATCAAGCCAGTGCTGTTGCCAGGCGAGGTACGCTTGCAAGCCAGCGCGGCCGGCTCAAGCGGTGCACTGCGACTGATGGGCAACGGCGACCTGCAGCACATGCTGGGTGGTTGGCAGCCAATCGCCTGACAGGCCCTCAGCCCCTGCGGATCAAGACCACACCCGCGACGATCAGCAGCAATCCGGCAATCTTGCCGAGGCTGACCGGCGCCTCGCGAAACCCCACCCAGCCGAAGTGATCCAGGGCCAGGGCCATACCCAGTTGGCCAGCCAGCACCAGTGCCATGAACAGCAAGGCACCGATCCTGGGGCCGGCAAAAGCGGCGGTGGTGATAAAGAACACCCCTAGCAGACCGCCGCACCAATGCCACCAGGTCAGCTCCTTGAGGGCGCTCAGTGTCGGCATTTCGCGCTGCAGCAACACCAGCACCAGCAACGCTACGGTGCCAACCAAGAAGGAAATCAACGCAGCGGCCAGCACACTGCCAACCTGCTTGGCCAACTGGCCATTGATCCCGGCTTGCAGGGCCAGGAAGGCGCCGGCAAAAAATGGCAGGCACAACAGCCACCAGACAGGGCTCGGCATCATGAACTCCAAGGAAACTTCGGTCGTGCAGTATAGATCAGGACATGTTCGGGAAGTCTTTCAACAAAACTAGTCGACGGGTAGAAAGTTATAACCGGCCGTTAACGCCAGGAGCAAAGCCCATCAATTGTATATATACAACTTTAGTTGACCAGGCCTGCATCAGCCCCAACAAAAACAATCAACATATTGATTTAAAAAGCATCTCTTAAAACAAAAGCCATCAACCAATACTTTATTACTAGCTACTTGTAGGGCAATAACCTCCCCAAGAATAAGTCATTAATACCAAGCTCATAATTGTTCAAACTCTTTCCCGAGCCTTTTATGTAGACAACGGACGAAGGCATCTCCAGCACAAGAACTGGGGGGCTATCGAAACAACGAACGTTGTAACAGGTGCAAGGAATATCTCTCATGAAAACTCAATTCGGATGGAAAGCATGTACAGCACTGGCCCTGATCCTGACCCTCAGCCTGGCAGGCTGCAGTGGCGGTGGCGGCGGCCATAAGAGCAGTTCCAGCAGCTCGTCCCCTGCCAGCGCGGGAGGAGGAACTGATGGTGGAACCGGCGGCGGCACTGATGGTGGTACTGGCGGTACGGGTGGTGGCACAGGTGGCACTGGAGGCGGCACTGGCGGTACAGGTGGTGGTACGGGCGGTGGCACGGGCGGGACCGGTGGCGGCACGGGTGGCACTGGAGGTGGGACCGGTGGCGGCACTGGAGGTACTGGCGGTGGTACCACCGGCACAACCTTGACCACCAGCACTCTGGTATCTGACCTGGGCACCACCGTCAGCGGCGTGGGTACAGGCGTTAGCAACCTGGGCAACTCCCTGTCGACTGTTCCAGTGGTCGGCGGTGTCGTGCAAAGCGCCGTCAACACCACCGGCAACGTAGTGGACACCGTGGGCGATGGCTTGACCGACGGCCTCGGCAAGCTGGGCACCGATCCCAAGGCCCTGAGCAAGACCACCGCCACCGTTGGCAATGTGGTCAGCGACGTGGGCACCGGCGTCACTGATCTAAGTGGCAAGCTGGCTACCGCTACCCAGAGCGTTCCAGTGGTCGGCGGCGTAGTCACCAAGGTCGCACCGGTACTCGGCGGCGTCGGCGCTCGGGTGACCATGCTCGGCAATACCCTGAGCACCGTCACCAGCAGCGGCCCCCTGGGCACCCTGACCGATGGCGTAGGCGACCAGGTACTGGTGCCGGTGGTGAGCCTGGCGGAAGGCTTGACCGGCAATGTCGGCAGCGCCACTGGCCTGGGCACTCCGGTCAAAGGCTTGCTCAATGGCGTGGCCGGGGCCGTGGACAGCACCGGCGATAAAATCAGTGGCACCGGCAACGGCAACCCTGTGACCAGCCTGCTGGGTAATGCCCTAAGCAATGGCAGCACCGCAGTGGGCGCCGCAGGCGGCTATGTGAGCGCCGGAAGTGGCAGCGGCACAGGCAGCGGTGGCACCGGCGGTATCGGTGGTATCGGCGGCAACAACGGCCTGCTGGAAACCGTCGGCGGTGCCGTGGCCAACCTGAGCAACGGCCTCAACGCCGGCAACACCAACGGTACCGTCAGTGCCGGCGGCGTCACCGGCAGTGCCGCGGGCGGTCTGATTGCCTCGGTAGGCGGAGCCCTCGGCGGCAGCGGCACCCCGAACCTGGTGGTTTCCGCCCCCCTGGCCAGCGTTGGCGTCAGCCTGGGTTCGGCGCTCAATCCAGTGACCAGCTCGGTCACCGGTCTGACCCAGCAAGTGGGAGCAGCCACAGGTCTTGGCGCACCGGTCAGCGGCCTGCTGGGCCAGGTCGGCGGCGCCGTCAGCAACGTCGGCAGCAATGTTGCCGGCAGCACCGGCACCAATCAGGTAGGCACTGCCCTGGGTAGCACCCTGGGCGCAGTGGGCGGCACCGTGGCCTCGGTCGGCGGCCTGGTCAACGGCGGCACAGCCCCTAGCGGCGGCTTGCTCGGTGGCCTGGGTGTGGGTGTCGGCGCCAGCGCCGGTGCCAGCGGCAGCGCATCCGCCGGAGCCAGCGGCGGCCTGGGTGGAGTGCTGGGTGGCTTGACCGGCGCCCTGGGCGGCAGCAAAAAATAATTTGCACCTGGCCGATTCGACGGCCTCACCTACAGCGCCTACGCTTGGTTGAGGGCGAGAGATTCAAGTGAGTCTCTCGCCTTTTTGTTTATCCAGAGCATGACATCCCGGTGTCAGATCCGGGCCCAGCCCCGAGCGACACTTGGCATGAGGATGTTTAGCACCGCCGCAGATTGACCATGGAGTGTCCTATGCGCACGTTGGCCGGCTTGTTGTTACTTGGATGCTGCACTTCCGCTTTTGCCGACTCTCTTCCCCGCTTCCTCAACAGCAACGACAGTATCAACAACCTGCCGATGCCGAACCTTCCGGTAGACGCCTACCGCCCGGCAACTCCGCAACTGCAACTGCCCGACCAGCCCGGGCCCGCCCAGGGACAGCAGCCGCTGATGATGGGTACCAAGGTCACGGTGCGCCAGGTACAGATCGAAGGCGGCACCCTCTACCCCCTGGAAGAACTGGCAGCGATCTACCAGCCCCTGATCGGGCATGAGACCAGCTTCGGCCAACTGATCGAAGCCACTCGCAGCATCACTCGCCGCTACCAGAACGACGGCTACCTGCTCTCCTATGCCTTCATGCCGCAGCAGAATCTAGACCAGGGCACCCTGCGCGTGGTGCTGGTGGAAGGCTACATCCGTGACTACCAACTGCAGGGCGACATCGGTCCGGTATCCGCCTACCTGGACAAGCTGGTAAGCAAGCTCAAGGCCGAGCGACCGCTGACGCGCAAGACCTTCGAACGCTACACAACCCTGATGAGCCGGGTTCCCGGAGTGACCCTGCAGGCCGTGGTTCCCCCGCCCGGAACCACCGACGGCGCAACCCGCCTGGTGGCCGTGGCCAGCCGCAAGTCCATCGCCACCACCCTCAACAGCACCGACGACAACCGCAATGGGCTGCAGGCCCTGGTGGGCATCACCAGCAACTCGCAAACCGCCTGGGGCGAGCAGCTCAGCCTCAGCGGCCTGTTCCCCCCTGGCAAGGACAAGGAGCACTACTACCGCCTCGACTACAGCCAGTTGCTAGGGTCGGAAGGGACCCAGTTGACCCTCAGTGGCGCGCGCTACCGCAGCGACCCCCACAGCAACCTGCAACTGGACAACGGCCTCGAACTGGAACCCCATCGCGAGAACGACCGCGCCTCCATCGGAGTCAGCCACCCCTTCATTGCCTCCCCCACTGAAATGCTCACCGTCGGCACGCGTCTGTATGCGGTAAATGACAAGACCCGCTACAAGCTCACCAGCGCCCCGCTGACCCTGGAAGAAAAAACCGATATCCGCGCTTTGGCGCTGGAGAGTGACTGGAGCAAATCAGACCCCCGCCAGTTGCGGATCCTCAGCGCCGGTCTGTACCGGGGCCTGGACAGCATGGGTGCCAAGACCAACAACGCGTTGTACGACCTGGACTTCTTCCGCCTGCGTCTGGCCGGGGTGCAAAGCAACCGTTTCTTCGACAACTGGCAAGGAGTACTGTCCGGCGCCCTGTACTGGAGCCAGGACAACCTGCCCGACAGTGAACGCGCGAGTTTCGGCGGCCAGAACTTCGCCCGCGGCTATCCCGATGACCAGGCTACCGGCGACAAGGGCTGGGGCGTGGCCTATGAAGTGAACTACAGCTTCAACCGTGAAGGCCCCTGGGTGCGGGTGCTGCAACCCTACGTGGTGTTCGACCGCTCCAAGACCTGGTTCAACCAGCTACCGGTCAAGGGCAGCAGCCTGTCCTCCGCGGCCTTCGGTTTGCGCTTCGGCGACGCCAAGCACTACAACATCGCCCTGGAAGCAGCCAAGGCCATGTCCGACGAAGCCCTGGACACCTACAACCGCCGGCCGCGCTACACCCTGAGCTTCAGCTACCAACTCTGAGCGACAGCCCATGCATGAGGCCTGCTGTCGAGCGGGTCTCATGCACGGCCAGCCACAGGCTCGGCGTCAGGCTCAACCCACAGGAGCCAAAACCGGGCCACGGCTGAGCCGAAAACAGAGGAACCTACTGAGGGGCGATCCAAGCCTTGAGCGGAGCTGGAACTCAGGGGCCAACCACATGCAGGCGAGGCTCGGGAAACAGGTTGTTGAGAGTTTCCAGCAGGCGCACGTGATAGATCGGTTTGCGGAACAGGTCCAGCACCTGCAGGCGCAACAGGTCACTGACGTCGTCCATGTCGGCATGTCCCGACATGACGATCACCGGCAGGTGCTGGCGTGAAGTGTGTTCGCGCAGGCGCTTGATCAGCGACAGGCCGCTTTCCTCCGGCATGCGCAGGTCAGTGATGACCAGCGCAATGTCAGGGTGGCGAGTGAGATGCTCCAGTGCCAGCTTCACCGAGGTCGCGGTGAAGCAGCAAAAACCCTCACCTTCCAGCAACTCGGCAAGTTCCATCAGCGCGTCCTCTTCGTCATCCACAAGAAGAAGTTGCTGGCGTGGGGTGGGGGGCGTGTTCATCAACGTTACCTTGAGCGGACTGTCCGGCGATCCGTACTGCTAGAGCAACCAAGAAGCTCAAGGGGTGGGACGGACGACAGTGGCACCTCCCAGAGCGACCAGTATGTTGTTGAAGATGGCCAGTACCCGGTCTCCCAGGGGAGTCACGAACGCCACCACGACCACGGCCACCATGGCGACCACGATTGCGTATTCGATGGCTGAAGCGCCTTCGGTACGGTCAAAAAACAGGCGCGCTCTGAGAAACAGATATTGAAGGATCATCCTAGCTCTCCTTAGCGCCAGACGGCGCCGATAAAACCGCACCGGCATGAATTTCCCCGGTGCCATCTGAGCATTGTCAACAAAGGACGGGCCAGCAACTGTAAGAACGAATTAATCATTAAGTATTAATTGGAAGGTTAACGCCAAAAATCCACCCGCTATGACATCACCTCTACTTTCGATAGCTATTTTTTGGCCAGTTAATGGCATTTCGTCCTAGCTCTACTACCTTCACATAGCGAAATAGTTGCATGTTCATAGCTGCCTGATTGCGAAATCGACTCATTTGGAAGCACGGGCGTTGGTAGTGCAGCAGGAAAGGGAGAGCCTTCATGAACAGTCGCGTCACCATGGGTCTGGCCGGGCTTCTGCTGGTGGGTGCGGTGTTTTTCGGCTACTGGGGCCTGGTACTCAGCCGCCAGCCTGCACCGACACCAGCGCCCCAACCGGCGCCCCCCAGCGTCATCGAACAAACCACTGCCAGTGCCGAAGACCAGACCCGCCAACCGGTGGTGGTCCTGGTGCGCGATGTGCCGCCTTTTGTCCCCCTGAGCGCCACCGATCTGGCGCTGGAAAAACTGCGCACCGCCCCTGCCGGCAGCCTTACCGCCATCAGCCAGGCCGTGGGTCGCACGCCCTGGCGGCAATTGAATGCCGGGACCTGGCTCAACGAACAGAGCTTCGACAGCGGCGGCGCCCTGGCGCGAATGATCCACGGTGATGAGCGAGCCATGGCGGTTGCGGTCGATGAAGTGATAGGCGCAGCCGGCCAACTGAGCCCGGGTGATTATGTCGACGTGCTGCTGTTCCTGCGCCAGGACACCAGCAACCCGCAGCAGTCGGCACAGATCGCGGTGCCGGCCATGCGCGTCTTGGCCGTGGGCGAGCAATTGGGGCTGACCAATGACGGACAGCCCGCCTCCCCCACCCTGAGCAGCGACGAGAAGCTCAAGCAGGACCAGCGCCGGATGGCGGCCCGGACGGTAGTCCTGGCGGTTCCCGAAGCCCTCTTGAGCCGGTTGATGCTGGCCACCCAGGTCGGTGTCCTGCGCCTGGCAGTACGCAGCAGCGAGGAGCAGCGCCTGGCTCACTACTGGGCCGGCACCCCGGACGCCGGTGAACACCTCGATGCAGCCAACAGCAACCTGTTCCAGTTCACTCAACTGGCCCTCGGCAGCGCTCCCCGCAGTCCGGTCGCCCACGGTGGCGCCCCCCGATCGGCGGTGGAGGTGATCCGTGGCAACCAGGTCACTCAACAAACTCCCTGATTGAGCAAGGATGCACTACATGCGCAGTCGTTCCATGCCGTTGTTCACCGCTCTGCTGACCCTGGGCCTGGGTCAATTGTTCTGGAATCAGGCCCTGGCCGCACCGGCGGGCTGCTCGAACCTTGCCCCCCTGCCAGCGGTACTGGAGGTTGGCGAAGGCTTGCAACAGGAACTGCAATCCCCGGTGGCCATTACCCGCCTGGCCATTGGTGATCCGAAGATCGCCGACGTGCATGCCAACGGCAACCATGCCTTTCTCCTCACCGGCATGGCCCCTGGCGCCACCAGCCTGATGGTCTGGACTCCCTGCTCCGGCACTCCACGCCAGAGCATGGTGTTCGTCCAGGGCCGGGCTACTGCCGACATGGCCACCACCGGCCTGCCCATGACGGACGACCCGCTCCTCCCCAGCCAGGTACAGACCGACATTCGCTTCGTCGAGGTGAGCCGCACCAAACTCAAGGAGGCCAGCGTCTCGATCTTCGGTCATGGCAACAACTTCCTGTTCGGTGCACCCGGTACCGCCCCGACCACCAGCGGCTCTTCCGGTAACGTCACTCCGACCTTCGGCGGCCGGCGCAACAGCATTCCCCTGGACAATGGCACCTTCAACATCGGCTTCGGCAATGGCCGGGTGCTGACACTGATCAATGCCCTGGAAGGCAGCGGCTTCGCCTACACCCTGGCCCGCCCGTCCCTGGTGGCCCTCAGTGGCCAGAGCGCAAGCTTCCTCGCCGGTGGTGAAATCCCGATCCCGGTGCCCAGTACCGGCAGCAACAGCGTGACCATCGAATACAAGGAGTTCGGCATTCGCCTGACCTTGACCCCGACCATCGTCGACCGTGGCCGCATATCCCTGAAAGTCGCCCCCGAGGTCAGCGAGCTGGACTACAGCAACACCGTGAACATTGCCGGGACCCAAGTCCCGGCCCTGACCATTCGCCGCACCGATACCAGCATTTCCCTGGCCGACGGCGAAAGCTTCGTCATCAGTGGCTTGATCAGCACCCGCAACAGCTCCCAGGTGAACAAGTTTCCAGGGTTGGGGGACATTCCGGTCATCGGTGCCTTCTTCCGCGACACCTCGATCAATCGCGAGGAACGGGAGTTGCTGATGATCGTCACCCCCCACCTGGTCCAGCCCCTGGCCGCCGACGCCAAGCTGCCCGCCCTGCCTGGCGAACGCCTGCGCAGCTACGACCCGAACTTCTATCGCATGTTCTTCCTCGAGAACGGCAACTTCGACAAGCGCAGTGGGCTGTCGCAATGAGCCAGAGCCTGAGCCAGACATTCCTCGCCATCACCCGCAACAGCACCGATCTTGAGTGGCTGCAAGGGGCCCTGGCGCCCCTGGGCCAGGTCGTGGGGACCGCTGGCAGCCTGGACGAACTGCTGGCACTGGTGGACGTGACCTTCGCCAACCTGGTGTTCGTCGGCCTCGATCGCGAACACGTGGTGGCCCAGGCAGCACTGATCGAGGGCGCCCTGGAAGCCAAGCCGATGCTGGCGATCGTCGCCCTGGGCGATGGCATGGACAACCAACTGGTGCTCAACGCCATGCGTGCTGGCGCTCGAGACTTCGTGGCCTACGGTTCACGCTCCAGCGAGGTTGCCGGCCTGGTCAGGCGCCTGAGCAAACGCCTGCCGGCGGTCACGCCCAATACCCAGCTGGGGGGGCTGACCGTGCTCTACGGCACCCAGAGCGACGGCGACGGCGCATTACTGGCCGGGCACCTGGCGCTGGTGGTGCAAAAAAGCGGCCAGCAAACCCTGCTGCTGGACCTCGGCCTGCCCCGGGGCGACAGCCTGGCCCTGATGGGACTGGAAAGCTCGTTCCACTTTGGCGATGCCCTCAGGCATCTGCGGCGCCTGGACGCGACCCTGATCGACAGCGCCTTCACCAGTACCGACTCGGGTTTGCGGATTCTCGCCTACGCCAGTCACGACGAGCCCCTGGAACACACCAGTGCGGCAGAGCTGTACATGTTGCTCAGCGCCTTGCGCCAGCACTTCCAGCACATCGTGGTGAACCTTGCCGGGCAACCGGACAGCGAAGCCCTGCGCACCTTTGTCAGCCATTGCGACAAGTTGCTCTGGCGTACCGACCAGAGCGTGCTCGACTGCCGACGCAACCTGACGGTGCTCAACCACTGGCGGGAAAAAGGCATGAAGCTCGAACATGCCCGCCTGCTGGTGGACCGTTACCTGCGCGCAGTCGCGCCGGACTCCGAAACCCTGGGCAAGACCTTCGCCCTGGAAGTGATCGCGGTACTGGCCTACAGCCCGGAAGTCCGCCTGAACGCCAAGAACCAGGGCGTCAGCCTGTTTGAACTGGCCCCCCGCGAGGCCCTGACCCAAAGCCTGAAAACCCTGGGTGAGCGACTGGCCAAGCGCTCCGAAGGCCTGCCCCAGCCCAAGGCCGGCTGGCTCAATCGGATCATGGGGGGCAAATGAGCGGCGAAAAACTCTTTGGCGCCACCACTCGCGCGGCCCCGGGCAACAGTGACCACGAAGGCCTGAAACTGGTGTTGCACCGCTACATCATCGATGCCATCGAAGAGTCGGGGAAAAACCTGCTGGAAAGCTCCCGGCAGAACCTCTCGCAGTTCGTCATCGACAAGGTGGCGGAATACATCGCGCGCATGCACCTGGCCATTTCCCGCTACGAGATGGAGCGCCTGGCGGAAGAAATCGTCGATGAACTGACCGGCTTCGGCCCTCTGGAAGTGCTGCTGCGTGACCCGGCAGTGACCGAGATCCTGGTCAATGGCCCGCACCGGGTGTTCGTCGAGCGCGAGGGCGTGCTGCACCAGAGTGACTTGCGCTTCATCGACGCCCACCATGTGGAGCGGGTGATGCAGCGAATTCTCGCGCCCCTGGGCCGCCGCCTCGACGAATCCTCGCCAATGGTCGACGCCCGCCTGCCGGACGGCAGCCGGGTCAATGCAATCATCCCGCCGATCGCCCTGGACGGTCCCTGCCTGTCAATTCGTAAATTCCGCAAGGACATGCTCAACAGCAGCGACCTGATCGCCATGCAAACCATTGACCAGGCGATCTTCGAGTTCATCCAGGAGGCCGTGGGCAAGCGCTGCAACATCCTCATCAGTGGCGGTACCGGTACCGGCAAGACCACCTTGCTGAACATTCTCAGCCAGCTGATCAACCCCTACGAGCGTCTGGTCACCATCGAAGACGTGGCCGAGTTGCAACTGGGGCACCCCCACGTGGTACGCCTGGAGACCCGCCCGCCGAATGCCGAGGGCCATGGCGAGGTCAAGGCCAGCGACCTGATCCGCAACGCCCTGCGGATGCGTCCCGACCGGATCATCCTCGGCGAGATTCGCGGCGTGGAAGTGCTCGACGTCCTGACCGCGATGAACACCGGCCACGACGGTTCCATGAGCACGGTGCACGCCAACAACGCCCAGGACGCCCTGCTGCGCCTGGAAACCCTGGTGGGCCTGACCGGACGCCAAGTGGCCGAGCGCACCCTGCGCCAGATGATCTGTGCGGCGCTGGACGTGGTGATCCAGTTGACCCGCCTGCCCGACGGCCGGCGCTGCGTCAGCGAAGTCGTGGAAGTAGTGGGCATTCGCGAAGACATCTATGTCACCAATACGCTGTTCCGCCTGGACCGACGCAGCGGCTTCGGCTTCCAGCGCGAGGCGCTGAATCCGGCCGGTGACAAACTGCGGCGCGAGAGCGGGCTGGGCGTCAATTGAAACGACGAGGTGGCCCATGATCGGCCTGCTACTTACCTTGATCTGCCTGCTCCTGCTGGGGCTTTCCGGATGGCTGTTCTATCACGGGGTGCGCAAGACCGAGCGTGAGCGGGTTCTCAATCGGCTGGCCGAAGGGCAACCCGACCTCAAGGTGCAACGCAGCTCCTGGAGCGGCCTGGAGCGAGCCTTTGCCCGTGCCGGCCTGGGCCAGCCCAATGAACGCCTGGGCCTGTGGCTGGCGGTCTGGGTGGCGCTGGCGCTGCTGGGCTACCTGATGGCGGATTGGCTCGGCCTGCTGGGCGGTCTCCTCGGTCCGCCCTTGCTCCTGCGGCTGTACATCGCCTGGCTGTACCAGCGCCGGCTCAAGCGCATGATCGAGCAGTTGCCCGCCTTGCTCGACCACAGCGTGCGCAGCCTGAAGTCCGGCCGCACCCTGGCCGATGCGGTACTCGGCGCCATTGAGGCCAGCAACGATCCACTGAAGCAGGCCATGGGCCGGGTCCAGCGCAACGTGCAACTGGGGGTCAACCTGCCGGAGGCGGTCAGTGATTTTGCCGAGTTCTACGAGCAGGACGAATTGCGCATGTTCGCACTCGGCTTGAAGGTCAATCACCGCTATGGCGGCAATGCCAGCGAGTTGCTGGAAAACCTGATCAAACTGATCCGCGAACGTGAGCAAGGGGCCCGGCAATTGAGTGCGATGACCGGGGAGACCCGCATGACGGCCTGGGTCCTGGGGCTGCTGCCGCTGATTCTGGTGAGCTATTTCATGGCCACCAATCCGGGCTACATGCTCGGCATGTGGCACGACTCCGCCGGACAGAAAATGCTGATCACTGCCGTGTGCCTGCAGATCTTCGGCTGCCTCGCCCTTTGGCGCATGTTGAGGAGTATCTGAGATGCTTCTGCTGGCCGCTGCGCTGCTGTTTCTCGCCGCCTTGCTCCTGCTGGGCAACGGCTTGCTTGAGCAACGCCGGCGCGAACGCCAGGTTGCCCAGCGACTGCAAGGCAACATGACCCGCGACAACCGCCTGGGCAGCTGGTTGCGCCTGCTGGGCGACAGCCGTTTCGGCCAGCGCGCCGTGAGCATGGACAGCGAAACCCAGACCTTGCTCAACCGCCTCGGCTGGCGCCGTGCCAGCCAGCGCTCGTTGTTTGCCGCCAGCCAGATCGCCACCCCGGTGCTGCTGGCATGCCTGGTGTTTTTCATCCAGGAGGTGGCGTTTCCCCAAGCCAGCAAATGGCTGATGCCGATGCTCGCCCTGGGGGCTGGCTACTTGCTGCCCAAGCGGATGCTGGCCTACGCCGCCCAACGCCGGCAGAAACACATCGCCGTGGAGATCTCCACCTTCATCCCCCTGCTGCGCATCCTGTTCGAATCAGGCATGGCCGTGGAACAGGCCTTGCGCGTGCTGGGCAACGAGGCTCAGAAGCTGCTGCCGGAATTGACCCACGAGCTGCGCCTGATCCTGGCGCGAGTCGACTCGGGCCTGGAGCTGGGCCAAGAGATCAACAAGACCGCGACCTTGCTGGCGGTGGACGAATTCACCGACACCTGCGTGATCCTCCAGCAACTGATCCTGCAGGGCGGCGGTGCGATGAAGTCGCTGCAGGCGCTCAAGCAATTGCTCGATGACCGGCGCCTGACACGCCTGCAGGAATACATCTCGAAAATGTCGGCCAAAATGTCGGTGGTGATGATGCTGTTTCTCTTCCCCGCCCTGTTGATCGTGCTGGCCGGGCCGGGTTTCACCGCCATTGCCCGGGCCTTTGCTTCCTAGAGGGAATTTGATGAAAGCCATGATTGTCGCTGCAAGCCTGCTGCTGCTCGGCGGATGCGCCAGCAACGGCCAGCCACCATGGGCGGCCCTGACCAACTCCAGCAGTTGCGCCAAACTCAGCTCCGAGCAGGAACTGGCAGTCAGCCTTGCCGATGAAATGGCCAACGACGGCAAGCTGCACGCCAGCCTGGCCAACCTGCAGAGCCTGCCGGACAACCTGGCGCAAGTCCGGGTTCGCAAGGCCCGGGTCTACCGGCTGCTGGGACGCAGCGAGGCCGAACCGCTGTACCGCAGCCTGCTGGGCTCGTGCCTGGCAGCCGAAGGCGAGCACGGCCTGGGTCAGCTGGCAGCAGCCCGGGGCGATAACGGCCAGGCCCAGGCTCACTTGCAACGGGCGGCGCGCCTGGCTCCGACCAACGAGAAAATCCGCAATGACCTGGGTGTGGTCTACCTCAACCAGTTGCGGATCGAAGAGGCCCGCTTCGAGTTCCTCACCGCCATCGAGCTCAAGCAGTCCGAGCCGCTGGCGGCGATCAATATGGTGACCCTGCTGCTCTATCAGGACGACTGGAAGCAGGCGGCGCAAGTGGTCAGCCAGGCCAGCCTGAGCCCGCAGCAGTTCGCCCAGGCCCAGGCCCGTGCCGAACAGCTCAAGACCCCGTCGAAGACCACCGGCCCCGTGACCCAGGTGGCTACAGGAACCACCACCCTGCAGCCTGATGCCGCGCCAGCCAAGGAGCGCTGAAGATGAAACTGCCCATGCTCTGCTGCACTGCCCTGCTGACACTGCCGCTGGTCGCGCAGGCCATCGATGCCGGGCCGTCCTCCCCCCAGCAGCAGGAAACCGAAGGCTGGCTGCTGTTGCAGAACCGCAACCTGGCAGCCTCGCCGCAACCACAGACGGCGACCCCCACCGAACGCGAGCTGGCGTTGCAACGCTGGCTGAAGAAATACAAGTACGAGATTCCGGATCTCTACGACCCGGACGCGGGCGGCAAGGTGGAAAGCAAATAGTCGCAAGCTACAGCTGGCGGTGAACCCGGCACCGCCAGTGCTTCGCAGTCAGTGTGCCGTCACCCGCTGGCGCAACCCCGAATTGCTCGGAGACAGCGCCAGGGCCAGCTGGGTGCGATTGTGCATGTGGGTCAGCCGCAGCACCTGGGAAACATAGAGTTTGACGGTGTTTTCGGTAATCCCCAGCTCACAGGCGATCTGGTAGTTGGTCTGGCCCTTGCCCACCAGGCGCGCGACATCCAGTTGCCGTGGCGAAAGCTGATTGAAGATCGTCGGGATTTCGATGCTGTCGGCATCGCCGCCGCCCTCGCCCCGGGGTTCTTCGTTGCGGCTGGAGGCTGGTGCACCCCGGACCTTGTCCAGGTCCTGATACAGATCGTCGATGGATTCCGAGAGAAACTGCAGCTTCTGGTTCAGGTGCCCCAGGTGCAGGTTTTTCTGCCGTTCCTGCAAGGCGACTTCCTGACGCTGCAAGCCTTCCAGGAGTTCGTCCAGATCGATGGGCTTCTGATAGTAATCGGCGATCCCGGCACGCAGGGCCTTGATCACATCCTGCTTGTCGGATTGGCCGGTCAACATGATGGCCTCGAACACCCGTTGCTTGCCGGCAATGCGCTGCAGCTCCTGCACCAGTTGGATACCGTCCAGGCCTGGCATGTGCAGGTCGCAGAGCACCAGGGAGATTTCCGGATCCTTGTTGAAGCACTCCACGGCCTCGCGGCTGGACTGGCAAGGAACACAACGGTAACCACTGCTTTCAAGAAACTCGCAAAGTTCTTCGACAATCAGTGGCTGATCATCGACCACGAGCACTTTCATCTGTGAGGTGAGCTTGTTCACGTGCTACTCCGTGCGGGCCCATCGATGACGGGCCACTCCTGTGCTGCGACGCATGATCCGGGCAGCTACAACTTAAAACCTAGATCTACTTTCCGACTATGTACATCGCATTAATCAGCCCGGCGACTAGTGGATCACGCTCACAGTTAAGACCATTCCGAGCAGGACAAAAGGGGCAAAGGGGTATTTTTTTGACAAGTGCTTTGCCGGCTCCCCGGTCGAGGGCTCAAGCCCTTGTTTTGGCTGTAGGTCGAGCCTGGCAGCGATCAGCAGCCACAGCAGGCTGCACAGCCCGGCCCCGATAAACGCGCCCAGCAGATGCTGGGTATCGGTGGCCAGCCCCAGGGCCGCCATCAGCTTCACATCCCCCGCGCCCATTCTTCCCGTGGCATACCCGGGCAAGGTGAACAGCAAGGCCAGCAGCAGGGCCCAGCCACCTTGCGCGGCACTGCTCCCGAGCCAGGTAGTGCCGGTCCATGACAGGTAGAGAGTGGCCAGCAGCGCAGCGCCCAGGGTCAAAGCGTTGGCGATATGCCGCTGACGCAGATCCTGCAGCGCGCAGATTGCCAACCAGATCCACAAAACCAATAAATGCATCGGCCGAAACGGTCCCTTTTTCCGGAAAGATCCTATGCTTAATGAACATAGTGGTTGTCAGGGTAGACGCACTGATGAAACCGGGCCTCCCTAGAAAGCAGAAAGGCGCTGCAGCGATCGAGTTTGCTGCTGTGTTCGTGATTTTTTTCGCGGTGTTCTATGGCCTGGTCAGCTACAGCGTGCCGCTGCTGATGATGCAGTCCTTCCATCAAGCCACCGCCGAGGCAATCCGCCGTGCGGTGATGGTCGATCCCAACAGCGCCAACTACGCCACCACGGTGCAGAACCTCGCCAACAGTGTGATCCAGACCCAGACCCAGTGGATTCCAGCGGCCTTCAACTTTGCCGCCACCGACTACAGCGCGGTGTACAGCGCCGGCGTGCTGACGGTCTCGGTGAACTACCCCACCCTCAAGCTGAACCAGGTGCTGCCGCTGCTGGTATTGCCGGTTATCGGCACCGTGCCCAACCTGCCCAGCAACCTTTCCGTCACTTCGAGTCTGCAGTTTTGACCTCTGGCGACAAGCTCTTCGGTCGCTTCCTGGGCCGCCAGCCGGCGGTCGCTGACGAACCCCAGGCAACCGATGCGCCCCAGGCCATCGGCCTGTTGCTGGTGCTGGATCAACAGGGTCGGATCCTGACCACCAGCGGGCCCTTGCGCCATGCCCTGGCCCAACTCCCGCCGAGTGCCGAACCAGCCCATCTGCGGGACTATGTGGTGCCCGGCAGCACCCAGGCGCTCGAAGGCCGCCCCGCCGACTGGAGCGGGCAAGTCCTGGACCTCGATTTTCGCGGGCTCGGGGTGAAGACCCTGCACCTGCGCGGCTGGGTCCAGCGTCAGGCCCAGGAATGGCATCTGCAGCTCCTGGATATCGGCGACCTGATCCTGCAACGCGAACAGGCCTTCAGTCGCGAACAGTGCCAGGCCTTTGCCGCGCAGATCAGCGAACAGATCCGCCTGTGCGGCCTGCCGCGCCTGAAGGAGGTGCTGCACGAGCAACTGCTCGACCTGGCCCGCTTCTGGCACATCCCCTGCGTCGGCCTGGCACTGCTGGATGAGCAAGAGCAAAGCTGGCTGATCCACAGTTGCTGCAACGCCCACGACGCACCACAGCTGTGGCAGGACGGCCAGGCCCTGGGCACCGGCCTCGACAGCCTGAGCGGCAACATGCCCCTGCGCCTGAATCAGGTTCCCGGCTTGAATGAACACCCGCGCCTGCAGGCCATCTTCGCTCACCGCGAAGGGTTCCTGGTGCCTTACCGGGATGATCACGGCGTCGCCGCCTGGCTCCTGTGCGGTGGCTACAGTAGCCAACAGCACGCGCCCAACCTGCTGGACCGCGACTGGCTGATGCTCACCGCAGCCCTCGCCGGGCCGCTGCTCAGTCGCCTGCGCGAACACCGCCATCACCTGCACCTTGAACGCCTGGAAGCCTTGCAAGGCCTGTTGGGGGCCGGGTGGTGGGAGCTGTGCCCAGGCACCGCCGAGATCCTCCTGGCCAGCCAACTGGCGGCATCCCTGCAGGTACCCGAGGGCAATACCCGACTGAGCGTCCAGGCATGGCTGGAGCTGATTCATCCCGTCGATCGGGCCGAGCTCGGCAGCCGCCTGCAGGAGTTGAAGCAAGGCAAGCCCCTGCTGCTCTGCGTGCGCCTGCACAGCCCCGAGCCGACATTCCCAGCGCGCTGGTATCGCCTGCAGGGCCAGGCCCTGGGACGGGGAGAAAACCAGCGCCTGGTGGGCTTCATGCTCGATATCAGCGACATCAAGAACCAGCAGCAACAAGCGGCCGCGGCCCACGCCCGCCTGGACAACCTGATCGCCAGTTCGCCGGCAGTGATCTATGTCCAGCGTTACCTCGAAGGTGCATTGCACCCGAGTTTCTTCAGCGCCAGCCTGCAGCCTCTGCTGGGCTGGACCCTGGAAGACTGCGCGGAGGGCCGGCTGGTGGACTGGCTGCACCCCGAGGACCGCGACCTGTACTTCCAGCGCTGCCGCCAGTTGCTGCGCGCAGGCCATGTCCACAGCCGCTATCGCCTGCGAGATCGCCAGGGCAACTACCACTGGGTCCTGGACGAAGCCAGGCTGCTGCGTGACGACCTCGGCCTGCCGGTCGAGGCGGTCGGCCTGTGGCTGGATGTCACCGAGGCCACCTTGGCCACCGAGCAGGTGCGCCAGAGCGAGGAGCGCTATCGGATCCTGGTGGAGGATTCACCAGCGATGATCTGCCGCTACCGCCCGGACTTGACCCTGACCTTCGGCAACCGGCCATTGGCCGCCTACCTGGAGTGCGCCGCTGCCGATCTGCCAGGAAGCAATCTCGGACAGTGGCTGTCCGCCGAGCAGCGCGAAGGCTTCGAGCGCCGGATCAACCTGCTGAGCCCGGAGTTTCCGGTCAGCACCGCAGAAATCAACCTGCAACTGCCCGGGCGGGAACATGCCTGGTGGGTCTGGTCGGACCGTGGAGTGTTCGATGACCAGGGCCAACTCCTGGAGATCCAGGCGGTGGGGCGCGACAACACCGAGGTACGGCGCTCCCAGCAGCAGCTCACGCAAAGCGCGAAAATGGCCACCCTCGGGGAAATGGCCACCGGGCTGGCCCATGAAATCAACCAGCCCCTGAACGTGATGCGCATGGCCATCGTCAATGTGCTCAAGCGTGTGAACAGTGGCGATATCCAGGTCGACTACCTCACCGAAAAGCTTCACCGCATCGACGCCCAGGTCCAGAGGGCTGCCCGAGTGGTGGACCACATGCGGGTGTTTGGCCGACGCTCGGAGGTGGAACAGCAGCCGTTCGATCCGGCCCAGGCCATCGAGGGCACGCTCTCGCTGCTGGCCGAAGGCATGCGTGGCAAAGGCCTGGACCTGCGCATCAGCGAGCTGGGTTTCGATGTCCGGGTGCTGGGGTTTGTCGACCAGCTGGAACAAGTGCTGATCAACCTGCTGGTCAATGCCCGGGACGCACTGTTGGGCCAGCGGGAAAAACAGCCCGGCTTCAAACCCTGGATTTCCGTGCATGGGCAACGTGACGAACAGTGGCTGCGGCTGTGGGTCGAGGACAACGCCGGCGGCATCGACCCGCGGCTGCTGGAGCGGATCTTCGAGCCGTTCTTCACCACCAAGCCAGTAGGGGTCGGCACCGGACTGGGGCTGTCGGTGAGCTATGGCATCGTCGAGAACATGGGCGGGCGCCTGAGCGTCAGCAACGGCCAGGAAGGCGCGCGCTTCTGCATCGAATTGCCGATCGCCCCGCCGGATCAGATCACCAGGTAGGCCTTGCCGGTCTGCCCGCAGGTCAGGTTGGCGCCTACTTCGACATCCATCAGGTTGATTCCCAGTCCCGACAGCAAGTTGTTCAACAATGGATCAAGCACTGGGCTCAAGAGCCCGGTGATGACCGGCGTCAGCAAGTTGCTGACGCCACTGATGGCCGAGGCCAGGCCCGTGACGATGGCCCCCAGGGGGTTGTTGTTGACGGGTTTGTAGACAATCAGATTGATGCCCGAGAGGGTACTCGCCAGGCTGGAAATGATATTGGTGGTCGGCGCCGCCGTCTGGTAGCTCGGGGTCTGGTTGACGTTGGGGGGCACCGGGAAAGGCGAAGCCGTACTGGAGAACACCAGGTCCTGGGTGTTCTGCGCCACGCTGGTGTTGACCATCACCGCGATTCCCCCTCCCGCGTAGTGCACCACCGGATCGCAGCGGCCCGGCAGGATCAGGAACTGGTAACAGGTACGGACTCCCAGATCCACCAGGGGCAGCGGGGTCACCGTGGGCTCGGCGGATGAGGAGAACGCGTTGGTCGGGTCGATCTGGCCGACTTTCAGGTCGGCGATGGAGGTAATGGTGTGGGCGGTCAGGCTCTTGGTCCCGCTGTTGTTCACCGGGCAACTGTAGTCGGTGACATAGGCGATTGCCCCTCCTGCATCCAGGCTCAGGTCGATCTCCGAAGAAGGCGCAAGTGCCGGGTACAGTTGCTCACACCCGGCGCCCAACAGGCACAGCGTCGAACTCAGGGTCGCCACCAGGTTCAGGCTCAGCAGGCTGTTCAACAACGGCGTCAGCGGCGCCACCAGATTGCTCACCGCCGTGCTCAGCCCCGAGACCCCGGACAGCACCGGCAGATTGATCCGCACCAGGGTTCGCACTTGTGCAGTACGCACATAAATGCGATTGGCCCCAGTGGGGTTGGCCTTGGCCAGGGCAGGGTTGCCGATGGCCGACAACTGCGGCGGCTCGATGACCTTGGTCTGCACCGTGATATTGGCCAGCCCCAGCACGTTGATCGGCAAGGTCGCCGCCACCGCGCTGTTGCTGTTGGACAACTGCACCACCGCCTGCAGCAACTGGAACAGTTGCACGCTGGCGTCCAGGGCCGTGCTCGGCAAGCCCGTCTGCAGTTGCAGGATGTCCCCCAGTTTCAGCGGAGCGGCATTGATCGCCGCGATTTGCAGATTGCCCAGGGCGGTCAGCACATCGGCGGTGGCACCATTGGCCTGGACCACGGTGATCGCGGCCTGGATCAGTTGCGTCACGCTGGTGGTGGTGTTGAGCAACTGGGTGTAGTTGCCCGCCGCCACGCCCAGGTTGATCGCCAGTTGATTGAGGTAGCTCAGCAGGTTGATGTTGGTGTTGAGCAAACCATTCCACCCCACCGCACTCAGGCTGAGGCTGCCCCCGAGCATTCCTCCCACCAGCGGGTTGAGAATGCTCGACTGCGCGGTGCTGACCGTGGCCAGGGTGCTGCGAATGCTCAGTTGCGCCACCGTCGGGGTCGGTGCCGCCGCGACAGCCGTGGCACTGAGCTGGGTGGTGAGGTTGATCGGCCCAGGAGAAAACAGCGCGGCAACTCCCGAGGCGACGCTGATGGGCACGGTGTTGCTGGCAACCACCCGCACGGCTACAGACTGCGTGGCATTGGCGTTGAAGGTGCGCAGGCCGTTGGCCCCGGTGGTGAGGGAACCGCAGGTGGTGGTGAGGGTACTGCCGGTGGCCACGACAAAACCGTTGCGGGTCGCGCTCTGCCCGGCATAGGCGGCGGCGCTCAGGCCGGCCTGGCAATTGCCACCGCGGCTGACCGCCTCCAGGGCTGCGTTATCCGCAACCCGTTGCAACCTGCGCTGCTCCAGGTAGAGCCGGCCGCTGTCCACCACCAGAAGCATGAGCAACAGCGCCAGGGCAAAGGTCACCGCCGCCATCAGGCCAATGGCGCCGCGCTGGTGGGCGGGGCCGGAAAACCGCTTCAGGGGAGACATCGAGGCACTCCTTTACCGGCTCGCAGCCGAGCGCTATCTCCAAGGATGAAAGCAGTGTAGTCAATGCCTGGAGGGCACGCTGGCAGGAGGCCAGCCCGGCTGACTGGCGGCGGGCAAGAGCACCGCAGGCACCTCAAGGTGCTGCCGTGCCCCGGATGACAGGAGAAGGAATGGCCTCAATGAGGCGGGTAGTTCTGCAGGATTCGCATGACCGTGGCGCGGACCGCGGCGCTGCGGTCCGCAGGGTTGGGCGAACTGCTGAGCATCTGCTCGTCACTGCCACGCCAGACCAGCTTGCCGTCCTTGCCGTCCAGCAGGTCGATCTGGATGGTCGCCACCTTGTAGGTGATGTTGCGGGTCTCGTTGTACATCGGCCCGCCCCAGTAGCCGTTCCACGGACCACCCCAGCCTCCGCCGTAGTTGGTGGTGACCTGTTGCTGGCGGTCTTCGACGATCAGGTAGGCCTGGACGTTCACATCGGCCCTTGCACCACCCTGGACAGGGCGCAGGCCACGCTGATCCAGTTGCTCGGACACGGCCTGGCGAATGCGCTGCTCGGTCAAGTCGCTCTTGATCCGCGGATCATCGGGACGGTACTGCAGGGCGGGTTCTTTCCAGCTCCAGCTGCGGTAGGCGCCAAAGTCCCGGCTGGCGTCGAAATCATGGTTGACCTGGTCGGACGCACAGGCGCCGAGCAGCGCGATGCACACCAGTAAAACGACTCGATGGAACATGCTGTTTCTCCACTTCATGGCTGAGGCCTGAACAGATAGCGCTAACTGGGAGGATAGGCGGCCATGGCTTTTTCCACCGCCTCACGTAATGCATCGGCACGCTCGCCGAGGCTGCCGCGACTGCTGGTTTCGGCGCTGGCACTCCATACCGGCTGGCCATTGGCGCCGTCATACAGGTTGACCCGCACCACCACCACTTCCACTTCATAGGTGCGCACCACCGGCACACTGCCGTACATGCCGTAGCCCGGTCCGTAGCGGTTGTAGCCGCCATAGCCTGCGTAACCGTAATCGTCCTGGACCTGGCGCAGGCGCTTCTCCAGATGCAGGTCGGCGCTGACCCACAAATCCGCCGGCCGCTGGTCATGCAGGGGGCGCAGCCCACGTTGATCCAGGGCATTGCTCACCGCCTCGGCGATCTGCGCCGAATCGGCCCAGGCCGAGCCACTGGGCAGGCGGCCGTTGAGCCAGGCCCAACTGCGGTAGCGGCCGTAGTCTCGGGTCGGCGCCGGGTAGGCGCTGCGATCAAAGGTCGTGGCCGCTTGCGGCGGGGCCGGCGGCAAGGGATTGGAACTGGCGACATAGGGGTTGCTGCCCTGACAGGCGGCAAGCCCGGCACACACAAGAATCAGACCCAGGCGGCGTTTCATTGCACACTCCGTTAGACCGGCCGGCACAGCCAATGCAGATAACGCCCAAGCCCGGCAAAACTTGGGTGTCGACGGTGGGCCAGCTCCATCTCCAGCAGATCCGTCAGTTCGGCTCGAGCCTGGAACTCCACCGGCATGTAATCGTGGAACACCCGCACACCGCTCTGGGTTTCGACCTGCCACAAGCCCTCAAGTTGCGCCGCCAGCTCGCGCGGATCAAGCGGTTGTTGCGGGGTCAGGCTCTGCTTCTCACCGGCCATGTCGTTCTTGCGCATCTTGCGAAAGTGGCCCTTGAGCAGGTTGCGGTACACCAAGGCATCGCGGTTGTAGAAAGCCAGGGACAGCCAACCGTCAGCGCGGGTCAATTGGTGCAATACCGGCAGGATCGCGTGGGGTTCGGCCAGCCATTCCAGCACCGCGTGACACAGCACCAGGTCATAAGGCTCGGTCAGTTGCCCCAGCAACTCCTGCCAGGGCGCCTGGATGAAGGTCGCCTGCTGCTCGGCTTCGGCAAAGCGCTGGCGTGCGCCTTCAAGCATCGGCGCGGCCGGCTCGGCCAGGGTCACCTGGTGCCCGCGCTGCGCCAGCCACAAGGACATGTGCCCCAGGCCGGCACCGATATCCAGCACCCGCAACGGCCGTTCCGGCAGGCTTTCCTTGAGATCGGCCTGAAGCACGGCGAGGCGGATCGCACCCTTGGCACCGCCATAGATTTTCTCGGCGAAACGGGTCGCCAACTGATCGAAGTGACGATCGCTCATGAGCAGAACCGCCGTTCGCTGTCCGCCAGCTTGCTGCGCACCACCTGGTCCAGGTCCAGCCCCAACTCGCTGCACAGCAGCAACAGGTAGAGGACGATGTCCCCAATCTCCTGCCCGGCGTGGGCCAACTGGTCGGCCGGCAGTTGCCGCGACTGGTCTTCGGTCAGCCACTGGAAGATTTCCACCAGCTCCGCCATCTCGACACTGGCGGCCATGGCCAGGTTCTTCGGGCTGTGGAATGGCCGCCAATCGTTGCGATCACGAATGGCGTGCAGGCGTTGGGTCAGTTGCTCTAGGTTCATCGGGGTCTCCTGAAGGCGTATAGCTTCCGGGGGATGGGCACGGGACGCAAGGGCGGCATGCGCCGGCAGGTGCAACATCCTCCGGGCGCTCCTATAGAATGTACCCAGCCGCCAGCTTCTATGCTGATGGGGAACTCGCCCCAGGCATCCGTGGCCCAAGGTTGAGCTTCGGCACCCCGCCTCTCTTTCATCAGGACGTACACATGCAGGTAGAAAGCTTCTTCGAATGGCTCGGCCAGGCCATCGGCTCGGTCATCCGGTTTATCGTCGACCTGCTCAGCGGGTTGTTCAATACCCTGACCCACGCCGGAGGCAATTTTATCGACGGGCTGTCCCGGGCCCTGGGCATGGACACCTCGATCATCAGCATCATCACCCTGATCATCGGCCTGATGTTCCTCTACTCGGCAATCCGCGCCTTCATGCGCGCCTCGATCATCCTCGGGCTGATCTGGCTGGTACTCGGCCTCTGGCTGCTGAGCTGGATCATCCATTGATTGCCTGCTGTCCCTGATCCCTCTACTTCACCCTCGGCGCCACCGCGCGCCGGGCTACAATGCTCGCTCTCGCAAGGAGCCCGCATGTCCCCCCTGATCACCGATTGGCGTCATCGCCCCACTCATCGTCGCGTCTGGGCCCTGGCCGCGCCGATGATCCTGTCGAACATTTCCGTGCCCCTGGTGGCCCTGGTGGACAGCACCGTCATCGGCCACCTGCCCCATGCCCATCAGTTGGGAGCCGTGGCGGTCGGCGCCAGCCTCTATACCTTTCTTGCCTGGGCCATGGGCTTCCTGCGCATGGGCGCCACCGGTTTTGCCGCCCAGGCGGCAGGACGCGGCGATGGAGCAGCGCTGCGACAGATCCTGTTGCAGGGCCTGCTGCTGGCCCTGGGCCTGGCGTTGCTACTGGGGAGCATCGGGGTGCCGCTGAGCGGCGCAGCGTTGCACCTGATGCAACCCTCGGCAGAGCTGGAGCAGATGACCCGGACGTTTTTCCACACCCGCCTGCTGGGCCTGCCCGCCGCCCTGGCCAGTTTCGCCCTGGTGGGCTGGTTTCTCGGCACCCAGAACGCCCGGGCACCGTTGATCATCCTGCTCAGCACCAACCTGCTGAACATCGCCCTCAACCTGTGGTTCGTCCTCGGGCTGGACTGGGGCGTGGCCGGTTCGGCCCGGGCCTCGGTCATCGCCGAATGGAGTGGCGCGCTGATCGGCCTGGCCATGACCCGCCCGGCCTTGCGCGCCTACCCGGGCCAGATCGTCTGGGCCGCCTTGCGGCGCTGGCAGAGCTGGCGCCCGTTGCTGGCGGTGAACCGCGACATCTTCATCCGCAGCCTGGCCCTGCAATCGGTGTTTTTCCTGATCACCGTCCAGGGCGCGCGCCTCGGCGATGCGACGGTGGCGGCCAATGCCCTGCTGCTCAATGGCCTGCTGCTCACCGCCCACGCCCTGGATGGCCTGGCCCACGCGGTGGAGGCGCTGTGCGGCCACGCCATCGGCGCCCATGACCGCCAGGCCCTGCGCCGCTCGCTGGTGGTGGCCGGCGGCTGGTCGCTGCTGGCCAGCCTGGGGTTCGCCGTCCTGTTCCTGCTGGGCGGCCACCTGTTCATCGAAATGCAGACCGACATCCCCGAAGTCCGCCAGACCGCCTTTACCTACCTGCCCTACCTCGCCGTGCTGCCGCTGATTGCGGTCTGGAGCTACCTGCTGGACGGCCTGTTCATCGGCGCCACCCGGGCCCGGGAAATGCGCAACGGCATGCTCCTCAGCGTGCTACTGCTCGCACCGTTCGCTTGGGCCCTGCAAGGCTTGGGCAATCATGGCCTGTGGTTGACGTTCCTACTGTTCATGCTCTTGCGCAGCCTGACCCTGGGCGCCTTCGCCTGGCGCCTGGACCGCCGCGACGGCTGGTTTGCTCGTGCTCACTGAACCGCTGTCGACTCGACGAAACCACTGATCCGCTCAAGCACCGGGGCCAGTCTCCGCAGCGGCCGGGACAAAGCGGCAACCAAGGTCGCGTGGCTGGTACGGGAGAAATAGAACTCCTGCACCGGCACGCCTGCCGCCCGCAACCTGCTGGCCAGGCCGCCGGTGTTGCGCTGCGGATTGACCAGGGAATCATCGTTGGAGGCCATCAGCAGCGCCGGCGGAGCGTCGTGGCTGACATGGTTGATCGGCTGCGAGTCCGGCGGCGAGTCGGGATAGAAGAACACCGGGCGCACCTCGATGTTGCGAATGGGCAGAAAGTCATAGGGCCCGGCCAGGCCGATCCAGCCCTTGATGATCCGCGGCGTCAAGTCGACCTCTGCCAGCAACCGAGGATCCAGGGCCAGCATCGCCGCGTTGTAGGCCCCCGAGCTATGGCCCATCAGGTACAGGCGCTGCGGGTCGGCCCCAAAGTCGGCGATATGTTCATGGGTCCAGGCCACGGCCCGGGCCCCATCCTGGAGAAACGCCGGGTAGCGCACCTGGGGATAAAGCCGATAGTCGGCAATCACCACCACCATGCCCCGGGAAGCCAGGGCTTCGCCGACAAAATCGTAGTCGCTGCGTGAACCACTGTTCCAACTGCCTCCGTAGAAGAACACCACCACCGGTGCACCGGGCGCGGCCTGCCTGGGCCGGTAGACATCGAGCCGTTGCCGCGGGTCGCTGCCATAGGCAATGCCCGAGGTCTTGGTGAAGCTGCTGCCGGGGGTGAGGGCATTGAGTACCTTGAGCGGCGAACAGGCTGCCAGCAGGCTGATCAACAGTCCGCTGAACAGTAGACGCAAGGTGTTCCTTGATCGATGAGGCATCGCCAATCCTCTGTGCCTCCACCGCGGAGCGCTTCCAGCAGGCTAGCTGCAAAGACTGAGTTGTGGGCGCTGACAAGCAACAGAACGGGATGAGGCCGGTCATGCGCATACAGGTGGCGAGGGGGCCGGCACGCGCTGGGCACCGTGGGGTGGTGACCGGGGAAGATCGAATTCAGGATTCACGCCCGCGACGCGACCGAACAGGAGCAAACTCCCTGGCCACCAAGCGATAGGGCAGCGGGTACAAAAAACGCCGCCTCCTGATGGACAGGACGCGGCGTTTTTCATGGACCAACAGGCATCAGCGGGGATGCCCAGGGTGTCAGGAAGACAGGTAGGACGAGCGGGTCAGGCCCAGGCGCAGGGCGTCCAGGAACTGGGTGCGCTCGGCCGTACTGATCTTGGCGCTGGCCACCTTGTCGCGGTAGTGGGTCATCAACTCCTCCGGCGACAAGTGCACATAGCGCAGCATGTCCTCGATGGTGTCGTGGGTCTCGATGCCGGCGTGGTACACGCTGCCATTGGCCCGCTGGTAGATGTTCACCGAGTCGGTGTCACCGAACAGGTTGTGCATGTCACCGAGGATTTCCTGGTAGGCGCCCACCAGGAAGATCCCCAGCAGGTAGTCCTCGCCTTCGTTGAGACCATGCACCGGCAAGCTGGTCTCGATGCTCTGCTCGTCGACGTACTGCTTGATCTTGCCGTCGGAATCGCAGGTCAGGTCCTGCAGCACCGCACGGCGCAGTGGTTCTTCGTCGAGACGGTGCAGCGGCAGGATCGGCAGCACCTGGCCGATGGCCCAGGTGTCCGGCAGGCTCTGGAACACCGAGAAGTTGCAGATGTACTTGTCGGCCAGCTTGTCGTTGAGTTCGTCGAGCACTTGGCGGTGGGAGCGCTGGCGAGCCTTCAACGAGTTGTGCAGGCGGCGGCACACGGCGAAGTAGCACTGCTCGGCCAGGGCTTTTTCAGCCAGGGTCAGCTTGCCGTCGGCGTACTGGGCGGCCACATCGCTCATGTAGTGGGTGGCGCGCCAGTAGGTTTCAGTGACCATCTCGATGTCGGTCGGGCCCAGCAGGTCCACCAGCCATTGCACGGTTTCCGGCAGCTCGGCCTTGTTGTCGATCTGCGGCACGTCGTCGTTGTGTTTCTCGACGTCGGTCACCTGTACCACCAGCATCGCGTGGTGGGCGGTCAGGGAGCGGCCGCTCTCGGAGAAGATGTGCGGGTGCGGCAGGTTCTGCGCATCGCAGAATTCCTTGAGCATGCCCACCACCACGCCGGCGTAGTCGTCCATGTCGTAGTTGATCGAGCTGGCATTGCGCGAATGGGTGCCGTCGTAGTCCACGCCCAGGCCACCGCCGACGTCGATGTGATCCACCGGCAGGCCGAGGTTGCGCAGCTCGCCGTAGTAGCGGATGGCTTCCTTGAAGCCGTGCTGGTAGTCCGCCAGGTTGGCGATCTGCGAGCCCATGTGGAAGTGCAGCAGGCGGATGCCCTGGTCCAGGCCGGCAGCGCGGAAGCGTTCGACCACCGACAGCAACTGCGCCGCCGACAGGCCGAACTTGGATTTCTCGCCGCCGGTGTCGGCCCATTTGCTCGACGCCAGGGACGACAGGCGCACCCGCAGGCCCACCTGTGGCTTGACCTTGAGGGATGCCGCTTCCTCGATCACCAGGCCCACTTCGGACTCTTTCTCGATGACGATGAACACGTTGTGGCCCAGCTTCTGGCCCATCAGCGCCAGGCGGATGAACTCACGGTCCTTGTAGCCGTTGCAGACGATGGTGCCGCCCTTGGGCGCCAGGGCCAGGACCGCCAGCAGCTCCGGCTTGGAGCCGGCTTCCAGGCCGATGGAGACGTTCTGGGTGGCGATGATGTTCTCGATCACCGCTTCCTGCTGGTTGACCTTGATCGGGTACAGCGCGGTGTATTTGCTCTGGTACTCCAGGCGCTCGATGTTGGCATCGAAGGCGCCGGTCAGCTGGCGCACGCGGTCCTGGAGAATGTCCGGGAAGCGCACCAGCAAAGGCAGGGACAAGCCGCTCTTGCGCAGCTCCTCGACTTGTTCGAACAGATCGATGGGCAAGCTGCTCGGGCCGTTCGGACGAACTTCGACGCGACCGGCGTCATTGATCGCGAAATACCCGGCCCCCCAATGGCGAATCCCATAGACACTGCGGCTGTCCGCAACGGTCCATTGGCTGCCATCGTCTTTACGTGTGCGTCGTACGGACATCGAAGTCCCCTATAAAGAAGTCATAGAGCGCCGCCCCAATCCAGGGCTGGCGCAGTCTAAAGAATGAAAATGACGATTAGCCTGCAAGGGCAATAGACCGCGCTCGCAGTACTGAGTTTAGAAACCGTTCATGAACAGGCTCTGTGAAAACCATGGAGACGCCGCCTGCATCCCGGGCAACCCGGGACCGCATCCAGTCAGAGGTGGTTTTCACAGAGGCTGCTAGCCGCCGGACTTCTTCGCCTTGAATCCCTGCTTGACCAGCTCCGCCAAGAGTAGCTCGACGTGATCGCCCTGGATCTCAATGACACCGTCCTTCAAGGCGCCACCGGTACCGCAACGTTTCTTCAACGTCGCGGCCAGCTCCTTGAGGGCGTCCTCGGCCAGGGGCACGCCGGTGATGGTGGTCACCGTCTTGCCGCCACGGCCCTTGTTTTCGCGGCGCACGCGGGCAATGCCGTCGCCGGCCGGAATCAGGGTTTGTTTGCAGATACAGGCGGCCACCGGCTGGCTACAGTCCGGGCAATGTCGACCTGCGTCGGTGGAAAACACCAGGCCACCAAGGGCGGCGAAGGATGCGGCTTTTTTGGCCACCGGCAATCCTCTTGGGAGGACAAAGACTGGTCGAAGCATATGGCGCTGCCATCGACCGCGAAGCCCCACTCAGGCAGGGGCAGCGCTACTGGGCCGACGGCGGATAAAAGACAACGCCGGCTCAGCTTGAAAAGGCGCGCAGTGTAACGGCAAAAAGCCCACTTGCTAAGAGCCAATCAGCGCCAATTTATGCAACTTTAGCGACGTCGGGCCAGATAGCGTTGCAAGGCGGCCAGAGAGTCCGGGCAATAGGGCTTTTCGTGGATTTCCCGCAGCACCTGATCCAGTGGCAGGAAGTGCGCTTCGAGAACTTCTTCAGGCTGCAGGCGCAGCGGGCCATCCCACACGGCACTGAACGCCGAGCACCAGAGACGGTTGCCGGTGTCCTCGAAAAAGAAGTGGTCGTGGGCGACCAGTTCCACCCCGCTCACCCCCAGCTCTTCTTCCAGTTCCCGGGCGGCCGACTCGGCATAGCTCTCGCTGGCCAGGACCATGCCGCCGGCGGCGACGTCCCAGTAGCCCGGGTAGATGGCCTTGCTCAGGGTGCGCCGGTGCACGCACAGCTCACCGGCGGAGTTGAACAGCATGATGTAGGTGCCCCGGCCGATCAGGCCGCGCTCGCGCAGCTCGGAACGGACCATGGCACCCAGCAACTGGTCTTCGCCATCGACCCAGGCGATCTGTTCTGCGTCGGAGGCGGCGCGATGGGCCGCCTCATTGGTGGTTGCGACCATGGATCAGCCTTGATTGAGCAGTTGGCGCAAGTCGATGACCGCCGCGTTGGCCCGGGAAATATAGTTGGCCATCACCAGCGAGTGGTTGGCCAATATCCCGAAACCGCTGCCGTTGAGGATCATCGGGCTCCAGACCGGTTCCTGGGAGGCCTCCAGTTCACGGATGATCTGGCGCACGCTGACCGTGGCATTCTTTTTCGCCAGTACATCAGCGAAATCCACCTCGATCGCCCGCAACAGGTGCGACAGCGCCCAGGCCTGGCCACGGGCCTCGTAGAACACGTTGTCGATCTGCATCCACGGGGTTTCCTCCACCACCTCGTCCACCTGCGGCGCCTGGCCCGGGGCCGGGGTTTCGGTTTTCAGCGCGGTGTTGAGCTTGACCCGGCCGACGCTGGCCGAGAGCCGCTGGGACAGCGAGCCCAGGCGCGTACCGACATCACCCAGCCAGTTGTTGAGGTTGTCGGCACGGGCATAGAACTGCGCGGTCTTCTGGTTCGGGTCGGACAGGCGCGCCTGGTAGCGGCTCAGGGAATTGATGCCGTCCTGATACTCCGACTCGCTGGATGGCAGCACCCAGCTCTTGTTGTCGAAGTTGAAGCGCGGCTCGGCCTTGGCCAGGTCGGCATCCTCGGCGGACTGCGACTGGGAGCGGGCGAAGTCCTTGCGCAGGGCACGGGTCAGGTCGCGGACCTGGACCAGCACGCCGTATTCCCAGCTCGGCATGTTGTCCATCCACAGGCCCGGCGGGAAGCGGTCGTTGGAGATATAGCCGCCCGGCTTGTCCAGCAGGGTACCGGCCACAGTCTTGAGGGTTTCCACGGTGGTGTAGCCCACCACCATCTGCCGGCCTTCCTTCTCGGCGGCAATCTGGGCGTTCTGCTGGACCGGGAACAGCGCCGGTTCCTGGCTCCAGTACCAGCCCAGGGCACCGGTGACCAACAAGTACAGGCCCAGCAAGGTGGCCAGGGCGCGGCTGAACAGCAGGCCACCGAAATAGCTGCGTGTCGCCGACTTGGGTTCGGCAGCCCGATCCGGCGCGCTGCCTGCGCGATTCTTCCAATCCAGCATGGCTATGTCCTTTCAATCACTTTTGGGTTCATCGGTTCGACCACAACCCTACTCCATCGTGCCTTGCCTTGACGGGATATCTCTTCCGGCAAATGCGCGCCGCGCAATGATTGCGAATCAGGCAGCCACTATAAATGAAGCACAGTCCCGAAGCCTATGCGACCAGCCGGTCAGGAACTGAATCGGCTCGCCTTGCACATTATTGACGTACGACACTCATGGGACGCAAAAGTGGTGCTAGCATAGAGCCACCAGTCGATCTCAGCATGCACCCTAACTAGTAGTCAGGATATGACCGAGCCAGAAGACCCCAGCCGTGAGCGCCTCAAGCACCACTTTGCCCAGCGGGTAATTCATCAGGCACGTCAGATTCTTGAGATATGGCAGCGTCTGCAGCGCAGCGAATGGTCGACCACTGACATGTCGGAACTGTGCGAGGCCAATCTGCGCCTGCTGCGGTTCGCCGAACGCTTCGAACAACCCGAACACACTCAGTTGGCCCGCAGCATCAGCCAGTCGCTGGAAGCCGTGGATGCCAACCGCGGGCGCCTGAGCAGCAACCTCATCACCGACCTCAACCGTTTGATGCAACGCCTGTCGCGTACCGGGCTGCGTCACGGCGATCAGCTGGAACAAACCTTCCTGCCACCGCTGCGCAAACCGATCTACGTGATGCTGCAGGATCACGACCGGGCCGAGCGCCTGGCCAAGCAGCTGGAGTTCTTCGGCCTCAGCGCCCAATCCCTGGACAGCGTCGCGGCGTTTCGCTCATCCATGGTCGAGCGCCTGCCGGCGGCGATTGTCATCGATGTGGATTTCTGCGGCCCCGGCATCGGCCTGACCCTGGCCGATGAGGCCCAGCTCGGACTGGAGCAGAAGCTGCCGCTGCTGTTCTTCAGCCTGCATGAAACCGATACCCCGACCCGCCTGGCGGCCGTGCGCGCCGGTGGCCAGGAGTTTCTCACCGGCACCCTGGAAGCCTCCAGCCTGCTGGAAAAGATCGAAGTGCTGACCTGCGTCGCCCAGTACGAGCCCTATAAAGTGCTGATCATCGACGATTCCCGGGCCCAGGCGCTGCACACCGAGCGCCTGCTCAACAGCGCCGGGATCGTTACCCGTACCCTGATCGAGCCGATCCAGGCCATGGCCGAGCTGGCGGACTTCCAGCCGGACTTGATCATCCTCGACATGTACATGCCGGCCTGCACCGGCACCGAGCTGGCCAAGGTGATCCGCCACAACGACCGCTACGTCAGCGTGCCGATCATCTACCTGTCGGCCGAGGACGACCTGGACAAGCAGCTCGACGCCATGAGCGAAGGCGGCGACGACTTTCTCACCAAACCGATCAAGCCGCGCCACCTGATCACCACCGTGCGCAACCGCGCGGCCCGGGCGCGCAACCTCAAGGCGCGGATGGTCCGCGACAGCCTCACCGGGCTGTACAACCATACCCACATCCTGCAACTGCTCGAAGACTGCAGCTTCCGCGCTCGCCGCGAGGGCAAGCCACTGAGCTTCGCCATGCTCGACATCGACCACTTCAAGCGGGTCAACGACAGCCACGGCCACCCCATGGGCGACCGAGTGATCAAGAGCCTGGCGCTGTTCCTCAAGCAGCGTCTGCGCAAGACCGACTTCATCGGCCGCTACGGCGGTGAAGAGTTCGCCATCGTCATGCCCGACACCGACCAGGAAGCCGCCTGCAAGGTGCTCGATGAAATCCGCCAGCGCTTTGCCGAGATCCACTACCCGGCTCAGCCCCAGGACCTGTGGTGCACCTTCAGCGCCGGGGTGGTGGAAATGCAGCAAGACTCCGACAGCCTGATGATGGCCAGCCAGGCGGACGAGGCCCTGTACCGCGCCAAGCACGGCGGACGCAACCGGGTGCAGGCCGCGCGGCAATCAAGTCAAAGTGCCACTTTTTCATCCGAATCCACTGATTCGGTCATAACCTTGTAATACAAACGCAATAAGTTCGGGCGCTTACCATTTAAGCCGTTGGTAGAGCCCCGATGCGCCTGAAGCTGCTGACCAATCTCAACACCCTGCTATTAGTTGCCGTGTGCCTGGCCCTGGGGGCGACGCTCTGGTGGTCGCAGCGAGCCCTGGAGCGCCCCTACCTGCTGATGGAGCGGTACCTGGGGTTGTCCCAGCAGTTTCAGAATCAAGTGGCGCGCAATATCGAGGACTACCTGGCCAGTGGCGACGCGCTGCGCCTGAGCAGTGCCGCCCAGGCGATCGAGACCCTGCAGAGCGAACTGGCCGAGCTGCCACCGCAACTCGCGCAAAGCCTGCGCCCGAGCCTGGCCAGCCTCGACGAGTTCAGCAAGACCGACCTGTTGGCGGCAGGCAAGCTGGCGGGCGATCCGCAGGCCCTGCTGCTGCAGGCCGAGCGGGAACTGAGCGCCAACCTGGAGCAGTTCAGCCAGTACGCCAGTGGCACCGGGAAAACCGATGCCGCAGCCTACCTGCCATTGCTGCTGACGGCTTCGCAGCACCTGGGCAAGCTGTCCCTGGCCCGGGACAAGCTGGTGAGCAGTGGCCGCAGTGAACTGGCTGCCGACGTCGAGCGCGAAGTGAACAACATCCGCGCCCAGGCCGAGCTGATCGAGGCCCTGCCGTTATTGGGCGTGACCGCCAGCAGCGAATCCGGCACCGACGACTTCGCCGCCCTGATGGGGCTGGAAAACACCCAGAAGGCCGCTGCCGAAGACGTCGGCGTCGGCCTCAAGCGCGAACTCAACAGCCTGCTCAACCGCTACCCCGCAGAACTTGAGCGCACCCGGCAACAGATCCAGAAACGTGCCGACCTGAGCGCCGCGACCCTGTTGAAGATTACTGCCGTACGCCAGGCCATCGCCGAGCTGGAACCTGCGGTGCGCGCCCAGCACGGGCAGATCCAGGGCGAGGTACGACTGATGCAGGGCCTGATGATCGGCCTGATCCTGCTGATCGCCCTGGTGATCGACACCTTGCAGCGCCGGCTGGCCCGGGTCCTGACCAATCTGGCCCCGGCGCTGTCGACCTGGGCCGATGGCGACTTCAGCCGGCCGATCCAGCTGGGCAAGACCAATTACGAACTGCACGCCATCGAAGAATCCCTGAACCGCTTGCGGGCCTATCTGGTGGACCTGGTGGGCACCATTCGCCAGAACGCCGAACAGGTGGCCGGCAGCAGCCGGGCCCTGGCCGACCTCAGCAGCGGCCTGCACAGCGGCGCCGAGCGCCAGGCTGGCGATACTGCGCAGATCCGCGATGCCCTGGGCGAACTGGAAGCCACCATCCAGCAAGTGGCCGGCGACGCCAGCCAGGCCGCCGATGCCAGCCGCAGCGCCGGGCTGGCAGTGCAGCAAGGGCAGAAAGTCATTGGCCTGAGCCTGACCGGGCTGCACGCCCTGGTGGGCGAGGTGCAGGGCAATGCGCAGATGATCGAACACCTGGCACAGGAGTCCGCCACCATCGGCGGCGTGCTGACGGTGATCCGTTCGATTGCGGACCAGACCAACCTGCTGGCCCTCAACGCAGCCATCGAAGCCGCCCGCGCCGGCGAAATGGGCCGCGGCTTTGCCGTGGTCGCCGAAGAGGTGCGTACCCTGGCCCAGCGCACCGCCGGGGCCACCGCAGAGATCCAGAGCCTGATCGCCGGCCTGCAGAGCGCCGCGCAGCAATCGGTGCAGGGCATGCGTGCCCAGGTGGAGCATGCCGAGGCCACCGCCAGCCAGGCCCAGGCTGCCGATGGCGCCCTGGACGAAATCGTCGGGGCGATCCAGACCATTGCCGAGACCGCCGTGCGGATCGCCGATGTCACCGCCCAGCAAAGCGGCGCGGTGAGCGAGATCCGCGACCACAGTGAGCGTATCCATCAACTGGGCGGCGACAACCTGCAACGCATCGGCGAAGGCCGGGCCCAGGGCGACAACCTGCTGGACCTGGGCGGCCAGTTGCACACGGCAGTGCAAGCCTTCCGCGTCTGACCCCGGACACGCCCGCCCGAGACCGGCCTCGACGCCTAGGGCAAGGACCTCGCCGCATGAAATACCTGGAGACGGGCTGAAACTGCCCGCTTCGCCCGCGGCGCCCAGCCTGACAGCACTGGAGCGCAACATCGGCGAAACCCACGGCAAACACGCCCCTCCACATGGCTTGCAGGCAAATGACCGGATTTAATCGCTTGGTCACATATTTTGCGCAAACATCGGTCATCGTGCTGGCTATTGCCGAGAACTGGACAGTCATAAAGTCTTTCCGGCATAGTCGCCGGGTTCTGACAACAGCACCCCGATAACAAGGAACAACCGATGGCCACCCTACTGGTTCTTCACGGACCCAATCTGAACCTGCTCGGCACCCGTGAACCGGGGGTCTACGGTGCAACCACCCTGGCCCAGATCAATCAGGATCTGGAGCAGCGGGCCCGTGATGCCGGGCACCATCTGCAGTACCTGCAGAGCAACGCCGAGTACGAATTGATCGAGCGCATCCATGCCGCACGGGATGAAGGCGTGGATTTCATTCTGATCAATCCAGCAGCTTTTACGCATACAAGCGTCGCATTACGTGACGCGCTGCTGGCGGTGAGCATCCCATTCATCGAAGTGCATTTGTCTAACGTGCACAAACGCGAACCTTTCCGCCATCACTCCTACTTCTCCGACGTTGCGGTGGGAGTGATCTGCGGCCTTGGCGCCAGCGGTTACCGACTGGCCCTGGAGGCCGCACTAGAGCAGCTTGAACAACAAGCTAAACGCCCCTGACCGACCCTTGGGAGTTGATGATTCATGGATATCCGTAAAGTTAAGAAACTGATCGAACTGCTGGAAGAGTCCGGCATCGACGAGCTGGAGATCAAGGAAGGCGAAGAGTCCGTACGCATCAGCCGCCACAGCAAGACTCCAGCCCAGCAGTACTACGCACCGGCTCCGGTAGCCGCCCCCGTAGCTGCACCTGCCGCCGCCGCTCCAGCCGCTGCCGCTGCACCTGCCGCCCCAGCCGCTCCGGCACTGAATGGCACCGTGGCCCGCTCGCCGATGGTCGGTACCTTCTACCGCAAATCTTCGCCTAGCTCGCCAGCCTTCGTCGAAGTCGGCCAGAGCGTGAAGAAAGGCGACACCCTGTGCATCGTCGAAGCGATGAAGATGATGAACCACATCGAAGCTGAAACCAGCGGTGTGATCGAATCCATTCTTGTCGAAGACGGCCAGCCGGTTGAGTACGACCAACCGCTGTTCACCATCGTTTGAACCGCGGAGAGTCTTTGATGTTGAAGCCTGCGAAGTTGGAAAAAGTCCTGATCGCCAACCGCGGCGAAATCGCCCTGCGGATCCTGCGTGCCTGCAAGGAAATGGGGATCAAGACCGTCGCCGTCTACTCCAAGGCCGACAAGGAGCTGATGCACCTGGGCCTGGCGGACGAGTCCGTCTGCATCGGGCCTGCGCAAGCCGCACAGTCCTACCTGCACATCCCGGCCATCATCGCCGCCGCTGAAGTCACTGGCGCCACCGCTATCCACCCCGGCTACGGCTTCCTCGCGGAAAACGCCGATTTCGCCGAACAGGTGGAAAACTCCGGCTTCGCCTTCATCGGCCCGAAAGCCGAGACCATCCGCCTGATGGGCGACAAGGTTTCTGCCAAGCACGCCATGATCGCCGCCGGCGTACCCACGGTTCCAGGTTCCGACGGCCCGCTGCCGGAAGACGAGGAAACCGCGCTGCGCATCGGCCGTGAAGTCGGCTACCCGGTGATCATCAAGGCCGCTGGCGGCGGCGGTGGTCGCGGCATGCGCGTGGTGCACAAGGAAGAAGACCTGATCGCCTCGGCCAAGCTGACCCGCTCCGAAGCGGGCGCGGCGTTTGGCAACCCGATGGTCTACCTGGAGAAGTTCCTGACCAACCCACGTCACGTGGAAGTCCAGGTACTGTCCGACGGCCAGGGCAATGCCATTCACCTGGGCGACCGCGACTGCTCGCTGCAGCGTCGGCACCAGAAGGTCCTCGAAGAGGCGCCGGCACCGGGCATCGACGAGACTGCTCGCCAGGAAGTCTTCGCCCGCTGCGTCAAGGCGTGCATCGACATTGGCTACCGTGGCGCCGGCACGTTCGAGTTCCTCTACGAGAACGGCCGCTTCTACTTCATCGAGATGAACACTCGCGTGCAGGTAGAGCACCCGGTTTCGGAAATGGTCACCGGTATCGACATCGTCAAGGAGATGCTCAGCATCGCCGCCGGCAACAAGCTGTCGTTCACCCAGGATGACGTGGTCATCCGCGGGCACGCGCTGGAATGCCGGATCAACGCCGAAGACCCGAAAACCTTCATGCCAAGCCCCGGCACGGTCAAGCATTTCCATGCTCCGGGCGGCAACGGCGTGCGCGTCGACTCGCACCTGTACAGCGGTTACGCGGTTCCACCGAACTACGATTCGTTGATCGGCAAGCTGATCACCTACGGGGCCACCCGTGACGAAGCCATGGCGCGCATGCGCAATGCGCTGGACGAAATCGTCGTCGACGGGATCAAGACCAACATCCCGCTGCACCGCGACCTGACCCGTGACGAAGGCTTCTGCACAGGGGGCGTGAACATTCACTACCTCGAGCACAAGCTGGCCGAGCAACACTGATCGGCAACCGCCACACCGCCAAGGCCGCTTTCGAGCGGCCTTGGCGTATCTGCTTGTCTCCCCGCGCTCTGTAGGAGCGAGCCTGCTCGCGAACCGCGAACCGCGAACCGCGAACCGCGCAGCGCGCCATTGCCTAGATTGCCTGATCAGCCGCTATCGCAAGCAAGAACCAGGCATCCCCCTCGCTCCCACGGGTCGTCTCGCGTAAACTTGCGCGCTTCTCGCGGCCCGCTAGGCTGCACATCACATTTTTCGAAGGTGCCCGCCATGCCTTGGCTGCAAGTCCGTCTCGCCATCAGCCCAGAACAAGCCGAAACCTACGAAGACGCTTTTCTTGAAGTCGGCGCCGTCTCGGTGACCTTCATGGACGCCGAGGATCAACCGATCTTCGAACCCGAACTCAATACCACCCCGCTGTGGTCCCACACCCACCTGCTGGCCCTGTTCGAAGGCGGCACCGAAGCCGCCAGCGTACTCGCTCACCTCGAGCTGCTGACCGGCAGCCCACTGCCCGAGCACCACAGCGAAGTCATCGAAGACCAGGACTGGGAACGCAGCTGGATGGACAACTTCCAGCCCATGCGCTTCGGCCAGCGCCTGTGGATTGTCCCGAGCTGGCACGCCGCGCCGGAGCCGGAGGCCGTCAACCTGCTGCTGGACCCGGGCCTGGCCTTTGGCACCGGCACCCACCCGACCACCGCCCTGTGCCTGGAATGGCTGGACGGCCAGGACCTCAAGGGCTGCGACGTACTGGACTTCGGCTGCGGCTCGGGGATCCTCGCCATCGCCGCCCTGCTGCTGGGAGCCAGGCAGGCCGTCGGCACCGATATCGACGTGCAGGCCCTGGAAGCTTCCCGTGACAACGCCGGGCGCAACAACATTGCCGAGGCTCTGTTCCCGCTGTACCTGCCGGAACAACTGCCCCAGGTCCAGGCCGACGTGCTGGTGGCCAACATTCTCGCCGGCCCCCTGGTTTCCCTGGCCCCGCAGCTATCGGGCCTGGTCAAGTCCGGTGGGCGCCTGGCGCTGTCGGGCATCCTCGCCGAACAAGGCGAAGAAGTGGCTGCCGCTTATGCCCAGGACTTCGATCTGGACCCGATCGCCACCCTCGATGGCTGGGTGCGCATCACCGGCCGTCGGCGCTAGAATGGCCGCCTGCATAATCCGGATGGCCGCATGACCGACAGCTTCGTCACCCAGTGCCCGCATTGCCAAACCAGGTTCCGCGTCAGCCACGCTCAATTGAGCGTGGCCCGCGGGGTGGTTCGCTGTGGCTCCTGCCTGCAGGTGTTCAACGCCGCGCGGCAGTTGCTCGAGCAACGCGCGGCCAGGGAAGCTGCCACGCCGAAAGCCACTGCCAAACCGGCAGTACCGCCGGTCGCTCCCGCGGCGCCGGCAACACCGGCAGCCGCGGCGCCCCAAACGGATCTGCCGCCGCCGACCGCGCCTGCCACCCCTCAGCGTGCCATCAGCCAGAAACAGTGGTCGGCCGCCGAGATGGACCTGGATCACCTGGACCTCGACGAAGAACTGGCCAAGCTCGAACAGCGCGAGATCCAGCCGGCCAAGACCTTTGGCCAGGAACGCGAGCACAAGGAAGGCAGCCTCAGCGCCCGACGCGATACCCGGGATGCCGATGAGGCGAACTGGCCCGATGGGCTGTTCGGCAGTGCCGCCGAACAGGACGAAGACGAGCCCTCGCCCCTCAAGATGCAAGCGAGCGACACCGAGACCAGCCCCGAGCCACCCAAGCCCAGCCGCACCGAACCGTCGCTGTCGTTCAACCTGGCGGACCTGGATGACGAGCCCCAGGCTCCACGGTTGCGCCTGGATGATGACCTCGAACCCCTGGCCGCTCATCCTGCAGCCGACCCCAGCGAACAGGACGAGCCGCCCGAGCCAGCCGCCCAAGGCAAAAAGCGCCGCGAGCGCAACGAGCCCGGAGTCAAGGAAGAGGTGCTGCTGGACCTGGTGGACGACCCGCTGCACCTCGATTGGCAAAAGCGACGTTCGCCCTGGGGCCGACGCCTGCTCTGGTTGCTGCTGATCCTGCTGGCTGCCGGTGGCCTGGTAGGCCAGTACGTCGCCTATCACTTCGATGAACTGGCGCGCCAGGACCAGTACCGCCCCTGGTTCCAGGAACTGTGCCCGGAACTGGGCTGCACAGTGCCGTCCCGGGTCGATATCGCCCGGATCAAGAGCAGCAACCTGGTGGTGCGCAGCCATCCGGAGTTCAGCGGGGCCCTGGTGGTGGACGCCATCATCTACAACCGCGCGCCCTTCTCCCAGCCCTTCCCGTTGTTGGAACTGCGCTTCGCCGACCTCAATGGCCATCTGATTGCCAGCCGCAGCTTCAAGCCTGGGGAATACCTGGGTGGCGACTTGCAGGATGCCGCGGAAATGCCGCCGCAGACGCCCATTCACATCGCCCTGGATATTCTCGACCCAGGACCGAAAGCTGTGAACTACAGTCTGAGTTTCCACTCGCCCGAGTGAATCAGCCAAACAAGCTGATGGAAAATTCTGGATTGACGACAGATTTATGACTGCATCGCCCAGATTAATCCCGGGGCGATAACGGAAGAACTGTTCAGATTTTATCCAATTCAGCCTTTATCCGGTCATCGAGAGCGGGTATCATGCCAACCCTTTTTCGAACTCTCATGATCCGGCCCCACAACAGGGAAGTCCTATGTCGGCGGTACGCATCGGCCCATACACAGTGCACAACGGCTTGATTCTCGCCCCGATGGCGGGGGTCACCGACCAGCCCTTTCGTCAGCTTTGCAAGCAATTAGGCGCGGGCCTTGTAGTCTCGGAAATGGTCACCAGCGACATGAGCTTGTGGAACAGCCGCAAATCGCGGTTGCGCATGATCCACGAAGGCGATCCCGAGCCCCGCTCGGTACAGATCGCCGGTGGCGATGCACAGATGCTGGCAGACGCCGCCCGCGCCAACGTCGAGTTGGGCGCACAGATTATTGACATCAACATGGGTTGTCCGGCGAAGAAGGTCTGCAACAAGGCCGCCGGTTCCGCGTTGCTGAAAGACGAAGCCCTGGTCAACGAGATTCTCCAGGCGGTGGTGGCCGCGGTGGATGTACCGGTCACCCTGAAGATCCGCACCGGCTGGGACCGGGAGAACAAGAACGGCCTCACGGTGGCGAAGATCGCCGAGCAGGCAGGCATTACGGCACTGGCGGTCCATGGTCGGACCCGGGCCGACCTGTATACCGGTGAAGCCGAGTACGACACCATTGCCGCGATCAAGCAGGCGGTGTCGATTCCGGTCTTCGCCAATGGCGACATCGACTCACCCGAAAAGGCCCGGCACGTATTGCACGCTACCGGCGCCGACGGGCTGTTGATCGGCCGGGCCGCCCAAGGGCGGCCATGGATTTTTCGTGAAATCGAACACTTCCTGAGCACCGGTGAAACCCTCCCGGCCCCGGAGCTGTTCGAGGTGGAACGTATTCTGCTAGAGCACCTGGCCGCGCTGCATGCCTTCTATGGGGATGTCATGGGCGTACGCATTGCGCGCAAGCATGTGGGCTGGTATCTCGCAACCCTGCCGGGCGCCAGGGAGTTTCGCGCCCACTTCAATCGTTTGGAAGATACGGAAGCACAATGCGCCAACGTTCGGGAGTTCTTCGCCGGGCGTTACAAGAGCCTGGCGACAGGGGACGGAGAGGGGGTGGCCGCATGACGATGATGACCGAGACTTTAGTGAGTGGAACTACACCCGTGAGCGACAACGTGAATTTGAAACAGCACCTCAATACCCCCAGCGAAGAAGGCCAGACCCTTCGCGGGAGTGTCGAGAAGGCGCTGCACAATTATTTCGCCCACCTTGAGGGCGCTGCCGTCACGGACGTGTACAACCTGGTGCTCTCCGAAGTCGAGGCTCCGTTGCTCGAAAGCGTGATGAACTACGTCAAGGGCAACCAGACCAAGGCCAGCGAACTCCTGGGTCTGAACCGCGGCACCCTGCGCAAGAAACTCAAGCAGTACGATTTGTTGTAAGCATTCAATCAAACCAGAAAGGCGCCCGCGTAAAAAACGGTCGCCTTTTTTGCTGACTCCTTTGCTTTTGATGGAAATTGAGATGACCGACCAGACTACCCGCCTGCCGATCCGCCGCGCCTTGATCAGTGTTTCCGACAAGACCGGGATCCTCGAATTCGCCAAGGAGCTGGAAGCCCTCGGCGTGGAGATCCTCTCCACCGGCGGGACCTTCAAACTGCTGCAGGACAACGGCGTGTCCGCAGTGGAAGTCGCGGATTACACCGGTTTCGCGGAAATGATGGACGGCCGGGTGAAGACCCTGCATCCGAAAATCCACGGCGGTATCCTCGGTCGTCGCGGCATCGACGACGCCATCATGAACGAGCACGGCATCAAGCCGATCGACCTGGTGGCAGTCAACCTCTACCCCTTCGAAGCCACCATCAACAAGCCAGGCTGCGACCTGCCGACCGCCATCGAGAACATCGACATCGGCGGCCCGACCATGGTTCGCTCGGCGGCCAAGAACCACAAAGACGTGGCCATCGTGGTCAACGCCAGCGACTACGCCAGCGTCCTGCAAGGCCTGAAAGCCGGCGGCCTGACCTACGCCCAGCGCTTCGACCTGATGCTCAAGGCCTTCGAACACACCGCGGCCTACGACGGCATGATCGCCAACTACATGGGCACCGTGAACCAGGCCGCCGAGACCCTGAGCACAGAAGGCCGCAGCGAGTTCCCGCGGACCTTCAACAGCCAGTTCATCAAGGCCCAGGAAATGCGCTACGGCGAGAACCCGCACCAGAGCGCGGCGTTCTACGTGGAAGCCAAGCCGGCCGAGGTCGGCATCGCCACCGCTACCCAGCTGCAAGGCAAGGAGCTGTCGTACAACAACGTGGCCGACACCGACGCCGCCCTGGAATGCGTGAAGAGCTTCGTCAAGCCGGCCTGCGTCATCGTCAAGCACGCCAACCCGTGCGGCGTAGCCGTTAGCCCCGACGCTGAAGGCGGCATCCGCCAGGCCTACGAACTGGCCTACGCCACCGACACCGAGTCGGCCTTCGGCGGCATCATCGCCTTCAACCGCGAGCTGGATGCCGAAACCGCCAAGGCCATCGTCGAGCGTCAGTTCGTCGAAGTGATCATTGCCCCGAGCGTCAGCGAAGAAGCCCGCGCCATTGTCGCCGCCAAGGCCAACGTGCGCCTGCTGGCCTGCGGCGAGTGGTCGGCTGACCGCGCCGCAGCCTGGGACTACAAGCGCGTCAACGGCGGCCTGCTGGTGCAGAGCCGTGATATCGGCATGATCGGTGCCGATGACCTGAAAGTGGTGACCAAGCGCGCCCCGACCGAGCAAGAGATCAACGACCTGATCTTCGCCTGGAAAGTCGCCAAGTACGTCAAGTCCAACGCCATCGTCTACGCCAAGAACCGCCAGACCATCGGTGTCGGCGCCGGCCAGATGAGCCGCGTGAACTCCGCGCGGATCGCCGCCATCAAGGCTGAGCACGCCGGTCTGCAGGTAGCCGGTTCGGTCATGGCCTCCGACGCGTTCTTCCCGTTCCGCGACGGCCTGGACAACGCCGCCAAGGTCGGTATTACCGCAGTGATCCAGCCGGGCGGCTCGATGCGTGATGCCGAAGTGATTGCCGCAGCCGACGAAGCCGGGATTGCCATGGTCTTCACCGGCATGCGTCATTTCCGTCACTAAGAGCAGCACAAGCATCAAGCTGCAAGCGACAAGCCAGAGCCGACCGCAGTCGCCCTTGCTTGCGCTTGCAGCCTTTCTCATTCAAAGCCGCACGCCGCACTTCAGAGCGACCCAGATTGCTCTTCACTTGCAGCTTGCGGCTTGTAGCTTCCTCCGAAGGAGTCTGACTTGAACGTTTTGATCATTGGTAGCGGCGGTCGTGAACACGCCCTGGCCTGGAAAGTCGCTCAGGACCCACGGGTCGAAAAAGTATTCGTCGCCCCGGGCAACGCCGGCACCGCCATCGAGGCCAAGTGCGAGAACGTCGATATCGACGTGCTGGCCCTTGAACAGCTTGCAGATTTTGCAGAGAAGAACGTGTCCCTGACCATCGTCGGCCCGGAAGTGCCGCTGGTGGCCGGCGTGGTCGACCTGTTCCGCTCCCGTGGCCTGGACTGCTTCGGCCCGACCGCCGGCGCGGCTCAGCTGGAAGGCTCGAAGGCCTTCACCAAGGATTTCCTGGCTCGGCACAAGATCCCCACCGCCGACTACCAGAACTTCACCGAGATCGAGCCGGCCCTGGCCTACCTGCGCGAGAAAGGCGCACCGATCGTGATCAAGGCCGACGGCCTGGCCGCCGGCAAGGGCGTGATCGTCGCCATGACCCTGGCCGAAGCCGAGGACGCAGTGCGTGACATGCTCGCCGGCAATGCCTTCGGCGACGCCGGTTCCCGCGTGGTCATCGAGGAGTTCCTCGACGGCGAGGAAGCCAGCTTCATCGTCATGGTCGACGGCAAGAACGTCCTGCCCATGGCCACCAGCCAGGACCACAAGCGCGTCGGTGACGGCGACACTGGCCCCAATACCGGTGGCATGGGCGCCTACTCGCCGGCACCGGTGGTCACCGCCGATGTGCACCAGCGGGTGATGGACCTGGTGATCTGGCCGACCGTGCGCGGCATGGCCGAGGAAGGCAACGTCTACACCGGCTTCCTCTACGCGGGCCTGATGATCGACAAGGCCGGCAACCCGAAAGTCATCGAGTTCAACTGCCGCTTCGGCGACCCGGAAACCCAGCCGGTGATGCTGCGCCTGCAGTCGAGCCTGGTGCTGCTGGTGGAAGCCGCCCTGGCCCAGGCCCTGGACAAGGTCGAAGCACAATGGGATCCACGTCCGAGCCTGGGCATCGTGCTGGCCGCCGGCGGCTACCCGGGCGACTACGCCAAGGGTGCCGCGATCACCGGCCTGGACGCCGCCGCCACTCTGGAAGGCAAGGTCTTCCACGCCGGCACCGCACTCAAGGACGGCCAGGTGGTGACCTCCGGCGGCCGGGTGCTCTGTGCCACGGCCATGGGGGACAGCGTCGATGCGGCCCAGCAGCAAGCCTACCGCCTGGCAGCCAAGATCGACTGGCAAGGCTGCTTCTACCGCAAGGACATCGGCTACCGTGCCATTGCCCGCGAGCGTGGCCAGGAGTAAGGCCGTCCAAGCCTCCGGCAAGGGGTTCAAGCCCTTGCCGGGCGGCTATTACGCCGCGCATAGTTATAATCAGGCATCAACCAACGAAGGGATTTCGCCGTGCGCTGGCTCAGGATTGCCCTAGGCTTCACCGTCACATTGCTGACCCTGCTCTGCTTGACCCCGGCCCTGGCCGCCCAAGGCAGTGGCTGGGCGGTGCTGCTCGACGAACAGGCCGACCTGCAGCTCAGTGACATCCGCTCCCCGCGCTACACCAATCAATTCAGCCCGATCGAACTGGACAAGCTGACCGCCGCCGAGCCCGATGGCGCCCTGTGGCTGCGCTTCAAACTCCAGCCGGGAACCCACGAGCAGGTGCTGCGGATCTTCGCGCCCGACCTGTCCCACCTGAATCTCTATGTGCTCGACGGCGACAAGCTGATCGAGCAAGTGAACACCGGCTCCAGCCGTTCCCAGGCGCAAAAGCCCCTGCCCAGCAGCGATTTCATGTTGCCGCTGCCGCAAAGCGCCAAGCCCCTGGAAGTCTATGTGCGCCTGGTGTCCGAGCACGAACTGCGCCCCTACATCACCTTGCAATCGGCGGTGACGGCCGCCGCCGACCAGAGCCAGACGCTGATCTACGGCCTGCTCTTCGGCTGCCTGGCGATGCTGATCCTGCACAACCTCACGCGCTTCGCCTACACCCGCTCGCGCAGCAGCCTGTGGCTGGCGGCCTGCGAGAGCCTGCTGACCCTCAGCCTGCTGATGCTGCTGAACCTGCTGGCGCCCTGGCTGCCGGACTGGCAAGCGCTGCAGACCCCAGGGGCCTATGTCGCCCTGCTGCTGACCGCCCCGTGCGGGATGATGTTCGCCTACCGCTTCTTCGCCCCCCTGGGCCCGCATCCACTGAACCGGCTGCTGCTGGGCAACATCCTGCTGATCAGCCTGTTCGGCCTGTTGCTGCTGTTCGTCAGCACCCTGCCCTTGAATGTCATCACCTATGGCCTGGTGGCCCTGGCCGGCCTGAGCATGCTGTTCGTCGGCGGCTACCATTGGCATCAGGGCTATCGCCCGGCGCGGCTGTTCGTGGCCGCGATGGTGATCTTCAACCTCGGCACCCTGGTGATCCTCCCGGCCCTGCTCGGCCTGACCCTGGTACCGCCGCAAGGCCTGATCGTCACCCTGCTCAGCGTGGTGTGCATCGCCGGCCTGCTGATGAGCGTTGCCTTGGGCGAGCGCCAGCGCAGCATCACCGAGAACCGCTTCAGCGTCAGCCGCGACCTGGCCGCCAGCACCGCCGAGGTCAACGCCAAGGCCGAGTTCCTGGCCAAGATCAGCCATGAAATCCGCACCCCCATGAATGGCGTGCTGGGCATGACCGAACTGCTGCTGGGCACACCACTGTCGGTCAAGCAGCGCGACTACGTGCAGACCATCCACAGCGCCGGCAACGAGCTGCTGACCCTGATCAACGAGATCCTCGACATCTCCAAGCTGGAGTCCGGGCAGATCGAGCTGGACGACGTGCAATTCGACCTCAACGCCTTGATCGAGGACTGCCTGAGCATCTTCCGGGCCAAGGCCGAACAGCAGAATGTCGAGCTGATCAGCTTCATCCAGCCGCAAGTGCCGCGGGTCATCAGCGGCGATCCGACGCGCCTGCGCCAAGCCCTGCTGAGCCTGCTGGAAAACGCCCTGAAGAAAACCGACGAAGGCGAGGTGCTGATCGTCGTCGCCCTCGACGAGCGCAGCAGCAAGCCGCGCCTGCGCATCGCCGTGCAGGACAGCGGCCAGCCCATGGACGCCGAAGAGCGCGAGGCCCTGCTGCACACCGAGCTGCACAGCAAGAACTTCCTCGCCACCACCCGCCTGGGGGGCAACCTCGGACTGGTGATCGCCCGTCAGTTGATCCTGCTGATGCACGGCGAGTTCGGCATCAAGAGCGGTACCCAGCAAGGCAGCACCCTGTGGCTGACCCTGCCCCTGGACGCCGAACGCCTGGAGCACCCGACCGCCGACCTCGACGGCCCGCTGCAAGGCGCGCGGGTACTGGTGGTGGACGACAACGACACCTGCCGCAAGGTCCTGGTGCAGCAATGCAGCGCCTGGGGCCTGAACGTCAGCGCCGTGCCGTCGGGCAAGGAAGCCCTGGCCCTGCTGCGCACCAAGGCGCACCTGCGGGACTACTTCGATGTGGTATTGCTGGACCAGAACATGCCCGGCATGACCGGCATGCAACTGGCGGCCAAGATCAAGGAAGACCCGAGCCTGAACCACGACATCCTGCTGGTGATGCTCACCGGCATCAGCAATGCGCCGAGCAAGGTGATTGCACGCAATGCCGGGATCAAGCGCATCCTCGCCAAGCCAGTGGCCGGCTACACCCTCAAGACCACCCTGGCCGACGAGCTCAGCCAGCGCGACAAGGCACCGACAGCGCCCTACAACCTGCCGCTCAATCCGCCCCCGGCCCCGGCATCGGTCACTGTGCCCAGCGACTTCAGCATCCTAGTGGCCGAGGACAACAGCATCTCCACCAAGGTCATCCGCGGCATGCTGGGCAAGCTCAACCTGCAGCCCGACACCGCCAGCAATGGCGAAGAGGCCCTGCAGGCGATGAAAGCCAAGCGCTACGACCTGGTGCTGATGGATTGCGAAATGCCGGTGCTCGACGGCTTCTCCGCCACCCAGCAACTGCGGGCCTGGGAAGTCGGCAACCAACGGGTGCGTACCCCGGTGGTGGCGCTCACCGCGCACATCCTTGCCGAGCACAAGGAGCGCGCGCGCCAGGCCGGCATGGACGGGCACATGGCCAAGCCGGTGGAGCTCTCGCAGCTGCGCGAACTGGTGGAACACTGGGTGACCCAGCGCGACCTGCGCGAACGCAACGCCGCGCACACCAGTTGAGCCGACAGTCTCGGCGGCGCCTGTTAAACTCTCGCTCGCCCTCCTTAGTCGTGAGCTCCCGCCATGCTCCACGTGCTGTTCAGCGTTTACCTGAAGATGCTGGTGCTCTATAGCCCGTTCTTCGTGCTGTCGTGCTTTATCAGCCTGACCCGCGGCTACTCCCTCAAGGAACGCCGGCGCCTGGCCTGGAAAGTCGCCCTGGCGACCCTGGTCTCCAGCGTCCTGCTGTACCTCTTCGGCCGGGTGATCTTCGGCGTGTTCGGCATCACCGTGGACGCCTTTCGCATCGGCGCGGGCAGCGTGCTGTTCATCTCCGCCCTAGGCATGGCCCAGGGCAAGTCGGCGGTACAGACCGACAACGTGCAGCAGGACGTGACCATAGTCCCGCTGACCATTCCTCTCACCGTCGGCCCGGGCACCATCGGTGCCCTGCTGGTCATGGGCGTCAGCCAGCCGCACTGGGACGACAAGCTCACCGCGATCCTCAGCATCGCCCTGGCCAGCCTCACCGTGGGCGTGGTGCTGTACCTGTCCAACCGCATCGAACGGATCCTCGGCGACCAGGGCCTGCAGATCGTCAGCCGGCTGATGGGGTTGTTCGTCTGCGCCCTGGCGGCGCAGATCATCTTTACCGGGGTCAGGGGCTATCTGGTGCCCTGACACCGGCTCGACCCGGCAGCGGATAAGGAACATCACATGCCCGGCAGTGAAGACCGCCAACTCATCCAGCAGCAATGGCAGGACGAACGCTACCCCCGGGAGAACTCCATCTCCCTGGGCGCTGGCTTCTACTGCCTGTTCGAGCTGCCCCATGAACATCCCCAACTGATCAACAAGCGGTGGATGCCGGCCTCGGACTACAGCGCCGGCCAGGGCTGCGAGGGCCTCGCGGCCCTGGCGCAATGCGTCGCCAGCAGCGGGCCTTGGCAGGCCAGGGCCGGCGAGTGCAGCGCTCATGGCGCAGATGGCTTCCTGGCCTTGCAGGAAAAAGATGCGGATGCACTGATCTGGCTGATTGCCTTGCGGGACACCAACCCCTTCAACCGGGTAGAGATTGAGGATCAATACGTCCTTGCCGAATCGACCTCCGGGGTCAGGGTGCGAATCCCCATTCAGCGCCCCGACCAATTGACCCTGACCTGGCCCTGAACCGAGCCCCATGGAAACACTCACCGCCAACGCCGCCATCGACCTCTTGAGCAGACACCGGCTGCCCGGCCTCAATGCTGACGCTCGGGCCTCCCACCTCCTGAACTGGTGGGGGATAGACAGCGACGACCTTGAGTTCGCGACACTTGCACCCAGCCTGCAACAACAGATCCTGACGCAACCGGAGCCCCCGGAAGAGGCACAGGACCCACGCTACGCAGCGCTGCTGCTGATCGCCCTGCGCGCCGAATACCGTGGCGTCAGCCACCTGTATCTGATGCGCTGCCTGCGTGAAGCCGGGCTAGGCGATTACCTCGTCAGCCCAGGCCTCGAACACCGGGAGGCCTGCCCCTGCTGTGGCTATCGAACCCTGTCGGAGCGGGCCACGTACGAGATCTGCGACCTGTGCCATTGGGAAGACGACGGCAGCGAAGCGCTGGATGTGCCGAGCGGACCGAACCATCAAACCCTGGGCCAGGCCCGGGAACACTTTGCCCGCCACCAGGACCACCTGCCCCTGGACAAGTGGCCTCGCGCCGCCGAGTACCCAACATGATTCCAGCACCCCTGATTGCCCTGATCGAAGCCCAGCCCCGCTACCGCCCGCGCCCTGAAGCCGGCGAAGTCAGCCAAGCCCTGGAAGCCCTGGGCATCGCCCAGGACAGCGAGTTCGCGCAGGTCCACCTGGCCTGCCACCCCGCCGACTTCAGCAGCCGTGCCAGCAACGAAATGCTCTTCGACCTTGTCGGACCCGGCGAGGAGATCCTCGCGGCCACCGAGTTCATCCACGAGGTTTGGGAACTGCCCCAGCACTTCGTCGCCTTCACCTCATTGCAAGGCGAAGGCGGCTATTTGCTGGACAAGCACAGCGGCGGTGTCTGGGATTTCGACCTGGGCGACTGGGAAGCCTTCGTCGCCGGCCGCATTCCCGCCAGATGGGCCAGCTTCTTCGAATTCATCAGCTGGCTGCTGACTGCCGAGCCCAGCGACCCGTAGCAGTCGACTTGCCGGCGAAGAGGCCCTTGAGCCTTGCAGGGCCCTGGCGGACGCCTTCGCCGGCAAGCCGGCTCCTACACGGGTTTGTTGCCGTACCAGCGCGGGGTGTACACCCACTCGCCGCCCTCGGCCCGGGGGAACACGCAGGTGGTGGAGGAACCCACCAGTACCATGGTGCGCATGTCCACCTGCTCCGGGGTCAGTTCGCCCAGGGTGATCACCCGCAGGGTCTGGCCCGGGCGGCCGATATCACGCCCCAGCACCACCGGGGTTTGCGGCGTGCGGTGCTGGCGCACGATCTCCAGGGCCCGGCCCAGTTGCCAAGGCCGCGAGCGGGAAATCGGGTTGTAGAAAGCCAAGGCCAGATCGGCCTGGGAGGCGAGGTCCAGGCGCTTCTCGATGATGTCCCAGGGCTTGAGGTTGTCCGACAGCGACAGCACGCAGAAGTCATGGCCCAGGGGGGCACCGGCCTGGGCCGCAGTGGCCAGGGAGGCGGAAACGCCTGGGAGGATCTGCAGATCGACGCGATGCCAGGCCGGGTCGCCGGACTCGTGCAGGGCTTCGAGCACCGCAGCGGCCATGGCGAACACCCCCGGGTCGCCGGACGACACCACCACCACCGAACGGCCCTGTGCGGCCAGTTCGAAGGCGTGACGGGCACGCTGCATTTCTTCGCGGTTGTCGGTGCAGTGCATGACCTGGTCGGCACGGAACGGCCCGGCCATGCGCACGTAGGTTTCATAACCCAGAATGTCGTTGGCCCGGGCCAGTTCGGCTTTCACTGCCGGCACCATCAGCTCGGCGGCGCCAGGGCCGAGGCCGATCACGGCCAGGCGCCCACGGGGGCGGCCGATTTGCTCCGGGTCCAGGGGCTGGCTGGCCACCGCGATGGCGATGTCGTCACCCACGCTCAGGGGCGGCAGCAGTTGCGCAACCGCGCGCTGGGCCAGTTCGACAACGCTGCTGGCAACCGGCGCAAAACGCAGGGGCACGCCCAGTTCGGCAGCGGCCTCATGCAAGCCGCGATGGGCCATGTCGCTGTCAGCCGCCAGCAGGCAGGCCAGCGATTGCACGGCGATGCGCTTTTGATGCAGGGCCTCGCGCAATGCCTCGGCGCCATGGATATTGCCGTTGCAGGCGATCAGCACACTGCGGGGATAGATCAGCAATTCGTTGGCGGCGGGCTCGCGCTCGGCCGAGCCGACGCGAATGGTCAGCCGGGCCTGCTGGTCTTGCGGCAGCCGGGCCTCGGCCAGCCAGGGCGCGGCGCCTTCGATGCGCACGCTTTCGCCGCCCAGCAGGTCGGAGACAAAGCGCTTGCCCAGCTCCAGGTCGCCCAGGGCATAGCCGCTGGGCGGGTTCAGCAGGCAGGTGCCGAAGCGCAGTTCACCGCTGGTGGTGATCGCCGCGGCGACACCCAGGCCAGCGGCGATTTCCCGGGCCATGACATTGACCCCACCCAGGCCACCCAAAAGCGGCACCACGGCGCTGCCGTCCTCGGCCACCGCCAGCACCGGCGGCTCGGCACCCTTTTCCAGGAGCAACGGTGCCAGGGTACGAATGACGATGCCCGCCGCGCACAGGGCGATGATCGGGGTGTCCTGTTGATAAAGCTGGCGCAACGTGGCGCCGAACTCCTGGTAGCTGCGATCCGCACCCTCGACCCGCTCGGCCAGGCCGTAGATCAACGCATCGGGATACAGCCGCTGAATGCTCCGGGCCGTGCCCAGGCTGCCTTGGCCCAGGATGACGATGGCGGCAAGCGAACGGGCCATCAGCCTTGCCACCTTTCGCCGGGAACGATGATCAGCGAGAAGTACGGCGAGGACATGGGCTCTACCTCGTTGAGGGGCACGATCTTCTGGTTGGCCATGGTGGCGCGCTCGACGTACAGCGCACGCTCCGCCAGCCCCAGCTCCTCCAGCACCTGGCGCACCTTGGGGAAGTTGCGTCCCAGCTTCATCACCACCGCCGCATCGGCATCTGCCAGGCGACGCTTGAGTTCGTCATGGGGCAGCACCCCGGAAAGCACCGACAGGCTCTGGTTGCGATACACCAGGGGCGCACCCAGCACGGAGGCGCCGCCCAGCATGGAGCAGACACCGGGCACCACTTCGGCCTGATAGCGCTCGGCCAGGCGGTCGTGCAGGTACATGTAGGAGCCGTAGAAGAACGGGTCGCCTTCGCAGATCACCGCCACGTCGCGACCGGCATCCAGGTGCTCGGCCAACTGCTGGCTGGCGCTGTCGTAGAAGTCGCTGATGATCTGCTCATAGGACAGCGGTTCCGGCAGCACCTCGGTGGTCACCGGGTACACCAGGGGCAGCAGGGTCTGGGCCTGTTGCAGGTGGGCCTCGATGATGCCGAAGGCGTTGCCCTTCTTGCCCTTGGCCACGAAATACGCCACCACTGGCGATTCGCGCAGCAGGCGCAGGGCCTTGAGGGTAATCAGTTCCGGGTCACCGGGGCCGACACCGAGGCCGATCAAACGTCCAGGCTGCTGCATCATTCGACCTCCGTGGCCAGGGCATTGACCGCGGCGGCGGCCATGGCGCTGCCGCCCAGGCGCCCCTGCATGATCACGAAGGGCACGCCGCGGCTGTCAGCAGCGAGCATGGCCTTGGATTCGGCGGCGCCTACGAAGCCCACCGGGAAACCGAGGATCAACGCCGGTTTCGGCGCCCCGGCGTCCAGCATTTCCAAGAGATAGAACAGCGCCGTGGGGGCATTGCCAATCACCACCACGCTGCCTTCCAGGTGCGGGCGCCACAGTTCCAGGGCGGCCGCCGAGCGGGTGTTGCCCAGCTCCTTGGCCAGCGCCGGCACGCTGTCGTCGCGCAGGGTACAGATCACCGGGTTGTTCGCCGGCAGGCGCGCCCGGGTAATGCCTTCGGACACCATCCGCGCATCACAGAGGATCGGCGCGCCGGCGGCCAGGGCCTCGCGCCCGGCCTTGCCGGCACCTGTGGAAAACTGCAGGCCATCGATGGCCTCCACCATGCCGCAGGCGTGAATCACCCGCACCGCGAGCTTCTCCAGGTCGGCCGGAATGCGATCCAGCCTGGCTTCTTCGCGAATGATCGCGAAGGAGTTGCGATAGATCTCCTGACCATCGCGGATGTAATCAATCATCAAGGTGGCTCCGTGGGCGGGCATCGAGCAGAGCCTCTGCCGCTTCAATAGTAAGGTTGCGGGCCCGCAGCCTGCCGAAACCCGGCTGCGTGGCATCGCGAAAATAAAGGTCGTAGCGTCCCGGCGCCACCGCCAGCAAAGTGGCTGGGGCCACATGGGCCGAGGCACAGGAGCGGCTGCAGGCCGACAGGTGTACCTCCGGTTGGCGGCCATGGCCCTGCAGCAAGGCCGCCAGCCGCAGGGCGTCGCCCTTGGTCTCGGCCAGGGCCTTGCCACAGCCTCTGGAGCCGGTGCAGGCGATCAGGTGGGCCAGGGCTTGCTCGGGACGGCACAGCAGACCCAACTGGTCCAGTTGCGCAGTAACCGCCGGGGCGTCCTCCGAGGCAATCCCGGGCAGCAGCAGGCTCTGCCAGGGCGTGAAACGCAGGCTGCCATCACCGTACTGCCGAGCCAGTTGCGCAACGCCCTTGAGCATCGCCGGGTCAAGGCGCCCCAAGGGCGTGACCGCACCGATATAGACCGGCTCGCGCTCCGGGCCCGTCGCGAGGAGGGGGTCCACGCGCTGTGGATAAGTACCGATGTGCAAGCCCTCGACGGCCGCCGGGCGCTGCCAACCGTCGATATCCAGCAAGGCAACGCCCAGGCGCTGGCGCAGTTGCGCGAGAAAATCCTCCAGGGGCATTTCGGCCAGCAGATGGCGCATGCGCGTCTGCTCCGGCCGGGCCCGTTCCAGGAACAGCTCCAGCACCGCCACCAGCAGCTCATGGCCGGCTTCGAGGGGCACCGCCGCCACCGGTTTATCCACAGGGCTGCCGGCCAGGCCGAAGGCCAGCAGCAAGCGTCCGTCCTGCCGCATCGCCGCCAGCCACAGATCGTGGTGATGCCCAAGCATGGCCAGGGCCTCGCCACCGTCGAGCTGCACGGCGAACTTGGCCGACAGTTCATGGAAGCGCGGATGGCTCTGCAAGGTCTCGAGGATCTGCCCCGCCAGGGGGCGGGTGTCGACCAGCATCTGCCGGTCGATGCCGGCGCCGGGGCTGAGCATCAGGTTGCGCACATCGTCGCCGGCCGCCGTGGTGGGTCCCAGGCCAGCGGCCAGCAAGCCCTCGATCAGCGCCCGGTGCTCGGTACCTATGCCGCGAATCTGCAGGTTGGCGCGGTTGGTGGCCTCGATCACGCCGCCGGCATAAGCCTGCGCCGCATCGGCCACCGCCAGCGCCTGGGCTGCGCTGATGACGCCACCCGCCAGCTTGATCCGACAGATGCCGCCGTCCAGCGCCGGGACGATGCGCAGCAACCCCGGGCAGGCCGAGGGGCGAATGGCGGTGGACATCGAGCGTTCGTTCAAGGGGGCAACCGGCAGTATGGGAACAGCGCTTCGTCAGCGCAGGCGCGGTATTATGCCTGCTTTGTCCGAAGGCATGAAAAGCTTGCCCATCGGAACCTTCGGTTTGAGGAAATTAGATGTCGCCCTGGCTGACAGTAGTGGGAATCGGTGAAGACGGCTTCAAGGGCCTGGGCAGGAATGCCCGTCATGCCTTGCTCGGCGCTTCGCGGATCGTGGGCGGCCAGCGCCAGCTGGATCTGCTGCCCCCGTGCATCCGCGGCGAGCGCCAGCTGTGGCCCAGCCCGTTTTCCCTGGAGCCGGTACTGAGTCAGCGCGGGGCGCCGGTCTGTGTGCTGGCCAGCGGCGATCCGATGCTGTTCGGTGTCGGTGCCAGCCTGGCGCGCCAACTGCCCGTGGAGGAGCTGCAGGTGCTGCCTTTTCCTTCCTCTTACTCCCTGGCCGCCGCCCGCCTGGGCTGGCCATTGCAGGAAGTGACCAGCCTGTCGGTGGTGGCGCGGCCGATCGCCGCGCTCAATGCCCAACTGTCCAGCGGTGTGCGCCTGCTGGTGCTGAGCAATGACGGCCACAGCCCGGCGGCCATCGCTGCCCTGTTGCGCGAGCGCGGCTTCGGCCCGAGCCGGATCAGCGTGCTGGAGCACCTGGGCGGGCCCCTGGAGCGCCGTATCGACGGCAGCGCCCACGATTGGAGCGACCCACCGATTGCCGACCTCAACCTGCTGGCCATCGAGTGTCGGGCCGAGGCAGGTGCGCCGCGCCTGTCGCGCCTGGCCGGCCTGCCGGATTCGGCCTTTCGCCATGACGGCCAGTTGACCAAGCGGGACGTGCGCGCCATCACCCTGGCCCGCCTTGCGCCGGTGCCCGGTGAACTGCTCTGGGACGTGGGCGCCGGCAGCGGCTCCATCGGCATCGAATGGATGCGCGCCCATCCCAGCTGCCGGGCCCTGGCCATCGAGGCCGATGACGGCCGCCAGCAACTGATCGAGTACAACCGCGATGCCCTCGGGGTGCCCGGGCTGCAACTGATCCGCGGCAGCGCGCCCCAGGCCCTGGCCGGACTGGAACGCCCGGACGCGGTGTTCATCGGCGGCGGCGTGACCCGTGAAGGCGTCTTGCAGACCTGCTGGGAACAGCTCAAGCCCGGCGGACGCCTGGTGGCCAACGCGGTGACCCTGCAAAGTGAAATGACCCTGGCGCACTGGCGCGACCGGCACGGTGGCGAACTGACCCGCATCCATGTTGCCCAGGCCCAGCCCCTGGGCGAATTCGACACCTGGCGCCAGGCCCTGCCGATTACCCTGCTGGACCTGTGCAAACCCCTGGATGCGTCATGAGTACTGCAGGCCCGGGACGCCCCGCGAAAACACTCTGGAGCAGGGCGTCATCCCTAGCGCCAGCAGGCTCGTTGCCACAGGAGCCAGGGCATGCGTGACGAAACCGCAGAACAGCCCGCGCCCCTGCGCAGCGGCCTGACCACCGGCAGCTGCGCCACCGCCACCAGCCTCGCGGCGGCTCGCCTGTTGCTGGGGGGCGTCGACGCGGACGCGGTGGATATCATCCTGCCCAAGGGCAAGCAGGTGCAGATGCGCCTGGAATTCTGCCGTCACATTGAGGACGGCGCGGAAGCGGGCACCCTCAAGGACGCCGGGGATGATCCGGACGTGACCCACGGCGCGCTGTTGTATTCCCAGGTCCGCCTGACGCCTGAGCCGGGAATCCGCTTCGTCGCCGGCCAAGGCGTGGGGACCGTGACCCGCCCAGGCCTGGTCCTGGCCGTAGGGGAACCGGCGATCAACCCGGTGCCGCGCAAGATGATCACTGAACACCTGTTGAGCCTGGCCGAAGAGCGGGCCTATCACGGTGGCTTCGAGGTCACGGTGAATGTCCGCGACGGCGAGGCCCTGGCCCTGAAAACCATGAACCCGCGCCTGGGGATCCTCGGGGGGCTGTCGATTCTCGGCACCAGCGGCATCGTCCGGCCTTTTTCCTGTTCGGCCTACATCGCCTCGATCCACCAGGGCATCGACGTGGCCAAGACCAATGGCTACCTGCACATTGCCGCCTGCACCGGCAACGCCAGCGAAGACACCATGCGCCGCGTCTACGGCTTGCCGGAAATCGCCCTGATCGAAATGGGCGACTTTGTCGGCGCCGTGCTCAAGCACCTGCGCAAAGTGCCTGTGGACAAGCTCAGCCTGTGCGGCGGTTTCGGCAAGATCAGCAAGCTGGCCGCCGGGCACATGGACCTGCACAGCCGTCACTCCAGCATCGACCTGGGGCAACTGGCCGAATGGGCTGCGCAAGAGGGTGCCGATCCGGCCCTGCAACAGGCCATTCGCGAGGCCAACACCAGCCAGCAGGCCCTGGCCATGGCCAGCGCCGCCGGGGTGGCCCTGGGGGCCGCGGTGTGCCGGCACGCCCTGGCATTCGCCCGCAGCGTGGTGCCGTCCCAGGTCCAGGTGGAGGTCTTTGCCATCGATCGCCAGGGCGGCATTGTCGGCCATGCTGGAGCCTTTTCATGACTCGCATCCTGCTCCTGGGTGGAGTCACTGAAGCCCTGGCCATCGCCCGTACCTTGGGCCCGCAGCATATCTACAGCCTGGCCGGCATCGGCCGGGTACCCCGCGACCTGGACTGTCAGGTACGGGTCGGGGGCTACGGCGGCGCCGATGGCCTGGCGGCGTTTATTCGAGAAGAACGGATCGGCCTGCTGCTCGATGCCACCCATCCCTATGCCGCCCGGATCAGTGCCAATGCAGTGGCCGCTGCGCGCCTCAGCAACACAGCTTGCTGGGCCTTGCGGCGTCCGGCCTGGCAGCCGCAACCCGGGGATGACTGGCGTGAGGTCGCTGATTGGGGGCAACTGGTGGACGCCCTCGACGAATTCAAACGGCCGCTGTTCACCCTGGGCCGCGAACCCTTGCAGCACCTGGACGAGATTCCTGCAGGGCAGTTCTGGACCCTGCGTGCACTGGAAGCCTGTGCGGGCAATGAACGCTGCGAAGTGATCGGTGCTCGCGGCCCCTTTCTGATCGAGGACGAGCGCGCCCTGTTCGAGCGCCGGCAAATCGATGTACTGATCAGCAAGAACAGCGGTAGCAGCGCCACCGAGCCGAAGTTGGAAGTGGCCCGCGAGCGTGCAATACCGGTGCTGGTACTCAAGCGTCCGGAGCTGCCCGAGGCCGATCGAGTGTTCAGCAGCGTCACCGAACTGCTGACCGCGATGCACTCACAGTACACAGCCTGACAGACAAAAACGTCTCGCCTCACCCCCACAGGCGAACCCCCTGACAGCGCCGCCTTGGCCCATGCCTTAGCCTCCCTGGACAACCTCAGTGACGCCGATACGGCACAAGACCGATCGTCACGTTATTGAGCATCAAGCTGGCAAATGGGTTGCCAGTCAGTATCCCAAGGAATACAGTCGCGATGTTGATCTTCGAGCAGACTCGGGAGTTCACTCGCTGGCTCCTCCACCTGAACGACCCTCAGGCAAAGACTCGCGTACTGGCCAGGGTGAGGGCCGCGCAACTGGGGCACTTCGGAGACTGCGAGCCCGTCGGCGAGGGCGTGCATGAAATGCGCATCCATCGCGGTCCCGGCTACCGGGTGTACTTCTCCCGTCGAGGCAAACGGATCTACCTGCTGTTGATCGGTGGCGACAAGTCCACCCAGAAACGCGACATCCAACAGGCCAGGCAACTGGCCCACGACCTCATGAGCGAGGGCTGAAACATGCGCACCCCAGTGACCCGCTTCGACGCGGCGGAGTACCTCAAGACCCCTGAAGACATGGTTGCCTACCTCGAGGCCTGCTTCGAGGAAGACACCGGCGACGGCGTGCTGATCCGTGCCGCCCTCAACGACATCGCCCGGGCCCGCGGCATGACCCAGGTCGCACGGGCTACCGGGCTGGGCCGCGAAAGCCTGTACAAGGCCCTGGGCAGCCAGGGCAATCCCGAGTTCGCGACTATCATCAAGGTCATGAAGGCACTGGGGCTGAAACTCCACGTCGGCCTGGCTTGACCGGGCACTGCGACACCACACCGCACACAGTGTTTTTTTACTTATCCACAGCGATCAGGCTAAATACCCGCCTGATCGCTCAACCGACGGATCGCCCACCATGTCCCGACAACGGCTCGCATTTGCCTGGATCGCCTGCTTCGCAGTGCTGTTCAACATGCTTGCCATGCCGCTTTCCGGGGCCATGCAGCGCAGCGATTCAGGGTTCGACGAGCAACTGCTGTGGGGCAGCTTCTGCTCTTCCACCGGCACCAAGCTGGTGGCCATCTCCCTGGGCAAGCTTGAACAGAAAGCCCCGCAGAACGACGATCACTCGAATATGCAGCACTGTTGGTGCTGCTCCGGCTCCGCCCCGCTGGTGGCGCTGCCCGGGCATGTCCCACAGCTGTATTTCAAGCGCTTCCAGGCCCAGCCGGGCATCCCCCAGCCGCCGTTCGAATGGCTCAGCCTGCGCCAGCAGTGGCCGAGCCTGAACCCCGGGGCCCCGCCTCTGGCATGATTCCCTTTCGCAAGTGATCTGCGTTTTTGAATCGTTCTGGAGAACTGCCATGTCCACATCTTCCCTGGTCAAGCAATCCCTGCTGCTGGCCGCCCTGCTGCTGCCTGCCTGCTTCGCCACCGCCCACGACTACAAGGCCGGCGAGTTGCAGATCGCCCATCCCTGGTCCCAGGAACTGCCGCCGAATGCGCCGACCGTCGCGGCCTACTTCGTGGTGCACAATCCGGGCAAGACTGCCGACACCCTGCTCAGCGTCGACACGCCAATCGCCGGCAAGGCCGAGCTGCATGAACACGTGATGCAGGGCGACCTGATGAAGATGCAACAGGTGCCCACAGTCGCCGTACCCGCCGGGGGCGAGGTGACCTTTGCGCCCATGGGTTACCACGTGATGCTGCTGGAGCTCAAAGACCGCAGCCTGCTCAGCGATGGCAAGCGCTTCCCGCTGACCCTGCACTTCGAGAAGGCCGGCAACGTCACTGTCGAAGTCGCAGTGCAAAAACAGGCACCGGACAACACGCACGAGCACCAGCACGCCCAGTAAGCACTGACCGGCCTCTACCGTGAACGCCCCGCTCAGGCCTGGCGTCAGGCACCCTGTGTCGCGTCGAGACTCACTCCGAGTCCGCCGCGGCAGCTGGATCAGCCTGTTCGCCATGCTGATGATCTTTATCGGCCCGCTGATTTCCCAGTCGATGCCGATGGATCACGCGATGCCGATGAACATGTCCGCTTCGATGGACATGGGCAGCGGCGCGCCCGCCTGCCACGACGAGCCCCCCAGCCACGGCGAGCATGGCAAGCCCCAGGGCGAACAGCATGTGCTCTGGGAAAAATGTGGCTACTGCAGCCTGCTGTTCAATTGCCCGGCGCTGCCCTCGGGCCTGTCGTTCGCCGCCCTGTCGGCGCCTCCCACCCAGTCGTTCCTGATCCCCGCCACGCGCCTGGGCCACGCCCGGCAGACCGTGTTCCCCGGCGCCCTGACCCGCGCCCCACCGATCCTCAGCTGAGTCGCTAGCTCATCTCACACGGCCGGCTGTCAACGCGACAGACGCGTATTGCTGGCCGTGTCATTCAAGACCGATCGATGGAACAACTATGTTTTCTGCTGACACTCGCCTGGGCGTTGCCCAGCCACTCCAGTGCTTTGCCCTGAACCCTTCGCGCCAGCGTTTCACCAGCGCCATCGCTATGCTCTGCGGCGTCCTGCTCACGCCACTGGCATTGGCCGAAGACGCCATGGACCACTCCCGGCACACCAGCACCGAGCTGAGCCCGACGGTGATCACCGCCATCGCCCCCAGCTCGCCCCTGACCGTGGTCACCAACCCCAAGGACCCGCGCCAGCCGGTGCCGGCCAGTGACGGCGGCGACTACCTGAAGACCATTCCCGGCTTCGCCCTGGTGCGCAACGGCGGCACCAACGGTGATCCGGTATTGCGCGGCATGTTCGGTTCGCGCCTGAACATCCTCACCAACGGCGGCATGATGCTCGGCGCCTGCCCCGGCCGCATGGATGCCCCGACCTCCTACATTTCCCCGGAAACCTACGACAAGCTGACCGTGATCAAGGGCCCGCAGACCGTGCTCTGGGGCCCGGGCGCCTCGGCCGGCACGGTGCTCTTCGAGCGTGAGCCGGAACACTTCGGCGAACTCGGCACCCGGGTCAATGCCAGCCTGCTGGCCGGCTCCAACGGGCGCTTCGACAAGACCCTGGACGCCGCTGCCGGTGGCCCCCTGGGTTATGTGCGGGTGATCGGCAACACCGCCCACGCCGACGACTACCGCGACGGCAACAACGACACCGTGGCCTCGCGCTACGACAAGTGGAACGGTGACGTGGCCCTGGGCTGGACCCCGGACGCCGACACCCTGCTGGAGCTCACCGCCGGCAAGGGCGATGGCGAGGCCCGCTATGCCGGGCGTGGCATGGACGGCTCGCAGTTCAAGCGTGAAAGCCTGGGCCTGCGCTTCGAGAAATCCAACATCGGCGACGTTCTCGACAAGGTCGAGGCCCAGGTCTACTACAACTACGCCGACCACGTGATGGACAACTACAGCCTGCGCACCCCGTCCGGCACCGGGATGATGGCCGGCCCCATGGCCTCCAACGTCGACCGTCGGACCCTTGGAGCACGGATCAAGGCCACTTGGCGCTGGGCCGATGTGCAGTTGATCAGCGGCCTGGACGCCCAGACCAACGAACACCGCAACCGCGCCAGCAGCGGCATCGACACCTACAAGCAATTGCCCCGCACCAAGGATGCGGATTTCCACAACTACGGGGCGTTCAGTGAGCTGACCTGGTACGCCGCCGAGCGTGACCGCCTGATCACCGGTGCGCGCCTGGACCGCGCTTCAGCCAAGGACTACCGGCAGAGCATCGGCTCGGGAATGATGAGCCGCCCCAACCCCACCGCCGGCGACACCCGCGCCGACACCCTGCCCAGCGGCTTCGTGCGCTACGAGCATGACCTGGCCGACAGCCCGACCACGCTCTATGTCGGCCTTGGCCACACCCAGCGCTTCCCCGACTACTGGGAGCTGTTCTCGCCGAAAATGGGCCCGGCGGGCTCAGTGAACGCCTTCGATTCGATCAAGCCGGAAAAGACCACCCAGCTCGACTTCGGCCTGCAATACCAGGGTGAAGACCTGGAAGCCTGGGCCTCGGGCTACCTCGGCCAGGTACGCGACTACATCCTCTTCGATTACAGTTCTGCGATGGGCGGCATGAGCATGTCCCGGGCCGAGAACATTGACGCGCGGATCATGGGCGGCGAACTGGGGGCGGCCTACAAGCTGACCTCCAACTGGAAAGCCGATGCGACCCTGGCCTACGCCTGGGGCAAGAACAGCAGCGACGGCAAGGCCCTGCCGCAGATGCCGCCGCTGGATGCGCGCTTCGGCCTGACCTACAGCGAGGACGACTGGAGCGCCGGAGCCCTGTGGCGCGTGGTCGCCGCGCAGAACCGGGTGGACCTGAACAAGGGCAACGTGGTCGGCAAGGACTTCGGCAAGAGCGGCGGCTTCGGCGTGTTCTCCCTCAACGGCGCCTACCGGGTGACCAAGAACCTCAAGCTCAGCACCGGGGTCGACAACCTGTTCGGCAAGGCCTACGCCGAGCACCTGAACCTGGCGGGCAATGCCGGTTTCGGCTACCCGGCGACCGACCCACAGGCGATCAAGGAACCGGGGCGCACGCTCTGGACCAAGGTTGACCTGAGCTTCTGACCCCCCAACGCCAGCGGCCGGCTCCTGGTTCAGGGGCCGGCCTGCCGGCTACCAGGCCGCCATCGGCGCCTCATAAAAACAGATCCACAGCCCTGCGGAGCGTTCCTCGATGAATCGACCCAAAGTGTCGTTCTACAACCTGGCCTGGCGTTGGCATTTCTACGCCGGGCTGTTCGTCGCCCCCTTCATGGTAATGCTGGCCCTGACCGGCATCGTCTACCTGTTCAAGCCGCAGCTGGACCCGCTGATGTACTCCAGCCTGCTCAAGGTGCCCGCCGGCCACCACAGCCTCAGCGCCGATGAGCTGTTGCAGCGGGTGCAAACGGCCTACCCCCAGGGCCGTATCAAGCAGTACCTGCCCCCTGTGGACGCCGAGCGCAGCGCGCAGTTCGTGGTGCAGCACAAAGGCCAGGAACTCAATGTGTTCATCGACCCCTACCACGGCGACGTGCTTGGCGAGCAGGATGCCAAGGGCAACCTGCAGGCCATGGCCCGGGCCATTCATGGCGAGCTGATGATCGGCACCGTGGGGGATCGGTTGGTGGAGCTGGCCGCGAGCTGGGGCATTGTCCTGGTGGTCTCGGGCCTGTACCTGTGGTGGCCGCGGGGCAAGTCTTCGGCCGGGGTTCTCTGGCCGCGCTGGGGCGCCCGCGGCCGCCTGTTCTGGCGTGACCTGCACGGCGTGCTGGGTTTCTGGGGCTCGGCCTTCCTGCTGCTGATGCTGCTCAGCGGCATGACCTGGACCGGCTTCTGGGGCAAGCAGTACGCCAACCTGTGGAACCGCTTCCCGGCGGCCATGTGGAACGACGTGCCGACCTCCGACCAGCAGGCCGGCGAGCTCAATAGCGCCAGCCGCCAGACCGTGCCCTGGGCCCTGGAAAACACCCCGATGCCGATGTCCGGCGACCACGCCGAGCACATGGCCCACAACGCTGGCAATGCAGCACCGGCCGCCCCCGCCATCAGCCTGCAGGCGGTGCAGGACATCGCCCGCCAGCGCCAGGTCGAAGCGGGCTACAGCATCACCCTGCCGAGCACTGCGACAGGGGTATTCACCATCGCCGTGTTCGCCGACGACCCGCGCCACGACGCCACCCTGCACGTCGACCAGTACAGCGCCAAGGTGCTCGCCGATGTGCGCTGGAAGGACTACAGCAACGTCGCCCGGGCCACCGAGCTGGGGGTGATGCTGCACGAAGGCAAGATGTTCGGCCGCTTCAACCAGATTCTGGTGCTGCTGGTGTGCCTGATGATCCTGCTCGGCGCCGTGAGCGGCATCGTCATGTGGTGGCAACGTCGCCCCCAGGGTCGGCTCGGCGTACCGCCATTGCGCCACGACCTGCCGCGCTGGAAAACCGCGATGCTGGTCATCGGCCTGCTGGCCCTGGCCTTCCCGCTGGTGGGGGCTTCGCTGATCGTGGTGTGGTTGCTGGACCGCTTGCTGCTGTCACGTTGGAACCGTGATCCTGAATCCGCCTCATCTTCAACATGAGTCAGGCGAGATGCGCATTCCAGAGGGCTCGATACAATCCGCGCGCTTCAGTTGCGCACCGCCATAATGTTACTTTATAACAACTAGTGTAAGATCCTCGCCCGCAGTCCCCGCTGCGGGCAACCCTCTGGAAGAAGTGATTCACCGTCCCGATGAACAAGTACCTGCTGCCCAGCCTCTGCCTGATGGCCCTGCCTTCCCTGGCCCAGGCCGACGACTCCGCCCTGACCCTGCCCACCGGCACCATCTCCGCCCCGGCCAGCGAGGCCGACGGCAGCGTCAGCCTGAAGACCCCCACCAGCGCCGGTTCGCGCCTGGGCCTGAGCGCCCTGGAAACCCCAGCCAGCACCGACAGCCTGAGTGGCGAGCGGATCCGCGCCCGGGGCGATCGCAGCATCCAGGACGCGGTATCGCGCAGCGCCGGCATCAGCCGCACCGGCACCCCGGGCGACGGCGGCACGTCGCTGTCGGCACGGGGCTTTACCGGGCAGAGCTCGGTAATGCAGCTGTATGACGGCAACCGCATGTACACCGGCATGGGCACCGTGACCTTCCCGGTGGACACCTGGGCGGTGGAGCGGGTCGACGTGCTGCGCGGCCCGGCCTCGGTGCTGTACGGCGAAGGCGCCACCGGTGCGGTGATCAACACCATTGCGAAAAAGCCGTTCAGCGGCGAAATCGAAAACCACCTGCGCCTGGGCTACGGCTCCTACGACCGCCAGCAGCAGGCCCTGGACAGCGGCGGTTCCCTGAGCGACACCCTGAGCTACCGACTCAACCTCAACCGCGAACGCAGCAACGGCTGGATCGACCGAGGCGATTCCTCCGCCGACTTCGTCAGCGCCGCCCTGCGCTGGCAGGCCCGTGACGACCTGGCCTTCACCCTGGCCCACGACTACGGCGACCAGAAGCCGATGAACTATTTCGGCACGCCGCTGATCGATGGGCGCTTTCACAAAAGCCTGCGGGACAAGAACTACAACGTGCGCAACGACCAGCAGCACTACAACGACCAGTGGACCCGCCTGACCAGCGAATGGCAGATTTCCGACAACCTCAGTGCCAGCAACGAGCTGTACTACCTCAAGGCTCAGCGCCGCTGGCAGAACGCCGAGAACTACAACTTCAACCGCCTGGACCGGCAGCTGACCCGCAGCGGCAACTTCGGTATTGGCCACCAGCAGGAACAGGTTGGCGACCGCCAGACCTTCACCTTCAAGCACACCGTGTTCGGCCTCGACAGCCAGACCCTGACCGGGGTCGACTACAACCGCATCCGCTTCCACATGAAGAGCAACTCGCCCTTCACCGACTACTTTACCGACGGCCAGCCGGTGGATCTGTACCACCCGGCCCCGGGCGACTTTGCCAGCGACAGCCCCTACCGCGACCAGTTCAAGACCACCACCAAGCAGATGTCGGTGTTCGCCGAAAACCGCCTGCAGCTCAGCGAGCGCTGGTCCCTGGTGACCGGTGTGCGCCGCGACTACGTGCATATTGATCGCGATGACCTGGTCAAGAACGAGCGTGACGACAAGACCCTCACCGGCAACAACTGGAAGGCCGGGCTGGTGTTCGCCGTCACTGCGGATACGTCTGTGTACGGCCAGTACTCCACCAGCACCGACGGGGTCGGCGGGCTGATTTCCCTGAGCAAGAGCCAGCAGCAATTCGACCTGTCCAGCGCCAGGCAGACCGAGATCGGCCTCAAGCAGATGTTCTGGGACCAGCGCGGCGAATGGACCCTAGCGGCCTACCACATCGTCAAGAAGAAGCTGCTGACCGATGTCCCGGGCGACCCGGACCTGAAACAGCAGGTGGGCCAGCAATCCTCCAACGGCCTGGAGGCCAGCCTGGACCTGCAACTGCCCCGCGCCTGGCACCTGCAAGCCAACGCCGCCATCGTTCGCGCCCAATACGATGACTTCCAGCAGGACGTCGACGGCGTGCAAGTCTCCCGCGATGGCAAGCGCCCGGTGGACGTACCACGCCGCACCGCCAACCTGTGGCTGAGCAAGGCCATCAACGATGACCTGCGGGCCGGCGCCGGGGTGCGCTACGTGGACGCACGCTACGCCGACATGGCCAATCAGAACCAACTGCCCAGCTACACCGTGGTCGATGCCAACCTGTCGTGGAAGGCCCTGCCCAATACCACCCTGGGCCTGCAATTGAACAATCTGTTTGACCGCCAGTACGCGCAAAGCCAATACAATGACGGCCAGCAGTGGATACTCGGCGAACCACGCTCGTTGTTCGTCACCGCTGACTACACCTTTTAACCTCACCTGCGGCCACCGCGCAGGGACCACACGGACACGGCATGACCTCGCTGAACCTCTGCAACCTGGCCTGGACGCCCCTGGGCCAGGGCCATTGCCATCACCAGTTCCAACTGCGTGAGGCCAGCCTGTCGGTGGCGCCCGGAGAGTTCGTCGGCCTGATCGGCCCCAATGGCAGCGGCAAGACCAGCCTGCTGCGCTGCGCCTATCGCTTCAGCAAGCCCGAGCAGGGCGAGGTGCAACTGGGTCACCAGAATGTCTGGAAACAGTCGCCACGCTGGTGCGCGCAACGCATCGCCGTGGTGCTGCAGGAGTTCCCCGACGCCTTTGGCTTGACGGTGGAAGAAGTGGTTGCCATGGGCCGCACGCCCCACAAGGGCCTGTTCGACGGCGACACCGACGAGGACCGGCACCTGGCCCGTGAGGCCCTGCAATCGGTGGGCCTGCTGGGCTTCGAGCAACATGCCTTCGCCACCCTCTCCGGGGGTGAAAAACAGCGGGTGATCCTGGCCCGCGCCCTGGCCCAGCAACCTCAACTGCTGATCCTCGACGAACCGACCAATCACCTCGACCCACGCTACCAACTGGAGCTGCTGCAGCGGGTCAAGCGCCTGGGCATCGGCACCCTGGCCAGCATCCACGACCTGAACCTGGCGGCGGCCTTCTGCGACCGCCTGTATGTGCTTGACCACGGGCGCATCGTCGCCAGCGGTACGCCGGCGCAAGTCCTCACCGTGGAGTTGCTGCGAGAGGTGTTCGGGGTCGAGGCACTGATCGATGCACACCCCCTGTCCGGCTACCCACGAATCACCTGGATTACCCAACCATGACCTTGCGCCTTCTGTTTCGCTCCAGCCTGTTCCTGGCCCTGTCGCTGGGGGCCACCCAGGCCTTCGCCGAAGCCACCCGCTACCCGCTGACCGTCACCAGTTGCAACCGCCAGGTGACCTTCAAGGAAGCGCCGCAGCACGCCCTCAGCCATGACATCAACATGACCCAGATGATGCTCGCCCTGGGGCTCAAGTCGCGCATGGTGGGCTACAGCGGCATCAGCGGCTGGAAGGCCGTGACACCCGAGATGAGCACCCTGCTGGAGGGCCTGCCGGAGCTGGCGGCCAAATACCCCTCGGTGGAGACCCTGCTCAACGCCAACGTCGACTTTCTGTTTGCCGGCTGGGACTACGGCATGCGCGTCGGCGGCGACCTGACCCCACAGACCCTGGCGCCCCTGGGGATCAATGTCTATGAGCTGACCGAGTCCTGCGCCTTCGTCATGCAGCGCCCGCCCGCCAGCCTCGATGACACCTACAACGACCTGCGCAACCTGGGCCGGATCTTCGATGTTCAGGACCGCGCCAATGCCCTGATCGCCCAGATGCAGGCACAGGTGGCGCAGGTGCAGAAGGACCTGCCCCAGGACCCGCCGCGAGTATTCCTCTATGACAGCGGCGAAGACCGGGCCATGACCTCCGGCCGCCTGGGCATGCCGCACGCGCTGATCGAGGCTGCCGGTGGGCGCAACATTCTCGAGGACGTCGACGCCAGCTGGACTCGGGTCAACTGGGAGACCGTGGTCGAGCGCAACCCACAGGTGATCGTGATCGTCGACTACAGCGAAGTCACAGCCGAGCAGAAGCAGCAGTTCCTTCTGGACAACAAGGCCCTGCAGGGGATCGACGCCATCAAGAACCAGCGCTTCATCGTCATCCCTTACGTGCAGGCCACCCCGGGCATCGACAATGTGCTGGCGGTAGAAACCCTGGCCAAGGGTTTCCACGGCGAATGATCAAGGGTCGCTATGCCTGCCTGCTGCTGATCCTTGGCGCCCTGCTGCTGGTGTCCTGCGTGCTGTCCCTGGGCTTTGGCCCGGCACGGGTACCGGCGGAGCTGGTGTGGCGGATTCTCCTGTACAAGGCGCTGGGCATCGGCGTGGTGGACTGGCCTGCCGGGCAGGAACACATCGTCTGGCTGATCCGCGTGCCGCGCATGCTCCTCGGCGCCCTGGTGGGGGCCGGGCTGGCGCTGATCGGCGCGGTGCTGCAGGCGGTGACCCGCAACCCCCTGGCCGACCCGCACTTGCTGGGCGTCACCTCCGGCGCCACCCTCGGCGCGGTGATCGTGGTCCTGCACCTGGGGCAGGTGATCGGCCTGCTGACCTTGCCCCTGGCAGCGTTTATCGGCGCCTTGGCCAGCATGGTCCTGGTGCTCGGCATCGCCGCCCGCAACGGCCGCCTGGACAGTGACCGCCTGCTGTTATGCGGCGTGGCCGTGTCCTTCGTGATGATGGCCGTGGCCAACCTGCTGCTGTTCATGGGGGATCACCGGGCCAGCTCCGCGGTGATGTTCTGGATGCTCGGCGGCCTGGGCCTGGCGCGCTGGGAGCTGCTGGCGATTCCCGCCGCCAGTGTGCTGCTGGGGCTGGCCCTGCTGCTGGGCATGGCCCGTCCGTTGAATGCCCTGATGGCCGGCGAGCAGACCGCCGTGACCCTGGGCCTGAATGCCCGCAATGTGCGCCTCAAGGTGTTCCTGATTGCCTCGCTGATGACCGGGGTGCTGGTGTCCATCAGCGGCTCCATCGGTTTTGTCGGGCTGATGGTGCCGCACATTGCCCGGCGCCTGGTGGGCGCCGAACATCGCCGCTTGCTGCCGGTGTGCGTACTGCTGGGGAGCCTGTTCCTGGTCTGGGTGGATGTTGCCGCACGTACCCTGATCGCCCCCGAGGACCTGCCCATCGGCGTGGCCACCGCGGCCATCGGTGGGCTGTTCTTCATCGGCCTGATGCGCCGCCGCTGACCGCGCCCCTGTAGGAGCCGGCTTGCCGGCGAAAGCGCCCGTGAGCCGTATGCCGGATTCGCGGGCCTCTTCGCTGGCAAGCCAGCTCCTACAAGCGTCGCCCGTGCTTTAAGATCGCGTCCTTCGATCTCTCAGGATGAGTCTCATGCTTAAAACCCTGCTCCTGGCCTTGCTGCTCGGCACCTCCCTTGGCGCCGTGGCCGACACCTCTGTCGATGTCTCGAAAATCTACGGCAACATCCAGCTCGTCAACAGCTTCCCCGACTACAAGGTCAAGGTAGTGAACTCCTTCCCCGACCTGAAGGTGAAGCAGGTCAACTCCTTTGCCGACTCGCCGGGCAAGTGGAAAATCGTCAACAGCTTTCCCGATTACAAGATCCAGATCGTCGACTCCTTTCCCGACTTCACCATCAAATATGTCGACTCCTTCCCCGGCGTGAATTGAAGCCCCGCGCCGATCGCGGCTGCCGCTGTGCGGCAGCACCACAATGACGCACCCCGGCGCACCACGCCCTGGCCCAGGCCTCGTCTTGGGGCATCGATTCTCCTGCGCGCGCGCGTAAAGCGAGGTTTTCCTGCCCTGCACCGACTCGGCACACCCCTTGCAAAACAGCCCTTCAGTAGTCCGCATCTGCCTCTTAAAAAAACCAAGAGTTCATGGAGATCGCACAATGAAGCGTCGTAGCTTGCTCAAGGCTTTCACCCTCTCGGCATCGATTGCCGCGATGGGCATGACCTGGACCGTCCAGGCCGCCGAGACCATCAAGGTGGGGATCCTGCACTCGCTGTCGGGCACCATGGCGATCTCCGAGACGTCCCTCAAGGACATGGCGCTGATGACCATCGACGAGATCAACGCCAAGGGCGGGGTCAACGGCAAGCTGCTGGAACCGGTGGTGGTGGACCCGGCTTCGAACTGGCCGCTGTTCGCTGAAAAGGGCCGCCAGTTGCTGACCCAGGACAAGGTGGCGGTGGTGTTCGGCTGCTGGACCTCGGTGTCGCGCAAGTCGGTGCTGCCGGTGTTCGAGGAACTCAACGGCCTGCTGTTCTACCCGGTGCAGTACGAAGGCGAAGAGCTGTCGCCCAACGTGTTCTACACCGGCGCCGCGCCGAACCAGCAGGCGATCCCCGCGGTGGAATACCTGATGAGCGAAGACGGCGGCAGCGCCAAGCGCTTCTTCCTGCTGGGCACCGACTACGTCTACCCGCGCACCACCAACAAGATCCTGCGCTCGTTCCTGCACTCCAAGGGCGTGGCCGACAAGGACATCGAAGAGGTCTATACCCCGTTCGGCCACAGCGACTATCAAACCATCGTCGCCAACATCAAGAAGTTCTCCGCCGGCGGCAAGACTGCGGTGATCTCCACAGTCAACGGCGACTCCAACGTGCCCTTCTACAAAGAGTTGGCCAACCAGGGCCTGAAAGCCACCGAAGTGCCGGTGGTGGCCTTCTCGGTGGGCGAGGAAGAACTGCGCGGCATCGACACCAAGCCGCTGGTGGGCAACCTGGCGGCGTGGAACTACTTCGAATCGGTGGATAACCCGGTGAACCAGAAGTTCGTCGCCGCCTGGAAGGCCTACGCCAAGGCCAAGAACCTGCCGGGCGCCGACAAGGCGGTGACCAACGACCCGATGGAAGCCACCTATGTGGGCATCCACATGTGGGCCCAGGCGGTGGAGAAAGCCAAGTCCACCGATGTCGACAAGGTCCGCGAGGCCCTGGCCGGGCAGACCTTCGCCGCGCCCTCGGGCTACACCCTGACCATGGACAAGACCAACCACCACCTGCACAAGCCGGTGATGATCGGCGAGATCCAGCCCGACGGTCAGTTCAACGTGGTGTGGCAGACCGAGGGCCCGATCCGCGCCCAGCCGTGGAGCCCGTTCATTCCGGGCAACGACAAGAAGCCGGACTACGCGGTCAAGAGCAACTGATCCGAACCTGACGCCCTCCCCGTAGGAGCGAGCTTGCTCGCGATGAGGTCCGCAGGACCTCCAACGAAACCGCCCGGCTGGCCGCTGCGCGGATCGCGAGCAAGCTCGGTCCTACAGGTTATTCGGGCGCTTTCAAGGACACCGATATGCCCACTGCCCTCTACCGTTTGATCCTCGCCGGCCTGCTGTTACTGCCATGGACAGCCCAGGCCGGGGATGCCGAAGACTTCGTTGCCGGCAACTCCAGCGAGCAAGCCCGGCTTCTGGAAACCTGGGCCGCGCAGCCCGACCCAACGCGCCTTGCGCTGCTCAACGCCCTGCAACAGGGCCAGTTGGACATCGCCGGCGAAAGCAAGACCCTGCGCCTGAACAACCGCCTGCGGGGCCTGATCGACACCGCCCTGGCCAGCCACCAACTGCTCGCCGCCGACAGTAAAAGCCGCCTGGCGGCTGCCGTCCAATTGCAGAAAAGCGCCAAGCCGGCGCAGTTGAAATTCCTCGATGCGCAACTGGCCGCCGAGCAAGACCCCGGCGTGCACGACGCCCTGAGCCTGGCCCTGGCCAACCTGCAACTGGTGGACAGCGACCCGGCGGTGCGCCTGGCCGCCGTGCGCCTGCTGGGGGAAACCGGCGACCCACTGGCCCGCACCCGCCTCGAAGGCCTGCTGGAGCCCGGGGTCGAAGCCGATGCCGCGGTACGCACCGCTGCCGAAACCAGCCTGGCCCAGGTCAAGCGCAAGCTGCTGGTCGGCGAGCTGCTGGGGCAGGCTTTCAGCGGCCTGTCCCTGGGCTCGATCCTGTTGCTGGCTGCCCTGGGCCTGGCCATCACCTTCGGCCTGCTGGGGGTGATCAACATGGCCCACGGCGAAATGCTGATGCTCGGTGCCTACGCCACCTATGTGGTGCAGTTGCTGTTCCAGCGCTACGCGCCCCAGGCCATCGAGTACTACCCGCTGCTGGCCTTGCCGGTGGCGTTCTTCGTCACCGCCGGGATCGGCATGGCCCTGGAACGCACGGTGATCCGCCATCTCTACGGGCGCCCCCTGGAAACCCTGCTGGCCACCTGGGGCATCAGCCTGATGCTGATCCAACTGGTGCGCCTGCTGTTCGGCGCGCAGAACGTCGAGGTGGCGAACCCGGCGTGGCTGTCCGGCGGGATCCAGGTCCTGCCCAACCTGGTACTGCCCTACAACCGCATCGTGATCATCGCCTTCGCGCTGTTTGTCGTGGTGCTCACCTGGCTGCTGCTGAACAGGACTCGGCTGGGCCTGAACGTGCGGGCAGTGACCCAGAACCGCAACATGGCCGCCTGCTGCGGCGTGCCCACCGGCCGCGTGGACATGCTCGCCTTCGGCCTCGGCTCGGGCATCGCCGGCCTCGGTGGCGTGGCCCTGAGCCAGATCGGCAACGTCGGCCCGGACCTGGGCCAGGGCTACATCATCGATTCGTTCCTGGTGGTGGTGCTCGGCGGGGTCGGGCAACTGGCTGGCAGTGTCATGGCGGCCTTCGGCCTGGGCATCGCCAACAAGATCCTCGAACCGCAGATCGGCGCCGTGCTGGGCAAGATCCTGATCCTCGCGCTGATCATTCTGTTTATCCAGAAACGCCCGCAAGGACTCTTCGCATTGAAAGGACGGGTGATCGACTGATGAATCAACCACTGCTGATTACCGCCAGCCAGAAAGCCGGGCCCAGGGTCACGATCACCGTCGGCGCATTGCTGCTCCTGATGCTGCTGGCCCTGCCGCTGCTGTCGCTGCTGCCGGCGGACAACCCGCTGCAGGTCTCGGCCTACACCCTGACCCTGGTGGGCAAGATCCTCTGCTACGCCATCGTCGCCCTGGCCCTGGACCTGGTCTGGGGCTATGCCGGGCTGCTGTCCCTGGGCCACGGGCTGTTCTTTGCCCTGGGTGGCTACGCCATGGGCATGTACCTGATGCGCCAGGCCGCGGGCGATGACCTGCCGGCGTTCATGACCTTCCTCTCGTGGAGCGAGCTGCCCTGGTACTGGGTCGGCACCGAGCACTTCCTCTGGGCCCTGTGCCTGGTGGTGCTGGCCCCGGGGCTGCTGGCCCTGGTGTTCGGTTTCTTCGCCTTCCGCTCGCGGATCAAGGGCGTGTATTTCTCGATCATGACCCAGGCCCTGACCTTCGCCGGGATGCTGCTGTTCTTCCGTAACGAGACCGGCTTTGGCGGCAACAACGGCTTCACCAACTTTCGCAGCATCCTCGGCTTCGGCATCACCGAACCGGGCACTCGGGCGGTGCTGTTCCTGGCCACCGTGCTGTTGCTGGTGGCCAGCCTGTACAGCGGCTGGCGCCTGGCCCGAAGCAAGTTCGGCCGGGTGCTGACGGCCCTGCGCGATGCCGAGAACCGCCTGATGTTCTGCGGCTACGATCCTCGCGGGTTCAAGCTCTTCGTCTGGGTCCTGAGCGCGGTGCTGTGCGGCCTGGCCGGGGCCCTGTACGTGCCCCAGGTGGGCATCATCAACCCCAGCGAAATGTCCCCGACCAACTCCATCGAGGCCGCCGTGTGGGTCGCCCTTGGAGGGCGGGGCACGCTGATCGGTCCGCTGCTGGGAGCCGGCCTGGTCAACGGCATGAAGAGCTGGTTCACCGTGGCCTTTCCCGAGTACTGGCTGTTTTTCCTCGGTGCGCTGTTCATCGGGGTGACCCTGTACCTGCCCAAGGGCGTGATCGGCCTGCTGAACAAACGAGGTGCACAATGAGAGTCACAGCGACGGCGGAGTTCATGCTCGAACCTATTCTCGACAGCAACAAGGACGCCGGCGCCAGCCGCGACGCCATCGGCCTGGGCCAGGCCGCCGGCAGCGGCCTCAACACCCGCCACGGCACCCTCCTGACCCTGGAGGACATCAGCGTCAGCTTCGACGGTTTCAAGGCCCTCAACGACCTCAACCTGTACATCGGCGTTGGCGAGTTGCGCTGCATCATCGGCCCCAACGGTGCCGGCAAGACCACCCTGATGGACGTGATCACCGGCAAGACCCGGCCCACCCAGGGCAAGGCCTGGTTCGGCGAAACCCTGGACCTGACGCGCATGAGCGAAGTGCAGATCGCCCAGGCCGGAATCGGCCGCAAGTTCCAGAAACCCACGGTGTTCGAGGCCCTGACGGTGTTCGAGAACCTGGAGCTGGCGCAGAAGACCGACAAGTCGGTGTGGGCCTGCCTCGGCGCGCGCCTGGGCGACGAACAGCGGGCGCGCATCGAACAGGTGCTGGAGACCATCCGCCTGACAGCCTCGGCGCAACGCCAGGCGGGCTTGCTGTCCCACGGCCAGAAACAGTTCCTGGAGATCGGCATGCTGCTGATGCAAGACCCGCAGCTGTTGCTGCTGGACGAACCGGTGGCGGGCATGACCGATGCCGAGACCGAGTTCACCGCCGAGCTGTTCAAGAGCCTGGCCGGCAAGCATTCGCTGATGGTGGTGGAGCACGACATGGGCTTTGTCGGCGCGATTGCCGACCACGTCACCGTGCTGCACCAGGGCAGCGTGCTGGCCGAAGGGTCCCTGGAGCAGGTGCAGGAAAACCAACGGGTGATCGAGGTGTACCTCGGCCGTTAACGCGATCGCCGTTCGCCGGCAAGCCTGCGCCTGCACCCTCCCGTAGGAGCTGGCTTGCCAGCGAAGAGCGCCCCGCAATTCCCACAAGATTCGAGTACCCGACCATGCTCCAAGTCGACCAGTTGCACCAGTACTACGGCGGTAGCCACATCCTGCGCGGCCTGAGCTTCGAAGCCCGGATCGGTGAAGTCACCTGTCTGCTGGGGCGCAACGGCGTGGGCAAGACCACCCTGCTCAAATGCCTGATGGGCTTGCTGCCGGCCAAGGAAGGCGCGGTCAACTGGGAGGGCCGGACCATCACCGCCTACAAGCCGCACCAGCGGGTCCACGCCGGAATCGCCTACGTGCCCCAGGGCCGGGAAATCTTCGCCCGCCTGACCGTGGAGGAAAACCTGCTGATGGGCCTGTCGCGCTTTCCCGGTGCCGAGGCCAGAGAGGTTCCGCCCTTCATCTACGAACTGTTTCCGGTGCTGTTGCAGATGAAGCAACGCCGGGGCGGCGACCTCTCCGGCGGCCAGCAGCAACAGCTGGCCATCGGCCGCGCCCTGGCCAGCCGCCCACGCCTGCTGATCCTCGATGAACCCACCGAAGGCATCCAGCCCTCGGTGATCAAGGAGATCGGCGCGGTGATCAAAAAGCTTGCCGCCCGGGGCGACATGGCGATCCTGCTGGTGGAACAGTTCTACGACTTCGCCGCGGAACTGGCCGACCAGTACCTGGTGATGTCCCGGGGGGAAATCGTCCAGCAGGGCCGCGGGGAAAATATGCAGGCAGAAGGTGTACGCGGCCTGGTTACGATCTAATCTGTAGCCTCCTAACGATAACGACCCAGCATGAACTCACCTGCCGCCACCGCCCTGTTCACCCCCAGCTGGCACGCCGAGCTGGAACTGGCCTACGCCCGTTTCGGCGCCACCACGCGCCCGGTACTGCGCCGCCACCTGGGCCCGTTGCGGGTACAGAAGCACCTGTACGCCGAAGGCCCACAGGTGTGCCAGCACATCATCGTGCACCCGCCCGGCGGGATAGCCGGCGGCGACCAACTGGCCATCAGTGCCCGGGTCGACAACGGTGCCTGGGCCCAACTGACCAGCCCCGGGGCCGCCAAGTGGTACCGCGCCAACGGCCCGGCCGGCCAGACCCTGGCCCTGCAGGTGGCAGCGGGGGCGACCCTGGAGTGGCTGCCCCAGGAGACCATCGTCTTCAGCGCCGCCCAGGCCGAGCTCAGTACCCAGGTCGACCTGCAGGGCGATGCCCGGTTGTTCTACTGGGACGTGGTGGCCCTGGGACGTCCGGCCAGTGGGGAGCACTTTGCACACGGGCACTTCCAATCGCACCTGGATATCCGCCGTGACGGCAAGCCGCTGTGGCATGAACGCCAGCGCATCGTCGGTGGCGATGGCCTGCTGGACTCACCCATCGGCCTGGACGGCCACCCGGTGTTTGCCACCTTGCTGGCCACCGGCGAGATCAGCGCCGAACTGCTGGAACACTGCCGCGCCCTGGAGCACCCGGTGCGGGGCGACCTCACACAATTGCCCGGCCTGCTGGTGGCCCGCTGCCTGGCCAGCGAGGCGCTGCTGGCCCGGGCCTGGCTGATCGACCTGTGGCGCTTGCTGCGTCCGGCGTTGCTGGGCCGCGAGGCCGTGCCGCCGAGGATCTGGAATACATGAAGCGCCCGACTTCTTCTAACTGCCCATAACGGATTGATCACGATGGACCTGACCCCACGCGAGAAAGACAAGCTGCTGATCTTCACCGCCGGCCTGGTGGCCGAGCGGCGACTGGCCCGCGGCCTCAAGCTCAACTATCCGGAAACCATGGCCTACATTTCCGCGGCCCTGCTCGAAGGTGCCCGTGACGGCCAGACCGTGGCCCAGCTGATGCACTACGGCACCACCCTGCTGAGCCGGGAACAGGTGATGGAAGGCATCCCGGAGATGATCCCGGACATCCAGGTGGAGGCCACCTTCCCCGACGGCACCAAGCTGGTCACCGTCCATCAACCCATCGCCTGAGGCCGTGCCATGACCTATCGCATCCGCGACGCGCTGCACGCCGACCTGCCGGCAATTCGCGATATCTACAACGATGCCGTGCTCAATACCACGGCGATCTGGAACGAATCACCGGTGGACCTGGGCAACCGCCAGGCCTGGTTCAGCGCACGCCAGGCCCAGGGTTATCCGATCCTGGTGATCGTCACCCCCGAGGAGCAGGTGCTCGGCTACGCTTCTTTCGGCGACTGGCGGCCCTTCGACGGCTTTCGCCACACCGTGGAGCATTCGGTCTATGTGCGCGGCGACCAGCGCGGCAATGGCCTGGGACCGCGCCTGATGGAGGCGCTGCTGGAACGCGCCCGCGGCTGTGACAAGCACGTGATGGTGGCCGCCATCGAAACCGGCAACAGCGCCTCGATCCGCCTGCATGAGCGCCTGGGGTTCATCATCACCGGGCAGATGCCCCAGGTGGGCACCAAGTTCGGGCGCTGGCTGGACCTGACCTTCATGCAACTGACGCTCAACCCCGGGGCCCAACCGCCCGCCCCTCACAAGGAGTGACCTGTCGATGAACGCCGCCCAACTGCGCCTTGTCCATGGAGAAAGCTTTGCCCACTACCGCCAGGGATTGATCGACCTGCTGTTCGACTCGGTGCAGCACGGCGCATCGATAGGTTTCATGGCCGACCTGGATGACAGCCAGGCCCGGGCCTATCTGAATCAGGTCCAGGCCGGCGTCGAGGACGGCAGCCTGCTGCTGTGGGTGGTGGTCCACGATGAAAAGGTCCTGGCCAGCGTGCAACTGGCGCTGTGCATGAAAGCCAACGGGCGCAATCGTGGCGAAGTGCAGAAGCTCCAGGTCCTGCACAGCGCCCGGCGCCGGGGCCTGGGCCAGCAACTGATGACGGCCCTGGAACAGGCCGCTCGCCAGCACAAGCGCGGCCTGCTCTACCTGGACACCGAAGCGGGGTCGGCGGCCGAAGACTTCTACCGCTCCCTGGGCTATACCCGGGTCGGCGAACTGCCCAACTACTGCCAGAGCCCGGACGGCACCTATACCCCCACCGCCATCTACTTCAAGACCTTGGGACAACCCCTATGATTCCTGGCCAATACCAGATCCAGCCTGGCGAGATCGAACTCAATGCCGGGCGCCGTACCCTCAGGCTGAGCGTTGCCAACAGCGGTGACCGGCCGATCCAGGTCGGCTCTCACTACCACTTCTTCGAAACCAACGACGCCCTGACCTTCGACCGCGCCGCCAGCCGCGGCATGCGCCTGAACATTCCGGCCGGCACCGCCGTGCGCTTCGAACCGGGACAAACCCGGGAAGTGGAACTGGTGGACCTGGCGGGTCATCGCCGGGTCTTCGGTTTTGCCGGACGCATCATGGGCGACCTCTGAGCCCCTCGACGCCACGCGCGTAGGAGCCGGCTTGCCGGCGAAAGGGCCCGAGAGGCCGCCTTCGCTGACAAGCCAGCTCCTACAGGTTTTGTTTTCTGTAAGGAGCTGCGATGAAGATTTCCCGTGAGGCCTATGCCGATATGTTCGGCCCTACCGTGGGCGACAAGGTGCGGCTGGCCGACACCGAGCTGTGGATCGAAGTGGAGAAGGACTTCACCACCTACGGTGAAGAAGTGAAGTTCGGCGGCGGCAAAGTGATCCGCGACGGCATGGGCCAGAGCCAGCTGCTGGCCGCCGAAGTGGTGGACACCCTGATCACCAACGCGCTGATCATCGATCACTGGGGCATCGTCAAGGCCGACGTCGGCTTGAAGGACGGACGCATCGCCGCCATTGGCAAGGCCGGCAACCCGGACATCCAGCCCGACGTGAGCATCGCCATCGGCGCCAGCACCGAGGTGATTGCCGGTGAAGGCATGATCCTCACCGCCGGCGGCATCGACACCCATATCCACTTCATCTGCCCGCAGCAGATCGAAGAAGCGCTGATGAGCGGCGTCACCACCATGATCGGCGGCGGCACCGGCCCGGCCACCGGTACCAATGCAACCACCTGCACCTCGGGCCCCTGGCACATGGCGCGCATGCTTCAGGCGGCGGACGCCTTCCCGATGAACATCGGCTTCACCGGCAAGGGCAACGCCAGCCTGCCGGAGCCGCTGATCGAACAGGTCAAGGCCGGGGCCATCGGCCTCAAGCTGCACGAGGACTGGGGCAGCACCCCGGCCAGCATCGACAACTGCCTGAACGTCGCCGACCAGTACGATGTGCAGGTGGCGATCCACACCGACACCCTCAACGAATCGGGCTTCGTCGAAACCACCCTCGGCGCCTTCAAGGGCCGCACCATCCACACCTACCACACCGAAGGCGCCGGCGGCGGCCATGCGCCGGACATCATCAAGGCCTGCGGCTTCGCCAACGTGCTGCCCAGCTCCACCAACCCGACCCGGCCCTTCACCCGCAACACCATCGACGAACACCTGGACATGCTCATGGTCTGCCACCACCTGGACCCGAGCATTGCCGAGGACGTGGCCTTCGCCGAAAGCCGCATCCGCCGGGAAACCATTGCCGCCGAGGACATCCTTCACGACCTCGGGGCCTTCTCCATGATCAGTTCCGACAGCCAGGCCATGGGCCGGGTCGGCGAAGTGGTGACCCGCACCTGGCAGACCGCCGACAAGATGCACAAGCAGCGCGGCCCGCTGCCGGGGGATGGCCCGGGCAACAGCAACTTCCGGGTCAAGCGCTACATCGCCAAGTACACCATCAACCCGGCGATCACCCACGGCATCAGCCATGAGGTGGGCTCCGTCGAAGTCGGCAAGTGGGCCGACCTGGTGCTCTGGCGCCCGGCATTCTTCGGGGTCAAGCCGACCCTGATCCTCAAGGGCGGGGCGATTGCCGCCAGCCTGATGGGCGACGCCAACGCCTCGATCCCGACCCCGCAACCGGTGCACTACAAACCGATGTTCGCCAGCTACGGCGGCAGCCGCCATGCCACCAGCCTGACCTTCATCAGCCAGGCGGCCCTGGAGGCCGGCGTGCCAGAGCAGTTGGGCCTGAAAAAACGCATTGCGGTGGTCAAGGGCTGTCGCAACGTGCAGAAAGCCGACCTGATCCACAACGACTACCTGCCGAACATCGACGTCGACCCGCAGACCTACCAGGTCAAGGCCGACGGTGTTCTGCTGTGGTGTGAACCGGCGGATGTGCTGCCCATGGCCCAGCGCTACTTTCTGTTCTAGAAGCGCTATCCACTGAGCGGAGGCCGTGTTGAAAGACGCCATCGAGGCGCTAATATGCCACTCGCCTCCTCACTCTCTGCCCTGCAAGGTATCCGGCCATGCACCTGTCCGATTTCATCGTGCAACACGTAGATCGAATCGTTGATAAATGGGAGCAGTTCGCCCGGTCCATTGCCCCTGAAGCCGACTCCATGAGCCGCTTGCAACTGCGCGACCACGCCAAGTCGATCCTGCTGGCCGCCGCCCGCGACATGTGCACCGCCCAGAGCCCTGGCGAGCAGTTGGCCAAGGCCCGCGGCGAAGGCCCGGAAAAGACCCCGAGCCTGGACGCGGCCGCCGCCAGCCATGGCGAACTGCGCCACCACGTGGGTTTCGATCTGGTGCAGATGACGTCGGAATTCCGTCACCTGCGCGCCTGTGTGATCCGCCTCTGGGTCGACAGCCTGGACTCGCCGGAGCTGGCGTACTTCCAGGACATGATCCGCTTCAACGAAGCCATCGACGAGGCCCTGGCCGAGTCGACGGCGGCCTATGCCGAACAGGTCAATCGCTCGCGGGACATCTTCCTGGCGATCCTCGGCCACGACCTGCGAGCGCCGCTGCAGGCGGTGAGCATGTCCACCGAGATGCTGGCGCGCAAAGTGGCGCTGGACGCCGATGCCCAGGCGTTCGTGTCGCGGATCAAGAGTGGCACCCGGCACATGGGGGCGATGGTCAGTGACTTGCTGGAGTTCGTGCGCAGCCGCCTGGGCACCAGCCTGCCCATCGAGCCGGCGCCCATGGACCTGGCCAGCGCGGTCAAGGCGGCCATGGACGAAGCCTGCGCCGGGCAGCCCGACTGCACCCCGCAGCTGAGTTTTCATGGCGACAGCCATGGCATCTGGGACCGTGGACGGATCGAGCAGCTGCTGCAGAACCTGATTGGCAATGCCCTGCAACACGGCAGCAACCGCCGCACGGTCACGGTGACCCTCACCGGCGGTGCCGAGCAGGTGCTGCTGACCATCCACAACTATGGCGCGCCCATTCCCAAGGAGGCCCTGAGCACCCTGTTCGACCCCCTGGTGCGCAGCGCCGACGAGGCCCTGGGCAACCCCAGCACCAGCCTTGGCCTGGGCCTGTTCATCGTCAAGGAAGTGGTGACCGCGCACCAGGGCAGCATCGAAGTCAGCTCCAACGAGAGCGACGGCACCACCTTCACCGTGATCCTGCCACGGGTGTCCCGCGCCAGCTCGTAGGCGCAGGCTTGCCAGCGAAGGCGTCGGCACAGATTGCGCAAGGCTCAAGGGCCTCTTCGCCGGCAAGCCGGCTCCTACAACGAACGGGGACAAACCGTAGGAGCTGGCTTGCCAGCGAAGGCGTCGGCACAGATTGCGCAAGGCTCAAGGGCCCTTTCGCCGGCAAGCCGGCTCCTACAACGAACGGGGGGCAAACCGTAGGAGCTGGCTTGCCAGCGAAGGCGTCGGCATAGCTTGCGCAAGGCTCAAGGGCCCCTTCGCCGGCAAGCCGGCTCCTACGGGGCGCTCAGTCCACCAGCAGGCGGCCCAGGCGCTGCTTGAGCATCTGGTTCTCGGCGCGCAATTGCTGGACTTCCTCCAGCAGGTCCAGCGCCAGGGCGACGCCTTCCCATTCCAGCTCCAGGTCACGGCGCAGCTTCGCCGCACGCTTGGCCAGGGCCAGTTCGACATCGTTGAACCGCCAGTCCTTGGGCGCACGGCCCTGAGGCTCGAGAATGCCGTGTTCGACGATTTCGATCACATAGGCCGCCGGCAGGTCAGCCACTTCACAGAACTCTTCCATGTCCAGCTGAACGATCAGGGTGCTCATGGTCAGCGCCTCCTAGTGTCGAATCAGAAATGTTCCCGAGGATCGAACGCGGCCTTCTTCGCCAGCTCCTGCCACAGCGCCTTGACGTCGTCGCCGGCCTGCTTGGGCATCACCGCCTTGAGCTGTACGAACAGGTTGCCGCGCTGGCCGGCCTTGTTCAGCAGGCCGTGGCCCTTGGCGCGCATGCGCTGGCCGTTCTGGCTGCCGGCCGGGACCTTGAGGTTGATCTTGCCGGTCAGGGTCGGCACCGCCACCTCGGTACCCAGCGCCAGCTCCCAGGGAGCCAGTGGCAGGGTGATGATCAGGTCCTCGCCCTCGACATCGAATTTCGGATGAGGGGCGAAGCGAATGGTCAGGTACAGATCGCCATTGGCCCCACCGCCGACACCCGGGGCGCCCTGGCCCTTGAGGCGGATGCGCTCGCCGTCGGTGACCCCGGCAGGGATCTTCACGTTCAGGCTCTTGCTGGTGTTGCTCACATGCTGGCCGGCCGCGTTGTACTGCGGGACCTGGAAACTGATCTTCTTCGACTCGGTCGACAGGGTTTCCTCAAGAAAGATCGGTAGTTCCATTTCCACATCCTGTCCACGACGGCCACTGCTGCGGCGCTGCTCCGGGCCGCCGAATCCTGGCCCCCGGTTACCAAAGATCGAGCTGAAGAAGTCCGAGAAGTCGCCACCGTCGTCGCCGCCAAAGCCGCCACGGCTCTGCCAGCCCGGCGGGCCCTGAAACGGCTGGCCATGCTGGCCATACTTGCGCAGGTCATCGTATTCGGCGCGCTTGTCGGCGCTTTTCAGCGCTTCATAGGCTTCCGAGGCGTCCTTGAACTTGGCCTCGGCGTCCTTTTCCTTGCTGACGTCGGGGTGGTACTTGCGCGCCAGCTTGCGATAGGCGGCCTTGATCGCCTTATCGTCAGCCGTCGGCTCCACGCCGAGAATCTTGTAATAGTCTTTGAAGTCCATCGCGGGAATCACCATCCGTTATCAATGTCGCGCGGCGTGCAGCACAGCATGCCCGGTCTGGCAGCATGAGAATTGATCGGTCTCAATCCTCTGACTGAACGGCGCATCAGAAGTTTATCGGCAGCCACTGGCGGATCTTGCGAGCATTCCGGGACTGCCAGGCTCATGCCTGCAAGTTTGGGGGTCAAGGATAGTCTTTCAAGGCGTGACCGGTTGCGATTTAGCAGATAGTCGGCCTTTGCAACGCGCGAGGACTGGCGTACGCTGCGCGGCCGTTTTTTTCACCGGATCGAAAGACATGAACAACGCCTCCCCGGCCCGTGCCTGCGGCATCGACTTCGGCACCTCCAACTCCACCGTCGGCTGGCTGCGCCCCGGCGAGGAGACGCTGATTGCCCTGGAGGATGACAAGATCACCCTGCCCTCGGTGGTGTTCTTCAACATCGAGGAGCGCCGTCCGGTGTACGGCCGCCTGGCGCTGCACGAGTACCTGGAAGGCTACGAAGGCCGGCTGATGCGCTCGCTCAAGAGCCTGCTGGGCTCCAAGCTGATCAAGCACGACACCAGCGTGCTGGGCACCGCGATGCCCTTCAAGGACCTGCTGGGGCTGTTCATCGGCCAGCTCAAGAGCCGTGCCGAAGCCACCGCCGGTCGGGAATTCGAAGAAGTGGTGCTGGGCCGCCCGGTGTTCTTCGTCGATGACGATGCCGCCGCCGACCAGGAAGCCGAAGACACCCTGGTGCAAGTGGCCCGCAAGATCGGCTTCAAGGAAGTGTCCTTCCAGTACGAACCCATCGCTGCGGCCTTCGACTACGAGTCCAGCATCGAACGTGAAGAACTGGTGCTGATCGTCGACATCGGCGGTGGTACCTCGGACTTCTCCCTGGTGCGCCTGTCCCCCGAGCGCCGTGGCGTCGACAACCGCCACGACGACATCCTCGCCACCGGCGGCGTACACGTGGGCGGGACCGACTTCGACAAGCAGTTGAGCCTGCAGGGCGTGATGCCGCTGTTCGGCTACGGCAGCCGGATGAAGAGCGGCGCCTACATGCCCACCAGCCACCACATGAACCTGGCGACCTGGCACACCATCAACTCGGTGTACTCGCAGAAGTCCCAGCTGGCCCTGGGCAGCATGCGCTACGACATCGAGGACACCGGTGGCATCGACCGCCTGTTCAAGCTCATCGAACAGCGCGCCGGCCACTGGCTGGCCATGGAGATCGAGGAAACCAAGATCCAGCTGACCCATGCCGAGAACCGCCTGGTGCCACTGGACCGGATCGAGCGCGACCTCAGCGTCGACCTCAGCCGGGCCCTGTTCGAGTCGTCCATCGACAGCCTGCTGGAGCGCATCCGCACCAGCGTCAGCGGTTTGCTGAGGGACGCCAATGTCAGCGTCGGCCAGGTCGACACGGTGTTCTTCACCGGCGGCTCCAGCGGCATTCCGGCGCTGCGCCAGAGCGTGGCGGCGATGCTGCCCAATGCCCGGCATGTGGAAGGCAACATCTTCGGCAGCATCGGCAGCGGCCTGGCGATCGAAGCCAAGAAGCGCTACGGATAAAAGCAGCAGCAAGCTTCAAGCTTCAAGCTTCAAGCGGCAAGCAAAGCGGCTTTAGCTTGTGGCTTGAAGCTGCAAGCTTGCAGCTGCCGTTAAACCAAGCCCGCCAGCTTCAGCTCGCTTTTCAGGTAGGCGTAATAGATCGGCCCCGCCACCACCCCGGGCAGGCCGAACGCCGCCTCGAACACCAGCATCGCCAGCAGCAGCTCCCAGGACTTGGCGCTGATCTGCCCGCCGACGATCCGCGCGTTGAGGAAGTATTCCAGCTTGTGGATAAAGATCAGGTAGCCCAACGCCGCCACCGCCACCCAGATCGACAGCGACAGGCCGACGATGGTGATCAGGGTGTTGGAGATCAGGTTGCCGATCACCGGCAGCAGGCCCAGCAGGAAGGTCAGGACGATCAGGGTCTTGGTCAGCGGCAGCTTGACCCCGAACAGCGGCAGGATCAGCGCCAGGAAGATCCCGGTGAAGAAGGTGTTGAGCAGGGAGATCTTGATCTGCGCGAAAACGATGTTGCGAAACGCCTGGACCAGCAGGTGCAGGCGGTCGAACAGCGCCGCGGCCAAGGGCTTGCGCTTGGTCAGGTCGGGAATCCGCTGCAGGGCGATGATCGCCCCCAGGACCATGCCGATCAGCAGGGTCACGAACATGTGCGCCGCGTCCTTGCCCACCAGTTGCAACTCGCTCAGGTGCTTGCTGGCCCAGGCACCGATGGCGGCCTGGAACTCGGCGGCGCTGGCCGGCAGATAGGAATCGAGGAACGGCGGCAACTGGCCCCGGGCCTTGTCCACTACCACCATGAACTTGCCCAGTGACGCCCCGGGGTTCTCCGCCTCATGCAGCAGGAAGCTGATGGCTCCGGCGAACAGCAGGGTCAGCAAGCTGACCACCAGGGTGCCCAGCAGGGCCACCGCCAGCCAGCGCGCCCGCCGGCCTTCGATCAGGCGCTGCAGTTGCGGGGTGAGCATGTTGACCAGCTCGAACACCAGCAGACCGGCCAGCAGGCTAGGTAGCAGGCGCAAGGGCAAGGCCAGGAGCAGGCCGCCGAAGATGATGATCCAACTGATGAACAACAGATGACGCTGTGAAAACGCTGGCATATAGCCTCAAGACAAACAGCGGGGAAAAGACCGGCAGTCTGCCAGCCTTCACCCCGGAGGAATAGTGGCAGGCGCCCCAAGGGCATGGGCCTACAGGGTACTGGAGTGTTGTGACCGGCGAAGGTTCAGTCGGTTTTGGCCCGGGCCACCGGGGCTGCAAGGTCGGGCAGCGCCACGTCGTAGCCGCAGTAATGCAATTGTGTCCGGATCAGTCGCTTATCGGGGTAGTCATCCCCCCATACCAGGTTCTGGTCGTAGCGAGATTTGATATGGGCGCAGAACCCTTGGAGATCGGCCTGGGCCTTCGCCAGCACCGGCGCCGGCAAAGGGTTGATCTTCAGGCTCTGGAAGAACGGCAGTATGAACACCTGATCCAGGTCGTAGCCCTTGGCGCCGAGGGCCAGGCGCTGCCCGGCATGCACATAGAACGGCTGCTGCAGGCCGCTCTCCTGTTCCCAGCACCAGTACTTGACCTTGTCTTCGAGAATGCCCACCGCGCTCCCTTCCCAGCGCTCGTAGGCACGCAGGCATTGAAAGCCCTGCACTGTCACCCACTCCAGGCTGCTGGGCTTGACCCCGGTATGGGACGGCAACGCCTGCCGAGCCAGCAGATCATCCAGAAAAGCCTGGCGGGGATACAGCAGCCCGTCCGCCCGGCCATCGAGAAAGCTGTTGACCCGCATGTACAGCGCCGCAGCCGTCACCTGGACCGTACCGTAGGAGAAGGTTCCGGAGGTACCGACCGACAGCGCGTCACGGCCCTTTTCATAGTCGAAGCCACCGGTGACGGTGCCGCACGGCGCCTGCCGATATGGCCCAGGCAGATCGAAGGAATAACGCTGCATCAGGGTGACCCGCTTCGCGCCCTCCTGGCACAGCATTCGGGCATCCAGGCGCGCATTTTCATAGACCAAGGGTGGGCCGCCGCAAGCCGGCAGCAACCCACTGGTCAGTACTATCAGCGCGATCCGTGCAGCCTTCATTGCGTGCCCAGTAATTTGTCGTTGCCGTACTGATCGATCAAGGTCGGGACAATGTACTTGTCGCTGCGCTTGAAGGTGTCTTGCAGTTTACTGCCAGCCCCACCACAAATGTCCTTGGCCACACACAGGTAGTTGGAGTGAGGACTGTCCGCACCCAACAACTTGCCTGAAGTGGCCGCGGCGCCGAAGAATCGGGCAACCGTATCGGACGAGTGCCACGCATTCAGCCCCAGCAAGTCGGACACTGTATCGGTCACCGGCAACGTATTGAAGAGCATGCTCGATGTCGGCCGGTTGACCTGGAAGAACGCCCCTTCACTGATATCGAACCCGGCATTCTTGGCCGCCGCGAAGAAGTCCGTCGAGCCGACGGGCGCGCCCGACAGCTGGATGCTACCCGCATTGCCATTGACGTTGAAATTGAGCCCGGCAATGGCCCGGTACGTCAGCAAGCCGCCCTGGCTGTGCCCGAAGACATCCAGCTTGTTGCCCTGGTCTATACCGGCGCCGAGGAAGTCGCTGAGCTGCCGTGCGTTCCCCGAACGCACGGCACCGCCGAGCATCACATCCCACAGCGACTCCACCAGGTCGCCCAGCAGGCCGTGTTCCGGGTTGTAGGCCTGCATGAACTGGTCCTGGCCGGTCTGCATGCCGCCATTGACCAGCGCCGCATCCAGCGAGTTCTGAATCCCGTTGGTGAACACCGCACCGTTACCGTCAGGTGTCAGCAGGGTCTTCAGGCCTTCGCGTGTCGCATCCACGTCCATAACCGGCTTGCCGGTTTCCGGGTCGATGAAGACATGGCCATCTTTATCCTTTTTGTACTGCATCGTCACATGATAGAAGCTCATGTCCCCCGTCAGCAGCGCCGGGACCTGGGTGATGACGCCGCCATGGCTGATGACGCCCGGCATCACTCCGCCGGTGTAGTAGGCCGACTCGTCCATGGCTTTCTGCAAGAGCCCCGGTATCCAGGCCAGGGGCGCCAGTGCCGGGTTGTCTGCCAGTGCCTTGTCCGCTGCCTTGGTCAGATCACCGTATTGGGAAAAAGCCGCCGACGCATTCTTGCCATAGTCCTTGAGCCCCTGGGCCCATTGGTTGAGGGTCTGCACCGGATGGCCCACCGCCTCCAGGGACGATTGGGACACATACAGGTCGGTACGCTTTTCCTTGTCCTTGGTGATTTCATAGGCCTGGGACACATCGCGGTTCAGACCCGCAGTGGAGTCCGCGCCGGTCTTGGCGTCGTTGCGCACGGTGATGGTGCCCGCGCCCACCGTGGCGCGCACTTCCTGCTCACGCTCCTTGCGGTAGTCATAACCACTGACGCTCCAGCCGGAGGCACCGGTCTTGCCCTTGCCTTCCTGGCTCTTGTCGGTGGTGAAGGCCACGTCCTTGCCACCGGTGGCCTTGGCGCCGTCGCCGCCGCCCCAGCCAAAGGTGCCGCCCGCGTTCACGTAGTAGCTGTGCTCCTTGTCCTGGCCGGAGATGTCACGGAAGCCCAGGGTGCCGGTGTCCAGCTTGAGGTTGCCGTTGTCGGCGGCAACCAGCGCGCCATCGAGCTGGGTGTGCTTCTCGGTGCGGATGTCCACGCCATTCTTGCCGGTGATGCTGGTCTGCTCCTGGACCCAGTTGGTCTTGCCGGTGGTCTTGCCCACGCCCAGGGAACCGCTGACGCTGCCACCACCGCCCAGGCCGATGCTCACGGTGACGCTGGCATCCAGCTCCTTGCCGCTGACCTTGCCGGTGTCCGGCACCGAGGACACGGTCAGGTCGCCGCCAACCCGGCCGACGACTTCGCCGCCACGCAGGGTGGCGCCGGCAATGGTGGTGTCCTTGCCGCTGCTGAAACGCAGCTGATCACCGGCCACCAGGTTGGCGTTCTGTTGCCGCTGGTTGTCCCGGTCCAGTTGGCCCTTGCCCATGTCGACGCTGGCATAGACCGAGATGAAATCCTTGCCGCCCACCGCCAGGCCCACTTCGCCACCGCCGCTGCGACGGCTGGATTCGCTGCTGGAATCGTTCTGCGCAGCGTGGATGGTCAGGTCATTGCCGGCTCCCAGGTCGATATCGCGCCCGGCATGGACCTGGGTCCCGATCAGGGTCAGGTCGTTGCGCGCCTCAAGGCTGACATCGCGCCCGGCGAGGAACACCGACGGAGTGTTGGTGCCCTGGTTCATCTGCTCGCTGGCCACACCGTTGCTGCCGCCGATACCGGCACGGGCGCTGCCGCCACCGCTCTGGCCGTTGATGCCACCCTGGCTGCGGGCGGTCTTGCTCTCTTCGGAAACCGAGCCGCGGGCCACATCCACATTGATGTCGCGACCCACCAGGGTGATGTCGCGCCCGGCGTCGAACTGACCACCGCGAATGTTGATGTCATTGCCGGCCACGGCGCTGATGTCCCGTCCGGCACCAAGGCTGGCAGGGCTGTTGCTGTGCACTTCCTGGCGCGAGCTGCTGGACTGGCTGGCCGTACCGAAGTGGGTCGCGGTGGTCGGGCCCGAGGTGAACTGGTTGATCGCATCCACGGTGCTCAGCACGCTGGACGCCTTGCTGGTGTTGTCCTCACCTTTGCCGGTGCCCTTGAGGGCGTCCATGGTGTTGCCGTAGTTGTGGCTGACGTTGACCGTCAGGCCATTGCGGTCACGGCTCTTGCTGCGCTCCTCGATCGAGGTTTCCTTGCCGGCATCGATGCTGATATCGCGCCCGGCCTGCAGGTTGATATCGCGCCCGGTGTCCACTCGCGAGCCTTCCAGGGTCAGGTCGCGCCCGGCCTTGATGGTTGCATCCTGCCCGGCCAGCAACTGGCTTGGCGCTACCGTCTGCTCGGCATTGCGCGACTTCTTCTTGAGACCTTCGCTGCCCAGGAACGCGGTGACGCCGTTGCGATCGCTCTCCAGGGACAGCCCCACATGCTTCTCGGATTTCCAGTTGCTCTGGTCCGAGCTGTTGCTGCCGGCCAGCACGTTGACATCGCGCCCCGCCCCTACGTTGAGGTTGCGCTCGGCCGCCGCGGTGCTGCCGATCATGTTGACGTCGCGGGAGGCTTGCAGGGTGGTGTCACGCCCGCCACTGACCACACTGCCCACGCTCTGGGACTGAGTGTTTTCCTGGCCGGACTTCTTCGCCGAGGCAATCGAAGTGAAGCTGCCGGAGCTGGAGAACCCGACCTTGCTCTTGTACTTGTCGCTCTGGCTGCTGGAGGTGTTGGCGGCGTCCATCAGGTTGATGTCGCCATTCTTGTCGATCATCCCGGCGCGCACTTCGGCATCGCGCTTGGCTTCGATGGAGCTGGCCGAGAGGTTGACGTTGGTCCCGGCGATCACCACCGCGTCGTTGCCGGCGCTGAGCTCGCTGCCCACCTGGGTGGTGCTGCTGGAAGTGCGGCTGTTGCCGCTCTTGCTCAGGCCGAAGCTGCCTTTCTTCTTCTGGCTGTAGGCGCTGTCCTGCTGCTCCTGGGCCGAGACCAGGCTGACGTCCCGGGTGGCGCCCACCAGCAGGTCGTTGCCGGCCTTGAGCTGGCTGCCGACCACGGTCACGTCGCGCCCGCCGTTGAGGCTGATGCGGCCGTCTTTGTCCTGGCTGACGTTGACCATCAGGTCGTGCCCGGCGCTGATCTCGGAGGCCACGTTGGTGGTCGAGGAGTCGGCGCTCTGGGTGGTCTTGCTCTTGCCCCAGGAGCCTTTCTTCTTCTGGTAGAAGGTCGAGGACTGCTCGTCCTGGGCCGAGGCGATGACCACATCGCGCTTGGCATTCAGGGACAGGTCGTGGCCGGCATCGACCTTGCTCGCCACCACTGCCAGGTCGCGCCCGGCGTTGAGTTCCAGGTTGCCGCCGGTGGTCACGCTGGAGCCCAGGGTCTGCACCGTGTCGTGGGTCACCAGGCCGCGACGGATCGCGCTCTGGGTGAAGGTGTGATCCTGCACCGCCAGCAGGTCGATGTCGCGACCGGCACTGAGCTTGGCATCACCGGCACTGGCGAGTTGGCCGAGGTTGCTCAGGTCGCGGCCGGCACTGAGGTCCAGCTGCTGGCGCGCGGTGATCTGGCTGCCCTGGTCGAGGATGGTGCGGTTGCCCGAGCCATAGCCCACGGCCACCGCCGTGCGGTCGTTGATGATGTCGCCCTTGATCGAGGTGACGCTGACCTGGTTGCCGCGGATTTCCCCGGCCAGGGCGTTGCGCACGCTGTCCTGGGCCATCAGGCTGACCCGCTCGTTGGCTTCGATCAGGCCGCCCTGGTACAGGCTGCCGCCGGCATTCACGCTCAGGTCGTTGCTGGCGCGCAGGGTGCCGACGTTGCTCAGGTCACCACCGGCGATCAGGGTCATGTCGCGCCCCTGCACCAAGCTGCCGCCGCGCAGGTTGCGGGTTTCCGCCTGGGCCAGGTAGAGCACCGGCACCAGTACCTTTTCGCCCTGCACCTCGCGGGTTTCCATCCACACGATGTCATGGGTCAGCGAAGCCACCTGCGCCGCGGTCAGGGAGACCCCGACACTGAGGTTCAACTGGTCCTTGGAGGCGATGGCGTTGTCCATCAGGTAGCGATACTGGTCGTAGTCGCTGGTCAGCCCGGCGGCGAGGAAGCGCTGCCCGGTCTGGGCCAGCACTGCATCGCGGATCAGCCGGGTCTCATACAGGCCGTCACCCAGGCGGCGCCAGGTCTGGTCGGTGTTGTAGTTGAGGTGGCCGAGCATGTAGTCCGAGCTCATGAAGCGCGACAGGTCGGTGAAGGTCGGGTTGGTCTCGATCAGGTAGCGGCCCTGGGGGTTCTGGCTCTTGACGAATAAGCCGTACTCGCCCTGAGGCACGCGGAAGCTCGACAGGGAAGTCGGGTCCACGGCGGCGAAAGGCACGCCGGCGAAGTCCACTGGCACGAAGCTGACCTGGGTCGTGCCGTCGGCGGCGACTTTTTCGATGCGTTGTACATCCTTGGCCACCTGGTTGGCGGCTGCCGAGCTTTGGGCGTTGACCGTGATCACCTGGCCACCCACCTGGGACAGGTTGTTCTGCAGCGACTGCCCGGTGAGCTGGGCGCGGCTCTGCTCGTTCTGCACGCCGTTCTCGAGGGTGCCGCTGACCTGCAGGTGCAGGCGCTGGCCGGCCTGCAAGGTGGAGGCGTAGGCGGTCTGGTTTCCCGGTACCAGCACGGTGTGAGTGCCCGGTTGGTAGATCGGGTACTGAGTCACCACGGTCGGCAGCGGGTCCTGCTGGCCCGGCGCGCGATTGGCGTTGTTGGCGTTCCACTGGATCGTGGCCCGCTCCGCGGCCCGGAAGGCCCCCTGGGATACCCCCAGCAGCAGATAGCTGACGGTCTCGATCCGCTGGCCCAGGGTCAGGCCACGGTTGTAGAGGTTGTTGGCGGTGATGGAGACATCGCGGTTGGCGGCGATCAGGCTCTGATCGTTTTCCACCGTGTCGGCATTGATGGTCAGGTCACGGTTGGACACCAGGCGCGCGCCAGCGGAGTGCTCGCCCATGGTGCCTTCATAAGTGGTGTTGACGATGTAAGTGGCGGTGTGGTGATCGCCGGAGCAGTCGGTGCAGTTGATCTCGATATTGCGCCGGGTGATGACTTCGCCGACCTGGTACTTGTCCATGGCGTTTTGCAGCGACGCCACATTGAGGTTCATGTCGCCCTCGCTCTCGATGGTCCCGGAGCGGTTGCTAAGCAGGGCCGCACGGCCGCCGTCGAGGGCGGCGAAGCTGAGGTTGCCGGCGCTGTAGATGTCGCCGTAGCTGTTGGCCAGGCCGTTGGCCCGCAGGAGCATGTCGGCGCCGCTGTAGATCAGGGTGTCGGCCGAAGTGGTGATGCCGTTGCTGGAGCGCAGTTGCATCTGCCCCAGCGCCCCGAGGGTGCCGCGGTTGTTGATCTGCGCCGCCGAGACATTGAGGTTCTGGCTGGCGATCAGCCGCCCCAGGTTGTCCAGGGTGCCGCGCAGGTTGAGTTCGCTGTCACCGCCGCTGGCGATACGCCCGCCGTTCTGGTTGAGGTCGGTGGCGCCGACCGTCAGCTTGCCTCGGGACGACAGCAGGCCGCTGTTGTTCAGGTTGCCCCCCAGGTCCAGGGTCAGGTAGCCGTCAGTGGCCAGTTCCCCGGCATTGTTCAGGGTGCTCGCGCCCACTCGCAGGCCCGTGGCGCTGGCGATGCGGTCGCCGGCGCTCAGGTTGAGGTCGCCCCCGGTGCTCAGGTCCAGCGCACCGTTGAGTTGCATCAGCCCGCTGCGATCCACCACCGCCACATCCCATTCGCCACGGCCGAGGCCGGTGATCCGCCCCTGGTAGCCGGACAGTGTGCCCAGGTCGAGCTTGAACAGGCCGCCGCCGGCATGTTCGATGCCGCCGCCGATGTTGTTCAGTTGTGCGGCATTCAGGGCAAAGGCGTTGGAGCCCAGGGCCAGGGTGCCGCCCTGGTTGTTGAGGACGCCGCCGAGGCTGATCCGGCTTTGCTCGCCGCCCAACGCACGGACCCGGCCCCCGGCACTGTTGTCGAGGTTGCCGCCCACCAGCAGCAACGAGCCGGCCGACTCCACCAGGCCGCCCTGGTTGTAGAGGTTGGCCGCGACGTTCAAGTCCAGCTGCTGGGCGCTGATTTCACCGCCAAGGCGGTTGTCCAGGGTCTGCCCGGTGCTGCTGAGCAGGCCATTGGCGTAGAGCTTGCCAGCCTGGTTGGTAAGGCGGTCGACCACCAGTTTGAGCGCTCCGGCCTGGCTGCTGATCAGCCCGGCCTTGCCGTTCAGGGCACTGTTATCCACAGCCCCGGCGGTGATCCCCAGGGTCGCGCCCTGGAGGGTGCCGCCACGGTTATCCAGGGTGCCTTGGCCCAGCGCCACTTCGCCGTGGCTGTCCTTGGCCAGGATCAGCCCGGCGGCGTTATTCAGGCCGCCGGCCACCAGGTTCAAGCCGTCGCTGCCGGCCAGCAGTTGCCCTTGGCGGTTATCCAGGGCCGTGCCCGCCACCTCCAGGCGTTTGCCCTTGAGGGTGCCGCCCTGGTTGTCCAGTTGCCCGCCCCGGGTCACTCGCAGCGCCTGGTCACCGGCGTCGATGACCCCGGCGTTGTTGTTCAGTGCGCCGTGGTTGAGGTTCAGTTCCAGCGCTCCCTGGCTGGCCACCACCGCACCTTTGGTGCTGTTGTCGAGGCCGGCGGCATCGATGCCGACGCTGCGGCCCAGCAGCACGCCGCCGCTGTTGTTCAACTGACCACCGTCGATCTGCAGATGCCCGTCGCTTTGCAGGTGCCCCTGGTTGTTGAGCAGTTGCCCCGGCGCTGTGCCGTCGGCCGTCAAGGTCAACTGCAGGCCATCGCTGCCGGCTGCCAGCAGGCCCGACGCCTGGTTGTCCAGGCGCTGGGTGGTGACGGTCAGCCGATCAGCGGCCAGTTGCCCGCCACGGTTGTCCAGCAGGCCGCTGTTGGTCAGTTGCAGCTGGTTGCCCACCACCACACCGCCCTGGTTGTTCAGGCTGCCCGAAACGATCTGCACGTCGCCCGCCTTGGCCTGCAGGTGGCCCAGGGCGTTGTTCAGGTGCTGCTTGACCGTCAGCGTCAGCTTGCCGGTCTCGGCGCTGAGCACCCCGGCCTGGTTCTGGCTGAGGCTGTCGAGGTTGGCGGTCAGTGCGTTGCCGATGACCTGGCCCTGGTTGTTCGCCAGGTCCCGGGCTTCCAGCAGCAGGTTGTTCTTGCCTTGCAGCAGGCCGCCCTGGTTGTCGATGTCTGCGCTGTGCAGTTCCAGGCTGTCGGCGGTGAGGGTGCCGCCCTGGTTGCCGAGCTTGCCGGCGCTGTTGAGGGTCAGTTGCGGGGCGACCAGGGTGCCGCCGCGGTTGTCCACGCTGGCGGCCTTGAGGTTGAGGAGCGAAGTGGCCTGGAGCTTGCCACCGGCATTGACCAGGTCCTGATCGAGGCTCACTTGCAGGGCGCCCTGCTCGGCGCTGATCAGGCCCTTCTGGCTGTTGTCCAGGCGCTTGCCGGTGACCTTGATCTGGTCCGCCAGCAGCTTGCCGCCCTGGTTGAGCAGTTCCCCGCCCTCGGTCTCCAGCAGGGTCTGGGCCTGCAACTGACCGCCGTTGTTGTTCAACTGCTCGCTGACCTTGAAGGTGGCGCGGCCCTGGCTGGAACCGATCAGGCCTTGCTGGTTGTCCAGGCGATCGGCGCGGATCTCCACCTGGTCGGCGATCATCGAACCTTTCTGGTTGCTCACCTCGCGGGCGTTGAGGGTCAGGTCGGCCCCGGCCACTTCAAGGCGTCCGCCGTTGTTGTTGAAGGTGTCGAGGGACAAAGTCGCGGCCTGACGATCGCCAAAACGGATCAGGCCGTCGAGGTTGGCGATCGCCGGGGTGTTGAGTAGCAGCTCGTTCTGCGCCAGGATCCGGGCCTGCGCGCCCTGGTTGACCAGGCGCGCGGTCTTGACCTCGACCTTGGGCCCCTGGATCACGCCATTCTGGTTGTTCAGGGTCTGGCGTGCGGTCAGTTCCAGGTTGCGGCTGGCCAGTACATTGCCACGATTCTCCAGATGGTCGGCGGTCAGCTTGACCTCGCCGTGGTCGTTGCGGCTGTTGTCGCTGTTGACCCCGGCCTCGATGATGCCGTGGTTGACCACCTGGGCGGCCTCCACCACCCGCACCTGATCACGGGCCGCGAGGCTGGTCTGGACCTTGATCTGCTCCTGGGCCTGCAGCGTCGCGTCGGTACCGGCATAGGCCTTGCCTTGCACGTCGATGCTCTGGGCCTTGATCGCGATCGCCTGGTTGGCGCCCATGTTCGCCACTGTGACCCTGCCGTTGGCATCGATCTGAATGTCGCCGGTGCTGGCGGCCATTTCCCCGGAGACGTTCACGCCGACGCCTTTCTCCGTGCCCACCAGGCGAATCGCCCCGGCGTACATGCCTCCCAGGGCCGAACTGTCGATGGCCAGGGCCGGCTTGGCGCTGGCGTCGTCATCACGGGCAGTGACCGTCAGATCGTCGGCCTTGACGTCGTTGCGTCCGGTAATGACGTTGAGCTTCTTGGCATAGAGGTTGGCATTGAGCTGGGTACTGCGGGTGATCAGGTCGAACTGGTCGATATTGCTCGCATTGAGCCCCGCGCCCTCGATGCTGATATCGCCACCATCCACCTGGAAGCGATCGAGCTTCTGCCCCTCGATCACCGGCTTGCCGGTGGTCAGGGTGGCTCGCGGGGTGTTGATGAAGCCACAACCGTTGCAGGTGATGCCATGGGGGTTGGCGACGATCACCCGGGCCGACTGGCCCGCGACTTCGGTAAAGCCCGCCAGCTTGCTGCGGTTGCTGCCGGTGACTTCGTTGAGGATCACCTGGGCCGCCGTGCCCTTGAGATTGGGGTTGCCGAGGATGTAGCCACCCAGCTGGGTGTTCTGGGTGGGGCCGGTGCCATTGTTGAGGATCAGGCCATTGCTGCCGACGTTGTATTCGCTGAATTTGTTATGGGACAGGCCACTGCCGTTGGCCCCGTTGATATTGACCACGGGGACGCCGTTGCCCGCGGCACCAATGCTGGCATTGCCCCCGGCCGCCGGGTCCAGGGTCAGGCCGGCAGCGACGCTGACGATCGGATTGAGCAGCAGGATCCCCGACAGAGACAGGGCAATGCATTGGGCAAAAGGCTTGCGTACGTCCATATGCGAATCATCCATCCAATAACGTTTGAGTCAGGTCAGAAGAACAGGTCTACCCGGAAGTACACCGGATGTTCTCGCCGCTCGATGATTGCCGGTCGCTCCAGGGAGCGCGCGAAACTGACAGACGCGGCCAGGTACTGGCCGCGGGTATTGAGTTCGAAAGCGTTGCCGGTCATCCGGCCCCTGGCGTCATGGTTGTAGCGATCGGCCTTGATCACGCCAACGTCATAGGCGAACGCCATGCCGTATTCCTGGAGGAACGGCTGCAGCACCGGCCAGGTCACCGCACGGCGCCAGCGCAGCTGATTGCGCCAGTAGCCACCGCTGTTGCCGGACAGGCTCTGGTCCTGGAAGCCGCGAACCGAATTGAGCCCGCCCAGACTGATCCGCTGGGGGCTGAACAGCACATCCTCACTGCGCTGGCCGGTGGCCAGGCTGTCGAAACTGAAGTTCTCGCCCCACAGCCGCAACGGCTGCAGGTAGCTCAGGGTCAGGCTGTATTTGTTGTAGCGCGACACCGGCTCGCTGCCCTGGGGGTGGCCGCTGGCCTGGGCATCCAGTGCGCCGATGCCTTGTTGCCAGCCAATGTCGGCGTTGACCAGGGCGTTGCCGATGCGGCGTCCGTGATTGAAGCCCAGCTGGGTTTCGGTGATCCGGTTGCTGGAGACATCGATCAGGTTGTCATCGATGTAGTTGCGCGTGCGCAGGTGGCTGAGGCCCAGGCTCATGCCGGTCTTGCTCAGGTTGTCGCGGTGCAGCACCCGTTCGGCGCGCAGTTGCTGGTTCTTGCTCACGCCGTCCATGTCGAACTTGAAGCCCGTGACATCGTTGCGGGTGCGGTAGTAGCTCTGGCTGTAGCTGTAATTGAAGGTCCACCAGCCCCAGGGCAAGCTGTAGTAGAGGCTCTGGTTGTCGGAGTGGCGCCAGCGGTCGCTGACCGCATCCTGGTTGGCCCGCAGGCTCAACTGGTCCGCCAGCCCCAGGGGGCTGTCCCAATCCAGGCCGACGCCCATCTGCTGCTCGCCGGTGCTTTTATCGCCATCGTTGTTGCGCGTCGCCGACACCCGCCACGGCTTCAGACGCTGGCCCTTGAGGCCGACGCGGCTGTCGCCCAGTTTCTCCCCCGGAGACAGCTCCAACTCGACCTGGCGCGAAGGCAGGCGGCTCAGCTGATCCACCAACTGTTCCAGCTCCCGCAGGTTCAGCACCTCGCCGGTGGCCCCGGGAAAGGCCATGGCCAACTCTCGGGAACTGGCCAGGGCCGAGCTGTCCAGGCTTTCCAGGCGGCCCTCGACGATGACGATGATCAACTGCCCCGACGCTAGCTCCTGGGCAGGCAGATAGGCGCGGGTGGTGACGTAGCCCCGTTCCAGGTAGTGGTGGGTAATGGCCTTGAGCAGGGTGTTGATCTGCGCCACCGACAGGCACTGGTCGCGATAGGGCGCCACCAGGCGTTCCTGGTCGGCCGTCGAGAGGTGGTCGGCACCTTTGAGAACCACGGTCTTGATGGTGAAGCAACGCTGCTCGCCAGGTTGCGGAGCAGGTTCGGGGGGCAAGGTCTTGCCCGGCAGTTGCTGCAGTTCGTCGAGGCGCTTTTGCTGTTCTTGCAGCAACTGCTGCTGGCGATCACGGATCAGATCGCGGTCACCCGGCGTCTGCAGCGGCGCGGCGCTGAGGGTCAACGAGCCAGATAAAGCACAAAACGCTACTACAGGCCTGAACCAGCCAAAACGCGACATGCTTTGCATTCCCTTGATTCGCAGACGCCAGTACTAGAGCGGCCACGCGGTGCATCCCGGCACCTGTTTTCGAAGGGAATCAAGTCTAAATGTAAAATTTATGACATTAAAAAAAAGCGACGAATGGTAACTTTCTGACTTATCTCATTGAAATTAAATAACTTTTATGATCCTGAAATCATCAAAACCGATGCAGACCAAGGCCCTGTACCGGCCCGGATACCTTGGCCCCATCGATTCAGGCTCACTTTTTCTTCAGGCAATCACTCATGAACGCCTTGCGCGCATCGCCTTTGAGGGCCTGGGTGGTGGCGGTGGCGTTGCACGACTTCATTCTTTCCTGAGGGGTGGAAGGTGTCGCGGCAGCGGCCGGAGCCGCCTTGAGGCAGGTGCTCATGAAGGCCTTGCGCTCGTCGCCCTTGAGGGTCTTGGCGGTAGCCTCGGCGTTACAGGTGGTCATCTTGTTTTGCTGGGCAGTGGCGGCAAAACCTTGGGAGCAGAGCAGCAGGCCCACCATCAACAAAGGGATACGCAACATCTTCATGGAGTTTTCTCCTGGTCACCGCACCGACGGGCACGGCCTCCTGCGCAGTGTAGACAAAGCCTGTTACACCTTCACCTGTTCTGCAGGCTGGCCCGGCGGTATTGCTCCGGGGTGCAGCCTGCCTGGCGCTGGAACATCGCGATAAACGCCGAGGCGCTGCTGTAGCCCATGTCAAAGGCGATTTCCTGGACGCTGCGTGCACGTTCCAGGGCCTCGATCGCAGCCAGGAAGCGCTGGCGCTGGCGCCACTCGCCGAAGCTCATGCCCAGCTCACGAACGAATTGCCGGGCCAGGGTGCGCTCGCTGACGTGAGCCTGCTGTGCCCAATGCGCCAGGGGCTGACTGTTGCCGGGGTCATCCTGCAGGGCCTGGAGCACCCGGGCCAGGTCAGGGCTGCTGGCGTACGGCAGGTAGCAGGTATGCACCGGCGCCTGGCGCAGTTGATCCAGCAGCACCTGGGCCAGACGCAAGTCGGCCGCGCCCTCGGGAACCTGTACGTCGCGGGCGGCAAAATCCTTGAGGATCGCCTTGAGAATGTCGCTGATGGCCAAGGTACTGCCCTGCTGCGGCAATCCCTGGCAGAGGTCCGGCGCCAGCAGCACTGCGCGGTAGTTGATCGGCTGCGGGGTGTAGAAACTGTGGGCGGTGTACGGCGGTACCCAGATCGCGTATTGCGGCGGCGACATGAAGCGCTGCCCGGCAATTTCCATGTGCATCACGCCATGGGCCGAATACTCCAGGCAGCCCCAGGGATGGCGGTGCTCCAGGGCATGGCTGTGGGCGGCGAAGTCGGCATAGCGGAAGTACACCGGCGCAGGCAGCCCGTGGAAATCCAGGAGATCGATGTGTTTTTTGCTCATGCTGTCCGGATGCAAGGGCGGGTTGTCTGGATCGCAGTATAGGCATTGATCCGGACAGGGGATAATCAGCCCTCATCAACTTTCTGGTTGTTTCCATGCAATACGCTTATCCCCTGCTGGCCATCTTCATCTGGGCCGGCAATACCGTGATCAACAAACTCGCCGTGGGCGCCATCTTTCCCGCGGAGATCGGCTTCTATCGCTGGTTGCTGGCAGGCCTGCTGTTCACCCCTTTCATGCTCAGGCCGGTGATCCGCCACTGGTCGGTGATCCGTCCCAACCTGGGGCGGATCTTCATTCTTGGCGTACTCGGCATGGCGGTGTACCAGAGCCTGGCCTACTACGCCGCGACCCTGACCTCAGCCACCAACATGGGCATCATCCTGTCCCTGATGCCGTTGATGTCCCTGGCCATGGCCATCGCCGCCCTCGGCCAGCGCCTGACTGCCGGAGCCCTGGTGGGCGCGGTGCTGTCCTTCGCCGGCGTGCTGGTGGTGGTGTCTTCCGGCAGCCTGGCCGCCCTGCTGCAGCATGGAGTCAACCTGGGGGACGCGATGATGCTGGTGGCCACCCTGGCCTACGCGATCTACAGCACCCTGTTGAAGAAGTGGCAACTGCGCCTGCCGCCGCTGGTGCTGCTGTACCTGCAGGTGCTGGTGGCGGTACTGGTGCTGCTGCCGTTGTTCCTCGCCTCGCCCAAGGTCGGGCCGAACCTGCAGAACATCCCGCTGGTGCTCTATGCCTGCCTGCTGGCCTCGATGCTCGCGCCCCTGGCCTGGATGCAAGCGGTGGCACGCCTGGGACCAAGCCGGACCACGCTGTTTTTCAATCTGCTGCCGCTGATCACGGCGCTGATTGCCGCGGTGGTGCTGCATGAGCAACTGGCGTGGTTCCATCTGGTAGGCGGCCTGCTGACCCTGGGTGGGGTCATTCTGTCGGAGCGCTGGACCACAGTCCTGGGCCGCAACCAGTGCGCGGTCGCCAGCTGCAAATCCTGAAGGCTCGGGCCGAGCCCGGCCAATGGCGTGCTTCGCTGCACGCCGGCCCTTGGTCCCCGGATCGCCTCAGACACCGGCAGCTTTCAGGCGCCGGGCATGTTCGACAAACAGGCGGATCGGCTCGGCGCCCTTGCCCACCAGCCCCAGGGACTGGTTGACGATATCGAAGTGATCCAGCGGATAGTCGTCGCCGATGACCTGCCCCAGGTGCGAGCTGTAGCGCCCGACCATGCCGTCACACTGCCCGGCCTCGCGGACGAAGGTTCGGGCAAACAGCCGGCAGCTGCGGTTGGTGCCGTCGAACAGGTTGCGGCCACGGTTGGTCTTGCCTGGCTGCAAGGTGCCGGACCAGGAGTAGTAGCGCACCCCGGCGACCTCTTCCGGCCCCTGTCCGCCCCAGGTCTGGGGCAGCCCCTGGGGGTACTGGCGATTGAACAGCGCCACGCCCTCGGTGGTCAGGGACTGGTGCGAGGCATGGATATCCACCGCCAGCTTCGGCCCGCGATAGCCGGTCTCCAACAGTGTCATCAACGCCGAGACGCCACGCAGCACCAGGCTCAGCACTCGCCCCCGCAGGCTATGGGCGGGGGAATGCCGCTGCAGGTAGTCGGCCAGCTCGGAACCGTGGTTGGGGCCTGCCACCGACGTCACCGAGGCGACCCAGTCCGGGCGGCGGGCGGCCGCGTAGCGGGCGGTCAGCGCGCCCTGGCTATGCCCGATCAGGTTGACCTTGTCGGCGCCGGTCTCGGCCATGATCCGCTGGATCTGGACCAGCAGTTGCTCGCCACGCACCTCACTGGAGTTGAGCGGCGAGACCTGCACCGGGAACACCCGGGCCCCGCCCTGGCACAAGGCCGGGACGATACCGTACCAATAGGGGTACAGCAGCAGCCGGACGAAGCCGAGCATGCCGGGCACCAGCACCAGGGGGTAACGCGTGGCAAGCTCTTGGGACATGCAGCGACATCCTTGTGATGACCTCGATGGGCCCAGGCTGAAAACTAGACCATAACCAAGGGCGTCGTCAGTCTCCGTGACACTTTGACGACAGAGCCATGACAGGCCCTCTCCCTACTTGAGTCCGATCACCCCGGCGACAATCAAGCCCACCGACACCAGCTTGACCGGCGTCAGGCTCTCTCCCAGCAGCGCGAACCCCAGCAGCACCGTGCCCAGGGTGCCGATGGCGGTCCAGATCGGGTAGGCCACGCTCACCGGCAATTCGCGCATGGCCAGGGTCAGGAAGTAGATGCCGCCCACCGCAGCCACCACGGTCACCAGGGAAGGCCAGGGCCGGGTGAAACCCTCGGCGTACTTCATGCCCATGGCGAAAGTGACCTCGAAGGCCGCCGCCAACAGCAGAAACAACCAGGCCATGGCGTGCTCCTCAGAAGGTCCGGGCCAGGGCCAGGAGGCGCTCTTGCGCTTGCGCGCAGGATTGCTCGAACCTCTCGGCCACCGACTCTTCGCCCTCGGCGGCAATCACCGTGACGTCCTCGATACCGATGAAGCCCAGGGCCGTGCGCAACCAGCGATCGGCATGGTTGAACGCTTCGAACTCACCTCCCGGACCAAAGCCACCGCCACCGCGACTGGTGACGATCAACACCTTCTTGTCCTGGACCAGGGGCTGATACTGGGCCACGCCGTTGTCCTGCAGGGTGTTGAAGGTCAACCCCAGGCGCACGATGTGATCGACCCAGGCCTTGATCCCGCTGGGCACGCTGAAGTTGTGCATGGGCGCCGAGATCACCAGGCGCTGATGGCCGAGCAACTCCTTCACCAGTTCGTCGCTCAAGGCCAGGTCGGCCTGCATCGACAGCGGTCGCGCTTCAGGCTGTGGATAAAACGCGGCGGCGATAAACGCCTCGCTGACATGAGGCAGCGAACCTCGGCCGACCTCGCGCCGAGTCAGGCTGCCCGCGGGGTTGGCTGCTTGCCAGGCGTGTAGAAAGGCCTCGGTCAGACGCCGGCTATGGGAACGCTCGCCTCGTGGGCTGCCGTGAATCGCAAGAACTGTACTCATCTGTTTTACTCACTGAGCTGGACTGGAAAGGCCTTGAACTCCGGCCTGCATTCGCGCTAAAGCTAAGAGCTCAGCGACTCGCCAACAAATGAGTAAATATTCATTCGGATGAATTCAGCTCATCCATGGAGCACAGCATGTTTGCCCACCTGCCCCTCACCGCCCTGCGGACCTTTGAATCCGCCGCACGCCTGCTGAGCTTCAAGGCCGCCGCCGAAGACCTAGCGGTAACCCCCACGGCGGTGTCCCATCAGATCCGCAGCCTCGAGCACTGGCTGGGGGTCCCCCTGTTCGAGCGCCTGCCACGTCAGGTGCGCCTGACCGAGTCCGGCAACCGGCTGTTCCACAGCCTGCATGGCGCGCTGCTGGACGTGGCACAGAGCGTCGATACCCTGCGCCCCAAGCCCAGCAGCACACAGTTGACCGTTTCCACCACGGCCGCCTTCGCCGCCCTGTGGCTGGTACCGCGACTGGGCCGTTTCTATGCCCGGCACCCCGGTATCAGCCTGCGCCTGGACACCCGGTGCGAGGTGGTGGACCTGCAACAGGACGCGAGCATCGACCTGGCGATCCGCTACAGCCAGGACGGTTACCTGAACCTCCACGGCCTGTGCCTGTTTGACGAACGCTTTGCCGTCTACGGCTCGCCGCAACAGGTGGCCCTGGCCAGGACCCAGCGGCCGGCCCTGATCAGCGTGCATTGGCGCAACTCCAGTCTCTATGCCGATGGCTGGCAAGCCTGGTGCGCCCAGGCCGGGGAAAACTGGCTCGATGACCAGCCGCTGATCCGCTCCTACGACGAGGAACAGTACGCCCTGCAAGCCGCCATCGCCGGCCAGGGGCTGGTGCTGGCAAGCAACATCCTGGTGTCCCAGAGCGTGGCCAGCGGCCTGCTGCAGGCCTATCGGCCCGAGGTCCTGGTGGACGGCGCCGGCTATAGCGCCCTGTGCGTGCCGGGACGCGAGCGGCACCCGCCGGTGCGGGCATTCTTCCAGTGGCTGCAGGAAGAGTCACTTCTGGCCGGGCATCCGCTGCTGAGCCGCAGTTGAGCTCCGGGCCCGCCAGCGCGCGCCAGCGACCACCGGCCACATTCGATAAAACTTTTTGCCTCACCCGCCACTCACACCCTAGGTAGCGACCAGGCCAACAGAGCCTGGCGCAATCGGATTAGCCTCCAGGAGATCGAGATGAGCGACAAGCATTTGTCTGATGTAAAAAGCCTGCGCGAACGCGCCCGCCAACACGTGGAAAACGGCGCCGTGACCGAGGGCTACAACGCCGACCGTGAACAGGTGCTGCGCCTGTTAAATGAGTCGCTGGCCACCGAACTGGTCTGTGTCCTGCGCTACAAGCGCCACTACTTCATGGCCAACGGCCTCAAGGCCAGCGTGGCCGCCGACGAGTTCCTCGAGCACGCCACCCAGGAAGCCGAGCACGCCGACAAACTGGCCGAGCGCATCGTCCAGCTCGGCGGCGAGCCGGAGTTCAACCCCGACCTGCTGTCCAAGCACTCCCATGCCCAGTACGTGGCCGGCAACACCCTGAAGGAGATGGTCTACGAAGACCTGGTGGCGGAGCGGATCGCCATCGACAGCTACCGCGAGATCATTCAGTACATCGGTGACAAGGATCCCACCACTCGCCGGTTGTTCGAGGAAATCCTCGCCCAGGAAGAAGAACACGCCGATGACATGGCGGACATTCTCAACGACCTCTAGCAACCACTCCAGGGCCAGTGCGCTTGGCGGCGCACTGGCTTTTTTGTGGCCGGGCCCTGCCCGCCAGATGCCTCAACGGGTGGGTTTGACCGTCACCGGCGCCTTGCCCGAACGCATCTGTTCCAGCAGGGGCGCACACTGGTTGGGCTCATCGCCGCTGGGCGCCACCAGCGCCAGCAGGCCCGCCGCCGGCCCGGCAATCACGCCCAGCGCCAGCATCCCGGCACCGCGCAATACCAGGGGCACAGCCTTGACCCCGGCACTGGGCTTGATGAACTTGCCTTGCACATAGAGCGGCGAGCGCAGGGAAAACAGGCGCAGGCCCTTGGACTCCGGAGTGATGGTCAAATCCAGTTGCTCGGTGGCCATGTTGGCCGTGCCATCGATGTAGATGATCGCGTTCTCGGTGTCGAAGACGAACAGCCGCGAGGTGGCCAGGCCGGTCTTGATGCCGAAGTCGGCGGCGGCGCAATTGATCTTCACTTCCTTGTCGCCAAACATCTTGCCGACCACATAGTTGCCGACGTTGAGGCCGGCGATTTCCATCAGGCCGCGGCTGATGGCGCCATCATTGATCAACATCTTCAGGTCGCCGTTGGCGCTGCCCAGCAGAGCCGCCACCGAGTTGCCGCGACCGGCGAGATCGGCATCACCGTTGAGCTCGCCGAAGCTGGTCTTCATTGGCTCGAAGGTGGGGAACAGTTGCTTGAGCTTGAAGTTGCGCGCGGTCAGCCTGGCCCGGCCTTCCAGCGGCGTGGTACGGCCGTTGAGACGCACCTGGGCATCGAGCTTGCCGCCGGCCACGCCGAAACGCAGGGGCTCCAGGCTGAGCTGGCCATCGTTGAGCACCAGGTGAGTGTACAGATCGGTGAACGGCAGCTCGGCGCTGTGGACGATGCGCTTGCCGGTGAACTCGACATCGGCATCCATATCCCGCCAGCGCTCGGTACGGAACTCTTCCACCGGCAGCACCTTGTCCGCCGGCTGCTTGCTTTCACCACCGCGGGCCTTCTGCTTGGCATTGGAGTCGGCACCGATCAGCGGCGCCAGGTCGGCAAACAGCAGCTGGTTGGACACCAGCGCGCCACTGAGCTTGGGCCGCGGCTGACTGGCGACATAGGTCAGGTTGCCGTGAATGTCGCTGTCGCCGATCTTGCCGTTGAAATCCTGGTAGCTGAACGTCGCACCTGCCGGGTCGTGCAGCTTGGCCGTCAGGTGGCCGTCGGTGGAGTACGGCGGCGAATCCGGCAGGGTCACCCCGGTCAGCGGGTAGAGATTGCCCAGGCTGGCGCCGGCCAGCTTCAGGCGCAGGTCCAGGGCACCGAGGTTCAGCGGGTCGGTCAGGCTGCCCCGCAGCTCCACCCTGGTGTCGCCAATCTGCGCCTGGGCCTGCAATGGAAAGGGCTTGCGCTCGTCCTGCAGCGCCAGCAAGCCACCCACCTTGCCGGTGCCGGCGAGCTTCTGCCCGTGGTACTGGCCCTTGACCTTGAGGGCAAAGGCATAGGCCTGGGGCTCAGCGCCTTTCTCGGCGATTTTCTTCGCCTCGTTCTCTCCGACGATGTCACTGAAGGGAATCGGTTTGCCGAGCAGTTCCACTTGCAGGTCCAGTTGGGTCTTCAGGCTCTGGTCATCCAGGGTCACATGCCCCTTGTCGAAGCCGATGGCGCCGATGTCCACCGTCCAGTTGGAAGGCTCGGCGCTGGGGTCCTTGGGGTCGAACTTGAAGGTCCAGTTGGCGCGGCCGTCGGCCAGGCGCTGCAAGGCCGCATCAGGCTCGGTGAGATCGATGCGCGGAATGCTCACCCGCTGCGCCAACAGGGCCAGGGGGGAAATACGCAGCTCGACCTGTTTGAGGCTGACCATCTGCGGCGCCTTGGACCAGTCCGGGTTGCCCAGCGTCAGGTCCTGGGCCACCACGTGCGGCCAGGGCACCCAGGCGCGCCAGCCGCCCTCGTCGGGCTCGCGCTGCCAGACCACCGACAAGTCACCATTGATCGCGAACGGCCGGTGCAGCTCCTCGGAGACCTTGGCATTGAGGGTTGGTTTGATCCGGTTCCAATCGAAGAACGCAATCACCAGCACCAACACTGCCACGAGCAGGATCAGGCTGGTGACCGTCCAGGCGAGAATTTTACGAGTGCGCGTCATTGCACGAGGCTCCTGAACACAACTGGGCGCCAAACTACGACGCATCGATGAAACGCCGATGGAAAAACCACCGGCCATGAAAACTACGACTGACAAAGCCCGCGCAGGTTTAATCCGGGTGCCCGATCCGGCGCAAAAACCCGTATTCCTGATCACTCAGGCAGCTTTGTGTTACCTCGAACCGCCCCGGCGTGACGCACAAGTGGGTCGAAAATACCCAGCCTGGTGCAAAAGCCATCGGCGGAAATGCCCGGGCTAGAGCCTTCGGGGCAAACAATCAATTCTGTTGATTATTACCATTGTGTTTATGAACTTTTATATCGATTTAGCGGCGGTAACATTAGCTCCGTACCCAGTTTATCGCCCTCCCAAGGAGCAACCCATCATGAAACGCCACATCCTACTGAGCCTCACCTTATCGATCCTGGCTGCAAACGCCTTCGCCTTGCCTGCAGCCGAGCAAGCCACTCCACAGGTCAAGGCCAGCCACAGCGTGTTCACCCAGACCCTGGCCGAAGGCGGTTCGGATCGCCTGATCGAACGCAACAAAGTCGCTGCCGACGGTTATGACCGCACTCCACAGGGCCAGAGCGTTGCCGAAGACGGCTATGATCGCACCCCACAAGGCCAGAACGTTGCCGAAGATGGCTACGACCGCACTCCACAAGGTCAAAACGTAGCTGAAGGCGGCCGTGATCGCCTCGAAGAGAAAGGCCTGGTTGAAGACGGCTACAGCCGTACCCCACAAGGCCAGACTGTTGCCGAAGGCGGCCGCGATCGCCTCGAAGAGAAAGGCCTGGTTGAAGACGGCTACAGCCGCACTCCACAAGGTCAGACTGTTGCCGAAGGCGGTGCCGATCGCCTGGCCGAACGTCATCAAGCTGCGAGCTGAGGCCATGACGGCCCTGGAAAAAAGCCCGATCACCGAATCGGGCTTTGACTTTCATGGGTGCTGTATTTCCCCCGCCTTCCCCCCTGCACTGTCCTGACGCCAGTTCGACTCCGGCAAAGCTGATTTGCTAGAGTGCGCCGCTCCCATTGAGCCAAGAATTCACCCGCCGATGCTGCCCCGCGCCGAACAGAAGCAACAGACCCGCAACGCCCTGATGGATGCCGCCCGGCACCTGATGGAGTGTGGCCGTGGTTTCGGCAGCCTGAGCCTGCGGGAAGTATCAAAAGCCGCCGGCATCGTGCCCACCGGTTTTTATCGGCACTTCAGCGACATGGACCAACTGGGCCTGGAGCTGGTCAGCGAAGTTGGCCAGACCTTTCGCGAAACCCTGCGCCTGGTGCGCCACAATGAATTCGTCATGGGCGGCATCATCGATGCCTCGGTGCGCATCTTCCTCGATGTGGTGGAGGCCAAGCGCGGGCAATTCCTGTTCCTCGCTCGTGAGCAATACGGTGGTTCGCTGCCGGTGCGCCAAGCGATCGCCCATTTGCGCGAAAACATCAGTGCGGACCTGGCCACCGACCTGACCCTGATGCCCAAGCTGCAGCACCTGAATGCCGCCGACCTGAGCGTGATGGCCGACCTGATCGTCAAAAGCGTGTTCGCCACCCTGCCGGACATCATCGATCCCCCCGCCCAGGCCCTGCCCGATCACCTGACGCCCCAGGCCAAGATCACCCAGCAACTGCGCTTCATCTTCATCGGCCTGAAACATTGGCAAGGCCTCGGCAGCACCGAGTAGGCCCACCCCCTCCCAATCCCCACGCCCTGCTCTGGGTTGCACCTTTGCGCCAACCCTCGGCACAGCACCTTGTTGCAGCAAAAAGCATTTCGCCTGCACCAAGTCAGTGCTATAAATCTGTTCAGCGCCCAATTTGTAACAAGATAAAACAGAATTCTGCCCCATTTTCAGGCGCAGATACGGGTGCCTAAAGGGATTTTCTTTTCCACCGAGTGATTGGCAAGGCCCTTGCTCTGGCTTGTGTATCGCTCATAGCTGGAAGCTTACCGATGCTGGTGATTCACCGCAGGACCGATCCCCAAGCCACCTGGTCTGCCGAACTGCACCTCACCTATGAGGCCCGCAGCAAAAGCCGCCTGCGCTGTTTCAGTGCCGACGGCGAAGACGTCGGCCTGTTTCTGGAGCGTGGCCAGCCGCCATTGCACGATGGGGAATTTCTCCAGGCCGAAGACGGGCGCATCGTCAAGGTCTGCGCCCGCCCCGAAACCCTGCTCCATGTCAGCTGCCGCAACGCCTTCGAACTGACTCGCGCCGCCTATCACCTGGGCAACCGCCACGTGGCCCTGCAAGTGGGCGACGGCTGGCTGCGGCTGCTGGACGACTACGTGCTCAAGGCCATGCTCGAGCAACTGGGTGCCACCACCGAAACCCTCGAAGCCCCTTTCCAGCCCGAGCACGGCGCCTATGGCGGTGGTCACCACCATTCACGCCACGGCGATGAGGATTTCAACTACCCGCCACGCCTGCACCAGTTCGGCGTCCGCCCATGAACCCCGCCTGGGCCCTGTTGCGCCTGGCCAGCCCGCAGTTGCCGATTGGCGGCTACAGCTATTCCCAAGGCCTGGAGATGGCCGTGGAGCAACAGCGGGTGAATGATCCCGACAGCGCCCGACACTGGCTCAGAGACCAGTTGCTGCTCAACCTGGCGCGCTTTGAAGCGCCCTTGTTGCTGGCCCACTGCCAGGCCGCCGCCGATCAGGACTGGGCCGCGCTGCAACGACTCTGTGACGAGCATCGGGCCAGCCGCGAGACCCGCGAGCTGTACCAGGAAAGCCGGCAAATGGGCTATTCCCTCAAGCAATTGCTCGAAGGCCTGCCGGAACTGGATGCCCCTGCCCGAGAACTGTTGGCACGCCAGGACGAAGCGCACCTGGCACTGGGCTGGGCCCTGGCGGCGCGCGCCTGGGGCATGCGCCCCGAAGACGCGCTGGCCGCCTGGCTCTGGAGCTGGCTGGAAAACCAGCTGGCGGTACTGATGAAAACCCTGCCCCTGGGCCAGCAAGCGGCCCAGCGCCTGACCAGCGAGTTGCTGCCCCTGCTGCAGCAGGCTCAAGGGCACGCCGCCAACCTTGACCCCCACCACTACGGCAGCGCCGCTTTCGGCCTGTCCCTGGCGAGCATGGCCCACGAGCGCCAGTACAGCCGCCTGTTCCGTTCCTAGGAGAAACTCATGAACGCACAACCTTTGCGCGTCGGCATCGGTGGCCCGGTGGGCTCCGGCAAGACCGCCCTGACCCTGGCCCTGTGCCTGGCCCTGCGCGAGCGCTACAACCTGGCGGTGGTTACCAACGATATCTATACCCGCGAAGACGCCGATTTCCTGGTGCGCAACCAGGCCCTGGCACCGGAACGGATCATCGGCGTGGAAACCGGCGGCTGCCCGCACACCGCAATCCGCGAAGACGCCTCGATCAACCTGGAAGCGGTGGACCAGTTGAACCGACGCTTCCCGGGGCTCGACCTGATCCTGGTGGAGTCCGGGGGCGACAACCTCTCGGCCACCTTCAGCCCTGAACTCTCGGACCTGACCATCTACGTGATCGATGTCTCTGCCGGCGACAAGCTGCCGCGCAAGGGCGGTCCGGGCATCTGCAAATCCGATCTGCTGGTGATCAACAAGATCGACCTCGCGCCACTGGTGGGTGCCTCCCTGGAAATGATGGACAGCGACACCCAGCGCATGCGCGGCGGCAAGCCGTTTGTCTTCAGCAACCAGAAGACCGGCCAGGGTCTGGAAGCAATCATCGCCTTCATCGAACGCCAGGGCCTGCTGACCGCGGCCTGAGAGCAACGCTTAAAACTCAACAAGGAAGCCCACCCATGACATTGAACCGAATCCTCGGGGCCCTGGCCCTGCTGCTGACCCCGGCCCTGGCCTTCGCCCACCCGGGCCATGGTGACAATGGCCTGATGGCCGGCATCAGCCACCCCATCGGCGGTCTCGACCACCTGCTGGCCATGGTTGCCGTCGGCCTGTGGGCCGCGCAGCAGCAAGGCGCGGCGCGCTGGGCGCTGCCCTGCACCTTTGTCGGCACCATGCTGATCGGCGGCCTGCTGGGGTTCGAGGGGTTGAACCTGCCGGCCCTGGAAAGCGGCATTGCCGCCTCTGTCCTGGCCCTGGGCCTGGCCGTGGCCCTGGCGGTACGCCCGCCGTTGAGCCTGGCGGTGGCCGCCACCGCGCTGTTTGCCCTGTTCCATGGCGTGGCCCACGGCCTTGAGCTGCCGGACATGTCCAGCCCCTGGGCCTACGCCGCAGGCTTTGTCGCCGCCACCGCCGCCCTGCACGCCGCCGGTTACGGTGTGGTGCGGGTCCTGCCCCGGGCTGCCGCACCACTGGTGCGCGTAGCCGGCGCCGCCTCCGCCGCCGCCGGTGTGTGGCTGCTGGCAGGCTGAGCCATTCGGGCCGGCCGGTGCAGCGCAACAAGTCGGCGCTGGCCGGCCGGTGCCGGGGAAGCAATCCCCGGGACCTTCTCTGTTAACATGTCGCGCATTCAAACCTGCCGTGACGACGCCAGCCAATGCCCGATGTAGCCCACCGCACCTTCTCGCCTGAATCGAAGGCTCTGTTTCGAGCCGTGCACCAGCATTTTCAAGAGGTGATCGTGCCCTTGTGGCTGGGTCCAGGCTGGAATCCGCAGTTGGCATTGCCTTACGAAGCCCTGGACGGCGAGCACCAACCGCTGCCGCCACAGCGTTATCGGGCCATGGCTTGCGCGCGCCAGTTGTATGTCTTTTCTCAACTGATCGGCGACCCGGCAGCCCCCTTCGCTGCCGAACGCGCCGCCGCCCTGTTCCGCTCCCTGCAACGGCACTTCCACGATGCCGAGCACGGTGGCTGGTTCTACAGCATCGACGCGCAAGCTGCTCCGCTGGACCGGCGCAAGGACCTCTACACCCACGCGTTCATCATCTTTGCCTGCGCCCACTACTGGGACAAGGTCCGCGAACCGCTGGTGGAGTCGGTGCTCAATGCCGCCCTGGAAGTCGTGTCCCAGCGCTTTGCCAGCGCAGACCGGCTGTATGAGGCGAGCCTCGAACAGGACTGGTCGCCCCTGGGCTCCGGCCCTCTGCAGAACCCGCTGATGCACCTGGCCGAGGCCTTCCTTGCAACCCTGGCAGTACGCGAGGATGCGCAAGTACAAGCCGACCTGCTGGGGCTGTGCGAAGCAATGCAAGACAACTTCATCGAACCGGACCAGGGCCTGATGCTGGAGAAACCCCTTGGGGCTGTGGATAACTGGTTCGAACCAGGGCACCAGTTCGAATGGTTCTTCCTGCTGCAATCTTCAGCCTTACTGCGGGGCAGCCCGCTGCATGCATCGCTGGAGCGAGCCTTCGCCTACACCGAACAGCAAGGCGTGGCCCCCCACAGCGGTGCAGTGGTCGCGATGCTCACCCTGCCCCCGACGCAGCCGCCCCTGGATGCCACCCAACGCATCTGGGCCCAGGCCGAATACCTGCGCGCCCTGACCCTGCGCCCCCACAGCCAGGAAGCCCTGCAACGCCAGTTGCTGGCGCTGAAGACCCACTTCCTGCATGACCGGGGCTGGAACGAGTGCCTGGATGCCAGCGGCGCAGTCAGCCGGCGGGACATGCCATCAACCACGCCCTACCATCTGCTCACCTGTTACCACGGGCTGGCGCAGTACTTCGCCTGAGCCAGGCCCCGGCCGCTCGGTTGAGCAACCGAGCGGCCACCAGGCCTTCAGGCCTCAGGCAATCCACTTGCGGTCGCCAGTGAAGCTGATGGTCAGCCAGCGGGCCGCATCGGCCTCACCGAGCCGGCTGGAGATCTCCTCGCGCAACCGGTCCAGAGTGGCCACATCCTGCAACGGATAGTCCGCCGGCAGCACGATATGGATCTCGATGAAACGCGCCCGACCGTGCTTCTGCACATAGGAAATGTAATCGTCGAAGCCATGCGCCTGCCTGGCCTCTTCCATGACCGTGCGCACCTTGTCATCAAGCTGGTCAGGAGCCATGCCCAATACATCGCGCAGTGCCGGGCGGAGAATCTTCAACGCCGGCGGCAGCATGCTCAGGGCCAGCAGGATCAGGATCGCCGGGTCGACATAGGCCGCCCACTCGCCATGACCGTACTGCTTGAGCAGCAGGGCGGTGACAAAGCTCACCAGCAGCCCCACCGAAAGCATCGCGTCCACCAGCCAGCTGATGTTGTCGAACTGGATCAGTGACGACTTGAGGGTGCGGTTGCGATGGCGCACGTAGAAGAAGTAGGCGAACTCCACCACCGTGAACACTGCGGCGTAGAGGATCACCAGGCCCAACTCGATCTCCCGGCCCCCGTTGATGATGCCGAACACCCCGTTGAGAAACGCATAGATGGCGATCAGCAGCAGGAAGCTGCCTTCGATCAGCAGCACCATGGGTTCCAGGTGCCAGAAACCAAACTGGAAGCGCTGGTTGCTTTCCTTGGCGATCAACTTGGCCGTGATCAGCATCAGGACCTTGATGAAGGTGGCGATCAGCGAAAAGAATCCATCAAACAGGATGGACTGGGATCCGGAAACGAACCCCGTGACGATACCGGCGATCGCCACGGCGAACATCAGTACGGTGGATTGCTTGAGCAGTGCCTGCTCACCTCGGTTACTCACGATTCCTCCTAGCGAACTTCGAAGACAGCGCCCCGTGTGAGGCGACAGCGAAATTTCGGGCCGGAATTCTACCCTGCCAAGGCTGAGCGTAAGCTGAAACGAATCAGCTTATTTATTTCCGAGTACAACCAACTGTAGCGCCTGCCGCCAAGCCTGCTTCCCGATTGCCTTGCAATCCGCAGTGGATGGCAAGCCGTCGCCACCGGGCCGGAGCTTCGTGGCGCCGGTCCGGCGAGAGCGCCTTTTGGCCCCGGGCAACACTCGGCGCCAGCGCCCGGCCGCGCGGATCCCGCCGGGGCTGCAGGCGTCGCGCAAGCTTCAGGGCTTGGCGTTGCGCTCGATGGCGAACCCGGCCCAGGTCTGGCTGACTGGCATCAGTTCAAGGCGGTTGATGTTGATATGGGCTGGAGTGTTCATGACCCAGAAGATGGTCTCGGCGATGTCCTGGGGCTGGATAGGTTCGGCACCGGCGTAGGTGGCGTCGTAGCGCGCCTGGTCGCCGGCAAAGCGCACCAGGGAGAATTCGCTTTCACACAGGCCCGGCTCGATGTTGGTCACCCGCACGCCCGTGCCCTGCAGGTCGCAGCGCAGGTTCAGGGAGAACTGTTTGACGAAGGCCTTGCTCGCGCCATAGATGTGGCTGCCCGGGTATGGGTAGTTGCCGGCGATGGAACCGAGGTTGACGATCCCGGCACCGCGGCCGTGGGCGATCAGCCGTGGCAGCAGCAGGCGGGTGCTGTACATCAGGCCCTTGATGTTGGTGTCGACCATGGTGTCCCAGTCATCCAGATCGCACTTGGGCGCCGGGTCGACGCCCAGGGCCAGGCCGGCATTGTTGATCAGGCCACGCAGTGTGCCGAAGGACGGCGGCAGGTTGGCGATTGCCGCCTCCATGGCCTTGCGGTCCCGCACATCGAGCACCAGGCCGTGCACTTCGGTCTGCTTGGACAGCTCCGCGCACAGGGCATTGAGACGCTCCTCACGACGACCGGTAAGCACCAGCGACCAGCCGGCCTCGGCAAAACGACGAGCGCAGGCTTCGCCGAAACCGGAGGTCGCGCCCGTGATGAACAGTGTGGAAGTCATGGTGTTCTCCTTGCTGGATGGCCAGCCGCCGAATCAATAAAAAACGCTTCGCAGCATGCCCGGGCCGGCTCTTAGCGGCAACCGCGCCTTTGGCCGTAAAGCGTCGCGAATCCCCCTCGCACCCGCTGCCGGGCTGTACAAAAAACGCTCACCAGGCGCAAAGCCACGCATGACGTGGTCCGCAGCCATATGCGCGCACCTTATCCACAGGCCGGTCCACAGTCTTTGGGGGCAAGTGCAAACGGCTGCAAGCCGCTATCCACAGGGCTTGCGCTGGTTCAACGGAAGTTTTTTGCTTGACCCCGACCGTGGGTCCATGCAGCCACCCCGGTAAAAGATGACCGAGCGGTCAAGGACGATAAGGCCAGAGGCCAGTAACTACGCTGCTCAGGGCCGTCTTTCCAGAGTTTAACCACAGAGTTATCCACAGCCTTGTCCCAGCCCTTTTTCGGGTACGCCTGCGACAATAAAAAGGTTGACAAGCGCACCTTGAGCGTCCACAAAAACCGCTGTTCAAAAAACAATCAATCGCCTGCAGGCCACGTGGATCAAGGCGTCCAGCCAGCTACTCCCACGTTACCCACAGCCCGCTCCACAGCAAACGGGGACAAGTCAAAACAGTGGAAAAACAACTGTTTGCAGCGTCTTTATGCCGCGTTTTGATAGCTTGCAAAGAATGTTTTCCACAATTGTCCGACGCCCTCCAGGGCTCCTCGACCGCCCCCGGGGAATAAACGGTGGATCGCGGGGGGCGGCTTGCGAAAAAACCATGCTGTGGATAACACCAACGCCCCGGCGGTCATCCCGCCGGGGCGTGGCTTATCCACAACGATTGCGATCAGTGGCCGCCCAGGTAGGCGTTGCGCACCTCCTCGTTGACCAGCAGCTCCTGCCCGGTACCGCTGAGGCGGATCTCGCCGTTGACCATCACATAGGCCCGGTCCGACAGCTTCAGTGCATGGTTGGCGTTCTGCTCCACCAGGAAGATGGTCATGCCGGAGGCCGCCAGCTCACGCAGGGTGGCGAAGATCTGTTTCACCACGATCGGCGCCAGGCCCAGGCTCGGTTCGTCCAGCAGCAGCAACTTGGGCCGGCTCATCAGCGCCCGGGCAATGGCCAGCATCTGCTGCTCGCCGCCGGACATGGTCATGGCCCGCTGGGTACGCCGCTCCTTGAGCCTGGGGAACAGCTCGAACATGCGCTGCATGTCCTCGCTGGCGTACTGGTCGCCAATGGGGATGGTGCCCATCAGCAGGTTCTCTTCCACTGTCATGTCGGGGAACACCCGGCGCCCCTCCGGGGACTGGGCGATCCCGTTGGAGGCAATGTAGTGGGACGACTTGTGGGTGATGTCCACGCCGCGGTAGAGGATCTGCCCGGACTCGGCCCGGGGCTGGCCGAAGATCGACATCAGCAGGGTCGACTTGCCGGCACCGTTGGAGCCGATCAGGCTCACGGTTTCCCCTTCGTTGATGTGCAGCGAGACTTTCTTCAGGGCCTGGATCGGTCCGTAGTACACATCCAGGTCCTTGAGTTCGAGGATGGTCTGCGTCATACCAGTTCCTCTTCGTCCGCACCCAGGTAGGCGGCGATCACTTTCGGGTCGTTGCGGATTGCCTCGGGGCCGCCTTCGGCGATCACGTTGCCGTGGTCGAGCACCACGATATGGTCGGAAATACTCATCACCATGCCCATGTCATGTTCAATCAGCACCACGGTCAGATCGTGCTCGTCGCGCAGCAGCCGGATCATCGCGCTCAGCGCTTCGGTTTCCTGGGGGTTGAGGCCGGCAGCCGGTTCGTCGAGGCAGATGATCTGCGGCCGCGTGCACATGGCCCGGGCAATTTCCAGGCGCCGTTGCTGGCCATAGGAAAGCTCGCCCGCCAGGCGGTTGGCGCAGTCCACCAGGTCCACCACTTCCAGCCAGTAGAAGGCGTGATCCAGGGCATCGCTTTCGGCCTTGCGGTAACCCTTGGTATTGAGGATGCCGGCCAGCAGGTTGCGGTTGACCCACATGTGCTGGGCCACCAGCAGGTTCTCCACCACGGACATTTCCTTGAACAGGCGAATGTTCTGGAAAGTCCGCGCCAGCCCGGCACGGTTCACCAGGTGGGTACCGCCGAACATCTTGTAGTACAGGCGGCTGGCGAAGCTTTTCGGCGAGACGAAGTCGCTGGCGCGAAAGGGTTCGCCCAGCAGCTTGATGACGTTGGTCTGCTGGCCGCGGGTATTGAGCTCGATGCGCCCGCCGGAGGCCTTGTAGAAACCGGTCAGGCAGTTGAACACCGTGGTCTTGCCGGCCCCGTTGGGGCCGATCAGGGCGAAGATCGAGTTGCGCTTGACCTTGAGGCTGACGTCACTGAGGGCCTTGATGCCACCGAAGTGCATCATCAGGTTTTCAACCGAGAGAATGTATTCGCTCATGACGCGCTCCTCTCGGCCAGGGCACCTTTGCGTGGAGTGACACCGGTGCGGCTGATGCGGATCAGCCCTCGCGGTCGCCAGATCATCATCAACACCATCAGCACGCCGAACAGCAGCACCCGGTACTCGGAGAAGCTGCGCAGCAGCTCCGGCGCCACCGTCAGCACGAAGGCCGCGATCACCACCCCGACCGTCGATCCCATACCGCCCAATACCACGATGGCGAGGATCAGTGCCGACTCGAAGAAGGTGAAGGACGACGGGTTGACGAAGCCCTGGTAGCTGGCGAAGAACACCCCGGCCAGCCCGGCGGTGGAGGCGCCGATGGTGAAGGCCGAGAGTTTCACCAGCACATGGTTCAGGCCCATGGCGCGACAGGCGATCTCGTCTTCACGCAAAGCTTCCCAGGCCCGGCCCACCGGCATGCGGGTCAGCCGGTGCTTGATGTAGAGCACCAGCAACACCACCAGGAACAGCACGATGTAGATGAACAGGAATTTCAGGTTGGGGTTGTAGTCCATGCCGAAGAACTCATGGAAGGGCACCCCGCCGTCCTTGGCCTTGCGGCCGAACTCCAGGCCGAAGAAGGTCGGCGACGGCACCGGCATGCCGTTGGGCCCGCCGGTGAAGGACAGCCAGTTGTTGAGCACCAGGCGAATGATCTCGCCGAAACCCAGGGTCACGATGGCCAGGTAGTCGCCATGCATGCGCAGCACCGGGAAGCCCAATATGCACCCCGCCAAGGCTGCGGCGATCGCCGCCAGGGGCAGCACGCTCCAGAAGCCCAGCCCCAGGTACTGGTAGCCCAGGGCCAGGCCATAGGCGCCGATGGCGTAGAACGCCACGTAACCCAGGTCCAGCAGCCCGGCCAGACCCACCACAATGTTCAGCCCCAGGCCCAGCAGCACGTAGATCAGGCCGAGGATCACCACGGTCAGCAAGTACTTGTTGGCGAAGAACGGAAACACGATGGCGATCACGATCAGCGCCGGGATGATCCAGCGCAGCCGCGACTTGTAATCCGGCTTGAGCACATGCACACCGGAGCCGGTGCTTTCGAAGCCCTGGAGAATCTTCAGGCCCTTGGGGGTCTGCAGGAACAGGCTCAGGGCGAAGCGCCCCAGCATCACGATCGCCACCAGCCAGCCGACGCGCGCCGGTTGCAGGTTGAAGCTGTAGCCGTCGAGCACCACACCCACGATAGGCCCGAACACGATCAGCGAGATCAGTCCGGCCAGGACGCTGTCGACAACGCTCTTTTTGATATCAATCGATTTATTGGCAGCAGACATACTTATACCTTCGCCACGAGTGGGCGACCCAGCAGGCCTTGGGGACGGAAAATCAGAATCAGCACCAGCAGCGAGAAACTGAACACGTCTTTGTAGTCGGAGTTGATCAAGCCGGAAAACAGCGATTCGGAGATGCCGAGGATGATCCCCCCGAGCATCGCCCCGGGCAGCGAGCCAATGCCGCCGAGCACCGCGGCAGTGAACGCCTTGATGCCGATGACGAAGCCGGCATAGAAGTCGAAGGTGCCGTAGTTCATGGTGATCAGCACGCCGGCCAGGGCCGCCATGGCGGCACCGATGACGAACACGTAGGAAATCACCCGGTCGGTGTTGATCCCGAGGATCGAGGCCATCTTGCGGTCTTGCTGGGTGGCCCGGCACATGCGCCCGAGCTTGGTGTACTTGATGATGTAGGTGAGCAGCGCCATGCCGGCGAACGCCGCCACCAGGATGAAGATCTTGGTGTAGGTGAGCTGCACGAAGCCGGTGCCGATATCGACCTTCAAGGCCCCGGCCAGCAAGGTAGGCACCCCTTGCTGCTTGGCGCCCTGGCTGATCTGCGCGTAGTTCTGCAGGATCAGCGAAATACCGATGGCACTGATCAGCGGTGCCAGCCGGGTGGAGTTGCGCAGGGGCTTGTAGGCCACGCGCTCGATGACCCAGCCATAGATCCCCGTCACCACCACGGTGAAGATCAGGGTGCCGAGAATGAGTAGCGGGAAGGATTCGATGCCGAAGTAGGCCAGCAGAGCCAGACTGATTGCCGCGAGGTAGGCGGAAATCATGTAAACCTCGCCGTGGGCGAAGTTGATCATGCCGATGATGCCATAGACCATTGTGTAGCCGATGGCGATCAGACCATAGACGGACCCGAGGGTCAGTCCATTGATCAGTTGCTGCAGGAAAATACCATCCATAACGCAATCTCACGGACTTGAGAGACGGCACAGGGCGTCAACGCCGGACAGGGATCACCCGTCCGCGCAACACGTCCGTTGTGCAGCTCTACGAAAAAAGGCAAGTACTGCACGAGCACGGGCCGACACCAGGGGGTGGTGCCGACCCGGACGGACTCATGTCACTTCTGTTTTTCCAGCTGGTGGTACTTGCCGTCCTTGTCCCACTGGTAGACCACGTAGTCGGAGATCTTCAGGTCGCCCTTGGCGTCCCAGGACTTCTCGCCCATCACGGTTTTCACCGGGTTGGCCTTGAGCCACTTGGCGGCGTCTTCGCCCTTGTTGGATTTGGCACCGCCGAAGCCGGCGGCCAGGGCCTGGATCGAAGCGTAGGCGTACAGGGTGTAGCCTTCAGGCTCGGTGCCGGCCTTGCGGAACGCATCCACCACCGCCTTGCTGTCCGGCAGCAGGCGCGGGTCGGCGCCGAAGGTCATGTATACGCCGTCGACGTACTGCGGGCCACCGGCGGTGGTCACCAGCTCGTCGGTGACGATGCCGTCGTCGGACATGAACTTGACGTCCTTCAGGCCCTGCTCACGCAGTTGGCGCACCAGCGGGCCGGCTTCCGGATGCAAGCCGCCGAAATACACCACATCGGCTCCGGCGGCGCGGATCTTGGTCACCACGGCGCTGAAGTCCTTCTCGCCACGGGTCAGGCCTTCATACAGCACCGGGGTCACACCGCGCTTGGTCAGCTGCGCCTTGGTCGCATCCGCCAAGCCTTGGCCGTAGGTGTCCTTGTCGTGCAGCACCGCGACTTTCTTGCCCTTGAGCACGTCGACGATGTAGTCGCCGGCGACGATGCCCTGCTGGTCGTCACGCCCGCACATGCGGAACATCGCGGAGAGGCCGCGCTCGGTGACCTGGGGGTTGGTGGAGCCCGGAGTGATGGCAATCACCCCGGCATCGCTGTACACCTCGGAAGCCGGAATGGTCGAAGAAGAACAGAAATGCCCGACCACCCCGGCCACCTTGTCCTGGTCCACCAGGCGGTTGGCCACGGCCACGGCCTGTTTCGGCTCGCAGGCGTCGTCGCCTTTCACCAGGACAATCTTCTCGCCGTTGACCCCACCCTTGGCATTGATCTCGTCAGCCGCTGCCTGTGCACCCTTCATGTACTGCTCGCCAAATGCCGCGTTGGCGCCTGTCATGGGACCCGCTACGCCGATCTTCAGGTCGGCTTGAGCAAACGCAGAAACACCCAGCGCAGTTGCCACTGCGAGGGCCAGAAAGCCTTTCTTGTAAAACGTCTGGGACATGAGGTGGTGCTCCAAGGTTTTTTTAGTTGGCACTGCGACTTCACTAAGGTTGCTCAGAGCAAGCGCCGTGCCAGTGGTTTTTTATTCTGAAAAAAGTCGCTGTCTTATTGTTATTTCGACTGTTTCGAGCCCTTTTTTATTGGGCGTGCAACCGTCTAAACCGCGGAAGGTAAAACCCTGCTTTTTAATGGGCGCAACCCATGCGTGCCATCATTGCAACCGCGACACAATTCAACGTGCAACCCTGCTGTAACAGCCCGCGTCACCGAACTGCACACTGCTGGTGCGGGACTGCTACGAGCCGCACCATTACAGGCTAGTCGCTGCATCGAAAAGCGTCGTCGGCAGCCTATTATTTCCTTGTTCAGATCACGATTCGCAGGCACTGGCCCGCGTGGTAGAGGGAGAAGCCGGCTTCGTACAGGCAACTGCGCAAGCCCACGCCGGCCAGGGGCTGCATGGCTGCGAAGGGGATCGGCAGGGCCTGGGGGTCGCCGTTGCACAGGTAGTCGGCGAAGGCCTTGCCGACCACGGTTCCGGTGGTCACCCCACGGCCGTTGTAACCGGTCACGGCCACCAGGCCCGGGGCCGGCTCGAACAGGCGCATCAGGTGGTCGGGGGTGAAGGCGATGCAGCCGGTCCAGGTGCATTCCCACTGCACCGGCTTGAGGTAGGGGAAGTAATGCTGCTGCACCCGATCGGCCCAGGCCTTGAGGAACCACATGGGCTTCTGGCGGCCGTTGCCCAGGCTGCCCAGCAGCAGGCGGCCCTCGGCATCCCGGCGAATGCTGCTGAGCACCTGGCGGGTATCCCAGGAGCCCTGGCCCCCGGGCAGGATCTGCTGCGCCGCTTCTTCGGTCAGGGGCGCGGAAGCCACCTGGTAGTAGTAGCCGGGGAAAAAGTTGCGGCGCAATTCGGTCCAGTCGCCTTCGGTGTAGGCGTTGGAGGCGATCACCACTTGTTCGGCCAGTACCGAGCCCTGCTCGGTCTGCACCGACCAGCGCTGGCCCTGGCGTTCCAGGCGGGTGACCGGGGAATGGTCGAACAGACGCCCGCCCATTTCCGTGGCGGCCCTGGCCAGGCCGCTGACGTAAGCCATGGGGTTGAGGGTCCCCGCCCGCCGGTCGAGCAGGGCCGCGGCAATCTTGCGGGTGCCGGTGGCCGCCTCGCATGCCGCGCCGGTCAGCAACTCTACGGGAGCCCCGCGACGCTTCCATTGTTCTTCACGGCTGCGCAGATCGGCCTCGCCCCGGGCATTGTGGGCCATGTGCAAGGTGCCTTCGCGGCGCAGCTGGCAATCGATGCGGTACTTGTCCACCAGGCTGAACACCAAAGCCGGCGCCGCGCCGAGCATGCGGTTGAGCTGGCTGCCCACCTGCTCGCCGAAACCGGCCTCGATCTCGTCCGGGGGGATCCACATGCCGGCGTTCACTAGCCCGACGTTGCGCCCCGAGCCGCCGTGCCCCGCGCGGTGAGCTTCGACCACACAGACCCGCTTGCCCTGCTCCAGCAAATGCACGGCGGCCGACAGCCCGGTGAAGCCGGCGCCGATGATGCACACATCCGCCGTCAGTTCGCCCTGGAGTGGCGCCTTGTCAGGCCGTTGCGGGGTGAGTGTTTCCCATAGACATTGTTCTTGTAGCGCCATTGCCAGACTCCGAAATCAACGAACCACAGACGCTGAAACGCACTGATCGCGATTCGCCAGCCAGCTGGCTCCTACAAACCGACCTGTAGGAGCCAGCTTGCTCGCGAACAACTTCAATCGAAGGTGATGCCCTGGGCCAATGGCAGCTCCCGGGAGTAGTTGACGGTGTTGGTCTGGCGCCGCATGTAGCCGCGCCAGGCATCGGAGCCGGACTCGCGACCGCCCCCGGTTTCCTTCTCGCCGCCGAAGGCGCCGCCGATCTCGGCGCCGCTCGGGCCGATGTTGACGTTGGCAATCCCGCAGTCGCTGCCCACCGCCGACATGAACTGCTCGGCTTCGCGCACATCGGTGGTGAAGATGCACGAGGACAGGCCCTGGGGCACGGCGTTGTTCAGGCGCAGGGCTTCTTCGAAGTCGCTGTAGCCAATCACATAGAGGATCGGGGCGAAGGTTTCGCTGCACACCACCTCGCTCTGCTCGGGCATTTCAACGATGGCCGGCGATACGTAGTAGGCATTGGGGAACTGGTCCTGCAGCTGGCGCTGGCCACCGAAGACCCGGCCGCCCTCGCTCAGGGCCTGCTCCAGGGCATCCTGCATGGCCTCGAAACTGTGCTTGTCGATCAGCGGGCCGATCAGGTTGCCTTCCAGCGGGTGACCGATGCGCACCTTGGAATAGGCCGTCTTGAGGCGGCTGATGATTTCCTCTTTCACCGACTCGTGGGCAATCAGGCGACGCAGGGTGGTGCAACGCTGGCCGGCGGTACCCACGGCGCTGAACAGGATGGCGCGCACCGCCATGTCCAGATCGGCGCTCGGGCCGAGGATCATGGCATTGTTGCCCCCCAATTCGAGGATGCTGCGGGCAAAGCGTGCGGCCACTTTCGGCGCCACTTCGCGGCCCATACGGGTGCTGCCGGTGGCGCTGATCAGGGCGACCCGCGGATCGTCCACCAGGGCGGCACCGGCATCACGGCCACCGATGATCACCTGGCTCAGGTACTCGGGGGCATCGCTGAAGTTCTTCAGCACACGCTCCAGCAGCGCCTGGCAGGCCAGGGCGGTGAGCGGGGTCTTCTCCGAAGGTTTCCAGATCACCGGGTTGCCGCACACCAGCGCCAGGGTGGTGTTCCAGGCCCAGACCGCCACCGGGAAGTTGAAGGCGCTGATGACCCCGACCACGCCCAGCGGATGCCAGGTTTCACGCATGTGGTGGCCCGGGCGCTCGGAAGCGATGGTCAGACCGTAGAGCTGGCGCGACAGGCCGACGGCGAAGTCGCAGATGTCGATCATCTCCTGCACTTCCCCCAGGCCTTCCTGGGTGATCTTGCCGGCTTCCCAGGACACCAGTTCCCCGAGGTCGGCCTTGTACTCGCGCAGCACTTCGCCGAACTGGCGCACCAGCTCGCCACGGCGCGGTGCCGGCACCTTGCGCCACAGGGCAAATGCATGCTCTGCGCGACTGACCTGCTGCTCCACTTCGGCAGCGCCCTGCCAGTTCACCGCGGCGATGCGGCTGCCGTCGATGGGCGAATGCACAGGCTGTGTGCCCGACTGGTACAGAGCCGGGTTCACACCCAGACGATCAAGCAATGCGGCAACCATGGGGGTCACTCCTTACAGATGAATGCGAAAAATCCCGACCGCTGCGACGGCCATCAAGGCCTGTAGTTGTAGCTGGCCCGAGACTTGCCAACAAACGACCTTTAAGCGAGATATCATTCCGTTTATTCATGCTGAGCCGGCCTCCAGCACCGATAAGAACAAGGACAAGCCATGCTGAACAAACGCTACCTGCCGTCGATCACTGCCCTGCAGTGCTTTGAAGCCGTGACCCGGCACCTGAGCTTCACCCGCGCCGCCGAGGAACTCAACCTCACCCAGAGCGCCGTGAGCAAACAGGTGGCGCAGTTGGAAGAACTGCTGCAGCACCTGCTGTTTCGCCGCGTGCGCCGGCGCCTGCAACTGACCCCGGCCGGCGACCTGTACCTGGTGGAAGTGCGCAAGATCCTCACCCAGGTGGAGATGTCCACCCATTACCTGCGCTCCTACGGCGGCGAGACCGAGGTGCTGCGGGTGTCCACGCCCTACACCTTCGGCGCGCGCTGGCTGGTGCCAAGGCTCAAGGGCTGGCGCCTGCGCCACCCGCACATCCATCTGGACTTGTGCAACGAACAGGAGCCGGACGAGCTGCTCCAGGGCCACGCCGACCTGGCGTTCTACTTCGGCCAGGGTTCGCGCCCCGGCACCGAGAGCCTGAAACTGTTCAGCGAGGAACTGGTGGCGGTGTGCGCCCCCGACAGCCTGCCTGCCGAGCCCTTGACCGATCCGCGGCAACTCACCGAGCTGGTGCTGCTGCAGAACGCCTCGCGGCCCCAGGGCTGGCACGAGTGGTTCGACCAGCAGGGCTACCAGACCGAGCACAGCTACCACGGCCCGCGCTTCGAGACCTTCTATATGTGCATCCGCGCGGCCCAGGTCGGCTGCGGCGTGGCGCTGCTGCCCCGGTTCCTGGTGGAGGAAGAGCTGGCCGAGGGCAAATTGGTGATCGCCTGGAAACACGCGATGCCCAGCCAGGACGCCTACTACCTGGCCTATCCCGAGCATTCGGCGGAGGTTCCCAAGGTCCGCGACTTCGTGCGCTGGATGCTGGAACACAACGATTCTCCCCTCCCGTAGGAGCCGGCTTGCCGGCGAACAGGCCCTTGAGCCCTGCACAAGGTTGAAGGTTGATTCGCTGGCGAGCCAGCTCCTACGGCCGGACAATCACCCACCACGAAAAAACACTGGCAAAGCGCCGGGCGTCTATGCGCCACTAGCGCCTTCACAGAAAGAGCTGAAGCCGCCGCTGTCTGTTGCGGCCAGCATGGAGATTCCCGTTATGAGCGAGAGTGTGTTTGCCGATCGCATCGTGCAGAACCTGCTCGACACCGACTTCTACAAACTGACCATGATGCAGGCGGTGCTGCACAACTATCCCAACGTGGAAGTGGAATGGGAGTTTCGTTGCCGTAACAGCGAGGACCTACGGCCCTACCTGGCCGAGATCCGCTATCAGTTCGAGCGCCTGGCGGAATTGAGCCTGAGCGCCGACCAACTGGGTTTTCTCGAACGCATCAGTTTTCTCAAGCCGGACTTCCTGCGTTTTCTCGGGTTGTTCCGCTTCAACCTGCGCTACGTGCACACCGGCATCGAGAACGGCGAGCTGTTCATCCGCCTGCGCGGCCCCTGGCTGCACGTGATCCTGTTTGAAGTGCCGATGCTGGCCATCATCAGTGAAGTGCGCAACCGCTATCGCTACCGTGAAGTGCTGCTGGTACAGGCCCGCGAACAGCTGTACCGCAAGTTCGACTGGCTGAGCGCCAACGCCAGCAGTGAAGAGTTGTCCGAACTGCAGGTGGCGGATTTCGGCACCCGCCGGCGCTTTTCCTACCGGGTCCAGGAAGAAGTGGTGAACGTGCTCAAGCACGATTTCCCCGGGCGTTTTGTCGGCACCAGCAACGTCCACCTGTCCCGCGAGCTGAACATGAAGCCCCTGGGCACCATGGCCCACGAATGGATCATGGCCCACCAGCAACTCGGGCCACGGCTGATCGACAGCCAGATTGCCGCCCTCGATTGCTGGGTCCGCGAATACCGCGGTCTGCTGGGCATCGCCCTGACCGACTGCATCACCACCGATGCCTTCCTCGGCGACTTCGACCTGTTCTTCGCCAAGCTGTTCGACGGCCTGCGCCACGACTCCGGGGACCCGATCCTCTGGGCGGAAAAGGCCATCGCCCACTATCACAAGCTGGGCATCGAGCCGATGAGCAAGACCCTGGTGTTCTCCGACAGCCTGACCCTGCCCCGTTCCCTGGAAATCTTCCGTGCACTGCGGGGTCGGATCAATGTCAGCTTCGGCATCGGCACCAACCTGACCTGTGACATTCCCGGTGTCGAGCCGATGAGCATCGTGCTTAAAATGGCTGCCTGCAATGGCCAGCCCGTCGCCAAGATCTCCGATGAAGCGGGCAAGACCCATTGCAAGGATCCGAACTTCGTCGCTTACTTGCGCCACGTTTTCCAAGTACCAGCCCAACCTGGCAAGGAGTGAATCATGCAAGCCGTACAGCGTGAGATTGCGCAGCAGCTCAAGGTCCAAGCACCTTTTTCCGACCACGCCGCCCTTGAGGCGGAAGTCGCCCGGCGCATCCGCTTCATCCAGGATTGCCTGGTCAATTCCGGGCTCAAGTCCCTGGTGCTGGGCATCAGCGGCGGCGTCGACTCGCTGACCGCCGGCCTGCTGGCCCAACGCGCCATGCGCGAACTGCGCGAGCGCAGCGGTGATGCCAGCTACCGTTTCATCGCCGTGCGCCTGCCCTATGAAACCCAATTCGACGAGCACGATGCCCAGGCTTCGGTGGATTTCATCAACCCCGATGAACGCCACACGGTGAACATCGGCCCGGCGGTCAAGGCCCTGGCCAATGAAGTGGCGGCTTTCGAGGGACAGCATGCGGTGTCCCGGGATTTCGTCCTCGGCAACACCAAGGCGCGGATGCGCATGGTCGCCCAGTACACCATCGCCGGCGCCGCCCATGGCCTGGTGATCGGCACCGACCACGCCGCCGAGGCCGTGATGGGCTTTTTCACCAAGTTCGGTGATGGCGCCTGCGACCTCGCGCCGCTGAGCGGGCTGGTGAAAAACCAGGTGCGCTCCATCGCCCGGTATTTCGGTGCTCCGGAATCTTTGGTAGAGAAGGTGCCCACCGCCGACCTCGAGGACCTCTCCCCGGGCAAGCCGGACGAAGCCTCCCACGGGGTCACCTACACCGAGATCGACGCCTTCCTGCACGGCCACCCGGTACGCGATGAGGCCTTCAGGATCATCTGCGACACCTACCGCAAGACCCAGCACAAACGCGTGATGCCCTTCGCCCCATGACCCGCCTCGCGCTGTAGGAGCCGGCTTGCCGGCGAAAAGGCAGCCTGATGCTGCACAAGGCTCAGGACCTCTTCGCGGGCAAGCCCGCTCCTACGGATGCACACAAAAAAGCGCCCCTCGGGGCGCTTTCTTGTTGCAGCCGGGCCTGATGCTTACTTCAGGACGATAGCGCCCTTCATCATCGAGTTGTGGCCTGGGAACGAGCAGAAGAACTCGTAGCTTTCGCCCGCGGTCAGCTTCGATACGTCGAAGGTCACCGAGTCTTTCTCGCCGGCACCGATGATCTTGGTGTGGGCGATGACGCGGGTGTCACCTTCCTTCAGGTAGTTCTTGTCGATGCCGGCGGCCATGCCGTCGGTGGCGATGCCAGCCATGTCTGCGGTTTTGCTCAGGACCCAGTTATGGCCCATGACGTTCTTCGGCAGGCTGCCGGAGTGGGTCAGGTTCACGGTGAAGGTCTTGCAGCTCTTGTCGATGGTGATTTCCTTAGTATTGAAGGACATCTGGTCGGTAGAGTCGACATCGACCTTGCATTCGGCAGCCATCAGTTGGCTGCTGGCCAGTGTCAACAGGGATACCGCAACGAGTTTGGCAAACATGGTGAATCTCCAAGGCAGGGTTAACAAAATCCATCTGAATCCATGGGACGGAAGACTGCCTGAATTTCTCGCAAGTTCCTATGATTTGCATCAAAAAATTGTATACAACTCTCTGCTATCGGACCGATCGAAACAATCAAGCGGCCAGCGTCCAAACCCGGCCCTAGAATCGCCCCATCATCCCTGCCGGAGCCATCGCCATGCCCCTCAACAGCCTGCTGCAGAGCCTGCTCGCCGCCTATGCCTGTGGCGCCAGTGGCACCCATGCAACTGCGGTTTAATGCTTGGAGCCACGCCTTGGAGCCTTTACCCTGATGCCATCAATGACCTCGGAGCAAGGCATGTCGTTAACTTCTGTCTGTGTATTCTGTGGCGCCAGCACCGGTGCCAATCCCGCCTACCGTGAAGCCGCCCAGGCCCTGGGCCGTGCCCTGGCCGAGCGCAAGCTGACCCTGGTCTATGGCGGTGGCGCGGTGGGCCTGATGGGCATCGTCGCCGACGCGGCCCTGGCGGCTGGCGGTGAAGTCATCGGGATCATCCCGCAAAGCCTGAAGGACAAGGAAATCGGCCACAGCGGCCTGACCCGCCTGGAAGTGGTGGACGGCATGCATGCCCGCAAGGCCCGCATGGCCGAACTCAGCGACGCCTTCATCGCCCTGCCTGGTGGCCTCGGCACCCTCGAAGAGCTGTTCGAAGTCTGGACCTGGGGCCAACTGGGCTACCACCACAAGCCCCTGGGCCTCCTGGAAGTGAACGGCTTCTATGAAAAACTCAGTGGTTTTCTCGACCATATCGTCGGCGAAGGCTTCGTCCGTGCCCCGCACCGTGACATGCTGCAAATGAGCGAGTCGCCCGCCAGCCTGCTGGCTGCCCTGGACGCCTGGCAGCCCTCTGTCCCGGACAAATGGGCCGAGCGCAAACCCAGCTAACCACCCAGGCCCGATAACAGGCAGAATACGCGCCGCTCAACCTCACCTTCGACCCCAGAGGATCGCCCATGGCCAAACCCAACTACTCCTTCGCCAAACGTCAACGCGACCTGGCCAAGGAACAGAAGAAAGAGGAAAAGCTGCAACGCAAGAAAGCCGCCGCAGAAGAAGCCGGCACACTGAGCCCGGATGCGGAAGGTGAAGTGGGCGTCGACGACGCCGAGCATCAGGCGCCCCAGGCCTGAGCAGCGCGGGGCCTGAGCATCAGCTCAGGCCCAGTGCCCTGAAAATCGAATCGCGATACCCCTGGGGCAGATTGGCCGGCAACCCGGTGGCGGCGAACAGGCCGACCTCCTTGTGCTCATGGCTGACCTTCGGCTCGAAGCCGCCCTGCAACTGGCAGCGGTAGGTTGAAATGAACACCCGCTTGCCGGGAATCACCTCGAACAGGTACGAATCCAGCGGCTCGCCCACCCTCACCTGCAGATCCAGCTCCTCGGCGATCTCCCGGGCCAGGCACTGCGGGGCACTCTCCCCCACCTCGATCCGCCCGCCCGGCAATTCCCACTCGTCACGCTCGTTGAGCATCAGCACCACCCGACCGTCCGGGGACTGCAAGACGCCCTTGATCGACACTGCAAACATCACTGCCTCCCTTGTGCCCTGCAACCTGTCGTTGCAGCCGTGCAATCGTTTATCACTGCGCCACCGCAAGCCCCGGATCACTCCAGGGGCATGACAGTCACCCGGACCTCCGGATCATGGTTGCCACCGCCAAGAATCACCCCGCGTAACGGCGAGACATCGGAAAAGTCCCGGCCCCAGGCCAGGGTGATGTGCTCCAGCGCCGGCTGCACATTGTTGGTGGGATCAAAGTCCACCCAGCCCAGCACCGGACAGAACACCGAGACCCAGGCATGGGAGGCATCGGCGCCGATCAGCCGTGGCTGCCCCGGCGGCGGCTGAGTCAGCAGATAGCCACTGACATACCGCGCCGCCAGCCCCCGCGAGCGCAGGCAGGCCAGCATCAGATGAGCGAAATCCTGGCATACCCCGCGGCGGCGTTCCAGGACCTCTACCAATGGAGTGGCCACCTGGGTCGCCTCGGCATCGAAGGTGAACTCGCGGTGAATCTGCTCCATCAGCGCCTGGCACCCTTGCAACACGGGCCGCCCGGGAGGGAAGCAGCCCTCGCAGAACTCGACGAAACGCTGCTTGAGGTGCACATAGGGCGATTCGAAACGAAAGCGGCAAGCCTCCAACAAGGCCACGGACAGCGGCCGGCCACTGTAGGTCAGGGCCTCACAGGCGGCGTCCCAGGCCAGGGACGCCGCGAAGTCCAGGGCCGGCCGCTCCAGCACCTCGACACTGAGCTGGGCATTGACCTGCAACTCGTCATGGGGCCGCTCGAACGCCAGGCGAGTCAGCGGGTTGTCGAATACGTCCTGCTCATCGCGGCGGGAGGTGGGCTGCGGGCTGATCAGCAACTGGCGCTCGGTGCAGTGCTGCCAGGCGCAGGCCCGAGGCCACAGGTGGGCCAGTTGCTGGGCCAGGGACACCGGGCTGTCGTAGCGGTAGTGGGTGTCGTGGAAAACCTGGTAGCGCGCGCTCATCAGACCGACACCGTTTGCTGGCTGACACCCTCTACATGGGCGAAGTGCCGCAAGGCCAGGCGATCGGAAACCTGACCGCTGACCTCGGCGATTTCCGCCAACAGCTCCGCCAGCCCTTCCAGCGCGGCCCGGACACTGGCCTCGCCAAACAGAGCGTTCTCCAGGCAACCCAGGTCGAAATGCGCCAGGCGCTGCACCAGCCTCGGCAGCGCCAGCTCCCGGGGCGCACCAAAATCGTCGTTGAGGCGCTTCAGCGTGCGGGTCACCAGCTTGAGCTGGAACAGCACCGCGTGGGGGTTCTGCTCATCCAGCAGCAACAGGTCGAGGACCGGGATCAACTGGGCCACCGCCAGGTAGCGCGAACGATAAGTGATGCTGCTGTTGCCCAGTTCCAGCAGCCATTCCAGGCTGGCCTGGTCGAAAGCCGCGGTGCCTCGCAGGAACGCCGCCAGACTGCTGCTCAGGAACTGCAGGCGTTCAATGCGTCGGCCGATCATCAGGAAGCGCCAGCCTTCATCCCGGGTCATGTCGTCCAGGGCAAAGCCCGAGAGCGCAGCCAGAGACATCACCAGGCGATTGAGGAAGTCCAGCAGCTCACCAAAGTCCGGTTGCGCGGTGTCCAGCTCCTGGGACTCGCGCTGCAACTCCACCAGGGCCTGCCAGTTTTCCCGGGACAGCTTGCCACGCACCTGGGACGCCGCCCACTGCAGGCGCTGCAGGTTGCAACGCAGGCTGAAGGACCAGTCTTCACCCAGCAGGGCCTGCAGCAGGCGCTCGGGCAATTCGCCTTCGTCGGGCAGCAGCATCAGGTTTTCCCCCAGGTCCACCGCCGCCAGCAGCGCGCGCGGGTCATCGCCATCGACGTAGCGCGCCAGCATGATCCGCAGCAACCGTGCACTGCCATCACAGCGCTCGCAATAACGACCGAACCAGAACAGGTTTTCCACCACCCGCGACGGCAGGTAGGGATCGCGGCGCACCAGGTCATAGACGCCAATGCTGCGCTGGGCCTTCCACTGCTCGCCGCTGGGCACCCGTTCTCCCAGTACCCAGGTGTCCTTGCTGGCCCCACCACGCTGCATCGACACCACCTCGGCATCGGCATCGGCGGCGACCCGGGTCAGGCCGCCCGGCAACACCCGATAGCCTGCTTCGCAGGCCACCGCATACACCCGCATGCCAATGGCCCGGGGTTGCAAGCAACCCTCTTCGGCTTGCCAGACCGGAGCCTGGGACAGTTGCGGCAACGCCTGGGCGACATAGGCATAGGGCCGGGCACGCATGCGCTCGGCGAGACGTCGGCGCTGCTCCGGATTCAGGTCACGCCCCAGCACCGGGGTGAAGCTCTGAGACGCAAAGGCCGGCTTGACCAGCAACTCGGGAAGTGCCTCCAGGGCCTGTTGCAACACCGGCGCCTCGCCGCACCACCAGGTGGCGATGGACGGCAGGAGCAGTTCTTCACCCAGCAGGTACTGGCTGATTTTCGGCAGAAAGCCCAGCAGCCCGGGCGACTCCAGCACGCCACAGCCCAGGGCATTGGCCACCAGCACCCGGCCCTGGCGCACCGCATCCAGCAGGCCGGGAACCCCCAGGGCCGAATCGGTGCGCAACTCCAGGGGATCGCAGAAATCGTCGTCCAGGCGCCGCATGATGGCGTGCACCCGACGCAGGCCACTGAGGGTCTTGAGGTACACCGTGGCGTCGCGCACCGTCAGGTCACCGCCCTCCACCAGTGGGTACCCCAATTGGCGCGCCAGGTACAGGTGTTCGAAATAGCTCTCGTTGAAGCGTCCCGGGGTCAGCAGCACGATCAGCGGCGCCTCGGCATCCCGGGGGGCCTGGCGGGCCAGGGTTTCCTGCAGGGTGCGAAAGAACCCGGCCAGGTGCTGCACTTGCAGGTCGCGGTACAGGTCGGGGAAGGCCCGGGACACAATCATTCGGTTCTCCAGGGCATAACCGGCCCCGGAAGGCGCCTGGGTACGATCGGCGGTGACCCACCAGCGTCCATCGGGGCTACGCGCCAGATCCACCGCATACAGGTGCAGGAAGGTTTCCTGCGGCGGCCGGATGCCCTGGCACGGCCAGAGAAAGTTGTTGTGGCCAAACACCAGCTCAGCCGGCAGCAGCCCTTCGCTGATCAACCGCTGCGGGCCGTACAGGTCTGCCAGCACCGCGTTGAGCAGGCGCGCGCGCTGGGCAATCCCCGCTGCCAGCCGCTGCCACTCATCCGCTGGAATCACGTGGGGCAGCAGGTCCAGCTCCCAGGGCCGGTCGGCGCCCTTGGGGTCGGCATAGACGTTATAGGTGACGCCGTTCTCGTGGATCTGCCGGGTCAGCAGCGCCTGGCGCTGGGCCAACTGCGCCGGGCTGCTGCGTTGCAACTGCTCGAGCAGGCGCTGCCAGTGCGCCCGGACCGCGCCCTGGTCATCCAGCAACTCGTGGTAGGTACCCGCCGTCAGCGGGTAACGGTCTAGCAAGTCAGGCATGGAACACTCGGCAGACGGCAGGGAAAGTCAGATTAACGCACGGCCATGACACCCGGATATGGCTATCTCGCAGGCGTTGCAGGTGGATTAGAAACGTCGCAAATCCAGGGTCATGGGCAGCTCGTCGTTGATCACCAGAGGCGGTACCGGCAGGCTGCCGGGGCTGTGCCCCAGACGGAAGAAGCGCGCCATGCGCCGGCTTTCCGCCTCATTGGCGTTCACCGGCAGGCTGTCGTAGTTGCGCCCGCCGGGATGGGCCACATGGTATTGGCATCCGCCCAGGGAACGCTGCACCCAGGTGTCCAGCAGATCGAACACCAGCGGCGCGTGCACCGCGATGGTCGGTTGCAGGCAGTTGGCCGGCTGCCAGGCGCGGTAGCGCACGCCGGCCACGTACTCGCCCACCCGCCCGGTGGGGTACAGGGGCACCGCCACGCCGTTGCAGGTCAGTACATGCCGCTGCGGCGTCAGCCCGCTGACCTTGACTTGCAGCCGCTCCAGGGAAGAGTCGACGTAGCGCACCGCGCCACCGGCCCCGCCCTCCTCGCCCAGCACATGCCAGGGTTCCAGGGCCTGGCGCAGCTCCAGTTCGATACCGCTGAGCGCATAGTCGCCAACCTTGGGAAAACGGAACGCCAAGTGGGCAGCAAACCATTCGGCCCGCAGCGGGTAGCCGGCGGCATTGAGCTCCACCAGCACATCGGCAAAATCCTGTTCGATAAAGTGCGGCAGCAGGTAACGATCGTGCAGTTCGGTGCCCCAGCGCACCAGCTTGTCCGGGGCGTAGGGCTCGCGCCAGAAACGCGCCACCAGCGCCCGCAACAGTAACTGCTGGACCAGGCTCATGCGCGCGTGGGGCGGCATTTCAAAGGCCCGCAGTTCCAGCAATCCGAGACGCCCGCTGGCGCCTTCCGGCGCGTACAGCTTGTCGATGCAGAACTCGGTGCGGTGGGTATTGCCGGTGACATCGATCAGCAGGTTGCGCAGCAGCCGGTCCACTTGCCAGGGTGGGCATTCCTCGCCGGCGGCCGGCATCTGCGCAAAGGCGATTTCCAACTCATACAGCGCGTCATTGCGCGCCTCGTCGATCCGCGGAGCCTGGGACGTCGGGCCGATGAACAACCCGGAAAACAGATAGGACAGCGACGGGTGATGGTGCCAGTAGCTGATCAGGCTGCGCAGCAGATCGGGACGCCGCAGGAACGGCGAATCCGCCGGGGTCGCGCCGCCCAGGACAAAGTGGTTGCCTCCGCCGGTGCCGGTGTGACGCCCGTCGATCATGAACTTCTCACTGGCCAGGCGCGTCTGCCGGGCTGCTTCGTAGAGGAACTCGGTGCGCTCCACCAGCTCGTCCCAACTCGCGGAGGGCTGTACGTTGACTTCGATCACCCCGGGGTCCGGGGTCACCCGGAAGCTGCACAGGCGCGGGTCCGCCGGAGGCTCATAGCCCTCCAGCAGCACCGGGCTATGCAGTTCTTCAGCAGTGGCCTCGATCACGCTGACCAGCTGCAAGTAATCTTCCAGGCGCTCCAGGGGCGGCATGAACAGGTACAGGCGCCCTTCCCGCGCTTGCGCGCAGAGGGCGGTGCGGGTCAGCCAATCGGCCGACTGATCGATGGTCGGTTGGCGCTCATCCAAGGGCCCAGGATCGCCGATCGCGGCCAGCTGGGCAGGGTCCGGCAGTTCGGCAAAATCCTGGTTCGGGTCGCTGGCGTGAATGAACGGGTACTCCGCCGCGCTGACCCAGGGCTGGGAGGCCAGGGGCAGGCGATAGCCCAGGGGCGAGTCCCCCGGCACCAGGCGGCAATGGCTGTCGCGCAAGTACCAGCGTCCGCTCTGCCATTGATCACCCTTGGCCGTGCGAGCCAGGGGCAGGACCTGGCCAATGATCTGGTCCAGCCCCTGGCTGAATACCTGGCGCAACCGCTGGCGCTCCAGTGCATCTTCCAGACGCGAGTCCTCGGCGCTGACATTCGATGGCAGGCGGCCTTCGCGCCACAGGTAGTAGAAAGTGTCCTCGTAGGCCGGGAACACAAAGCGCGCCGGCAGCTTCAGGCGCTCGGCGACACGGGCGAGAAAACGCTCGGCCAGCGACGCGTCGGCCTGATAGTCCTGATGCTCATCGGCAATCAAGGCGCCGTTGCGCCAGACCGGCACCCCATCGCGCCGCCAGTGACAGTTCAGCGACCAACGCGGCAATTGCTCTCCCGGATACCACTTGCCCTGGCCGAAGTGCACCAGCCCCTGGGGTGCATAGTGCTGGCGCAGGCGCTGGAACAGCTCACCGGCCAGGCGCCGCTTGTGGGGGCCCAGGGCCGCGGTGTTCCATTCGGCGCCATCCGGGTCGTCGATGGCCACGAAAGTCGGCTCGCCGCCCATGGTCAGGCGCACATCGCCTCCCAGCAGGTCGACGTCGATCTGCCGGCCCAGGGCCTGGATCGCCAGCCATTGCTCGTCGCTGTAGGGCTTGGTCACCCGGGGCGCTTCCCAGATCCGCTCCACGCTCATCTCATGGCTGAACTCGCACTCGCAGGGCTCGACCAGACCGCTGATGGGCGCTGCGGAGGACGGATCGGGACTGCAAGCCAGGGGAATGTGCCCCTCGCCGGCGAACAACCCGGAGGTGGCGTCCAGGCCGATCCAGCCGGCCCCCGGCAGGTAGACCTCGCACCAGGCGTGCAGGTCGGTGAAATCCGCCTCGGTACCCGCTGGACCGTCCAGGGCTTTGACGTCCGCCGTCAGCTGGATCAGGTAACCGGAGACGAAACGCGCCGCCAGCCCCAGGTGGCGCAGCAACTGCACCAGCAGCCAGGCCGAGTCCCGGCAGGAGCCGGACGCCTTGGCCAGGGTCTGCTCCGGCGTCTGTACCCCGGGCTCCATGCGGATCAGGTAGGTGATGTCGGCGCTGAGCCGCTGGTTCAAGCCCACCAGGAAGTCCACCGCCGGCAAGGGTTCACGCGGGATGCCTTGCAAGTAGGCCTGGAAAGTCGGAGTCAGGGGCAGGGTCTGCAGATAGGGCGCCAGCTCCCGCCCCTCATCGGCGGCATAGGCAAAGGGAATGCGTTCGGCGTAGGGCTCGAGAAAGAAGTCGAACGGATTGAAGACTGCCATCTCTGCCAGCAGATCCACTTCGATGCGCAGCTCGGTGGTTTTTTCCGGGAATACCAGACGCGCAAGGTAATTGCCCTGGGGATCCTGCTGCCAGTTGATGAAATGCTGCTCGGGCTGGACCTTCAGCCCATAGGACAGAATCCGCGTGCGGCTGTGGGGGGCCGGGCGCAGGCGAACGATCTGCGGGCCCAGTTCCACGGCGCGGGCGTAGCGATAGTGGGTGACGTGGTGCAATCCGACATGAATCGACACGGCGTGCCTCCTGCGGGCCTGAGCGGTGGAGCAACCTGCGCAAGACTTATGCCAGCGCACAGCTCCAGGGTTTGCTCAGCAACCCGGCGCAGCAGAGCACCAAAACCGCGCAATCGGCGTGTCGAGGTGCAACCGGACGCACTCGGATGCAGCGCACGCCAGCGCCCCCCTCACCCCCGGCGGCGGGGTTGCCCAGCCGCCTTCTTGATGCGCTGGCGCTCATGGCGAATACCCAGCAGTTTTTCGCGCATTTCCCGATGCCGCTTGCTATTGAGCAGCAGCAACCCCAGCAGTGGCAGCAGAAGAGCAAACGCATACACCGCCTGATGGGGGTGGTACAGGATCATCGGAGCGGTCATCACCAGGCAGCCAAGAAAATACCCGGCCACCACCCACACCGCCCAGGAACGGCCACGGATGATCATCAGGTTGCCCAGCACCAGCACCGGTATCAGTACCAGCAGGGCGATCCCCAGATAGTCGGTGCGCTGTGCCGGCGGCAGGCCACGCCAGTAGGTGGTGCCAGCCAGGGACAGCAGGGTCGAGGCGCTGAAACAGCCCAGCAGCACCGTGCACATGAAAACCGGGAAGTACTGTACGAGGAATGCCCGCAGCGATCCGCCGCCAACCACCTTCATTCGTTGAACTCCTCGTACAGCCCCACGGCCAGCGTCTTGCCCTCTTTCAGATTGCCCGCCCGGTAGCTCCCCCAGACCGACATGCCGCCGCCCACGGCGTCCTTGATCTGGGTCACTGTGGCGTGGCGGATCTCGCTAGAGGCATAGCGCTTGGGCAGTGCACCGGCCCGTTGCCGCAGCTTCAACAGCTTGGAGGTCAGGCTCGGGTCGCGCAGGGTCAGCAGCTCGCGGGTGAGCTTGGCCCGCTCCTGGCGATTGAGCCCACGCAGCAGTTGATACCAGCTCTTGCCGACCCCGGAGGCCTTGCTGGCCTTGAGCAGCTTGACCGTGGTCAGCGCCGAGCCGCCCACGCCCACCAGGGAGATGCCGTCGAGAATCGGCGATACCGTGGTGTACCACTCGGCATCGTCCATCTCGTCGTTGGCTTCGGGGTTCTGGATTTCATTCAGTACCCGCACGCCACCTATCGCGCACTGCGCGGTGCCGGCTGTGGCGGCGGCCACCCCCAGGCCGACCATGAAGACACTGGCACCCGCGGTGAACGGCACGGCAATGCTGCCGCTGAGCACCACGATCCAGCCCAGTACCGCCGCGCCACAGGACAGCGTGGCATTCATCGCCTCGCTGGCCAGCCGGGACTCCCGGGGGTTCTTCTTCACTTCTTCGATGTACTGCTGGGGTGTGATGTATTTCTTCACCTCCCGCAGGATCAGCCGCTTGGGCGTGATGCTGCAGATCGGCTTGAACTCGCGCAGGGTCACCACATTGAAGTCGGCATCGATGTACACCACCCCGGCCCCGACGATCGCCGGATCGGCATCGATGGCGGCGAACAGCCGAGGCAGGTTGACCTCGCTTTCGATGCGTTGACGGGCGAAAAACTGCGAACGGTTGGAATCCATGCCGATGCCGGCTAACGGGCTGGTCACGCTACTCATCCTTGAACTGAAGAGGACATCCACCACCGGAGCAAGGCGCAAGGCCGGTGGCACCAGATTGAAAAAACCGGGCCACCTTAGCAAAGCTCAGGGGGGCTGTTGCCCACTCCCGGGCAAAAAAAACCGATCCCCATAAAGGCAAAACGCCAGCTCTGCGGCTGGCGTTTGCGTGAATCAGCGCGGCACTACCGGCTTGCGGGTCGGCTTCTTGCCTTTGCCCTTGGCCGCGTCGGCACGCTCCTTGGCCGCCTGCTTGTTGCGGGCGAATGCCGCAGCCTTGGCCTGCTCGCGCTTGTCCCAGGCATTGCCGCCGTCACTGCCCCGAGGTGGCAGGCCGGTGTGCTGGGTGAGGATCTTGGTTTCCTTGGCCACCTTGTGGCTGCCGGCCGGTGTCGAGTTCTTGCGCCGGGCACTCTGGTAGCTGTCGGTCGACGGCTGGTGGGTCGGGATCAGCTGGTTCTTGCCCGGGCCGATCAGGTCACCACGGCCCATGCGCAGCAATGCTTCACGCAGCATCGGCCAGCCTTTCGGGTCGTGGTAACGCAGGAAGGCCTTGTGCAGACGGCGCTGTTCCTCGCTCTTGACGATGGTCACCTCGCCACTCTTGTAGGTGACCTTGCGCAGCGGGTTCTTGCCCGAGTGGTACATGGCGGTGGCGGTGGCCATCGGCGACGGGTAGAACGCCTGCACCTGATCGGCACGGAAACCGTTGCCCTTGAGCCACAGGGCCAGGTTCATCATGTCTTCGTCGGTGGTGCCCGGGTGGGCCGCGATGAAGTACGGAATCAGGTACTGCTCCTTGCCCGCTTCCTTGGAGTACTTCTCGAACATGCGCTTGAACTTGTCATAGCTGCCGATGCCCGGTTTCATCATCTGGTTGAGCGGACCTTCCTCGGTGTGTTCCGGGGCGATCTTCAGGTAGCCACCGACGTGGTGGGTCACCAGTTCCTTGACGTACTCCGGCGACTCCACCGCCAAGTCGTAGCGCAGGCCCGAGGCAATGAGGATCTTCTTCACCCCCGGCAGCGCACGGGCACTGCGGTACAGCTGGATCAGCGAAGAGTGGTCGGTGTTGAGGTTCGGGCAGATGCCCGGGAACACGCAGGACGGCTTGCGGCACGCGGATTCGATCTCCGGGCTCTTGCAGGCGATGCGGTACATGTTCGCGGTCGGGCCGCCAAGGTCGGAGATCACCCCGGTGAAGCCGGGAACCTTGTCGCGAATTTCTTCGATCTCGCGAATGATCGATTCTTCGGAACGGTTCTGGATGATCCGTCCTTCGTGCTCGGTGATCGAGCAGAAGGTACAGCCGCCGAAGCAGCCGCGCATGATGTTTACCGAGAAACGGATCATGTCGTAGGCCGGGATCTTCTCCTTGCCATAGGCCGGGTGCGGGATGCGCTGGTAGGGCATGCCGAACACGTAGTCCATCTCTTCGGTGGTCATGGGAATGGGCGGCGGGTTGAACCACACGTCCACTTCACCATGCTTCTGCACCAGGGCACGGGCGTTGCCCGGGTTGGTTTCCAGGTGCAGCACGCGGTTGGCGTGGGCGTACAGGACCGGGTCGTTGCGCACCTTCTCCATGGACGGCAGGCGGATCACGGTCTTGTCCCGGGTCATGCGCGGGCTGGCAAGGATCTGCACCACCTTGGCTTCGCTGGGGTCTTCCACCGGGCCCTTTTCCTGCTCGATGGCACAGGCCTGGGTGTCCTGGGTATTCACATAGGGGTTGATGATCTTGTCGACCTTGCCCGGACGGTCGATACGGGTGGAGTCCACTTCGTACCAGTCCTTGGGCGTATCGCGGCGAATGAAGGCGGTGCCGCGCACGTCGGTGATGTCTTCGATCTTGTGGCCGTAGGACAGGCGCTGAGCAACCTCGACGATGGCCCGCTCGGCGTTGCCGTACAGCAGGATGTCGGCGCTGGCATCGATCAGGATTGAGTTGCGCACCCGGTCCTGCCAGTAGTCGTAGTGGGCGATCCGGCGCAGGGAGGCCTCGATGCCGCCAAGGACGATCGGCACATGCTTGTAGGCTTCCTTGCAACGCTGGCTGTACACCAGGCTGGCGCGGTCCGGACGTTTGCCCGCCAGGCCACCCGGGGTATAGGCGTCGTCGGAGCGGATCTTCTTGTCCGCGGTGTAGCGGTTGATCATCGAGTCCATGTTGCCGGCGGCGACCCCGAAGAACAGGTTCGGCTCGCCAAGCTTCATGAAGTCGTCCTTGGACTGCCAGTTGGGCTGGGCGATGATCCCGACGCGAAAGCCCTGGGACTCCAGCAGCCGGCCGATGATCGCCATGCCGAACGACGGGTGATCGACGTAGGCATCACCGGTGACGATGATGATGTCGCAGGAATCCCAGCCGAGCTGATCCATCTCCTCCCTGCTCATGGGCAGGAACGGCGCCGGCCCGAAACATTCGGCCCAGTACTTGGGATAGTCAAATAATGGCTTGGCTGCTTGCATGTCGATGACCGGTGTTGGCGTAGATAGGGACGCGATGAATGACAGGAAAATTCGCGGGCGCGGAATATAGCACAAAAAATAACCAATTCCGACCAAAAGGGTCGGAATTCATCGTTTCAAGATCACGACCTGTGGCAAGGCAGCGCGCTTGTGCTCTCACCCGCAGCAGACGCGGATCGGCAATCACCGAGCCAGCATGAGGGCACCGCCGGGCTCCAGGCGTACCGGGCGCCCGCGGCGGCAGCACACTCCCTCGCCACCACAGGCGGTTGGCCGCGCGGTTATTCGTCGTCGTCGAAGTTGTAGCTGCCCGGGGCGAGGTTCTCGAAGCGGGTGTACTTGCCGATGAAGGCCAGGCGGATAAAACCGATGGGGCCGTTACGCTGCTTGCCGATGATGATCTCGGCAATGCCCTTGTGCTCGGTTTCCGGGTGATACACCTCGTCGCGGTAAACGAACATGATCACGTCGGCGTCCTGCTCGATCGCTCCGGATTCCCGCAAGTCGGAGTTCACCGGGCGCTTGTTGGGACGCTGTTCCAGGGAGCGGTTGAGCTGGGACAGGGCCACCACCGGGCAGTTGAATTCCTTGGCCAGGGCTTTCAGGGAGCGGGAGATCTCGGAAATCTCGTTGGTCCGGTTGTCACCACTGGAACCGGGGATCTGCATCAGCTGCAGGTAGTCGATCATGATCAGACCGATGTCGCCGTGCTCACGCACCAGGCGCCGGGTCCGCGCGCGCATTTCCGAGGGGCTGATACCCGCGGTGTCATCGATGAACAGCTTGCGATCATTGAGCAGGTTGACCGCCGAGGTCAGGCGTGGCCAGTCATCGTCTTCCAGCTGGCCGGAACGGACCTTGGTCTGGTCGATCCGCCCCAGGGACGAGAGCATACGCATGATCAGCGATTCACCTGGCATCTCCAGGGAGTACACCAGCACCGCCTTGTCACTGCGCAGCACCGCGTTCTCCACCAGGTTCATGGCGAAGGTGGTCTTACCCATGGACGGACGACCGGCGACGATGATCAGGTCGGCAGGCTGCAAGCCGCTGGTCTTCTCGTCGAGGTCGGTGTAGCCAGTGGACAGGCCAGTGATGGCGTTGTCGGTGTTGAACAGGGTGTCGATACGATCGATGGCCTTGGTCAGCAGCTCGTTGACGCCTACCGGGCCACCCGTCTTGGGCCGGGCCTCGGCGATCTGGAAGATCTGCCGCTCGGCCTCGTCGAGGATCTCCTCGGCCGTACGCCCTTCGGGGTTGAACGCGCTATCGGCGATCTCGGTGCTGATGCCGATCAGCTGGCGCAGGGTCGCCCGTTGGCGAACGATCTGTGCATAGGCCTTGATGTTGGCCACCGACGGGGTGTTCTTCGCCAGCTCGCCGAGGTAGCCCAGGCCGCCGACCTGGGAGGTCTGGCCCTCCTTGTCCAACTGCTCGGACAAGGTCACCACGTCGATCGGCATGTTCTGGTCGGCCAGCTTGGCGATGGCACGGAAGATCAAGCGGTGGTCATGCCGGTAGAAATCACCATCGGACACTTGATCCAACACGCGTTCCCAGGCGTTGTTGTCCAGCATCAGACCACCGAGCACGGCCTGTTCGGCCTCGATGGAGTGCGGCGGCACCTTCAGGGCAGCGGTTTGCAGATCATATTGTTCGGGAGCGGAGATATCGTTCATGGCCACTTGGAATTCGGGGGGCTAAAAATCAGGGTCTGCAGAAAGACAAAGGGCACGACCTGTAAACAGGATCGTGCCCGATGTTAACCGTCAGCCACACAAGGTGCCAGACGATTTGGTACTGCTTAAGCAGCCACCACGACAACGCGTACGGTTGCTTCAACTTCAGCGTGCAGGTGCACGGCTACGTCGAATTCACCCACGTTGCGGATGGTGCCGTTCGGCAGACGAACTTCGCTTTTTGCAACTTCAACGCCGGAGGCGGTCAGTGCATCAGCGATATCGTGGGTGCCGATCGAACCGAACAGCTTGCCTTCGTCACCGGCGGTGGCAGTGATGGTCACTTCCAGCTCGGCCAGTTGGGCAGCACGGCTTTCAGCCGAAGCTTTACGGTCTGCAGCCAGTTTTTCCAGCTCAGCACGACGCTCTTCGAACGCAGCCAGGTTGGCAGCGGTCGCAGCGGTGGCTTTGCCGTAAGGCAGCAGGTAGTTACGGCCGTAACCAGCCTTAACGTTCACTTTGTCGCCCAGGTTGCCCAGGTTGGCGACTTTTTCCAGAAGGATCAGTTGCATGTGAAAATCCTCTTAACTTTTAACCTTCACCGTTCGCAGAGCCGTCATCGGCGTCTTTCGGCGCCAAACGACCGCGAAAATCAATCAGGCTGTCAACAATGGTCAGGACCACGAGCAACGGGACGAGCAGGTGCATCAAAGGCAGCAGCGTGACGTAAACCCCGACCAGCCAGAAATTGGCCAGTCTTTTCTGCGCCACCAGCCCGTGCATCAGGGCCAGCCCGGCGAGGACCAGTGGTACGCTGCAAAACGGCACCAGAATCCACATTTGCGGGCTCAGAATCGGCCCCACAAACATCAATGCCAGCAGCAACATCAAGGGTCCCTTGGGGATTCTGATCTGGCGAAATTCGCGACCAAAACCACCGGGGTTGTACAACGACGCTTGCCAGTAGCGCCCAAGAATCAGGCACAGCACGCTGAAGACCTGGAACATCATCGCAATCGAACCGATCACCATGGGTGCAACGAGTGAGGCGAGGTTGGCTCGCTGATCTACCGAAAGCTGCTGGTAGACCTCACCCAACATCAGTGGCAGGACCTTTACAAGTTCCTGCGTCACCGCGTCGACAAAGGGACTGAACAGCGTCCCCAATATCGCTGCACACAACAGCGCAATCGCCACGCTCGCCAACAGCACACGATTCCAGGAGTGGCCGGCGCGCAACACCAGCGCCAGACCGCAAGACCCAAGCAGCACCAACAGTGCACTGGGGTCTTTCTGGAAGTGCCAGCAAATCAATGCTGAAAGCACCCCGACTCCGAGGACGCCAAGGGCGTCCGAACCGCGCCGAAGGAGCACAAGGCAACCCGCAGCGGCACTCAACCAGAACAACAGCGGCAATGCCGCAGATCCGGCCACGACTAACGTGGCCTGCACACGACCGCGCATGATGAACTCAGCTAAGGCGCGCATGCATTCAATCCCTTACTACTTGTCGACTGCCCGATCTCAGCGGCCGTGGCTGTCGGTGTAGGCCAGCAGGGCCAGGAAGCGGGCGCGCTTGATAGCGGTGGCCAGCTGACGCTGATAACGAGCTTTGGTACCGGTGATGCGGCTTGGAACGATTTTGCCGGTCTCGGATACGTAGGCTTTCAGAGTGTTGAGATCTTTGTAATCGATCTCTTTCACGTCTTCAGCGGTGAAGCGGCAGAATTTACGACGACGGAAGAAACGTGCCATGTAATTGGCTCCTCAAAAGGTCCGTGGATTACTCGTCAGCGTTGTCGCTGGCGTCGCTGTTATCGCTGTCATCGCCATCGGCGCTGTCAGAGTGCTCAGGACGGTCACGACGCTCACGGCGCTCACTGCGGTTTTCTTCAGCCTTGAGCATCTCGGATTGGCCGGTAACGGCTTCTTCGCGACGGATGACCAGGTTACGGATCACAGCATCGTTGTAACGGAAGTTGTCTTCCAGCTCAGCCAGGGCTTTGCCGGTGCACTCAACGTTCAGCATCACGTAGTGAGCCTTGTGAACATTGTTGATTGCGTAGGCCAGTTGACGACGGCCCCAATCTTCCAGACGGTGGATTTTGCCGCCGTCTTCTTCGATCAGCTTGGTGTAACGCTCAACCATGCCGCCGACTTGCTCGCTTTGATCCGGGTGGACCAAAAAGATGATTTCGTAATGACGCATGAATGCTCCTTACGGGTTGTAGCCTGCCGCCTATAAGCGGTCAGACAAGGAGTGAATGACACTGGTGTGTCTTGCCACAGATAGGCACATATGCGCCTGCCGTCACGGCAAGGGGCGCAATTGTAGAGAAGGGGGAACAGCGGCGCAAGGCAATTGGTGAATATTTGAACAATCACCTGAAGGAGCCGGTGGCCGACAATGAACGACGGCACGTGGTTCGCCGGCAAGCCGGCTCCTACAGCGGGACGGTCAGGCCTTCTTGGCGCTGGCCTTGGCCTTGACGCCGCGCTGGCGCATGGCTTCGAACAGGCAGACGCCCGTGGCCACGGAGACATTGAGGCTGCTGACACTGCCGGCCATCGGCAGGCGCACCAGGTAGTCGCAGTGCTCGCGGGTCAGGCGACGCATGCCCTTGCCCTCGGCCCCCATGATGATGATGGTCGGGCCGGTCAGGTCCTGATCGTACAGTTCCTGCTCGGCCTCGCCGGCGGTGCCGACGATCCACAAGCCACGCTGCTGGAGCTTTTCCAGGGTGCGCGCCAGGTTGGTCACGGCCACCAGCGGGATCACTTCGGCAGCGCCGCAGGCAACTTTGCGCACGGTCGGCGTCAGGGTTGCCGACTTGTCCTTGGGCACCAGCACCGCCAGGGCACCCGCCGCATCGGCGGTGCGCAGGCAGGCACCGAGGTTGTGTGGATCGGTCACGCCATCCAGCACCAGCAGCAGCGGCGCGCCTTCGGTGCGATCCAGCAGCTCGTCGAGCATGGCTTCGCCCCACACCTGGCTCGGGCTGACTTCAGCCACAACGCCCTGGTGCACGCCTTCGACCCAGGCGTCCATTTCCCGACGCTCGGCCTGACCAACCGACACCCGGTTCTGTGCGGCCAGCTCTACCAGCACCTGGACCCGTGGATCGCTGCGACCTTCAGCCAACCAGATCTGCTTGACCCGCTTGGGGTGGTGGCGCAGCAGCGCCTCCACGGCATGCACACCGTAGATTTTTTCCAACTGACTCATGACTTCGCCTTAGGTTTACGCGCCCCGCCGCTCTTCGCGCCGGAAGCAGAGCCCGCTTTTGGCGGCCCCTTACGGTGTTTGCTCGGCTTGGCGGGCTTGTCGCCGTCACGCGCGGAAGACGACTTGCCGGGCTTTCCAGCCGACGATGCCCGACCACCGCCCTTGGCTTCGGCCAGCAGCGCCTGCTTCATTTCGCGGCTTTTGCGCAGCTCGGCGTTCTTCGCCGCAGCATCGCTCGGACGATAAGCCTCGCTGGCCTTTTCCTTGGAAGCGCTGCGACGCCCCGCCTTGGCTGGAGCAGGCTCTTCAACGACCTTGCTCGCCGGCACATCGGCAGCGCCACGCTTCTTGCGACCGATCGGCGCGCTGATGGTTTTTTCCGCCATCTCGAAATCGATCTTGCGCTCGTCCAGGTCCACACGCATGACCCGCACTTCCACGGTATCGCCCAGGCGGAAGCTGCGGCCGGTGCGCTCGCCCGCCAGGCGGTGGTGCACAGGGTCGAAGTGGTAGTAGTCGCCCGGCAAGGCCGTGACGTGCACCAGACCTTCGACATAGATGTCGGTCAGCTCGACGAACAGGCCGAAACCGGTAACCGCGGTGATCACCCCCGGGAAGGACTCGCCCACGCGATCCTTCATGAACTCGCACTTGAGCCAGTTCACCACATCGCGGGTGGCCTCGTCGGCACGGCGCTCGCTCATCGAGCACTGTTCGCCGAGCTGCTCCAGAAGCGCCTCGTCGTACGGATAGATGCGCGCCTTCGGAATCGTCATGGCCCCGGCACGGCGAACGTGCGGCGTGTCCTGCTTGGAGTGGATGACGCTGCGGATGGCCCTGTGGGTCAACAGGTCCGGATAGCGACGGATCGGCGAAGTGAAGTGGGTATAGGCTTCGTAGTTCAGGCCGAAGTGGCCCTGATTATCGGCGCTGTATACCGCCTGGCTCAGGGAGCGCAGCATCACGGTCTGGATCAGGTGGTAATCCGGACGATCCTTGATGGTTTCCAGCAGGGCCTGGTAGTCCTTCGGTGTCGGGCCGTCCTTGCCTTTATGCAGGGACAAACCCAGCTCGCCGAGAAAGGCGCGAAGTTTTTCCAGACGCTCCGGCGGCGGACCATCGTGCACCCGGTACAAGGCCGGAATTTCGTGTTTCTTGAGGAATTCGGCAGTGGCCACGTTGGCCGCCAGCATGCACTCTTCGATCAGTTTGTGAGCATCGTTGCGAGTGGTTGGGCGAATTTCGGCGATCTTGCGCTCGGAACCGAAGATGATCCGGGTTTCCTGGGTTTCAAAATCGATGGCGCCACGGGTGTGACGGGCACCGAGCAAAACCTTGTACAGCGCGTAGAGCTGCTTGAGGTGTGGCACGACATCCGCGTACTCGCTGCGCAGCTGCTTGGCTTCGCTGGTTTTCGGCTGCTCGAGCATGCTGCTGACCTTGTTGTAGGTCAGGCGCGCCTTGGAGTGGATCACCGCTTCGTAGAACTGGTAATCGGTCATCTCGCCGGACTTGGAGATGGTCATCTCGCAGACCATGGCTAGGCGATCGACTTTCGGGTTCAGCGAGCACAGGCCATTGGACAACTGCTCGGGCAGCATCGGGATCACCCGCTCAGGGAAATACACCGAGTTGCCACGCACCTGGGCTTCGGCATCCAGGGCCGAGCCGATCTTCACATAGCTGGAAACGTCGGCAATCGCCACGTACAGCTTCCAGCCACCGCCGAACAGGCGCAGCTTGCCCGGTTTGGCTTCGCAGAACACCGCGTCGTCGAAGTCGCGAGCGTCTTCGCCGTCGATGGTGACGAACGGCAGATCACGCAGGTCGATGCGCTTCTCTTTGTCCTTTTCTTCCACTTCCGGCTTGAGCTTGGCGGCTTCCTTGAGCACGGCCTCTGGCCAGACATGGGGAATATCGTAGGTACGCAGGGCAACGTCGATTTCCATGCCCGGAGCCATGTAGTTACCCACCACTTCCACCACATCGCCTTGCGGCTGGAAGCGTGGTGTCGGCCAGTGAGTGATTTTCACCTCAACGAACTGACCAATCTTGGCATTGGCGTTGCGTCCCGGAGTGACCAGCACTTCCTGCTGGATCTTCGGGTTATCCGCCACGACAAAACCGATACCGCCTTCTTCGAAGTAGCGACCGACGATGCTCTCGTGGGCACGGGATACGACTTCGACAATCACACCCTCACGACGGCCACGGCGATCCAGGCCGGAAACCCGGGCCAGTGCACGGTCGCCATCGAACACCAGGCGCATCTGCGCCGGGCTCATGAACAGGTCATCGCTACCATCATCGGGCACCAGGAAGCCGAAGCCATCGCGGTGGCCGCTGATACGGCCGAGAATCAGGTCAAGCTTGTCCACCGGTGCATAAGTGCCACGGCGGGTGTAGATCAGTTGAGCATCACGCTCCATGGCGCGCAGGCGGCGGCGCAGGGCTTCGAGCTGGTCTTCGGTGGTCAGACCGAACTCGTCGACCAACTGCTCGCGACTAGCAGGCGAACCCCGGTCAGCAAGGTGCTGGAGGATGAGTTCGCGGCTAGGAATAGGGTTTTCGTATTTTTCCGCTTCACGAGCGGCCTCGGGATCGAGGGACTGCCAATCGGCCATTAGATAAATTTCACCTTGTCTATATGCGGGTTAGTTTGGCATACGCGTATTGAAACGGGAAATTTCAGGCTCAGACAACACTGGAAAATTCCCTGCCGGGGGTTCGGATACATCCCCAGGACAACCCGCTGATGCTTTTTTCAGATTTTTTTGAAGGTAGGGGTTTACAGCTTAAAGGTCCCTCCGTATAGTGCGCGCCATCGACGACGGAGACGTCAACGATGCTGCCCAGATGGTGAAATTGGTAGACACGCCAGCTTCAGGTGCTGGTGACCGCAAGGTCGTGGAAGTTCGAGTCTTCTTCTGGGCACCAATTCAAGAGCTTGAGATTAGATCAGTTTCAAGGCTCAAACAAAAACCCGCGAAAGCGGGTTTTTGCATTCTAAGTGTTTGATTTAATAAAACCAAAACAGGGGTTTACAGATCAAAACGCGGTCCGTATAGTGCGCTCCATCGACACGGCGACAACGTCGATACTGCCCAGATGGTGAAATTGGTAGACACGCCAGCTTCAGGTGCTGGTGACCGCAAGGTCGTGGAAGTTCGAGTCTTCTTCTGGGCACCAATTCAAAACTTGAAGGCATTGTTTTCAAGTCTCACAAAAACCCGCGAAAGCGGGTTTTTGCGTTTCTGCCCCCAGAGAAATCCCCGGGTCGCTGCCCTCTCGCCGCTCTACCTCAAGTCATCCGAACTCCGCAAGCCGCACATGAGAAACGATATCGTTTATGATTGTTACAAGTTTTTGCGGCACTACAGTGAGGAAACCTGCGAATGATGTTCAGAAATACCCTCCTTCCAATCTCCCTTCTGCGCGGCTTGACCATCACATTGCTGGGTCTGACCCTGGCATCTCCACTCACCCAGGCCGCCGATGCGGTTTCCCTGACCCTGTACAACGGCCAGCACAAGGAAGTCGGTGACGCCGTCGCCAAGGCTTTCGAAGCCAAGACCGGGATTCATGTCAATGTGCGCAAAGGCAGCAGCAACCAATTGGCCAGCCAGGTCGTTGAAGAAGGCGACCGCTCTCCTGCCGATGTGATCTACACCGAAGAATCCCCGCCCCTGAACAAACTCGGCGAACAAGGCCTGCTGGCACAGACCGATGCTGCGACGCTGGCAGTGCTGCCCAAGGAATATGTGGCCGGCAACGGCACCTGGATCGGCATCACCGCCCGTGTAAGGGTCGTGGCCTTCAATCCGAAACTGATCGAAGAGAAGGATCTGCCCAAGTCGGTCATGGAGTTCTCCCAACCGCAATGGCAGGGCAAGGTCGGCTTCGTCCCCACCAGCGGCGCCTTCCAGGAACAGGCCGTGGCCATCATCAAACTGCACGGCATGGACGCCGCCGAAGAGTGGCTGACCGGCCTGCGGGCGTTCGGCAAGGTCTACAGCAACAACATGGTGGCCCTGAAGGCCGTGGAAAACGGCGAAGTCGCCACGGTGCTGGTGAACAACTATTACTGGTTCGCCCTGCAACGGGAGAAAGGCCAACTCGACTCGAAACTGCACTACTTCACCGGTGGCGACGTCGGCGGCTTGATTACCGTGTCCAGCGCTGCGGTGCTCAAGTCCAGCAAACACCCGAAAGAGGCCCAGCAATTCCTCGCCTACATGGCCAGCGAAGAAGGCCAGCGAGTCATCACCCAGACCACGGCCGAGTACCCTCTGCACAAAGGCATGGAATCGGATCGCGGACTCAAGCCCTTCAGCGAGCTGGAAGCCCCGAAGGTGACCCCTGCCGACCTCGGCAATGCCGAGGAAGCGCTGGACCTGGAACGTGACGTCGGCCTGAATTGATGAACCCATCGCCATCCGCCCCTGCCATGCGCAGCAGTTACGTGCCAGGGCGCAAGCGGCCCTCGATCTGGCTGCTGCTTCCGGTCCTGCTGCTGGTCTGCCTGAGCCTGCTGCCACTGGGCTATGTAGGGCTCAAGACCTGGCAGGCCGGCTGGGCCGAGGCACTGCACCTGCTGTGGCGCCCCTACGTGTTCCGCTTGCTGAGCAACACCCTGTTGCTGATGCTCGGAGTGACCAGCGCCTGCGCGATCATCGGCCTGTCCCTGGCCTGGCTGCTGGAACGCAGCGACCTGCCGGGACGACGCATCTGGGGCGTGGTGCTGTGCCTGCCCTTTGCCGTGCCGGCCTTTGTCAGCAGCTTTACCTGGGTATCGCTGAGCGCCGGCTTCGAAGGGCTTGGCGGCGCGATCCTGGTCATGACCCTGTCCAAGTACCCCCTGGTGTTTCTGCCGGTAGCGGCCACCCTGCGCAATCTCGACCCCTCCCTGGAAGAGTCGGCGCGCACCCTGGGGCAAAACCGCTGGGGCGTGTTCTTCAGGATCACCCTGCCCCTGCTCTGGCCCTCGCTATTGGCCGGATCATTGCTGATTGCCCTGCACATGCTGGTGGAGTTCGGCGCGCTGTCGATCATCGGCCTGCAAACCTTTACCACGGCGATCTACCAGCAATTCGAGCTCGAATTCAGCAACGCCAATGCGGCGATGCTTTCAGCAGTACTGCTGGCGCTGTGCCTGATCCTGCTGGGCCTGGAGCTGCGGGTTCGCGGCAAGGGCCGGCACGTACGTACCGGCCAAGGTGCAGCGCGACATGCAGAGCAGGTACGCCTGGGACGCTGGAGTATCGGCGGGCAGCTGTTCTGCCTGGTCCTGGCCTTGATCGGCAGCGGCGTGCCCCTGGGCATGCTCGCCTATTGGCTGGCAGTGGGTTCATCGGCGGCCTTTCCGATCGCGGCCATCAGCGAAGCCCTGCTCTCCTCCCTGGCTCTGTCCCTGGGTGGCGCCGGTCTATGCCTGGCATTGGCCGTACCGGTGGGCCTGCTGGTGGTGCGCTACAAAGGGCAACTGGCGATCTGGGCGGAACGCCTGCCCTACCTGCTGCATGCCTTGCCCGGCCTGGTGATTGCGCTGACCCTGGTGTACTTCGCCCTGCACTATGTACCCGTGCTGTATCAGACGTCCGCCCTACTGCTGATCGCCTACGCCCTACTGTTCCTGCCCCTGGCGCAGGCCCCGATCCGCACTGCCCTGAACAAGGCTGCACCACAGCTGGAAGAGGCCGCCAGAACCCTGGGGGCCTCTTCCTTCAGCGCCTTTTGCCGAGTGACCCTGCCCATCATCTTCCCGGCACTGGGCGCCGCCTTCGCCCTGGTGTTCCTGGATGCCATGAAGGAGCTGACCGCCACCCTGCTGCTCAGCCCTACCGGACTGAACACCCTGGCGACTGAGGTTTGGGCGCACACGGCGAATGTGGAGTTTGCGGCAGCAGCCCCTTATGCGGCGCTGCTGATCCTGGTCTCCGGCCTGCCGGTGTACCTGCTGACGACGCGGATGTACCTGAGCCGCTGAGGCCGGCCTTGGCGACAACTTGCTTGCTCCATCACTGGCAGGAAGCAAGTTGCCAGCCAAGCCTCAGGCACGGAATTGTCCCAGGCTGGCCTTGAGCTGGGCCGCCAGACCATCCAGCACCTTGCCACTGGCAGTAGTCTCCACCACCGCCTGAGCTGCCCGCTCGGCCTGGGCATGGATGGTTTCCACCCGCCCGCGCACTGCCTGCGCGCCCTGGGCCTGATGCGCCGCAGCTTGGGTAGCCAGGCCAATGGCGGTGTGCACCTGCTCCACCGAAGACTGCACCGACTGCTGCAGGCGGGCACTGTCACGCAGTACCAGCAAGCCTTCACTGGCCTGACGCCCAGCCTGACCAATGGCCGCTACCGCCTCCCGCGCGCCTTGCTGCAGGGCGCCGATGTGAGCCTGGATATCGCCAGTGGAGCTCTGGGTCTTGCTGGCAAGGGCCCGCACCTCATCCGCCACCACGGCAAACCCACGCCCGGTCTCGCCCGCACGGGCCGCCTCGATCGCTGCATTCAACGCCAGCAGATTGGTCTGCTCGGCAATGCCATGGATCACCGTCAGCACCACCTCGATCTGCTCGCTCTGCTGAGCCAGTCGCTCGATCACCTTGGCCCCGGTGTCCACCTGGCCGGCCAGGGCTTCGATCAGGCTGCCAACCTGCTCAGAGGTCCGCGTGGTTTCATCAGTGGCCTGGCGGATCTCCACCACCTGCTGCAGCGCTGCCTGCATGGCCTGGCTTTCCGCCTGGGCCTCATCGGCCATTTGCGACAGTGCCCGCAAGCTTTCAGCCACCTCGTCACGCTGAGCTTCGGCTGCCGCATCGGCTCCGGCATTACGCAAGCTCATGGCACCAATCTCGACCCCGGTACGCTGCGCCACATCACCCGCCTCACGCACAATGGGCTGCAACTTATCCACAAAGCGGTTCACCGCCGAAGCCATATCGCCGATTTCATCATTGCTGTTGAGTGGCACCCGCTTGGTCAGGTCACCCTCGCCTGCCGCCAGATCATTGAGGGCGCTGATCAGCAGATGCAGCTTGTTTACCACGCGCCGGCCCAGCACCACGGCCAGCAGCAACAGCAAGGCCAGGCCCACCAGCGCCAGGCCCACGCCAATCTGCCAGCGCAAGGTGGCTGCTGCCTCCTGCACGGTGCTGGCGGTGTTGATCTGCATTTGTGCTGCAGTGCCCTGGGCCGACTGCAGGCGCGCGCGCATCGCCGCCGAACTGTCGGCAGAGGCTCCCTTGAGGCTGTCGCCTACCAACTGATCACTGCTGGCAATCAACGCCCCGAAGCGCTGATCGAGCGCGGCGATATCGGCCTCCACCGATGCCGTAGACACGCCCATCAGCACCTTGCCGATCTCCACCCCATTGGGATTGATCGACGCCTCGAGGTAGTAGACCGAAGGATCGTTCTTCGCCGCGTCCAGAACCTTGTCCAGGGCCCGATCGCCCTTGCCCTTTTCCAGCAGGGCCTTGTTGATCGAGTTTTCCCGGTTCAGGTAACGAGTCAGGTGCTCGCCCGCAGCATCGTCATAGACCACGAACAACACATTGGGATTACGCTGGGCACGCCGTGCGAACTCGGACAGGGTGGGCACATCGCTGTCCCACATGGCGCGAGGCGCTACGGAAGCCAGCAATTGGGCCATGTCATTGGCGGAGTCTTTCAGGTCCTTCTCCAAAGCCGCCCGCAACTGGACCTGTTCTTCCTTGAGCCGCGAAGATAGGCCAGCCGTAAGGCGCTGGCGGGTGCTGCTGGACAGGCTTTCGAGACTGGAGGTGACCTCCTTGCCCGCCTGCTCGAGCTCGCCAGCCAGTTTCTGGCTGTCCACCCCCAGGCGAGAGGCCAGATCAGCCTCCAGGGCCGTTACCGTGCTCCGAGTCAGGGCAACGGCTACCAGCACTTGCACCAAAAGGGCGATACCGAGAGTAACGAACACAGGCCGCAATAAACGGCTTTGTAACAGTGAGAGAACGGCCGACACAGGAAATCCCTCTACTTTTGACGCCATTATTCTGATGGCACTCTAGAAGCAAATTTCACAGCAAGGGTCGTGCCGTACGGCAGGCAGAAACGACAAAGGGCCCATAAGGGGCCCTTTGTTTTTTACATCAACGGCTTATCAAGCAAACGGATGGCGCAGAACGATGGTTTCGTTGCGGTCCGGGCCTGTCGAAATAATGTCGATCGGCGCGCCGACCAACTCTTCGATGCGCTTGATGTAGGCCTGGGCGGCGGCAGGCAGCTCTTGCAGGGTCTTGGCACCCAGGGTCGACTCGCTCCAGCCCGGCATCTGCTCGTACACCGGCTCCAGGCCGATGTAGCTGTCAGCGTCGGTCGGTGCGTCGATGACTGCACCATCCTGGTTCTTGTAGCCGACACAGATGTTGATGGTTTCCAGGCCATCCAGCACGTCCAGCTTGGTCAGGCACAGGCCCGAGATGCTGTTGACATCGATGGCGCGACGCAGGATCACGGCGTCGAACCAGCCGCAACGACGGGCACGGCCGGTGGTGGCACCGAACTCATGGCCGCGCTTGGCCAGGAAAGCACCGATGTCATCGAACAGTTCAGTCGGGAACGGACCCGAGCCCACGCGGGTGGTGTAGGCCTTGGTGATGCCCAGGATGTAGTCCAGGTACATCGGACCCACGCCCGAACCAGTGGCGATGCCGCCAGCGGTGGTGTTGGAGCTGGTGACGTACGGGTAGGTACCGTGGTCGATGTCCAGCAGCGAGCCCTGGGCACCTTCGAACATGATGTCCTTGCCGGCGCGGCGCAGCTGGTGCAGCTCAGCGGTAACGTCGAGCATCATCGGCTTGAGCAGCTCGGCGTATTCCATGCACTCGTCCAGGGTCTTCTGGAAGTCGATGGCCGGCTCTTTGTAGTAATTCACCAGGACGAAGTTGTGGTAGTCCAGCAACTCGCCCAGCTTGGCGGCGAAACGCTCACGGTGGAACAGATCGCCGATGCGCAGGCCACGGCGCGCCACTTTATCTTCGTAAGCCGGGCCGATACCGCGACCGGTGGTACCGATCTTCTGTTCGCCACGGGCTTTCTCGCGAGCCTGATCCAGGGCCACGTGATAGGACAGGATCAGCGGGCAGGACGGGCTGATACGCAGGCGCTCGCGCACCGGTACGCCTTTCTCTTCCAGCTTGACGATTTCACGCATCAAGGCATCCGGTGCTACCACCACGCCGTTGCCGATCAAGCACTGCACGCCTTCGCGCAGCACGCCGGACGGGATCAGGTGCAGGACGGTCTTCTCACCGTCGATCACCAGTGTGTGGCCAGCGTTGTGGCCACCTTGGTAGCGCACTACGGCGGCGGCATGTTCGGTCAGCAGATCAACGATCTTGCCTTTGCCCTCATCACCCCACTGGGTGCCCAGGACTACGACATTCTTACCCATAACACTTGTCCTCATTCGCGCAAACTTGGTGCCGGCAGCCGCCGGCAGGAAAACTCAAGAAGCCAGCGGCAATACTTGCCAAAGCCCATTCTGCTGAATCAATTGCCGGTCGCAGTCCGCCTCACGGGCAGCGGCCAATGGCTGTCCAGGCAGGGCCTGAACCACACGCTGACCCTCACTGCGCAACTGGCAGACGGTCTGCCAGAGTGCCGCGTCAGTGTTGTCTGGCATCCAGATACCGCCAGACGGTAGCTCGACTTCAGCACGCCCCAGGGTCACCAGGGTTTTCAAATCGGTGGAAAAGCCGGTGGCTGGACGGGCGCGCCCGAAGTCCGCACCGATGTCATCGTAGCGACCGCCCTGGGCGATGGATTGCCCCATGCCCGGCACGAACACCGCGAACACCACACCGGTGTGGTAGTGGTAGCCGCGCAGCTCGCCCAGGTCGAAATACAGCGGCAACTCCGGGAAGCGCACCGACAAGCGCTCGGCGATCGTCAGCAATTCATCCAGGGCCAGCAACACCGAGGTCGGAGCACCCGCCAGGCGGCGACGGGCGTCACCCAGCACTTCGCGACTGCCACACAGGTCCACCAGGGAGCGCAGCATGTCAGCCAGATCCGCCGGCAGCCCTGCGGTCAGGCTGATGACTTCATCGATCGCCTTGCGCTGCAGGGCGTCGAACAACTGTTGCTCCACAGCACCGGACAAGCCGGCTGCCTGGGCCAGGCCACGGTAGATACCCACGTGCCCCAGATCCATGTGCACATCCGGCACATCGGCCAGTTGCAGCATCGCCAGCATCAGGCTGATCACTTCAACGTCGCTGCTCGGGCTGGCATCGCCGTACAACTCGGCACCCAGTTGGATCGGGCTGCGCGAGGACGACAAGGCCCGCGGCTGAGCATGCAGCACACTGCCGGCGTAGCACAGGCGGCTCGGCCCTTCACGGCGCAGGGTGTGGGCGTCGATCCGCGCCACCTGCGGCGTGATGTCGGCCCGAAAGCCCATCTGCCGGCCCGACTGCGGGTCGATGACCTTGAAGGTACGCAGATCCAGGTCCTGGCCGGCGCCTGTCAGCAGGGATTCCAGGTATTCGATATGGGGAGTGACGACAAACTCGTAACCCCAACTCTGAAACAGATCCAACACCTGACGACGCGCCACTTCGATGCGCGCCGCTTCCGGCGGCAATACTTCTTCGATGCCATCTGGCAGCAGCCAGCGGTCTACCGTTGCCATTACGCCATTCCCCTATGGTCCGGGCGGCAAGCCTGGGGCCAGCCTTAGAGTGAAGCAGAAAACAGTCGCATCCGACGCGAGCTCAGCCGGACAGGCAGCCAGGAATCAGCTGTACAGACCATTTTCCTCGAAAAATCTCGCCGGACTCTTGAACGAGCCACGGCCAATCAAAGATGCAGACGCAAAAAAGCCGGGAATTTCCCGGCTGCCGCATCATACACCCGTTTTCCCAAAGGATCACCCCGCGAGGCGTTTTAGCCGCCCAGCGGGGTGCCCAGGGTCAGGGCCTGATCAAGGCTTGGACTTTTCCAGGTAATGGAAGAAGTCGCTGCTTGGGTCCAGGACCATGACGTCGGTTTTGTTCGCGAAGCTTTCACGATAGGCACGCAGGCTACGGTAGAACGCGTAGAACTCCTGATCCTGGCCGTAGGCCTTGGCATAGATCGCCGCAGCCTGGGCATCACCATCACCGCGGGCCTCTTCAGACTCGCGATAAGCTTCTGCCAGCAACACGCGACGCTGGCGATCGGCGTCGGCACGGATGCCTTCCGCCAACTCGTTACCCTTGGCCCGGTGCTCGCGAGCCTCACGCTCACGCTCGGTGCTCATGCGTTCGAACACGCTGCGGTTCACTTCCTTCGGCAGGTCGATGGCCTTGACCCGGACGTCGACGACTTCGATGCCCAGTTCCTTTTCCGCCATCTTGTTCAGCGATGCAGTGATGTCAGCCATCAGCGCGTCACGTTCACCGGAAACCACTTCGTGCAGGGTGCGCTTACCAAACTGGTCACGCAGGCCCGATTCCAGACGACGGGAAAGACGCTCGTCGGCAATCTGCTTGAGGCCGGAAGTCGCGGTATAGAAGCGCTCGGCATCTTTAACCCGCCACTTGGCGTAGGCATCGACCATCACGGCTTTCTTTTCCAGGGTCAGGAAGCGCTGTGTCGGTGCATCCAGGGTCATCAGGCGGGCGTCGAACTTACGCACCTGGTTGATGTAGGGCACTTTCCAGTGGGGGCCAGGCTGGACATCGGCCTGAACCACACGACCGAACTGCAGCAACACCGCGCGCTCGGTCTGAGCGACGATGTAGAAGCTGTTCCAGGCAACCACCGCCACGACAACGCCCACGATCAGGGCGATCAGCGATTTATTGCTCATCAGCGACTCTCCCTAGAACGCGTTTGCTGCTGTTGCTGCATATGATCAGCCGCCGCACGCGCATTCGCTTCATTGCTGGCCGCAGAAGCCGAGCCCGTTACCGGAGTGCCGGCGCCACGACCACTGTCGATCATCTTGTCCAGCGGCAGGTAGAGCAGGTTGTTCTGCCCACCTTTGCTGCCAGTCACCAATACCTTGCTGGTATTGCTGAAGACTTCCTGCATGGTGTCCAGGTACAAGCGCTGGCGAGTGACCTCGGGAGCCTTGCGGTACTCGGCGACCAGTTTGGTAAAGCGATCCGCCTCACCCTTGGCGCGGGAGACCACTTCATCGCGGTAACCGTTGGCATCCTCGAGGATACGCTGGGCTTGACCACGGGCTTCCGGCACAACGCCGTTGGCATAGGTTTCAGCCTGGTTGCGCGAACGCTGCTCATCTTCACGGGCACGGATCACGTCATCGAAGGCTTCCTGCACTTCACGCGGTGCCGCTGCGCTCTGTACGTTCACCTGAGTAACGGTGATGCCAGTGCGATAGTTGTCGAGGAACCGTTGCAGGCGCTCCTTGATCTCGCTGGCCATCAATTCACGACCCTCGGTCAGTACCTGGTCCATGGCGGTAGAACCCACCACGTGGCGCAGGGCACTGTCGGTCGCGTGCTGCAGGCTGATTTCCGGCTGATCGACGTTCAGCACGAAGTCCTGCAGGTTGCTGATCTTGTACTGCACGGTCAGCGGCACTTCGACGATGTTCTCGTCTTCGGTGAGCATCTGGCCCTGCTTGGTATAGGCACGCTCACGCGTGACGTTCTCCATGTACTTCTTGTCCATCGGCGGGAAGTAGATATTCAGACCCGGGCCAACGGTTTCGTAGTATTTGCCGAGGCGCAGCACCACGGCCTGCTCCTGCTCGTCGACTACATAAACCGCGCTGTACAGCCACACGGCCGCCAGCACGACAAGACCGATACCCAGCAAGCCGAAACCACCGCCCTTGCTGGAGCTACCGCCGTCATCACCACGTTTCTTACCACCACCGAACAACCCATTCAGGCTTTCCTGCAGCTTACGGAAGGCCTCGTCGAGATCTGGTGGCCCCTTGCGATCGCCATTATTGCGGCGCTTGCCACCCCAAGGGTCCTGATTATTCGAGTTGCCACCCGGCTCATTCCAAGCCATAGCGCTCTCCATCTGATAAAGCAAAGACGCACCCACGGCGCGCCGACCAATGCTACAGAATGCCTGCTACAGCGGCACAACCGCTTGCCCAGGCTTTTATTGCAAAGTGTGTTGCTCGATGAATTCCGACGGCTGCAGACCTTCGCGACTGACCAGCCGATTCAACTCGGCGCGTGGCAGGCGAACGGCCAGCAAACTGACGCCTTCGTCGTCGTGCTCTTCTTTCTGCACAGCGTTCAACTGGAAAAACTGTGCTCGCAGTCGAGCAAAACGCTGAGGCAAGCGCAAGGTGCCCACGAACAAATCTTCCCCCAGCAGCTCGGCGATGGCCTGCTTGAGCAGATCCAACCCCTGACCGTCACGAGCCGACAACCAGACCCGTTGCGGCTTGCCGTCTGGATCGCGCTGGATCTGCGGCTCCACGCCCTCGAGCAAATCGAGTTTGTTATAGACCTCCAGGATCGGCAAGTCTTGAGCCCCGATCTCCCCCAACACCACCATCACCTGCTCGATCTGGGCCATGCGCTCAGGCTCATGGGAGTCGATCACATGGAGCAGCAGGTCGGAGTTGCTCGACTCTTCGAGGGTCGCGCGAAATGCCTCTACCAGCTTATGCGGCAAGTGCCGGATAAAACCCACGGTATCTGCCAGCACAATCGGCCCCAGGTCATCCAGATCAAGCCGGCGCAAAGTCGGATCGAGCGTGGCGAACAACTGGTCGGCAGCGTAGACGTCGGATTCGGTCACCGCATTGAACAAGGTCGACTTGCCGGCGTTGGTGTATCCCACCAGCGATACGGTCGGAATGTCGGCGCGCTTGCGCCCTCGACGGGACTGCTCACGCTGGCTGCGAACCTTTTCCAGGCGCGCCTTGATCTGCCGCAGACGGACGCGCAACAGGCGCCGGTCGGTTTCCAGCTGGGTTTCACCCGGGCCGCGCAGACCGATACCGCCCTTCTGCCGCTCAAGGTGAGTCCAGCCACGAACCAGTCGCGTACTCATGTGCTCAAGCTGGGCCAGTTCGACCTGGAGCTTGCCTTCATGGGTGCGTGCGCGTTGAGCGAAGATATCGAGGATCAGACCCGTGCGATCAATCACGCGACACTCGAAGACTCGTTCGAGGTTGCGCTCCTGACTGGGCGTGAGGATGTGATTGAAAATCACCAGGTCTACCTGTTCGGCTTTGACCAGGTCGCGTAATTCCTCGACCTTGCCGCTGCCAACCAGGTATTTGGCGGTTGGCCGATGACGCGGCACGCTAACAAACGCAACGGTCTCGGCGCCAGCCGATAATGCCAGCTCCTGAAACTCCTGCGGATCTTCGCGCGCCTCAGGGTCCTGACCATCCAAGTGAACGAGAATGGCCCGTTCACCACCACCGTGGCGCTCAAAGAACAAAGGAGACTCCTATCAGGCGTTACCTGGCTCAGCGTCACCCTGTTCGGATTCGGATGCGCTAGGCAGGCGAATTGGGCGAACTGGAACCACTGTCGAGATAGCGTGCTTGTAAACCATCTGGCTGACGGTGTTTTTCAGCAGGATGACGAACTGGTCGAAAGACTCGATCGTACCTTGCAGCTTGATCCCGTTGACCAGATAGATGGAAACCCCAACCTTCTCTTTACGCAATGTATTCAAGTAAGGGTCTTGTAGCGAATGCCCTTTTGACATGTGCCGCACTCCTTTAAGGATCAATAATAAAAAATCAGAAAACAGATGGCCAAAGCCGTCACACCCCCAAGGATAGACGGCAATTGCAGGGACTCAGCTCAATATGGAGATCGTCCCTAAGTATTTCAAGGCGCGTGGCAGATTGTCGCAATCGAGGCTGTCCAACCATTGCAGGTCAGCCCAACTGCGTAACCAGGTGAACTGTCGTTTCGCCAACTGGCGCGTGGCAATAATGCCCCGTTCCTGCATTTCGGCTGACGTCAGCTTGCCATCCAGATGATCCCAGACTTGGCGATAACCCACTGCACGTATAGACGGCAACCCGGCATGCAGGTCACTTCTGGAACGCAGAGCTACGACCTCGTCAATGAATCCCTGTTCCAACATTTGTGTGAATCTTTGTGCAATACGCTGGTGAAGCACCTGGCGATTCGCCGGAGCGATGGCCAGATTGGCGACAGTATAGGGCAATTGACTGCGTCCCGATGCGCCTGCTTCAGCACTTTGCGCCAATTGACGCTGACGATGTGCGGTCATCGTCAGGCCACTGACCCGATAGACTTCCAGGGCCCGGCTCAAGCGCTGGGGATCATTGGGGTGGATCCTTGCCGCGGACTCGGGATCCACCGCCGCCAGTTGTTCATGGAGCGCTTGCCAGCCCAGGCGTGCCGCCTCTTCTTCGAGCTCGGCGCGCACCTGAGGGTCCGCTGCGGGCATGTCCGCCAGGCCTTCGAGCAACGCCTTGTAATACAGCATGGTTCCGCCCACCAGCAGCGGGATCTTGCCCCTGGCGGTGATATCGGCCATCGCCGCCAGGGCATCGTGACGAAAGTCCGCCGCCGAGTAGCTTTCAGCCGGGTCGAGGATGTCGATCAGGCGATGGGGAAATTCTGCCAGGAGCTCCCTGGAAGGCTTGGCGGTACCGATGTCCATCCCCCGGTAAACCAACGCCGAGTCGACACTGATCAACTCGCAAGGCAGTACCTTGGACAGCTCGATGGCCAGATCGGTCTTGCCCGCAGCGGTCGGGCCCATGAGGAAAATCGCTGGAGGAAGCTGAGTCATCAACGGCCGCGCAGAAAGAGTTTGTCCAGATCGTCCAGGCCCATCTGGGTCCAGGTCGGTCGACCGTGGTTGCATTGGCCGCTGCGCTCGGTGTTTTCCATGTCCCGCAGCAAGCCGTTCATTTCCGGCAAGGCCAGGCGCCGATTGGCACGGATCGCACCGTGGCAGGCCATGGTTCCCAGCAACTCATTGAGGTGAGCCTGGATCCGGTCGCTGGTGCCGTACTCCATCAGGTCCGCGAGCACGTCATGCACCAGTCGATTGGCCTCGGCCTGCTTCAACAGCGCCGGAATCTGCCGGATCGCCAGGGACTCTGGACCCAGGCGCTGCAACTCGAAGCCCAGACGCTGGAACCAGCTGGCGTGTTCTTCCGCACAATCGGCTTCGCGCTGGCTGACCGCAATCGACTCCGGCACCAGCAGTGGCTGGCCACTCAGGCCTTCGCTGGCCATCGCCACTTTCAGGCGCTCGTACATGATCCGTTCATGGGCCGCGTGCATGTCCACCAGCACCAGGCCATGGGCGTTCTCCGCGAGGATGTAGATCCCCTTGAGCTGAGCCAGGGCGTAACCCAAGGGGGGAATGTCCTCCTGCCCCTCTGGCAGGGCTGCAGTGGCGGCGCCAGGCAGCGGTGCAAAGAACTCGCGATAGGCGCCCTGGGCCTCCGCTGCCGGCAGCACCGGCTGGGGGCGGGGCGTGTACTGGTATTGATAGCCACTGCCGGCGCCACTGCCCGGCGCGCTGAAGCTTGGCTGAGACTGCGGCTGCTCCAGGGCCAGGTTGGCGGCCAGGCGCATCTCGCCCTGAGGCCCGAACTCTCCGGCCTCGATACCGGTTGGCCGCACGATGCCGGCAACCGCCGCCGGCGCTGCCAACTGGTCTTCGGGACGCACATCGCCCAAGGCACGGTGCAAGGTGCCATACAGGAAGTCATGCACCATGCGTCCATCACGAAAGCGCACTTCGTGCTTGGTCGGGTGCACGTTGACGTCGACCACCGACGGGTCGACCTCGAAAAACAGCACGAAGGTCGGGTGCCGGCCGTTGAACAACACATCGCGGTAAGCCTGGCGCACCGCATGCGCCACCAGCTTGTCACGCACGGCCCGGCCATTGACATAGAAGTACTGCAAGTCTGCCTGGCTGCGGGAGAAGGTCGGCAAACCTACCCAACCCCACAGGTGCAGGCCATTGCGCTCGACTTCGATGGGCAACGCCTGCTCCAGGAAGCCCGAGCCACAGATCGCCGCCACGCGCCGGGCCCGGGCCGCATCGTCCTTGGCCTCGTGCAAGCTGAGGATGCTCTTGCCGTTGTGACGCAGATGGAACGCCACGTCGAAACGGGCCAGCGCCAGGCGCTTGATCACTTCCTGCAGATGATCGAACTCGGTCTTCTCGGCCTTGAGGAACTTGCGTCGGGCCGGGGTGTTGAAAAACAGATCACGCACTTCCACCGAGGTGCCCACCGGGTGCGCCGCTGGCTGAACCCGCGGCGCCATGTCCCGGCCCTCGGTCTCCACCTGCCAGGCCTGCTCGGCATCCCGGGTACGAGAAGTCAGGGTCAGACGCGCCACCGAACTGATGGACGCCAGGGCCTCGCCGCGGAACCCCAGGCTCATCACCCGTTCAAGGTCTTCCAGGTCACGGATCTTGCTGGTGGCGTGGCGCGCCAGGGCCAGGGGCAAGTCATCGGAAGAGATGCCGCTGCCATCATCGCGGACCCGCAGCAGCTTGACCCCAGCCTGCTCGACATCCACATCGATACGCTTGGCGCCGGAATCCAGGCTGTTTTCCAGCAACTCCTTGATCACCGAAGCCGGGCGTTCGACTACCTCGCCCGCAGCGATCTGGTTGGCCAGGCGCGGGCTGAGCAGCTCGATGCGGGCGCCACTGATTAGCGAATCACTCATTCCTTGGCCGCCAGTTCTGTACCAGGGACGGTCAGGACCTGCCCCACTTTCAATTCATCGCTTTTCAGGTTGTTGGCGCTGCGCAAGGCCGCCGCCGAAACCTGATAGCGCACGGCGATCATGGCCAGGGTTTCGCCCGGACTGACCCGGTGGTCGCGCGGCCCCTGGGCGATCTTCCCGGAATCCCGCAGCCAGGCGATGTAGGTACCCGGTGGTGGATTCTGCTGGAAGAACTGCCGTACACCGCTGCTGATGGAGCGGGCCAGGGCCTGTTGATGGCTGGCAGTAGCCAGCTTCGAGGCTTCGTTGGAGTTGGAGATGAAGCCGGTTTCCACCAGGATCGATGGGATGTCCGGGGACTTGAGCACCATGAACCCGGCCTGCTCCACCCGCTGCTTGTGCAGCGGCGTGACCCGGCCGATGTTGTTCAGGACCTTCTGCCCGACATTCAGGCTGGAGGTCAGGGACGCAGTCATCGACAGGTCCAGCAGCACCCCGGCCAGCATCCGGTCCTTGTCATCGAGGCTGACATTGCCGGCACCGCCAATCAGGTCGGAACGGTTTTCACTGTCCGCCAGCCAGCGGGCGGTTTCGGAGGTCGCTCCGCGCTCGGACAAGGCAAACACCGAGGCCCCGAAAGCGGCGGTGGAAGGCGCGGCATCGGCGTGAATGGAAACGAAGAGGTCGGCGCCTTTCTTGCGGGCGATCTCGGTACGGCCGCGCAATGGAATGAAGTAGTCGCCGGTACGGGTCAGTTCGGCCCGGAAGCCCTTGAGGCCATTGACCTGGCGTTGCAGTTCCCGGGCAATGGCCAGCACCACATCTTTTTCATGCTGGCCGCGAGAACCGGAGGCACCTGGGTCTTCGCCACCGTGACCGGCGTCGATCACCACAATGATGTCGCGCTTGCCCGCAGGAGCCGGAGGCAGCTTGATCGCCGGTGCGGTCGGTGTGACAGGGACTGCCGGCACGGTCGCCACGGAAGGGGGTGGAGCGACTGGCGGCGCGGCATCGGCCGGGTTATCGAACAGGTCGACCACCAGGCGGTTGCCGTACTGGGCATTGGGGGCCAGGGTAAAACTCTTCGGCGTGACCGCTTTTTTCAGGTCGATGACCACCCGCAGGTCACTCGGGGTCCGCTGCGCCGAGCGCATGGCGGTAATCGGCGTGTTGGCCGTGGCGACATTCAGCGGACCGCCCAGAGTCGCGCCGTTGATGTCGATCACCAGGCGATCGGGGGCCGTCAGGGTGAAGACGCTGTGCTGAACCGGGCCGGACAGGTCGAACACCAGCCGCGTGTTATCCGGTGCCCGCCACAGGCGGACGCTGCGAACCTGTGTAGCGGCCACAGCATCGACGGCCAATGCCGTAAGCAACAGTCCTACGACAGCAACCAACGCGCGAATGCGCATACCTAACCCCATCAATTATTTGAATTCCAACGCCAAAGCGGCACACCAGGACTCGCCGCGCGAGCCTTGAGACAACAGATGTACAGAACGCCCATTGTTATGCGGGGTTATGGTAATGGTCAGGTCGGGCTTTGGCAAAAAGCCTGCACCACGCTGAGGCCACTCCAGAAGACACAGAGCATCACCCTCGAAGTAGTCGCGAATCCCCAGGAACTCCAGTTCCTCTGGGTCTACCAGACGATAGAGATCAAAGTGAAAGGCCCGCACCGAACCTATCTCGTAAGGCTCCACCAGGGTAAAGGTCGGGCTCTTGACCGCCCCTACATGCCCCAGCCCACGGATGATTCCCCGGGACAGGGTGGTTTTCCCCGCCCCCAGGTCGCCCTCGAGAAATATCACCCCTACCCCTTGGGTCACCCGAGCAATGCGCGTTCCAAATTCCACCATGGCCTGTTCATCGGCCAGATAAAGGGTTAACTCAGACACGGTGATTGCTCCTCCAACAACTGACGAATGGCTGGTATCAGATCACTGGCCGCCAGCCCACGGCCCAATTTCCCTTGCTGCTCACCGGCACTGGCATGCAGCCAGACCGCCAGGCAAGCGGCATCGAATGCCGGCAGCCCCTGGGCCAGCAGCGCACCGATCAACCCGGCAAGCACATCCCCCAACCCTGCCGTGGCCATTGCCGGATGCCCGGCATCACAACGGGCCAGGCGTCCGTCCGGGCTGGCGATCAGACTGCCGGCACCCTTGAGCACGGCCACAGCCGCAAACTTGCGGCTCAGCGCCAACGCCGCCGCGGGGCGATCGCCTTGCACTTCGCCGATCGACAGCCCCAGCAGGCGCGCCGCCTCCCCCGGGTGGGGCGTGATCACACTGGCGGTCGGCAGTTGCACCTCGCCCCCGGCCAACAGATTCAAGGCATCGGCATCCCAGACCTGGGGCAGTGACGCATTGGCCGCCGCCGACAGCAGGCTGCGGCCCCAGGCCCCCTGGCCCAGCCCGGGACCGACCACCACCACCGTGGCCCGCGCCAGCAAGCCCATCAGCTGATTGGCCGAATCGGTGCCCTGGGTCATGACTTCTGGCAAGCGTGCGCCAGCCGCCGCCACGTGTTCGTTGCGGGTAGCCAAGGACACCAGCCCTGCACCGCTGCGCAAGGCACTTTCTGCGGCCAGCAGAGCGGCGCCGGCAAAACCACGGTCGCCGCCTATCAGCAGCAGGTGGCCGAACTGTCCCTTGTGGGCATCCGGGGAACGCGCACTCAGACACGGCAAATGGCCAGCTGTCAGCAACTGAACGTCAGGTAATGGGTGTTTTGTCTGCGGCATGCGTCTTCGGGCTCCGATGTCTGGCAGAATTATACGCACCTCAGCCCCGGTTTCTCTCGCCTCATGCCCGCTATTACCCAGGATCTCCCCGCTCTCGCCCAATCGATCAAGGACTGGGGCCGTGAACTGGGCTTTCAACAAGTCGGCATCAGCGGCCTGGACCTGGCCGAGCATGAGCAGCACCTGGAGCGCTGGCTCGCCGCCGGCTACCACGGCGAGATGGAATACATGGGCGCCCACGGCAGCAAGCGCTCCCATCCCGAGCAACTGGTGCCCGGCACCTTGCGAGTGGTTTCGCTGCGCATGGACTACCTGCCCGGCGATACTGAAATGGCAAAGCGCCTCGCCGAGCCTTCCAAGGCCTATGTCTCGCGCTACGCCCTGGGCCGCGACTACCACAAGCTGATCCGCAAACGCGTCCAGCAACTGGCCGAGCGCATCCAGCAAGCCATCGGCCCCTTTGGCTATCGCGCCTTCGTCGACAGCGCTCCAGTGCTGGAGAAAGCCATTGCCGAGCAGGCCGGCCTGGGCTGGATCGGCAAGAACACCCTGGTGCTCAACCGCAAGGCCGGCAGCTACTTCTTCCTCAGCGAACTGTTCGTCGACCTGCCGCTGCCGGTGGACGCCCCACACACCACCGAGCATTGCGGGCGCTGCACCGCCTGCCTGGACATCTGTCCGACCAATGCCTTCGTCGGCCCCTACGTGCTGGATGCACGACGCTGCATCTCCTATCTGACCATCGAGCTGAAAAACGCCATCCCCGAAGACCTGCGCCCACTGATCGGCAACCGGGTATTCGGTTGTGACGACTGCCAGATCGTCTGCCCCTGGAACCGCTTCGCCCGAGCCTCGGGCGAAGGTGACTTCAAGCCGCGGCACAACCTGGACAATGCCGAACTGGCCGAACTGTTCATGTGGGACGAGGACCGGTTCCTCAGCAGCACCGAGGGCTCGCCCTTACGTCGCGCCGGCTACGAGCGCTGGCTGCGCAACCTCGCGGTGGGCCTGGGCAACGCGCCGTCGAGCATTCCGGTGCTGGAGGCCCTCAAGGCCCGCCAGGACTACCCCTCGGAACTGGTGCGCGAGCACGTGCAATGGGCGCTGAACCAGCACGCCAACCGTCAATGCTCGTCGTTATAGACGAACTTGGGCATTTCCCAGTGAAAGCGGATCGCCAACAGGCGCAATAGGAAACCACCGAACAGGGTGACCAGGATCGACTGCTCGCTGGGCAACTGCAGGTAGATGCACAGCATGTAGCACCAGGCCGCGGCGAAGGACACACTGGCATACAGTTCGCGGCGAAAGATCAACGGAATGTCGTTGCAGAAGATATCCCGGAGGATGCCGCCAAAGACCCCGGTGATCACCCCACTGACCGCAGCCACCAGCATGCCATGACCCATTTCCAGTGCGGTCATGCAGCCGATCAGGGTAAAGGCCACCAGCCCCACGGCGTCGAGCACCAGGAACAGCGAGCGCAAGTGGCGCATCAGCGGCGCGATAAAGATCGTCACCAGTGCAGCCACCGAGGTCAGCACCAGGTACTCCGGATGCTTGACCCACGTCAGCGGGTAGTGCCCGAGCAGCACATCACGGACCGAGCCGCCGCCCAGCGCGGTGACGCAGGCAATCAGCACCACGCCAAACCAGTCCATGCCCCGACGACCGGCAGACAGGGCGCCGGTCATGGCTTCGGCGGTAATGGCGATCAGATAAAGCATCAACAGCATGATGGCGGTCCTTACGGGAAGGCGCGCAGTCTACTCAGTTGAAGCAGGCACCAAAAGAGGGCGGTCACGCGGCGCGAGTGATCCACCGCGCCCGCCTGCGAGCAAACCTGTGCTCGCCATCAATACTTGATGAAGTGCTTGCGGTAGTGCTGCAGCTCGGCGATCGAGTCGCGGATGTCGTCCAGCGCCAGGTGGGTGCCACCTTTCTTGAAACTGTCGCGCACGTCCGGCGCCCAGCGCGCGGCAAGCTCCTTGAGGGTCGACACATCAAGGTTGCGGTAATGGAAGTAGCTTTCCAGGTCTTTCATATGGCGATAGAGGAAACGCCGGTCCTGGCAGATGCTGTTGCCGCAGATCGGAGACTTGCCCCTGGGCACCCACTGCTCGAGGAAGGCAATGGTCTGGGCTTCGGCTTCGGCCATGCTGATGCGGCTGTCTCGAACCCGTTGGGTCAGGCCCGAACCGCCGTGCTGGCGGGTGTTCCACTCATCCATGCCGGCGAGGATCTCGTCGCTCTGGTGGATGGCAATGACCGGTCCTTCAGCCAAGGTGTTGAGATTGCTGTCAGTGACAATGGTCGCCATTTCGATGATGACGTCGGTGTCAGGGTTCAGACCGGTCATTTCCAGGTCGATCCAAATCAGGTTCTGCGGGTTTTGCATGGGGTGGGCTCCTCGGCGTAGTTGCGCAGTTTAGCCTAGAGGGCCTGCCCGGCGTGCTAAACTCGCCGCCGTTTTACCCAACCGCCGTAATTATCGACACGGAACACCAATGGCCAAACGCCAGCTCAACCGTCGCCAAAACTGGCGCATCGAAAAGATTCAAGGTGAGCGCGCTGCCCGCGCCGCCAAACGCGAGTCCTCTGCCGTCGAGGCGCTCGAAGGTGGCGACCTGGGTCCGGAACAGACCGGCCTGGTGATTGCCCACTTCGGCGTCCAGGTCGAGGTCGAGGCCCGCGACGGCGAGTTGGCCGGACAGGTATTCCGCTGCTACCTGCGAGCCAACCTGCCGGCCCTGGTGACCGGTGATCAGGTGGTCTGGCGCGCCGGCAACCAGGGCATCGGGGTGATCGTCGCGCAATTGCCGCGCACTACCGAGCTGTGCCGCCCGGACAGCCGTGGCCAGCTCAAGCCGGTGGCGGCCAACGTCGACATGATCGTGATCGTGTTCGCGCCCATGCCCGAGCCCCATGCCAACCTCATCGACCGCTACCTAGTGGCCGCTGAACACGCCGGCATCCGTCCATTGCTGCTGCTGAACAAGGCCGACCTGATCGACGAGCAGAACGCTCCGGCGCTCAACGCGCTGCTGGCGGTCTATCGCCAACTGGGCTATCCGCTGCTGGAAGTCTCGGCGCATCACGGCGACGGCATGGAACAACTGCAAGCCCAGCTGGACGGGCGCATCAGCGTGTTCGTCGGCCAGTCGGGGGTGGGCAAATCCTCCTTGGTCAACAGCCTGCTACCGGAAGTCGAAACCCGGGTCGGGCCGTTGTCGGAGTTCTCCGGCCAGGGCACCCACACCACCACCACCGCGCGACTGTTCCACTTCCCCGGCGGCGGCGAGCTGATCGACTCTCCCGGTATCCGCGAGTTCGGCCTGGGCCATGTCAGCCGGGCCGATGTCGAGGCTGGTTTCATCGAGTTCAACGACCTGCTGGGCACCTGTCGCTTCCGTGACTGCAAGCATGACCGCGAGCCAGGCTGCGCCCTGCTCAAGGCCCTGGAAGACGGACGCATCCAGCAACAGCGGATGAACAGCTACCGCTCGATCCTCGCCAGCCTGCCTGACAGCAGCTACTGAGCCGCCGCCCGTAACTCCGCGCCTGCGCGGAGTTACCCTCGACCTTCGCTCTGGGCTGACAGCAGCCCATGCCAAGCACCTCTACAACACCTCAAGCCCCAGATCCGTCAGGCTCTTCCGAGCCTGCCAGCGCCCACAAAAAAGCCGACATCACAGTCGGCTTTTTTGTCGGTTAGGGCTTCGGCGGCTCGGCGGGTTTCGGCGCCGGATCATCGAAGATATTCAAGCGCTCGCGCAGCTCGTGGGCCGGCAACGGCTCCTGCTCCGGCGGCAGGGCGTTCGGATCCGCCGGAACCTCGCCCGGCGCTCCCGTGCCCTGGGTCGGTACTGGTGCCTCGGGAGCACCTTCACCCTCGATGGCGCGTTGAGCCTTCTTGGTCAGCACCACGATGTCGATACGGCGGTTGATCGGGTTGAACGGGTCCTGGCGATCAAACAGCGACGAGGAGGCATATCCCACGACACGAGCAACCTGGGCATCCGGATAACTCCCAGCCACCAGAGCCCGACGCGCAGCGTTGGCACGGTTGGCAGACAGCTCCCAGTTGCCGAAATCACCGCTGCCCGAGTAAGGCTTGGCATCGGTGTGGCCGCTGATGCTGATCTTGTTCGGCACCGCCTTGATGGTGTCGGCCATGGCCAGCAGGATGTCCTCGAAGTACGGCTTCAGGCGTGCGCTGCCGGAGTCGAACATCGGCCGGTTCTCGGAGTCGATGATCTGGATCCGCAGGCCGTCCGGCGTGATCTCGAAGAGAATCTGGTCCTTGAACTTCTGCAGCTGGGGGTTCTCTTCGACCTTGTTCTGCAGCTCCTGCAGCAACAGTTCCAGGCGCTCGCGCTCCACTTGCTCGGCCATGCCCTCCACCTGATCGGCGTCCACCGTGACCTTGTCCGGCTGTGGCTGGGACTTGATCTCGGGGTTGAGGGTGTTGTCCGGCGCCAGTTCCGGGGAACCACCTAGGTCAATGATGTAGGGCGTGCCGCTTTCCGAGAAGCCGATCGGGTCCTTGAAGTAACCGGCGATGGCGATCTTCTGCTCCGGGGTGGCCGTGGACAGCAGCCACAGCACCAGGAAGAACGCCATCATCGCCGTGGCGAAGTCGGCGAAGGCGATTTTCCAGGCGCCTCCGTGATGTCCGCCAGCGAAGCGCTTGACGCGCTTGATGATAATCGGCTGATTATTTTCCATGACTTAGCGACCGCGGACCGCTTGTTCCAGCTCGGCGAAGCTAGGACGGTGCGCTGGATACAGAACCTTGCGCCCGAACTCCACCGCCAGCGAAGGCGGCATGCCGGAGGCCGAAGCCACCAGGGACGCCTTGATGGCCTCGTAGACATTCAGCTCTTCCTTGGCGTCGTGGGCCAGGGAATGAGCCAGCGGGCCGAAGAAACCATAGGCCGCGAGAATACCGAAGAAGGTACCCACCAGGGCCGCACCTACGTGCAGGCCGATGGACTTCTGGTCGCCGTCCCCCAGGGACGCCATGGTCACCACGATCCCCAGTACGGCCGCGACGATACCGAAACCCGGCATGCCGTCGGCGATCCCGTTGACCGCGTGGGAAGGATGCTCAAGGTCTTCCTTGAGGCTGAACAGTTCCATGTCGAACAGGCCTTCCAGCTCATGGGGGGCCATGTTGCCGGAGGACATGATGCGCAGGTAGTCACAGACGAAGGCCGTCATGCGCTCGTCTTTGAGCACCGCAGGGTACTTGGCGAAAATCGGGCTGGCGGCGGCGTCCTCGATGTCCCCTTCGATGGCCATCATGCCTTCGCGGCGACTCTTGTTGAGGATCTCGTAGATCAGGCCCAGCACTTCCAGGTAGAAGGTGTGGGTGAAGCGCGAACTGAACATGCCCAGGGACTTCTTGAGCACGTGCATGGTCATGTAGCCGGGGTTGGCCTGGAGGAATGCACCCAAGGCAGCCCCGCCAATGATCAGAACCTCGAAAGGCTGGATCAGCGCTGCGATCTTGCCGTGAGAGAGCACGTATCCGCCGAGCACGCTCGCGAATACGACGATGATGCCGATAATTTTAGCCATAGGTAGGAGAGTACTTATTGAGTCGGGTTCAAGGTCATATTCGGAAGTTCTTAAAACTCTTCTTCTACTTATCGGCAAAACTGCGCCAGACTATAGCCAGTTAAGGCGAAAAGCCAGTTTGGCCCGTTCTGGGCGTGTTCACAGCAGACGATGATTGCGCCCGACCATGTCCAATGAAACCAGCGTCCCAACCTCCCCGCCCACCTCTCTAGACGCCTGGGTAAAGCTCCTCAATGCCGTGCGCCTGCCCGTGCCGCAGGTCAGTCATGATCGCGTCTGCAAAGCCATCGCCAACAACCGCAGCTCACTGCGGGACATCGCCGATCTGATGCAGAACAGCCCAGCGCTGGCCCTGAGCGTGATCCGCGAAGCCAACCGCCACTCCCACGGCAGCATGAGCGAGCCGGCAGAAAACCTGGAGATTGCGGTCAATCGCCTGGGCCTCACGCGTACCCAGGAGTTGCTCGAGCAATTACCGACCCTGCCGGAGGCACAAATCCCCCGGGCATTGCGGCAGTTGCAATTGGTCAGCCAGCACGCGTCCCAGCAAGCCAACGGCTTTTTCGCCGGACGCCTGGCCCGCCTGTGGCAGGACATCCACTGGGGCAGCCTGCTGTTTCTGTCGCCGCTATGGGCCATGGCCCTGACCTACCCAAAGCTCCTGGAAGAGTGGGAACTGCGGGTCATCTATAAGCACGAGTCGGCACGGCACGTCGAGATGCAGTTGTTCGGGGTACGGCTGATGGAGCTGTGCCAGGCCCTGGTACAGGCCTGGCACCTGCCGATCTGGGTGCAACAAGGTTACCGGCTGCTGACCCGTGAACAACACCAGTTGGCCAAGGTCATGCTGATCGCCCGCGATGGCGATCATCCACTGCGCCAACAGCAGCGCCTGGACGCCGACCCGGATCTGCAGCGCTGGCTGAATCAGCCGGCCAATTGCGTGCTGCTGGCCAACGGCATGGCGCTGGCCGCGCAGCACTCCTGGAACAACCCCCACGGCCGCCGCTGGCAGAACCTCACCGGGCTGTATCTGCAGATGCCGGTGACCGAGGTCCAGCAACAGCTGCACCAACAGGCCGCCACCAGCGCCCGCAACGACAGCCAGCCCGATCTCTGGCACCCGGCACAGGCACTGCTCTGGCCCTGGGACGCGCGCCGCCTGCACCCGGGCGAACAACCCGCGCCGGCCCCGACCGCCGCAGAGCTGGGCAAATGGCGCAAACTCTGCAGCGAGCTGCTGCTGGACCCCAGCCCCTTTACCAATGCCGTGCACCTCACCGGCTTTGCCCGGGACGCCCTGGCCGCCTGCGGCATGCAGCGAGTCATGCTGTTGATGGTTGATCGCGGCCTGAACCACCTGCGGGTGCAACAGCTGCATGGCTTGCCCCAGGAGGCCGCCGGCCTGACCTTGCAAGCCAAGCAGAGCACGCTGCTGCAACGCCTGCTGGAAAAGTCCGCGCAGGTTCGCATCACCCCAAGCAACCACAGGCAGTTCTCTGCCCATTTGCCAGGCGTCCTGCGCCAGCTGTTTCGTGGCGAACACCTGCTGATGCGCTCCCTGTCGTGCAACGGCCGGGTCCTGATGCTGGCCGTGGCCGACCAAGGCGGAGTGCCGTTCTCGGAAACCAGCGTCCAGGCGTTCGGCAAGACCGCTCAGTGCATTGAAAAAGCCTTGCACAGCTTTACCAACCGCAGCCAATGACGCTTGCGCTACAATCCCTCCCTTTGCGCCCTGGGAACCTGCCATGTCTGAATTCTCTGGCTTGCCGCTGGTCATCGAACCGAGCGACTTGCTCGCCCGTCTCGCTGCCCGCGAACTGATCCTGGTCGACCTGACCAGCGCCGCCCGCTACGCTGCCGGGCATATTCCCGGGGCACGCTTCATCGACCCCAAGCGCACCCAGCTCGGCCAGGCCCCGGCCCCGGGCCTGCTGCCGCCGCAGTCCGCCCTCGAGGCGCTGTTCGGCGAGCTCGGGCACAACCCGGACGCGGTCTACGTGGTCTATGACGACGAAGGCGGCGGCTGGGCCGGACGCTTCATCTGGTTGCTGGACGTCATCGGTCATCAGCGCTACCACTATCTGGACGGCGGCCTGCCTGCCTGGCTCGCAGAGGGCCTGCCGCTAGCCACCGAGGTTCCCGCCTCGAAAGGCGGCCCCGTACCACTGACCCTGCATGACGAACCCACAGCCACCCGCGAGTACCTGCAAAGCCGCCTCGGCGCCGCTGACCTGGCGATCTGGGACGCTCGCGGGCCGCTGGAGTATTCCGGCGAGAAGGTCCTGGCCGCCAAGGGCGGGCACATCCCCGGTGCGGTGAACTTCGAGTGGACCGCCGGGATGGATCAGGCGCGCCATTTGCGCATCCGCCGCGACATGCCACAGATCCTTGCGGACCTGGGCATCAGCAAAGACAAAGAAGTGATCACCCACTGCCAGACCCACCACCGCTCCGGCTTCACCTACCTGGTGGCCAAGGCGCTGGGCTACCCACGGGTCAAGGGCTACGCCGGCTCCTGGGGCGAATGGGGCAATCATCCCGATACGCCCGTAGAGATTTGAGTTTTTTAAGGACACCCAATGAAAAAGCGTCTGTTCATCATCAGCCAGTACCTGCTGCCTCACCACCTGCTGTCGCGCCTGGCCGGCTGCATTGCCGAGTGCCGCGTGCGCTGGTTCAAGAATGCCTTCACCAGCTGGTTCGCCAAGCAGTATCAGGTGAACATGTCCGAGGCCCAAGTGGAGGACGTGACCGCCTATGAGCACTTCAACGCCTTCTTCACCCGCGCCCTGAAAGACGGTGCACGGCCACTGGACCCGACCCCGGGCGCGGTTCTCAGCCCCGCCGATGGTGCAGTCAGCCAGCTGGGCCCGATCGAGCATGGCCGGGTATTCCAAGCCAAGGGCCACAGCTACAGCGTGCTGGAACTGCTGGGCGGCGATCCGACCCTGGCCCAGCCGTTCATGGGCGGCGACTTTGCCACCATCTACCTGTCGCCCAAGGACTATCACCGTGTGCACATGCCATTGGCCGGCACCCTGCGGGAAATGGTCTATGTGCCCGGCCGGATCTTCTCGGTCAACCAGACCACCGCGGAAAACGTCCCCGAGCTGTTTGCCCGCAACGAGCGCGTCGTGTGCATCTTCGACACCGAGCGCGGGCCAATGGCGCTGGTGCTGGTGGGCGCAATGATCGTCGCCTCGATCGAAACCGTCTGGGCCGGCCTGGTGACGCCGCCCAAGCGCGAACTCAAGACCGTGCGCTACGACGAAGCCGCACGGGCGCCAATCCACCTGGAGAAAGGCGCCGAGATGGGCCGCTTCAAGCTGGGCTCCACCGCCATCGTGCTGTTTGGTCCGGATCAGGTGAAATGGGCCGAAGAACTGGCAGCCGGTTCGCCGGTACAGATGGGCCAGCGCCTGGGCGAGCCCAAGGCCTGACGCAGGAAGAACGAATAAAAAAACGCCGCTGAATCAGCGGCGTTTTTTTTATCGGGGCAGTTTTCACCCCACCCGGGATGAGAGCGGCTCAGAGCTGCCCGTCACGATCGCGGAACCCCAACAGGTACAGCACGCCATCCAGGCCCAGGGTCGAGATCGCCTGCTTGGCCGACTGCTTGACCAGCGGCTTGGCGCGGAACGCCACCCCTAGACCGGCAATGGCCAGCATCGGCAGGTCGTTGGCACCATCACCGACGGCAATGGTCTGCTCCAGGCGCAGGCCCTCCTTGTGGGCCAGTTCGCGCAGCAGGTCGGCCTTGCGCTGGGCGTCGACAATCGGCTCCACGGCTACGCCGGTCACCTTGCCATCCAGCACTTCCAGCTCGTTGGCGAACACGTAGTCGATGCCCAGCTTGGCTTGCAATTGCTTGGCGAAGTAGGTGAAGCCGCCGGAGAGGATCGCGGTTTTGTAACCCAGGCGCTTGAGTTCGGCGAACAGGGTTTCGGCCCCCTCGGTCAGGCGCAACGAGGCGCCGATGGAGTCCAGCACCTTGACGTCCAGGCCCTTGAGCAGCGCCAGGCGCTCCTTGAAGCTGGCACGAAAATCCAGCTCGCCTGCCATGGCCCGCTCGGTGATTTCCGCCACCTGGTCGCCCACTCCCGCCGCCTTGGCCAACTCGTCGATGACCTCCGCCTCGATCAGTGTCGAGTCCATGTCGAACACCGCCAGGCGCCGGTTGCGGCGGAACAGCGAGTCTTCCTGGAAGGCGATATCGACGTTCAGTTCCTGGGCCACACTGAGGAACTCGGCCCGGAGGGCTTGAGGATCGGCGGCTTCGCCCCGCACCGAGAACTCGATGCAGCCCTTGCCCTGATCGGCCGGCATGTCCAGGGGCATGCGCCCGGACAGGCGATCGATATGGTCGATGTTCAACCCATACTGGGCGGTGATCGAACTCACCCGCTGCAACTGCTCGGCGGTGACCTTGCGGGTCAGCAGGGTGACGATATGGCGCTTCTTGCCCTGCCCGTCGACCCACTGCTGGTAGTCCGCCTCGGAAACCGGAGTGAAGCGCACCTGCTGGTCGAGCTTGTAGGCGGTGAACAGAATGTCCTTGAGCACCGACGAGCTCTGCTCGTTGCTCGGGATTTCAACCAGGATGCCGAACGACAGGGTGTCGTGGATCACCGCCTGACCGATGTCGAGAATGTTCACACCACCCTGGGCCAGAACGCCGGTAATGGCCGCAGTCAGACCGGGACGATCTTCGCCGGTGATGTTTATCAGGACAATTTCACGCAAGGCGCACCCCCGCAGGTGGAAAAAAAGCGCATTCTACCCACTTTCGGTGACCATCGGGCACAGCCAGCGCTTTGCCGGTCTAGGGCCTGTCGCTATACTGCGCGTCAACTTCACGGACAAAAGAGCCGAGCTCAGTGAACCGGCCCACGCCAGTTAAAACCGATAACTTCTTCCTGCTGATCTTCCGTGCACTGCGCCACCGCCGTGTGCCGATTGCATTGCGCATTGCCAGCCATAACGTGATCCTGGTCGCCCTGGCCCTGGTGATCTATGCCGGCGTGATGGGCCTGCAGTTCAAGCAAGCCATGCACGAACAAGCCGACGCCCTGGGTCAGAGCCTGACCACCCAGACCGCCACCTCGGCCACCGAGCTGCTGGTGTCCAACGACATCCTCAGCCTCAATGTCCTGCTCAACAACCTGACCAAGAACCCGCTGGTGGCCCACGCGGCGATCTACAGTGTCGACAACCGCATCCTCGCCGAGGCCGGCCAGCGCCCGAAAAGCAGCCTGCTGGGTGAAACCGAGGGCGTTTACCAGACCAAGATCACCTTCCAGGACGTGACCGCCGGCAACCTGCGGATCAGCCTGGACATGGCCCAGTTCCAGCAACCGATGACCATCAGCCTGCAGAGCATGGGCATCCTCAGCGCCATCCTGCTGGCCCTGGCATTGGCCCTGAGCCTGCGCCTGGGGCGGCACATCTCCACTCCGCTGCTGCAACTGCGGGTCTGGCTGCGGGACCTGGACGAGCACACCCCGGCGATCCAGCGCCAGGACGAAATCGGCGACCTGGCGCGTCAGCTGCACGCACGCCTGGTACCCGAGAAACCCGAGCCCGAACCCCAGCCGGAAGCAGACCACGACGCCTATGAGGATGCCGAGGAAGACGAACCGGCCTTCGAAGTGCGCAACCTGCGCGACCCAAGCTTTGACGAAAGCGCCCCGATCGCCGGCCTCAAGCCTGCGCCGCGGCATCAGGTCAACGCCGAAGAAGATGAACAGGACGAAGAAGACCCTTTCGCCGACCTGCGCGATCACTCGTCGGCTCCTGCCGCCAAACCCCAGCCGCCGCTACAGCCTCAGACTCCGACACAACCTCAGCACAGTGCCGTGCTGGCCGTGCAACTGGGCGCCCAGGAACAACTGCGCCGCCTGCCCCGCGCGCGCCTGATGGAATTGCTGGAGCGCTATCGCGACTGCCTCGACCAGGCTGCGTCGCTGTACCAGAGCGAACTGCACACCCTGAACGACGGTAGCACCTTGATGCTGTTCCACAGCGAAGACAGCGGCGACGACTACCTGACCAACGCCATCTGCTGCGGCGAGCTGCTGCGCGCCCTGGGCCACGCCCTGCAGATCGAAGTGGCGGACAGCGGCATCACCCTGCAACTGCAGTTGGGCCTGACCCTGGGTGACGAGCTGTTCGGCCTGAGCCAGATCGACCTGCTGCTGACCGAGACTGCCCAGGACGCCCTGGCCCTGTCCCAGCACAGCCGCAACCTGCTGCTGGTGGAGCGCAAGATCAACGACGACGCACTGATTCGTCAGCGGGCGCGTATCCGTCCGATCGCCAGTCCGGAAGGCGCTTGCTGTGTCGAGCGGCTGATGGAGCCCTATCCGTCGATGCTGGAACGGCAACTGGCACGCATGCATGAGACACGGGCCAAGCTGTAAGGCTGAAGCCGTGCAAGAAAACGCCCGCCCAGTGCGGGCTTTTTTGTGCCTGGCTGGCGGGTGGTGTGGCGCCCTTCGCTGGCACGCCAGCTCCTACAACAGCCCTGGCGAACTGGGTAGCAGCCGGCTTGCCGGCGAAGGCAATCGACCAGACACGCTCACTGCAGAAACGACAAGGCCCGCCAATGGGCGGGCCTGGTCTTGCAGCCAATCACCTCAGAACCTGAACACTTCCATGTCCGTGCGGATCGGCGTGGCCATCGGAATCTTCGGCTGCTTCTCCTGCTCTGTCGGCTTGGCCACCGGCGCCGGTGGCGCCTTGCGTGGCACTTCGGCCACTGCTGGCTGGTTGGCCAGGGGCTTGAGGGCGCCCGACAATTGCTCGGCCAGGCGCTGCAACAACACGCCTTGAGCCTGGACCTGGGAGGCCGTGGTGCCTGCGTGCTGCTCCTGCAGGTGAACGATGCGGTTATCCCGCACCTGGCCACGACGGTCGATCAGGCGCCATTGCGCATCCAGCACCGCCGGCTGCGACTTGCCCGAATCCAGGCGGGTGATCGACAGCAACACCTGTACATCCGGGGTGAAGCCGCTGGTGGCCGGGGCCAACACCACACGCTGGCTGTCCAGGTGGCCAGCCACCTGGCGCAGCAGCAACTGGTCGATGTCCGAGGACAGGCTGCCGGCCCAACGACCGTCGGTCGAGGCTTGCAGGCTGCCATCATCCTGGCGTTGCAGAAGGGTTTCACGTTGCAGGTAATCGGCGATCAGCACCGGGCCCAGCAATACCGACATGCCGGCGCTGGCCGGCTGGGCTGGACTTCCGCTGTCCAGCTGATACAGCGACACCGGCTGGTGTACGCTGCAACCCGCCAGGCCAAGAACGCCAGCGAGCAAGAAAACAAAAGGAAGGCGCAGAGCAGTCATCATCCCATCCAGGTGGCGGCCACAAGGCTAGCCACAGTGTAAATACTCAAAAAAACCTGAATAACGCCCAGCCACGCTGGCGTTTGAAAGCGCATATCATCCGTGAATATGCGCCATGACTCCAGTGTTCTAGCGTCGATCCAGCGCTTAAATCGCAGATCGAGCGCTCTAGCCCGCCCTTAATTGAGAGTCTCTACCAATAAGGCATCGACCCGCTGGAAACCGCGAGGCAATTTGTTGCCACGGCGCCCACGCTCGCCCTTGTAGTGCTCAAGGTCGTCAGCCTTCAGCGACAGGGTGCGCTTGCCGGCCTGCAGGACCAGGGTCGCGCCATCGGGCAGCACCGCGATGTCGGTCACGTACTCTTCGCGGCTGGCCACTCGCTCACCGGGAATGCCGATGATCTTGTTGCCCTTGCCCTTGCCCAGCTGCGGCAGGTCGCTGATCTTGAACACCAGCAGGCGACCTTCGGTGGTCACCGAGGCCAGCCAGTTCTGCTCACGATCGGCCACCGGCCGTGGTGCCAGGACCTTGGCGTTGTTCGGCAGGCTCAACAGTGCCTTGCCCGCCTTGTTCTTGGCCTGCAGGTCCTCGCCCTTGACCACGAAACCGTAGCCGGCGTCGGAGGCAATCACATACAGCGCATCGTCATCGGGCAGCAGCACGCACTCGAACGTTGCCCCCGGCGGCGGCGTCAGGCGGCCGGTCAACGGCTCGCCCTGGCCACGGGCCGACGGCAAGGTGTGGGCTGCCACCGAATAACTGCGACCGGTGGAGTCGATGAACACCGCAAACTGGTTGGAACGCCCGGCAGCCGCGGTCTTGTAACCATCGCCGGCCTTGTAGGACAAACCAGTGGCGTCAATATCATGCCCCTTGGCGCAGCGGACCCAGCCTTTTTCCGACAGAACGATGGTCACCGGTTCAGTCGGCATCAGCTCGTTTTCCGACAGCGCCTTGGCTTCCGCCCGGGCAACGATCGGCGAACGGCGATCGTCGCCATAAGTTTCAGCGTCTTGCAGCAATTCGGTGCGCACCAGCTTCTTCAGCTTGGCTTCGCTGTTGAGCAGGGCCTGCAGCTTGGCCTGCTCCTTGAGCAGCTCATCCTGCTCGGCCCGCAACTTCATTTCTTCCAACCGCGCCAACTGCCGCAGGCGGGTGTCGAGGATGTAGTCGGCCTGGATCTCGCTGAGGGCAAAACGCTCGATCAGCTTGGCCCGCGGGTGCTCCTCGGTACGGATGATGTGGATCACTTCATCCAGATTGAGGTAGGCGATCAGCAAGCCGTCCAACAGGTGCAGGCGACGCTCGACCTTGTCCAGGCGGAACTGCAGGCGCCGGCGCACGGTGGCGACCCGGAACTCCAGCCATTCCACCAGCAGGGCTCGCAGGTTCTTCAACTGCGGCTTGCCGTCCAGGCCGATGATGTTGACGTTGACCCGGTAAGTGGACTCCAGCTCGGTGGTGGCGAACAGGTGCTGCATCAGCTCCTCGGGATCGACCCGGTTGGAGCGCGGGATGATCACGATGCGGCACGGGTTCTCGTGGTCCGACTCGTCCCGCAGGTCAGCCACCATTGGCAGCTTCTTGGCCTGCATCTGCGCGGCGATCTGCTCCAGCACCTTGGCCCCGGAGACCTGGTGCGGCAACGCGGTGACGATGATGTCGCCATCTTCGACGCGGTACACGGCGCGCATGCGCACCGAGCCACGGCCGGTCTCATAGATCTTCAGCAGGTCGGCGCGGGGGGTGATGATTTCCGCTTCGGTGGGGTAATCCGGGCCCTGGATATGCTCACAGAGCTGCTCCACCGTGGCCTTGGGCTCGTCCAGCAGGCGCACGCAAGCGGACGCCACTTCCCGCAGGTTGTGGGGCGGCACGTCGGTGGCCATGCCCACGGCGATGCCGGTGGTGCCGTTGAGCAGGATGTTCGGCAAGCGGGCCGGCAATACCAGCGGCTCCTGCAGCGTGCCATCGAAGTTCGGCCCCCAGTCGGCGGTGCCCTGCCCGAGCTCGCTGAGCAGCACTTCGGAGTAGCGCGACAGGCGCGCCTCGGTATAACGCATGGCGGCGAAGGACTTGGGATCGTCCGGTGCACCCCAGTTGCCCTGGCCGTCCACCAGCGTGTAGCGGTAGCTGAACGGCTGGGCCATCAGCACCATGGCCTCGTAGCAGGCCGAGTCGCCGTGGGGGTGGAACTTGCCCAGTACGTCACCCACGGTACGCGCGGATTTCTTGTGCTTGGAGTCGGCATCCAGCCCCAGCTCGCTCATGGCGTAGACGATACGCCGCTGTACCGGTTTCAGGCCGTCGCCGATATGCGGCAGAGCACGGTCCATGATCACGTACATGGAGTAGTTGAGGTAGGCATTTTCGGTGAAGTCAGCCAGTGACCGGCGTTCTACGCCATCCAGGCTGAGATCAAGGGAGTCGCTCATGCGGGCCTCATTGGTTCGTGGTCTGGCGCAGCAGCATGGTGCCGCCACGCTGAGTGAATTCAAGTTTCTTCAAAGCGCTCATGCCCAGCAAGACCTGCTCGCCATCGAGCCCCGGAGCCACCAGGGCCCGGACATCCCGCAGGACAATGTCCCCCAGTTGCAGACGGTCGATGCGGGTCCGGTAACCCTCGCTGCGCCCGTTGGCGGTACTCAGGGTGACCGGCACCCCGCGTTCCAGGCCCAGGCGCTCGGCCAGCCCGGAAGGAATCGATACCTCGGTAGCACCGGTATCGAGCATGAACTGCACCGGCTGGCCGTTGATATGGCCGCTGGCGACGAAATGCCCCTGGCTGTTGCCGACCAGTTGCACTTCGATGTAACCCTCATGTTGTTGCGAACTGACGACGGTGTTGGGATTTTCCTGACGAGCTTCCCAATCGGCGAAAAAACGCGTGGCCAGGAACAGCGCCGCGGCCCAGGCCATGATCAGCATCACTCGCCCGGCACTCTTGCCCGGTTGCTGGCTCATGGCTTGCTACTCCAGCCACCTTCAGGAGCGGCAAAGCGCCAGACGATGGGGCGTGCCTCGCCATCGGCGCGGGCGCCGTTGTTGTTGTCCACACCGATCCAGGCCCCCTTGGCGTCTACCACCAGGGCTTCCGTCAGCCCGTAGGGCTGTGGATAACGTCGATGCGCCACCAGCGCCTGGGCAGCAAACGACCAGCACTGCTCGACCTTGGCGCTCAGCGCATCCCGGCGACAGATCTGGTAGGCGTTGCGCTCCAGGGTGAACAGCTTGCCGTCAAACAGTGACAGGTCGGCAAAATCCCGGGACACCGCCTTGGCGTCGGGCACCTGTGCTGGCTGCATTTCCGAACCGGCTTCGCTGAGCAGCACGCAACCGCCATCGCAATCCCAGGTGGTCTGCCCGCGCTTGATCAACAACAGCCCGCGCCGCTCGCGCTCCGCCGCCAGCCAGATCCGGTCGCCGGCGGGGTTCACCGCCAGGCCCTCGAACAAGGCATTGAAGTGCAGGAGCATGCCACTGGCCCGAGCCTCGCGAACCATGATCGGCGAGATCTTCAACCAGGCCGGAGCGCCTTGCGCCGGCACTTGCAACACCGCGGCATGAGCTTCGCTGACCAGGTACTTGTTGCCGGCGGCATCGCAGGAGATGCCCTCGAAATCCAGATCGCCACCGCGCACGAAGGACGCCGCCCAGGTCCGCGACTTCAACCCCCAGGGCAAGCCGCTGTCGGGCACCGCAGGCACTTCCAGCTTGACGGTCTCGGCCTGCCAGACGCTGTCGCGGGTATCGAGCTTGTAGATTTGATCGTCATCGCGGTCGGAGACCGTCCACAAATCCTGGCCACAGAGCGCCAGCCCGGACAGATTGCCGCCGCGCATGCCCTCAACGGGATGCTCGGACAACAAGCTCAGTTCGGGCATCGGCGCGGCCACCACCGAGGTTGCCAATAGCGCTAGAGCCAGGGCAAAACCTCTGTGCATCAGGCCAACACCTCGGCCAGGTTGCCCTTGGACTCCAGCCAGGACTTGCGATCACCGGCGCGTTTCTTCGCCAGCAGCATGTCCATCATTTCCGAAGTCGCGGCAAAGTCCTCGCCGAGGGTCAACTGCACCAGACGCCGGGTGTTCGGGTCCATGGTGGTTTCGCGCAGTTGCGGCGGGTTCATTTCACCCAGGCCCTTGAATCGGGTGACTTGCGGCTTACCACGCTTCTTCTCGGCCACCAGGCGATCGAGAATGCCATCGCGCTCGGCCTCGTCGAGGGCGTAGTAGATTTCCTTGCCCAGGTCGATGCGGTACAGCGGCGGCATGGCCACGTAAACGTGCCCGGCATCCACCAGCGGGCGGAAATGCTGGACGAACAGGGCACAGAGCAAGGTGGCGATGTGCAGGCCGTCGGAGTCGGCGTCGGCGAGGATGCAGATCTTGCCGTAGCGCAGTTGGCTCATGTCCTCGGCGCCCGGATCGACCCCGATGGCCACAGCGATGTTGTGCACTTCCTGGCTGGCCAGGACTTCGCTGCCGTCCACTTCCCAGGTGTTGAGGATCTTGCCGCGCAACGGCAGGATCGCCTGGAATTCCTTGTCTCGTGCCTGCTTGGCCGAACCGCCGGCGGAGTCACCCTCCACCAGGAACAGCTCGGAGCGCATCGGGTCCTGGCCGGCGCAATCCGCCAGCTTGCCCGGCAGCGCCGGGCCCTGGGTAATGCGCTTGCGCTCGACTTTCTTGCTGGCCTTCAGGCGACGACCGGCGTTGCTGATGGCCAGCTCCGCCAGTTGCATGCCCAGCTCGGGGTTGGCGTTGAGCCACAGGCTGAAGGCGTCCTTGACCACGCCGGAAACGAAGGCCGCGGCCTCGCGGGACGACAGGCGTTCCTTGGTCTGGCCGGAGAATTGCGCGTCCTGCATCTTCATCGACAGGACAAAGGCGATGCGCTCCCAGACGTCTTCCGGGGCCAGCTTGAGGCCGCGGGGCAGCAGGTTGCGGAACTCGCAGAACTCGCGCATGGCGTCCAGCAAGCCCTGGCGCAAACCGTTGACGTGGGTGCCGCCCTGGGCCGTGGGGATCAGGTTGACGTAGCTTTCCTGGACGCTGTCGCCACCTTCGGGCAGCCACAGCAGGGCCCAGTCCACCGCTTCCTTGTTACCCGCCAGGCTGCCGCAGAACGGCTCGTCCGGCAGGCGCTCGAATTCGCTGACCGCATCCACCAGGTAGGAGCGCAGGCCGTCTTCGTAGTGCCATTCGACCTTCTCGCCGCTGGACTTGTCTTCGAAGCTGACCAGCAGCCCCGGGCACAGCACAGCCTTGGCCTTGAGCACGTGCTTGAGGCGGCTGACGGAAAATTTCGGCGAATCGAAGTATTTCGGGTCCGGCGCAAAGAACACACTGGTGCCGGTGTTGCGCTTGCCCACGGTGCCGACCACTTCCAGCTCGGTGGCCTTGTAGCCGTCGGCGAAGGTCATCTGGTATTCGTTGCCGTCGCGCTTGACCCGCACCCGCACCTGGTTCGACAGGGCGTTGACCACGGAAATACCCACCCCGTGCAGACCGCCGGAGAACTGGTAGTTCTTGTTGGAGAACTTGCCCCCCGCATGGAGCTTGGTGAGGATCAGCTCGATCCCGGACACGCCCTCTTCCGGGTGGATGTCCACGGGCATGCCGCGGCCGTCATCGGAGACTTCCAGGGAATGGTCGGCGTGCAGGATGACCTGTATCGACTTCGCATGGCCGGCCAGGGCTTCGTCGACACTGTTGTCGATGACTTCCTGGGCCAGGTGGTTGGGCCGCGTGGTGTCGGTATACATGCCCGGGCGTTTGCGCACCGGGTCGAGTCCCGAGAGGACTTCGATGGCGTCTGCGTTATAAGAGCTAGCGCTGGGAGTGGCCATGGGTTCTCGTCGTTAGTCGTTCAATGAATATGGGGCGAAGGCTCACAGTGCTGTGAAGTCGATCGCCTGGTACTGATCGGCAGTGATGCCGGCAAAATTCAACATCGCCGGCAATTGTCCGGCAAAACCTTGGAAACTATGATCGCCGCCGGCCTGGATGCGCAAGGCGCAGGCACGGTAATACGTTTGCGCGCTGCGATAATCCAGCGTCTCGTCCCCTGTCTGCAACCACACCTGATAACGCTCGGGGTCCTGGGGCGGCGCGACTTCCAGCGCCGCCAGGGCCGCGACATGGTCGTGGGTCAGCTCCCAGGTCTCATCGGTGTACAGGTTCTTCTGTGTGCCCAGATAACCGTCGAACATCCGGTGCGGGCTGACAGCTGGGTTGACCAGCAGGGCTTTCAGGCCGTAGCGCTCGGCAAGGTGAGTCGCATAGTAGCCGCCGAGCGAGCTGCCGACCAGCAATGGTCGACCAAGCTCGGCAATCGCCTGTTCCAGCTGGCCAATGGCCTGACGCGGGTGATGGTGCAGGGCCGGCACCCGCAATTGCCCGGCCAGGCCGAGCTGCTCCATGACGCTGCGCAGCTGGGTGGCCTTGATCGACGCGGGAGCACTGTTGAAGCCATGGATATAGAGGATCGAACCGGACATGCGAACTCCCTGTGCATTGGGCCTGGGCAAAAGCCGCAGTTTACAGGGATGAAGGCGGGTAACGAAGCCGGTTCAGTAACCGTTGCTGCCGTAGTCGACGGTAAAGGCGTAGCCCTCGACCCGCTGCACGCCGGTTTCCAACCGTCCATCGGGCAACAGCCGCAGCCAGCGATAGCCTGGCGCAAGCTCCTGAACCTTGAAATCGTCGCTCAGGGGCTCGAACTGGATGCAGGTAGAGGGTGAGGCCAACAGCCGCACATCGCCACGCAGGCGATCGATCTCCTGGTGCACATGCCCCCAGAGCACTGCCCGGACCTGTGCAAACCCCTCGATCACGGCAAACAACGCCTCGGCGTTGCGCAGACCGATGGGTTCCATCCAGGCGCAATCGATGGACACCGGGTGATGGTGCAGGCAGATCAGGTGATGCCGCTCTGGGGCTTCGCGCAGTGAGCGGGCCAGCAATTGCAGTTGATCATCCTGCAGATACCCGGGCACCGAGCCAGGCACCGCCGAATCCAGCAGGGTGATGCGCCAGTTGCCGATATCCACCACCGGTTCCAGCAAATCACTGTCCCGCGTGGCCTGCTGCATGACTTGCGGCTCGTCGTGGTTGCCAGGCAACCAACGGCCCGGGGCCGGGATCTGCCGGGTCAACTGGCGAAAACGCTGATAGGACTCCAGCGAACCGTCCTGGGACAGGTCGCCGGTGGCCAGCATCAAGTCGATCCGTGGTTGCTGCGCCAGCACCAGCTCGATCACCCGCTGCAGGCTGTCGCCGGTATTCATGCCCAGCAGTGCAGCGTCCGCTTCGGCAAACAGATGGCTGTCGGACAGCTGTACCAGCAACACGGAGTCGTCGGCGGTCAGAGCGGATACGCTTGGCACGGCGTTTCTCCCGGGGCAGAGTCACAAGGCATGAAGAATGGGGCAATTATGCTGGGGGAAACAACAAAGAGGAAACCTGGGAAGCGGACCCAGTTCACATCTATCGCACGGCTTCGAACTCATGCCCGCAGGCCAGGCAGTGACTCAGCCACTCTCCCAGGAAGACATTGAGCTGGGCCTTTTCATCCGGCTGATGCATGAAGGCGTTGGGATAGGGATAGATGCTGCGAAAACGCCGGGCATGTTCGGCACTCACCACCTCCGCCATGCGCGCATCGTGATAGACCTGCACTTCCAGCTGCGGCACCGGCAGCCACGGCAGGCTGTGTTCCTGGCGCACCTGCAAGGTGGTGGTGTACGGGCAGGCCAGCACCACTTCCAGGGCCAGCACACCGAGCATCTGGTCACCCTGGGTCACCGCGACCCGACGCGCCACGGGCTGGTTGCGCATGTCGGGCAGCAGACGCATCAACCGGGCGTAGTTGGCCTCGCAGGAAGCTTGCAGCCCCGCGAGATCCACCCGATAGCGGTCGCGTACCTTGTTTACGACCATAACCCCCTCACTTCAGCGCGATTGAGCGCCAGCCACTGCAAGGCAATGATGCTTGCCGCATTGCAAATCCGACCATCACGCACAGCCTGCAAGGCATCCTCGTAGGCCATCACTGAAACCCGGATATCTTCCGCCTCCTCTTCCAGCCCGTGCAGCCCGCCGGCAGCGCTGCTGTCGCACCGTCCCAGGTACAGGTGGACGAACTCGGTGCTGCCTCCGGGCGACGGGAAGTACTGGGTCATCGGCCACAGCGCCGCGATGTCCAGGCCAGCTTCCTCCTGTGCCTCGCGGCGGGCAACTTCTTCCGGCTGCTCGTCCTTGTCGATCAGCCCGGCCACCAGTTCCACCAGCCAGGGTGAAGCCGTCTTGCCCATGGCGCCAACGCGAAACTGCTCGATCAGCACCACCTCATCGCGTTGCGGGTCGTACGGCAGTACGCAGACCGCATCGTGACGAACAAAGACTTCACGATTGATTTCACGCCCCATGCCACCGGCAAACAGCTCATGACGCAGTTGCAGGCGATCGAGCCGGTAGAAACCCTGAAAGCAGTTTTCGCGCTGGATGATCTCGACGGCACTCGGCGTGGAGTTGGCAAAGTCAGTCATAACAATCCTCGTGTACAACGTATTCGACCCGAGGATCCCCCTCGACTTCGCGCCATCCTAACGTGCTCGCGGTGGATCATGCAGCCCCTTTACCCTCAGCGGGATAGACGGCGGGGGGCGAAACCTACTCTAATTGCCTCCATTGAGCTTAGTGGCGAACCGACTGCCCCGCAGGCAGTCGAAGCCGGTAACTTTTGCCTCCCCCTGGTTTATGAAGGACGCCCATGTCGCTTGTCAAAATCGCCTCCGTGGCCTGTATCGCCCTGACCCTGGGCGCCTGCCAAAGCCTGTTTCAACCCAGCTACATGACCCCGCTGGAAACCACCCGGGACAAGTCCGAGCAACTCAAGCCCGGCTGCAGCGGCGCCGAATGCCCGCTGGTCAACCTCGACACCGTGCACTTCCCTGCCGAGCCGCAACTGGATGCCATCGTCGAAAAGCGCCTGCTGCAAATGACTCGCACCAGCCCTGATGCAGCGCTGCCGGCCAGCCTGGCGGCCTACCGCGAGCAGTTTCTGCGCAGCGCGCCGGACCGCCACGGCATGTACCTGCAATCCAAGCTACGCGAGCAGCATGACGGCCTGGTGATCATCGAACTGGCCAGCTACCTGGACACCGGCGCCGCCAACGGCACCCCGGGCCGCGGCTTCGTCAACTATTCGCGTCAGCAGCACAAGGCCCTGAACCTGTCAGACATGCTGCTGCCCGGCCAGGAAGACATGTTCTGGAAGGCCGCACGGGTCGCCCACAACAACTGGCTGATCAGCACCCACCTGGATCGCGAGGCCGAATTCGTGAAGACCTGGCCCTTCCAGAAGACCCAGAACGTGGCGCTGACCCGCAACGCCGTGACCCTCAAGTACGACGTCACCACCATCGCCCCCTCGGTGCTAGGCCACGTCGAGCTGCAGATCCCCTACGACCGCCTCAAGGGCGTACTCAAGCCCGAGCTGTTTCCTGGCGGTAACTGAACGCCCGGCCCAGCAGCCATTGCAGCAGCCCTGCCAGCACCAGTGACGGCAGGGTTGCACCGATATCCGGGTACAGATTGGCCAGCAGATGATAGGTGCTCACCCCACCCAGCCAGGCCAGCAGCGCCGGCCAGCGCAAGGCCGACACCGAGTTCTGCCCCAAGCGCCGACGCAGGATGAAGTGATCCACCAGCACCACGCCAAACAACGGCGCGAATACCGAGCCGATCAGCAACAGGAAGTTCTGGTACTGGGCCAACGGCGCCAGGCAGGCGATCAGGGTGCAGAGCACGCCGATGGCCAAGGCCAGGTGCTCGACCTTCAGACGCAGCAGGATGCCGCTGGAGACCGCCGCCGAATGGATATCGGCAAAGGCATTCTCCGACTCGTCCAGCAGGATCAGCAGCAGCGGAATCCCCAGCCCGGCCCCGGCCAGCGCCAGCAGCAAGGCATTGACTTCACCACTGGGAGCGAACGCCAGGGTGTAGGCGACGCCCAGGCTCATCAACCAGAAATTGCCGATGAAAAAGCCCAGGGCCGTGCCGCCGAACACGCTCTTGGCACGCTTGCCGAACCGCGAGTAGTCGGCGATCAGCGGCAACCAGGACAAAGGCATGGCGATGGCGATATCAAAACCCACGGCGAACGGCATCGAGCCATCCCCGGCCTGGGCCCAGAGCGCCGCCAGGTCGGCCCGGGCGAAGAGGTTCCAGGTCAGCCACAGGCATGCCGCCAACAACAGCCAGATGCCCCACTTGCGCAGGATCTGACGCACGAAAGTCAGGGGCCCGCTGACCGCCAGCAAGGTGGCCAGGGCACCGAAAAACAGGGTCCAGAGCAGCGGGTTGGCCCACAGGCTGCCCTCGCTGAAGGCCCGGGTGCCCAGCAGGCTCGCTGCATCGCGCATGACGATGATCTCGAACGAGCCCCAGCCCACCAACTGCAGCAGGTTGAGCAATGCCGGCAGGCTGGCGCCGCGCTGCCCCAGGCTGAGCTTGAGGGCGGCCATGGACGACAGGCCGGTGTCGCTGCCGATCACCCCCACCGCCGCCAGCAGCAGAACGCCAACCGCCGTGCCGAGCAGGATCGCCAGCAGCGAATGGGCCAGCCCCAGGCCCGGCGCCAGCAAGGCGCCGGTCTGCAGCACCATCAGGCCGATACCGAGGGAGAACCACAGGGAAAACAGATCGCGCGCACCGAATACGCGCTTGTCGGCCGGCACCGCGAGTTCGGGAGAGTAGGTACTGGTTGAAGTGCTCAATGTTGATCTCTCGAAGAAATGGGGCCTTGTAGGAGCCGGCTTGCCGGCGAAGGCGTCGCACCGGTGAGGGCGCGGCGCCTGGTTCGCGGGCAAGCCCGCTCCTACAGGGGGGGTCAGACTTTCTTGTACAGCTGGCTGCCTTCCTGCTTGAAGCGCTCGGCCTGTTCCGCCAGTCCCTTGGCGACGTCCACATCCACCGCTTCGATGCGCTGGTTGGCCGCGTACTCACGCACTTCCTGGGTGATCTTCATCGAGCAGAACTTCGGCCCGCACATGGAGCAGAAATGCGCGACCTTGGCCGAGTCCTTGGGCAGGGTCTCGTCGTGGTACGAACGGGCGGTGTCCGGGTCCAGGCCGAGGTTGAACTGGTCTTCCCAGCGGAACTCGAAACGCGCCTTGGACAGGGCGTTGTCGCGGATCTGCGCGCCAGGGTGGCCTTTGGCGAGGTCCGCGGCGTGGGCGGCGATCTTGTAGGTGATGATCCCGGTCTTCACGTCATCCTTGTTCGGCAGGCCCAAGTGTTCCTTGGGCGTGACGTAGCAGAGCATGGCGCAGCCGAACCAGCCGATCATCGCCGCGCCGATCCCCGAAGTGATGTGGTCGTAGCCCGGAGCGATGTCGGTGGTCAGCGGGCCGAGGGTGTAGAACGGCGCCTCGTCGCAGCACTCCAGCTGCTTGTCCATGTTCTCCTTGATCAACTGCATCGGCACGTGGCCGGGGCCTTCGATCATGCATTGCACATCGTGCTTCCAGGCGATCTTGGTCAGCTCGCCCAGGGTTTCCAGTTCACCGAACTGGGCTTCGTCGTTGGCGTCGGCAATCGATCCCGGACGCAGGCCGTCTCCCAGGGAGAAGCTGACGTCGTAGGCCTTCATGATTTCGCAGATTTCGTCGAAATGGGTGTAGAGGAAGTTCTCCTTGTGGTGCGCCAGGCACCACTTGGCCATGATCGAGCCGCCCCGGGACACGATGCCGGTGACCCGCTTGGCGGTCAGCGGCACATAGCGCAGCAGCACCCCGGCGTGGATGGTGAAGTAGTCCACGCCTTGCTCGGCCTGCTCGATCAGGGTGTCGCGGAACAGTTCCCAGGTCAGGTCCTCGGCCACCCCGTTGACCTTCTCCAGGGCCTGGTAGATCGGTACGGTGCCGATCGGCACCGGCGAGTTGCGGATGATCCATTCGCGGGTTTCGTGGATGTGCTTGCCGGTGGACAGGTCCATCACCGTGTCCGAACCCCAGCGGATGCCCCAGGTCAGCTTCGCCACTTCTTCCTCGATGGACGAACCCAGGGCGCTGTTGCCGATGTTGCCGTTGATCTTCACCAGGAAGTTGCGGCCGATGATCATCGGCTCCAGTTCGACGTGGTTGATGTTGGCCGGGATGATCGCCCGGCCACGGGCGATTTCCTCACGCACGAACTCAGGGGTGATTTCCTTGGGGATGCTGGCACCGAAACTGTGGCCGGCGTGTTGCTGCTTCAACAGGCCAGCGGCGCGGGCCTCCTGCAGTTTCATGTTCTCGCGGATGGCAACGTATTCCATCTCGGCGGTGATGATGCCCTGACGCGCGTAGTGCATCTGGCTGACGTTGGCCCCGGCCTTGGCCCGGCGCGGGTTGTTGACGTGGGCAAAACGCAGCTTGGTCAGCTCCGGATCGGCCAGGCGCTGCTGGCCGAAATTGGAGCTCAGGCCCGCCAGGCGTTCGGTGTCGCCGCGGTCCTCGATCCAGGCCGAGCGCACATCGCCCAGGCCCTTGCGCACATCGATCACCACGTTCGGATCGGTGTAGGGGCCCGAGGTGTCGTACACGGTCACCGGTGCGTTGATCTCGCCGCCGAAATCGGTGGGGGTCACGTCCAGGGTGATTTCGCGCATGGGCACGCGGATGTCCGGGCGGGAACCCTGGACATAGACTTTTTGCGAGCGGGTAAAGGGCTGAACCGATTGTTGGTCGACTTGGGCCGACTCACTGAGGTTGCTAGCGTTTTTTAATTTTGTAGTCATCACGGGCTCTCCAGACAGCATCCAGGCAGTGGAATTTTGTCGGAGTGAACCTGTAACGGACGGACGCACCCTGTCTAAGCAACTAGTGGAGTGCAGTGCTTGGTACGCGAGGGGTGTTCGATTGTCGAACAACATCCCGGACGAAGCACAAGAGGACTCGCCGGGTGACGAGAAATCTTGTTCCCTACGCAGGCGCTAACCTGATCAGGTTCAACGGGATCCGGATTATCCGATCTCAGCCTCATAGCAAGGCACCCCGACAAGAACCGGGCCAGTCTAGACAAAGCCGCAGCAGAACGCCAACCCCCGTACGATCAGCATGATGAATGGCGTAATTGCAGGATTGTTGCCACCCCCCAGCGCATCTACACTCGTTGCCCTGTGTCGAACCTTGACGCTCTGTGGGTCGCGCCTTAGCCTTGGCGCCTGGATTATCTCCGTAATATCAACTCTAGGGATCGCCGAATGCTGCGCAAACTCTCACTGGCTGTTGCCGTGTCTTGTGCGTCCAATGGAATGGCATGGGCAGCAGAAGCGCCTTTGACCACCAAGACCGACCTGGTCAGTGTCTACCAGGAAGCGGTAGACAATAATGCCGATCTGGCCGCTGCGCGCGCCCAGTACGGCGCCCAGAAGGAAGTGGTACCCCAGGCCCGCGCCGGGTTGCTGCCCAACCTGTCGGCCGGCGCGGACATGAACAACACCCGCACCAAGTTCGATGAACCCTCGATGACCTCTACCCGCAGCGGTAACGTCTACCAGGCCACCCTGGCCCAGCCGCTGTTCCGCGCCGACCGCTGGTTCCAGTTGCAGGCCGCCAAGGACATCAACGAGCAGGCTTCGCTGCAACTCTCGGCCACCGAGCAGAACCTGATCCTGCAGAGCGCCGAGAACTACTTCGCAGTCTTGCGTGCCCAGGACAACCTGGCCTCGACCAAGGCCGAGGAAGCAGCCTTCAAGCGCCAGCTCGATCAGTCCAACGAACGCTTCGACGTGGGCCTCTCGGACAAGACCGACGTGCTCCAGTCCCAGGCCAGCTACGACACCGCCCGGGCCAACCGGATCGTCGCCCAGCGCCAGGTCGACGATGCCTTCGAGGCCCTGATCACCCTGACCAACCGTGAATACAACTCGATCCAGGGCATCGTCCATACCCTGCCCGTCCTCGCTCCAACCCCCAACGACGCCAAGGCCTGGGTCGACACCGCCGCCCGGCAGAACCTCAACCTGCTGGCCAGCAACTACGCGGTCAGCGCCGCCGAGGAAACCCTCAAGCAGCGCAAGGCCGGGCACGCCCCGACCCTGGACGCCGTGGCCCAATACAAGAAAGGCGACAACGACGCCCTGGGCTTCAGCAATCCCAACCCGCTGACGCGCTACGGCAGTGATGTCGAGCAGCGCTCCATCGGCCTGCAGTTGAACATTCCGATCTACAGCGGCGGGCTGACCAGCTCCCAGGTCCGCGAGTCCTACTCGCGCCTGAGCCAGACCGAACAGCAACGTGAATCCCTGCGTCGCCAGGTGGTGGAGAACACCCGCAACCTGCACCGCGCGGTGAACACCGATGTCGAGCAGGTCCAGGCCCGGCGCCAGTCGATCATCTCCAACCAGAGCGCGGTGGAAGCCACTGAAATCGGCTACCAGGTGGGCACGCGCAATATCGTCGACGTACTCGACGCCCAGCGCCAGCTGTACACCTCGGTGCGCAACTACAACAACAGCCGCTACGACTACATCCTCGACAACCTGCGCCTGAAGCAGGCGGCCGGCACCCTCAACCCCGGGGACCTGCAGGACCTGTCGCGCTTCCTCAAGGCCGACTACAACCCGGACCGTGACTTCCTGCCACCGGACCTGGCCAAGGCCGCGCAGGAGCAGCTCAAAGCTCGCCCCTGAAGATTGCGGGAATGAAAAAGGCCACCTTTGCCGGTGGCCTTTTGCATAGTGAAGGCGCTGCTGTCATGGCTCTTTGCGGCGGCTCTGCAGCCGTTTGCAGACTGCGCCAGCGGCTACAGAGGGCTGCTGATCAGTGCTTCAAGAGACGATCGAGGCCGTCGAGCAATCGCTGCAAGGCGCCCTGGTTGGCCTTGAGCACCTTGAGCCCGGCGTCGGCCATCTTGCGTGCATCCTGGGGCAGTTCGAACAGGCGCTGTACCGCCACGGCCAGTCCCTGGGCATCGTCCACTTCCTGCAAGGCCCCGGCTTCACGCAGCATCGCGGCAATCTCCAGGAAGTTGAACAGGTGCGGCCCGCTGATCACCGGCTTGGCCAGGGCTGCCGGCTCCAGCAGGTTGTGGCCGCCATTGGGCACCAGGCTGCCGCCGACAAAGGCGCTGTCGGCCAGGGCATAGAGAAACAGCAACTCGCCCATGGTGTCCCCCAGCAAGACCGAGGTGGTGGCAAGCACCGGCTCGTCAGCGGAGCGGCGGACCGTGGCGAAGCCCTGCTGCTGGCACAGCTCATATACCGAGTTGAAGCGCTCCGGATGCCGCGGCACCAGAATCAGCAAGGCATTGGGGTATTGACTCAGCAGTTGCCGGTGGGCCTCGAGCACCACCGCGTCTTCACCTTCATGGGTACTGGCGGCAATCCACACCGGGCGCTCCATGGCCTGCCATTGCTCGCGCAACTGGGTGGCCCGCGCCAACAGCAGCGGATCGATGCTCAGGTCGAACTTGATCGAACCAGTCACTTCCACGGTCTCGGGGCGCGCCCCCAACTGACGGAAGCGCTCGGCCTCGGCTTCGGTCTGCACCGCGAACAGGCTCATCTGCGCCAGCATTGGTGCGGTCAGGCCGGCAAAGCGCCCATACCCTTTGGCCGAGCGCTCGGACAACCGGGCATTGGCCAGGGCCACCGGGATCCCGCGGCGGGCACATTGGTCGATGTGGTTGGGCCACAGCTCGGTTTCCATGATCACCGCCAGCCTGGGCCGCGCCCGCTCGAGAAAGCGCGCCGCGGCGCAAGGCAAGTCATAGGGCAGGTAGCAATGCTGGATCCGCGGTTCATTGGCGAACAGCGCCTGGATACGCTCGGAGCCGGTGGGCGTCATGCAGGTCACCGTGATCGGCAACCCCGGGTAGCGAGCCAGCAGCGCGCGGATCATCGGTGCGGCGGCAATGCTTTCGCCCACCGACACCGCATGCACCCAGATGCCACCGCTCTGCAGCGGTGGCAAGCCGATGGAGAAACGCTCACCAATGCGCTTGGCATAGGCCGGCGCCTTGCGCGAGCGCAACCACAGCCGAATCGCTACCAGCGGCAGCCCCAGGTAAAACAGTGCGGTGTAGAGAGTTCTATTCATGGCGGCGGAGTTTATCGGTTTTTTAGCCGATCGCCTTCAAGTGCACCGCAAAACGTTCCGCCAGCCAGCGCGCCGCCAGTCCCAGTGGCTCATCACGTCGCCACACCAGCTCTACCACCAGCGCCGGCGGGGTCCATTCGCTGACCAGCTCCACCATCTGCTGCTGATAGGCCGGGTACTGCACCACATGCCGTGGCAGCCAGGCCCAGCCCAGGCCGCGCATCAACCATTCAGCCATGACGTAGAAGCTGTCGGCCCGCCAGACCTGGGGGCTGACCTGCTCGCCCCCGGGATAACCGCTCAGTTGCGGAGCGATCAGCAACTGGCGGTGCAGGGCCAGCAACTGACGGTTGACCCGCTTTTCGCTGGCCAGCGGATGGCCTACGCCGCACACAGTGACCATTTCAACGCTGCCCAGGGCCCGACGCTCCAGGGTTTCGGGCATCTGCTCATGGTGAAACAACAGCCCCAGGTCCGCCCGGCGCTCCACCAGCTTGCGCGCCACATCACCCTGGGCGCCGCTGGCCAGTTGCACTTCCAGGCTGGGAAATCGTTCCGCCAGGGCTTCCAGGCCATCGAGCACCGGCTGATAGGGCATCGCCTCGTCCTGGGCCAGGCGCAGGCGCGCCTCCTGGCCGCGCATCAGGGCCAGTGCCCGGCCGTTGAGTCGGTCGCACTGACGCAAGATCTCCCGCGCCTCCTGGAGCAATGCACTGCCCGCCTCGGTCAGTTTCGGCTGGCGACCACTGCTACGCTCGAACAGGCCCACCCCCAGGTCCTCCTCCAGCAATGCAATGGCACTGCTGATGGCCGACTGGGCCTTGCGTTGCTGGCGGGCTACCGCAGAAAACGAACGCAACTCGGCGACACTGACAAACAGCCGCAACTGCTCCAGGTTCCACTGCATGTTCATGGGCCAACCTATCTTCAATTCAGATAGGTAATGACTTTACCCCATCTGAACAAGCTCTAGAATGCCGACCTCAGAAAGCAGTCCAAGACACGAGGAACCTCCCATGAACGCTTACTACTACCTGGCTATCGCCATCTGCGCGGAAGTGATTGCCACTGTTTCAATGAAAGCGGTCAAGGGCTTGAGCACTCCGCTGCCCCTGGCGCTGATCATCGTCGGCTACGGCGTGGCCTTCTGGATGCTGACCCTGGTGGTGCGCACGGTTCCAGTGGGTGTGGCCTACGCCGTGTGGGCCGGCATGGGCATTGTCATGGTCAGCATCGCCGCGCTGTTCCTGTACGGCCAGAAGCTGGATGTCCCGGCCATGCTCGGCATGGCCCTGATCGTCCTCGGCGTGGTGGTGATCCAGCTGTTCTCGAAAACCGCAGGCCATTGAAAGCCGCTGCAAGCGTTGAGCCGATAGCGGCAAGAGGACGCGATGACCGGTTGTTGCTTGCAGCTTGAGGCTTGAAGCTTGAAACTTGCGACTTCGATTTGTTCTCCGAGGTCCCTGCATGCCATCCGCTATTTCCACTGACGTGCTGATTGTCGGCGCCGGCGTCGCCGGGCTCTGGCTCAATGCCCGTCTGCGCCGCCAGGGCTTCTCCACTGTGCTGGTGGAAAGCGCCAGCCTCGGCGGCGGGCAGAGCGTGAAGTCCCAGGGGATCATCCACGGCGGCGCCAAGTACGCCCTGCATGGCGCCCTCACCGGTGCCTCGGAAGCCATCGCCGACATGCCTCGGCGCTGGCGCGAAGCGCTGGCAGGCACGGGCGAGCTGGACCTGTCCGGGGTGCGCCTGCTGTCTGAAGCCCACTACCTCTGGTCTCCCGGCACCCTGGCCGGCAACCTCACCAGCTTTTTCGCCAGCAAGGCCGTGCGTGGCCGGGTCGATCAGGTCAAGGGCGAGCAACTGCCCCCGGCCCTGCAGGACAAGCGCTTCAAGGGCAAGGTCTATCGCCTGGCGGAACTGGTGGTGGATGTGCCAAGCCTGATCGAGCGCCTGGCCGACCTGGGCGGTGACAGCCTGCTGGCCGGACAGCAGATCGAACCGCTGCTGGAAAATGGCCAGTTGCTGGGATTGCGCGTCGATGGACGGGAAGTCCGTGCGCAACGCATCGTCCTCAGTGCCGGCGCCGGCAATGCCGCGCTGCTCGATACCCTGGGCCTGAGCCAGCCGGCCATGCAGCGGCGACCCTTGCACATGGTGCTGGTCAAGGGGCCGAGCCTGAAACCGCTGTACGCCCATTGCCTGGGCGGCGGGCCAAAGCCGCGGATCACCGTCACCACCCACCCCGCGGCTGATGGCCAATGGGTCTGGTACGTGGGCGGGGACATCGCCGAGGCCGAAGGCGTCGCCCGCGAGCCGGCGCAGCAGATCGCCGCAGCGCAGAAGGAGCTGGGCCAATTGCTGCCCTGGATCGATCTGAGCAGCGCCCGCTGGGCCACCTTGCGCGTCGACCGTGCCGAGCCCGCGCAATCGGGCCTGACGCGCCCGGACAACGCCTTCCTCGCCGAACAGGAGCGCCTGCTGGTGGGCTGGCCGACCAAACTGGCCCTGGCCCCGGACTTCGCCGACCGAGTGTTGAGCGCGCTGGAGCGCGATGGCGTCCGCCCGCTCCACGGTGACGCCCTGCCCTCCCTGCCCAAGCCGCCCCTGGGGCAACCGGCCTGGGAGCAACTGCTGCCATGAGCCAGCCAACCCTGCACGACCTGCATCGCCCGTTCGGCAGCACCGGCCTGATGGTTTCGCCCCTGGGCCTGGGTACGGTCAAGCTGGGCCGCGACCAGGGGGTGAAATACCCCAACGGTTTCCAGATCCCGGATGACCAGGAAGCCCGCATGCTGCTCAAGTTGACCCGCGACCTGGGCATCAACCTGATCGACACGGCCCCCGCCTATGGCCGCAGCGAAGAACGCCTGGGGCCGCTGCTGCGGGGCCAGCGCCAGGAGTGGGTGATCGTCAGCAAGGTCGGAGAGGAGTTCAGCGACGGCGTCTCCCGCCACGATTTCAGCGCCGCCCACACCCGGCGCTCCGTGGAGCGCAGCCTGCAACGCCTGGAAACCGACTTCATCGACCTGGTGCTGGTGCACTCCGACGGCAACGACCTGGCGATTCTCGAACAGTGCGAGGTCTACCAGACCCTGGCGCAGCTCAAGCAAGAGGGCAAGATCCGCGGCTTCGGCTTTTCCGGCAAGACCGTCGATGGCGGCTTGAAGGCTCTGGAGCAAGGCGATTGCGCCATGGTTACCTACAATCTGAACGAACAGGCGGAGCGGGCGGTCATTGACTATGCCGCTGCCCACCACAAGGGCATCCTGGTGAAAAAGGCCCTCGCCAGTGGCCATGCCTGCCTGAGCCCCGGCACCGACCCCGTGCGGGCCAGCTTCGAACTGCTGTTTGACCGGCCCGGTGTCGCCAGTGCTATTGTCGGGACCATCAATCCGTTGCACCTGGCCCATAACGTGGCAACCGTGGCACAGGTTATAGGGGCTGCTTCCGGTTGGTGACAGGCCGCGACGGCGGCCCTTCGGGTTGGGTGCCAAACGGCACGAGGCGGTGTTGCGGGATTTGCCAAGGGCACACCATTAGCGCCATCCCGCGCCTTGCCTCGCCCCGTTTGGCCCAGCAACGCGGCTCGTCAGCAAACAGGAACAGACCCTAAGCAACAACTGATGCCGCCGACGCGGCCGACCCCGACGCAAGAAGGAGCCGAGATGTCGCGACCGCTCATTAGAAAGAACCCCAGCAACTTCAAGACCCTGCCTCTGTTCGTCGAAGCGACTCCCGAAGGCCTCAGCTACCAGAGCGTGGGGATGCCGCTGAACTTCGCCCAGACCCTGCAGCGCAGGCGCGCCGTGACGGTGGCCGACAACCAGCGTTTCGCCCTGGAGCTGGCCAACCTCGGGGTCTCGGTGCGCCTGACCCTGCACTGGCAGAACCGCGACTACTGGGTGCTGGTGCGCCAACGGCGCCAGGACCGCGGCGATGTGGTGCTCAAGCTGATCTCCGGCTACGTGCCGGCCCACGAGCTGAACCTGCCGCTGCACACCGCCATCCAGGAAATCGCCGAGGAATGCCTGCTGGAAACCCCGGAAGGCTGGCTCGGCGGACGCTTCAACGACACCTGGCTGCCTGCGCCCTATGCCGGCGCCCTGCACTACCGAGAGGCCTTGCCCTTTCGCCTGACGCCGCTGTCCGGCGCCGCGCGCCCGGTTCGCTGCGCCAACCTGCAATTGCTCGAACGCCCCCAGGCCTACGTGCATTTGCCCACGGCCTCGCTGCAACTGATCTATGACCTGCGCCTGGATGTGCCCAAGGAAGCCAAGTCCCTGAGCCTGTTCCATGTCGACGAGCGCCTGGAGGGCGACCAGTTGGTGGCACGCCTGGACCGCAAGCGGCCTGACCTGTACCTGATGCCCCTGGACAACGGCCAGCCCTGTGCCGAGCTGTATACCTTGAAGAAGGATCAACTGCACCCGGCCAGCACCCGCGGCCTGTACCTGGCAGAAAGCTTCGCCCAGCAGGATGGCTGGGTGGTACGTGATGAAAGGATTCGCTGGAAGGACTGGCTGCGCGAACGTGGCCTGAGCGAGCCACCAAAGGATTCAAAGCTGTCGCGCCTGACCGGCAAGGCCCGGCAGATCCTGCACAAGATCGTGCCCGCCAAGGCCCGGCGCCAAGGCTGAGCCACAGGGATCGGCACCCGGGCGGATGCCGATCGCCATGGCCAGTACGGCTATTGAGCCGTGTCGGTCTTGCGGATCTTCTCGACGATGGCCGTGGTCGAGCTGTTCTCCACCAGGCCCAGCACCTTCACGGTGCCGCCATAGGCACTGACGATATCGGCGCCCACCACCTGATCGATGGCGTAGTCGCCGCCCTTGACCAGCACATCCGGGCGAACCTGGGACAGAAGGTTTTCCGGAGTGCCTTCAGGGAAACTGATCACCCAGTCCACCGCCCCCAATCCTGCGAGCACCGCCATGCGCCGATCCACACTGTTGATCGGACGCCCCGGGCCCTTGAGGCGGCTGACCGAAGCATCATCATTGATCGCCACGATCAGCCGGTCACCCTGGGCCCGCGCCTGTTCGAGGTAGGTCACGTGTCCGGCGTGGAGGATGTCGAAGCAGCCGTTGGTGAAGACGATCTTCTCGTTGTGCGCCCGGGCGTCATCGATGGCCAGCAACAACTGGTCGAGACTCAGCACACCGCGCTCGGAACCTTCCTCGCGCTGGATCGCCCGGCGCAGCTCGGGCGCACTGATGGCAGCCGTCCCCAGTTTGCCGACCACGATCCCGGCCGCCAGATTGGCCAGGCCCACCGCGTGCGGCAGCTCCTCGCCGGCAGCGATCGCCGCCGCCAGGGTGGAGATCACCGTATCCCCGGCGCCGGTGACGTCGAACACTTCACGGGCACGGGCCGGCAGGTGCAGGGCCGGGTGATCGGGACGCAGCAGGGTCATGCCATGCTCGCCACGGGTCACCAGCAAGGCGCCCAGTTCCAGGTCGTGCATGAGCTGGGCGCCCTTGCTCACCAGTTCGTGCTCATCGGCGCAGCCGCCGACGATGGTTTCGAACTCGCTGAGGTTCGGCGTGATCAGGCTCGCCCCACGGTAGATGGAGAAATCCTTGCCTTTAGGGTCCGCCAGCACCGGAATGCCACGGGCCCGCGCCGCCGCGATCAGCACCTGGTGATTGCGCAGGGCGCCTTTGCCGTAGTCGGACAGCACCAGCACCTTGATCCCGTCGAGCAGGGCATCGACCTCGGCCGCCAGGGCCAGGGCATCGGTGGCGAAGGGTTCTTCGAAATCAATGCGCAGCAGTTGCTGGTGACGGCTCATGACCCGCAGCTTGACGATGGTCGGCTGGTGCTTGATGCGCTGGAACAGGGCACGCACGCCCGCGCCTTGCAGGCTGTTGGCCAGGCTGTCAGCGGCCTCGTCATCGCCGGTCACTCCCACCAGGGACGCTGGCGCGCCGAGGGCGGCGATATTCAGGGCAACGTTGGCGGCACCACCCGGGCGGTCCTCGATCTGCTCGACCTTGACCACCGGCACCGGCGCCTCAGGGGAAATCCGTGAGGTACCACCATGCCAGTAACGGTCGAGCATGACATCGCCGACCACCAAGACAGGGGCTTGATCGAATCGCGGCATGGACAACTTCATGGAGCATCCCACATACAAAATGAACAGGGGCGCGATATTAACACAGGGTGGGCGCTGCCTAGTTCTATGCCTTGTGTGGTGCCGACGAAGATTGTTTGCGGCTTATTTACGCGGCAAAAGCTGCAGCAAGCGCTGGATCGCCTCCGGCAGCGCCACGCTCGCGGTATCGATCTCGCACTCGGCGTACAGCGGCGCCTCGTAAGGGCTATCGAGCCCGGTGAAGTCCTTGATCCGGCCCGCCATCGCCGCTTGATACAGCCCCTTGGGGTCACGCTGGGCACAGGTGTCGAACGGGGTGCTGATGTACACCTCGAGAAACTGTCCGGGATCGAACAGCGCCCGGGCGGCGTCGCGCTCACCACGAAAGGGCGAGATCGCCGAGACGATCACCAGCAACCCAGCATCCACCATCAACCGCGCTACCTCGGCCATGCGGCGGATATTCTCCTTGCGCGCCTCGGCGCCCATGCCCAGGTCGCGGCACAGCCCGCTGCGCACGTTGTCGCCATCCAGCACGAAGGTGTGCATCCCCAGTTCGTTGAGCCGCAACTCCAGCAGATTGGCCAGGGTCGACTTTCCCGCTCCCGACAGGCCGGTCAACCACAGGCAGCATGGCTGCTGATGCTTGAGCGCCGCCCGGGCATCGCTGGACAGCGAGAGCGTGTAGGGCCGGATCTGCGGCTGGTCTGCAGCTACCCAGGCAGGCTTATTCATAACCGAGCATCTCGTAGTCGCGTTGATAGACACGACGCACCTGGCGCCGGGTACGTACCGAACAGAAATTCCTGACGGGGGTGTCCTGGCGTTGCTGGGTGCTGTTGACGTGCGGCAGGCAGGCGCTGATTTGCAACTGCTCGCACAGCAGCTGGAAGTCCCGTCCCAGATGTTCCTGGTAACCCACGAAATCCAGGCACAGGCGCCCCAGGGAGTCGGTGAGAAAGTCACTCTGGGCGGCAAAGTGCATCTGTTTGTGGATGGTCTCCGCATGCAGCCAGCGACCGACGAAGTCATCGAAGTCCCGGTAATGCCTCACCAGTTCCTGGGCGGCCTGGTCCCGTCGCCCCAACGCATTGCCCCGCAGGAAGGTGTAAGCCGAATAGGCACGTTCCAGAGGATCGCGCACGAACGCGAACTTGAAACTGCTGGCAAAAGCCTGGGGAAACTGCTGTTCGTACCAGTACAGCGGCAGGTGCCCGGGCATCCAGCCGTCGAACAGGGCCGAGCAGATGCTGCTGCCGGCACACTTGGGTACATGGATGAACAGGCAGGAGCGGCGGGCGAAGGCATCTGGAAAGCGCAGGTTGGCGGACATCGATTTGTTCACGACCTGGCGGTCCACCACCGACAGGCGCCCCAGCAGGAAATTGCGCTGGGTCTTGGGTAATAGCTTCCACACAAAGCGTTGCAGCATTCCGGCACTCGCACGAGAAGGTTGGCCTTCTCGATCCATTCGACGATTCAGGCGGGAACCATAACAAGTGTGAAACGCAGAAATATTTAGCCTTGGTCAAGACTGTAAGGAGGGCGCTACAAATGATGGCAAGGAGCCTTGAACCCCTTGAGAGCTGCGGGGAGCGAGCCTGCTCGCTCCCCGCAGTGGATCAGGCGATCCCGCTCGGTGCGGGCTCATCCAGGCCCATGGCATGCAAGCGCGCGTAATAGCCGTTCTGCGCCAGCAACTGGGCATGGCTGCCACGCTCGACAATCCGTCCCTGATCCATGACCAGGATCATGTCGGCCTTCTCGATGGTCGACAGACGGTGAGCGATGACCAACGTGGTACGGCCTTTCATGACCTTGTCCAGGGCGGCCTGGATATGCCGCTCGGATTCGGTATCCAGGGCCGAAGTGGCCTCATCGAGAATCAACAGCGGCGCGTTCTTCAGCAAGGCCCTGGCAATCGCCAGGCGCTGGCGCTGGCCACCCGAAAGCAGCACGCCGTTCTCCCCCACTTGGGTATCGAGGCCTTCAGGCAACTGGCTGATGAAGTCCATGGCGTAGGCATCGGTCGCGGCTTTTTCGATGTCCGCCCGCGGCGCGCCAGCCAGATCGCCGTAAGCGATGTTGTTGGCCACGGTGTCACTGAACAAGGTGACATGCTGGGTAACCTGGGCAATATGCCGGCGCAGGTTGAGCAGGCGATAGTCTTCGACCTCGGTGCCGTCCAGGAGGATCTGGCCCTTGTCATGGTGATAGAAACGCGGAATCAGGTTGGCCAGGGTCGACTTGCCGCTGCCGGACCGGCCCACCAGGGCCACCATTTTTCCGGGCTCGACGCTGAAGCTGATGTCGTCGAGCACCTGGCGCTCGGTTCCCGGGTAGGTGAAGCTCAGGTTGCGCACTTCCAGGTGCCCACTGATGCTCGCATGTTCCACGGTGCCACGATCGATTTCCGGCTCGACGTCCAGTTGCTCGAAAATGCTTTCCGCACCGGCCACGCCCTTCTGGATGGTCGAACTGACTTCGGACAGTTGGCGGATCGGCTTGGGCAGCAGGCCGGCCATGGTGATGTAGGCCACCATCTCGCCCGCCGAAGCGTCGCCGCGCAGGTACAGGACCAGGAACATCAGCACCGCCATGGCGCTGTAGATCACCAACTGCAGCAGCGGGGTGTAGATGGCTCCGGTGCGGGTCATGCGCAATTGCTTGTCGGTGTTGCCCTGGCTGGCCGCGAGGAAACGCTGCTGCTCATAAGTCTCGCCACCGAAGCTGCGCACCACGCGATAGCCCTGGATGGTTTCCGAGGCTACGTGGGTCACATCGCCCATGGCGGCCTGGATCTTCTTGCTCTGCTTGCGGAATTTCTTGCTGGCGGTACGGACCATGATGGCGATCAGCGGCAGGATGGCGATCATCACCAGGGTCAGGCGCCAGTTCATCCACAGCAGCGAGCCGAACAGGAAGATCACCGTCATGCCTTCGCGAATCACCACCTTGATCGCATCCGTTGCCGCCCCCGTGACCATGGTCACGTTGAAGGTGATCCGCGAGATCAGGTGCCCGGAGTTGTGCTTGTCGAAGTAGCGGTTGGGCAGGGTCAGCAGGTTGTTGAACAACTGCACCCGCAGGTCGTGCACCAGCCCCAGGGAAACCTTGGCCAGGAAGTAGTTGCCCAGGTAGGAGCCCAGCCCCTGCCAGGCGGCGATCAGTACGATCAGCAGCGGCACCGCCTGCAGCAAGCGCATGTCTCGCAGGTAGGGAACCGTGGGGAACAGCGCCGCCTCGGGATTGGACAGACCGTCGACGAAATACTTGAGAATGTAGCCGAGCATGGGCTGGGTTGAGGCGAAGATCAGGAACCCGACGATGCTGATGAGGAACAGACCAATATATGGCCGCACATAGCCGAGCAGACGGAAGTAGATTTTCAAGCTCGAGGGGCTTGCGCTGGGACTGGAGTCGGTCATATCACGCGAATGTCGTCAAAAAGGAGGCTGACTTTAGCACAGCTTGCCTACGGCACCGAGAATCCCCGAACGGCTGATTATTGTTCAACGGACAAACGACAGGGCCCGACAATAGTCGTTATGATGGCCAGCTTAACTTCCGGGATGAACGTCTAAGCATGCAACTCAATGCTCTTCGCAATACGTCCAATCGAGTATTCGATTTCATTTGCCTGTGGATACTGCCGATCGGCTATCTACTCCTGCTGTGCGCGCTGTTCTTCATTCCAGGACGCAACATATTGCATAAGCTGTACTACGGCCTGTTCAGTATTCCCACCCTTATTGCACTGTGCATGCGTCCCAGTGAACTGAAGAGCCTGTTTCGCGAACCGATTTTTATTGCCGTACTGCTGTTCGCTAGTTGGACGCTGATCAGTCTTGCCTGGGGACCGCCAGTGGATAGCGTGCCCGGTGAAATCAAGACGCCCCTGCACTTGCTCATGCTCTTTGCCGGTTGCAGCCTGCTGGTCAGCTATCGCCGCGACATACTGCAACCCTTGTTCTTCTGTGCCGCAATCGTGGCCCTGATCGCCTCGCTCTTCAATCTCTACGCATTCAGCCAAGTCTATACACCCGGCTCGCGCATGATTGGCGCAGGCGCCTTCGACAATCCGCTGCTGAGCTCCCACATCTTTGGTTTCTTCCTGGTGTACTGGCTCTGGCTGAGCATGACCTGCCAGCGCCTCCGGGTTTGGCTCCTGAGCGTCCCTGCCATGGTCATCATGTTCGCCACGGTCATTGCCACAGGTTCGCGCACGCCTCTGGTGGCCCTGATCCTGGCCGCTGCCTGGATCTGTTTCATCTGCTGGAACCGACGTTCACTGCTGTTGCTCGCCGGGATGCTGATTGGCGGCGCCACCGTGCTGATGCTGTTCTCCCAGATGCTGATCGAGCGCGGCAACTCCTACCGCTTCGAGATCTGGAGCCTGGTCTTCAACTACATCAGCGCTCACCCCTGGATCGGTCATGGCTACAACGCGGACCTGGTGGTGGATATCGGCATTGGCTATCTCCTGGCAGAACCCCATAACTTCGCCTTGGGCGTGCTGTATTACGTCGGCATCATCGGTTTGCTGCCCTGGTTGTTCATGCAGCTGTGGGGCTTGTTCAAAAGCTGGCGACTGCGCAGCATGCCCTTGCTGATTCTCGCCTCGACCTGGCTGATGTTCGGAATCGGCGCCGGCCTGACAGAAGGCGGCGGAATCCTTTCTCGCCCCAAGGAGCACTGGTTCCTGTTGTGGATCCCCCTGGCCCTGATCGCCGCCTTGTGCATCAGCCAGAGAGCCCGGCGCTCGCCTCCCCTGACCCAGCAGGCGCTGACTCCGGCCGCCCTGGAGCAACTCACTGCCAACGCTCACGTCATCGAATCCGATGGCCTAGGGCCCAAGGTCCTGCGCCTGGAAGACGGCAGCTTCCTCAAACTGTTCCGTCCTCGGCGCTGGTATACCTCCGGGGGCTTCAACCCCTATTCCCAACGTTTCGCCGAGAACAGCGAACAACTGCGCGACCTGGGCATTGTCACGCCGACCACTCTGGCCTTGTACCGCCTCGCCGATGGCAGCAGCGCCGTGCGCTATCAGCCACTGCCGGGGCAGACCCTGCGCCAGAGCCTGCAGTCGGCGGCGTCAGCGCAGGAGCGCAGTGCACTGATTGAGCGTTTTGGCGCGTTCATGGCCAGCCTGCACCAACGCGGGGTGTATTTCCGCTCCCTGCACCTGGCCAATGTGCTGGTTCTGGAAAATGGAGAGTTCGGTCTGATCGACCTGGCCGACCTGCGGGTTTATCCGTCGGCGCTGCGAACCTCGTTGCGCCAGCGCAACCTGCGTCACATGCAACGCTATGCCGAAGACAGCCAATGGCTGTTCCAGGAGCATCTGCCGGCATTGCAGGCGGGCTACGCCCAGCAGACGTCCATGGTCCAGGCACTGAGGCTGCTCAAACCACTGACGCCCGCCAGCGCCGCCGAAGGCCTTCACTGACATCAAGGCGCCACCCGCACCCGACACACAACAAGACAGCCCCGAGGGGCTGTCTTGTTGTGTAGATCCGGATCGCCCCCGCTTCGAGGCTGGGCCTTGCCTCAGTCTTTTTCCAGAGGCGAGAAGCACAGGCGGGCCAGACCACGCCAGGTCTTCTTGTTCCAGGCCTTGAACGGAATCTGCGCCAGCAGCTCGCGGGCCAGCTTGCGATCCCGATTGGAAACCTTGAGGAACATCGAGCTGAGGAACTTGTAGCGCACCTCGTCGTACAGCGGGTGATCGCTGAACAGGGCATAGGTCCGCAGGATGTTGTCGATCATGAAGCGGTGGTTCTTGTAGGAGTTGGTGGCGTGTTTGCGATAGCGCGCCATCACCACATTCAAGCCATCGATGAAATAACCCGCATGGGTGATCTTCAACTCGATCAGCAAGTCTTCCAGGCGGATGTTCGGGTCGAAACCACCGACCTTGTCCAGCGCCTCGCGGCGAATCATCAGGGTCGGTGCCGGCGGGTAAGGCTTGCGCTCAAGGAACATGTCGTCGAAGTCCAGACGCCGAAACGGCACGTCCCGACGCTGGCGTTTCTCGGGAAACAGATTGCCTTCGCTGTCGATCAACTCGATATTGCCGGCACAGATCCCGACTTCGGGCTTGCCGTCCATATGGGCCACCTGAGTCGCGATGCGCTCGGGCAGCATGATGTCGTCGGAGCCGAAGGGCACGATCAGGCTGCCCTTGGACCGCGCGATGGCGCCATTGAGGGTGTTGGTCAGGCCCTGGTTCTGCTGGACCCGAAAATCGAAACCATGCTGTTCCTGCAAGCGCCGGATACGCTCGACACTGTCGTCGCTGGAACCGTCATCGACCACCAGCAATTCGATGTTCGAATAGGTCTGGTTGAGCACGCTGAGGATGCTTTGCTCAATGTAGGGCGCGTGGTTGTAGGAAGCGATGATCACTGTCACCACAGGTTGCTGGTCCGTCATTACTGCCCCTTGCCCGCCTGACTCAATCCCGAGTCGATCAATTGCCGGTATTCCTCGCGGAACACCTCGATATCATGTTCGTTCTGCAGATAGCGATAAGCCTGCTCACCCTTGGCGGCCAGTGCCTCGTCGCTAAGCCCCAGATAGGTGTCCAGGGCCGCTGCCAGGGCCGGCACATTGGCCGGCTCCACCGCCAGGCCGCCAGCCCCCTCGATCAGCGGCAACATCGCCGGCACATTCGAGGCAATCACCGGCAGGTGCCCGCTCATGCCTTCCAGCAATGCCAGGCCCAGGCCTTCGGCCAATGACGGCATGGTCCAGATATCGAAGGCCCGCACGTATTGCAGGGCGTTTTCCTTGAACCCCAGCAGGTGTGCCCGGCCCTGCAGCCCCAGGCGCTCGATCTCGGCACGCAGATTGGCCTCTTCACGCCCGGCACCGATGATCGCCAGTTGCGCCTCGGGGTATTTGTCCTTGAGCTGGGCAAAGGCCTGCAACAGGTAGGTCTGGCCTTTCACCGGCACCAGGCGACCCAGGGCGCCGATCAGGCGCACCGACGGATCCAGCCCCAGCAACTCCCGGGAACGCTCGCGGGAATGCTGCAGGGCCTCGGCCTGTTCGATATCGATGGCGTTGGTGATCGCCCAGGTATTCTGGTCGGTGAAGCCGCACTGGCAATCCAGCAGGTACTGCTTGACTGCCGGCGACACCCCGACAAAACGCCAGTGCCGGTCGATCAGGCGCTGGGTCTGGCGGCGACGGTACAGCCGATCGTACTCGCCGAACCCATGGGAGATGCCGATGCACAGCGGCACCTTCAACCAGCGGTTGAGGGTCAGCATCATGTTCACCGGCTTGAAGCGGTTGCAGATCACCACATCGAACTTTTCCTTGCGGCAGAACTGGTACAGCCGCCACATGGCCCGCAGGCGCATGCCCTTGAGGGACTTGTCGGAAAACTCGAAATACACCGAATGATCAGCCCGGCTCACCGGATCGGAAGGCCCAGGGCGCCCCCGCAGAAAGGCCGCGGTGACCTCGTAGCGTTCCGCCGGCAATGCCTTGACGATCTGCTCCGCCAGGTCTGCGAAGTCGTGGGACTTGACGTTGTAGTCCGGCTGCAATTGCAGGACCTTGAAGCGCTGGCTCATGACTCTCCCCGGTGAAAACCTGTGGCATCGATGACCCAGGACGATTCGCTGGCCAGGGCCTGGACCGCTTGCGGATCAGGGTCCGGCAGGGCCGCCCATTCATTGCGCTTCCAGCACACGAAGTGGAAATACGCAAAGGTGCGGTCGGCGTCGCGGTCATTGGTCAGGCGCCCATCCTTCCAGTACCAGCACGAGGGAAAATCCCGACTGCCATCATGCCACTTGATCACTCCACCCGGGGTGCTGAACGCCTCGGTGAACTCACTGCGACGGCGTGCCGGATTGAACTTGCCCACCAGCTTGAACAGCGGCTCCGGGAAGTTCTTGCGCCAGAGGAAAATCCGGCTGAACGCCCCCTCATCCAGTGCGTGATGCTGCTTATCGGTAAAGCGTACCTGCCAGTTCTTGATCTGCCTGAACAGCTCCCGCTGGCGTGCATTGTTGCGTATCAGGCACAAGTGCCCGGCAACCCGCCGCTCGTGGGTGGAGAACAGGTCGTACTGTGCCAGGCGGTCATCCGTGAAATAGGCCCGCAGATCACCGTAGACCAGGTCGATATCGCCGAAGGCCCAGAAGTCGTAGCCCTCCAGCCGGTCTGCATGGATCAGCCCCATTGCCGGCCGGATGTCACAGATCTTGTAGGCCGCATCGGGGGCAAAGTCGATGTCCAGGCGCTGGGATACCAGGGCGCAGTAATCGGCAAAGCTCATGCTTTCATAAATGACGTTCGGCGGCAGGTTATCCGGGATCCCGCAGTCGCTGAAAAACAGCCAGTCGATATCCGGATTGCGCCGGCAGCTCTCGAGGAAGAACGGCAGCCAGAAAGGCCAGCGCCCGAAGTAGGGCATGAGAAACAAGATTCGCGGGCGAGGATTGATCACAAAGGACTCACTGTCGTGATTAGGGGCACAAAATGCCCCTATGGTTATGTCGGTTTATCGCTGTTGCAATAGCCAGAACAGCTCATGGCGCCTGACCGCCTTGCGAAAGAACTCATTCTCCCCCAGCGCCGAGGGCACCCTACCAGCCAGAAGCCGTTGTATCGACCTGCGCAGGCGGCGCTTGAACGGCATTCTCGGTTGCAAATCATGCATCATGCCCAAGGCCATGGCCTTGTCATATTGCTCGGCCGGGGAAAGCGCCAGGCACCAGGGGCGCAGGACCGCAGTCGAGGCAAATACCGGCGGCAATGCGATGCCTGCCCCCGAATCACCCATCGGCCAGCGATCATTGTCGTGCAGGTGATTGGCGTAACCGAGCACCGTGCTCGGCTGCCACTCCAGCCCTTGCAGGGCCTGCATCACCGCTGCCTGGGCACAGATATGGTCGGGGTGCGGGTCCAGTGACGGGTGTGGCAGCACGATCACCTGCGGACGCGCCTTGAGCAGCAGCGCACGCAGATCGGCCAGGAGGTTGTTCCAGGTCGGCAATCCATCCTGGTCGGCCGGCAGCGCAAACGGATTGAACTGGCGGAACAGGCGGATATCGCTCAGCTGGGCCTCGCGGGAGGCGATCGGCTGCTCTGGCGCAGCCTGCATCGCGGACAATTGCAGGCAGAAGTACCCCAACTGCACGCACTGGGCTTGCGGGACGCCGGCCCAGTGCGGTACGGCAATACTGTCCCAGGCCCGCAGCCGGCCCTTGAGCCGCGATGCTTCGGCCGCCTCCAGGCCCATGGCCTGGTAATGCTCGGCCTCGATTTCCCCGGCGGTCAGGGTCACGATCCAGGTTTCATCGGCCTGGCTGTAAAGGCCGAATGCCGCCAGCTCGGCGTCGTCGGCATGGGGGGCGATCACCATCACCCGCTGGCGCCGATAATCCGGATCACGCCAGGCCATCAACTGAGGCTGGATCCGGATCCGGCAGAAACGCCCGCGCAACTGCAGCTCGCCACGGCCCAGGGGGCCCGCCAAACCACTGAGATTGAGATAGCGCAGGCCGTTGACCCCGCGTTCGAATGCCTGGCGATCGGCGCTCGGGCCACCCAGCACCTCGATGGCCGGATCCAGGAAGCGCCCCAGCCAGGAGCTCTTGACCTGCACCCCAAGCACCAGGGTCTCGTCCCCCGCCCATTGCGGCGCCGAATCCAGCAACAAGCGCCCCGCCTCCAGACGCACCGCCACCTGCTGCGCCTCGCTGCCGAAGTCGTAGTGGTAGTCATCCTTGGGCGAGTAGAACAGGTGATCGGCAAACCAGGCTTCATGGGCCAGCCAGCCGAGCACGGCCAGCAGGATCGGCAGCCACCAGGCCAGCAGCACGCCGGCCAGCAGCAACAGCACCAGCCCGATCAACAGGGCAATGCGCTTATTCCGGCGATGGCGTTTGAGCAATTGCTGCTTGCGACTCATGGGCTGACTCATACCTGGAAAACCGGCACAGGATTGCACCAACGGTCCTTGTATTCACGGTCGGCACGACCGAAGGAAAACCGCAGCGGCTTGTTCAGGGCCCGGGCCTGCTCCCAGGCACTCTGGGTGTTGAGAAAGCTCAGCACGCTACCCGGACTGAATTCACGGGTCTCAGGGTCGACCCCGCCATTGACGTATTCGACGCTGATCCACTCCGGCGCTTCAACCCGATAGATCAACTGCACGGCAATCGGTGCGTCATTAAGGAAAATCACCGAACCTATCAGCAGCTCGCGCAAGCGCTCCAGTACTTCGGCCATACGCTCGGCGCCGGTGGCGGCAAAGCCCCAGCGACGCTGGAACAGGTCACAGTAGATAGCTGCCAGTTCCGCGCTGGTGAAATCACCGACCCCACGCACCACACCGCCCGCCTCTTCCAGCAGGCGCAACTCACGACGCTGGTTGTAGCGAAACTTTTTCGACAGCTCTTCCGGCGTACGGGCCATGGCCAACTGTTCGGCCTGTGGCTTGAGGGTGCCGAAACGGCCCTGGTTCAATGCCGAGAGATAACGCCCGCGATGGCGCAACGGCGCCTGGGCATCGGCGGCGGCCGGGAGGATCAACTCGGCATTGCCGATGTCGAACAAGCCCTTCTTGCCGGCACGCTTGAGCACATCCTTGGACAGGGCCAAGTCCCGTCCCCAGGTGGCGATGGCGGCCTGCAACTGGCCATTGTGCTCCCAGGCCAGGTAGCGCACCGGGATCTGTGCCAGGTCCGCCAGTTGTTCGACCACCAGCGGATGGGTGGCCACACTGCCCCCGAAACGCTGCCAGGCATCGGCATAGGTCGAGGCGTCAATGACTGACCAGCCACGTTCGCGCCAGCCTTGAAATCGGTTGAGCATCAGCCCCTCGCGGTCAGGTCGATGACGTGCGGCAAACGCCAGAATACGTCGCGCACAGCGCGATCGGAAAAGCGCTCGCGCAGGCGATCAAGCATCAGTTCGGCACAGACCCGGCGCTGGTGATCGTCCATCGCGGCCAGGTGCTGCAGCCCCTGGGCCATATGCTCGACGTCGCCCAGGGGGAACAGGATGCCCACTCCCTCGACCACTTCCCGGGCACCGCCACAGGCGGTGGCCAGCAGCGGCACGCCAGCGGCCATGGCCTCCAGCAGCACCATGCCGAATGGCTCGTGATCGGAGCTCAGGGCGAACACATCGAAGGCGCGGAAATAGCGTCGGGCCTGGGCCACCTGCCCAAGGAACAGCACGCGATCGGCAATCCCCAGTTCCCGGGCCAGGGATTTCAGGTCTTTTTCCAGGCGCCCGGTTCCAAGAATCGCCAGTTGGCTGTGTACCGGCAACTGTGGCACGGCCGCGGCGAAGCCACGCAGCAAGGTGGCCTGGTCCTTGTCCGGGTGCAGGCGCCCGACGTTGCCGACAATCCAGGCATCGGCGGACAGACCCAACTCGCTGCGGGCCTGGGCAGCGCTCAGTTGCTCGGCCTGCAAGGCCTCCAGGTCGATGCGGTTGTACAGGGTCTGAATCCGCTGCGCCGGCCATTTCGGCAGGCAGGCGCGCATGTCGTCACGCACGGCATCGGACACCCCGAGCAGGCTCAGGCGCTTGCGGAACAGCTGGGCGAAGAGCTTGCGGCTGCCGCGCTTGTAATCGGAAAACGCATGATGGACACCGATCACCGGCAAGCCGGTGCCCAGCAAGGCGATGTAGATCGGCTTGAACCGGTGGGCGATGCAGAAGCTAAAATTGCGTGATGCGGCGATCTTGCGCAGGTCGCGGATGGCGCCCAGCTTCAGGCCACGAATGGCCTTGGAGCTGTACTCCATGAACAGCACTTCGTCGGACGCGCAACCGGCGGCGACATCGGCATCGGCGGCCCCGGTGAGAAACACCGTGGTCACCCGATAGCCGCTGCCCGCGAAGAGGCTGGCGTATTGCCGGGCGCAGTCCAGGAACGGCCCGTCATAGCCGTGGCAGAACTGCAGCACATGGCGCTCAGCCGAGCGTGTCATAAGGATCCACGCCGTCTTTGACCACCAGGATGTCTTCCATGATCAGGTACTGCAGATCGGAACCGTAGAACATGTTCAAGGCATCGGTAGGCGAGCAGATCATCGGCTCGCCACGACGGTTCAGCGAAGTATTCAGCGACACGCCGTTGCCGGTCAGGACTTCCAGGGCCTTCATCATGTCGTAGTAGCGCGGGTTGTACTCGCGCTTGAGCACCTGGGCCCGGGACGTACCGTCCTCGTGGACCACTTCCGGCACTCGGGTCTTCCACTCTTCAGCCACTTCGAAGGTGAAGGTCATGAAGGGCGCCGGGTGGTCGACCTTGATCATTTGCGGGCCGACGGTGTCGAGCATCGACGGGCAGAAAGGCCTCCAGCGCTCGCGGAACTTGATCTGCTCGTTGATCCGGTCGGCCACGCCTGCGGCGCTCGGGCAACCAATGATCGAACGACCGCCCAGGGCCCGCGGACCGAACTCCATGCGGCCCTGGAACCAGGCCACCGGGTTGCCGTCGACCATGATCTTGGCGATCCGCTCCGGGGTGTTGTCGATCTGGCGCCAGGCCGGCTTGTGCGGGTGACGGGCACAGGCGGCGATCACGTCTTCGTTGCTGTAGGACGGGCCGAGATAGACGTGCTCCATCTTCTCTACCGGCACACCGCGAGCGTGGGACACATAGGCCGCGGCACCGACTGCGGTACCCGCGTCACCGGAAGCCGGCTGCACGAACAGCTCCTTGACCTCGGGACGGGCGATGATCTTCTGGTTCAGCTTGACGTTCAGCGCACAGCCGCCGGCGAAGGCCAGCTTGCCGGTTTCCTTGAGGATGTCGCCCAGGTAGTGGTCGATCATCTGCAGGGCCAGCTTCTCGAACAAGGCCTGCATGCTCGCCGCGTAGTGGATGTAAGGCTCGTCGGCGATGTCGCCTTCGCGCTTGGGACCCAGCCACTCGATGAGTTTTGGCGAGAAGTAGAACCCCTTGCCTTTCTCTTTGTAGCGACGCAGGCCGATGACGTTGGCGTAGTCGGTGTTGATCACCAACTCGCCGTTTTCAAAGCTGGCCAGGCGCGAGAAATCGTATTTGCTGGCATCGCCATACGGCGCCATGCCCATGACCTTGAACTCGCCGTCGAGCATCTCGAAGCCGAGGAACTCGGTGATCGCACCGTACAGGCCGCCCAGGGAGTCAGGGTCGAAGAATTCCTTGATCTTGTGGATCTTGCCGTTTTCGCCGTAGCCGAAGAAGGTGGTGGCGTACTCGCCCTTGCCGTCGATCCCGAGGATCGCGGTCTTCTCCTTGAAGCCCGAGCAGTGGTAGGCACTGGAGGCGTGGGCCAGGTGGTGCTCCACCGGCTCGATCTTGATCTTCTTCGGATCAAAACCCAGTTGCTCCAGGCACCAGACGATCTTGTTGCGATAGCGCTTGTAGCGACGGTTGCCCATCAGGATCGCATCCAGGGCGCGATCCGGGGCGTACCAGTAGCGCTTGGCATAGTGCCAGCGCGCCTTGCCGAACAGGCTGATCGGGGCAAAGGGAATCGCCACCACGTCGACGTCGGACGGTTTGATCCCGGCCTGTTCCAGGCAGAACTTCGCCGACTCGTAGGGCATGCGGTTCTTTGCATGCTTGTCGCGCACGAAACGCTCTTCTTCAGCGGCGGCAACCAGTTTGCCGTCGATGTACAGGGCCGCTGAAGGATCATGGCTAAGGGCGCCGGACAGGCCAAGAATCGTCAATGCCACAGGGGTCTAGCCTCGTTTAGTCTGCATGCGGGCGCAGTGCGCCTTGAAAATGATGTGTGCTCGCAAGGGGCGAGAAACAACGAAAGGGCGGGATTATAACGTAAAAGCAGGGGCAAGCCTCTAGCGGCAAGCGGCAAGGGTCGGGGCCGCCGGTACAGGAGGCGCACCGGCCGGCCCTCGGTATGCCCCTGCGGGCCGTTTCAACGGCTCAACCAGCGACGACAGGTCGCAGGCTCAAGCCTGGGAGGCGTGCGCCGTCTTCGGCAAGCGCTGGTCGATCACCTGGTACAAGGCACTGCTTTCGGGCCAGTTGCGCATGAAGCGCGCGCGGTCACGGGCGTACGCCGGCGCGAAACTGCCCAGGCTCGAATGCTGGCGCATGGCATCGAGGTCGATCAGGGACCAGCGGTCTTCCTGCCAGAACAGGTTGTGGCCCTTGAAGTCGCCATGGCTGATGCGTTCCTTGATCAGCTCCGCAAACAGCTGGTCCAGAGCCTGCAGCTCAGCCTCAGGCGCGTCGCCTTTGGCCACGAACGGCGCAAAGCGCTCGATGATGTCCGGCCCGGGCAGGTACTCGGTCACCAGGTAGGCGCGCCGGCGCAACCAGAAAAAACGCTGCTCCAGCACCGCCAGAGGCCTGGGCGTGGCTATGCCCAGAAACGCCAGGCGATTGCCTTCACGCCAGGAGTGCCACGCCCGGCTTGGCCGCCAGAAGCGCTTGAGCCAATGGGCAAACCCCTTGATGTTGTAGCGCTTGATCACCAGGCTGCGCCCCGCCACCTCGACCCGGCCGACACTGGCTGCGCCACCGGTCTTGTACAAATGCCCCTGGTCCAGCAGGGCATCGGCCTGTTCGAGTACCGGCAACATTGCCGATGCTTCCTCACGACGAATCGCGCGCAAGGCAAACGGCCCCCGCTGCACGCAGAACAGCGTGCATTCGCGGCCGACCTTGGCGAGAAAATCCCGCAGGCGCCAGCCGCGCACCTTGTTCACCTGCTTTTGCAGGGCTTCCAGGGGCAAGGCATGCTCGGCATTGCTCAACAGGTAATGCACCAGCAACTCTTCGGTGAAGGGCTCCAGGCTTTTGGGCAACTGGGCGAAGAACACCCCGAGGTTCTCCAACACCTTGGGCCGCGACAGGGGCTGGCCCGCTGCTTCGACGCAGATGCCTGCACCATCGATCAAATACAGCTTGCCGTCATGGCGCAGCAAGTTGTCCAGGTGCAGGTCCTCCTGCCACAGGCCCTTGGCATGCAGCTCGGCGATCGCGCCCAGTGCCTCTGCCAGCACGGCGACCTGTTCATCCGCCAGCACCCGTAGTGTTTCCACTTGTTTCCAGGCGTCACCCAGGCTCTGCGCCCCCTCCAGGAACTCGAACAGCAGCCAGCCGCCCTCGCCTTCCTGCAAGCCATCAGCCAGCAGCAACGGCGTGGTCAGCCCCTGCTCCGCCAGCAACTTGACCCCCGCAAGCTCGCGCTGGAAATGCCGGGCCGCCTTGGGCCCCACCAGCAACTTGGCCAGCACCGGGCGCCCACGCCAGACTCCGGCGCCGACATAACGCTGGCCCGGCAATACCCGCAGCAGGGTCAACAACTGCAACTGCGCCGGGCCGGCAGCGTCTGCCAGGTCCAGACTCAGGGGCAGGGCCGGGCTGCGACCGCTGTTCTTCAACTCGGACAAGCGCATCAGCGGGCCTCCTTGTGGCTGCTCCGTGCACTGAGGCGCGTACCCCAGGCATCCACCAGCGAACTGTCCAGCGGCTGATCCAGATAGGCCGCCAGCAGGCTGCGCACCTCATCGGGACGCCACACCGAGGCCCGCCGCAACAGAGGCTCAAGGTCCTTGACCCGATCACGCTGGCCGAACAGCAAAGGGCGGGTTTTCTCCAGGTCGATCAGTTGCGCCAGATAACCCTCGCCGCTGGCCTGCAGGAAAATATGCTTGGGATAGAAACAGCCATGCACCTGCCGCAGGCCGTGCAGTTGCCGGGCCAGCAGGCCGCAGGCCTTGAGCACCGCCTGGCGCTGCGCCTCGTCGAGCTGTTCCCAGCGCAGCAACAGAGCGTCCAGATCGTCCCAGCCATCCAGCGCTCGCGTCAAAAGAATCGCCCGGGACTCTCCGGCCACCTTGCGCATCCCGAAGAACACCGCCTGCAACGCCGGAATGCCCATCTGCTGATAGCGGCGGATATTGCGGAATTCGCGAGCGAAACTCGGCTCGCCAAAAGGCCGGTGCAGGGTCCGGGTCAGGTAGTTGCTCTGGCGCTTGAGATAGAACCCCTGCCCTTCCAGATCCAGGCGAAAGACCGTGCTGTAGCCACCGCGGCTGGTATTGGGTTCGTCCACCGCATGCAGCTTCGCCGCCCACAACTGGTCAAAAGTGCCAAGGCCGTGGCGCTCCAGCAGCGCTCGTTCCTCGGACGCCAGGAAATCAGTCATTCGCGCCCCTCGAAAAATCTCACCACGTGACGAATACGCTCCTTGTCGGCAGCGCTCAGACGGTCACGCTGGCGGTATTGCAGATAGAAGCGCAGGCGCTGAGTCGCCGACAGATGATACTTGGCCACCTTGTCCAGGCAGGCCAGGTCCTTGGTGATCCGGTACTTGAGCCAGAATCCACGCCAGAAATCACCGTTCGGGCAGTCAATCAGGTACAGCCGGTCCTGATCGTCGACCAGCAGGTTGCGCCACTTCAAATCGTTATGGGTAAAACGATGGTCGTGCATGATGCGGGTGTAGCTGGCCAACTGCCGGCTGATCCCATCGACCCAGCGCCGGTCCTTGAGCTTCGGATCGTCGCGCTCGGCCAGCACCGACAAGTCTTCGGTGCGCGGCAGTTCGCGGGTAATCATCGCCCCACGGGAGTAGGCCAGGCCACGCCGCTCCAGGCCCCAGGCCACCACATCGGCGGTGGGGATGCCCCATTTGGCGAAGCGCTTGAGGTTCTGCCACTCGAACTTGACCCGAGGCTTGCCCAGGTAGCGCCGCAGGTTCTTGCCGGCGCCGGTGTAGCGCTTGACGTAGTAGTTGACCCCATCACGCTCGACGCGAACCACCTCGGACAACGGATCACGGGTCAGGCGCTCGCCCTCAAGTTCAAACACCGCTTGCAGACTGCCAAAATCGTGCGCCAATGCCTGATAAGCAGGATCCAGGTTCCAGCTCGCCATCAGAGCGCGTCTCCGTACCGTTGTTTACGTGCGTAGAGCTTTTCCGCCTTGCCTTCCAGCCAGGACAGCAGCGCAGCCTCTTCGGCCAGGATCTGGCGCAACGGTTGCTGGAAGTAGCCCTTGAGAAAACGCAGCTTGTCGCGACGCGTCAGGCCGATGTCCAGGGCCGAGAAATACAGCGCGGCCAGATCCTTGTTGCGCCAGCGCTGGGTGATCTTCGGCCGGGTCTGGGCCCGATGCAGGTCGATCACCGAGAGCTTGAGCCCCGCAGGGGTGATCGGCCGGTCGGTGTGCAACAGGAAGTGACAGATGTAGCAGTCGCGATGGTTGACCCCGGCGCGGTGCATCATCCCGGTCATACGGGCCACTTCGGCAATCAGCGCTCGCTTGAGCGCAGGCAGCGGCGGTTGCTTGACCCAGTCGATGCTGAAGTCTTCAAGGCTGACGGTAGGAGCCAGCTCCTCGGTGACGATGAACGAGTGCTGGTCTGCCGGATTGGCGCCGCGCTCGCCGTAGGCCACTGCAGTCATGGTCGGCACACCGACTTGATGCAGGCGCTCGAGGGCCTGCCACTCCTGGCCGGCGCCAAGCACCGGAAGTTTGGCGGTGATCAGGTTCTTGACGATCTCGCCCCAGCCGATACCACGGTGGATCTTGACAAAATAACCGCGGCCGTCGACTTCCGTACGCAAGGTACGGCGCGCTTCCAGCTCGCGGTAGACCTGGCCCTTGAGCCCCTCGACTTCGGCGAACGCATCGCGTCCGGCCCAGAGGGTCTTGAAGGGTTCGGCAAGCATCAACTTCATCGGTGTTGCTCCGCCAGAATCACATCCGCAGCGTGCTGCGGCATGCTATAGAGGTCGGCCGTCTCGGCGAACGCCAGGCCATTACGGCTCCAGGTCGCGCGTGCAGCGTCGTCGGTCAACATGGTGGTGAGGTATTGATTGAGCTGCGCCTGTTCCAGCGGCTCATCCAGGACCAGGCCGCTCTGGGCCTCGGCAATGTAATGGGCGTAACCGCAGACCGCGCTGACCAGCACCGGCAGCCCGGCCACCAGGGCCTCCAGCAATACGGTGCCGGTGTTTTCGTTGTAGGCCGGATGAATCAGCAGGTCGGCCCCCAGCAGGAACCGCGGAATATCACTGCGGCCCTTCATGAACTGCACCTGGTCGCTCAGGCCCAGCGCAGCGCTCTGTACCTGGAATACCTTGGGGTCGTCCTGGCCGATTACAAATAGCCGGGTGCGCTTCTTCAACGCTGACGGCAGTGCCGCCAGGGCCTTGAGGCTGCGATCCACGCCCTTGGTCTTGAACCCGGAACCGATCTGCACCAGCAACAGGTCATCATCCTTGAGCTTGAACTCACGGCGGAAATCCGCCCGGATCTCGGCGGCGTTGGCCGGTGCCCGACGGTCCTGGGCGATCCCCGGCGGCAGCAGGTGGAAGCGCTCCAGCGGGGTGTCGTAATGCTTGATGAACAGTGGTTGCTGGACCTCGGAGATCATCAGGATCTCGGTCTTGGCGTCCTTGGCGAACACCGCCCGCTCGTACTCGGCAAAGTGCCGGTAGCGGCCCCAGCGACGGTACAGCGAGTGCCGCAGGTTCTGCGCCTTGTCCTCGAAACAGCCATCGGCGGCGTAGTACACGTCCAGCCCCGGCATCTTGTTGAAGCCCACCAGCCGGTCCACCGGACGCTTGGCCAGGTCGGCCTCCATCCAGGCGCTGAGCTTTTCATTGCGGCGATGGTTGAACAGCGCCTTGACCGGCGCCACCAGCACTTCGAAACCCGGAGGGACATCGCCCTCCCAGATCAGGGTGTAGACACGGATCTGATGGCCGCGGCTCTGGCACTCCAGGGCAATGCGCATGAAGTCACGCTGCAGGCCACCGAAGGGGAAATACTTATAAAGGACAAAAGCCAATTGCATCAGCGCGGCTCCTCAGCCAGTAACAAGGCGCTCAGTCGGCTGGCGACACGCTCGGGGTTCAAGCGCGTGAAGCACAGCGGCCACTCACGCTTGAGGTCATGACGCTGCTGGTCCACAGCGGTGGGCTGGTAGGTGCACTTCTTCTGCAGGCAGGGCGCACAGGGGAAGTTGCTCCCCAGGTGGATCTGCACCTTGCCGTAGGCACCGGTCAGCCCCGGATTGGTCGGCCCAAACAGTGAGATGGTCGGCACATCCAGGGCCGCGGCAAGGTGCCCAAGCCCGGTGTCCACGGCCACACAGGCCTGGGCATCGGCCAGTACCCGGGCGACCCCGGCCAGGTTCAGCCTGGGCAGGACCGTGGCGTTTTTCAGGCCGCTGGCGATGCGCTCGGCACGGGCCTTTTCCGCAGGATTGCCCCAAGGCAGCTTGACCTCGACCCCGAGCATGCCCATGCGCTCGGTCAACTCGCGCCAATAGGCTTCAGGCCAGTGCTTGGTGTCCCAGGTGGTGCCGTGCAAGAACAGCACAAAGGGATTCTTGCGCGGCAGCTCCACCAGCTTGTCGACATTCAGCCCGTAATCGCCCAGGCCCTGGGGCAGGTCGTAGCCCAGGGCCACGGCAAACAGCTGGCGTACCCGCTCCACAGCGTGCTGCCCACGGGCCACTGCCAGGCGCCGGGAATAGAAGCGCGAAGCCAGGGGCTCGCGCGCCGAGTCCTTGTCCAGGCCCGCCACCGGGGCACGGACATAACGGGTCAGCCAGGCACTCTTCAGCAGGCCCTGGGCGTCGATCACCAGATCGTATTTGGTCGAACGCACGCTCTGCTTGAAACGCCGCCATTCACCGCTCTTGATGGTCTGCCAGATGTTCTTGCGCCAGCGGCGGATCGCCACTGGAATCACCTTGCCCACTGCCGGGTGCCAGCTGGGAATCTCGGCAAAGCCTTCTTCCACCACCCAGTCGAACTTGATCCCCGGAATCGCTCGCGCGGCGTCAGTCAGCGCCGGCAGCGCGTGAATCACATCCCCCAAGGAAGAGGTCTTGATCAACAGTACCCGCAACTTATTGAACCTCGACCACAGAGCCCTGCAACCGTTGCAGGGCTTCGTTCACCGGCTGTGGCAGGAGCTGGCGCAGGCAGTTGTAGTGACCGAAGCGACAGGTACGGTCGAAACACGGGCTGCACTCGATCCCCAGGCGCACCACTTCGACCTGGTCAGCCAGGGGCGGAGTGAAGCCCGGGGAGGTGGAGCCGTACACCGCCACCAGCGGGCGATTCAACGCCGCGGCCACGTGCATCAGCCCGGAATCGTTGGACACCACCGAATCGGCGCAGGACAGCAGGTCGATGGCCTCGGCCAGGGATGTCTCGCCACTGAGGTTGCTCGACTCCTCGCGCAACCCGGGGATCAGCCGCCCGCGAATCTCTTCGCCGACGCCATGATCGTTCTTCGAACCAAACAGCCAGACTTGCCAGCCTTCACGGATCTTCGCCTCGGCAACCTGGGCGTAGTGCTCGGACGGCCAGCGCTTGGCTTCACCGAACTCGGCTCCCGGGCACAGCGCCAGCACCGGCCGGTCCAGGCTCAGGCCGAACTTGGCCAGGGCCGCATCACGGCTTTGCGGATCGATCTGCAGGCTCGGGCGCGGGTAAGGCTGGGGCAGCTCGGCGCCCGGCTCATAGGCCAGGGCCATGAAACGCTCGATCATCAGTGGATAGCGTTCTTTGTCCAGCTTGCGCACGTCGTTGAGCAGGCCGTAGCGGAACTCGCCGCGCCAGCCGGTGCGCTTGGCAATGCCGGCAAAAAACGGCACCAGCGCCGACTTCAGCGAGTTGGGCAGCAGGATCGCCTGATCGTATTGACCGACCAGGGATTTGCCGATACGCCGACGGGTCGCCAGTTCCAGGGCGCCGTGGCCGAGGGGAAAACTCAAGGCCTGGCGTACCTGGGGCATGCGTTCAAGGATCGGCCGGCTCCACTCGGGGGCCAGCACGTCGATCTCGCATTGCGGATGGCGCTGTTTCAGGCACTCGAAGAGTGTCTGCGCCATCACCATGTCACCGACCCAACTGGGCCCAACGATCAGAATATTCATGTGGTTTCCATAAACGAACCGGGGAGGCATACGCCTCCCCGCCTCGAGAATCCAGCACCGCGGCCTTCACCGTCGGTTCGGTTGGGGCGAGCTTCGCGGCTCGCCGAATACATTTGCGGCCGCATTATGCCGATTAGCTTAGCCCCAGCTCACGCCAAATCCGTAACACTTCCCGTCGTTCGGTCACAAATTGATCACCGGCAATGATTCCGGCCTCATTCTGCAACGCCTGTCGGTGAGCCGCGGAGCGGTAGGCCTTGTAGACCTCGCGCAGCAGGCTGGCATCGCTCGCCGGCATCAGCCCGACGTGCTCCAGACCTTCCAGGATGCGGATGTTATCGGTGTAGCGCAGCAATGACGGGTGCTCTTCGGACCACGCCAGGGCCGCGTATTGCACCATAAATTCGATATCGACGATACCTCCGGCGTCCTGCTTGAGGTCGAACGGCGCCGTGGCCTCGAAGGCATTGGCCGCGGTTCCGGCGGCGGTCAGGCGGCTGCCCAGGTTGTCACGCATCTTGGCCCGCATCTCGCTGACTTCCTGGCGCAGCTTGGGCAGGTCGCGGCTTTTCCCCAGCACCGCAGCCCGGACCTTTTCAAAGGCCTGGCCCACATCCTGGCTGCCCACCAGCACCCGGGCCCGCACCAGCGCCTGGTGTTCCCAGGTCCAGGCTTCGTTCTCCTGATAACGGGCAAAGGCCCCCAGGGAACTCACCAACAGGCCCGAGGCACCGGACGGCCGCAGGCGCATGTCCACTTCGTACAGCTGGCCGGAGTTGGTCTGGGTGGTCAGCAGATGGATGATGCGCTGCCCGAGCCGAGTGAAGAACTGCGCACCGTCGATGGGTTTGGGGCCGTCGGTTTCCGCCTGGGGATCACCATCGTGGATGAACACCAGGTCCAGGTCGGAACCGTGGCCCAACTCGATTCCCCCCACCTTGCCGTAGCCGACAATGATGAACCCCGGGTCACACAGGGTGCCATCGGTGCGCAGAGGCGCGCCGTACTTGGCCACCGTCTGGCGCCAGGCCAGGGCCAGTACCTGCTCCAGGATCGCCTCGGCGAGCCAGGTCAGGTAGTCGCTGACCTTCATCAACGGCAGGCTGCCGGCAATCTCCGAGGCGGCCACCCGCAAGCGGTGGGCCAGCTTGAAGTGGCGCAGAGCCTCCATCTGCTGTTCCAGGTCATCCTCGGGAATGCGCGTCAGGCGCTCGCGCAACTCGGCCGCCAGCTCCGGGGCCTGCGGCGGCTTGAACAAACGCCCCTCGTTGAGCAACTCGTCCAGCAGCAAGGGAAAGCGGGTGATCTGCTCGGCGATCCATGGGCTGGCGGCGCACAGGGTCAGCAAGCGCCGCAGGGCACCAGGGTTTTCCGTCAGCAGCACCAGGTAAGCCGAGCGCCGCGCCACGGCTTCCACCAGCGGCAGAACCCGCTCCAGCACCAGGTCCGGATTAGCATGCTCCACCGCTTGGGCCAGCAAACGCGGAATGAAGGCGTCCAGGCGCTCACGTCCCAAGCGCTGCATCGCCCGCAATTGCGGGCTGCCGCGCAGCCCGGCGAGAGCCCGCAGGGCTTTGGGCGCGTCGATGAAACCACCCTCCTGCAGTTGGCGACAGGCCGCCTCTTCGTCCTGGGCCTCCTCCCACAGCGGCAGCCATTCGCCGCCCACCACCACCTCGCTTTCCGCGCCTTCGTCCTCATCCGGGTCGGCAATGACCTGGCGGAAGTGCCACTCCACCCGGCCGCGCCAGTACATCAGTTGTTCATGGAAGGCGTTCCAGTCGGCAAAGCCCAGCATGAAGGCGATCCGCGCCTGATCCTGGGGGTTGTCCGGAAGCATTTGGGTCTGGCGATCGGCAATCGCCTGGATCGCATGCTCGGTGTAACGCAGGAACTCGTAGCCGTCCCTCAATTCATCAATCACCGCCGCCGGCAAGTAACCCTGCCCCTCCAGGGTGCCAAGCACCTTTAATAGAGGACGCTGCTGCAGGCTCAGATCACGGCCGCCATGGATCAGCTGGAATGCCTGGGCGATGAACTCGACTTCGCGAATGCCTCCCGAGCCCAGCTTGATGTTGTCGGCCATGCCCTTGCGCCGGACTTCCTGCTGGATCAGCTGCTTCATGGTGCGCAGCGCCTCGATCGCGGAGAAGTCCAGGTAGCGCCGATAGACGAAGGGCCGCAGCATATCCAGCAACTGCGCCCCGGCGACCTGGTCCCCGGCCACCACCCGCGCCTTGATCATCGCGTAGCGTTCCCAGTCGCGACCCTGATCCTGGTAGTACTGTTCCAGGGCATTGAAGCTCAGCACCAGGGCGCCGGCGGAACCATAGGGCCGCAGGCGCATGTCGACACGAAACACAAAGCCATCGACGGTCATCGGATCCAGGGCCTTGATCAGACGCTGCCCCAGGCGGATGAAGAACTCCTGGTTATCCAGGGGCCGCTTGACCCCCACGGTCTCGCCGCCCTCGGGGTAGGCGAAGATCAGGTCGATGTCCGAAGACAGGTTGAGCTCCACCGCCCCCAACTTGCCCATGCCGAGGATGACCATCTGCTGCGGCTCGCCGCTGCGGCCACCGGTGGGAATGCCGAACTGCTGGCTGTGACGCAGGTACAACCATTGATAGGCCTGATCGATACAGGCATCGGCCAGGTCGGAAAGGTCGCGGCAGGTCTGCACCAGGTCCGCCTGGCGGGTCAGGTCGCGCCAGATGATCCGCACCTGCTGCCGGGTACGCTGGCGGCGCAGCACGCGCCCCAGTTGATCTTCGGTCTCGGCGGCCTGCACCGCGGCGGCAATCTGCCCGCACAGCTCACCAGGGGCGAAACGGCGATCCAACTCTCCGGAACGTACCAGCTCCAGCAACATCAAAGGGTCACGCAGCGTCTGTTCAATGAAAAAGTCGCTGGCGGCCGCCACCCGGGCAAACTCGGCCCAGCGCTCGACGCTCCAGTCCGCTACGCCGGGGTCACCCTCGAGGGCCTCGACGGCGCTGCGAAACGACTGCTCGCCACGGCTGACCAGTGGCAGGAGAATCGCGGGGACTGGGGCAAGCGCGGGCAGGCTCATGGGCTATCCTTGATCGGCGTGGAAAACGCGGGCGGGAACGGATGTCGAGGGCAGGCGGCGTGATGGACTGTCGAACAAAAGTTAGAAATAGCTGAAAATAGGTTTTTTTTAGCAGCTGGCATTAATTTATTACCTATTCCCGTTAGTCATCGACCAACAGTAACGATTATTCTCACAACGCAGCTGGAGGCCACAAGCCGCTCTTCTGTAGTTTTACTACTCGTATATACATTCGAAAGGCTGAAATGGCCGACGATTTGTAGTAAAACTACACGCCGCCGGATCAACCTCCGGCAATCCAAGAATTTATAATCGTCTGCCCACAAGGCCAGTCGCAAACTCAGGCAACCGATTCTGGAAGCCTTTCCGCCCTGGAGCAAGCCATGCAAGACCTCGATCCCGTCGAAACCCAGGAATGGCTGGACGCCCTGGAATCGGTTCTCGATAAAGAAGGCGAAGACCGTGCTCACTATCTGATGACCCGTATGGGCGAACTCGCGACCCGCAGCGGCTCGCAACTGCCCTACGCCATCACCACGCCGTACCGCAACACGATTCCCGTCACCCACGAAGCACGCATGCCTGGCGACCTGTTCATGGAACGCCGCATTCGCTCGTTGGTTCGCTGGAACGCGATGGCCATGGTTATGCGCACGAACCTGAAAGATTCTGACCTGGGCGGTCACATCTCCAGCTTCGCCTCCAGCGCAACCCTGTATGACATTGGCTTCAACTACTTCTTCCAGGCCCCGACCGACGAACACGGCGGCGACCTGATCTACTTCCAGGGCCACACCTCGCCAGGCGTCTATGCCCGTGCGTTCATGGAAGGCCGCATCACCGAAGAGCAGATGAACAACTTCCGCCAGGAAGTCGACGGTCAGGGCCTGTCGTCCTACCCGCACCCTTGGCTGATGCCTGACTTCTGGCAGTTCCCGACCGTATCCATGGGTCTGGGCCCGATCCAGGCAATCTACCAGGCACGCTTCATGAAGTACCTGGAAGCCCGTGGCTTCATCCCGGAAGGCAAGCAGAAAGTCTGGTGCTTCCTGGGCGACGGCGAGTGCGACGAACCGGAATCCCTGGGCGCAATCTCCCTGGCCGGCCGCGAGAAGCTGGACAACCTGATCTTCGTCATCAACTGCAACCTGCAGCGCCTCGACGGCCCGGTTCGCGGCAACGGCAAGATCATCCAGGAACTCGAAGGCGTGTTCCGTGGTGCCCAGTGGAACGTCACCAAAGTCATCTGGGGCCGTTTCTGGGACCCACTGCTGGCCAAGGACGTCGACGGCATCCTGCAGCGCCGCATGGACGAAGTCATCGACGGCGAGTACCAGAACTACAAGGCCAAGGACGGCGCGTTCGTCCGCGAGCACTTCTTCAACACCCCTGAACTCAAGGCGATGGTTGCCGATCTGTCCGACGACGAGATCTGGAAACTCAACCGTGGCGGCCACGACCCGTACAAGGTCTATGCGGCCTACCACGAAGCGGTCAACCACAAAGAGCAGCCAACCGTCATCCTGGCCAAGACCATCAAGGGTTATGGCACCGGCGCCGGCGAAGCGAAGAACACTGCGCACAACACCAAGAAAGTCGATGTCGACAGCCTGAAGTTGTTCCGTGACCGCTTCGACATTCCGGTCAAGGACGAAGAACTGGAAAACCTGCCGTTCTTCAAGCCGGAGCCGAACAGCGCCGAAGCCCGCTACCTCAGCGAGCGCCGCACTGCCCTGGGCGGTTTCGTGCCACAACGCCGCGCTCAAAGCTTCGGCATTCCGACCCCACCCCTCGATACCCTCAAGGCTATCCTGGACGGCTCGGGCGACCGTGAAATCTCCACCACCATGGCCTTCGTGCGGATCCTTGCACAACTGGTCAAGGACAAGGACATCGGCCCGCGCATCGTGCCGATCATCCCGGACGAAGCCCGTACCTTCGGTATGGAAGGCATGTTCCGCCAGCTGGGCATCTACTCGTCCGTCGGCCAGCTCTACGAGCCAGTCGATAAAGACCAGGTGATGTTCTACAAGGAAGACAAGAAGGGCCAGATCCTCGAAGAAGGCATCAACGAAGCGGGCGCCATGAGCTCCTTCATCGCTGCCGGCACTTCGTACTCCAGCCACAACCAGCCGATGCTGCCGTTCTACATCTTCTACTCGATGTTCGGCTTCCAGCGTATCGGCGACCTGGCCTGGGCTGCCGGCGACAGCCGCACCCGTGGCTTCCTGATCGGCGGTACTGCCGGCCGTACCACCCTCAACGGTGAAGGCCTGCAGCACGAAGACGGTCACAGCCACATCCTGGCGGCCACCATTCCGAACTGCCGCACCTTTGATCCGACCTATGGCTATGAGCTGGCGGTGATCATCCAGGACGGCATGAAGAAGATGACCGAAGAGCAGCAGGACGTCTTCTACTACATCACCGTGATGAACGAGTCGTACCAGCAGCCAGCCATGCCGGCCGGTGCCGAAGAAGGCATCGTCAAGGGCATGTACCTGCTCGAGGAAGACACCAAGGAAGCCGCGCACCACGTGCAGCTGATGGGCTCCGGCACCATCCTGCGTGAAGTCCGTGAAGCAGCGAAGATCCTGCGTGAAGAGTTCAACGTCGGCGCTGACGTATGGAGCGTGACCAGCTTCAACGAATTGCGTCGCGACGGCCTGGCCGTAGAACGCAGCAACCGCCTGCACCCTGGCCAGAAACCGAAGCTGAGCTATGTCGAGGAATGCCTGAGCGGCCGTAAAGGTCCGGTCATCGCCTCCACCGACTACATGAAGCTGTTTGCCGAACAGATCCGCCAGTGGGTCCCGTCCAAGGAATTCAAGGTCCTGGGCACCGACGGTTTCGGCCGCAGCGACAGCCGCAAGAAACTGCGTCACTTCTTCGAAGTCGATCGTCATTTCGTGGTGTTGGCAGCCCTGGAAGCCTTGGCTGACCGTGGTGACATCGAACCTAAGGTCGTGGCTGAAGCCATTACCAAGTTCGGTATCAACCCGGAAAAACGCAACCCACTGGACTGCTGAGGAGACTTTTTGTGAGCGAACTCATTCGCGTACCTGACATCGGCAGCGGTGAAGGTGAAGTAATTGAACTGTTTGTGAAGGTCGGCGACCGTGTCGAAGCCGACCAGAGCATCCTGACGCTGGAGTCGGACAAGGCCAGCATGGAAATCCCTGCACCGAAGGCCGGCGTGGTCAAGAGCCTGAAAGTGAAGCTGGGCGATCGCCTGAAAGAAGGCGACGAACTGCTGGAACTGGAAGTCGAGGGCGCCGCAGCTGCGGCCCCTGCGCCTGCCGCCGCTCCTGCCGCCAAGGCTGAAAAAGCCGCTGCCGCGCCGGCTCCGGCCGCTGCGCCAGCAGCCCCTGCTGCCGCTTCGGTGCAGCAGGTGCACGTGCCGGACATCGGTTCGTCGGGCAAGGCCCAGATCATCGAGCTTCAGGTCAAGGTCGGCGATACCGTCGAGGCTGATCAATCCTTGATCACCCTGGAATCCGACAAGGCCAGCATGGAAATCCCATCGCCTGCCGCTGGCGTGGTCAAGGCCATCAACGTCAAGCTCAACGACGAAGTCGGCACCGGCGATCTGATCCTGGACCTGCAAGTGGCCGGGGCTGCAGCTCCTGCTGCCGCGCCAGCCCAGGCTGCGGCTCCAGCCGCTGCCGCTGCGCCTGCTCCGGCCGCAGCCCCGGCAGCGCCTGTGGCCGACAGCGTCCAGGACATCCACGTTCCGGACATCGGCTCGGCCGGCAAGGCCAAGATCATCGAAGTACTGGTCAAGGCCGGCGACAGCGTTGAAGCCGACCAGTCGCTGATCACCCTCGAATCCGACAAGGCCAGCATGGAAATTCCATCGCCCGCCGCCGGTATCGTGGAAAGCGTACTGATCAAGCTGGACGACGAAGTCGGTACTGGCGACCTGATCCTCAAGCTGAAAGTCAAAGGCGCGGCGCCTGCTGCTGCCCCGGCTCCGGCTGCCCCTGCTGCCAGCGCTCCGGCACCCGCCGCTGCTCCAGCCACTGCTCCGGCCGCTGCTGCACCGGCCGCAGCCCCGGCTGCCGCGCCTGCCAAGCCGGGTGCGAAAGTGCACGCGGGCCCAGCCGTGCGTCAGCTGGCTCGCGAGTTCGGCGTCGAGCTGAACGCGGTGAGCCCGAGCGGTCCCCACGGTCGCATCCTGAAAGAAGACGTGCAGGCTTACGTCAAGGCAATGATGCAGAAGGCCAAGGAAGCACCGGCCGCTGCTGCTGGCGCAACCGGTGGCGCGGGCATCCCGCCGATTCCGGCCGTCGACTTCAGCCGCTTCGGCGAAATCGAAGAAGTGCCGATGACCCGCCTGATGCAAATCGGCGCGTCGAGCCTGCACCGCAGCTGGCTGAACATCCCGCACGTGACTCAGTTCGACTCGGCTGATATCACCGAGCTGGAAGCGTTCCGTGTTGCGCAGAAAGCCGTTGCAGAGAAGGCCGGCGTCAAGCTGACCATCCTGCCGCTGCTGCTCAAGTCGTGCGCGCACTTGCTCAAGGAACTGCCGGACTTCAACAGTTCGCTGGCGCCCAGCGGCAAAGCGATCATCCGCAAGAAGTACGTGAACATCGGCTTCGCCGTCGACACCCCGGATGGCCTGCTGGTACCGGTGATCAAGAACGTCGACCAGAAGAGCCTGTTGCAACTGGCAGCCGAAGCCGCTGCGCTGGCCGCCAAGGCCCGCGACAAGAAGCTTACCGCTGACGACATGCAAGGCGCCTGCTTCACCATTTCCAGCCTCGGCCACATTGGCGGCACCGGCTTCACGCCGATCGTCAACGCGCCGGAAGTGGCGATCCTCGGTGTTTCCAAGGCCACCATCCAGCCCGTCTGGGACGGCAAGGCCTTCCAGCCGAAGCTGATGCTGCCCCTGTCGCTGTCCTACGATCACCGCGTGATCAATGGCGCGGCCGCCGCACGCTTCACCAAGCGCCTGAGCGACCTGCTGGCAGACATCCGCACCATCCTGCTGTAACCCGCGAGCCGGCCCTCCCGTCATGGGCGGGCCGGTTGCGCACCCTTTCCGAGCGCCACGCTCGTACCTCAACCCCGTCAATTTGGCGGGGCTTTTTTTGCCAGAAAAACGCCGCCAATTGCCCGCCGGTCGCCGAGCCAAAAGCCCTGAAAAGTTACTTTTCAGAAATCCTTCGGCCTGCCGATACAGGTTTATAGCACTTAGCCTTCATCTTACTTGTCAGTCGATGCGCCATGATGCAACCTTGCCGCAGGCAACAGTAAAGAGGGCGTGAGCCCGGCGCGATCAGCAATTTCGAAGCGAGTTTCCCCATGAAAAGCCAACCCGATGCCGCCAGCCGTATGGCGGCCGAGGTAGTGACGCAGTTGCCCGTGCCCTCGCGGCTCGGCATGTTGCGTTTCGAGCGGCTGAATGAAGCGAGCTGGGCGCTGCTGTTTCTCGATCCCAATTGCGAACGCCAGTTCGGCCTGCCCGCCGTCGAACTCTGCGCCCTGGTCGGCTCTCCCTATGCCAGCCTGATGGAGCCCGAGGCGCGCTATCAGTTGCATGACGCCATCCAGGAGCAACTGAGCCACACCCCCCATTACCTGATCCGCTATACCCTGCATACCGGCCAGGGCCCCTTGAGCATCCTCGAGCTGGGCGAGGCCTACAAACAGCACAACCGGCACCTGCTGCGCGGTTATCTGCTGGTGGTCGAAGGGCTGTTCAGCAACGCCTCGCCCCTGCCGACCCTGGACCTCGAGACTCAGAACACCCGCCTGCAGATCGCCCTGGAGCTCAACCAGCGGGCGCAGCAGGAACAACTGCAGCACCTGGAGCGGGTACGTGCGCAGCAGGACCTGATCCTGCTCCTGACCCGCCAGCGCTACAGCAGCGGCAACTCCCTGAAGGAGGCCGCCGAACTGATCACTCGCTGCGCCTGCGACATCTACCAGATCGATTGCGCGAGCATCTGGAACCTGGAAGAGCAGCAACTGGTGCCGATTGCCGCCTACCATCGCGGCACCCAGGAATACCAAATGCCGGAGCCCATCGACGCCAGCAACTTTCCCGACTACCTGGAAGCCCTGCACAGTTGCCGTGCCATCGACGCCCAGAACGCCATGCGCGACCCGCGCACCCGGGAAATGGCCGAGAGCCTGCGCCCGCGGGATGTGAACGCCATGCTCGACGCCAGCATCCGCATCGACGGCCAGGTGGTCGGCGTGCTGTGCCTGGAACAGACCGGCATGACCCGGGCCTGGCAGTCCGACGAGATCGCCTTCGCCGGCGAGTTGGCCGACCAGTTCGCCCAGGTCATCAACAACCACAACCGACGGGCCGCCACCAGTGCCCTGCACCTGTTCCAGCGCGCCGTGGAACAGAGCGCCAACGCCTTTCTGCTGGTCAATTGCGACGGCGTGGTGGAATACGTCAATCCAAGCTTTACCGCCATCACCCAGTACAGCACTGAAGAGGTCCACGGCCACCGGCTATCCGAGCTGCCGGCCCTGGAGAACCTCAGCGAGCTGCTGTTCGACGCCCCCTCCAGCCTGGCCAAGAGCAACAGCTGGCAGGGCGAGTTCAAGAGCCGGCGCAAGAACCTCGAGCCCTACTGGGGCCAGCTGTCGATCTCCAAGGTGTATGGCGACAATCGCGAGCTGACCCACTACATCGGCATCTACGAAGACATCACCCAGACCAAGCTCGCCCAGCAGCGCATCGAGCGCCTGGCCTACACCGACAACCTGACCAACCTGGGCAATCGCCCGGCGTTCATCCGCAATCTCGACGAGCGCTTTGCCCGAGACAGCGATACCCCGATCAGCCTGTTGCTGGTGGACATCGACAACTTCAAGCGGATCAACGACAGCCTCGGCCATCAGACCGGCGACAAACTGCTGATCAGCCTGGCCCGACGCCTGCGCAACAGCCTGAGCCCCAGCGGCAGCCTGGCGCGTTTCGCCAGCAACGAGTTCGCCGTGTTGCTGGACAACACCGACCTGGAAACCGGCCAGCAGATCGCCAGCCAATTGCTGATGACCCTGGACAAGCCGATGTTCGTCGACAACCAGCTGATCAGCGTCACGGGGTCCGTGGGCCTGGCCAGCGCGCCGCTGCATGGCCGCGACCCGCAGACCCTGATGCGCAACGCTGGCCTGGCGCTGCACAAGGCCAAGGCCAACGGCAAGCATCAGGTGCAGGTGTTCACCGAAGCCCTGAACGCCGAGGCCAGCTACAAGCTGTTCGTCGAGAACAACCTGCGCCGCGCCCTGACCCAGAACGAGCTGGATGTGTTCTATCAGCCCAAGCTGTGCCTGCGCAGCGGTCGCCTGCTGGGCATGGAGGCGCTGCTGCGCTGGAACCACCCGGAAAAAGGCATGATCCGCCCCGACCAGTTCATCAGCGTGGCGGAAGAAACCGGCCTGATCATCCCCATCGGCAAATGGATCGCCCGCCAGGCCTGCCGCATGAGCAAGCAACTGACGGCTGCCGGCATGGGCAATCTGCACGTGGCGATCAACCTGTCGCCCAAACAGTTTTCCGACCCGGACCTGGTGGCCTCCATTGCCAGCATCCTCAAGGAAGAACAACTGCCCTCCTCGCTGCTGGAGCTTGAGCTAACAGAGGGCTTGCTGCTGGAAGCCACCGACGACACCCACCAGCAGCTCGAACAGCTGAAAAAACTCGGCCTGACCCTGGCCATGGACGATTTCGGTACCGGCTACTCGTCCTTGAGCTACCTGAAAAAATTCCCCATCGACATCATCAAGATCGATCGCAGCTTCATCCACGAGATCCCCGACAACCAGGACGACATGGAAATCACCTCCGCGGTGATCGCCATGGCCCACAACCTGAAGATCAAGGTGGTGGCCGAAGGCATCGAGACCGCCGAGCAACTGGCCTTCCTGCGCCGCCATCGCTGCGACGTCGGCCAGGGTTACCTGTTCGACCGGCCGATTCCCGGCTCCGAGCTGATTGCCAAGCTCAAGCGTTATCCTCGTGGTCCAATTGCCTGACAGCGCTGTAACACTCGGGCAAACTGCGTGTCTGATTAATTACTCGATCCCACCCTGACTGAGAGGACTGATCATGGTTCTACGCTCGGAAATTCTGGTGAACAAAAACGTGCTACCGACCAAAGAACAAGCTCTGCCTGGCCGCGAAACCCCGATGACTCTGCCTGAAAAGCACTTTGTCTTCGAAGACACCCCGCTGCTTGGCCCGTTCTTCCAGGACGTCGACTTCGCGATCTTCGGCCTGGGCTGTTTCTGGGGCGCCGAACGCCGTTTCTGGCAGCGCGAGGGCGTGGTCAGCACCGTTGTCGGTTACGCCGGCGGCTTCACCCCGAACCCGACCTATGAAGAGGTCTGCTCGGGCTTAACCGGCCACACCGAAGTGGTGCTCGTGGTGTATGACAAGGCCAAGGTCAGCTACAAAGAACTGCTGGCAATGTTCTGGGAGCTGCACAACCCGACCCAGGGCATGCGCCAGGGCAACGACATCGGCACCCAGTACCGCTCGGTGATCTACGCCACCAACCCGACCCAGCTGGAGCAGGCGCTGCACAGCAAGGAGGTGTTCCAGGCCGAACTGACCAAGGCTGGCCTAGGCACCATCACCACTGAAATCGAAGAAGCCCCGACCGTGTACTTCGCCGAGGCGTACCACCAGCAGTACCTGGCGAAGAACCCAGAGGGCTACTGCGGCATCGGCGGCACTGGCGTCACCTGCCCTATCTGACGCCGCTACAAGCGGCAAGCCTCAAGCTGCAAGTGGTCGGCTGAGGCTTGAGGCTTGAGGCTTGAGGCTTGAGGTTTATAGCTTGTGGCTGCTACTCCGCGATCAGCCAGTCCATTTGCCAGCCGCCCTGGGTCTGGCCGAGCTTCTTCGACAGCCAGGGCAGCAGCTCGCGCAGTTCTTCTTCAAGCCCCCAAGGCGGGTTGGCGATCGCCAGGCCCGAACCGTTGAGGCTGTTGGGCGTGTCCAGGGGATGCACCAGCAACTCCACCCGCAGCAGCTTCGGCGCACCGGTACCGGCCAGGTCCTGGTAGAAACGCCGCAGCGCGCGCTGGTCCTTGACCGGGTACCAGATGGCCGCCACGGTCTGGCGCATGCGGCCGATGGCTTCTTTCAACGACGCGGCGCAACGCTGCATCTCATCGAGCTGTTCGAAAGGCGGGTCGATCAGCATCACTGCACGCTTCTCCGCCACCGGCAGCAGGGCCCGTGCCAGGTGCCAGCCTTCGCCCAGGTGCACCGCCACTCGACGATCACCCTTCATGTTGTCCTTGAGCAGCACGCCGTCTTCCGGGTGTTTCTCGTTGAGCAACACCCGGTCCTGGGAACGGGTCAGACGCCGTGCCAGCTCCGGTGAGCCCGGGTAGTAACGCAACTCGCCATCCGGGTTCATCTTGTGCAGCACCGCCATGTAGTCGGCGGTGAGTGCCGGCAGATCCTCGTCGCCCCACAACCGTGCGATGCCTTCCAGGTACTCGCCGGTGCGCGTGGCCTGGTCGCCCTTAAGGTCATACAGACCAATGCCGGCATGGCTGTCGAGATAGGCGAACGGCTGTTCCTTGCGCGACATCAGGGCGATGAGGCGGGTCAGGGTCAGGTGTTTGAAGACGTCGGCGTGATTGCCGGCGTGGAAGGCGTGACGATAGTTCATGGTTGCTCCTGCGCAGGGGGGCAAGTTTACCCTGTGCGCAGGCTGTCGTCAGTTCAGAGCGGGGCCGCACCCGGCGCAGGCGACGACGGGCACGGCCAGGGCTTCAGGCAAACTCGTGGCTGACTTGCGACCACAGGCTGACCCGCCGCCCGGACGTTTCGAACACCTCGATCTCGCGCTTGATCCCGCCGCTGTCCTTCCAGCCCGGCAGGTCGAGCACGATCAGCTCCTCCATCATCGCCATGTACAAGGCATCCACCGGCGCCCAGAGCTTGCCGATGGCGGCATTGTCCTTGCCCGCCAGGCACAGGTTGATCGGGTGGGACATGCTCACCTGGCTGAACACCGCATGGCCGGCTTCCAGTATCTGCGCCGCGACCTGGTTGCATTGGAGAAAACGCTCGTTGATGACGGCCGGCTCGGAATGGCTGTAGGGGCAGGCCAGGAAAATCTTGCGCATCGTTACCTCGACTTCAGGGATAGGTGACACGGGCCGTCAGGCCCGCGCAGGTTGCAGGGCAAAGGCCGCGGCCTGCTCCTGCTCTTGCTGCTCATAGCGCTGGGCGGCCGGCACCGAGATGCGGATGGCGATCGCCACCGCCAGCAAGCCGCCGAACAGCTTGCCGAGCAGAATCGGCAGGATCAGGCTCGGCTGGAAATTCGCGGTGAACGCCAGGTGGTCGCCGATCAGTGCCTGGGCGCAGACCCCCAGGGCCACGCACAGCACCTTGTCGCGGGCGGTCATGTGCTTGAACAGGTGGAAGGTGGCAATGATGTTGGCAAACACCATGATGAACCCCGCGGCACCGGTGCTCGACAGGTTCAGATGGCGCCCCAGCAGCGCCATGGGCTTCTTGCAGTAGCGCTGGAACAGGTAGCAGATGGGGAAGGTGCCGGCGAGCATGATGCCGATGTAGCCGGCGATCTCGATGGCCCGGAACAGCTCCTTTTCATCGGCGAACATCGGGTCGAAGCCCCAGCCGCCGAAGGTGATGCTGAAGAACTTGGTGAAGTGCTCGACGATGCTCAGGGCCAGGATCAGCTTGATCGCCGCATCCATGATCTTGCCGAACACCAGAAAGCCCCTGACCATCATCTGCGGCCGGTAGCGCAGCCCCGCCGCCAGCAGGAAGCAGAACACGAACAGCGGCGCCAGCAGCTTGAGCATGTCGACGAAGCCCAGGGACAGGTAGTACAGCGCCTCGGAGTTGGTGGAAACGATATCCCGCACCGGCAGATTAGTGGCGGTGATGATCAGCAGCGACATCAGCACCGCGAACGGAATGCTGATCAGCCCGGCCATGGCGCCCAGGGCCAGGTACTTGTGGTCCTTGCGCTCGAGCATGGTCAGGCCCACGGGGATCAGGTAGACGATGGTCGCCCCCGAGGTGTAGCCCACCAGCATCGCGGTGATCCACAGGTCGCGGTTGGCGGTCAGGGCATTGGCCAACTGGTAGCCGCCCATGTCCACGGCGATGATCGACAGCGCGGCGATGGAGACGTCCGAGCCCAGGGCGTTGAAGAACGGCCCCAGGGCGTGGGAAATACCCTGGGACAGGTAGGGAATCGCCACCATGATCCCGGCCTGGGCCAGGAACACCGGGCCGATGGAGTGGATGCCGTTGACGAACTCCTTACCCAGGCCACTCTCGGGCTTGATGATGGATGACAGGGCGCCGAGCACCGCGCCGAGCATGATCAGGTAAATGACGTAGTTTCCAAATCCAGCCATGTGGGTTCATCTCTCTGAGCGTCATTTATAAGTTCCCCCGCCGGGGACGTTCTTGTTGAGGCCAGCCCGGCCACCCCTGCGCACAGGCAAGTGATGGATCCGGTAACGAAATACAGGGCATTTCCTGTGCCACAATGTGTATTAGTTGTGGTTATTACCGAAAAACAACTCATTAACGGTCAATAAAATCTTGAGTTCTTTCAATGATATCCGCTGGCAATGGCTTGGATGGTGACCGCGACCCATTGTTAAATGGGCAACTAAATGCTTAACTTTTCCAGAGAACTTGACCGAATCCGCATCCTGTTGCGCCAAAGGTGTGCGTAAGTAACAGAAACTGCCCATTTGTGTGGCGAAGTACCACTGACGGAAAACCACCATGCGCCCCAACGAACGCCGACAGCACATTCTCGAACTCCTGCGCCAGCGCGAACGGATCTCCGTGGAGGAGCTGGCTCGCATCACCGCCACCTCCCAGGAAACCATCCGCCGCGACCTCAGCGAACTGGCGGAAAGCGGCCTGGTCACCAAGTTTCACGGGGGCGCCGCACTGCCTCCCACTGGCGAACACGAGAACACCTTCCAGACCCGGATGAACGAGCATGCCCAGGAGAAACGCGCGATTGCCCGCTATGCCGCCGGGCTGTTCTGCGCCGGCGACAGCATCTTCATCGACACCGGCACCACCACCCTGTTCTTCGCCCGGGAGCTGGCGCAGCACACGCGCCTGACGGTGATCACCAACTCCCTGCCAATCGCTGGCTGCATTGGCGAATCAGGCAATCGGGTGTTCATGATTGGCGGCGAATACCGCCCCGACTCGACCCAGAACGTCGGCACCCTGGCCCTGGAGCAGATCACCCGGTTCAACGCTGAACATGCCGTGATCACCATCGGCGCACTGAATGAAGACGGCGCCATGGACTTCTCCATCGAAGAAGCCGAGATCGCCCGCGGGATGATTGCCCAGGCCCGCCAGCTGACAGTGATCGCCGACTCGTCGAAGCTGGAGCGCCGCGGCCTGTTCAAGGTATTCCCGCTGGAGCGCATCGACCGCCTGGTGATCGATCGCCAGCCCGGCCCGCAACTGCAGGCCGCGCTGGAAAAGGCCAAGGTCGAAGTGCACGTGGTCAACCCCGCCTGAAGCGCCGCCTGGGCAAGGCTGGCCGGCAGCGGGTAGCGCACAGGCCGGGGCCCTTAAAACCACAATAAATGACCGACTAGTGACCGAATAACAAATTAAATCAACAAATATGGCCCATATTATGCTTTGCTTGTCGCACCGATCCTTGGGTGCTACCGCAGGAAACAGGCATTTATATGACCGAGCTTTATCCGAACAATGTGACTTTCGATGTGGCCGTCGTCGGTGGCGGTGTTGTCGGTTGCGCCATGGCCCGACGCTTTGCCCTGGAGGGGGCACGGGTGGTGTTGCTGGAAAAAGGCAGCGACATCCTCTCGGGCGCGAGCAAGGCCAACAGCGCCATTCTGCACACCGGTTTCGATGCCCCCAGCGGCAGCCTGGAACTGCAGTGCATGCAGGCCGGGTACCAGGAGTACCTGGAGATCCACGGCGCGATGAACCTGCCGCTGCTCAAGAGCGGGGCCCTGGTGGTGGCCTGGAACGCCGAGGACCAGGCCAAGCTTCCCGGCATCCTCGCCCAGGCCCAGGCCAATGGGGTCGATAACGCGCGCCTGCTGGAACCCGGCGAGCTCCTGGCCCTGGAACCGCAGCTGGCCAACCATGCGGTCGGCGCGGTGCTGGTGCCGGATGAACACCTGATCGATCCCTGGTCCGCGCCCCTGGGCTATCTGCAACAGGCCATGGCCCATGGCACCCGGGTGCACCGGCAATGCGAGGTGCAGCAAGGCCAGTTCGACGGCGATTGCTGGACCCTGCACACCAGCCTCGGCTCCCTGCGCGCAGCCCAGGTGGTCAACTGCGCCGGGCTGTTCGGCGACACCCTGGAGCACAACCTGCTGGGCCACAGCGGGTTCCGGATCATGCCGCGCAAGGGCCAGTTCGTGGTCTTCGACAAGGCCGCGGCCCAGTTGCTGCAGCGCATCGTCCTGCCAGTGCCCAACGAGCGGACCAAGGGCATCGTCCTGACCCGCACCGTGTACGGCAATCTGCTGGTGGGCCCGACTGCCGAAGAACAGGAGGACCGGATCCACGCCGGCCTCGACCAGGCGACCCTGCAAAGCCTGATCGACGCCGCCGTGGAACGGATTCCAGCGCTTGCCGGCATCCCCGTGACCGCCACCTACGCCGGGTTGCGCCCCGCCAGCGAAAAGAAGGAATACCGGATCTCGGCCGACCACTCCCGGCACTGGATCACCGTCGGCGGTATCCGCTCCACCGGGCTCACCGCCGCCCTGGGCATTGCCCGGCATGTCTACTCACTCTATAGCCAGCGCTGCCAGCACTACCCGGTGCGCGAGCCGGTCTGGCCGCAGTTGCCCAACCTGGCCGAACACCTGCCCCGTGACTGGCAGCAGCCCGGCTATGGCGAAATCGTCTGCCACTGCGAGCTGGTCACCCGGCGCGAGATCGAAGCGGCCCTGAACGGCCCCCTGGCCCCCGGCGACCTGGGCGGCCTCAAGCGCCGCACCCGGGCCTGCATGGGGCGCTGCCAGGGTTTCTACTGCTCGGCCCAGGTCGCCGAACTCAGCGTCAGTCGCCTGGCCGTCCCCCTTGCCACAGGTCGTTGCCATGAACAGCACTGAAACTTTGCGCCAGGCCGAAGCGGCCATCATCGGCAGCGGCCCGGCGGGACTCGCCGCGGCCATCGAGCTACGGCGCCAGGGCGTAGGCCCGGTCATCGTCATCGAGCGTGAGAACGAAGCCGGCGGCATCCCCCGGCATTGCGCCCACCCGCCCTTCGGCATGCGCGAGTACCAGCGCATTCTCAGCGGGCCGGCCTATGCCCGGCGCAACGTCGCGGCCGCCCTGAAGGCGGGGGTGGTGATCCTGCTGCGCCATAGCGTGGTCAGCCTCGAACCCGGTGGCCTGCTGCGCCTGGCCAGCCCCGAGGGGCCGCTGACGATCCAGGCACAGCAGGTGCTGATCGCCACCGGTGCCCGGGAAACCCCGCGCTCGGCACGCCTGCTGTCCGGTGACCGGCCGGTGGGGGTGATCAACACCGGCGCCCTGCAGAACTTCCTCTATGTACAGCACCTCAAGCCCTTCGAACGGCCACTGATCATCGGCACCGAACTGGTCAGCCTGTCCGCCGTGCTCAGTTGCCGGCGCGCCGGTATCCGCCCGGTGGCCGTGCTGGAGGCCAATAGCCGTGCCACCGCCCGCTGGCCGCTGTCGCTGTTCCCACGGTTGCTGGGTATTCCCCTGCACCTGGGCGCGCAACTGCTGGCGATCAACGGCACCGGCCGCGTGGAGTCGGCCACCGTGCGCATGGCCGACGGCGAAGTTCGCGAGGTGCCCTGTGACGGTGTTCTGCTCACCGGCCAGTTCACCCCGGAGTCGAGCCAGGTGCGCCTGAGCCACCTGCAACTGGACAGCGGCAGTGGCGGGCCCAGGATCGATCAATTCGGCCGCTGTTCGGACCCGGCCTACTTTGCCGCCGGCAACCTGCTGCGGCCCATCGAGACCGCCGGCTGGTCCTACCGTGAGGGGCGGCGCATCGGCGCCCTGATGGCCCTGGCCCTGCGTGGCCAACTGCCTGATGCCCATGACGCCCTGACCCTGAAATACGCCGCGCCGATCAAGCTCGGTGTGCCGGCGCAACTGGTGCGCGGCGAACTCCCCGGCCTGGCGCACCTGCAACTGCGGGTCAGCCGGGCGGTCAGCGGCACGCTGCGGGTCAGCGCCCAGGGCAAGGAGCTCTGGAGCCGGCCGGTGTCCGCCCTGCCTGAGCGCCGCCTGCTGATCCCCCTCAAGGAGTTGCAGTTGCCGGCGCACATCGACCAACTGGACATTTGCATCGACTAGGCCCGTCCCACAACAAGAGAGAAGACCATGCGAATAGCCGCACTTGACCAGGGCACCACCAGCACCCGCGTGCTGGTGGTGGACATGCAGGGCCGAGCCGATATCCAACTGTCGCTGCGTCACCAGCAGCACCACCCGCGCCCCGGCTGGGTCGAGCACGACCCGCTGGAATTGCTGGCCAACCTGCAACGCTGCCTGGAAGCCACCGGCCGGGTCGATGCCATCGGCCTGGCCAACCAGGGTGAAAGCTGCCTGGCCTGGGACGCCATCAGTGGCGCACCGCTGTCACCGGTGATCGTCTGGCAGGACAACCGCAGCGCCGCCCGCATCGAGGAATTGCGCGCCAACGGCGCCGAGGCCTTGACCCTGGAACGGGCCGGCTTGCCCCTGGACGCCTACTTTTCTGCCAGCAAGCTGGCCTGGATCCTGGAGCACCTGCCCGCCGCAAAGGCCGCCCTGGATGCCGGACGCCTGCGCCTGGGCACCACCGATGCGTACTTTCTCGACCGCCTGGCGGGGGTCTACGCCACCGACATCACCACCGCCTCGCGCACCTCGCTGATGAACCTCGCCACCGGCCAGTGGGACCCCGAACTCTGTGAGCTGTTCGGCGTTCCCTTGCAGGCACTGCCCGAGATCCGTGCCACGGTCGGCGACTTCGGGCGCATTGGCCAGCCCCCGATCAGCGCCTCGGTGGTGGACCAGCAGGCCTCGCTCTACGGCCACGGCTGCCGCCGTCCCGGTGACGCCAAGATCACCTTCGGCACCGGCGCCTTCGCCCTGACCGTCACCGGCGAGCAGATCATCCGCGCCCCGGAAAAAGGCCTGCTGGCGACCATCGCCTGGCAGGCCGACGGCCAACCGGTGTACGCCATGGACGGTGGCGTGTACGACGCCAGTGCGGCAGTGGAATGGGCCGGGCGCCTGGGCCTGTTCAGCGACTTCTCGGAACTGGCGAGCTTCGACCAGCCCCCGGCGATCTCTCGCGACCTGGCCTTTGTGCCAGCGCTCTCCGGGCTCGCCTGCCCCCACTGGGACCGCAGCGCCGGCGCGGTATGGATCGGCATGAACGCCGCCACCAGCCGCCTGGACCTGTGCCAGGCGGTACTGGAAGGCGTGGCCCTGCGCAGCGCCGAAGTGATCAGCGCCATGGACGAGCACTTGAGCGTCACCGACCAGTTGTCGATCGACGGCGGGCTGGCCCGCAGCCCGTATTTCGCCCAGTTCCTGGCCGACATCCTGCAGCGCACCATCGTCACCCAGCGCTTCGACGAACTCACCGCCCTGGGGTGCGCCGGCCTTGCCGCCCGCGGCCTGGGCCTGGAGCTGCCGGCCCTGGACAACACCCGTACCGACTATCGGCCGCGCATCGACCCGGCCACCGCCGCTGCCTGGCGCCAGACCTTCAGCGGCGCGGTCAGCCGCTCCCAGGGCTGGTCGCAACCGCGCTGAAAACACCCCTGGGCCAAGGATGGCCCTGGCGTTCCCGCGGCCGGCTGCCCCTTGCCGATCCGCCACGCCTGTTGGACACTGGCGCGCCTGCCTGCGGCCAAGCAGCAGGTACATCAAGCGGTTGCTGGCGACTCAGACACACGGGACCACTGACTGCTGCGCGGGCGCCCACCCTGCCTGCTGCACTCATTAATGGATTAACCAGGGTCCGTTACCGCTTGGTGACAAGCCGCGTTGCTCGGAACTTATTTGGAACAACCAAACCGCGCGCCTCGCGCCTCGCCCTGCGCCAAGTGGGCCTCCGTCGCGGCCTGTCACCAAGCGGTAACGGACCCTAAGTCGAGGAACTATGAAAGACGCAACGATTGCGCTGCACCATGGATTCAAGTCGGACCCGACCACCAAGGCCGTGGCCGTGCCCATCTACCAGAACGTCGCCTTCGAGTTCGACAACGCCCAGCACGGGGCCGACCTGTTCAACCTCGATGTGCCCGGCAACATCTACACCCGCATCATGAACCCCACCAACGATGTGCTGGAACAGCGCATGGCCGCCCTGGAAGGCGGGATCGCCGGGCTGGCAGTGGCGGCCGGCAGCGCTGCCATCCACTACGCGATCCAGACCCTGACCCAGGCCGGCGACAATATCGTCTCCACTCCGCAGCTGTACGGCGGCACCTACACCCTGTTCGCCCACCTGCTGCCGAGCTTCGGCGTCGAAGTGCGCTTTGCCCGGGACGATTCCCCCGAGGCCATCGCCGAGCTGATCGACGACCAGACCAAGCTGGTGTACTGCGAAAGCATCGGCAACCCGGCCGGCAACATCGTCGATATCGAAGGCCTGGCCCAGGCCGCTCACGCCCGCGGCGTGCCGCTGATGGTGGACAACACCGTGGCCACGCCGATCCTGTGCAAGCCGATCCAGTTCGGCGCCGACATCGTCGTGCACTCGGTGACCAAGTACGTCGGTGGCCACGGCAACTCCCTGGGCGGGGTGATCGTCGACAGCGGCAACTTCCCCTGGACCGACCACCCGCAGAAGTTCGCCAGCCTCAACACCCCGGAGCCGGCCTACCACGGCGTGGTCTACACCGAGAAATTCGGCCCCGCGGCCTTCATCGCCCGGGCCCGCACCGTGCCCCTGCGCAACACCGGCGCGGCGCTGGCACCGATGAACGCCTTCCTCCTGCTGCAAGGCCTGGAAACCCTGGCCCTGCGCATGGAGCGCCACACCGACAACGCCCTCAAGGTGGCGCAGTTCCTCGAGAACCACCCACTGGTGGCCTGGGTCAGCTACGCCGGCCTGGCGAACCACCCGCACCACGAACTGGCGCGCAAGTACATGCAGGGCAAGCCCTCGGCAATCCTCTCCTTCGGCCTCAAGGGCGGTTACGCCGCGGGCGTGCGCTTCTACGATGCGCTGCAGATCTTCAAGCGCCTGGTGAACATCGGCGACGCCAAGTCCCTGGCCTGCCATCCGGCTTCCACCACCCACCGGCAGATGAACGAAGAAGAACAGGCCAAGGCCGGGGTCAAGCCGGAAATGATCCGTCTCTCGGTGGGCATCGAAGCCATCGAAGACTTGCTCGAAGACCTCGACCAGGCCTTGAAGCAGGCCTGATCGGAGCGGGCCCGCCAGCCGGCACCGGCAGGCCCCTTGCCACCCTGCCCCGGCCATCGCGCCGGGGCTCGCCGAACCCGCGTTGGCAGCAATGCCTTACCCAGCCCTCAGCCCGCAGGATCATTTCTCACCCGCAAAGGACTCCAACATGACTGTGCGTTACGTAAAGATCATCATGACCCTGGCCGTTGCCGCCTTCGCCTTGCTGGTGGCCTACAACAACATCAGCGACTACGGCTCCAACTTCGCCTTCGTCCAGCACGTGCTGAGCATGGACAGCGTATTCGCCGGCAACAGCGCCACCGACCGGGCCGTGACCCTGCCGCTGCTATGGAACGCCGGGTACTGGCTGATCATCGCCGGTGAAGCCCTGACCGGGCTGCTCCTGACCTTCGGCGCCGTAGGCCTGTGGCGAGCGCGCCACGGCGTGGCCAGCGACTTCAACCGCTCCAAACGCTGGGCCATCGCCGGTTTCTGCCTGGGCTTCTGCGTCTGGTTCTTCGGCTTCATGGTGGTCGGCGGCGAGTGGTTCATGATGTGGCAGTCACCGACCTGGAACGGCCAGGACGCCGCGTTCAAGTTCTACATGGCGATCCTCGGGGTGCTGATCTTCCTCAACCAGCCCGACGCCGAGCGGCACTGAGCCAAGACCCCGCTCCCGGCCCGTCAGGCATAAAAAAACGGCCCGCTGCGATGACGCAGCGGGCCGTTTTCATTGCCCTGGGGAATCAGGGCCGGGGTTCAACACTCACTGATTGAGCTTGAAATCCTTCTCGGCAGCTTCGAAACGCTGGACCATGCCGGCGCTCGGAGCCCCCATCTTGCTCACCAGCACAATCGCCAGGCTGGCGAAGATGAAGCCCGGGATGATTTCGTACAGACCCAGCAGGGCGAAGTGCTTCCACAGGATCACGGTGACGGCACCGACGATGATCCCGGCCAGCGCGCCGTCGCGGGTCATGCCTTTCCACATCACCGAAATCAGCACCACCGGACCGAAGGCTGCGCCGAAACCGGCCCAGGCGTAGCTCACCAGGCCCAGTACGCGGTTCTCGGGGTTGGCAGCCATGGCGATGGCGATCAGGGCCACCACCAGCACCATGGCGCGACCGACCCACACCAGCTCCAGCTGGGAGGCGTGCTTGCGCAGGAAGGCCTTGTAGAAGTCCTCGGTCAGGGCACTGGAGCACACCAGCAGCTGGCAGCTCAGGGTGCTCATGACGGCGGCCAGAATGGCCGACAGCAGCACACCGGCGATCCATGGGTTGAACAGCAGCTTGGCCAGCTCGATGAACACCCGCTCATGGTTCTCGGTCACGGGACCGGCCACTTCAGGATGCGCCGAGAAGTAGGCGATGCCGAAGAAGCCCACGGCCACGGTGCCGCCCAGGCACAGGATCATCCAGGTCATGGAGATGCGCCGGGCATTGGCAATCGACTTCACCGAATCGGCGGCCATGAAGCGCGCCAGGATGTGCGGCTGGCCGAAGTAGCCCAGGCCCCAGCCCAGCAGCGAGATCACGCCGATGAAGGTGGTGTTCTTGAGCATGTTGAAGTTGCTCGGGTCCTGGGCTTCGATCGCCAGGAAGGTGGTGTCGACGCCACCGGTGGCCAGCAGCACGATGATCGGCGTCAGGATCAGGGCGAAAATCATCAGCGTGGCCTGAACGGTATCGGTCCAGCTCACTGCCAGGAAACCACCGACGAAGGTGTAGGCAATGGTTGCCGCCGCACCGGCCCACAGCGCGGTCTCGTAGGACATGCCGAAGGTGCTTTCGAACAGGCGGGCACCGGCGACGATGCCGGAGGCGCAGTAGATGGTGAAGAACACCAGGATCACCACCGCGGAGATGATCCGCAGCAGGCCGCTCTTGTCTTCAAAGCGGCTGGAGAAGTAGTCCGGCAGGGTCAGTGCATCACCGTTGTGCTCGGTCTGCACCCGCAGGCGACCGGCAACGAACAGCCAGTTCAGGTAGGCACCGACGATCAGGCCGATGGCGATCCAGCTCTCGGACAGGCCAGACATGTAGATGGCGCCCGGCAGGCCCATCAGCAGCCAGCCACTCATGTCGGAAGCACCGGCGGAAAGCGCGGTCACCACGCTGCCCAGGCTGCGGCCGCCAAGGATGTAGTCGGAAAGGTTGTTGGTGGAGCGATAGGCCATGAAGCCGATCAGCACCATTGCCGCGATGTAGATCACGAAGGTGATCAGGGTTGGATTGCTTGCACTCATTGAGTTACGCCCTGGCTTTGTTTTTATGGTGCGGCGGCCACTGCCACCCGCCGCCAAACGATGACGCTTGGGAAACGATCAGGCGGGCCGCGCATTTATGACTGATGTTTCCCCAGGAAAGCCATCAGCCGATGAACCAGTCTTGTAGGACGGTTGCACCTTGGCCGCGAATCCTATGCAACAAGACGAACAAGGTGCAACCAATTTGCGTCGAATCAGTTGCACCTTGTCCAAAAACTGGTCGTTGACGACGCTTTTGCTCCTTTTTGGAGCAAGAAATGGCGTTTTCAGAAGCAAAGGCACCAGTAGGAGGCAAGCCACTCCATGCAGGATTTTTATTCCTGACAAGCTGCTTCTTTTTCCAGCTAAAAATGGGTTGCACCCGGTTGCACCTATTGCAGTGCGCGGATAATCTTGCCGCCAGCTGATGCCACACGTGCGTGGCAAACATGAGGATAAAAATATGGCTACCACCACCCTCGGGGTCAAACTCGACGACCCTACCCGCGAGCGCCTCAAGGCCGCCGCGGCCTCGATTGATCGTACGCCGCACTGGCTGATCAAGCAGGCGATTTTCAATTACCTGGAAAAACTCGAGGGTGGTGCAACCCTGACCGAGCTGAGCGCTACCGCCAGCCGGGACACCGAGGAAGCCGGCGAGGTCCAGACCGACCACGCCCACCAGTGCTTCCTCGAGTTCGCTGAAAGCATCCTGCCGCAATCGGTGCTGCGCGCCTCGATCACCGCCGCCTACCGTCGCCCGGAACCGGAAGTGGTGCCGATGCTGCTGGAGCAGGCGCGCCTGCCGGCCGACACCGCCGAAGCCACCAACAAGCTGGCCTCCTCGATCGCCGAGAAACTGCGCAACCAGAAGAGCGCCGGCGGCCGTGCCGGTATCGTCCAGGGCCTGCTGCAGGAGTTCTCCCTGTCGTCCCAGGAAGGCGTGGCGCTGATGTGCCTGGCCGAGGCCCTGCTGCGCATCCCCGACAAGGGCACCCGTGACGCGCTGATCCGCGACAAGATCAGCACCGGCAACTGGCACCCGCACCTGGGCAACAGCCCGTCGCTGTTCGTCAACGCCGCCACCTGGGGCCTGCTGCTCACCGGCAAGCTGGTGTCGACCCACAACGAGGCCGGCCTGACCTCCTCCCTGAGCCGCATCATCGGCAAGAGCGGCGAGCCGATGATCCGCAAGGGCGTGGACATGGCCATGCGCCTGATGGGCGAGCAGTTCGTCACCGGCGAAACCATCGCCGAAGCCCTGGCCAACGCCAGCAAGTTCGAAGCCAAAGGCTTCCGCTACTCCTACGACATGCTCGGCGAAGCCGCACTGACCGAGCACGATGCGCAGAAATACCTCGCCTCCTATGAGCAGGCCATCCACTCGATCGGCAAGGCCTCCCACGGTCGCGGCATCTATGAAGGCCCGGGCATCTCGATCAAGCTCTCGGCCCTGCACCCACGCTACAGCCGCGCCCAGTACGAGCGCGTGATGGACGAGCTGTACCCGCGCCTGCTGTCCCTGACCCTGCTGGCCAAGCAGTACGACATCGGCCTGAACATCGACGCCGAGGAAGCCGACCGCCTGGAGCTGTCCCTGGACCTGCTCGAGCGCCTGTGCTTCGAACCGCAACTGACCGGCTGGAACGGCATCGGCTTCGTGATCCAGGCCTACCAGAAGCGTTGCCCGTACGTGATCGACTACGTGATCGACCTAGCCCGCCGCAGCCGTCACCGCCTGATGATCCGCCTGGTGAAAGGCGCCTACTGGGACAGCGAGATCAAGCGCGCCCAGGTCGAGGGCCTGGAAGGCTATCCGGTCTATACCCGCAAGGTGTACACCGACGTTTCCTACATCGCCTGCGCGCGCAAGCTGCTGTCGGTGCCGGAAGTCATCTACCCGCAGTTCGCTACCCACAACGCCCACACCCTGTCGGCCATCTATCACATTGCCGGCCAGAACTATTACCCGGGCCAGTACGAGTTCCAGTGCCTGCACGGCATGGGCGAACCGCTGTACGAACAAGTGGTGGGCAAGGTTGCCGAGGGCAAGCTGAACCGTCCGTGCCGCGTGTACGCACCGGTGGGCACCCACGAAACCCTGCTGGCCTACCTGGTACGCCGGCTGCTGGAAAACGGCGCCAACACCTCGTTCGTCAACCGCATTGCCGACCAGTCGATCTCGATCCAGGAACTGGTGGCCGATCCGGTAGCCCAGATCGAGCAGATGGCCACCCTGGAAGGCGGCCTCGGCCTGCCGCACCCGCGCATTGCCCTGCCGCGTGACCTGTATGGCGCCGAACGCGCCAACTCGGCCGGCATCGACATGGCCAACGAACACCGCCTGGCGTCCCTGTCCTGCGCCCTGCTGGCCAGCGCCCACAACCACTGGAAGGCCGCACCGATGCTCGGTTGCGCCGCCAGCAGCGAAACCCCGGCGCCGGTACTCAACCCGTCCGACCATCGCGATGTGGTGGGCCACGTCCAGGAAGCCACGGTCGAAGACGTCGACAATGCGATCCAGTGCGCCCTGAATGCCGCGCCAATCTGGCAGGCCACGCCGCCGGCCGAGCGCGCCGCGATCCTCGAGCGCGCCGCCGACCTGATGGAAGGCGAGATCCAGCCGCTGATGGGCCTGCTGGCCCGCGAGGCCGGCAAGACCTTCGCCAACGCCATCGCCGAAGTGCGTGAAGCCGTGGATTTCCTGCGCTACTACGCGGTGCAGGCGCGCAACGACTTCAGCAACGACGCCCACCGTCCATTGGGCCCGGTAGTGTGCATCAGCCCGTGGAACTTCCCGCTGGCGATCTTCAGTGGCCAGGTCGCCGCGGCCCTGGCTGCCGGTAACCCGGTACTGGCCAAGCCGGCCGAACAGACCCCACTGGTGGCGGCCCAGGCCGTGCGCCTGCTGCTCGAAGCCGGGATTCCCGAAGGCGTGCTGCAACTGCTGCCGGGCCAGGGCGAAAGCGTCGGTGCCCGCCTGGTGGGTGACGAGCGCGTCAAGGGCGTGATGTTCACCGGCTCCACCGAAGTTGCACGCCTGCTGCAACGCAACATCGCCGGGCGCCTGGACAACCAGGGCCGGCCGATCCCGCTGATCGCCGAAACCGGTGGCCAGAACGCGATGATCGTCGACTCCTCGGCGCTGACCGAACAAGTAGTGATCGACGTGGTGTCCTCGGCCTTCGACAGTGCCGGCCAGCGTTGCTCGGCCCTGCGCGTACTGTGCCTGCAGGAAGATTCCGCTGACCGCGTGATCGAAATGCTCAAGGGCGCCATGGCTGAAAACCGCCTGGGCAACCCGGAGCGCCTGTCGGTGGACATCGGCCCGGTGATCGACGCCGAAGCCAAGGCCGGCATCGAGAAGCACATCCAGGCCATGCGCGACAAAGGCCGCAACGTGTACCAGATGGCCATCGCCGACAGCGAAGAATGCAAGCGTGGCACCTTCGTGATGCCAACCCTGATCGAGCTGGAAAGCTTCGATGAGCTGCAGCGCGAAATCTTCGGCCCGGTGCTGCACGTGGTGCGCTACAAGCGCAAGGAAATCGACCAACTGATCGCCCAGATCAACGCGTCCGGCTACGGCCTGACCCTGGGCGTGCACACCCGCATCGACGAAACCATCGCCAAGGTGGTGGACAACGTCCATGCCGGCAACGTCTACGTCAACCGCAACATCGTCGGTGCCGTGGTCGGCGTACAACCGTTCGGCGGCGAAGGCCTGTCGGGCACCGGCCCGAAAGCCGGTGGCCCGCTGTACCTGTACCGCCTGCTGTCGACCCGCCCGGTGGATGCCATCGAACAGTCCTTCGCCCGTGCCGATGCCGCAGCCACCCCGGACCTGCGCCTGCGCGAAGTGCTGCTCAAGCCGCTGAACGCCCTGCAAGCCTGGGCCGAGAGCAGCAAGCTGACGGAGCTGGGAGCCCTGTGCAAACAGTTCGCCGAGCAATCCCAGAGCGGCATCACCCGCCCGCTGGCCGGCCCGACCGGCGAGCGCAACAGCTACGCCATCCTGCCGCGCGAGCACGTGCTGTGCCTGGCGGAAATCGAAGGCGACCTGCTGACGCAACTGGCTGCCGTCCTGGCGGTTGGCGGCTCGGCAGTGTGGCCAGAGAGCGAGATCGGCAAGGCACTGTTTGCCCGTCTGCCCAAGGAAGTCCAGGCGCGCATCCAGCGCGTGGCCGACTGGACCAAGGACGAGGTGGTGTTCGACGCCGTCCTGCACCACGGCGACTCCGACCAGCTGCGCAGCGTCTGCCAGCAAGTGGCCCAGCGCGCCGGTGCGATCGTAGGCGTCCAGGGCCTGTCCCAGGGCGAGACCACGATTGCCCTGGAGCGCCTGGTGATCGAGCGCGCCCTGAGCGTCAACACTGCAGCAGCCGGCGGTAATGCCAGCCTGATGACCATCGGCTGATCGCCGAAGGGTCTGCTGTATCGATGGGCGCCCTCACCGGCGCCCATTTTTTTTGCCCGCCCTCCGTAGGAGCCGGCTTGCCGGCGAAAGGGCCTTGAGCCCTGCATCGCCCTCCATAACGCCTTCGCTGGCAAGCCAGCTCCTACACAAGCCAGCGCCTACAACCGCTGTTTGGGCTTTGCATCACCGCGATCAATCTTGCTATCCAGCCTTTATTCACGCGCCTAGACTCGGCCCACTCTCCCCTTTCAAAGGTGCGCCGCCATGTCCGAGACGCTGCTCAGTTCCCGCAATCTGGCTTTCGAGCTGTATGAAGTCCTCGATGCCGAAGGCCTGACCCAGCGCGAGCGGTTCGCCGAGCACAACCGGGAAACCTTCGATGCCGCCCTGAGCACCGCCCGCAATATCGCCGAGAAGTTCTTCGCCCCGCACAACCGCAAGGGCGATGAGAACGAGCCGCGCTATGAAAACGGCCAGGCGATCCTGATCCCGGAAGTGAAGCCGGCAGTGGATGCCTTTCTCGAAGCCGGCTTTCTCAATGCGGCCCGCAGTTTCGAGGCCGGTGGCATGCAGTTGCCGACGCTGTTGTCCCAAGCCTGTTTCGCCCACTTCCAGTCGGCCAACGCGGCCACCACGTCGTACCCGTTCCTGACCATGGGCGCGGCCAACCTGATCGAGAGCTTCGGCACCGACGAGCAGAAGCGGCGCTTCCTGCAGCCGATGATCGACGGTCGCTTCTTCGGCACCATGGCCCTCACCGAGCCCCACGCCGGTTCGTCGCTGTCGGACTTGCGCACCCGCGCCGAGCCCGCTGGCGACGGCAGTTACCGGCTCAAGGGCAACAAGATCTTCATCTCCGGCGGCGATCATCCGCTGTCGGAAAACATCGTGCACATGGTCCTGGCCAAGCTGCCGGACGCGCCGCCCGGGGTGAAGGGCATCTCGCTGTTCATCGTGCCCAAGTTCCTGGTCAATGACGACGGCAGCCTGGGGCCGCGCAACGATGTGCTGCTGGCCGGGCTGTTCCACAAGATGGGCTGGCGCGGCACCACCTCCACGGCGCTGAACTTCGGCGATAACGGGGCGTGCGTCGGCTACCTGGTGGGCAAGCCCCATCAGGGCTTGAGCTACATGTTCCAGATGATGAACGAGGCGCGGATCGGCGTCGGCATGGGCGCGGTGATGCTCGGCTACGCCGGCTATCTCTATTCCCTGGACTACGCCCGCGAACGCCCTCAAGGCCGCCTTCCCGACAGCAAGGACCCGACCACCGCACCGGTGGCGATCATCCAGCACGCCGATGTCAGGCGCATGCTGCTGACCCAGAAGGCCTACGTCGAAGGTGCCTTCGACCTGGGGTTGTACGCGGCGCGGCTGTTCGATGACACCACCACCCTGGACGGCGAAGCCGAACGCCAGCAGGCCTATGAACTGCTGGACCTGCTGACGCCGATCGTCAAGTCCTGGCCTTCGGAGTTCTGCCTCAAGGCCAACGAGCTGGCGATCCAGATCCTCGGCGGCCACGGCTACACCCGGGAGTATCCGGTGGAGCAGTACTACCGCGACAACCGCCTGAACCCGATCCATGAAGGCACCCACGGCATCCAGTCCCTGGACCTGCTGGGCCGCAAGCTGGCGCAGAACGGCGGCGCCGGGCTCAAGCGCCTGATCCGCCTGATCGCCGACACCGGGGTGCGGGCCCAGGCCCATGCCTCCCTGGATGCCCTGCGCCTGCCGCTGGAGCAATTGGTGACGCGCCTGCAAAGCGTGACCCTGGGTCTGCTGGGGGATCTGGCCACGGGCAAGGTCAGCACGACCCTGGCCAATTCGGCGCTGTATCTCAAGGCGTTCGGTCATGCGGTAATCGGCTGGCGCTGGCTGGAGCAGGCCATCCGGGCCGAGGAAGGACTGGCCCGGGGCGATGCCGGGGATCGGGACTTCTACCTGGGCAAGCTGCAGGCCGCGCGGTATTTCCTGACCTGGGAAGTGCCGGGATGCCAGCATGAGCTGACACTGCTGGAAACCCGGGACGCGACCTGCCTGGAAATGCAGGATGCCTGGTTCTGAGGCGACCGCCGCAGGAGCCGGATGGCCGGCGCAAGCGTCCGGCCTGACATTGCGCAGCGCGCGGTTCGCTGGCAAGCCAGCTCCTACATGAGGCTTCGCTCCGCGCTCGTAGGAGCCGGCTGGCCGGCGAAAGCGTCCGGCCTGACATTGCGCAGCGTGCGGTTCGCTGGCAAGCCAGCTCCTACAGGCTGGGCACTCAGCGCAGCTTGAACCCGCCGACCTGGCGGGCGAGGTCCTCTGCCAGGCGCTGCAAGGTCCGGCAGTCTTCACGGCAGGCCCGCACTTCAGCCGCCGTGGCCCGGGCCAGGTCGGAAATGCCCTGGACATTGCGGTTGATCTCTTCGGTCACCGCCGACTGCTCTTCCGTGGCGGCCGCCACCTGCTGGTTCATGTCGCTGATGTGCTCCACCTGCCCGGTGATTGCCGTCAGCGAGGCCCCGGTCTGCTGGCTGGACTGAACCCCGGTGCCGGTCGCGGCTCGCCCGGCGTGCATCGAGGACACCGCATTCTCGGCGCCCTGCTTGAGGCTCTGGATCATCTGCTGGATTTCATCGGTGGAGGCCTGGGTGCGCTGGGCCAGGGTCCGCACCTCGTCGGCCACCACGGCAAAGCCGCGGCCCATTTCCCCGGCCCGGGCGGCCTCGATGGCGGCGTTGAGCGCCAGCAGGTTGGTCTGTTCGGAAACCCCGCGGATCACCGCCAGCACCTGGTCGATAGAGGCCACTTGCTCCGCCAGTTCGCCTACGGCACCGGCGGCCCGGGCGATTTCCCCAGACATGCTTTCGATGTGCAGGATCGACCCGCCCACCACGTCCCGGGCCTGCAGGGCTTCATCCCGCGCGGCCTGGGAGGCGTCTGCTGCCTGTCCGGCATTGCGCGCGATGTCCTGGACCGTCAGGCCCATCTCATGCACGGCGGTCGCCACCATGTCGGTCATCTCCTGCTGCCGGCCGGAGCGTTCGGCGGTGTTCTCCACCACCGCCGCCACTTGGCCGACCGATGAGCGCAAACGCTCGGTGGTGGCCAGCACTTCGCCGATCATGCCGCGCTGGCTGTCGAGAAAACGATTGAACCCCCGCGCCAGGTCTCCCAGTTCATCGGCGCGGCTGGCGTCCAGGCGCAGGGTCAGGTCGCCACCGCCACTGCCGATCGCCACCAGCCCGGCGGTCACCTGGCGCACCGGCCGCACCAGCCCACGGGCCAGCCACACCACCAGCAACAGGCAGATCACGGCGATGGCCAGGCCGATAGCAGTGGCCAGCCAGAGGACTTGCCGGGCATCGGCATAAATCTGCGCTTCAGGCACCTCTGCCACCAGCGACCAGCCCATGTCGCGCAGCGGCAGGCTCAAGGCCAGGAAGGCTTCGCCGTCCCGTTCGAAGCGGCTGCTGGCCAGGCCCTCATGCCCCATGACCGCCTCGGCCGCTGCCGCGCCGATCTGTTCGGACAGGTGCCGCTTGCCGCTGAACTGCGCCTGGGGGTGGACCTGGATCAAACCATCGGCGCGCACCAGATAGACCTTGCCTCGCTCGCCGAAGCTGAAGTTGTGGATCAGTTCGGACAACTCCTTCATCTTCAACCCAAGCCCGGCGACGCCCACCAGCTTGCCGTCCTTCTTGACCCGCAGGTCGATGAACATCGCCAGTTCGCCGGTCGCCACGTCGGTGTCGATGTTCAGCAGGCGCGGCTTGTCACTGTCGATGAAGTTGTAGAACCAGGAATCCTTGGGATTGGCTCGACTGAGGGTGCGATCCAGGCCTTTCTCATTGTAGTAGTGGTTGCTCGCGGTGCCCACCATCAGGGTGGTGAACGCCTGGCTCTCAGCGCGAATGCCTTCCAGGTAGTCGACAAACACCTGGGCCTGCGCCGGGTCCTCGCCGGCCGCCAGCCAGTCGCGCAACATGCCGTTGCTGGCGATGTCCCGGGCGACCGTCAGCGGCTGGGTGAGGATGCGTTCGATATCGTTGCGCATGGCTTCGATGCTCGAAGGCAGCGCCCTGTCCACCAGGTAGTTCTGGGTCAGGTGATTGATCAGCACGGTGTAGAGGGCTACTACCACCAGCAGGCTGACCAGCAGGGCCGACCCCATGCTGAGGATCAGCTGCCATTGAATACTGCGTCGCCAGAATTGCATGGACCACCTCTTTCTTATTGGTATAAGAGGCTGAGATACCGCGCCAGCCGCGGAAAGTTGTATACAAACATTGATAATGTTTGTCCAACCTATTACCCGCTGACTGTGTGCATCTCGATCAATTCTGTTGAATGGTCTTGGCAATCACCTCGACGGTGGCACTGACCTGCTCCTGGTAACGCTCCAGTTCCTGCTCATGCCGCTGGCGCATCTCGATCTGTTGCGAGCACAGGTTCATCGCCGCCAGTACCAGCAGGCGCTCGCCGATCAGGGTCGGGTATTTCTTCTTGGTGTCGGCCAGGGCCGCCTTGAGCATCAGCGCGGCGTCCATCAGGGTCTGTTCCTGACCGGCCGGCGCCTTGATCGAGTAGTCCTCGCCGAGGATCGAAACGACCTTTACCCCATCGATGTGATGCTTCATGGGTTGGCAGGGCCCGCACTGACGCGCTCAACCAGGGCCTGGATGCGCGCGGCCGTGGCGCCTTGTTTCTCTTCCTGCTCCATCAGGCTCAGCTGCAGGCTTTCGTTCTCGTCCTTGGCCTGGGCCAGTTGGTCCTTGAGGGTTTCGTTCGTGCCGAGCAGTTCCTGGTTCTGTAGCACCAGGTCACTGACCAGCTGTTCCAATTGGCTGAGGGATGCTTCCAACATTTTGATCTTCCGGGCTTTTTGCAAAGGGCGCGTACGATAAAGAAAAGTCACCGTGGATGCCAGGGCTATCCAGGCGCAAAGCCTTGATTTTACAGGCGATGACCCTTCCGCGAGAGCTGCTAGAGACTGCCATTCTCCGCGACGGTTCCTGACGCTCCGTCGGACATGCCATTTTCTCGGATTTTTCTTTAATGGCGTCGGACTTTTCTGAATTCGCTCCTGACCATTCAAGAAGCCTTTTCGCAGCGCGATAGCCCGGTTACGTCCCTGACCCATAAGGCGCAAACAGCGCTCACTCGAGGTAGTCTCCATGTCCCTGCGCACCATGAACATCGCTCCGAGGGCATTCCTCGGATTCGCCCTGATCGGCTGCCTGATGCTGTTTCTTGGGGTCTTCGCCCTGAATCAGATGAGCAAGATCCGCGCAGCGACCGAAAGAATCACCCAGGACACCATTCCCAGCATCAAGAGCGTCGATGAGTTCACCCAATTAAGCCTGCGCCTGCGAATCCAGGCCTATCGACTACTGCTCAACCGCGACCCCCAGGCACAACAACGGACCCTGGAGTCCATCAGCCAGCGCAACCTGCAGATCGATGAAGCCCAGAAGCGCTACCAGACACTCATCAGCAGTCCCGAAGAGCGCGCGGCCTACGATGAGTACAGCACCCTGCTGACCCACCACCGCGAGCTGGAAGGCCAACTGATCGAACTGTCACGCAACAATCGGCTCGACGAGATGCAAACGCTGTTGAACACCGAGCTGATGGACAATGCCGAGAAGATCAACGCGACCCTCAATCAATTGGTGGAAATCAACACCCACTACTCCACCGTCGCCGACCAGGAATCCGCCAATCAATACAACACAGCCTTCAATCTGGTGGTGGGGCTGCTGGTGCTGGCCACGGCCCTGACTCTGCTGTTTGCCTGGCGGCTGACCCGCAGCATCACCCAGCCCATCGCCTATGCCCTGAGCGCGGCCGAAGAGATTGCCGAAGGCAACCTGACCCGGCCGATCACGGTCGACAGCAGTGACGAGGCCGGCCGCCTGTTGCAGGCCATGGTCACGATGCAGGAGAAGCTGCGGGATACCCTGCAGCGCATTTCCGGCTCCGCCAGCCAACTGGCCTCGGCAGCCGAGGAGCTCAACAGCGTCACCGACGAAAGCGCCCGGGGCCTGAGCCAGCAGAACAATGAAATCGAACAGGCGGCCACCGCCGTCAATGAAATGACCAGCGCCGTGGAAGAAGTCGCGCGCAACGCGGTCAGCACCTCCGAAGCCTCCCAGAGCGCCACCACCTCCGCCGGGGCCGGACGGGACAGGGTGCAGGAAACCGTCTCGGCCATCGAACGCATGACCGGTGACGTGCAAAGCACTGCCAACCTGATCGGCGACCTGGCCAACGAATCCCGGGACATCGGCAAGGTACTGGACGTGATCCGTGGCCTGGCCGACCAGACCAACCTGCTGGCCCTCAATGCCGCCATCGAGGCGGCGCGTGCCGGCGAGGCGGGCCGTGGCTTTGCCGTGGTCGCCGACGAAGTCCGCGCGCTGGCGCACCGCACCCAGCAATCGACCAGTGAAATCGAACGCATGGTCGGCAGCATCCAGAGCGGCACCGAGCACGCCGTGGACTCCATGCGCAACAGCACCGAACGCGCCGAGTCGACCTTGGATATCGCCCGCAGCGCCGGCCTGTCCCTGGACACCATCAACAGTGCCATCAACGAGATCAACGAGCGCAACCTGGTGATTGCCAGCGCCGCCGAAGAACAAGCCCAGGTCGCCCGGGAAGTGGACCGCAATCTGGTGAACATCCGCGACCTGTCGGCACAGTCCACCACGGGCGCCAACCAGACCCGCTCCGCCAGCAGTGAACTGTCGATCCTGGCCGTTGACCTGAACAACCTGGTGAACCGATTCCAGCTGTAAAAGTACTTTTTTCCGGCTCCAGGGCTCTATTACGGGCCTGGAGCCGATGCGTTCGGCCAGCGACGCTCCCGGCAGGGTGCGTACCCAAAAGGCTAAATCCACGGCGGGGCTCAAGACTTTAGTCGTACGACCGATAAGTCACGGTAGATCAGTCTCAAGCCCCCGCACGGATGCGCCCTTTTTGGTACTTACCATGTCCCTTCGTAATATGAACATCGCACCACGGGCCTTCCTCGGCTTTGCCATGATCGGCGGCTTGATGCTGATCCTCGGTGTATTCGCCCTGAACCAGATGAGCAAGATCCGCGGCGCCGCCGAGGACATCACCCTGAGCAGCGTGCCGAGCATCAAGAGCCTCGACGAGTTTACCCAGCTGACCCTGCGCCTGCGGGTGCTGTCCTATCGCTTGCTGGTCAACCGTGAACCGGACATCCAGCAAAAGACCATCGAGCTGCTGGACATGCGCAACCAGCAGATCCGCACCGCCCAGACCACCTACGAACAACTCATCACCAGCCCGGCGGAAAAAAACGCCTATGACCAGTACGTCCAGTTGCTGGGCCAGTACCGGCAGATCGAGGAGCGGATGAAATCGCTGTCGCGCAACAATCAGGTGGATGACCTGCGCAACCTGCTCAACACCGAACTGCTGAACAACTCCGAAGCGATGAACACGGTGCTCAACCGCCTGCTGGAGATCAACACCCAGCAGACCGTGGACACCAACCAGAAAGCGGCAGAGCAGTATTCCTCGGCCTTCAACCTGGTGGTGGCACTGCTGGTGCTGGCCACCGGCCTGACCTTGCTGTTCGCCTGGCTGCTGACCCGCAGCATCACCCACCCGATCGCCAATGCCCTGAGCGCCGCCGAAGAAATCGCCGAAGGCAACCTGAGCCGGCCGATCACGGTCGACGGCAGCGACGAAGCCGGGCGCCTGCTGCAGGCCATGGCCAAGATGCAGGAGAAACTGCGAGACACCCTGCAGCGCATTTCCGGCTCCGCCACCCAGCTGGCCTCGGCAGCCGAAGAGCTCAACAGCGTCACCGAAGAAAGTGCCCGTGGCCTGACCCAGCAAAACAACGAAATCGAACAGGCCGCCACCGCAGTCAATGAAATGACCAGCGCCGTGGAAGAAGTGGCGCGCAACGCCGTGAGCACCTCGGAAGCCTCGAAGAACGCCACCACCTCGGCCGGCGACGGTCGCGACCTGGTGCAGGAAACCGTCTCGGCCATCGAGCGCATGAGCTCCGACGTGCAAGGCACCGCCAGCCTGATCGGCGACCTGGCCAACGAATCCCGGGACATCGGCAAGGTGCTGGATGTGATCCGCGGCCTGGCCGACCAGACCAACCTGCTGGCCCTCAATGCGGCCATCGAAGCAGCGCGTGCCGGTGAAGCCGGTCGCGGCTTCGCCGTGGTCGCCGACGAAGTCCGTGCCCTGGCCCACCGCACCCAGCAGTCCACCAGCGAAATCGAACGCATGATCGGCAGCATCCAGAGCGGCACCGAGCACGCCGTGGACTCCATGCGCAACAGCACCGAGCGCGCCGAGTCGACCCTGAACATCGCCCGTGGCGCCGGCCTGTCCCTGGACACCATCAACAGCGCCATCATCGAGATCAACGAACGCAACCTGGTGATCGCCAGCGCCGCCGAGGAACAGGCCCAGGTCGCCCGGGAGGTGGACCGCAACCTGGTGAACATCCGCGACTTGTCGGTGCAGTCGGCCACCGGCGCCAACCAGACCAGTGCAGCCAGCAACGAGCTGTCGCGCCTGGCCGTGGACCTCAACAGCATGGTCGCGCGCTTCAACCTCTAAAGCCCCCGGCCAGCGCCATCGGGGCCTTGGCAACGCCCCGTCGGAGACTGCCTGCGGGGCGCATGCCGCGGTCACGAAAAGCTTTTTGACAGCGGCACAATTCAACAGGTTAGAATCGCTGGCACGCAGACTGCATGGTCAGTTTGCGCCTGCCTCATTTCGCCCTGGAGTACTGCCTTTGAATGCGACGACCATCAACAGCCTGTTCTTGATCGGCGCGTTGCTGGTGGGTGCAAGCATTCTGGTGAGTTCACTGTCCTCCCGTCTCGGGATCCCGATCCTGGTGATCATCCTCGCCGTGGGCATGACCGCCGGGGTCGATGGCGGTGGCATCATTTTCAACAACTACCCGACCGCCTACCTGGTGGGCAACCTGGCGCTGGCGGTGATCCTGCTCGACGGCGGCCTGCGCACCCGGGTCGCGAGTTTTCGGGTGGCGCTGTGGCCGGCGCTGTCACTGGCCACGGTCGGGGTGCTGATCACCACCGGGCTGACCGGCATGGCCGCCGCCTGGCTGTTCGACCTCAACCCGATCCAGGGCCTGCTGATTGGTGCGATCGTCGGCTCCACCGACGCCGCCGCAGTGTTTTCCCTGCTGGGGGGCAAGGGCCTCAACGAACGGGTCAGTGCCAGCCTGGAGATCGAATCCGGCAGCAACGATCCGATGGCGGTGTTCCTCACCGTGACCCTGATCGACATGCTCGCCAGCGGCCAGACCGGCCTGCACTGGAGCCTGCTGGGGCATCTGATCCGCGAATTCGGCATCGGCGGCATCATTGGCCTGGGCGGCGGCTGGCTGATGCTGCAACTGGTCAACCGCATCCACCTGGCCAACGGCCTGTACCCGATCCTGGTGGTCGCCGGCGGCCTGGTGGTCTTCGCCCTGACCAACGCCCTGCACGGCAGCGGCTTCCTGGCGGTGTACCTGTGCGGCCTGGTCATCGGCAACCGCCCGGTGCGCAGCCGCCACGGCATCCTGCACATGCTCGACGGCATGGCCTGGCTGGCGCAGATCGGCATGTTCCTGGTGCTCGGGCTGCTGGTCACCCCCCATGACCTGCTTCCCATCGCCCTGCCGGCCCTGGGCCTGGCGCTGTGGATGATCCTGTTCGCCCGGCCGTTGTCGGTGCTGGTGGGCCTGGCCCCGTTCAAGGCCTTCCACGGCCGGGAAAAGGCCTTCATTTCCTGGGTCGGGCTGCGGGGCGCAGTGCCGATCATTCTCGCGGTGTTCCCGTTGATGGCCGGGCTGCCCGACGCCCAGCTGTATTTCAACCTGGCGTTCTTCATCGTGCTGATCTCGCTGCTGGTGCAGGGCACCAGCCTGCCGTGGGTGGCCAAGTGGCTCAAAGTCACGGTGCCGCCGGAACCGGCGCCGATTTCCCGGGCGGCCCTGGAAGTCCACGTCACCAGCGAGTGGGAGCTGTTCGTCTACCGCCTGGGCGCCGAGAAGTGGTGCATCGGTGCCGCCCTGCGGGAGCTGAAGATGCCCGAAGGCACGCGGATCGCCGCACTGTTTCGCGGCCAGCAACTGCTCCATCCGTCGGGTAGTACCGTGCTCGAAGCCGATGACCTGCTGTGCGTGATCGGCCATGAACACAACCTGGCGGCCCTCGGCAAACTCTTCAGCCAGGCACCGGAGCGGGGCCTGGACCTGCGCTTCTTCGGCGACTTCGTGCTGGAGGGCGACGCCCAGCTGGGCGCGGTCTCGGCGCTCTACGGGCTCAAGCTCGACGGCCAGGACGCCGACATGCCCCTGGGGGCCTTCATTGCCCAGAAGGTTGGCGGCGCGCCGGTGGTCGGCGACCAGGTGGAATGGAACAACACCATCTGGACCGTGGCGGTGATGGACGGGAACAAGATCGGCAAAGTCGGCGTCAGATTCCCCGAAGGAAGTCGCCCAGGCCCCGGACTCTTCCTCTAAACTCGGGAACGCGTCCGGCCCCGCCGCCACGTTCCCCCTATCCCTACTTGCTTGACCGACTTCTATGCCTACCCTGCGCCACTTTTTCGCTATCGCCCTGCTGGGCCTGAGTCTCTCTGTCGGCGCCGCACAGGGCGGTGATCCGCCCAGTGCCGAGTCGGTCCAGCAGAACCTGGATAAGATCGCCGAGCGCAAGCTGCCCGAGGCCGATCAGAAGGCCCTGCAGACGCTGCTGCAGAACACCCTTGGCCAGCTCAATACCAAGCAGGACTACGAACGCCGCCTGGCGGACCTGAAGCAGCAACTGAGCAATGCCCCGCGCCTGACCGCCGACAACCAGCGGGAACTGGCGCGCCTCAAGGCCACCAAGGTGGTGCCGGTAGCCCAGCGCTATGCCTCGCTGTCAGTGGCCCAGCTGGAGCAATTGCTGGCCGAGCGCACCACCACCCAGGGCGAGTTGCAGAAGGCCCTGGCGGACGCCAACAGCATGACCATCACCGCCCAGACCCGCCCCGAGCGCGCCCAGGCCGAGATCAGCGGCAGCCAGGCGCGGATCCTGCAGATCAACGCCGCCCTCAAGACCGGCAAGGACAGCGGCAAGCTGCTCAGTGCCGACCAGCGCAACCTGCTCAATGCCGAGCTGGCGGCGATCAACGCCCTGATTCCCCTGCGCCGCCAGGAACTGGCGGGCAACAGCCAGCTGCAGGACCTGGGCAACAGCCAGCATGACCTGCTGATGGAAAAGACCGCGCGCCTGGAACATGAGATCCAGGACCTGCAGACCCTAATCAACCAGAAACGCCTGGCCCAGTCCCAGGAGACCGTGACCCAGCAGTCCATCGAGGCGCAGAAGGCCGGGGGCAGCAGCCTGCTGGCCACCGAGAGCGCCACCAACCTCAAGCTCTCCGACTACCTGCTGGTGTGCACCGACCGCCTCAACGAGCTGACCCAGCAGAACCTGCAGACCAAGCAGCAACTGGACAGCGTGAGCCAGAGCGACGCCGCCCTGGACGAACAGATCAACGTGCTCAAGGGCAGCCTGCTGCTGTCGAAGATCCTCTACAAGCAGAAGCAGGCCCTGCCGCGCCTGAAACTGGACCGGGACCTGGCGGACGAAATCGCCGACATCCGCCTCTACCAGTTCGAGATCAACCAGCAGCGCGAACTGCTCAGCAGCCCCAGCGGCTACGTCGACAACCTGCTCAAGACCCAGCCACCGGAGCAGGTCACGCCACAGCTGCGCCGGACCCTGATCGACCTGGCACTCACCCGCGCCGACCTGCTGGAGCGCCTGAACCGCGAGCTGAGCGCGCTGCTCAACGAATCCATCACCCTGCAACTGAACCAGAAGCAACTGCTGAGCACCTCGCAGAACCTGCGGGCAACCCTCGACGAGCAGATGTTCTGGATCCCCAGCAACAAGCCCCTGGACGCCGAATGGCTGCAGGAAGTCCCTGAGCGCCTGCAGAAACAGATCACCACGCTGCCCTGGGCCTCCAGCCTCAGCGAGCTGACCGATGGCCTGGCGCAAAGGCCGCTGCTGTTCCTGCCGCTGCTGCTGTTGCTCGGTGCCCTGCTGTGGCGGCGCAAGAACCTCTATTCGCGCCTGAACAAGGTGCACAAGGACATCGGTCACTTCAAACGCGATAGCCAGTGGCACACACCGCTGGCGATCCTGGTGAACATTCTGCTGGCGATGCCGGTGAGCCTGGCCCTGGCCCTGTGCGGTTATGCCCTGCAGACCGACGCCCGGGGGCAGAACGTCAACCTCGGCGCGGCGCTGCTGCAGATCGCCCAGGCCTGGCTGGTGTTCTACACCGCCTACCGGATCCTCGCCCCAGGCGGTGTGGCCGAGCTGCATTTTCGCTGGGAGAAACCCCAGGTCGAATTCCTCCAGGGCTGGGTCCGTCGGCTCGGGCTGGTGGTCCTGGCACTGGTGGCCGTGGTGGCGGTGGCCGAGCACCAGCCGGCAGCCCTGGCCGATGACGTCCTGGGCATCGCCGTGGTGCTGACCTGCTACGGGCTGATGGCCTGGTTGCTGAGCCGCCTGCTGCTGAGCAGCCCGACCCACGAGAACGCCTCGTTGTTTCGCAAGGCGGTGGGATTGCTGTTCACCCTGCTGCCGATCGCCTTGTTCATCGCAGTGTGCTTCGGCTACTACTACACCGCCCTGAAACTCAGCGACCGCCTGATCAACACCCTGTACCTGCTGATGTTCTGGCTGGTGATCGAGGCCACCTTCGTGCGCGGCCTCAGCGTCGCCGCGCGGCGCCTGGCCTATCAGCGAGCGCTGAGCAAGCGCCAGGCCGCCAAGGAAGCCGGGGAAAGCGGCGAGGCCGTGGTCGAAGAACCGACCATGGACATCGAGAAGGTCAACGAGCAGTCCCTGCGCCTGATCCGCCTGGCGCTGCTGGGCGGCTTCATGGCCGCGCTGTACTGGGTCTGGTCGGACCTGATCACGGTGTTCTCCTACCTCGACAACGTGACCCTGTACGAATACACCAGCGGCACCGGCGCCAACATGAGCATGGTGCCCATCAGCATCGGCGACATGCTCGGCGCGCTGATCATCGTCGGCATCACCTTCGCCCTGGCGCGCAACCTGCCGGGGCTCCTGGAAGTGCTGGTGCTGTCCAAGCTCGACCTGGCCCAGGGCAGCGCCTACGCCACCACCACCCTGCTGTCCTACGCCATCGCCGGGATCGGCTTCGTGGCCACCCTGTCGACCCTCGGGGTCAGTTGGGACAAGCTGCAATGGCTGGTCGCCGCCTTGTCGGTGGGCCTGGGTTTCGGCATGCAGGCGATCTTCGCCAACTTCATCTCCGGCATCATCATCCTGTTCGAGCGACCGGTGCGCATCGGCGACACCATCACCATCGGCAACCTCTCGGGCACGGTGAGCAAGATCCGCATCCGCGCCACCACCATCACCGACTTCGACCGCAAGGACATCATCGTCCCCAACCAGACCTTCATCACCGGGCAGTTGATCAACTGGTCGCTGACCGACACCATCACCCGGGTCACCCTGAAGCTCGGCGTCGACTACGGCTCGGACCTGGACCTGGTGAAGGAGCTGCTGCTCAAGGCCGCCCGGGACAACCCGCGGGTACTCAAGGAACCCGAGCCCCATGTGTACTTCCTGAACTTCGGCGAAAGCACCCTGGACCACGAGCTGCGCATGCACGTGCGCGAACTGGGGGACCGTAACCCGGTGGTGGACGAGGTCAACCGCTTCATCAACCGCGAGTTCAAGAAGCAGCACATCAACATCTCGTTCCGGCAGATGGAGGTCTACCTGAAAAACCTCCACGGCCAGGAATACAAGATGGTGCCCATCGAGCCGGAGGCCAAGACCATAGTCCCGGCGCCCGAGGGCAAGCCGCTGCAGGAACCGCCGCCGAGCAAACTCGACTAAGGCCTCTATCCCTAGCAGAATGCTCGGACATTCTGCTGGGAGATGGCCGTTGAAAGCCCTCGACGAACTGACCTTCGACAACCGCTTCGCCCGCCTGGGCGACGCCTTCTCGACCCACGTACTGCCCGAACCCCTCGACCACCCCAGGCTGGTGGCGGCCAGCCCCGCCGCCATGGCGCTGCTGGACCTGGACCCGGCCGTGGCGCAAAGCCCGGTATTCGCCGAACTGTTCGGCGGACACAAGCTGTGGGCCGAGGCCGAGCCCCGGGCAATGGTCTATTCCGGGCATCAGTTCGGTTCCTACAACCCGCAACTGGGCGACGGCCGCGGGCTATTGCTGGGCGAGGTCTACAACCAGGCGGGTGAACATTGGGACCTGCACCTCAAGGGCGCGGGGCAGACACCCTACTCGCGCATGGGCGACGGCCGCGCGGTGCTGCGCTCGTCGATCCGCGAGTTCCTCGCCTCCGAGGCCCTGCACGCCCTGGGCATCCCCAGCTCCCGGGCGCTGTGCGTGATCGGGTCGGACACCCCGGTCTGGCGCGAGAAGCAGGAACGCGGGGCGATGGTCCTGCGCCTGGCACCCAGCCATATCCGCTTCGGCCATTTCGAGTATTTCTACTACACCAAGAAACCCGAGCAGCAGAAACAACTGGGCGAGCACGTGCTGGCCCTGCACTTCCCCGAGTGCCTGGAACAACCCGAGCCCTACCTGGCGATGTTTCGCGAGATCGTCGAGCGCAACGCCGAGCTGATCGCCAAATGGCAGGCCTATGGCTTCTGCCACGGGGTGATGAACACCGACAACATGTCGATCCTGGGCATCACCTTCGACTTCGGCCCCTTCGCCTTCCTCGACGACTTCGACGCCCACTTCATCTGCAATCATTCCGATGACCAGGGCCGCTACTCCTTCAGCAACCAGGTGCCCATCGGCCAGTGGAACCTCAGCGCCCTGGCCCAGGCCCTGACGCCGTTCATCAGTGTCGAGGCGCTGCGCGAAACCCTGGGCCTGTTCCTGCCGCTGTACCAGGCCCACTACCTGGACCTGATGCGCCGGCGCCTGGGCTTCACCCAGGCCGAGGACGACGACCAGAAGCTGGTGGAACGCCTGCTGCAACTGATGCAGAACAGCGGCGTCGACTACAGCCTGTTCTTCCGCCGCCTGGGGGAAGAGGCTCCAGAACAGGCGCTGGCCCGGCTGCGGGACGACTTCGTCGACCGCGACGGTTTCGATGCCTGGGCCGGGCTGTACCAGGCCCGGGTCGCCCGGGATCCGATCCAGGGCCAGGACCTGCGCCGGGAACGCATGCACGCGGTCAATCCGCTGTACATCCTGCGCAACTATTTGGCGCAGAAAGCCATCGACGCCGCAGAAGCGGGGGACTACAGCGAAGTGCGCCGCCTGCATCAGGTACTGAGCCGGCCTTTCGAGGAACAGGCCGGCATGGGCAGCTATGCCGAGCGCCCACCGGAGTGGGGCAAGCACCTGGAAATCAGCTGTTCGTCCTGAGCCGGACGGCGCTATCCATCGAGCCCAGGAAGCCCTCGGCCAGCCTGCGGACGTGCCGCAGGTTGAACGCCTGCTTGACACTCGGCACTGGCGCGAGCTGCGATTGCACATGGACCCGCCACTGACGGACAGGGATAATGCGCACCCCTGATGTCCAGTACCTGCAAGGATGCGCATGAACCTGTTCCTCAACCTCGTCACCCTGGCTTGCGGCGTCATCAGCCTGGTGTCGGCGGTCATCTACCTGAGCCGGCGCGCCAAGTACCGGATGAACCTGCAGGACCTGCGCCTGCACGGGCAACCGCACCGCACCATCACCCAGGCCGAACTGGACGCGCTCGCCCAGCAGACCGCCAGCCTGCAACGCATCCAGGGCAGCGGCGGCATGTCCTACCAGCCGCTCAGCGAGAGCGTCTATCTGATTCGTGGCGGCAGCGCGAGCGACGGGCTGGAACTGCCGGCCCAGGCGCTGCAGCACCTGTCGATCGGCGACATCCCGGTGGAATTCCCCTACCCGATGGAAAGCTTCCTCGCCGCCAGCAACCTGGCCGAAGTGGTCATCGCCAAGAAGTTCGCCGTAGTCATCGGCCTCAACGGGCATCGCCTGGCCCAGTGACGCAGCGGCAGCCATCCTCACCGCCCGCCCCTGTCGCCAACCCTGCCCTCGTCGCCCCCAGCAAGAGTCCATCATGAAACCTCGCTACCTATCGCTGTTGCCCCTGCTGCTCGCCCTGACCGGGTGCAAGGAAGATTTCGCCACCCTGCACTTCCAGGACTCGGTGCGTTCCGACCCCAAGGCCGGCCCGCAATACTCCGACCAGTTGGTGCACGAGGCGTACAAGCAGAGCATCTACACCGCAATCGCTGCCCAGGGCCTGGACCCGGACGCCATTGCCCTGGAGCGCGACAAGGAGGATGACAAGGTGATCCACCTGCGCCTGGTGGACTACTCCCTGAGCCCGGAACAGCGGGGCAGCCTCAAGGCCCTCTTCGAACAGGTCACCGCTGCACGCCAGGCCAGCTCGATGAACCTGCACCTGGAGCTGGACAATGCCCATGCCAAGGTCACCCCGTCCGGCACCAGCGACTTGCCGGGCAGCATTGACGCCACCCTGGAGTTCGACCCGGAGTTCGGCATGCTGCTGGACCGCAGCTACGACGACAGCATGCGCGCCATTGTCAACGAGAGCGAAATCGAAGGCCCGGTCAGTTGCAAGATCACCGCGCACCTGGCAATGCCCGCGCGCTTGAAACTGATCGCCTACGAAGCCCTGGAACAGGACAACAGCGAGCGCGGCCTGATCTCCTTGCTGACCCGCAGCGGCAACATTGCCAAGGTGGCGCTCAAGGTGCATTTCGCCGACCCGGACCTGAACCGCCACCTGCAACAGAAAACCATCCAGGCCTGGCCATCGAGTTCGAAAATCACCCACCCCGCCCCGGTGCCCCTTGATGAGTTCGCCATCGTCATCGGCTCCATCGGTGTCCAGACCCTGACCGCAGCCCTGCCCTTCGACACCCGCAAGGACGAACTGCAAGCGCTGTGCGAGCAGAAGATGCAGACCCTGGGTCGGCCCTTTACCTTTCAAATGGGTCGGACCCTGGATCGCTTGACCAGCGTCGACTACCGCTAACACCCCGTGCACGCCAAGGATTGCCATTGAACCGCCGCCTCTACGCCACCGCCCTGCTGCTGATGCTGCTCTGCGGCTGCAAGCAGACCTACCTCACCCTGCATTTCCAGGAAGAAGTGGGTGACCCCAAACAGGCCCGGATCGTGCCGTACTTTGCAGAAACCATCACTCAGATGGCCGTGGGGATCGGCATCGAGCCTGACCACATCGGCCTGGAGATGGATCGCAAGGACGACAGGACCCTGCACCTCAGCCTGGACAGCAGCGTGCCGGAAACCCAGCGCCAACGTCTGCGGCAACTGTTCAGCGAAATAGTCGAGGCTCGCGCAGCCGGCACCTTCGAGGCGGTGCTGGAGATCGCCCCGGAAACCGGGAAATACACCAGCCCCGAGTACCGCAAGAGGGCCATGGCCTTGCCGCGGCGTATCTCGCTGGCGCTCGAGCCGGTGAAATACGCCGATGTGCTGTTTCATTACTCGATGGAGGAGTTGATCAGCGGCAAGCTCTCGGCCACCGGCACGCCCAACGAGGCGTTTTGCCAATACCAGGCCACCCTCCAGGCGCCGGGCATGCCGTTCAGCCAGATGGGCAGCAAGGCCGGGAGCGGAGCTGGGGATTACAACGTTTACCTGGAATGGAAGGACAACAAGCGCGAACCGGCGCAGTTCTTGTTCGGCAACATCAGGTTCGCCAACCCCACGCTCAACCAGATGCTGTTCGACAACCGCATCCAACTGTCCGCGATCAAGACCTCCTGGGGCACGCGAGCGGATCGCCGGGCCGACCGCGTCGGCTTCAGTGTCGGTTCCCTCGGCTTGCAGTACCACGAGGATGGGGAGATTTCTCCGTTGCAACACATAGGCTTCATGGGCCGGTGCGAGGGTATGGCCATGGACCTGGGCCGCCCCTTTACCTTTTACATCGGCCGCTCCATGGACCGCCTGGTCAGCGTCGAACAGGCCCCGCCCAGCAGCTGAAGCCAGGGCGACGCCCGCCCGGCAGCGGCGACTTGATATTCACCCCGGGCACCGCCATTTAAGGCGCTCTACCCTGTTTGCGGAACCCAACCATGACCGAGCCACTGCTGATCCCCTGCCCGCACTGCAACGGCCTCAACCGCATCCCCGCCGAACGCCTGGGGGACCACCCCAAGTGCGGGCGCTGCAAGGCCGAGGTGTTGCTGAACAAACCCTTTGACTTGAAACAGGGCGACTACGCCAGCCAGATCAAGGGCGACCTGCCGTTGCTGGTGGATGTCTGGGCCGACTGGTGCGGGCCGTGCAAATCCTTTGCACCGGTCTTTGCGCAGGCCGCCGCGCAATTGAGTGGCAAATGCCGCCTGGCCAAGCTGGACAGCGAAGCCAACCCGCAGTTGTCGGGGCAATTGGGCATTCGCTCGATTCCCAGCCTGATCCTGTTCAGGAACGGTCGGGAAGTGGCCCGGCAAAGCGGCGCCTTGCCGCTGCCGCAGCTGTTGAGCTGGTTGCGCAGCCAGGGGATTTGACCCGCCGCCATGAGCCGCAGGCATAACCTGCGCTCACGGCAGCTTGAGGGTCAGGCGTTTTCCAGCAGGTTGTGCAGGTCGACGAATTGCTGGGTCAGCTTGTGCCGTGGGTCGAGATGGATCAGCGGCATGCTGGCCTGGTGGGATTCACGCATGCGCACCGAGCTGCCCAGGTACACCGGCAGCACCGGCAAGCCTTCGCTGATCAGCTCGTCGAGCATCTGTTGCGGCAGGCTGGCCCGGGCCTGGAACTGGTTGACCACGATGCCCTCGACCTGCAGGCCTTCGTTGTGGTCCTCCTTCAACTCTTCGATCTCCGCCAGCAGGCCGTACAGCGCCTGGCGGGAAAAGCTGTCGCAGTCGAAGGGGATCAACACGCGATCAGCGGCGATCAGCGCCGATACCGCATAGAAATTCAAGGCCGGTGGCGTATCCAGGTAGATCCGGTCATAATCCTCGGCCAGCTCGTCCAGCAACTTACGCAGCTTGTTGATCTTGTGCTTGGCCTCAAGCTTGGGCTGCAGATCCGCCAGCTCGGCGGTGGCCGTGATCACGTGCAGGTTGTCGAACGGGGTCTCGTAGATATCCACCTGGTTCTTTTTCGAGAACGGGCCGGATGACAGGGTCTGCTTGAAGAAATCGGCGATGCCCATGGGAATGTCCTCGCCGGTCAGGCCGGTGAGGTACTGGGTCGAGTTGGCCTGGGCATCCAGGTCCACCAGCAAGGTGCGATAGCCCTCGCTGGCGCTGACCGCCGCCAGGTTGCAGGCAATGCTGGACTTGCCAACGCCACCTTTCTGATTGAACACCACGCGCCGCATGTCTAAACCTCCGTGTATCAAAGATCACCGAGTGTAGTAGCCCGCCCCGTTTCTTAGCTACCTCGGGCGTGCACGAGTTTGCGCGGCCGCGCCGCTGGGCAGGCAGCCTCGCAACGGCGCGGCGGAAAGGAATCCAGGCAGGCAAAACCGATAGTGGCAACTAGACATCCAAAATCCCGTCAGATTCGTCGCTTTTGCGACCAACAGCCCAACCAGCATTTGCTACAAGCCAGTCGCACCGGGATAATGCGCGCCACTGACGCCTTTGCGTCACCCAGGCCAGTCGCCGATCGAAGCGATATGCCGCGTCAAGGAAGCCCGCAGGGGCGGGATGAAACCAAGTGATCAAGTTCAACATCGCTCAATGGCGTGCGTGGGCCCCTGGGCTCGAAAGCGTGGACGCCTGGCAGGCCTGGAGCCAACGGCCGGCCCTGCCTGAAAGCTGCGATGCCGTCCCCGATGTGTCCTTCCTTCCCGCCATGCAGCGCCGTCGCCTCAGTCGCCTGGCACGCATGGCCTTCAGCGTTGGCTGGCCCTTGGCCGAAGGCCTTGAGCACCTGCCGCTGGTGTTCATCTCCCGTCACGGCGAAACCCCACGCACCTTCGACATCCTCAGCGACCTGGCCGCCGAACAGCCGCTGTCGCCCACTCAGTTCAGCCTCTCGGTGCACAATGCGGTGATCGGCCTGTGGTCGATCATGCGTGGCGAAACCAGTGAAATGACCGCCCTGGCCGCTGCCGGCGACGGCCTGGAGCATGGCCTGCTGGAGGCCGCTACCCTGCTGGCCGACGGTGCCCCCCACGTACTCCTGGTGATCACCGAAGAACAGCCACCCGAGGCCTACGCCAGCTGGATCGACGACGTGCCCTTCCCCTATGCCCTGGGCCTGCTGCTGACCCCTGGCGACGACTGGCAACTGACCCTGGACAGCCATGCCGGCGAAGTTCCCAAGCCCCAGTGGCCCCATGCCCTGAACCTGTTGCGTAGCCTGCTCGGCGCTCAGCCCTTTTGCCAACATGCCTGGATGAATCGCCTATGGACCTGGCAACGCAACCCCTGAACGCCAAGGGCCGCCATGCCTACTATTGGCGCCTGCTGGCCACCGCCCTGAGCTTTGCACTGTTCGGAATAGGTGGTTTGTGCCTGCGCCTGGTGGTCTTCCCCCTGCTCGCCTGCCTGCCGGGCGATGCCCGGAGCCGGCGCCTGCGGGCACGTCAGACCGTCAGCCGATTGTTCTGGCGGTTCATCCGCTTCATGGCCCGCAGCGGCGTGCTCACCTACGAAGTCCAGGGCAGCGAGCGGCTCGGGCGCCCGGGGCAGATGATCATCGCCAATCACCCGTCGCTGATCGACGTGGTGTTCCTGATCGGCCTGGTGCGCGACGCCAACTGCGTGGTGAAACGCAGCCTGTGGGACAACCCCTTCACCCGTGGGCCGGTGCGCGCTACCCAGTACATCAGCAACGACGGCAGCCTGGACATGCTCGATGCCGCCTCCCAGGCGCTGCAGGAAGGCCAGACGCTGATCGTCTTCCCCGAAGGCACGCGCACCCAACCCGGCAGTGCGCCCGCCTTTCATCGGGGGGCCGCGGCAATCGCCCTGCGCGGTGCGAAGATCATCACCCCGGTGGTGATCAAGGTCAGCCCCACTACCCTGACCAAGGCCGAGCCCTGGTACCGCATCCCGCAACGCCGTGTGCACTTCAGTTTTCACGTCGGTGCCGATATAGACCCACAAACCTTTGCAGCCCAGGGCCCGGCGCCCCAGGCTTCGCGCAAGCTCAATGAGCACTTGCACCACTATTTCATCAAGGAGCTCGCCAGAGATGAGCGATACACACCCGGACCTGATTCTTGAGATCAAGCTGCTGATCATCGACGCCCTTGGCCTCGAAGACATCAGTGCCCAGGACATCGGCAACGATCAGACACTGTTTGGTGACGGCCTCGGCCTGGATTCGGTAGACGCCCTGGAACTGGGCCTGGCGATCCAGAAAAAATACGGCATCAAGATCGACGCCGACGCCAAGGACACCCGCAACCACTTCAGTAACGTGGCGAGCCTTGCGGCGTTCGTCATTGCAAAAAAGGCAGCTTGAGACCCGACCATGCAAACCCGTGACGATATCTTCAACACCCTGCGCAATGCCCTGGTCGAACTCTTCGAGCTGGAGCCCGAGCGCATCAGCCTGGACGCCAACCTGTATCAGGACCTGGAAATCGACAGCATCGATGCGGTCGACCTGATCGACCACATCAAACGTCAGACCGGCAAGAAGATCGCCGCCGAAGAGTTCAAGTCGGTGCGCACCGTCAATGACGTGGTCGAGGCGGTCTACCGCCTGGTCCAGCCGGCCGCATGAGCCGACTGATCGGCCTCGGCCTGTTGCTGGCCGGCCTGCTTTACCCCTTTGCGGTGTACTTCGGCATGGAGCACTTCGCGCCGTGGCAGTTCGGCCTGCTGCTGGGCGGCCTGTGGCTGGCCCGGGCGCTGACCGGCGAGCGCCGGCCCGGCAGCCTGTGGATGGCCACGGCGGCGATCGTCTTCTGCCTGCTGCTGGCCTGGTTCGACCAGCCGGCGCTGCTGCGCTGGTACCCGGTGCTGATCAGCAGCTGCATGCTCGGTCTGTTCGGCCTGAGCCTGAAGTACGGCCCGCCGGTGGCCGAGCGCCTGGCCCGCATCAGCGAGCCGGACCTGCCGGAAAAGGCCATACGTTATACCCGCCAGGTGACCATTGCCTGGAGTGTGTTTTTCCTCTGTAACGGAGTGCTCGCCGCAGCCCTGACCCTGTGGGCGCCGCTGAGCTGGTGGACGTTGTACAACGGCCTGATCGCCTACGGGCTGATGGGTTTGCTGTTTGCCATTGAATGGCTTTTACGACAAAGGGTACGAGGCCGTAGATGAACTGGATTCCCCTTGAGCGGTTGTTGCTCAAGACGCACGCATCACGGGTGGTCAGCGCCCATCCCGGCATCGACCTGGAACAGCTGCAGCAACAGGCCCTGAGCCTGGCTGCGGCCCTGCAGGCCCGGGGCGTGCAGCGCCTGGCCGTGCACCTGGAGGACGCCGTCGAACTGGCCGTGGCGCTGCTGGGCGCCTGGCGCGCCGGGGTCAGCGTGTTGCTCCCCGCCGACCTGCAGGCCCAGACCCGCCAGCGCTGGGCGGCGGACGTCGACCTGTGGCTGACCGACCAGGACCCGCCCTTGCAGCCGCTGCCGGCTGCGCCTCTGGAGCCGGCCGAACTGGACCTGGACGCCTGCCGGCTGAGCCTGTGCACCTCAGGCTCCAGCGGCGAACCCAAACGCATCGAAAAAAACCTGCGCCAGCTGGCCAATGAGGTCCAGGCCCTGGAGCAGCTGTGGGGCGCAGACCTGGGCCCGGCCTGGATCATCGGCAGCGTCGCCACCCAGCATATCTATGGCCTGCTGTTCCGCGTGCTCTGGCCACTGTGCGCCGCACGCCCGTTCGTGCGCCGACAATTGCCCTTCCCCGAAGACCTGCAACGGGCCAGCCGCGAATGCCCGGCATTCGCCTGGGTGGCCAGCCCCGCACTGCTCAAGCGCATGGGTGACAACCTCGACTGGTCGGCCCTGAGCCCGGTGCGACGGGTGTTCTCCTCCGGTGGCGCCTTGCCTGCCGAGGCCGCCAGCGGGCTGCAACAGCGCCTGCAGCAATGGCCGACGGAAATCCTCGGCAGCTCGGAAACCGGCGGTATCGCCTGGCGCCAGGGCCCGACCCTGTGGCAGCCCTTCGCCGATGTACGGCTGAGCCAGGATGCCGACGGCGCGCTGTTGATCGCCTCACCCTATCTGCCCGCCGGGCATGTGGAACACAGCGCCGACGCCGCACGGATTGCCGCCGACGGGCGCTTCGAACTGCTGGGCCGCCTGGACCGCATCGTCAAGCTGGAAGAAAAGCGCATTTCCCTGCCCATGCTGGAACAGGCCCTGGAGCAGCACGACTGGGTGGCGGAAGCACGCCTGGGGGTGATCGAAGACAACCGCGCCTACCTTGGTGCCCTGCTGGTGCTCAGCGAGTCCGGCCTGCATGCCCTGCGCAACCAGGGCCGACGCCACCTGACCCAGGCCCTGCGCCAGCACCTGTCCCGGCACTGCGAAGCCCTGGCCCTGCCCCGGCGCTGGCGCCTGCTGCGGCAAATGCCCCTGAACAACCAGGGCAAACTGCCCCAGGCCGAGGTCCAGGCCCTGCTCCTGGCGCCGCGCCCGCAAGCACCAGAGGTGCTGGAGCAGGTGCAGCACGAGGAAGAGTGGCAGCTGCGACTGGCGATCCCGCCAGACCTGGCGTATTTCAGCGGGCACTTCCCCGCCACCCCGGTGCTGCCGGGGGTGGTGCAAGTGGACTGGGCCCTGGCCCTGGGCCAGCAACTGCTCCAGCTGCCGGGCCGCTTCGCCGGCATGGAAGTGCTGAAGTTCCAGCAACTGGTACGCCCCGGCGACCGGATCCAGCTCAACCTGCGCTTCGATGCCCAGCGCCAGAAACTGTATTTCGCCTACCTGAATGACGGGGCCCCCTGCTCCAGCGGGCGGATCGTCCTGGAGGCCAGCTGTGGATAACTCTTCCGGCTTCACGGCTGTAGGAGCTGGCTTGCCAGCGAAGGGGCCAACCCCGAGCCACAGGCCCTGCGCCGTCATCCCGGTCTACAACCACGAAACCGCCGTGCCTGCGGTGGTCGAGGCGCTCCTGGCCCGGGGCCTGCCCTGCGTGCTGGTGGACGACGCCAGCAGCCCCGCCTGCGCGACCGTGCTGGAAGGCATGGCCAGCCGCGACCAGGTGTTCCTGATCCGCCTGGCCCTCAACCAGGGCAAGGGCGGCGCGGTCATGGCCGGCCTGCGCGAAGCGGTGCAGCTGGGTTTCAGCCATGCCTTGCAAGTGGACGCCGACGGCCAGCATGACCTGGCGGATGTGGATAACTTCATCCACCACTCCCAGGCCCGCCCCGAGGCGCTGATCTGCGGTTATCCACAGTACGACGCCAGCGTGCCCAAGGGCCGCCTGTATGCCCGCTACCTGACCCATGTCTGGGTCTGGATCAACAGCCTGTCGCTGCAGATCCCGGATTCCATGTGCGGCTTCCGGGTCTATCCGCTGCCGGCGACCCTGGCCCTGATCGATTCGGTGCAACTGGGCCGGCGCATGGATTTCGACCCGGAGATCCTGGTGCGCCTGTCCTGGCGCAATCAGGCCATGCACTGGCTGCCGACCCGGGTGCACTATCCCCAGGACGGCCTCTCGCACTTTCGCCTGTTCCACGACAACGCCCTGATCTCGAAGATGCACGCCAAGCTGTTCTTCGGCATGTTGGCGCGCCTGCCGCTGATCCTCTGGCGGCGGTGGCGTCCATGAGCCAGGAGCAACCCAAGGAGCCCGGCAACGAACACTGGGCCAGCCATCAGGAGCGCGGCAGCTTCTGGCTGATGAAGCTCACCGCCTTCGGCGTGCGGGTGCTGGGGCGCCGGCTGCTGAGCCCGGTGCTGTACGCCATCGTGTTCTACTTCTTCCTGTTCGGCCGCCGCGCCCGGCGCAGCATCTGGCAGTACCAGGAGCGCCTGGCGACCTGGAGCGGGCGCGATGAGTTGCGCCCCAGCCAGCGGCGGGTGTTCGGCCAGTTCATGGCCTTCGCCGATGCTCTGCTGGACAAGCTCGACGTGTGGAACGGCAAGCTGCGCATCGAGCAGATCGAGATCGTCGACCCGGCGCAGCTGCGCCATCAGCTGCGCGGCGAACGCGGGCAGATGCTGGTGGGTGCGCACCTGGGCAACCTGGAAGTGTGCCGGGCCCTGGCCGAGCTGGGGGAGCAGGTGACCATGAACGTGCTGGTGCACACCAAGCACGCCGAACGCTTCAACCGCCTGCTGGGCGAAGCCGGAGCCAGCCACCTGCGGCTGATCCAGGTCAGCGAGCTGGACCCGGCGATCATGCTGCAACTGAGCCAGCGCCTGGATCGCGGCGAGTGGCTGGCGATTGCCGGCGACCGCGTGCCGCTGCACGGCGGGCGCAACGTGCGGGTGGACTTTCTCGGCCACCAGGCGGCTTTTCCCCAGGGCCCCTGGCTGCTGGCCGGGCTGCTCAAGTGCCCGGTCAACCTGCTGCTGTGCCTGAAACAGCAGGGCCGCTACCAGGTGATCCTCGAACCCTTCTCCGAGGCCGTGCAGTGGAAGCGCAGCGACCGCCAGCAGGTGATCGCCCAGTGGACCGCCCGCTACGCCGAGCGCCTGGGCCAGTACTGCCTGCAAGCCCCGCAACAATGGTTCAACTTTTACCCATTCTGGAAGACCGATGACGACCTCGACCCATGAGCCGGTAACCTTCGGCGAACACCCCCTGCGCATCGAAGACGTGCTGGCCCTGGCCAACCGCCAGGTGCCGACGCGCCTGCAAGGCGACGCCGCCTGGCGCCAGCGGATTGCCAAGGGCGCGCAGTTCCTCGATTCCCTGCTGGACAAGGAAGGGGTGATCTACGGCGTGACCACCGGCTACGGCGACTCCTGCGTGGTGGCGGTGCCGCTGCAGCACGTCGAGGCCCTGCCGCGCCATCTGTACACCTTCCACGGTTGCGGCCTGGGCAAGCTGCTGGACGCCCAGGCCACCCGCGCGGTGCTGGCGGCGCGCTTGCAGTCGCTGTGCCACGGGGTTTCCGGGGTCCGCGTAGAACTGCTGGAGCGCCTGCAGGCGTTCCTCGACCAGGACATCCTGCCGCTGATCCCCGAGGAAGGCTCGGTGGGCGCCAGCGGCGACCTGACGCCGCTGTCCTATGTGGCCGCGACCCTGTCCGGCGAGCGTGAGGTGATGTTCCGTGGCGAGCGCCGTGAAGCCGCCGACGTACACCGTGAGCTGGGCTGGGAACCCCTGGTGCTGCGGCCCAAGGAAGCCCTGGCGCTGATGAACGGCACCGCGGTGATGACCGGGCTGGCCTGCCTGGCCTTTGCCCGGGCCGACTACCTGCTGCGCCTGGCGACCCGCATCACCGCCCTCAACGTGGTGGCCCTGCAAGGCAACCCGGAGCACTTCGACGAGCGCCTGTTCGCCGCCAAGCCGCACCCCGGGCAGATGCAAGTGGCCGCCTGGCTGCGCCAGGACCTGGCGATCGACGCCCCCACCGCGCCCCTGCACCGCCTGCAGGACCGCTACTCGCTGCGCTGCGCGCCCCATGTGCTGGGGGTGCTGGCCGACAGCCTGAACTGGCTGCGCAGCTTTATCGAAACCGAACTCAACAGTGCCAACGACAACCCGATCATCGACGCCGAGGCCGAGCGCGTGCTGCACGGCGGGCACTTCTACGGCGGGCACATCGCCTTCGCCATGGACAGCCTGAAGAACCTGGTGGCCAACGTCGCCGACCTGCTGGACCGGCAACTGGCGCTGCTGGTGGACGTGCGCTACAACCACGGCCTGCCGAGCAACCTGTCCGGCGCCAGCGCCGAGCGCGCCATGCTCAACCACGGCTTCAAGGCGGTGCAGATCGGCGCCAGCGCCTGGACCGCCGAAGCCCTGAAGAACACCATGCCGGCCAGCGTGTTCTCGCGCTCCACCGAGTGCCACAACCAGGACAAGGTAAGCATGGGCACCATCGCTGCCCGCGACGCCATCCGCGTGCTCGAGCTCACCGAGCAAGTGGCCGCGGCCACCTTGCTCGCCGCCAACCAGGGCGTCTGGCTGCGCAGCCAGGAGGCCGATGCCCGGCCACTGCCACCGGCCCTGGATGCCATGCACCGGCAACTGGCCGAGGATTTTGCGCCGGTGATCGAAGACCGCGCCCTGGAGCGCGAACTGCGCCTGTGCCTGCAGCGCATCGGCGAACAACACTGGAGGCTGCATGCGTAGCAAGGGAGTGATTCACGCCGACACCCAGGTCCAGGTGCCGTTCTTCGACGTCGACACCATGCACGTCGTCTGGCACGGGCATTACGTCAAGTACCTGGAGGTCGCCCGCTGCGCCCTGCTGGACAAGCTCGGCCACAACTACAACCAGATGCTCGAATCCGGCTACGCCTGGCCGGTGATCGACCTGCAACTGCGCTACGTGCGCGGCGCGGTGTTCGGCCAGACCCTGAACGTGCGCGCCAGCCTGGTGGAGTGGGAAAGCCGGCTGAAGATCAACTACCTGATCACCGACCAGGCCACGGGCGAGCGCATGACCCGCGCCAGCTCGGTGCAAGTGGCGGTGGAGATCGCCAGCCGCGAGATGCAACTGGCCTCGCCCAAGGTCTTCACCGACGCCGTAGCGAGGGCCTTGCCATGACCGTAGGAGCGAGCTTGCTCGCGAAGAGGGTCGGTCTGGCTGCCCTGTACACGGCGCTGAGCACGGTGGTGCGGCGGTTCGCGAGCAAGCTCGCTCCTAGGGTATTGGTGTTGCTGCTGGTGCCGGGGCTGGCCCAGGCATTCGATCTGCAGCAGTTGAGCGAGCAGCTGTCGCGGCCGGAGGTGATCCACGGCCGTTTCATCCAGGAAAAACACCTGCGGGCCCTGCCCCAGCCGCTGACCAGCAAGGGCCACTTCGTGCTGGCGAAAAACCACGGCCTGCTGTGGCTGCTGCAGACCCCGCTGCAACAGGACTACCGCATCACCGCCCAGGGCATCGCCCGGCGCGATGGCGGCGGCTGGCAGATGCTCCCGGGCAAGAGCGCCGGGGCCGAACAGAACCGCCTGTTCCTCGCCGTGCTGCAGGGCGACAGCAGCGGCCTGCAGCGGGACTTCGAACTCAAGCTGCAAGGCAGTGCGCAGCACTGGCAGTTGCAACTGCTGCCCCGGTCCCTGCTGCTGCAACAGATCTTCACCCAGATCAACATCGACGGCGGCGAGCTGGTGCAGCGCATCGAACTGCTGGAAGCCCAGGGCGACCGCACCGTGCTGAGCATGCAGGACAGCAGCAGCGCCCAGCCGCTCAGCGAGACGGAGCAACATGACTTTGCCGAGTGAACGCTGGCTGCCGCGGTTGTTCCTGATCCTGCTGGCCCTGGTCCTGGCCCTGGGTGCCTGGCAATGGCGCCATGGCGCACCGTTGTCGGCCAACCTCATGGAACTGGTGCCCGGCACCGCGCCGGATGCCCTGGAGCTGCAGGCCGAGCAACGCATGCAGGAACCGCTGAACCGGGAAATCCTGGTGCTGGTGGGCCATGCCGAGCGCCAGCAGGCGGTGGCCATGGCTCGCCAACTGGCCGAGCAATGGCAGGCCAGCGGGCTGTTCGAGAAGGTCCAGTGGAACCTCCAGGCCGACCTGCCGGCCCTGCGCAAGCAACTGCTGCAAGGCCGCCTGGCGATGCTTGGGGCCAAGGACCGCGAGCAACTGGTCCAGCAGCCCCAGGCGTTTATCCAGCAACGGGTGCAGAGCCTGTTCGACCCCTTCGCCGGCTTTACCCTGGTGCCCAGCCAGGATGACTGGCTGGGCCTGACCGGGCGCATCCAGAACAGCCAGCCGCAACACGGCGCAGTACAGCTGGACATCGGCAGCGGCGCCCTGGTCGCCGAGGCCGACGGCCAGCACTGGGTGCTGCTGCGGGCCCGCACCGGCGGCAACGCCTTCGACATGCAACTGCCGCTGCAAGTGGCCGAACTGCTGAGCCACAGCCGTGAGCAGGCCAGTCAGCAACAGGTCCAACTGTTGGCCGCCAGCGGCCTGCTGTACGCCGCCAACGGCCAGCAACAGGCCACCCGGGAAATCACCTGGGTCGGCGGTGGCGCCACCCTGGGCATTCTTTTGCTGCTGCTGTTGGCCTTCCGCCGCTGGCGCGCCCTGCTGGCCTTCGTCCCGGTGCTGGTGGGCATGCTGTTCGGCGCCGTGGCCTGCGTGGCGCTGTTCGGCCACATGCACGTGATGACCCTGGTGCTGGGGTCGAGCCTGATCGGCGTGGCCGTCGACTACCCGCTGCATTACCTGTCCAAGAGCTGGAGCCTGAAACCCTGGCGCAGCTGGCCGGCACTGCGCCTGACCCTGCCGGGGCTGAGCCTGAGCCTGGCCACCAGTTGCATCGGCTACCTGGCCCTGGCCTGGACCCCGTTCCCGGCCCTGACCCAGATCGCCGTGTTCTCCGCCGCCGGCCTGGTGGGCGCCTACCTGGCAGCGGTGTGCCTGCTGCCGGCGCTGCTCAAGGGCGTGGAGCTGCGCCCGGCGCAGTGGCCGCTGCAAGTGGCCGAAGCCTTGCTCAAGGTTCGCGCGGCCCTGCTCAAGCGCGTGCCGAGCCCGGTGCTGCTGGTGTTGCTGGCGCTGTTCTGCGCCGCCGGCCTGTGGCAGCTCGAGAGCAAGAATGACATCCGCCAGTGGGTCGGCGCGCCGCCGCAACTGTTGCAGGAAGCCCAGGCCATCGCGCGGATCACCGGCTATCAGCCCACCAGCCAGTTCTTCCTGGTGCGCGCTGCCGATCAGCAGCAACTGCTGGAACGCCTGGACGCCCTGGACCTGCGCCTGCAACCACTGGTGAACCTGAGCAAGCTCAAGGGCTACCTGTCGCTGAACCAGTTGCTCAGCCAACCCACCGAACAGCAGCGGGTGCGCGAGGCCCTCAAGCAACTGCCGCGCTTCTGGCAGCCACTGCTGGACCTGGGGGTGCCCCAGGCAGCGCTGCAAGCGGAGCTGGAACAGCTGCAGCAATTGCCGGTGGAAGACCTCGACGCCGCGCTTTCCGGGCCTCTGGCCGAGCCCTATCGCCCGCTGTGGCTGGGAGCCAACGCCAACGGCGTGGCCGCCATGGTCAACCTGCAGGGGCTGAACGACGCCACCCTGCTGCGCATCCAGGCCGATGACCTGCCAGGGGTGCAACTGGTGGACCGCCTGGGTGAACTGAACCGGGTGTTCGCCGCCACCCAGGTCAGCGCCGCCGAGCTCAAGCTGGCCTCCTGCGGGCTGATCGTGCTGCTGCTGATTCTGCCCTTCGGCGTCGGCGGTGCCCTGCGCCTGGTGGCCTTGCCCTTGCTCGCGGCCCTGTGCAGCCTGGCCAGCCTCGGCTGGCTGGGGCAGCCGCTGACCCTGTTCAGCCTGTTCGGCCTGCTGCTGGTGACGGCCATCAGCGTCGACTACGCGATCCTCATGCGCGAGCAGATCGGCGGCGCCGCGGTGAGCCTGCTGGGCACGCTGCTGGCGGCCCTGACCACCTGGCTGTCGTTCGGCCTGCTGGCAATTTCCAGCACTCCGGCGGTGAGCAACTTCGGCCTGGCGGTCAGCCTCGGGCTGGCCTTCAGCTTCATCCTCGCGCCCTGGGCCGGGCACACGCCGCACCCGGCGCCCGAAGCAGAGCGTGCGCCATGCTGACCCTGCTGTTCTGGCTGCTGGCCCTGGCGCTGTTTGCCCTGGCCACCCACATCGGCCGGCGCCTGGGCCTGATTCCGATTGTCAGCCAGCTGCTGCTGGCGACCTTCGGCCTGCCCTTGCTGATGCTGCTGTGGATCGAACCGCACTGGCAGCTCAGCGGCGCACAACTGGTTTCGCCGCCCTGGCTCAGGCACCTGTACAGCCTGGGCTTTGCCCTGCTGCTGGGGCATATCCTCAGTGACGTGATCGACCTGCGCCTGGACCGCCAGAGCCTGAAGATCGCCGTGCCAAGCTTCGGCATTCCCTTCGCCTGCGGCCTGGCCACGGCTTTCTGCCTGCTGCCGGCGCAACCCTGGATCAGCTCCCTGGCCGTCGGCCTGCTGTTCGCCATCACCGCGATCCCGGTGCTCTACCTGTACCTGCGGCACATCCAGTACCCGCCCGCCGCCACCCGGCGCCTGGTGCAGAGCGCAATCCTCATCGACCTGACCTGCTGGAGCCTGTTCGCCCTGGCCCAGGGCAGCCTGCACCTCGCCAGCCTGCTGCTGCCCCTGGCCGGCGCCTGCCTGCCCCTGCTGCTGCGCGGCCTGGGCCTGCGCCAGCCGCTGCTCTACAGCCTGGGCTTCTTCGGCCTGCTGGTGCTGGCCGAGCACTACCGGCTCAATGCGCTGATCCTCGGCATCGGCTACCTGCTGTGCATGGCCGCCCTCAAGCTGGCGCTGGTGCTGCCGTTACAGGCTGCCTGGATGCACCGCTTGCAGACCTACGTCGCCATCCCGCTGATCCTGACCTTCGGCATCGTGCAGATCGATGTGCACAGCGCCATGGGCAGCCTCGGCTGGGTACAGCTGGCGGCGCTGTTGCTGTTGCCGATCGCCAGCAAGCTGCTGGGCAACTGGCTGGGCCTGGCCTGGGCCGGCGCGGCTTTCGAGGGCGCCAGCCGCTGGCGGGAAAGCCTGCTGCTGAACATTCGCGGCTTGAGCGAGATCGTCTTTCTCAACCTGCTGCTGCAACAGCAATTGATCAGCCCGGCGCTGTACTTCGCGCTGATGCTCATGGGCCTGATCGCCACCCTGCTGCCGGCCCTGGCCGGGCTGCAGCGAATTCCCCTGGCCCCGGCAAACGTGGCCTCCCTGAACCTGAATATCGCCAAACCGGCAAGGAGCCCCAGTGCCAACAGTTGAAATGGAACGTCGCCAGGTCGTGGTGATCGGTGCCGGCCCTTCGGGGGCCATCGCGGCCGCGCTGCTCAAGCGCCAGGGCCACGACGTGCTGATCGTCGAGCGGCAACATTTCCCGCGGTTCTCCATTGGTGAAAGCCTGCTGTCCCACTGCCTGGACTTCGTCGAGGAAGCCGGAATGCTCGAGGCCGTGCAGGCCGCCGGCTTCCAGCTGAAAAACGGCGCGGCCTTCGCCTGGGGCGAGCACTACAGCACCTTCGATTTCGGCGACACCTTCAGCAAAGGCAAACCCACCACCTTCCAGGTGCAGCGGGCCGATTTCGACAAGTTGCTGGCCGACCAGGCCGCCCTGCAAGGGGTGGAGATCCGCTATGGCGAAGAGATCGTCGCAGTGGACGTCGAACGCCCGCTGCCGTACCTGGACTGCCGCCGCGAAGACGGTAGCCAGTACCGCATCGAGGCCGACTTCATCCTCGACGCCAGCGGCTACGGCCGGGTCCTGCCACGGCTGCTGGAACTGGAAGCGCCATCCAGCTTCCCGGTGCGCCGGGCGGTGTTCACCCACGTCGAGGATCGCATCGACTGCGAGCATTTCGACCGCGACAAGATTCTCATCACCACCCACCCGGAACACCGTGACATCTGGTTCTGGAGCATCCCCTTCAGCAACGGTCGCTGCTCGGTGGGGGTGGTGGCCGCCGAGGAGCATTTCGCCGGCCGCGACGCCGACCTCGATGCCTGCCTGCGCGGTTTCATCGCCCAGACCCCGAGCCTGGCCAGGGTCCTGCAATACGCCGAATGGGACACCCCGGCACGGACCATCGGCGGCTACTCGGCCAACGTCACCACCCTGCATGGGCCCGGGTTTGCCCTGCTGGGCAATGCCGCGGAATTTCTCGACCCGGTGTTCTCCTCTGGAGTGACCATCGCCATGCGCTCCTCGAGCATGGCCGCTGCCGTACTGCACCGCCAGCTGCAGGGCGAGTGCGTGGACTGGCAGAGCGATTTCGCCGAACCCCTCAAGCGCGGCGTCGACACCTTCCGCTGCTACGTCGAGGGCTGGTACGCCGGCACCTTCCAGGACGTGATCTACCATCCGGGCAGCTCGCCGGAGATCCGCCGCATGATCAGCTCGATCCTCGCCGGTTATGCCTGGGATGAGCGCAACCCCTTTGTCAGCGAGCCCCGGCGCCGACTCAAGGCCCTGTCGGAAGTCTGCGCGAGGGACAACGCATGAATGACCAGAGCAGCCAGTACCTGAGCGCCAGCTACGTCGAGGAAACCCGCTTCGGCTTCTGGTTCCTGCGCAGCCACACCTGGCAGCACCATGTGCTGCGGGTGGCGATCAATGACCTGCGCTCGCTGTTCGACGCCGAGCTGCCGCGCAACCCGGTGCTGCTGGATGCCGGCTGCGGCCAGGGCAAGTCGTTCCAGTACCTGCGCCAGGTGTTCGCCCCGCAACGCCTGATCGGCCTCGACGCCGATCCCCACAGCCTCAAGCTCAGCGCCGAGGAAGCCCGGCGCCAGCAGATGCAGGTGGAGTTGATCGGCAGCGACTGCGCGACCCTGGAACTGGCCGATGCCAGCGTCGACCTGCTGTTCTGCCACCAGACCTTCCACCACCTGGTGGAACAGGAAAAGGCCCTGGCCGAGTTCTACCGGGTGCTCAAGCCCGGGGGTTACCTGCTGTTCGCCGAATCCACCGAAGCCTACATCGACACCTGGGTGATCCGCTGGCTGTTCCGCCACCCGATGCACGTGCAGAAGAGCGCCGGCGAATATTTGCAGATGATTGGTCGGCAGGGCTTTGAATTCGGCCCGCAGAACGTGTCTTATCCCTACCTGTGGTGGAGCCGCGCCAAGGACTTCGGCCTGCTGGAGCGCTTTGGCCTGCGCCGGCCGCCGCCGGTGGGCCAGCGCGAGGAAACCCTGGTCAATGTGGTGGCCCGCAAGCCGCTCGCTCCCCCTGTTGCCGAGGAAGGCCTGTCCGAATGATCCGTGCCCTGCTGCTCGGTTGTGTCCTGTTGCTGAGCGCTTGCGTCAGTCAGGCTCCGCTGCCCGAGCGCACGCCCTCGCTGGAGCTGCCGTTGCAGCTCCACGTCCAGCGCCAGCTACAGGACCAGCGCCAGGACTGGCTGCTGGTGATCCAGGCCGAAGGCCCGGGCCTGCGCTGGTCACTGATGGACCCCCTGGGCATTCCCCAGGCCCGTCAGCGCCTGGTGGGCGGACACTGGCAGGCCGACGGCCTGCTGCCACCGAATCCGGAAGCCCGGGAGCTGTTCGCGGCCTTGCTGTTTGCCCTGACGCCCACTGCCGAGCTGACGGCCAATTATCCGGACGCCCGGCAACAGGGCGCCCAACGTAGCCTCGGCCCGCGCTGGCGGGTCGACTATCAACACGCTCTGGATTTCACCTTGAACCTGCCCCAAGGCCCGTACTACCACATCACTGCACTGAGCACCGAGGCCACGCCATGACGGCCTACCTCAACGCCCTCGGGGTGATCTGCGCCCTGGGCCGCAGTCGCCGGGAAGTCGCCCGCAGCCTGTTTGCCGGCGACTGCTCGGGCCTGCGCGAGGAAAGCCACTGGGTACCCGGGCGCACCCTGCCGGTGGCGACCGTACGCGGCCCGCTGCCCTGCATGCCGGCGGGGCTCGAGCCCCACAACAGTCGCAACAACCAACTGCTGCTGGAAGCCTCGCGACAGATCGAGGACGACATCCAGCAGGCGATCCGGCGCTACGGCCGTGGCCGCATCGGCATCGTCCTGGGCACCAGCACCTCGGGGATCGACGAAGCCAGCCGCGGCATCGCCCGCTACCTGCAAGACCGGCAGTTCCCGGCGGACTACGACTACCGCCAGCAGGAGCTCAGCGCCCCGGCGAACTTTCTCGCCGAGTGGCTGCAATTGAGCGGCCCGGCCTACGTGATCTCCACCGCCTGCACCTCCAGTGCCCGGGCCCTGATCAGCGCCCGGCGCCTGCTCGACCTGGGCCTGTGCGACGCCGTGCTGTGCGGCGGCGTCGACAGCCTGTGCAAGCTCACCCTCAACGGTTTCACGGCCCTGGAGGCGGTCTCCGGGCAACGCTGCAACCCGTTTTCGCGCAACCGCGACGGGATCAACATCGGTGAAGCGGCGGTGCTATTCCTGATGACCCGGGACCCCGGCGCGCAGCCGTCCATCGCCCTGCTGGGCGGGGGCGCCAGCTCCGACGCCTACCATATTTCCGCCCCGGCCCCCGATGGTCGCGGCGCGCTCCAGGCCATGAACCAGGCCCTGCGCAGTGCGGCCCTGCAGCCGCAGCAGATCGATTACCTGAACCTGCACGGCACCGCCACCCAGCACAACGACGCCATGGAAAGCCTGGCCGTGGCGCAACTGTTCCCCGCGGACCTGCCCTGCTCATCGACCAAACCCATGAGCGGCCACACCCTGGGGGCGGCGGGCGCTCTGGAGGCCGCGTTCTGCTGGCTGAGCCTGGGCACCGACAACCCCGACCAGGCACTGGCGCCCCATGTCTGGGATGCCCAGCCCGACCCTGCCTTGCCGGCGCTGCGCTGGGTGACCCCGGCCGACCGCCTGCCCCGTCACGCCCCGCGCCGCCTGATGAGCAATTCCTTTGCCTTCGGCGGCAACAACGTCAGCCTGATTATCGGAGACGCCCCATGATTGACCGGCCGCTCGCCGAGTTGCTGCCCCACGCCGGAGACATGATCCTCATCGATCAGGTCCTGGCCTTTGATGAAGAACAGATCCGCACCCGCCTCGAAGTTCGCCCCGGCGGCCTGTTCAACCGCGCCGACGGCAGCCTGCCGGCCTGGGTCGGGGTCGAGCTGATGGCCCAGAGCGTGGCCGCCTATGCCGGTTGCCGCGCCCGCCAGCAGGGTCTGCCGGTGGAGTTGGGCTTCCTTCTGGGCACCCGTAAATTCGAATGCAATGTCGAGCACTTTGCCGTCGGCAGCACCCTGGAGATCCATGCCCTGCGTTCTCTGGAAGACGACAACGGCATGGGCGTGTTCGAGTGCCACCTCAGTGGCCCCGGCATTGCCGCCAGCGCGCGCCTGAACGTGTTCCGCCCGCCCCAGGCCGCCGACTACCTGCATGAAACACCTGCCTCTTCTACAGGAACCCCGTCATGACTGACTCCGTACTGGTCACCGGCTCCAGCCGTGGCATCGGCCGGGCCATCGCCCTGCGTCTAGCCCAGGCCGGCTATGACCTGGTGCTGCACTGCCGCAGTGGCCGCAGCGACGCCGACGCCGTCAAGGGCGAGGTCGAGGCCCTGGGCCGCAGCGCCCGCATCCTGCAATTCGATGTCTCGGACCGGGATGCCTGCCGGACCGCTCTGGAAGCCGACGTCGAGGCCCACGGTGCCTATTACGGCGTGGTGCTGAACGCCGGCCTGACCCGCGACGGTGCCTTCCCGGCCCTCAGCGAAGAGGACTGGGACCAGGTGCTGCGCACCAACCTCGACGGTTTCTACAACGTCCTGCACCCGGTGATGATGCCGATGATCCGTCGTCGCGCACCGGGGCGGATCATCTGCATCACCTCGGTCTCGGGGCTGATCGGCAACCGTGGCCAGGTCAACTACAGCGCCTCCAAGGCCGGTCTGATCGGCGCCGCCAAGGCCCTGGCCATCGAGCTGGGCAAGCGCAAGATCACCGTCAACTGCGTGGCCCCCGGGTTGATCGACACCGCCATGCTGGATGAAAACGTGCCAGTGGACGAACTGCTGAAAATGATCCCGGCCCAGCGCATGGGCACCCCGGAAGAAGTGGCCGGCGCGGTGAACTTCCTGATGTCCGCCGAAGCCGGCTACATCACTCGCCAGGTGCTCTCGGTCAACGGGGGCCTGTGCTGATGAAACGCGTGGTCGTCACCGGCATGGCCGGCATCACTTCCCTGGGCAGCGACTGGGCCAGCATCGCCGAGCGCTTCGGCGCCAACCGCAGTGGCATCCGGCGCATGGACGAATGGGACCGCTTCAGCGAACTCAACACCCGCCTGGCCGGCCCCATTGACGACTTCCAGGTGCCCGGACACTGGACCCGCAAGCAACTGCGCAGCATGGGCCGGGTCTCGCGCCTGGCCGTGGGCGCCGCCGAGCAGGCCCTGGCCGACGCCGGGCTGCTGGGCGACCCGTCGATCAAGGACGGGCGCATGGGGGTGGCCTGCGGTTCCTCCACCGGCAGCACCGACGAGATCAAGGCCTTCGGCAACATGCTGCTGAACTCGGTGGCCGAGGGGCTCAACGCCAATTCCTACGTGCGCATGATGCCCCACACCACCGCGGCCAATATCAGCATCTTCTTCGGCCTCACCGGACGCCTGATTCCCACCTCCAGCGCCTGCACCAGTGGCAGCCAGGGCATCGGCTACGCCTACGAGGCGATCAAGTTCGGCCGCCTGCCGCTGATGCTCGCCGGCGGCGCCGAGGAACTGTGTCCCACCGAAGCCATGGTGTTCGACGCGCTGTATGCCACCAGCCTGAAAAACGATGCGCCGCACACCAGTCCCCGGCCCTACGACTGCGATCGCGACGGCCTGGTGATCGGCGAAGGCGGCGGCATGCTGGTGCTCGAGGAGCTGGAGCATGCCCTGGCCCGGGGCGCGCGGATCCATGCGGAAATCGTCGGCTTCGGCAGCAATGCCGACGGCCAGCACACTACCCGTCCCGAGCAGCTCACCATGCGTCGGGCCATGGAGCTGGCCCTGGAGGATGCGGCCCTGTTCCCGGCGGCCATCGGCTACGTCAACGGCCATGGCACCGCCACCGAGCAGGGCGATATCGCCGAGACCCAGGCCACCAGCAGCCTGTTCGGCAGCCGCATGCCCATCAGCTCGCAGAAGAGTTTCCTTGGCCACACCCTGGGGGCCTGTGGCGCCCTGGAGTCCTGGTTCAGCATCGAGATGCTCAACCGCGACCTGTATGTGCACACCTGCAACCTGGACCAGGTCGACCCCCGCTGCGGCGAGCTGGACTACCTGCAGGGCGGCTTTCGCGCCATGAGCCACGAATACGTAATGAACAACAACTTTGCCTTTGGCGGCGTCAACACCTCGTTGATCTTCCGCCGCTGGTCCTGATGCCTCACCTCACTGGAGAAATGGAATGTCTTCGCTGTTTCGCGCCACCCTCATCGTCCTTGCTCTGCTGAGCGTCACCGCCTGTACCAGCAAGCGCATGTACACCCCCAACCGCATCATCCCGGCCACCATCCAGGCCGACCAGGAACAGGTCAAGCAGGCGATCCTGAAGAACCTCGTCGCCCGCAAGTGGACCGTGCAGCGCATCAGCCCGGAGCTGATCCAGGCCGAGATCACCGTGCGTGAACAGTTCCACGCCGAGATCGATATCCAGTACTCCGCCAGCCACTACAAGATCCTCTACCGCGACAGCCGTGACCTGGACTACAAGGACGGCAAGATCCACAAGAACTACATCCGCTGGGTGCGCCTGCTGGACAAGGGCATCCTGCGTGAACTGCGGGACAACCAGAACGAGCGGACCGCACAACAGCTGTCCGATGGCGCCGCCAAGAGCTTCCCGGCCGCCCAATGATTCCTTCCCGGCGACCCCGCTCGCCGGGCTGCTTTACCCCCCTTGATGTCATGGAGAATGCGATGCGTTTGAAGACACTGGCGGCCACCGCCACCCTGCTGCTGTGCACCCTGCCCGGCGTCAGCCAGGCCCGGGATACCGCCCTGTACCTGCCCTTCGACAAGGTGGTGGCCGAGGCCATCAGCACCGGCAAGATCGACGGCAGCGTGAAGTTCTACCTGGCGGGCAACAAGCCGGCCGGCAAGGTCAGCGTGCTCAGCCCCGGCGCCGTGACCAACAAGAAGACCAATGCCTTCGGCAAGGCCGACCAGGTGGCCTGCGAGTGGGCCTTGCAGTCGGCGCTGATCACCCTGCACGAAGCGGCGAAGAAAGTCGGTGCCAATGCCGTGACCGACATCGCCAGCTTCTACAAGAGCCGTGAGCGCAAGGACGCCACCACCTATGAGTGCCATGCCGGCGCCATCATGGCTGGCGTCGCGCTGCGCGGGGATCTGTCCAAGGTCCAGTGACCTGCCGTCGACAGCGAAGGGCGCCTTTTGGGCGCCCTTTTCGTTTCCGGGATTTTTCCGGAAGCGCGCCAATCGCCGTCTACACTCGCAACAGCAGGCCGGAGCATCGCCGCCTGCGGGAGCCAAGCTGCGCGGCCGGGCCTCGACCGGCGTGACGGTGGCACCCCTTTCACGTCCGTCAAGGAGCCGACCATGCAAGTGAAAGCGCTGATTGCCCTGGCCCTGCTAGCTGTCCTGAGCCCCACCAGCCAGGCCACCAACCTGATGTACATGCCCTTCGAGAAAGTCGTCGCCGATGCCCAGCGCGCCGGGCGCCTGGACGGTAGCGTGAGCTTCTACCTGGCGGGCAACCCGCATCCGCCGCTGCTCAGGGTCCAGGTCACTGAGCTGGCCACCAACAAGAAGACCAATGCCTTCAACAAGAGCGACATCGACGCCTGCGAATGGGCCCTGCAGTCAGCCCTGATCACCCTGCAAGCGGCGGCCAAGCGGGTCGGCGCCAACGCGGTGACCAATATCGTCAGCTACTACAAGCACCATGTGCGCAAGGACCTGAACACCTACGAATGCCACGCCGGGGTGCTGATGGCCGGCGTGGCCCTGCGCGGCGACCTGGTGTACCTCCAGGCCCCGGTGCGGCCCAACCTCCCCTCAGGGCGCGGCCCCGGTCTTGCGCGTCAGTAGCTCGACAAAGGCCTGGGCCATGGGCGAGTTCTGGTCCTTGCGCTGCACCAGCCACACCGCCGACATGGCCTCGGGGTCCAGCAGGCGCCGATAGACCACGCCATCGATGCGCATGCGCTGGTAGGACGCCGGCAATACCGAGACCCCCAACCCGGCGGCCACCAGGCCGATGATGGTCATGGCTTCGCCCGCCTCCTGGGCAAAATGCGGGGTAAACCCGGCATCCCGGGACAGGCTCAGCAACTGGGCGTACAGGCCGCTGCCATAGCTGCGGGGAAAGAACACGAAGGGCTCGTGGGCCAGCGCCGCCAGATGCAGGCCCTCTTCACTGCCACCGGCCAGCGGGTGCTTGGCGCTGAGCACCGCCACCAGCGGCTCGCGCAACAGCTCCACCACCGACAGCGAATCCGGCAGGGGCAAGGGCCGCATGATGCCGACCTGGATCGACTGGTCCACTAGCGCCTCGGCCACCTGGGTGCTGCTCATTTCCTTGAGCTTGAGGTGCACCGCAGGGAAGCGCTGGCGAAAGGCGAAGATCGCCTGGGGAATGGTCGAGTTGAACGGAGCCGACGAGGTGAAGCCGATCTTCAACTCCCCCAACTCGCCCAGTTGCGCGCGCCGCGCCACATCCGCCGCCTTGTCCACCTGGGCCAGCACCAGCCGCGCCTCTTCGAGGAACAGGCGTCCGGCCTCGCTGAGTTCGACCCGACGATTGGTTCGCTCGAACAAACGGGCACCAACCTCCTGCTCCAGCGCCTGGATCTGCTGGCTCAGGGGCGGCTGGGAGATGCCCAGCACCTGGGCCGCGCGGCCAAAATGCAGCTCTTCGGCGACGGCAATGAAGTAGCGCAGGTGACGCAATTCCATGGGGACCTCATTAAGTCTTCAAACCTATCAAACAGGTCGAACAATATATTGGAAAGAATCATTAGCCAGCTATATGCTTTTTCCATTGCCTGACCGGCTGCGTTCCCCCCCGAGGTCCCCCGTGAAATCCGCTGTTGCCGTTGTTGCCCCCCCTGCCCACGAACCCCCTGCCACGCCCCTGGACGAGGTGGTCGCCCAACTCAACGAGGTCTATATCGAGAAAGGCACGCCGCTGTTCATGCGCACGGTGCTGGCGCTGTTCTCCGGCGGTTTCGCCACCTTCGCCCTGCTGTACTGCGTACAACCGATGATGCCGCTGCTGTCCCGGGACTTTTCCATCAACGCCGCCCAGAGCAGCCTGATCCTCTCGGTCGCTACCGGCATGCTGGCCATCGGGCTGCTGATCACCGGACCGATTTCCGATCGCATCGGCCGCAAGCCGGTGATGGTCGCCGCCCTGCTCGCCGCCGCCCTGTGCACCATCGCCAGCGCGCTGATGCCCAGCTGGCACGGGGTGCTGCTGATGCGTGCGCTGGTGGGCCTGTCCCTGAGCGGGCTGGCCGCGGTGGCCATGACCTACCTGAGCGAAGAGATCCACCCGCAGCACATCGGCCTGGCCATGGGCCTGTACATTGGCGGCAACGCCATTGGCGGCATGAGCGGACGGCTGATCACCGGGGTGCTGATCGACTTCGTCAGCTGGCACACGGCGATGCTGGTGATCGGTGGGCTGGCGCTGATCGCTGCGGCGGTGTTCTGGCGCATCCTGCCCGAGTCGCGCAACTTCCGCCCTCGCTCGCTGCACCCGCGCAGCCTGCTGGAGGGTTTCAGCATGCACTTTCGCGATGCTGGCCTGCCCTGGCTGTTCCTCGAAGGCTTCCTGCTGATGGGGGCCTTCGTCACCCTGTTCAACTACATCGGCTATCGCCTGCTGGCCGAGCCCTATCAACTGAGCCAGGCCTGGGTCGGGATGCTCTCGGTGGTGTACCTGTCGGGGATCTACAGCTCGGCGAAGATTGGCGCCCTGGCCGACCAGTTGGGGCGCCGCCGGGTGCTCTGGGCCACCATCGTGCTGATGCTGGCAGGGATTGCCCTGACCCTGCTGACGCCGTTGTCCCTGGTGCTGATCGGCATGCTGCTGTTCACCTTCGGCTTCTTCGGCGCCCACTCGGTGGCCAGCAGCTGGATCGGCCGCCGGGCCACCAAGGCCAAGGGCCAGGCCTCTTCCCTGTACCTGTTCAGCTACTACGCCGGCTCCAGCATTGCCGGCACTGCCGGTGGAGTGTTCTGGCACCTGGCGGGCTGGAACGGTATCGGCCTGTTTATCGGTGCCTTGCTGGTGGGCGCACTGCTGATCGCCATGAAGCTGGCCAAACTCCCGCCTTTGTAACGCCTGGCCTGCGTAGGAGCTGGCTTGCCAGCGAAGGCGTCCGCCAGGCAGGTGCAAATCTCGAAGGCCCCTTCGCCAGCAAGCTGGCTCCTACACAGCACTCATCGTTCCGCCAGGCCCTCGTAGGAGCTGGCTTGCCAGCGAAGGCGTCCGCCAGTCAGGTGCAAATCTCGAAGGCCCCTTCGCCAGCAAGCTGGCTCCTACACAGCACTGATCGTACCGCCGGGCTCCTGTAGGAGCTGGCTTGCCAGCGAAGGCGTCCGCCAGTCAGGTGCAAATCTCGAAGGCCCCTTCGCCAGCAAGCTGGCTCCTACACAGCACTCATCGTTCCGCCAGGCCCTCGTAGGAGCTGGCTTGCCAGCGAAGGCGTCCGCCAGTCAGGTGCAAATCTCGAAGGCCCCTTCGCCAGCAAGCTGGCTCCTACACAGAACAGATCGTACCGCCGGGCTCCTGTAGGAGCTGGCTTGCCAGCGAAAGCGTCCGCCAGGCAGGTGCAAATCTCGAAGGCCCCTTCGCCAGCAAGCTGGCTCCTACACAGCACTGATCGTACCGCCGGGCCCTCGTAGGAGCTGGCTTGCCGGCGAAGGCGTCCGTCAGGCAGGTGCAGGGCTTGAGGGCCCCTTCGCCGGCAAGCCGGCTCCTACAAAAAAGGGGTGCGCCAATGAAAACGCCCGGCAGGTGCCGGGCGTTTTTTCATGGGGTGGCGCTTATGCGTGGTACTGCGCCGACAGCTCGTGAACCGCTTCCAGGAAAGCACCGGCGTGCTCCGGCTTCACTTCCGGGGTGATGCCGTGGCCCAGGTTGAACACGTGGCCGCTGCCCTTGCCGTAGCTCGCGAGGATGCGCGCCACTTCGCTGCGGATCGCCTGCGGGTTGGCGTAGAGCACGGTGGGGTCCATGTTGCCTTGCAGCGATACCTTGCTGCCGACCCGACGCCGGGCCTCGCCGATGTCGCAGGTCCAGTCCAGGCCCAGGGCATCGGCGCCGGCGTCAGCAATGCTTTCCAGCCACAGGCCACCGCCCTTGGTGAACAGGATCACCGGCACCTTGCGCCCGTCGTGCTCGCGGATCAGGCCGCTGACGATCTTGCGCATGTAGGCCAGGGAGAACTCCTGGTAAGCCGCCGCCGAGAGGCTGCCGCCCCAGCTGTCGAAAATCTGCACCGCCTGGGCACCGGCCAGAATCTGCCCGTTGAGGTAGGAAGTGACCGACTGCGCCAGCTTGTCCAGCAGCAGGTGCATGGCTTGCGGGTTGTCGTAGAGCATGGCCTTGGACTTGCGGAAGTCCTTCGACGAGCCGCCTTCGACCATGTAGGTGGCCAGGGTCCAGGGGCTGCCGGCGAAACCGATCAGCGGCACCCGGCCATTGAGTTCGCGACGAATGGTGCTGACCGCATCCATCACATAGCCCAGGTCCTTTTGCGGATCAGGGATCGGCAGGGCCTCGATGTCGGCCAGGGTGCTGACCACTTTCTTGAAGCGCGGGCCTTCACCGGTCTCGAAGTACAGGCCTTGGCCCATGGCATCGGGGATGGTCAGGATGTCGGAGAAGAGGATCGCCGCATCCAGCTGCGGGTAGCGGTCCAGAGGCTGCAGGGTGACTTCGCAAGCGAACTCCGGGTTCATGCACAGGCTCATGAAGTCACCGGCGTTGGCACGGCTGGCGCGGTATTCAGGCAAGTAGCGCCCGGCTTGCCGCATCATCCACACCGGGGTGACGTCTACGGGTTGCTTGAGCAGGGCACGAAGGAAACGGTCGTTCTTCAGGGCAGTCATGTCGGCATCCGGAAAAAAAGTGGGGGCATTTTCTCAGAGCGCGGCACAGAAAGACAGCCGCAAGCGGCAAGCTACAAGCCGCAAGCTGAAAGCGCTGATGCCTTCAACTTGTCGCTTGCAGCTTGAAGCTTGCTGCTGGCGTCGTCAGACGCCCAGGTAGTCGAGGATGCCTTCGGCGGCGTTACGGCCTTCGAAGATCGCCGTCACCACCAGGTCGGAACCGCGCACCATGTCGCCACCGGCGAAGATTTTCGGGTTGCTGGTCTGGTGCTTGTACTGACCTTGCTCGGGGGCCACGACCCGGCCCTGGCTGTCGGTCTGGATGCTGAACTGCTCGAACCACGGCGCCGGGCTTGGACGGAAACCGAAGGCGATGACCACGGCATCGGCCGGGATGATCTCTTCGGAACCCGGGATCGGCTCGGGGCTGCGGCGGCCACGGGCATCCGGCGCGCCGAGACGGGTCTCGACCACCTTCACGCCTTCGACCTTGTCTTCACCGACAATGGCGATCGGCTGGCGGTTGTAGAGGAATTTCACGCCCTCTTCCTTGGCGTTCTTCACCTCTTTGCGCGAGCCGGGCATGTTGGCTTCGTCACGACGATAGGCACAGGTCACCGACTTGGCGCACTGGCGGATGGAGGTGCGGTTGCAGTCCATCGCGGTGTCGCCGCCGCCCAGTACCACCACCTTCTTGCCTTTCATGTCGACGAAGTCTTCCGGCGACTTTTCAAAGCCCAGGTTGCGGTTGACGTTGGCGATCAGGAAATCCAGGGCGTCGTACACCCCTGGCAGGTCCTCGCCGGCAAAGCCGCCCTTCATGTAGGTGTAGGTGCCCATGCCCATGAACACCGCATCGTATTCGGCGAGCAGTTGCTCCATGGTCACGTCCTTGCCGACCTCGGTGTTGAGGCGGAATTCGATGCCCATGCCGCTGAAGACTTCGCGACGGTTGCTCAGCACGGTCTTTTCCAGCTTGAACTCGGGGATGCCGAAGGTCAGCAGGCCGCCGATTTCCGGGTTCTTGTCGAACACCACCGGGGTCACGCCGCCACGCACCAGCACGTCGGCGCAGCCCAGGCCCGCAGGGCCCGCGCCGATGATCGCCACGCGCTTGCCGGTGGGCTTGACCTTGGACATGTCCGGGCGCCAGCCCATGGCGAAGGCGGTGTCGGTGATGTACTTCTCCACCGAGCCGATGGTCACCGCGCCAAAGCCGTCGTTGAGGGTGCAAGCACCCTCGCACAGACGATCCTGCGGGCAGACCCGGCCACAGACTTCCGGCAGGGTGTTGGTCTGGTGCGACAGCTCGGCGGCGGCGAGGATGTTGCCCTCGGCCACCAGCTTGAGCCAGTTGGGAATGAAGTTGTGCACCGGGCACTTCCACTCGCAATACGGGTTACCGCAACCCAGGCAGCGGTGGGCCTGGTCGGCGGACTGCTGGGGCTTGAAGGGTTCGTAGATTTCCACGAACTCCTTCTTGCGCTGGCGCAGCAGTTTCTTCTTCGGGTCTTTACGACCGACCTCGATGAACTGGAAGTCGTTATTCAGACGTTCAGCCATTTTCAAAAACCTCTATACAGCAGCTGCAAGCTCTTAGCTGCAAGCCGCAAGTCGATCACGTATGCCCGGCAAACCTCGCACTGCTTCACTTGCAGCTTGAGGCTTGCCACTTGCAGCTGCTTTATTGCGGGTTGGCACGAGTACTGGAGAGCAGAGATTTCAAGCTCGCCGCCTTCGGTTTGACCAGCCAGAAACGGCGCAGGTAGTCGTCGAGGTTCTCGGCGAGATTACGGCCCCATTCGCTGTCGGTTTCCTCGACGTACTCGTTCAGCACGCGTTGCAGGTGGCTGCGATAGGCTTCCATCGCTTCGCCGCTGATCCGCTGGATTTCCACCAGTTCGTGGTTGACCCGGTCAACGAAGGTGTTGTCCTGGTCGAGCACGTAGGCGAAACCACCGGTCATGCCTGAGCCGAAGTTGTAACCGGTCTTGCCCAGGACGCAGACGAAACCACCGGTCATGTACTCGCAGCAGTGATCGCCGGTGCCTTCCACCACGGTGTGGGCCCCGGAGTTGCGCACGGCGAAACGCTCGCCCGCGGTGCCGGCGGCGAACAGCTTGCCGCCGGTGGCGCCGTACAGGCAGGTGTTGCCGATAATCGCGCTGTCTTGAGTCTTGTAGACGCTGCCCTTGGGCGGAACGATCACCAGCTTGCCGCCGGTCATGCCCTTGCCCACGTAGTCGTTGGCGTCGCCTTCCAGGTAGAGGTTCAGGCCGCCGGCGTTCCACACGCCGAAGCTCTGGCCGGCCGTGCCCTTGAAGCGGAAGGTGATCGGCGCCTGGGCCATGCCCTGGTTGCCGTGGAGCCGGGCGATTTCACCGGAGATCCGTGCGCCGATGGAACGGTCGCAGTTGCAGATGTCCAGGGCGAAGTCGGCACCGCTCTTGTCGTTGATCGCCGAGCGGGCCATCTCGACCATTTTCTCGGCCAGCAGGCCCTGGTCGAATGGCGGGTTGCGGTCCACCTGGCAGAACTGTGGCTTGTCCGCCGGGATGTGGTCGCTGCCCAGCAACGGGGTCAGGTCCAGGTGGTGCTGCTTGGCGGTCTGGCCTTCGAGGATTTCCAGCAGATCGGTACGACCGATCAGTTGTTCCAGGGAGCGCACGCCAAGCTTGGCCAGCCACTCGCGGGTTTCCTCGGCGACGTAGGTGAAGAAGTTCACCACCATGTCGACGGTGCCGATGTAGTGGTCCTTGCGCAGCTTCTCGTTCTGGGTCGCCACGCCGGTGGCGCAGTTGTTCAGGTGGCAGATGCGCAGGTACTTGCAGCCCAGGGCGATCATCGGCGCAGTGCCGAAGCCGAAACTCTCGGCACCGAGGATCGCTGCCTTGATCACGTCGAGGCCGGTTTTCAGGCCGCCGTCGGTCTGCACCCGGACCTTGCCGCGCAGGTCGTTGCCGCGCAGGGTCTGGTGGGTTTCCGCCAGGCCCAGTTCCCACGGCGCACCGGCGTACTTGATCGAGGTCAGCGGCGAAGCGCCAGTGCCGCCGTCGTAGCCGGAGATGGTGATCAGGTCGGCATAGGCCTTGGCCACGCCGGCGGCGATGGTGCCGACCCCGGCTTCCGCCACCAGCTTCACCGAGACCAGCGCCTGAGGGTTGACCTGCTTGAGGTCGAAGATCAGTTGCGACAAGTCTTCAATCGAATAGATGTCGTGGTGCGGCGGTGGCGAGATCAGGGTCACGCCGGGAACCGCGTAGCGCAGCTTGGCGATCAGGCCGTTGACCTTGCCGCCAGGCAGTTGGCCGCCCTCGCCGGGCTTGGCGCCCTGGGCCACCTTGATCTGCAGCACTTCGGCGTTGACCAGGTATTCCGGGGTCACGCCGAAACGGCCAGTGGCCACCTGCTTGATTTTCGAGCTCTTGATGGTGCCGTAGCGCGCCGGGTCTTCGCCGCCTTCACCGGAGTTGGAACGCGCGCCGAGGCGGTTCATGGCTTCGGCCAGGGCTTCGTGGGCCTCGGGCGACAGGGCGCCCAGGGAGATGCCGGCGGAGTCGAAACGCTTGAGGATCGATTCCAGGGGCTCGACTTCGCTGATGTCCATCGGCGTGTCCAGGGTCTTCACCTGGAACAGGTCGCGGATCATCGACACCGGACGGTTGTCCACCAGCGCGGTGTATTCCTTGAACTTGGCGTAGTCGCCCTGCTGCACGGCGGCTTGCAGGGTGTTGACCACGTCCGGGTTGTAGGCGTGGTATTCGCCGCCGTGGACGAATTTCAGCAGGCCGCCTTGCTGGATCGGCTTGCGCGGGCTCCAGGCTTCGGTCGCCAGGGCTTTCTGCTCGGCTTCGATGTCGACGAAACGCGCGCCCTTGATCCGGCTCGGCACGCCACGGAAGCTCAGGTTGCAGACTTCCTCGGACAGGCCGATGGCTTCGAACAGCTGGGCGCCGCGGTAGGAGGCGATGGTGGAGATGCCCATCTTCGACAGGATCTTCAACAGGCCCTTGGTGATGCCCTTGCGGTAGTTCTTGAACACCTCGTAGAGGTCGCCCAGCACTTCACCGGTGCGGATCAGGTCGCCCAGCACTTCATAGGCCAGGAACGGATAGACCGCCGAGGCGCCGAAACCGATCAGCACCGCGAAGTGGTGCGGGTCACGGGCAGTGGCGGTTTCCACCAGGATGTTGGAGTCGCAGCGCAGGCCCTTCTCGGTCAGGCGGTGGTGCACCGCGCCGGTGGCCAGGGACGCGTGGATCGGCAGCTTGCCCGGCGCGATATGCCGGTCGCTGAGGACGATCTGGGTACGGCCGGCACGTACGGCTTCTTCAGCCTGGTCGGCCACGTTGCGGATCGCCGCTTCCAGGCCAAGGCTCTCGTCATAGTTGAGGTCGATCACCTGGCGCTCGAAGCCCGGGCGATCGAGGTTCATCAGCGAGCGCCACTTGGCGGGCGAAATCACTGGCGAGCTGAGGATTACGCGCGAGGCGTGCTCGGGCGACTCCTGGAAGATGTTGCGCTCGGCACCCAGGCAGATCTCCAGGGACATGACGATGGCTTCGCGCAGCGGGTCGATCGGCGGGTTGGTGACCTGGGCGAACTGCTGGCGGAAGTAGTCGTACGGCGTGCGCACACGCTGGGACAGCACGGCCATCGGCGTGTCGTCGCCCATGGAGCCGACCGCTTCGTAGCCCTGCTCGCCCAGCGGCCGCAGCACCTGGTCACGCTCTTCGAAGGTGACCTGGTACATCTTCATGTACTGCTTGAGCTGGTCGACATCGTAGAAGGCCGAGCCGTGGTCGTTGTCTTCCATGGTGGCCTGGATGCGCAGGGCGTTCTTGCGCAGCCATTGCTTGTACGGATGACGGGATTTCAGACGGTTGTCGATGGCATCGGTGTCGAGGATCTGCCCGGTCTCGGTGTCCACGGCAAAGATCTGCCCCGGGCCGACCCGGCCCTTGGCGATCACGTCCTCGGGCTGGTAGTTCCACACGCCGATTTCCGAAGCCAGGGTGATGAAGCCATTGGTGGTGGTGACCCAGCGCGCCGGGCGCAGGCCGTTGCGATCCAGCAGGCAGACGGCGTAGCGGCCGTCGGTCATGACCACGCCGGCCGGGCCGTCCCACGGCTCCATGTGCATCGAGTTGTACTCGTAGAACGCACGCAGGTCCGGGTCCATGGTTTCGACGTTCTGCCACGCCGGCGGAATGATCATGCGCACGCCACGGAACAGGTCGATGCCGCCGGTGACCATCAGTTCCAGCATGTTGTCCATGCTCGAGGAGTCGGAACCCACGCGGTTGACCAGCGGGCCGAGTTCTTCCAGGTCCATCAGGTCGTTGCTGAACTTGGTGCGCCGGGCCTGGGCCCAGTTGCGGTTGCCGGTGATGGTGTTGATCTCGCCGTTGTGGGCGAGGAAGCGGAATGGCTGGGCCAGCGGCCATTTCGGCAGGGTGTTGGTGGAGAAGCGCTGGTGGAACACGCAGATTGCGGTCTGCAGGCGCTCGTCACCCAGGTCCGGATAGAAGGCGGCGAGGTCCGCCGGCATCATCAGGCCTTTATAGATGATGGTCTTGTGGGAAAAGCTGCAGATGTAGTGGTCGGTGTCGGCGGCGTTGGCCACCGAGGAGCGACGACGGGAGCTGAACAGCTTGATGGCGAAATCCTGATCGCTCAGGGACTCGCCACCGATGAACACTTGTTCGATCTGCGGCAGGCGCTCCAGGGCCAGACGCCCGAGCACACTGGTATCGATCGGCACCTTGCGCCAGCCCACCAGTTGCAGGCCGGCGGCGAGGATCTCGCGGTTCATGTTCTCGCGAGCGGCTTCGGCCTTGGCCGGATCCTGGTTGAAGAACACCATGCCCACCGCATATTGCTTGGGCAAGTCAGTGCCGAAGTGCTCCTTGGCGACAGCACGCAGGAACAGGTCGGGCTTTTGCATCAGCAGACCGCAACCGTCACCGGTCTTGCCGTCCGCGTTGATCCCACCGCGGTGGGTCATGCAGGTCAGGGCCTCGATGGCCGTTTTCAACAGGGTATGACTGGGTTCGCCCTGCATATGGGCTATCAGGCCGAAACCACAGTTATCCTTAAATTCATCGGGTTGGTACAGACCTGCTTTCATAGACACTTTCTCACCAGGCTGCCTCTTATCGAGACAATTTTCTTTTCAATTCAACCACTTGCAATCCGCGCCGAACGTACGCCAGCTTTGCGGGGGCAAAAGGGAGGTCATTGTACATACCGACACAAAGCCCCACAAATTTAGCGACGATCTGTCGCAAATTCATGTCGCATTTATGAACGTTTTAAAGCGATATGTCGTGCTAGTCAAAATTTTTTGGTTCTGACTGCCGCCACTCAAAAACTACTGTAACGCAGACACCACAAGGCACGCGGCCTGGAAGGCAGCATGCCGATGCGGAAATTTGAGGTTGCCGGGAGAGGCGGCCTGGGTAAGGCCGCCGAATCTTCAGCGGGTTGTTGCCAGTTCTTGTTGAACGCTAGCGACAGTGCGAGGCCAAGGTTTACCAGCCTGAACCTTCGCTGGCAAGGATTTGATGGCGCTGACCGCGGCATCGCGGCTTGTGAAGTTGCCGTAGGTGATCACGTACAGCGGCTTGCCGTTGAGGACTTTCTTGAAGTAGCGGTACTCGCCGCCCTGTTCCTTGACGAAGTTCTGCGCGGTGGCTTCCGAGCTGGTGCCGAGGATCTGCACCACGTAGTTGCCTGGCGCCTGACCGGCGTACCAGCTGCCACCGGCAGCCTTGGCTACGGTGACCGGTTTTTCTGCCGGCTTGGCGGCTGCAGCAGGCTTGGCGGCGGCTGGTTTCTCTACCGGCTTGGGCGCAGGCGTCGGCTTGGCAGTGGCGACCTGGGTCGGGGCCGGAGTCGGACGTGCCGCCGGAGTCGGTGCCGGGCCGGCCACTGCACCCGCTGGTGGCGCCGTAGTAGTCACGGTTGGCGGAACGGCGCTGGAGCCTTCTACAGGAACGCCATCGTCGCCCTCGGTGATACCGCCTGCGGCTTCAGCCAGGGGACCGCGCATTACCGGTTGTGACTGGCCGACCAACGGCAGCGGCATCGGCTGAGACGAGCCGGCAAATTCCACCGATGGACTGCCATTGGCATTCGGTGTCGGGGTCTGCCCCAGAGGCAGTTGCGCTTGCTCGCTGGCCGGAGCCCCGGTGGTTGGCGCCTTACTGCGACCCGGCATCAACCAGGCTGCAGCCACGGCCACCACCACTACAGCGGAAATGGCCAATACGTGTTTCTTCGGCATGTTGAACCCCATACTTGGACGCTTGACCGCAGAGCGGCTGGCGATCATGGCTTCGATCATTGCATCCCTGGCGACCTGGTTGATGTTGCCCGGCCAGCCATCGGAGCTTTCGTGAATATCACTGATCTGATCTGCGGAGAAAAGTTCGATGCCCTGACCCGCACCTTCGAGGCGTTGGGCCAGGTATTCACGGGTTTCCTCTTCGGCGTAAGGCTGCAACTCGATGACGTGGAAGCGCTCTTCTTCGGTGCTCAACTGGTCCAGGGCCGCGATCAACGACGACTCGCCGAACAGGAACACGTGAGGGCGGCCTTCCGGAGCGCCCGCCGCCAGGGCCAGCAGGGCCTCAAGCGCAGACTCGTCAAGCTGCTCGGCATCGTCCACCAGCAGATAGACTTCCTGGCCGGTCAGGGCCAGTTGCACCACCTGGGCGAGGATCGCGCCGATTTCGGCCTGGGCCACATTCAGCGCCTGGGCTACCTGGCGCAGCACGCCAGCGGCATCGCCGGCGCCACGAGCGGAAACCACCACGCTCTGCACCGATTGCTTGTTGGTACTGGCCACCAGCGCCTGACGCAGCAGGGTCTTGCCGCTGCCCTGCGGGCCGGTGACCACCAGCAACAGCTGGCTGTAGCGGGCCAGGTGATGCAGTTGCCCCAGCACAGGCTTGCGCTGGGCAGGAAAGAACTTGAAGCCAGGGACCCGGGGAGCGAAAGGATCGTGGCTCAACTGGTAATGGCCGAGGAACGCCTCGTCGGCATGCAAACTAGTCATCGGGATCTTATTAACCTTTAAGCTGAGCCAGGACGCGGTAATCCGCCCCCAGCGTGGCCTGTAAAACCTCTTTCGGATAATCGTCGGTCACTACGGCTTCGCCCATGCGGCGCAACAGCACCAGACGCAAACGACCGTCGATCACTTTCTTGTCAATTGCCATGTGTTCGAGAAAATCCGCTTCGGTCATCTCTTCAGGCGGGATGACCGGCAAGCCCGCACGCTGGAACAGGCGAATACCGCGGTCGCGTTCCTGGCTGGAAATCCAGCCCAGGCGCGCGGACATTTCCAGGGCCATTACGGTGCCAGCAGCCACCGCCTCGCCGTGCAGCCAGACGCCATAACCCATGTGGGTCTCGATGGCGTGGCCGAAGGTATGGCCCAGGTTGAGGGTGGCGCGCACCCCCGACTCACGCTCATCGGCGCCCACCACCGCAGCCTTGGCCGCGCAGGAGCGCTCGATGGCATAGGTCAGCGCCTGCTGGTCGAGGGCCAGCAGGCGGTCGACATTCTCTTCCAGCCAAGTGAGGAACGGCTCATCGCAGATCAACCCGTACTTGATCACTTCCGCCAGGCCCGCCGACAGCTCGCGGCGGGGCAAAGTGTTGAGGCTGTCGGTATCGATCAGCACCACGTTCGGCTGATAGAAGGCACCGACCATGTTCTTGCCCAGGGGATGGTTGATCCCGGTCTTGCCGCCGACCGAGGAGTCGACCTGGGACAGCAGGGTGGTCGGGACCTGGATGAAGTCCACGCCACGCTGGTAGCAGGCGGCGGCAAACCCGGCCATGTCGCCGATCACGCCGCCGCCGAGGGCGATGATGGTGGTGCGCCGATCGTGACGGGCAGTGAGCAGGCCGTCGAAAATCAGCTGCAGGGTTTCCCAGTTCTTGTAGGCCTCGCCATCGGGCAGGACCACCGAGATTACCGAGAACTGCCCCAGGCTGCGGGTCAGACGCTCAAGGTACAGGGGCGCGACGGTTTCATTGGAAATGATCGCCACTTGCCGCCCGGCGATATGCGGCACCAGCAGCTCGGGCTGGTCCAGCAGTCCTGCACCAATGTGAATCGGGTAGCTGCGCTCGCCTAGATCGACCTTAAGTGTCTGCATGTGTCCCCACAGTGAAGATGGAAGCAGGCATTCTGCCTTGTATTGACGTTGAGCCTCGCCTGGTCTTGTGACGCAGCCCGATAGCTCTGCGCCACACCTTGGCGGTCTGGCGCGACGCCGAGAATAGCGCATTTCGCTCGGCGCATTAACGGGGTGGCAGCTGCTGCAGGCGCTCCAGTATGTCCAGCACCACCATTCGTGGCGGCCGCTCATCGGTTTCCACCACCAGATCGGCGATTTCCCGATAAAGCGGGTCGCGGAGTTCCAGCAGGTCGCGCAGGGTCTTGGCCGGATCGGCGGTGCGCAGCAGGGGACGATTGCGGTCCCGGGCGGTGCGCCCCACCTGCTGCTCCACCGAAGCATGCAGATAGACCACTCGTCCGCCAGCATGCAATGCCCGACGATTGGCTTCGCGCATTACTGCGCCCCCGCCCGTGGCAAGGACCACACCGTCGGTTTCGCACAGCTCGGCGATCATCGCCTGCTCGCGATCACGAAAGCCCGGTTCGCCTTCCTTATCGAAGATCCACGGGATGTTCGCGCCGGTGCGCAGTTCAATTTCCTTATCGGAATCCTTGAATGGCAGGCGCAGCTCTTTGGCCAGTAGACGGCCTATGGTGCTTTTTCCAGCCCCCATCGGCCCAACAAGAATCAAATTTCGCACAGAATCAACGACTCACAGCAATCGCCTGGTTGTTCATGATACGCGGAGTGAGAAATACCAGCAGCTCGGATTTTTTCTCCGACACCACGTCACGCCGGAAAAGGCGGCCAAGATACGGCACATCGCCAAGAAATGGCACTTTATCTACAACCTTGCTCTGGGTGTTGGAGAAAACCCCACCGATGACAATGGTCTCCCCGTCGTTGACCAGCACCTTGGCATTGACCTCGTTCTTCTTGATCGGCGGCACATCCTGGACCTTGTTCAGGTAGTCCGGCTCATCCTTGGTGACCTTGACCTCCATGATGATGCGGTTATCCGGGGTGATCTGCGGCGTGACCTCCAGGGACAGCGAGGCCTCCTTGAACGACACCGAGGTGGCGCCACTGGAGCTGGCTTCCTGGTAGGGAATCTCGGTGCCCTTGAGGATCTTCGCAGTCTCCTTGTCGGAGGTGACCACCTTGGGCTGGGAGACGATCTCGCCATTGCCGGTCTTTTCCATGGCGGTCAGTTCCAGGTCCAGCAATACATTGTCGGTGATGTAGGCGATACCAATGCCCGAGGTGTTGGCCGTGGCTCCCAGGTCGACGAAAGGCGTGTTGCTGCCACTGCTGCCCGGAGTGCCGATGGTGGACGAACCATTGGCACCGCTCTGCACGCCGGAGGCATTCCAGTTGCCCCTGTTCTGCACCGAACCGCCCCAGCGCACGCCCAGGCTCTTGTCATAGTCGACATTGGCCTCGACGATGCGCGCCTCGATCATCACCTGGCGCACCGGGATGTCCAGTTGCGTGACGATGCGCCGCAGCTCGTCGAGGCGCTCCTGGGTCTGATAGGCAATGATGTTGTTGGTGCGCTCATCGACGGTGATCGAACCTCGCTCGTCGGCCCTTTCCTCGGCGCCGGTCACCGACTGGAACAGCTTGGCAATATCTGCCGCCTTGGCGTAGTTGACCTGCAGCAGTTCCCGGCGCAGCGGCGCCAGGTCTTCCAGCTGCTTCTGCGACTCCAGCTCCTGGCGCTCCCGGGCGGCTATTTCATCCGCCGGGGCCACCAGCAGCACGCTGCCGATCTTGCGCTGGTCCAGGCCTTTGGTCTTGAGCACCAGGTCCAGAGCCTGATCCCAGGGCACATTCTGCAGACGCAGGGTGATGCCGCCCTGAACAGTGTCGCTGGCCACCAGATTGAGGCCGGTGAAATCGGCGATCAGTTGCAGCACTGAACGCACTTCGATGTCCTGGAAATTCAGCGAGAGCTTTTCACCCCTGTAGGCTGGACGCCCGCCCTCGCGCCGAGCCCCGGCCTCGGCCAGGGGGCGGACACTGATAGTCAGCCGGTTGTCGGTCTGGAACGTCGAATAGTCGAAAGCCCCCCTGGGCTCCAGGGTGATGGTGGTGCGCCCGTTCTGTGTATCGGCGCTGATGAACTGCAGCGGCGTGGCGAAATCCTTGACGTCCAGGCGCACCCGCAATGATTCGGGCAACCGGGTTCCGGCAAAGCCGAGAACGATCTTGCCATCACGCTGCTGGATGTCGGCACTGATCCCTGGATCCGACAAGTCGATCAGGACGTTACCCTCGCCCCGCTCGCCGCGCTGAAAATCCACGCCCTGGATCGAGCGCGGCATGTTTTCGTTGGCGGCCGCACGAACGGCGGGCAACGGGCCCGGTGCACCGACCGAGGCGCCCTTGAGTTCGGCGGCGCCGACCAGCGGCGTCAGCAGCGCCATCCATAGCGCCACGCCGAAGGCTGAAACAATCCTGTTCATTTTCCAGATCCCACTTAAGAGTGCTTTTTCAGGGGCAGTGTCCGCGGGCGCTGCTGCCAGGCTCCCGCTCCATCGGGAACAATCTCCACCACCTCCAGCTGTGAATCACTGATGGCCACGATCCGTCCTTCGTTGCGCCCCAGGTAGTCGCCCACCTGCAAGCGGTGTATCCCACCGGCCGCGCGCAACAGGGCGAAGCTTCCGGAGGCGTTGGACAGGGTCCCGACCATCTGCATCTGCTCGATGTCGAAGCCTTCAAGGTATTGCCGGAGCCGGTCAGGATCGGGCCGGACCGCACTGGCACCCTGGGGGCCTGCGACAAGCGCGGCTCTTTGCGGTGGCTGGAACGGGCTGCGCAGTGCACCAGCGCTGTAGGTGAATGAGGGGTAAGACCGGATTACCGGTGTTGGTTCAATTGGCCCAGGCGATTGCAGGCGCATTTCATTCATGTAGGCATCCAGGTCGGCGAAGTCTTCGCCACTGCCGCAGCCCCACAGGCCCATCCATAACAACCCGGGCGCAAGCCAGCGCACGCGCTTCATGACTGCGGCCCCGGACGGTCATAGCGGTAGGTGCGCGCCTCGATGCTCATGCGCAGCCGGTCGGGATGGCCGGCCTCCACAGGCCGGACCTGGAAATCATGCAGGGTGACGATGCGCGGCAGGCCGGCAACGCCACTGACGAATGTCGCCAGATCGTGATAGGCCCCGGTGACGGTGATCTGAATCGGCAGCTCGACATAGAACTGCCGGCTCTCCTCGGGCTGCAGCCTGATCTCTTCGAACGCCAGGCCACTGCCCAGACCAACCCGGCTGATGTCCTCCAGCAGCCCCGGGACTTCGGTGCCCCTGGGCAACTGGCGCAACAAAGCATCGAAGCTGCCCTGGATGACCTTGAGCTGCTCACGGTAGCGTTCAAGATTGGCACCTTCCCGGGCCTTGCCGGCGAACTGCTGCTTGAGCCCGGTCTCTTCTTGGCGCTGCCGGGCCAGTTGCTCCAGATGCGGGCTCAGGTAAAGGCTGTAGCCCGCCACCAGCACCAGTAGCAACAGCATCGCCGCCGCCAGCGTCTTGGCCGGGCCGGGCCAGGAACCCAGGTCTTCCAGCCCCAGCTCCCTCAGGTCGGTGCGGCGCATTTGTGCCAGCCATTGCCCAAGGCTCATGGTTTCGGCTCCTCGGGCACCCGGGGTACTTGCTCCACACTGAGCCGGAACAGGTTGCCCAATCCCTGGTCGGCCTGGGCCGCATTCTTTACCTCGGTCAGACTGGGAGCGGCAAAACCCTGCGCGGCCTGCAGGTTGCGCATCAGATCGGATACCCGATTGTTCGATTCCGCCGCGCCACTGACGCTCAGGCTTTGCCCCTGCAGGTCCACTTCGGTGAAGTACACGCCATCGGGCAGGCTGCGCGCCAACTGCTCGAAAATCCGCACGCTGGCCGAACGATTGCCCTGCAGGCCTTCGATGACCTCCATCCGTTCGAGCAATTGCTGACGCCTGGCCTTGAGCTCGTGGATGCTGGCGATCTGCTGATCCAGTCGGGCAGTCGCCTGCCCCAGATAGTGGTTACGCGCCTGTTGCCGCTCGATCGCCCGAGCGATAAACCCATCGATCAGCAACACCAGAGCCAGCCCCAGCAGGACCATGGCCGCCAGTGCCAGCAGGAAGCGCTTGCGGCGCAAGGCACGCTCGGTCTCGCGCCAGGGCAGAAGATTGATCCCGGCCATCAGTCACACCCCCTCAAGGCCAGGCCGCAGGCAAGCAGCAGTTGTGGCGCCTGGTCGGCCAGCGCGCGGGCATCGATCTGACCGCCCAAGGCCATAGCGACGAACGGATCGGCGACCGCCGTGGCGATTCCCATTCGCTCGGTCAGCCGCCGATCCAGGCCGGTCAGGCGACTGGCGGCGCCAGCCAGCAACAACTGCGTCACCGGCTGCTGTCCAGGCGATGCGGCGAACAGCTGCAGGGATCGGGTTACCTGCAACTGCAACTCCTGCTCGAACGGTTGCAGCAATTCCTCGGTGCAACCCGCCGGCAGACGCCCCTCGCGCTCGGCCTGCAACGCCGCCGGCAATGTCAGTGCATAGCGCCGCTCGAGGGCCTCGCTCAGTTGCCGACTGCCGAACAGCTGCTCCCGGCTGAAGATCAATTGCTGATCATGCAACACGCTGAAGACGCTCAGGCTCGAGCCGATATCCACCAATGCCATGGCACCCTGGGACGCCATCGGGCTCTGCGCTGCCAGCATCGCCAGGCAGCGCTCCACGGCCAGCGGTGCGGTGTCCACCACTCGGGGGGTCAGGCCGGCCAGAGCCAGCACCGCCTCCAGGGACTCTACCGGCTCATTGCGACAGGCCACCAGCAGCACCCGGACCCTCTGGGGATTGCCAGGGACCATACCCTGCTCCTCGAAGTCGATGGCGGCCTCCTCCAGGGGGTAGGGAATGTACTGGCCGGCCTCCAGCCTGAGCTGTTGCTCCAGTTCATCGGCAGACAGCCCCGCCGGCATCTCGATCAGCTTGCTGATCACCGCCTCGCCAGCCACCGCCACTGCAGCACGCTTGAGCCGGCTGCCACTCTTGAGCCAGGCCCTCGACAGCGCCATTGCCACGGCCTCGGGGTCGGCGATGTGCTGATCTTGCAAGGCGTTGGGCGCCAGGTCTTCCCTGGCATAGGCGTCGACCCGGTAACCCCGCCCCCGCCGACTCAAGGCCAGAAGCGTGACCGATGTCGCACTGATATCGATCCCCAATAGGGAACTCGGCTTTTTGCTGAAGAGTCCAAGCACGACCAATTCCCTATGACTATCCGTGACTTACGGACTCCTTAAGCGACATTGCGTTCAATCGCCGCATCTTGACAGACGGCCAAATGACGCTCTCTTCGGAAAATGCTTATAATGCCCAGCGTTTTTTTCCGCTTTTACCTGCTGCGTGGGTCGGTCCCTGATTACCGTGAATACCCTGACGCCTAATTCATTCCTTTCTCTGGAAATCCAAAAGCCTTGATTCGTCTGCTGAAGTTTTTCGGGTGGTCCATCGTCGCGGTGTTCTGCGGGCTGCTCCTCGCCCTCTCCGGTGCGTTTCTCTATCTTAGTCCCGGCCTGCCCTCGGTAGAGGCCCTGAGAAGCATCCAGTTGCAGATCCCTCTGCGGGTGTACAGCAGCGACGGCAAGTTGATCGCCGAATTCGGTGAAATGCGCCGCACACCCATACGTTTCGCCGACATTCCCCCCAACTTCATCAATGCGTTACTAAGTGCTGAAGACGACAACTTCGCTAACCATTACGGGGTTGACCCCAGCAGCCTGATGCGCGCCGCAACCCAACTGGTCAAGAGCGGACACATCCAGTCCGGCGGCAGCACCATCACCATGCAAGTGGCGAAGAACTTCTTCCTCAGCAGCGAGCGCAGCTTCTCGCGCAAGACCACCGAGATCCTCTTGGCCCTGCAGATCGAGCGGCAGCTGACCAAGGACGAGATCCTCGAGCTGTACGTCAACAAGATCTACCTGGGCAACCGTGCCTACGGGATCGAGGCAGCGGCCCAGGTCTATTACGGCAAGTCCATCCGTGACGTGAGCCTGGCGCAGATGGCGATGATCGCCGGCCTGCCCAAGGCGCCTTCGCGCTTCAACCCCCTGGCCAACCCGGCGCGTAGCAAAGAGCGTCGCGACTGGATCCTCGGGCGCATGTACAAGCTCGGCAAGATCAACGAGGCGGCCTACACCGAGGCGATCAACGAACCGCTGAACGCCAGCTATCACGTGCCGACGCCGGAAGTGAACGCCCCCTATATTGCCGAAATGGCCCGCGCCGAAATGGTCGGCCGTTACGGCAGCGACGCCTACACCGAAGGTTTCCGGGTAACCACCACGGTGCCCAGCGACCTGCAGGAAATGGCCAATACCGCGGTCCACGAAGGCTTGATGACCTACGACCAGCGCCACGGCTATCGCGGGCCGGAATCCCGCCTGCCGGGCAAGACCCACGCCGCCTGGGCCGCCGAACTGACCAAGCAGCGGACCATCAGCGGGCTGGAGCCGGCGATTGTCACCCAGGTCGAGAAGAACGGCGCCCAGGTACTGACCCGCAACGGCGAGGAGCATCTAGCCTGGGACAGCATGAAATGGGCTCGCCCCTTCCTCAACACCAACAGCATGGGCCCGACACCTCGCCAGCCGGCGGACGTGGTCCAGGTCGGCGACCTGATTCGCGTACAGCGCCAGGCGGACAACTCGCTGAAGTTCAGCCAGATCCCGGTGGCCCAGGGCGCCCTGGTGACCCTGGACCCGCAAAACGGTGCGATCCGCGCACTGGTGGGAGGCTTCGCTTTCGAACAGAGCAACTACAACCGTGCGATGCAGGCCAAGCGCCAGCCCGGTTCGAGCTTCAAGCCGTTCATCTATAGCGCCGCCCTGGACAACGGCTACACCCCGGCCAGCCTGGTGAATGATGCGCCGATCGTGTTCGTCGACGAATACCTGGACAAGGTCTGGCGTCCGAAGAACGACACCAACACCTTCCTCGGGCCGATCCGCATGCGCGAGGCGCTGTACAAGTCGCGCAACCTGGTGTCGATCCGCCTGCTGCAAAGCATGGGCGTGGACCACACCATCGACTACATCAGCAAGTTCGGCTTCAACAAGCAGGACCTGCCGCGCAACCTGTCCCTGGCCCTGGGCACTGCGACCCTGACGCCGATGGAGATCGCCACCGGCTGGAGCACCTTTGCCAACGGTGGCTACAAGATCACCCCGTACATCATCGACAAGATCGAAAGCCGCAACGGCGAAACCCTGTTCAGCGCCAACCCGCCCAGCGTCCCCACTGGCAATACCACCAGCAGCGGTGTTGCCGCGCCGGAGCAAAGCTTCACGGTCAATACCGTGGCCGGCGAGACCCCGACCCAGGCACCGGTCCAGACACCGGCGATTGCCGAACGAATCATTGACGGGCGCACCACCTACATCCTCAACAGCATGCTCCAGGACGTGATCAAGCTGGGCACCGGTCGCCGCGCACTGGCCTTGGGCCGCACGGACCTGGCAGGCAAGACCGGTACCACCAACGAATCCAAGGATGCCTGGTTCTCCGGCTACAACGCCGACTACGTGACCACCGTCTGGACCGGTTTCGACCAACCGGAAAGCCTGGGGCGCCGCGAGTATGGGGGCACCGTGGCCCTGCCGATCTGGATGAGCTTCATGGGCGCCGCCCTCAAGGACAAGCCGGCGCACACCCAGCCGGAACCGGAAGGCATCCTCAGCCTGCGGGTCGACCCGGTAAGTGGCCGCGCCGCGACCCCGGGCACGCCGAACGCCTATTTCGAACTGTTCAAGAGCGAAGACACCCCGCCCTCGGTCAACGAGCTGGGCAATGGCGCGGCTCCTGGCAGCCCGCTGCCGGCCGACGAAGCGGCGCCGATCGACCTCTTCTAAGAGGACAGCAGTGCAAGCTGCAAGCCGCAAGAGAAAGCGACACAGCCCCTCTTGCAGCTTGCAGCTTGAAACCCCCCATAAAAAACCCGGCTCCAAGGCCGGGTTTTTTTATGGGTCTGCTGTTAACGGCTCTCAGTTTGCGGATCGACATCGGCCGCGCCAATGCCTGTTTCGAGCTGTTCAAAAAAACCACGCCTTAGGTCCACGAGCTGGGCAATGGCGCCGTCCCACGCAGCCCGCTACCGGCCGACGAAGAGGCGCGTACAAGCCGCAAGAGAAAGCAACACAGCCCCTCTTGCAGCTTGCAGCTTGAAACTCCCCCATAAAAAAACCCGGCTCCAAGGCCGGGTTTTTTTATGGGTCTGCTGTTAACCGTTGAACACGTCGTTCACGCTTTTCAGCGGATAGTTCTTCGGATACGGCAGGGTAGCAACACCGGTCTCGATAGCGGCCTTGGCCACGGCATCGGAGATCACGGTGATCAGACGGGCATCCATCGGCTTCGGAATGATGTACTCACGACCGAACTCCAGCTTGATGCCGCCGTAGGCGTCGCACACTTCCTGTGGCACTGGCAGCTTGGCCAGTTCACGCAGGGCGTTGGCCGCAGCGATCTTCATTTCTTCGTTGATGCGCTTGGCGCGAACGTCCAGGGCACCACGGAAGATGAACGGGAAGCCCAGTACGTTGTTGACCTGGTTCGGGTAGTCCGAACGGCCGGTGGCCATGATCACATCGTCACGGGTGGCGTGAGCCAGCTCTGGAGCGATTTCCGGATCCGGGTTCGAGCAGGCGAACACGATCGGGTTGGGTGCCATGGACTTCAGGCCTTCAGCGCTCAGCAGGTTCGGGCCGGACAGGCCAACGAACACGTCGGCGCCTTGCAGGGCGTCGGCCAGGGTGCGCTTGTCGGTGGTGTGGGCGAACACGGCCTTGTACTGGTTCAGGTCGTCACGGCCAGCGTGGATCACGCCAGTACGGTCCACCATGAAGATGTTCTCGATCTGCGCGCCCATGCTCACCAGCAGCTTCATGCAGGAGATGGCGGCGGCGCCGGCACCCAGGCAGACGATCTTGGCATCGGACAGGGTTTTGCCAGCGATTTCCAGGGCATTGATCATGCCGGCAGCGGTCACGATCGCGGTGCCGTGCTGGTCATCGTGGAAAACCGGGATGTCGCACTGCTCGATCAGAGCGCGCTCGATCTCAAAGCACTCAGGGGCCTTGATGTCTTCCAGGTTGATGCCACCGAAGGTGATGGAGATGCGCTTGACGGTGTCGATGAAGGCCTGTGGGCTTTCGGAGTCGACTTCGATGTCGAAGACGTCAATGCCGGCGAAACGCTTGAACAGTACGCCCTTGCCTTCCATCACTGGCTTGGAGGCCAATGGGCCGAGGTTGCCCAGGCCGAGAATTGCGGTGCCATCGGAAATGACGGCAACCAGGTTGCCTTTGCCGGTGTACTTGTAGGCCAGTTCCGGATCGCGAGCGATTTCGCGTACCGGTTCGGCTACGCCGGGGCTGTAGGCCAGCGCCAGATCACGAGCGGTAGCAGTGGCCTTGGTGAGCTCGACACTCAGCTTTCCTGGACGAGGATTGGCATGATATTCGAGAGCGGCAGTTTTCAAATCAGACATGTGGGCATTCCGCTTTTTGCTGTTGGACAGACGGACCGCCGAGGATACGCGTGTCGCATAGTCCCCACAAGACTGGCCAGTCACCCCTGTCAAGGCCCCTAGCGTACGACTTTGGGCCAAGAGCCGCGGGGTACAAGGCTTTCAACTGTTCACAATCCATTTAAAAAATGTCTACAATTTTCTCTTTATCAGAGAAGTCTGAGCATTGAGCCGTCACTCAGAGACATTATCCAGCGTGAATACCCCCCCGATGATTGCCCTCGAGGCAAGCGCTCCACCACCCAGCCCCGTGCCTCGATCTGCCGCCCAACCAGGCGTCTGGGCAACCCGCGCGCGAACCTGCTCTGCACATTGGGTGCAATACGCAATACAACCGAACCCTGCAATGTGATCCAAAGCCCGCCACGATTGCGTTGCACCTTGCTCACACGCCCCTTGAGCAGGGCAAAACCCGAGCGGCGGATCTGCTCCGCTTTCAGTACAGGCGAATGCCGCCAAAGCCCCAGCCTGGCTCGCCGCGCATGGTTTTCAGCAGCCTGCTGGCAAGCCACCAGAGCGACGCTCGGTACCACCGCGATCTGGTAGGCGAGCCCTTCGGCAATCAACTGCGCTTCGAGGTTACGGCCATTGGCACCGTACAGGTGAGCCAGGGTGCGGCCATAGCGATCGCGTCGCTCGCGCCCTGGCAACAGGCCGAGCCGGCCACCACTCTGCGCCACCAACTGCTCCAGGCGTTGCCGCGCCGCGACGGCAAAGGGTTCCGCGGACCGCCCCCGGCCGGCCAGTTCCGGCGCGTTGAGACCGATCATGCGCACGCTGCGACCGTCCTTGAGGCGCAGGGTGTCGCCATCAACCACCCGCTGCACAATGACCGGGGCCAGCCCCTTGGGCGCCGGGCAAAATGCCTGGGCGGCTGTCAGCCAAATCGCAGACACAAAAAAGGCGCCCGCTAGGGACGCCTTTTTCATCAGCGAGGAAAGTCGGTATCGGCTTTCCAGAACGATCAGCCTCAGGCCTTTTTCGTTGCGCCGAAAGCACCGAAGCGCGATTTGAACTTGTCGACACGACCGCCAACGTCCAGAGTCTTTTGCTTACCGGTGTAGAACGGGTGGCACTCGTTGCACACGTCCAGGCTCAGAGGCTTGGCCAGGGTGGAGCGAGTTTCGATGACGTTACCGCAGCTGCAGGTAGCGGTAATGGCTTCGTATACTGGATGGATATCGGCTTTCATGGTGTATTCCTCAGGCTAGCGTGCCGCCACCCAACACTATTGTTGAATACCGCACGAATTAGGGCGCGAATTCTACCAGACCGCGTCAATCGCGCAAGAGATCCTGATGACACTCCATCAGAAAAACCGCTGGCCACCTTGACAGCCCCCTCTTTGCCCCTGGGCGCCACGCAACTGCCGACCTGAACAGCATCAGCCCCCGGCCAGCGGGGACCTCGCGCGCTTGTGCAGGACACTCCACCGCTCGTCTGTTAGGCTCCGAGGCCTATTTACCGTTCGCCCAAAGAGACTGTCCCGCGTGCCCGACGCCATTCTGCGCCTCGCCCTGCCCTCGCCCCTGCGCCGCCTGTTCGACTACCGTGCCCCGGCCGGTGTACTGCGTGCCCAGTTGCACCCGGGCATGCGCCTGCGGGTGCCGTTCGGCCGCCGGGAAATGATCGGCATCCTGGTGGAAGTGGCGGATCACAGCGAAGTCCCGGCCGAGAAGCTCAAGCCGGCACTGGCCCTGCTCGACCCCACGCCGCCCTTGCCGCCAGCCCTGTTCAAGCTCTGCCTGTGGACCGCTCAGTACTACCAGCACAGCCTGGGCGACACCCTGAGCTGGGCCTTGCCGGTACTGCTGCGCCAGGGCGAACTGGCCGAGGCCCGCCAGGAGCGCTTCTGGTCCATCGTTCCCGGCGCCCGCCACGACGATCCGCGCATCGCCCGCGCCCCGCGTCAGCGCGAGGCCCTGGCGACCCTGGCCCAGCATCCCCACGGCGTGCCCCATACGCTGCTGAGCAAGCTGATGCTGAGCAAGGACAGCCTGGACCTGCTGCTGGCCAAGGACCTGGTCCAGGTGGAAGTACGCAAGCATGCCCCCGGGGCGCGCCACGAACACTGGCTGGCCCAGCCGGAACTGCCACTGAACAGCGAACAGCGCGCCGCCTACGAGGCCATCCGTTCCGGCTTCGACAGCTACCACGCGTTTCTCCTGGCCGGGGTCACCGGCAGCGGCAAGACCGAGGTCTACCTGCAACTGATCCGCGAAACCCTCGAAGCCGGCAAGCAGGCCCTGGTGCTGATCCCCGAGATCAACCTCGGCCCCCAGACCCTGGCGCGCTTCGAACAGCGCTTCAACGCGCGCATCGCCCTGCTGCACTCGGCGGTCAACGATCGCGAGCGCCTGGACGCCTGGCTGGCCGCCCGGGACGGCGAGGCCGACATCATCATCGGCACCCGCTCGGCCCTGTTCACGCCGATGAAGAACCCCGGACTGATCATCATCGACGAGGAGCACGACGGCTCCTATAAACAGCAGGAAGGCCTGCGTTACCACGCCCGCGACCTGGCCCTGGTACGCGCCCGCCAGGAAAACATTCCGATCGTCCTTGGCTCGGCCACGCCATCCCTGGAAAGCCTGCATAACGCCTACATCGGTCGCTATGGCCTGCTGCGCCTGAATGAACGGGCCGGGGGCGCCAAGCAACCGCGCTTCCTGCGCCTGGATGTGAAGAGCCGCCCCCTCGACAGCGGCATTTCCGGCCCCATGCAACAAGCCATTGGCCAAACCCTGGCCGCCGGCCAGCAGGTGCTGGTGTTCCTCAACCGGCGCGGCTTTGCCCCGACCCTGCTGTGCCACGACTGCGGCTGGATGTCCGAGTGCCAGCGCTGTGACGCACGCATGACTGTGCACCAGCGCTCCGGCGAGCTGCGCTGCCACCACTGCGGCCATGTCGAGCGGGTGCCCCGGCACTGCCCGCAATGCGGCAAGGTCGACCTGCGGCCGGTGGGGGCCGGCACCGAGCGGGCCGAGGAGCGACTGGGAATCCTGTTCCCCGATTACCCGGTGCTGCGAGTGGATCGCGACAGCACCTCGCGCAAAGACGCGATGAACCAGCTGTTCGCCACGATCCAGAAAGGCCACCCGTGCATCCTGGTGGGCACCCAGATGCTCGCCAAGGGGCACCACTTCCCCCGGGTCACTCTGGTGTCGATCCTCGATGCCGACGGCGGCCTGTTCTCCGGGGACTTCCGCGCCAGCGAGCGCATGGCCCAGTTGATTGTCCAGGTGGCCGGCCGCGCCGGCCGCGCCGAAGAACCGGGCAAGGTGATCATCCAGACCCACCTGGCCGACCATCCGCTGCTGGTGCAACTCACCGAACAGGGCTATTTCGCCTTTGCCGAGCAGGCCCTGAGCGAGCGCCGGGCCGCCGGCCTGCCGCCTTTCGCCCACCTGGCCCTGCTCCGAGCAGAGGCCCACAAACCGGGACAGGCCGAAGGATTTCTCGATGAAGCCTGTAGCGAAGCCGAGCGCTTGCTCACGGAGCAGAACCTGGGGGGCATCGAATTGCTGGGGCCGGTGCCGGCCCCCATGGAGCGCCGGGCCGGACGCTATCGCGCGCAATTGCTGCTGCAGGCCAATGCCCGGGCGCCCCTGCACCGCCTGCTGAGCAGTTGGCTGCTGGTGCTGGAGCAGATGCCCAGCGGGCGACAAGTCCGCTGGTCGCTGGATGTGGATCCGGTGGATTTGTACTAGATAAGTGGCAAGCTTCAAGCTTTAAGCTGCAAGGCACGGCGGCGGGCGTGCAGAGTGCTCTATCTTGATAGCCTGCCGCTTGCCGCTCGCCCGCCAATGGTTGGCAAGCCCGTTCCGGCAACGGATAATACCCAGTTTTTCCACCTGCGCACTGAAGCGCCGCCGCGCCAGCGGTCGAAAGAGAAGCCCATGAAAGACACCATTCGCCAGCTCATCCAGCAAGCCATCACCCAACTCGTCACCGAAGGTGTGTTGCCAGAAGGCCTGACGCCGGCGATCCAGGTTGAAAACACCCGCGACAAGACCCACGGCGACTTCGCCAGCAACATCGCCATGATGCTGGCCAAGCCGGCCGGCATGAAACCCCGCGACCTGGCGGAGAAGATCATTGCCGCGCTGCCGGCCGATGAGAACCTGAGCAAGGCGGAAATCGCCGGCCCGGGCTTCATCAACTTCTTCCAGAACACCCAGGCCCTGGCTGCACGCCTGGACGCCGCCCTCGGTGACGAGCACCTGGGCGTGCGCAAGGCCGGCCCGGTACAACGCACCGTGATCGACATGTCGGCGCCGAACCTGGCCAAGGAAATGCACGTCGGCCACTTGCGTTCGACCATCATCGGCGACGGCGTGGCCCGGGTCCTGGAGTTCCTCGGTGACACCGTGATCCGCCAGAACCACGTGGGCGACTGGGGCACCCAGTTCGGCATGCTGATGGCCTACCTGGAAGAAAACCCCATCACCAGCGACGAGTTGTCGGACCTGGAAAACTTCTACCGCGCCGCCAAGCAGCGCTTCGACGAGTCCGAAACCTTCGCCGACCGCGCCCGCGGCCTGGTGGTCAAGCTGCAGGCCGGCGACCCGGATTGCCTGGAACTGTGGACCAAGTTCAAGGACATCTCCCTGTCCCACTGCCAGAAGATCTACGAGCTGCTCAACGTCAAGCTGACCATGGCCGACGTGATGGGCGAGAGTGCCTACAACGACGACCTGATCAATGTGGTCAACGACCTCAAGGCCCAGGGCATGCTGGTGGAAAGCAACGGCGCCCAATGCGTGTTCCTCGACGAGTTCAAGAACGCCGAAGGCGAGCCGCTGCCGGTGATCATCGTCAAGGCCGGCGGCGGCTACCTGTACGCCACCACTGACCTCGCTGCCGTGCGCTACCGCAGCGGCACGCTCAAGGCCGATCGCGCCCTGTACTTCGTCGACCAGCGCCAGGCCCTGCACTTCCAGCAGGTGTTCGCCGTGGCCCGCAAGGCCGGCTTCGTGACCCATCCGATGGAAATGGAGCACATGGGCTTCGGCACCATGAACGGCGCCGACGGCCGCCCGTTCAAGACCCGCGATGGCGGCACCGTGAAGCTGATCGACCTATTGACCGAGGCCGAAGAACGCGCCTACGTCCTAGTGAAGGAAAAGAATCCGCAACTGCCGGAAGCCGACCTGCGCCGCATTGCCAAGGTGGTGGGCATTGATTCGGTGAAATATGCCGACCTGTCCAAGCACCGCACCAGCGACTACAGCTTCAACTTCGACCTGATGCTCAACTTCGAAGGCAACACCGCGCCTTACCTGCTGTACGCCTACACCCGCGCCGCCGGCGTGTTCCGCAAGCTGGGCAAGGACTTCAGCGAAGTGCAGGGCCAGATCACCCTCGACGCCGCCCATGAGCTGGAACTGGCGGCCAAGCTGGCGCAGTTTGGCGAGATCCTCAACGGCGTCGCCGAGAAAGGCACGCCGCACACCCTCTGCACCTACCTGTACGACGTGGCCGGGCTGTTCTCCAGCTTCTACGAGAACTGCCCGATCCTCGCGGCCCAGACGCCGGCGCAGATGCACAGCCGCCTGCGCCTCACCGAGCTGACTCGCCGTACCCTCAAGCAAGGTCTGGAATTGCTGGGCCTTGAAGTCCTGGAGCAAATGTAAGTTGGCTGCCAAGAAAAAACCTGCACCCAAGCGTGGCGCCAGCCGTTACCAGGCCCCGGCCAAACAGCCGATTCCGGGCTGGCTGTGGCTGGCCATCGGCCTGACCATTGGCGCCTTCATCGTATTCCTGATGAAGCTCGAACCCGGCAAGGGCGGCGACAGCGTCAAGCGCGAAAAGATCGAGCAGCAAAAAGCCAGCAAGATCGCCGAGGCCAACAAGACCCCGCCAAGCCCGCAGCAACCGGTGAAGCCCAAATACGACTTCTATACCCTGCTGCCGGAATCGGAAGTCATAGTGCCGCCCGAGGCGGTGCCGGAAAAAACCCTGCCGACGCCCCAGGTGCCGACGGTGCCAACCACCCCGGTGACTCCGGCGGAAGCGGCGAAGATCGACACCGCCCGGGCCCAGGCGGCCCTGGCCGGGATCACGCCGCCGCCAGCGCCCCCTGTGGCCAAGGCGGCTCCGGTGACCAAGTTCTTCCTCCAGGCCGGCTCGTTTCGCAAGGAAGCCGATGCCGACAAGGTCCGCGCGCAGATCATCCTGCTCGGGCAGTCGGTTGCGGTCGAATCCGGCACGGTAAAAGAAGAAACCTGGTACCGGGTATTGGTTGGTCCGTTCAGCAACCGTGAACAACTGACCGTGGCCCAGAAACAACTGGCGGGCGCCGGCTTCAGTAACCTGTTGTTACAACAGCGCCAAAGCCGCTGATCCCCCGTCAAGGGAGAGCCTGCTGCCGTCAGGTCAAAGGACGTGCCGGCGCACTGCAACCCGAAGCCGAGCGCCGGCACGCAGCAGCCACCCCGCTTCGACAGCGGGGTCGGCCCCTGACGCTCGCCGCAGCATAGCCAGCCTTGCGGCCACAGCCTCTGGCCGGGCTCGCGCACCCAGTACTGCACGCCACTCGTCTCTCTGCCGGCCTTGCAGTTGAAAAACCTCTCGCCACCCCCATATGAGTTTCCATCAGGGCACTTTCGCCCCGCTGCGTGGAGACACCCCCTTGACCACCATCGTTTCAGTCCGCCGCCACGGCAAAGTCGTCATGGGCGGCGACGGCCAGGTTTCTCTCGGCAACACCGTGATGAAAGGCAACGCGAAAAAAGTCCGTCGCCTGTACCACGGCCAGGTCATCGCCGGCTTTGCCGGTGCCACCGCTGACGCCTTCACCCTGTTCGAACGCTTCGAAGGCCAACTGGAGAAGCACCAGGGCCATCTGGTCCGGGCCGCCGTCGAACTGGCCAAGGAATGGCGCACCGACCGTTCCCTGAGCCGCCTGGAAGCCATGCTGGCCGTGGCCAACAAGGACGCCTCCCTGATCATCACCGGCAACGGCGACGTGGTTGAACCCGAAGACGGCCTGATCGCCATGGGCTCCGGTGGCGCCTACGCCCAGGCCGCTGCCAGCGCCCTGCTGAAAAAGACCGACCTGTCGGCCCGCGAGATCGTCGAGACCGCTCTTGGCATCGCCGGCGACATCTGTGTATTCACCAACCACACTCAAACCATCGAGGAGCAGGATCTCGCGGAATAAGCCTGTTTCGGCCTTAGCGCCACGGCTTTCATTCTTGCTTGAGGACCGCCAATTACTATGTCCATGACACCCCGCGAAATCGTCCACGAACTCAACCGCCATATCATCGGCCAGGACGATGCCAAGCGCGCCGTCGCCATCGCCCTGCGCAACCGCTGGCGTCGCATGCAGCTGCCGGCCGAGCTGCGCGTTGAAGTGACCCCCAAGAACATCCTGATGATTGGTCCGACCGGTGTCGGCAAGACCGAGATCGCAAGGCGCCTGGCCAAGCTGGCCAACGCCCCGTTCATCAAGGTCGAAGCCACCAAGTTCACCGAGGTCGGCTATGTCGGCCGCGACGTCGAGTCGATCATCCGTGACCTGGCCGATGCGGCGATCAAGATGTTCCGCGAACAGGAAATGGTCCGGGTGCGCCACCGTGCCGAGGATGCCGCCGAAGAGCGCATCCTCGATGCCCTGCTGCCACCGGCACGCATGGGTTTCAGCAGCGACGAAGCACCGGCCCAGGACTCCAACACCCGCCAGTTGTTCCGCAAGCGCCTGCGCGAGGGCCAGCTGGACGACAAGGAAATCGAGATCGAAGTGGCGGAAGTCGCCGGTGTCGATATCTCCGCGCCACCGGGCATGGAAGAGATGACCAACCAGCTGCAGAGCCTGTTCGCCAACATGGGCAAGGGCAAGCGCAAGAGCCGCAAGCTCAAGGTCAAGGAAGCGCTGAAACTGGTGCGCGATGAAGAAGCCAGCCGCCTGGTCAACGACGAAGAGTTGAAAGCCAAGGCCCTGGAAGCCGTCGAGCAGCACGGCATCGTGTTCATCGACGAAATCGACAAGGTGGCCAAGCGCGGCAATGCCGGCGGCGTCGACGTGTCCCGCGAAGGCGTGCAGCGCGACCTGCTGCCACTGATCGAGGGCTGCACCGTCAACACCAAGCTGGGCATGGTCAAGACCGACCACATCCTGTTCATCGCTTCCGGTGCCTTCCACCTGAGCAAGCCCAGCGACCTGGTCCCCGAGCTGCAAGGTCGCCTGCCGATCCGCGTCGAGCTCAAGGCCCTGTCGCCGGAAGACTTCGAGCGCATCCTCAGCGAGCCCCATGCATCGCTGACCGAGCAGTACCGCGAGCTGCTGAAGACCGAAGGCCTGGCCATCGAGTTCCAGGCAGACGGTATCAAGCGCCTGGCGGAAATCGCCTGGCAGGTCAACGAAAAGACCGAGAACATCGGTGCCCGTCGCCTGCACACCCTGCTCGAGCGCCTGCTCGAAGAGGTGTCGTTCAGCGCCGGCGACCTGGCCAGCGCCCACAACGAAGAGCCGATCCGCATCGACGCGGCCTACGTCAACAGCCACCTGGGTGAACTGGCGCAGAACGAAGACCTTTCCCGTTATATCCTGTAAGCCTTCGCCACCCATGTAGGAGCTGGCTTGCCAGCGATAGGGCCACCCCCCGATCGCCGGCAAGCCGGCTCCTACCGGAAGGACTACAACTGATGAGCAAACTCCCCACCGGTATCAATCTGCACAAAGCCTCCAAGACCCTGAGCCTGACCTACGGGCCGGACGAGGTCTATCACCTGCCTGCGGAATTCCTGCGGGTGCACTCCCCCTCCGCCGAGGTCCAGGGCCACGGCAAACCCATCCTGCAATTCGGCAAGCTCGGCGTCGGCCTGAGCAAGATCGAACCGGCCGGCCAGTACGCACTGAAATTGACCTTCGACGACGGCCATGACAGCGGACTGTTCACCTGGGACTACCTGTATCAGCTGGCACTGCGCCAGGAAGACCTGTGGAACGACTATCTGGCCGAGCTGAAGGCCGCCGGAAAAACCCGCGATCCCCATCAGTCCGTCATCAAGCTGATGCTCTAGCTCAAGCCTCCAGTTGTTTAGAGGGCATTTTCTAATTCCATCTGTTTGAATGCGTGGCGGTATGGCCAATGAATGGCCTGCTTGCGAAAAAAATTAAACTCGGGTAACCAATGGATCTGGCAAGTTCCCTGCAGAGCTTTGCCAACCAAAAAGCAGCGGTGCGCAATCAACGGTTACCCGAGCAGTAGTACCTGGCGTCGTGCTGTGTGACTGCACAGCAGGTCCGGTACTCGTCTCAGGACAATGGAGCGTCGTAGATGAGTAACAAGAATAACGATGACCTGAAACGCCAAGCCTCGGAAAACACCCTGGGGCTCAATCCAGTCATCGGCTTGCGTAGAAAGGACCTGCTTACCTCTGCTCGAATGGTGCTTGCCCAGGCCATCAAACAACCCATCCACAGCGTCAAGCATGTCGCGCACTTCGGCCTTGAACTGAAGAACGTGATGTTCGGCAAATCGACCCTGCAGCCGGAGGGCGACGACCGTCGCTTCAGTGATCCGGCCTGGAGCCAGAACCCGCTGTACAAACGCTACCTGCAGACCTACCTGGCGTGGCGCAAGGAGCTCCACGACTGGATCGGCGACAGCAGCCTGTCGGAACAGGACATCAGCCGCGGGCACTTCGTGATCAACCTGATGACCGAAGCCATGGCCCCGACCAACAGCGCGGCCAACCCTGCCGCGGTCAAGCGCTTCTTCGAAACCGGCGGCAAGAGCCTGCTGGACGGCCTGTCCCACCTGGCCAAGGACCTGGTGCACAACGGCGGCATGCCCAGCCAGGTCAACATGGACGCCTTCGAAGTGGGCAAGAACCTCGGCACCAGTGAAGGCGCGGTGGTGTTTCGCAACGACGTGCTGGAGCTGATCCAGTACCGGCCGATCACCGAGCAAGTGCACGAGCGCCCGCTGCTGGTGGTGCCGCCACAGATCAACAAGTTCTATGTCTTCGACCTCAGCCCGGACAAGAGCCTGGCGCGCTTCTGCCTGCGCAACAACGTGCAGACCTTCATCGTCAGCTGGCGCAACCCTACCAAGGCGCAACGGGAATGGGGCCTGTCCACTTACATCGAGGCCCTGAAAGAGGCCGTCGACGTGGTCACCGCGATCACCGGCAGCAAGGACGTGAACATGCTCGGCGCCTGCTCCGGCGGCATCACCTGCACCGCGCTGCTGGGCCACTACGCCGCGTTGGGAGAACAGAAAGTCAATGCCCTGACCCTGCTGGTCAGCGTGCTCGACACCACCCTGGATACCCAGGTGGCGCTGTTCGTCGACGAACAGACCCTGGAGGCGGCCAAGCGCCACTCCTACCAGGCCGGGGTTCTGGAGGGACGCGACATGGCCAAGGTGTTCGCCTGGATGCGCCCCAACGACCTGATCTGGAACTACTGGGTCAACAACTACCTGCTGGGCAACGAACCGCCGGTGTTCGACATCCTGTTCTGGAACAACGACACCACCCGCCTGCCGGCGGCGTTCCACGGCGACCTGATCGAGATGTTCAAGAACAACCCGCTGACCCGGGCCGATGCGCTGGAGGTGTGCGGCACGCCAATCGACCTGAAGCAGGTGACCGCCGACATCTTTTCCCTGGCCGGCACCAACGACCACATCACCCCGTGGAAGTCCTGCTACAAGTCGGCGCAACTCTTTGGTGGCAATGTGGAGTTCGTGCTCTCCAGCAGCGGCCATATCCAGAGCATCCTCAACCCGCCGGGCAACCCCAAGGCGCGCTACATGACCAGCACCGAGATTCCCGCCTGCCCTGACCAGTGGCAGGAAAACTCGGTGAAGCACACCGACTCCTGGTGGCTGCACTGGCAAGCCTGGCAAGCGGAGCGCTCGGGCGAACTGAAGCCGGCACCGAGCGTGCTGGGCAACAAGAAGTACGCGGCCGCCGAGGCGGCACCGGGAACCTACGTCCACGAACGTTGAGACCCGATTTTGCATGATGCGGCACCAGGAGGTGCCGCCACGCCCTATTCTTGGTACGAGGCCAGGCCTCAGGAAATCCGGATGTCGCCCGGGACGGCGCCTCCAATGGTTCAATTCACAGGGCTACGGCATGCCACATTCCTTTATCTTCCGCACCGTCGACCTGGATGGCCAGACCATCCGTACCGCGGTACGTCCCGGCAAGCCTCACTTGACGCCCTTGCTGATCTTCAACGGTATCGGCGCCAACCTGGAGCTGGTGTTCCCCTTCGTCCAGGCCCTGGACCCGGATCTGGAGGTCATTGCCTTCGATGTGCCGGGTGTTGGCGGATCCTCGACCCCAAGCCATCCCTACCGGTTCCCCGGCCTGGCCAAGCTGACCGCGCGGATGCTCGACTACCTGGACTACGGCCAGGTCAATGCCGTCGGTGTGTCCTGGGGTGGAGCGCTGGCCCAGCAGTTCGCCTACGACTACCCGGAGCGCTGCAAGAAGCTGGTGCTGGCCGCCACCGCAGCCGGGGCCTTCATGGTCCCGGGCAAACCCAAGGTGCTGTGGATGATGGCCAGCCCGCGGCGTTATGTGCAGCCCTCCCATGTCATGCGCATCGCGCCGCTGATCTACGGCGGCTCCTTCCGTCGCGACCCGAGCCTGGCCGCCGAGCACGCGGCCAAGGTGCGCTCGGCCGGCAAGCTGGGCTACTACTGGCAACTGTTCGCCGGCCTGGGCTGGACCAGCATCCACTGGCTGCACAAGATCCATCAGCCAACCCTGGTACTGGCCGGGGATGACGACCCGCTGATCCCGCTGATCAACATGCGCATGCTGGCCTGGCGAATTCCCAATGCCCAGTTGCACATCATCGACGACGGCCACCTGTTCCTGATCACCCGGGCCGAAGCCGTCGCCCCCATCATCATGAAGTTTCTCCAGGAGGAACGGCAGAGGGCAGTCATGCACCCGCACCCCGAGCCTCTGCGTCCCACCCGATAAAAAGACATAGGTCGACAGGATCGTCGCGCGCAAGAAGGGCCGGGAGCGACTATGTTGTCTCTCTTGGATTGGTCTGCTTGTTAGTGGTTTGACGAAGGAGTGTTGACTCATGCAAGACAAACCTGCGCAGGGCGCGTTGCCCTCCCCTGCCGCGTATATCAATGCGCAGAGTGCGATCACCGGCCTGCGCGGCCGGGACCTGCTCTCCACATTGCGCAGCCTTGCCAGCCACAGCCTGCGCAACCCGTTGCACAGTGCCCGTCATACCCTGGCCCTGGGTGGCCAGCTGGGGCGCGTGCTGCTGGGCGAGACCCTGCATAAAACCAACCCCAAGGACAATCGTTTCGCCGACCCGGCCTGGAGCCTCAACCCCTTCTATAAGCGGGGCCTGCAGGCCTACCTGAGCTGGCAGAAACAGGTACGGCACTGGATCGACGACAGCGGCATGAGCGAAGACGACCGGGCTCGGGCGCACTTTGCCTTCTCCCTGCTCAACGACGCCGTGGCGCCCTCCAACACCCTGCTCAATCCCCTGGCGCTCAAGGAGATCTTCAACACCGGGGGTAACAGCGTGGTGCGCGGCATCGGCAATCTGGTCAATGACCTGTTGCACAACAACGGCCTGCCCAGCCAGGTGACCAAGCACGCCTTCGAGATCGGCAAGAACCTGGCGGTCACCCCTGGCTCGGTGGTGTTTCGCAACGAGCTGCTGGAGTTGATCCAGTACAGCCCCATGAGTGAAAAACAGTACGCCAAGCCGCTCCTGATCGTGCCGCCGCAGATCAACAAGTACTACATATTCGACCTCAGCCCCGCCAACAGCTTCGTCCAGTACGCGCTGAAGAACGGCCTGCAGGTGTTCATGGTCAGCTGGCGCAACCCCGATGTGCGCCACCGCGAATGGGGCCTGTCGACCTATGTCGAAGCCGCCGAGGAAGCCTTGAACGTTACCCGAGCCATTACCGGCAGCCGGGAAGTCAACCTGGTGGGGGCCTGTGCCGGCGGCTTGACCATTGCCGCCCTGCAAGGCCACCTGCAGGCCAAGCGGCAGATGCGTCGGGTCTCCAGTGCCACCTACCTGGTGAGCCTGCTGGACAGCCAGTTGGACAGCCCGGCCACGCTGTTCGCCGACGAAAAGACCCTGGAGGCAGCCAAGCGGCGCTCCTACCAGCAGGGCGTTCTCGACGGCCGCGACATGGCCAAGGTGTTTGCCTGGATGCGCCCCAACGACCTGATCTGGAACTACTGGGTCAACAACTACCTGCTGGGCAAGGAACCGCCGGTCTTCGACATCCTCTACTGGAACAACGACAGCACCCGCCTGCCCGCGGCCCTGCACGGTGACCTACTGGACTTCTTCAAGCACAACCCGCTGAGCCATGTTGGAGGACTGGAGGTGTGCGGCACCCCCATCGACCTGCAGAAGGTCACGGTGGACAGTTTCAGCGTGGCCGGGATCAACGACCACATCACCCCCTGGGACGCGGTCTACCGCTCGACCCTGCTACTGGGCGGTGAGCGCCGCTTCGTGCTGTCCAACAGCGGCCATGTCCAGAGCATCCTCAACCCGCCGAGCAACCCCAAGGCCAACTACGTGGAGAACCCCAAGCTCAGCAGCGATCCTCGGGCCTGGTACTACGACGCCAAGCATGTCGACGGCAGTTGGTGGAGCCAGTGGCTGGCATGGGTCCAGGAGCGTTCGGGGGCGCAACGGGAAACCCTGGCCACTCTCGGCAACCAGAACTACCCACCGATGGAGGCGGCCCCGGGCACCTACGTGCGCGTACGCTGAAGCCCCATTTGCACCCGGCTCCACCGCGGAGCCGCACCCTCAATGGACCGACAAGAAGTCAGGATGAAGACCCGCGACCGGATTCTCGAATGTGCCCTGCAGCTGTTCAACCAGAAGGGCGAGCCCAACGTCTCCACCATGGAGGTGGCCAATGAAATGGGGATCAGCCCCGGCAATCTCTACTACCACTTCCACGGCAAGGAACCGCTGGTGCTTGGCCTGTTCGAGCGCTTCCAGAACGAGTTGACCCCGTTGCTGGATCCCCCGTCCGACGCCCAGCTGGCACCGGAAGACTACTGGCTTTTCCTGCACCTGATCGTCGAACGCCTGGCCCACTATCGTTTCCTGTTCCAGGACCTGTCCAACCTCGCCGGGCGCCTGCCGAAACTGGCCAAGGGCATCCGCAACCTGCTCAATGCCCTCAAGCGCACCCTGGCCTCCCTGCTGGCCCGGCTCAAGGCGATGGGGCAACTGGTCAGTGGCACCCAGGCCCTGGGGCAACTGGTGGAACAAATCACCCTGACCTTGCTGTTTTCCCTGGACTACCAGCGGATTCTCGATCGCGAGGGCGAAGTGCGCCTGGTGGTCTACCAGATCATGATGCTGGTGGCTCCCCATCTGTTGCCGCCGGCAAAACTAGCCACCGAGCAGATGGCGCTACGCTACCTGGATGAACAGCGGTAGACCCGCCCTGCTGATTGCTTCGCCGATAAAAAACGCCCGGCCTTTGCAGGCCGGGCGTTTTCAGTGTTCCTGATGCAATCAGGACTGGCTGCTTGGCGTCGCTGGGGTCGACGCAGCAGTCGGGGTGACGGCCGGGCTTGGCGCTGCGGCAGAGTTTGCCGAGGTGGCCGAGGCCGTTGGCGTGGCTGGCTTGGCCGCGACTGCAGGCTTGGCAGCAGCAGGTTTGGCCGCAGGCTTCTTGGCCACGGGCTTTTTCGCCACAGCCGGTTTCGCCGCAGGCTTGGCCGCGGGTTTGGCGGCAGCTTTCAGCGCTGGCTTGGCAGCCGGCTTCGCGGCAGGTTTTGCCGCTGGCTTGGCGGCGACAGGCTTGGCAGCCGGTTTAGCAGCCGGCTTGGCCGCAGCAGTTTTCACTGCTGGCTTGGCGGCAGGTTTGGCAGCGGCTTTGGCGGCCGGCTTGGCAGCGGGCTTGGCCAGAGGTTTGGCGGCAGCCTTGGGCGCGGGTTTGGCAGCGGCGGTCTTGGTTGCCACTGGCGCAACCTTGGCACCGGTGAGTTTTTCAATCTGCTTGGTCAAGGTGTCGACCTTGTCGTGCAGCACCTTCACTTCATTGCGGCTAGGCACGCCCAGACGCGAGATGGCACTGTTCAAGCGCTTGTCGAAAGCGCCTTCCAGCTCGTCCCACTTGCCCAGAGCGCGGTCCTTGACGTCGCTGATGCGCGACTTGGCCGAGCTTGCGGAGTCCTTGGCGGCATCGACTTTCTTGCCGACTACGCTTTTGGTGAGTTTCTCGGCTTTCTCGCCGTCCTTGACCAGCGTCTCGAAAAGCTTGCTGCCGTCGGAGTCGATTTTCGAGTACACGCCTAAACCAGCAAGCCAAATTTTACGGGAGTACTCTTCGACTTTCCCGATCCACGAGCTGCCTTCTTTTTCAGTATTCTTTTTACCAGCCATCCCGTTCTCCTTAATGTTTACGCGCGACACGTTCGAGCAACGCCGTCAGCTCATCGAGCTTAGCAGAGAGTGTCTCAACGTCATGTTTAGACGGAATGCCGATACGATTCAAGGCACTGGCGACGCGCGTGTCAAAAGCCTTCTCGACCTTGTCCAGCTGCACTTCGACTTTGCCCTTGAGCGTGGTGACATCGCCCTTGACGTTGTCTATCTGACTGTTGGCGGCCTCAAGTTGTTCAGTGACAACTTTTTTGCCTTTCTTTTCAACGGATTGACCCGCCTTGATCAACTCCTGGAAGTACTCGCTGCCTTCCTGACCGACTTTGGCGTAGGCACCCAGGCCTGCCAGCCAGATCTTGCGGGCATAGGATTTGACTTCGCTCAGAGCAGTCGATTGAACATCAACTTTTTTCTTCAGAATTACTTTGGCCATGGTGCACCTCACGCGCAGAAGGTTTGAGGAACTGCCCTCGGATTGAGGACCTGAGGCACAACCTAGAGAGAAAAATTAGAATCGGCACCCTAACGAATGTCATGAATTCATGTAGGAGCCGGCTCGCCGCAAAGGCTCTTTGCCTGGCACCGTTGCAGTGCCTGGGATTCGCCGGCAAGCCGACTCCTACCGGTGGGGTCAGGCCAGGGCCTTGTCCAGGGCCTTTTCGATCTCGGACTTGATGGTGCCGCTCATGGCCGACATCAGCAGGCCCAGCTCCACATCGATCCTGATGGATGCCTCGCCCACATGCACCGCCCCCTTGACCCCGGAGCGCTTGAGATTCAGGACATCCCCCGCCCACTTGGGCTCAAGGCCATACTGATCGGCCAGTTTCTGCGCCAGTTTGTCGGCCTTTTCACGGGCTGCCTGCTTACCCAGGCCATGGGCACGTTCAACACTAATTCGGGCCATCTAAGGACTCCTGCTGTTTCGGGACTTGCCTGAAGCATCTTGACCCTGCGTGCGTCAAAACGTCCCGGCGGTTCGCTATCTTACCTTCAGCCTTGCCAAGACAAAGGCCGCCACCGGCATTAGAATGTCCCGCATTCTCTTTTGGTGACAGCGATATGACTGATCAGCGCAAAGGCAGCGATGCCGAACCCACCACTCACTTCGGCTTCAAGAACGTTCCTGAAAGCCAGAAAGCGGAAAAAGTCGCTGAGGTGTTCCACTCGGTGGCGGCCAAGTACGACCTGATGAACGACGTGCTCTCCGGGGGCATGCACCGTCTGTGGAAACGCTTCACGATCGAGCTGTCCGGCGTACGCGCCGGCAACCGCGTGCTGGACATCGCCGGCGGCACGGGCGACCTGACCCGGCGTTTCTCCCAACTGGTCGGCCCTAGCGGCCAGGTGGTGCTGGCGGACATCAACGAATCGATGCTCAAGGTCGGCCGTGACCGCCTGCTGGACCTGGGCGTGGCCGGCAATGTCGAGTTCGTCCAGGCCGACGCGGAAAAACTGCCGTTCCCGGACAACCACTTCGACTGCGTGACCATCGCTTTCGGCCTGCGCAACGTGACCCATAAAGAAGATGCCCTGCGCTCCATGCTGCGAGTGCTCAAGCCTGGCGGCCGCCTGTTGGTGCTGGAGTTCTCCAAGCCGACCAACGCGCTGATGTCCAAGGTCTACGACGCCTACTCGTTCGCCTTCATGCCCCTGGCCGGCAAGCTGATCACCAACGACTCGGAAAGCTACCGCTACCTGGCCGAATCGATCCGCATGCACCCGAACCAGGAAACCCTGAAGTCGATGATGGTCGAGGCCGGTTTCGACCGCGTGACCTATCACAACATGACCGCAGGCATCGTCGCCCTGCACCGCGGCATCAAGCCCTGATGTTGCTCAGCGGCCTGCTCGCCAGCGTCGAGACCGGCATCAATCGGGTGCTGCGTCTGGACAGCACGGCCTTGCCGCGCCTGCAGCACCTCACGGGCAAGGTGATCGCCGTGGATTGCCGCAGCCCGGCGCTGCAGCTGTTCATCCTGCCCAGCGATGAGGGCCTGATGCTCGCCAGCCAGTGGGCCGCGGACCCGGACTGCACCCTGCGGGCACCGGCCTCCAGCCTGGTGCGCCTGGCCCTGAGCAAGGACAAGACTGGCGTCCTGCACGGCCCGGAAGTGGAGCTTGAAGGTGACAGTGGCGTGCTGCTGGACCTGGCGGCAATCCTCCAGGACCTGGAGCTGGACTGGGAGTACGAGCTCTCCCGCTGGCTCGGCCCGGTGGCCACTCAACTGTTCAGCGGCCACGTGCGCAGCCGCGCACGCTGGTATCAGCAGGGGTTTGCCAGCCTCAATCAGAACCTCGGCGAATTTCTCGCCGAAGAATCGCGGACCCTGGTCGGCCTGCGCGAAGCCGAAGCGCGGTTTCGCGAGCTGGACCAGGCCAAACTCGACCTGGAACGTCTCGAGGCGCGCTTCGAGCGCCTCTCCCGATCCCTTGACCCAAGCGATAACGCATGAAGCTGCTTGCCGTCCGCCGCCTGTTGCGCATCCAGCGCGTTGTGATCCGCTACCGTCTCGATGACCTGCTGTTCGAGCTGCCCCTGCCCTGGTTTCTCCTGGCCCTGCGCTTCGCCCTGCCCTGGCGCTGGTTCCCGCGCAAGCCCCTGGACCTGAGCCGCGGCGCGCGCCTGCGCCTGGCGCTGCAGGACCTGGGGCCGATCTTCATCAAGTTCGGGCAGATCCTCTCGACCCGTCGCGACCTGCTGCCCGAAGACATCGCCGATGAACTGATGCTGCTGCAGGACCGGGTGCCCCCCTTCGATTCGCAAAAGTCCGTGGCCCTGATCGAAGAGCAACTGGGCAAGAAGATCGACGAGGTGTTCAGCCGCTTCGACATCGAGCCCCTGGCCTCGGCCTCGGTGGCCCAGGTCCACGCCGCCAAGCTCAAGACCGGCGAAGAAGTGGTGGTCAAGGTGATCCGCCCCGGGCTCAAGCAGATCATTGCCCAGGACCTGGCGTGGCTGTTCATCCTCGCCCGGGCTGCGGAAAAGGTTTCTGCCGATGCGCGCCTGCTGCACCCGGTGGACGTGGTCAGCGACTACGAGAAAACCATCTACGACGAGCTCGACCTGCTGCGCGAAGCGGCCAACGCCAGCCAGCTCAAGCGCAACTTCGAAGGCTCGCCCCTGCTGTATGTGCCCCAGGTCTATTGGGACTGGTGCCGGCCCAAAGTGCTGGTGATGGAGCGCATCTACGGGATCCAGGTCACCGACCTGGCCACCCTGGCCGACCAGCGCACCGACATGAAGATGCTCGCCGAGCGCGGCGTGGAAATCTTCTTCACCCAGGTGTTCCGCGACAGCTTCTTCCACGCCGACATGCACCCGGGCAACATCTTCGTCAGCACCGTGCAGCCCTGGAGCCCGCAGTACATTGCCATCGACTGCGGCATCGTCGGCAGCCTGACCCCGGAAGACCAGGACTACCTGGCACGCAACCTGTTCGCCTTCTTCAAGCGCGACTACCGCCGCGTGGCCCAGTTGCACATCGATTCCGGCTGGGTCCCGGCGGAAACCAAGCTCAACGAATTCGAGGCGGCGATCCGCACCGTGTGCGAGCCGATCTTCGAAAAACCGCTGAAGGACATTTCCTTCGGCCAGGTACTGATGCGCCTGTTCCAGACCGCCCGACGCTTCAACATGGAAGTGCAGCCGCAGCTTGTGCTGCTGCAAAAGACCCTGCTCAACATCGAGGGCCTGGGGCGCCAGCTGTACCCGGAACTGGACCTGTGGAACACCGCGCAACCCTTCCTCGAACGCTGGATGCGCGAGCGTGTCAGCCCGAAAGTCGTGCTCGGCAATATCCACAGCCAGATCGAACAACTGCCGCACCTGGCCAACATGACCCGTGACCTGCTGGAACGCATGTCGCAGCCCCACGCCGCCGATCCACCGGCGCCCTGGCACAAGCGCAAGGACGACTGGTTCCTGCGCCTGCTGGGCACCGCCCATCTGGGCGGCGGTGCCGTCCTGGCTGCCGGCGGTCCATTGCATGAGCTGGGGCACTGGCCCGCAGGCATCATGATTGCGGTCGGTTTGTATCTGATCGTTCGTCGATAGCCAGTGGCGCGACCTGCTGGCAAACTGTCGCAATCGCCGAGGCGTCACCAGCGGGTTGAGCCCGGTTGTCGGAGTCGAACATGAAAGATTGGCTGGACCAGATCAAATGGGACGCGGACGGCCTGGTGCCGGCCATCGCCCAGGACCACAAGACCGGGCGCGTGCTGATGATGGCCTGGATGAACCGCGAGGCCCTGGGCCTGACCGCTGCCGAGAACCGCGCCATTTATTGGTCACGTTCCCGTGGCAAGCTATGGCGCAAGGGCGAAGAGTCCGGGCATGTGCAGAAGCTTCATGAAATGCGCCTGGACTGCGACGCTGACGTGATCATCCTGATGGTCGAGCAGATCGGCGACATTGCCTGTCACACCGGCCGCCACAGCTGTTTCTACCGCGTCTATGAAGACGGCGAGTGGAAAACCGTCGAACCGGTCCTCAAGGACCCGCACGCGATTTATTCTGCAGGACACTGACATGAGCGATACCCTCACCCGTCTGGCCCAGGTGCTGGAAGAGCGTAAAGATGCTGCCGCCGATAGCTCCTATGTGGCCAGCCTGTATCACAAGGGTCTGAACAAGATTCTGGAAAAAGTCGGCGAAGAGTCGGTGGAAACCATCATCGCCGCCAAGGATGCCGCCATCAGCGGTGACTGCAGCGATGTGATCTACGAAACCGCGGACCTGTGGTTCCATACTCTGGTCATGCTCGCGCAACTGGGGCAGCATCCCCAGGCCGTGCTCGATGAGCTGGACCGTCGCTTCGGCTTGTCCGGACACGCCGAGAAAGCCTCGCGTCCGTCCGCCTGAACAACTTTCTAAGAGGAAACGCAGCATGGGCATTTTTGACTGGAAACACTGGATCGTCATCCTGGTGGTCGTGGTACTGGTATTCGGCACCAAGAAGCTCAAGAACCTGGGCACCGACGTCGGCGAATCGATCAAGGGCTTTCGCAAGGCCATGAACGACGATGAAAAGCCCGCCGATCCCGTGGTGCCACCGACCGCACAGCCGGCGCCACCGGTTCAGCCGCAGCAAAGCGCACCGTTGAACCAGCCGCACACCATTGATGTGCAGGCGCAGAAAGTCGAAGAGCCGACCCGCAAAGACTCGTGAGCACTGACTAATGTTTGGTATCAGCTTCTCTGAACTGCTGCTGGTGGGCCTGGTGGCCCTGCTGGTGCTCGGCCCCGAGCGTCTGCCCGGCGCTGCGCGCACCGCCGGCCTGTGGGTCGGGCGCCTCAAGCGCAGCTTCAACGCGATAAAACAGGAAGTTGAACGTGAAATCGGTGCTGACGAAATCCGCCGGCAACTGCACAACGAGCACATTCTGTCCCTGGAGCAGGAAGCGCGGAAAATCCTCGCGCCGACCCAGCAGCAGCCGACTCCGGTAGAGCCTGTGGCCGAGCAGACGATTCACGCCCCAGGCGCCGCTGTGGTCGCCGAAGCGCCGCCAGCCAGCGAAGTGCCCGCGCCCGAAGCTGCGGCACCGACCGCAGAGCCCGCAGCCCCAGTGGCAACACCCGCCACCACGGCTTCCCACGACTCCACTTTGCCGCCGCGAGCACCATGAGCGATATCCCCGAGAACGACCAACACATGCCGCTGGTGTCGCACCTCACCGAGTTGCGCACCCGCCTGCTGCGCTGCGTAGCGGCGATCTTCATCATCTTCGCCGGGCTGTTCGCCTTCACCCAGCAGATCTACACCATCGTCTCCACGCCACTGCGCCAGTACCTGCCGGTGGGGGCGACGATGATCGCCACCGACGTCGCCTCGCCATTCCTCACGCCGTTGAAGCTGACCATGATGGTCTCGCTGTTCCTGGCGATCCCGGTGATCCTGCACCAGATCTGGGGCTTTATCGCTCCCGGCCTGTACAAGCATGAAAAACGTATCGCCGTGCCACTGCTGGTGTCGAGCATCCTGCTGTTCTATACCGGCATGGCCTTCGCCTACTTTCTGGTGTTTCCGCTGATCTTCAAGTTCTTCGCTGCCGCCACCCCGGCCGGCGTGGAAATGATGACCGACATCACCAGCTACCTCGATTTCGTCATGACCCTGTTCTTCGCCTTCGGCGTGGCGTTCGAGATCCCGGTGGCCGTGGTCCTGCTGGTGTGGATCGGTGTGGTCAACGTGGCGTACCTGCGCAAGATCCGCCCCTACGTGATCATCGGCTGCTTCGTGGTGGGCATGATCCTCACCCCGCCGGACATCTTCTCCCAGACCCTGCTGGCCGTGCCCATGTGGCTGCTGTTCGAGATCGGCGTGCTGTTTGGCGGGCTGATCAGCAAGCGCGGCGACCATCCGGACGATGCGCCGGCTGACGATCACAACGACCAGCCGCCAGCGACCCAAGCGTGAACCTGCTGCTGCTTGAGGAGGCCGACTTCATCGCGGCCGACCGTGTAGTGCTGCGCGACCGACGCCTGACCCACATGCAGGAAGTGCATCGCGTGGCCGTGGGCGACAGCCTGCGGGTCGGGCGTATCGGCGGGCTGATGGGCTCGGCTCAGGTGCTGCGCCTGGAACCTGGCGAAGCCGAACTGCAAGTGACCCTCGACCTGCCGCCCCCGGCCAAGCTGCCGTTGACCATGGTGTTGGCCCTGCCCCGACCGAAGATGCTCCGTCGGGTCCTGCAGACCGTTGCCGCCATGGGCGTGCCCCGGCTGGTGCTGGTCAACAGCTACCGGGTGGAGAAGAGCTTCTGGCAAACCCCGTTCCTGGAACCCGAGGCCATTCGCGAACAACTGATCCTCGGCCTGGAACAAGCACGCGACAGCGTACTGCCCGAAGTGCTGATCGAAAAACGCTTCAAGCCTTTCGTCGAGGACCGCCTGCCAGCCCTGACCGAAGGCACCCTGGGCCTGGTGGGCCACCCCGGCCAGTACCCGCCCTGCCCCCGTGGCCTGGAACAAGCCGTGACCCTGGCCATCGGCCCTGAAGGCGGCTGGATCCCCTACGAGATCGATCTGCTGGGCAAGGCCGGCCTGCAACCGGTGCAGCTGGGCGAACGCATCCTGCGGGTCGAAACCGCCGTCACGGCCCTGCTCTCACGCCTGTTCTGAGCCCCGTCCCCGGCAGCCCGCCGGGGTCTTCCTCCACCGGAAACCGCCCCTGCCAGGCCGTCGGCACCTACAGGAATGCCTGTTGCCGCCGATAGCCTATGGTTAAGCACAATCTGCTCAAAGGGAGTTCGCAGCATGTACCGTTGGCTAGCCCAAAAACTGGGAAATGTGAGCGTCAGCCGTAAACTCGGTATCGGCTTCGGCCTGGTACTGCTCCTCACCCTGGTGATTACCGCCACCGGCTGGACCGGCCTGGGCCGTGTGATCGACCGCGGCGACAAGCTGGGCAACATCTCCATTCTCTACGCCATGACCAAGGACCTGCGCATCGCCCGCCTCTCCTACGAGATGCAACACGGCGAACAAGGCCCGGCGGCAGTCAACGATATTCTCAAACAGCTCAACGACGGCTTGCGAGCAGCCCGCGACCAGTTGCAGCAACCTGAAAGCATCGCCATGGTCGACCAGCAATTGAGCGCCGTGACCGAGTACCAACAGGCCTTCGCCGACATGACCCGGGCCACTGCCAGCCGCGAAGCCGCCCGCGCCAGGCTTGGCGCCACCGCGGACAATGCCGTGGCTCGGGTTGGCGAGGTCGAGAAATCCCTGCTGCAAGGCGACAGCGTCACCCAGTTCAACAGCGTCATCGAACTCTCCAAGCTGCTCCAGCAGGCCCGCTTCCAGGTCCGTGGCTACACCTACAGCGGCAAGGCCGATGCCCGGCAACCCGCGCTGGACGCCATCGACAATGCCCTGAATAACCTGGACAGCCTGCCCGCCAAGCTGCCGGAACAGCACATTGCCAACCTGCAACAGGCCGCTGCCTCGCTGAAGGACTATCGCACCGCGGTCAGCGACTTCGGCGCCTCCCAGGTGGCCAGCGCCGACGCCCTGCAACGCATGGCCGCCCAGGGCGACCGGCTGATGGACCTGAGCAAGCAACTGACCAGCGCCCAGACCGCCAAGCGCGACAGCGACGCCGCGCAGGCCCAAAGCACCCTGTTGATCGCCACGCTGCTGGCCCTGGTGTTCGGCCTGGTCGCCGCCTGGGCCATCACCCGGCAGATCATCCAGCCCCTGCAACAGACCCTCAAGGCCGCCGAGCGCGTCGCATCCGGCGACCTCAGCCAGAACCTCGCGGTGGACCGGCGCGACGAACTTGGCCAGCTACAGAAGGCCATGCAGCGCATGACCCTTGGGCTGCGGGAACTGATCGGCGGCATCAGCGACGGCGTGACCCAGATCGCCAGCGCCGCCGAACAGCTGTCCGCGGTCACCGAGCAGACCAGTGCCGGAGTCAACAGCCAGAAAGTCGAAACCGACCAGGTGGCCACGGCGATGAATGAAATGGCCGCCACGGTGCAGGAGGTCGCACGTAACGCCGAAGAGGCTTCCGAGGCCGCAGTGGCCGCCGACCAGCAGGCTCGCGAGGGCGACCGGGTGGTCAACGAAGCCATCGCCCAGATCGAGCGCCTGGCCAGCGAGGTGGGCCATTCCACCGAAGCCATGGGCCACCTCAAGCAGGAAAGCGACAAGATCGGCAGCGTCCTCGACGTGATCAAGTCGGTGGCCCAGCAGACCAACCTGCTGGCCCTCAACGCGGCCATCGAAGCGGCCCGGGCCGGTGAAGCCGGACGCGGTTTTGCCGTGGTGGCGGACGAAGTGCGCAGCCTGGCACAACGCACCCAGCAGTCGACCGAAGAGATCGCCGAGCTGATTGTCGGCCTGCAAAGCGGTACTCAACAGGTGGCCAGCACCCTGGACACCAGCCGCAGCCTGACCGACAGCAGCGTCGAACTGACCCGCCGCGCCGGCGGCTCACTGGAAAACATCACCCGCACGGTGTCTGCGATCCAGGCGATGAACCAGCAGATCGCCGCAGCGGCCGAGCAGCAGAGCGCCGTGGCGGAAGAGATCAACCGCAGCGTGCTGAATGTGCGTGATGTGTCTGAACAGACCTCATCGGCCAGCGAAGAAACCGCAGCTTCCAGCGCCGAGCTGGCGCGCCTGGGGATCCATCTGCAGGGCCTGGTGGGACGCTTCCGGGTCTGACCCACTTCGCCGGCAAGCCGGTTCCTACAGGGGAATGTAGGAGCCGGTTTGCCGGCGAAGGCTTTACAGCACCTGACGCAGGAACGCCTGGGCCCGTGGGTCTTTCGGGGCGTCGAAGAAGACATCCGGCGCCGCATCTTCCAGCAGTTTGCCGTGATCGAAGAACAGCACCCGGTCCGCCACTTCCCGGGCAAAGCCCATTTCGTGGGTCACACAGACCATGGTCATGCCTTCCACGGCCAGGGTCTTCATCACGTCCAGCACCTCGCCGACCATCTCCGGGTCCAGGGCCGAGGTCGGCTCATCAAACAGCATGACCTTGGGCTCCATGGCCAAGGCGCGGGCAATCGCCACTCGCTGCTGCTGGCCGCCGGACAGCCGCGAGGGGAACTCGTGGGCCTTCTGGGCAATGCCGACCTTCTCCAGCAGCACCAGGGCCTTGGCCTCGCGCTCCTGCTTGCCGCGCTTGCGCACCACCTTCTGCGCCAGGCAGAGGTTTTCCAGCACCGTCATGTGGGGGAACAGGTTGAAGTGCTGGAACACCATGCCGACTTCCCGGCGATAGGCGTTCACATCGGTCTTGGGATCGGCCAGCTGCAGGCCGTCGATGCTCACCGAGCCGGAGTCGAACGTCTCCAGGCCGTTGAGGCAGCGCAGGAAGGTCGACTTGCCGGACCCGGACGGACCGATCACCACCAGCACTTCGCCCTTGGCCACCTGGGTAGTGACGTTATCCACCGCACGCACCACCTGGCCGCGGGTGTTGAAGACTTTTACCAGATCGCGGACTTCAATCACTTTGCGCGAGCCTCCGCTCAAGCCGGCTGGCCATCTTCGACAGCGGCAGGTTGATCAACAAATACAGGCCCGCCACACAGAACAGGATCTCGAACGGCGAAAACGAGGTGGTAATCACCTCCCGGCCGCTCTTGAGCAGTTCGGTGATGGCGATCACCGACACCAGCGAGGTGTCCTTGACCAGGCTGATGAACTGCCCGGCCAATGGCGGCAGCACCCGCTTGAAAGCCTGGGGCAGCACCACATGCCGCATCGACTGGCCGGCGCTCAGCCCCAGGGAGCGGGCTGCTTCGTTCTGCCCGCGGGCAATGGACTGCACCCCGGCACGGACGATTTCCGCCACATAGGCCCCGGTGAACAGCGATAGCGCGGCAATCCCGGCGAACTCCCGGGACAGGTTGAGCACCGTGCCGATGAAGAAGTAGAAGATGAAGATCTGCACCAAAAGTGGCGTGCCCCGCACCAGCTCGACATAGATCGTCGACAGGTCACGCAGGGTCGGGTTGCTCGACAGCCGGCACAGGCCGGTGCCGAGGCCGATCAGCAAGCCCAGCACCCCGGACACCACCGACAGCCACAAAGTGGTCCACAGGCCCCAGAGCAACGGGCCCGCGGCCCAGTGCCGGGTCACGCCGATGACATCGCCTTCGGCCACGTCATCACCGCTAGCCACCTGCAGGCTGTTTTCATCGACGCTCAGGTGCTGCTCGGCACCCGAGTCACCGCGCAGGGTGACCTGCGCCTTGCCGCCCTGGCGCACGACCTCGGCGACCGTGGAGATTTCCGCCGCCCGCTGGGACTCTTCGGCCTGATAGGCGAAGTACTGCGGGACGCGGTTCCAGCGCCACTCGTAGGACATCAGCGAGGTGGCGTAGTACAGGGAGCCGGCCAGGCCGACCAACACCAGCACCGTCAGCAGGTGCCAGGGCCATTGGGCTTTTTTCTGTTTCATTACTGTGCAGGTTCCGGGGTGGGTGTGGCGAAATCAGACGCTTTCGCCGGCAAGCCGGCTCCTACACATGCCCTCGTAGGAGCCGGCTTGGCGGCGCAGGAAAACGGCGCGCAACCAGCAAAGCGGCGCGCAGCGCACGACCCGCGTTATTCCATGTCCTTGAGCCACTCGGTGCTCTTGAACCACTTGTCATGGATGCGATCGTAGGTGCCGTCTTCATGGATCTGGTGCAGGAAGTTGTTGATGAAGTTGATGCTGTCGTAGTCACCCTTCTTCAAGCCGAATGCCAGGGGCTCGTAGGTGAACGGCTTGTCGAGGAAGACCAGCTTGCCATTGCCGACCTTGCTCACCGCCACCACGTTGTACGGGGCGTCGTAGATGAAGGCATCGGCCTTGCCGTTGACCACGTCCAGCACCGCTTCCTGCTCGTTGTCATAGCCGTGGTACTTGGCCTTGGCGATCAGCTTCTTGGCGACCATTTCCCCGGTGGTGCCCAGCTTGGAAGTGATGCGGTAGTCGGCGCTGTTGAGGTCCTTGTAGGACTTGATGGTGCCTTCCAGTTCCTTGCGGATCAGCAGGGTCTGGCCGACCACAATGAAGGGTTCGCTGAAGTTCAGGCGCAGGTTGCGCTCCTGGGTCAGGGTCATGCCGCTGCCGATCATGTCGAACTTGTCGGTCAACAGGGCCGGGATGATGCCGTCATAGCCGGTGGAAACCGGCTCCAGCTTGACCCCCATGGACTTGGCCATGGCCTTGAGCAGGTCGACTTCGAAACCGATGATCTCGCCGCGCTTGTTGGTCATCTGGAACGGCATGTAGGTCGGGTCCATGCCGACTTTCAGTGTGCCGCGCTTGACCGCATCGTCGATGGCGCCGGCCTGGGCCGCATTGACCGCCAGCATGGCTGCGGCACCTGCCAGCAGCAGCGAAAGATACTTCTTCATCTCAAGTCCCCTGAAACCATTTTATTGTGGTGTCTGCGCGCAGCGGGCCTGGAACGGAAACCTTCGGACATCAAGCCGTTGTCGATCACGCACAGAAATTTGCGGGTGCGATGCTAACGCACTCGGCCATTTGCACAAGGATTTTTGTTGTTACAGAGGGGGATGGGGGACTATTGGTCGCACACAGCAAAACGCCCTTGAGTGGGAGCTCAAGGGCGTTGGCTTCAAGCCGGTTGCGGCGCCGTGTTCAGCGGCTGCAACGGCAGCAGCGGCGCATGGGGATCGGCCTCCACCGACTGGCGCCAGGCACTCAGCCAATCGCTGTGGCCTTCGCTCCAGACTTGCTGGTGCAGGCGCCCCAAGGCCACCGGATCGCTCAACAGCGCCAGGCGCTCGCTGTTGTTCAAGGCCTGTGGGCCGACTTTAAGGGCATGGCGCACCCGCTCCTGGCGCAGCCATTCGATCGGCTCGGCCTGGGTGTGGCGGGACGTCGCCAGGGCACAGGCCAGGGCGTTCTGCTGCGGGTCGACCACGGCCCGGACAAAGCCGTCGTTGAGCGCATGCCAGCGGTTTTCGTGGGTGTACTGGTCGGTGGCCAGCAGCGCCTGGGGCGGGGCGTATTCCTCGGGGATCAGGAACAGGCTTTCATCACGGGACTTCAAGCCCAGGCCCACCCGGCTGGAGATCACCGACACCGGGATCGACAGCATCAACGAACCGACGATCGGCACCAGCCACCAGAGGAAGCTCGGGTTCAGCCAGATCACCAGCAGCGCCCAGCAGAAGCCCAGCAGGGTCTGCGGACCGTGGCGGCGCACCGCTTCGCTCCACGGCGTGGAGTCGTCGTCACGCTGCGGCGAATTCCAGGTCGCAGCCCAGCCGAGGAACGCGGCCAGTACGAAACGGGTGTGGAAGATCATCCGCACCGGCGCCAGCAACATGGAGAACAGCATCTCCAGGAGCATCGACAGGGTCACCTTGAACTTGCCGCCGAACTCTTTCGCGCCCTTGGCCCAGATCAGGATGATGCTCAACAGCTTGGGCAGGAACAGCAGCACGATAGTGGTGGAGAACAGGGCGATGGCCTTGTCCGGATGCCACTGCGGCCACAGCGGATACAGCTGCCGCGGCTCGAGGAAGTACTGCGGCTCCATCAGGGTGTTGACCGCCAGCAATGCGGTGGACAGCACCAGGAAGAAGAACCACAGCGGCGCCGAGAGGTAGGACATCACCCCGGTGAGGAACACCGCACGGTGCACCGGGTGCATGCCCTTGACCAGGAACAGGCGGAAGTTCATCAGGTTGCCGTGGCACCAGCGCCGGTCACGCTTGAGCTCGTCCAGCAGGTTCGGCGGCAGCTCTTCATAGCTGCCCGGCAGGTCGTAGGCAATCCACACGCCCCAGCCGGCACGGCGCATCAGCGCGGCTTCGACGAAGTCGTGAGAGAGGATCGCACCGGCGAAGGCACCCTTACCGGGCAACGGCGCCAGGGCGCAGTGCTCGATGAACGGCTGCATGCGAATGATCGCGTTGTGGCCCCAGTAGTGGGACTCACCCAACTGCCAGAAGTGCAGGCCGGCGGTGAACAGCGGGCCGTAGACCCGAGTGGCGAACTGCTGCATGCGCGCATACAGGGTGTCCATGCCTGAAGCCCGGGGCGCGGTCTGGATGATTCCCGCATCCGGCGTGGCCTCCATCAGGCGTACCAGGCTGGTCAGGCATTCGCCGCTCATCACGCTGTCGGCGTCGAGCACCACCATGTACTTGTAGTCGCCGCCCCAGCGGCGGCAGAAGTCGTCGAGGTTGCCGCTCTTGCGCTTCACCCGACGGCGACGGCGGCGGTAGAAGATCTTGCCGAAGCCCTTGGCTTCCCGGCAGACGTCCAGCCAGGCCTGCTGTTCGGCCACGCAGATATCGCTGTCGTTACTGTCGCTGAGGACGAAGAAATCGAAACGGTCCAGGTCACCGGTGGCCGCCACCGACTCGAAGGTCGCGCGCAGGCCGGCAAACACCCGGGGCACGTCTTCGTTGCAGATCGGCATCACCAGCGCGGTACGAGCGTCCTTGGGAATCGGCTCGTTGCCGGCACTGGCACCGGAAATCCGGTACTTGTCATGGCCGGTGAGCAGTTCCAGGAAACCCATCAACGCGGTCCAGAAACCAGCGGACACCCAGCAGAACAGGATCCCGAACAGAATCAGGATGCTGGTCTGCAGGGCATAAGGCAGCACTTGCTGGGCGGTCTGCATCAGCGGCTGGTGCATGACCTCTTCCAGGTCGACGAAGGACCAGCCCTGGTACGGCATGATGCCTTTCATGTACCAGCCGGCGACGATGGTCTGGCCGAGCATCAGCACCAGCAGGATATAGCGGCGGATCGAACCCACGGTGCGCCAGCGGGCCGCCGGCAGCACGCGTTCGTCCTTCTTCGGTGCCGGTGGATTGGTGCGCCCGGTCAGGCGCCGCCAGCCACGCACCAGGATATTGGTGCGCCACGGCTCCGGGACCACCTTGGTCCGGCGGATCGGCGGCGTGGCCTTGAGGCAGACCCGGCCTTCAGCGTCGACCGCGAGCATTTCCGCGTCTTCAAGTTCAGCGGCGGTGCTCAGGCTCAGGCGCGGGCCCACCGAGGCCTGGGCGGCGTCGGTGGGGCCATCGAAGGTCGATGACGACAAGCGTTGGTGCAGTTCGCTGAAGGACTGGCAGCCCGCGAGTTCCGCGCGCTGCTCATCCGACATCGGCAGGTGCGCCAGGTACTCGGCAAGAGACGCTGGCTGTAGTTGAGAGTTACTCATCGGCAGGCAACTGGTAGCTCCAGGTCTCGGTCAGGACTTGTTCAGTTTTAACCGGTTCCGGTGTGGCTGGGGCCGCTTCTGCAGCCGCTGGCTGCTTGGCGTCTTTGTGGTCCTTGTCCTTGGCGTTCTTGGCGTCTTTAGCCTCTTGGGCCGGCTTGGCTTGCGCCTGCTTGGCAGCGGCCGCGGCGGCTTCCTTGTCTTTCTTCTCCTGCTGCTTGGCGGCGAGCTTGTCGGCCTTGGCAATGGAAGAATTGGAGTTGGGCGTCGAGGCCTTGGCCGGCTCGGGTTGCGGAATATCACGGACCAGGGCAGCGCGCATCTCGGTGGACTTGCTCGCGTCCTTGATCTTCATCCGCAGGGTCAGGCGCCAGCCCTTGGTTTCCGGGTTGTAGCGAACGCTGTTTTCCACCAGCTCGGCGTTGTCGCCGACACTGACCTGGCTGCGAACGTCGGCGTTCTCCGGCAATGCCGCCAGGGACGGACCTTCGAAGTCCACCAGGTAGGCCACGCTGCCATCAGGCTGGCGAATCAGGTTGGACTGCTTGACGTCGCCGGTGGAGCGCAGGGTCTGTTGTACCCAGGCGCTGTCAGGGGAATGCAGGGCGGCTTCGTCGATGGTCCAGTGCAGACGGTAGGCGAAGTCCAGCGGCTTGCCTGGCTCAGGTTGTTTTTCCGGGTTCCAGAACGCCACGATGTTGTCGTTGGTTTCGTCTGCCGTCGGGATTTCCACCAGGTCGACGGTGCCCTTGCCCCAGTCGCCCTTGGGCTCGATCCAGGCGCTTGGGCGCTTGTCGTAGCGATCGTCGAGGTCTTCATAGTGGCTGAAGTCGCGGCCACGTTGCAGCAGGCCGAAGCCGCGCGGGTTCTCCACCGAGAAGTTGCTCACGGCCAGGTGTTTCGGGTTGTTCAGCGGACGCCAGATCCACTCGCCATTGCCGGCATGGATCGACAGGCCGCTGGAGTCGTGCAGCTCGCGACGGTAGTTGAGGACTTTCGACGGCTGGTTGGCACCGAACAGGTACATGCTGGTCAGCGGGGCCAGGCCCAGCTTGCCGACATTGTCACGCAGGAACACCCGGGCCTTGACGTCGACGATGGTGTCGGCGCCCGGGCGCAGGGTCAGGCGATAGGCGCCACTGGCGCGCGGCGAATCCAGCAGGGCATAGATCACCAGGTGCTTGTCGGTCGGCTTGGGCTGCTGGATCCAGAACTCGCTGAAGCGCGGGAACTCTTCACCGGACGGCAGGGCGGTATCGATCGCCAGGCCACGGGCAGACAGGCCATAGGTGTGGCCCTTGCCGACGACGCGGAAATAGCTCGCGCCGAGCATGGTCATGATCTCGTCTTGCTTGTCGGCCTTGTTGATCGGGTACAGCACCCGGAAACCGGCGTAGCCGAGTTTCTCGGTGGCCTTGGGATCGAACTTCACGTCACCGAAATCGAAACGGTTGGGGTCGTACTTGATCTCGGTAACGGTGTTGGCGCTGATCTCGTTGATCTTCACCGGCGTGTCGAAGTGCATGCCCTGGTGATAGAACGACAGCTTGAACGGGGTTTTCTGATCGGCCCATTCGGCTTTTTCGGTGAGGAAGCGGATTTTCTGGTAATCCGCGAACTTCATCTCACGGAACTCGTTCGGCAGGTTACTGCGCGGAGCCTCGTATTTCTGCCCGGCCAGTTCCTTGGCTTTGGCCGACACGTCATCCAGGTTGAATGCCATGAGTTGGCCAGCACCGAACAGGCAGGCCAGCGCAGAGCCCGTCACCAGTGCGTTTCGTAACCGTTTGGCAAACAAGTTTGGTGCATTACAGGGACTAACAATCACGAGCAACCCTCGCCGAAAACAGATCAAAAAACCAACGGCCAGCTATCTATATGCCAGGTTGGCGAGCATTGTTCCGACTCCGATGGGGCTAAATGATTCCCCAAGCGGCCGTGGACAAGTCTCTACTTAAGTCAAAATGGGCCAACGAACGCTGATCCCCGTAGCGCGCGATTATCTAGTAGCCCGCGTTACAACGCATCAGGGGTAACAAAGTATTTATCGCGAAAAACAGCTGTTTCCACGGTAAAACAGCGGAAAAAGATGTTTCAGACGCTTTCAGGCCTGTAACAGGAAGGTTACCGGGCCATCATTGACCAGGTGCACCTGCATGTCAGCACCAAAACGCCCTGATGCCACTTTGCCATGTAACTGTTGCGCCTTGGCGACCAGATAGTCGAAAAGCTCTTCGCCAAGGGCCGGTGGCGCGGCCGTGGAAAAGCTCGGCCGCAGGCCGCTTTTGGTGTCCGCCGCCAAGGTGAATTGCGACACCAGCAGCAATCCGCCCTGCACATCGGCCAAGGACAGGTTCATCTTGCCCTCGGCGTCACTGAACACCCGATAGTTAAGCAGCTTATGCAGGAGTTTGTCGGCGCTGGCCCGAGTGTCCCCGGGCTCTACCGCCACCAGCACCAGCAAACCCTGGTCCACCGCGCCGACCACCTCGCCGGCAACTTCCACTCGCGCGCCGGCCACGCGTTGCAACAGGCCCTTCATGCTTCTTCAGGCGGCAGGTCGAGCAGGCGCCGGGCCATCTGGTCGGTGGCGCGCACCAGGGCATCGGTGATGCCTGGCTCGGACGCCGCGTGACCGGCGTCGCGAATCACCTGCAGTTCGCTGTTGGGCCAGGCCTGGTGCAGCTCCCAGGCGTTGTCCAGGGGGCAGATCACATCGTAACGACCGTGGACGATGACTCCGGGCAAATGGGCGATCTTGCCCATGTCGCGGATCAACTGGTCAGGTTCGAGGAAGGCGTTGTTGGTGAAGTAATGGCATTCGATCCGGGCAATCGACAGCGCCCGCTGCGGCTCGGAGAAACGGTCCACCACCAACGGGTTGGGGCGCAGGGTCGCGGTGCGCCCTTCCCAGCCCGACCAGGCCTTGGCCGCATGCATCTGGGCGATCTGGTCGGTGCCGGTCAGGCGCTTGTGGAAGGCGCTGACCAGGTCATGCCGCTCTTCCAGGGGAATCGGCGCCACGTAGTCCTGCCAGTAGTCGGGGAACAGGCGGCTGGCGCCACACTGGTAGTACCACTGGATCTCCTGGGGCCGGGCCAGGAAGATGCCCCGCACGATCAGGCCGAGGACCCGATCCGGGTGGGTTTGTGCATAGGCCAGGGCCAGGGTCGAGCCCCAGGAACCGCCAAACAGCACCCACTTGTCGATGCCCAGGTGCTGGCGAATCCGCTCAAGGTCGGCCACCAGGTCCCAGGTGGTGTTGTTTTCCAGGCTGGCGTGGGGGGTGGAACGGCCGCAACCGCGCTGGTCGAAGGTGACAATGCGATACAGGTTGGGGTCGAAGTAGCAACGACTCGCACCATCGCAGCCCGCGCCGGGACCGCCATGAATGAACACCACCGGCAAACCTTCCGGTGAACCACTTTCGTCGACATACAGCACGTGGGGCTTGTCGACGGCCAGATCGTGCCGGGCATAGGGTTTGATCTGCGGGTACAAAGTCTGCATTACGCGCTCCGTGGAGGTCGGGTTCATCCCTGGTGGGGACTTCATTTATTCTGCCGTCCGGCATCATAAACCCGAATGACGCAATGAGCATGTCCTTGGAGAAAACAGGGTTGTTCGCAGGTTTGCGCTGGGATCGAAGGCGCTTCGCGAGCAAGCTCGCTCCTACACAAAGGCGTGTACCCGCGGTAGGAGCGCTTGCTGTCAGGCGTAACGTTCCTGCCCCCAGGCCAGCAGCCCCTGGAGCAATTCCTTGAGCACCACCTGGGTCGGTGCTGCCAGGTCCTCGCGATAGCGGAACGGTTCGAACTCTTCCATGTAGGCGCTCTGTGCCAGCTCCAGTTGCACGGCATGGACATGCTCGGCCGGGTTGCCGTAGTGGCGGGTGATATGCCCGCCCTTGAAGCGCCCGTTGAGCACATGGGTGTAGTCGCTGTGGCCGGCGCAGATCGCCTCCAGCCGGCTGGCCAGTTGCGGATCGCAGCTGGCGCCATTGAAGGTGCCGAGGTTGAAGTCCGGCAGCTTGCCCTCGAACAGGTGCGGGATCAGCGAGCGGATGGAGTGGGCATCGAACAGCAAGGCATAGCCGAACTCGGCCTTGAGCCGCGCCAGCTCCTCCTGCAGGGTGCGGTGGTAAGGCCCCCACACCTCGTGCAGGTACTGCTCGCGCTCTTCCCTGGACGGCGCCTGCCCTTCGACGAACAAGGGTTCGCCGTCGAACAGGGTGGCCGGGTACAGGCCCGTGGTGGCTCCCACGTACAGGGGCTTGTCATCGGACGGGCGGTTCAGGTCGATGACGAAACGCGAATACTCGGCCGCCAGGGTGCTGGCTCCCAGTTCCTGGGCAAACTGGTACAGCCGTGGAATATGCCAGTCGGTGTCCGGCAGGCTCTGCGCCTGGGGCACCAGCCCGGCGGCTACCGCCGGGGTCAGGCGCGTACCGGCGTGGGGCATGCTGATCAGCAGCGGCACCCGGCCTTGTTTGAAATTCAGAACCTTATCCACAACCCTTCTCCTACACAGTCACTTCAACGCCGTGTCGCACGACGCGTTTTTCCAGGTCGCCCCCCAGCCAGTAGGCCAGGTCGGCGGGACGATCGATCTGCCAGGCGACAAAATCCGCCACCTTGCCCACCTCCAGCGAACCATGGGTGTTTTCCATGCCCAGGGCCTGGGCCGCATGCAGGGTAACCCCGGCCAGGGCCTCCTCGGGGGTCATGCGAAAGCAGGTGCAGGCCATGTTCAGCATCAGTCGCAGCGACAGGGCCGGCGAGGTACCAGGATTGAGGTCGCTGGCCACGGCGATCTTCACCCCGTGCTTGCGCAAGGCGTCCATCGGCGGCAACTGGGTTTCCCGCAGGAAGTAGAAGGCCCCGGGCAGCAAGACCGCCACGGTGCCCGAAGCCGCCATGGCGATGGCGTCATCCTCGGTCATGAACTCCAGGTGATCGGCAGACAGCGCATGGTAGCGCGCCGCCAGGCTCGAGCCATGCAAGGACGACAGCTGCTCGGCATGCAGCTTGACCGGCAGGCCGAGCTTTTGCGCGGCAATGAACACCCGTTCCACTTGGGCCGGGGAGAACGCCAGGTACTCACAGAAGGCATCCACGGCGTCCACCAGCCCCTCGGCCGCCAGGGCCGGGAGCATCTCGCTGCAGATGTGCTCGATGTAGTCATCGGCGCGCTCGGCGTATTCCGGCGGCAGGGCATGGGCCGCCAGGCAGGTACTGCGCACGCTGACCGGCAGCGCCTCGCCGAGACGACGGATGACCCGCAGGATCTTGCGCTCGCTGGCCAAGTCCAGGCCGTAGCCGGACTTGATCTCGACACTGGTGACGCCATCGCGCAGCAGGCTCAGCAGGCGCTTGCGAGCACTGGCGAACAGCTCATCCTCAGTGGCCGCGCGGGTCGCCCGCACGGTGCTGGCAATACCGCCACCGGCCGCGGCGATCTCGGCGTAGCTCACGCCCTGCAGGCGCTGTTCGAACTCGCCGCTGCGGTTGCCGCCAAACACCGTGTGGGTGTGGCAATCGATCAGGCCCGGGGTGACCCAGGCGCCCGCCAGGTCCTGGACCTGGTGGTAATCGGCGACCGGCGCCTGCTGGCGCCGGCCGATCCACTCGATGTGCGCCCCTGACGTCACGATGGCCGCGTCCTCGATGATCGAGTAGCTACCCTGGGCCATGCTGGCGACGTTGCAGTGTTGCCAAAGAGTTTTCATCCAAGGCCTCCGTTAATGATCAGTAGGTAAAGAAGTATCGGCATTGACCCGCTGCACCTGGCCAGCCAAAGGCTTGACCCAGAGCATATAGGCCACCACCAGCAAAACAATCCACACCACGCCCACCGCCAGCGCCGCCTGGGTTTTCGGGAAGTAGCCCAGCACACCGAAGATGAACAGCATGAAGGCGATGGCCGCTGCCGGTGCCCAGGGCCAGAACGGTACCTTGAACTCCAGCTTGGCCACCTGCTCGGCAGTCATGGAGCGGCGCATGGCCACATGAGTCAGGAGAATCATCAGCCACACCCAGACCGTGGCGAAAGTCGCCAGGGAGGCGATCACCAGGAAGATGTTTTCCGGGATCAGGTAGTTGAGCACCACGCCGATCAGCAGGGTTGCCGCCATCACCACCACGGTCATCCACGGCACGCCGTGCTTGGACACCTGGGCAAAACCTTTGGGCGCCTGCCCTTGCTGGGCCAGGCCGTACATCATGCGCCCGGCACCGAAAATATCGCTGTTGATGGCCGATACTGCCGCCGAGATCACCACGATATTGAGAATGGTCGCCGCCGAGCTGATGCCCAGGCTGTCAAAGATCTGCACGAAGGGGCTGCCCTGGGTGCCGATCTGCGGCCAGGGGAAAATCGACATCAGCACGAACAGGGTCAGCACGTAGAACAACAGGATGCGCAACGGCACCGCGTTGATCGCCTTGGGAATGACCCGCTTCGGATCCTGGGCCTCACCGGCGGTGACACCGATGATCTCGATACCGCCGAAGGCGAACATCACCACCGCGAAAGAAGCGATCAACCCGGAGATGCCATTGGGCATGAAGCCGCCATGGGCCCAGAGGTTGCTGGCGCCGGTGGCCTGCTCGCTGGCAGCGCTGCCGATACCGAACAGCATGATGCCGAAGCCGCCGAGGATCATCGCGACAATCGCGCCAACCTTGAGCAGCGACAGCCAGAACTCCATCTCGCCGAACACCTTGACGTTGCACAGGTTCAGGCCGCCGATGAACAGCACGATGGCCAGCACCCAGACCCAGCGCGCCACCTCGGGAAACCAGAAGCCCATATAGATGCCGAAGGCCGTGACATCCGCCAGGCAGACGATCAGCATCTCGAAAGCGTAGGTCCAGCCCAGAATGAAGCCCGGCAGCGGCCCCAGGTACTGGCTGGCGTAGTGGCCGAACGAGCCGGACACCGGATTGTGCACCGCCATCTCCCCGAGGGCGCGCATCACCATGAACACGGCCGCGCCACCGATCAGGTAGGCCAGCAGTACCGCCGGACCGGCCATCTGGATCGCCGAAGCGGAGCCGTAGAACAGCCCGGTGCCGATCGCCGACCCCAGAGCCATGAAACGTATGTGGCGGGCGGTCAGGCCCCGGCGTAAGCCTTTCTCTTGCGATTGCATGTCTTCGTCCCTTTTATTGTTATCGGACAGGACCACCCTGCGCGGCTGCGCAGGGTGACTGGAGCAGCTGCTCCAGCTCTGTCTTGCGGGTAACGCATCCCCTCATGGGCCGTCCCTGTCTAGCGAACACCGCATGACAGGCCGGCCGCCGCCCATCACAGGCTCGGCAACAACCGGGCAGGCAACAGATCGTTCAGGCAGCGCGAGGCCAGCAGTTCGCTCGCGGCGTTGATGTCCGGCGCGAAGAAACGGTCTTTCTCGTAGTACGCGGCCTTCTCGCGCAAGGTAGCGCGGGCTTTTTCCAGGGCCGGCGAGGTTTTCAGGCCTTCGCGCAGGTCCAGGCCCTGGCAGGCCGCCAGCCATTCCACAGCGAGCACGCCGCGGGTGTTCTCGGCCATTTCCCACAGGCGTTTGCCGGCGGCCGGGGCCATGGAGACGTGGTCTTCCTGGTTGGCTGAGGTCGGGATGCTGTCCACCGAATGCGGATGGGCCAGGGCCTTGTTCTCGCTGGCCAGGGCCGCGGCAGTCACCTGGGCGATCATGAAGCCGGAGTTGACCCCGCCATTGGCCACCAGGAACGGCGGCAGCTGGGACATGTGCTTGTCCATCATCAGCGAGATGCGACGCTCGCTCAGGGAGCCGATCTCGGCGATGGCCAGGGCCATGTTGTCGGCGGCCATGGCCACCGGCTCGGCGTGGAAGTTGCCACCGGAAATCACGTCGCCTTCGGCGGCGAACACCAGCGGGTTGTCCGAGACCGCGTTGGCTTCCACCACCAGCACTTCGGCGGCCTGGCGGAACTGGGTCAGGCAGGCACCCATGACCTGGGGCTGGCAACGCAGGGAGTACGGGTCCTGGACCTTGTCGCAGTTCTGGTGGGACGCGGAAACCTCGGTGCTGTCCCCCAGCAGCGCACGGTAGGCGGCAGCGGTGTCGATCTGGCCGCGCTGGCCGCGAGCGGCATGGATCCGTGCGTCGAAGGGCGAGCGCGAGCCGAGCACCGCTTCCACGGTCAGGCCGCCGCACACCAGGGCGCCGGCGAACAGGTCTTCACCTTCAAACAACCCGCGCAGGGCGAAGGCAGTGGAAACCTGAGTGCCGTTGAGCAGTGCCAGGCCTTCCTTGGCCGCCAGGGTCAGGGGCTTGAGACCGGCAACTTCCAGGGCTGCGGTCGCTTCCAGCCATTGGCCCTTGTAGCGCGCCTTGCCCTCGCCCAGCAGCACCAGGGACATGTGGGCCAGTGGCGCCAGGTCACCGGAAGCCCCCACCGAGCCCTTGAGCGGGATGTGCGGATAGACCTCGGCGTTGATCAGGGCGATCAGGGCATCGATCACCTGGCGGCGGATACCGGAAAAGCCACGGCTCAGGCTGTTGACCTTGAGCACCATGATCAGGCGTACCAGCTCGTCGCTGATCGGCTCGCCCACGCCAGCGGCATGGGACAGCACCAGGGAGCGCTGGAGGTTTTCCAGATCGGCACTGGCGATGCGGGTCGAAGCCAGCAGGCCAAAACCGGTGTTGATCCCGTAGGCGGTGCGGTTCTCGGCAAGGATCTGCTCGACACAGGCAACGCTGGCGTCAATCTGCGCCGAAGCGCTGCCATCCAGGGTCAGGGTCAGCGGCTGCTGATAGATGGCCCGCAGTTGGGCCAGGGTCAGTTGGCCGGGAATCAGGTTTAGCGCAGTCACATTCATGCTCCTTTTGAGAGTTTTGTAATAACTGCCAGTCGCTCCGGAAGCTTCCGTTATCCGTCGTCACGCGCTGTATCGAGCGGGTGACGCCTTGGCACGCTGGCTATGGGGAAATTCGTTTATTGCACCTTGGAAAAACGTTTGTTCAGCAGTTGCGGGTCCTTGAGCAGCGACGCCGCACTGGAGATATCCGGCGCCAGCCAGCGATCCTGGTCATAGGCCGGGACCCGCTCGCGCAGCAGGCACCAGGCAATCCCGGTCCCCGTTCCAAAGCGTTGCTGCTTGAGAAATTCAAAAGCCTGGGCTGCCAGCAGGTACTCGATGGCGAGGATCTGGGTGCAGTTCTCCAGCACCTGGTGCAGCTTCAGCGCGGCATTGGTGCCCAGGCTCAGGTGATCCTCCTGCAGGCCCGAGGTCACGTAGTTGTCGAGCACCGCCGGCTGCCCCAGCTGGCGGTTCTGCGCGCACAGCGAGGCGGCCACGTACTGCACGATCATCATCCCGGAGTTGACCCCGGGCTCGGCCACCAGGAACGCCGGCAAGCCGCTGACATGAGGATTGATCAGGCGATCCAGGCGACGCTCGGCAATGGAGCCGATCTCGGCCATGGCAATCGCCAGCAGATCCGCCGCCAGGGCCACCGACTGACCGTGGGGATTGGCCTGGGAAACCACCCGATACTGCTCCGGCGTGCCCAGCAGCAACGGGTTGTCGGTGGCGGCGTTGAGCTCGGTTTCCAGCTGTTTCGCCGCATGGGCCAACTGATCCCGAGCGGCGCCGTGCACCTGGGGAATCGAGCGGATGCTCAGGGCATCCTGGGTACGGATACCCTGGCTGGACGCAATCACCTCACTGCCTTCGAGCAGCACCCGCAAGTTACGGCCCACCACCTGCATCCCGGGATGGGCCTTGAGGGCAATGATCTCGGGGTCGAAGGCGGCGATCTGGCCGCGCAGGGCCTCGAAGCTCATGGCGCCGATCACGTCGGCCCACTGCAGCAGGCGGCTGGCGTCGGCCAGGGCCAGGCAACCGAGGCCGGTCATGCATGGCGTGCCGTTGACCAGGCACAGGCCATCCTTGGCCCCCAGCTGCACGGGTTGCAGCCCCTCCTCCGCCATCGCCACTTCGGCCGAGACCACCCGTCCGCGATAGCTGACCAGGCCGATGCCGAGCAAGGCGACACCGATGTGCGCCATGTGGGTCAGGTAGCCCACCGAACCCTGGGACGGCACCTGCGGGGTGATTCCGCGATTGAGCAACGCCAGCAGGGCCTCGACCACTTGCCGGTGAATGCCGGACTTGCCATGGCTGTAGTTGATGATCGCGGCGCAGAGGATGGCCCGGGTCTGCTCATCGGCCAGCGCCGGGCCCACGCCACAGGCGTGGCTGAGCAGGGTATTGCGCGACAGCTGGCTCAGTTGCTCGCCGGTCAGCATGACGTTGCACAAGGCTCCAAGGCCGGTGCTGATGCCATAGGCGCGCTCGCCGCTGTCGACCACCCGACGGACGATGGCCTGGGCGTTGTCGATCCGCGCCCAGGCCGAGTCCGTCAACTCAAGCTGCGCGCCGTGCCGGGCAACGGCAGCAACATCCTGCCAACCCAGGGGGGCGTCGGCGATTACGATCTTTTCAGCCAGGGACATCGGGAACCTCATCGTGAAATCTGTGGTGGGGCATTCGCCGGCAAGCCGGCTCCTACACCGTCGCGGCGCGGCGCTGGACGAAGCGGTCGACGTACTCATCCGCCGGCGAGTGGAGGATCTCCTTCGGCGTGCCGACCTGGATCAGGCGGCCGTCCTTGAGGATCGCGATGCGGTTGCCGATGCGCACCGCCTCGTCCAGGTCGTGGGTGATGAAGACGATGGTCTTGTGCAGGGTCTTCTGCAGTTCCAGCAACTGGTCCTGCATCTCCGCGCGGATCAGCGGGTCGAGGGCGCTGAAGGCTTCGTCCATGAGGATGATGTCGGTGTCCGCGGCCAGGGCCCGGGCCAGGCCGACCCGCTGGCGCATGCCGCCGGACAGCTGGTGCGGGTACTTCTTCTCGTACCCCTTGAGGCCCACGGTGTTGATCCAGTGCAGGGCGCGCTCGGCGCACAGCGACTTGTTCTCGCCGCGCACCTTGAGGCCGTAGGCGACGTTGTCCTGGACGTTGCGATGGGGCAGCAGGCCGAAGCTCTGGAACACCATGCTGATCTTGTGCCGGCGGAATTGGCGCAGGGCTTCCATGTCGTACTGCAGGATGTCCTCGCCATCCACCAGGATCGCCCCGCTGGTGGGGTCGATCAGGCGGTTGAAGTGGCGCACCAGGGTCGACTTGCCGGAACCGGACAGGCCCATGATGACGAAGATCTCACCGGTGCCGATGCTCAGGGACAGGTCATTGACCCCGACCACGCAGCCGGTTTCGGCCAGCACCTGGTCCTTGCCCTGGCCTTGGCCAATCATCGCCAGGGCGTCGGCGGAACGGCTGCCGAAAATCTTGAAGACGTTCTTCACTTCGATCTTGCTGACGGCTGGGCTGCTCATTTGCTCACCTCATGGCGTGGACGACCGTAGGCCTGGGTAATGCGGTCGATCACCACCGCCAGAATCACGATCGCCAGCCCGGCTTCCAGGCCACGACCGACGTTGAGGGTCTGGATGCCCACCAGCACATCCTCGCCCAGGCCACGGGCACCGATCATCGAGGCGATCACCACCATCGACAGGGCCATCATGGTGGTCTGGTTGATCCCGGCCATGATGCTCGGCAGGGCCAGGGGCAGTTGCACGCCGAACAGCTGCTGCCAGCGGTTGGCGCCGAAGGCGTTGATCGCCTCCATCACTTCGCCGTCCACCTGGCGGATGCCCAGGTCGGTCAGGCGGATCAACGGCGGCGCGGCATAGATCACGGTGGCGAAGATCGCTGGCACCTTGCCCAGGCCGAACAGCATCAGCACCGGGATCAGGTACACGAAGCTGGGCATGGTCTGCATGATGTCCAGCAACGGCATCAGCACCGAACGCAGGCGGTTGCTGCGGGCCGAGAGGATCCCCAGGGGAATGCCGATCAGCACCGAGATCAGCGTGGCCACCAGCATCAGCGCCAGGGTCTGCATCAGCTTGTCCCACAGGCCGACGGCCCCTACCAGGAACAGCAGGCCGACAATCACCGCCGTGGTCAGCAGCTTGCGCGTCGAGTGCCAGGCGATGCCGCCGACAATCGCCAGCATCAGCCACCAGGGCGCCATGCGCAGCAGGCCTTCGAGGTTGACGATGGCCCACAGCAGGGTGTCGGAGATGTGCCGGAACACGTCGCCATAGTTGGTCACCAGGGAGTCGACCCAGCCGTTGACCCAGTCGGCGATGGAAAAGGTGAAGCTTTCTGGAAACATAAGAAACTCTCGATCAGGTGGAGGATGGCGCAGCTCCCGAAGATCCCGTGGGATCTCCGGGAAGGCTCCACCTACAAGGCCGCGTCGATTTTCCTGGCCGCCTCTTCACTGACCCAGGCATGCCAGACTTCAGGATGTTCCTTGAGAAACACTTTCGCCAGTTTCGGCGACTCGATGCGCTCCTTGGTCATGCGCGCCAGGTTCTGGTTCAGCAGGTCGATCGGCAGGTTGACCTTCTCCAGCACGGCCACCAGCTCCGGGGCCTCGTCATGGAAGGTCTTCGACAGACCGACCTTGACCGTCACGCTCTTGTCCACGCCAGGTTTTTCATCGAGCTTGACCAGGTCCACCTGGCCCATCAGCGGGGTCGGCGACCAGTAGTAGAAGAGAATCGGTTCGCCGCGCTTGTAGCTCGACAGCACCGCCGCATCCAGGGCCGGGCCAGTGCCCGGGCGGAAGTTGGTGTAGCTGCTTTCCAGGCCGTAGCTCTTGAGCATCTCGCTGTTGTCCAGCTCGCAGGTCCAGCCCGCCGGGCAGTTGTAGAAGCGCCCCTTGGTCGGTTCCTCCTGATCCTTGAAGACACTGGCGTACTTGCCCAGGTCAGCGATGTTCTTCAGGTCCGGGGCCTTGGCCTCGAGCTTGCGCTTGGCGTCGCCCTCGATCACATAGCGCGGCACGTACCAGCCTTCGATGGCTCCCACCACTGGCGCGCCGACACCCACCACCTTGCCGGCCTTCTCGGCCTTGTTCCACACCTCGCTGCGGCCCACCCATTCTTCGGCGAAGACCTGGATGTCATTGCTGCCCAGGGCGTTCTCCATGGTGATGGAGTTGCCTGGCAGGCTGTCAGTCTTGCAGCCGTAGCCCTTCTCCAGGACCACCTGCATCACGTCGGTCAGCAGCATGCCGCTTTCCCAGTTCAGGCCGGCGAACTTCACCGCCTTGCCCGACTCGCACCAGCCCGCGGCCTGGGCGCCGGAAGCGGCCAGCAGGCCCATGGACAGCAACGTGGTCAGCAGGGTCTTATGCATTTTCATTGTGTGACGCTCCTAATCATGAGTTGGCTTACGGCAGTTAAGAGGCATCCAGCCCTGTCCACGTCCCGTCAAGACTCACACCGCAGCTGCGCGGCCGGCCTCACTCAGCTTTTGTTCGATGGGCGCGTCCTGCTCTACCGGCAGGATCAGGTGCTCGGGCACCGCGCCATGCCACTTCTTCGCACAGACGTAGTACAACGCCGCGGGCACCACCAGGCCGATGATCCAGGAGATGTCGGTATCTCCCAGGCTCGCCACCAGGGGGCCGGTGTAGAAGTGGGTGGAAATGAACGGCATCTGAATCAGCACGCCGAACACATAGATACTGATGCCCATGACATTCCAGCGACCGTAGCGACCGTCCGGGTTGGACAGCGCCGGGATGTCATAGCGCTCTTTGGTGATGCAGTAGAAGTCCACCAGGTTGATCGCGCTCCAGGGCGTGAAGAACGCCAGCAGGAACAGGATGAAGGCGGAGAAGTCCTTGAGGAACGAATCCTTGCCCAGCAGCGCCAGGGTGGCGGCCAGCGACACCATGATGAAGATGTAGAGCAGGCGTACGCCGCTGCCGATATGCCGGCTGCCACGGAAGCCGCTGATGATGGTGGCGATCGACATGAAGCTGCCGTAGGCGTTCAGGGTGGTCACCGTGACCTTGCCGAAGGCCACGGCGAAATACAGCAGGCCGGCAACGATCCCGGTACCGCCGAGGCTGACGATGAACGACACCTCGTGGTGGGCGAACTGCGACCCGGCCAGGGCCGCGGCGAACACCCCGAAGACCATCGAGGCCTGAGCGCCGATCACCGAACCCAGGCCCACTGCCCAGAAGGTCTTGGCCGCCGAGGTGCTGCGCGGCAGGTAACGCGAGTAATCCGCCACATAGGGGCCGAAGGCGATCTGCCAGGAGGCCGACAGCGACACCGCCAGCAGGAAGCTGGCGAGGGAAAAATGCTTGTTGCCGAGCAGGGCCGCGATGTCGTTGCCTGCCAGCAACTTGTAGAACAGATAGATGAAGGCCACCACGCCGAGCACGCTGGCAATCCGGCCGATGCCGTGGATCACCCGGTAGCCGAAGATGGTGAAGACCATGATCGAGCCGGCGAACAGCAGGATGCCGACCCAGTCTTCAACGTGCAGCAGTTGCGCCACCGCCTGCCCGGCCAGCAACGAACCGCTGGCGGAAAAGCCGACGTACATCAGGCACACCAGCACCAGGGGAATCACCGCGCCATAGACGCCGAACTGCACGCGGCTGGAGATCATCTGCGGCAGCCCGAGCTGCGGGCCCTGGGCCGCATGCAGGGCCATGACCCCGCCTCCCAGCAATTGACCGACCAGCAAGCCGATCAACGACCAGAACACATCACCGCCCAACACCACCGCCAGGGCACCCGTGACAATCGCGGTGATTTGCAGGTTGGCACCCAGCCACAGGGTGAACTGGCTCAACAGACGACCGTGTCTTTCCGCTTCCGGGATGTAGTCGATCGAACGCCTTTCGATCAACGGTTTGTTGCTTGCACGATCATTCGATGAAGCCATGGACGTCGAACCTCTATGGGCACTGCAGACGATGTCAGCTGTAGGAGCGAGCTTGCTCGCGCGGCGCTGTGTCTGACGCACCGCGCTGCTTGCTTCGCCAGCAAGCTGGCTCCTACAGAGAGGGGGTGGTTATTGGCCGGTGATCATCGGCAGGTTCAGGCCCTGTTCCTTGGCGCAATCGATAGCGATCTGATAACCGGCGTCGGCGTGACGCATGACCCCGGTGGCCGGATCGTTGTGCAGGACCCGGGCGATGCGCTCGGCCGCTTCGTCGGTACCGTCGCAGACGATGACCATCCCCGAATGCTGGGAGAAGCCCATGCCGACGCCGCCGCCGTGGTGCAGGGAAACCCAGGTCGCGCCGCTGGCGGTGTTCAACAGGGCGTTGAGCAATGGCCAGTCGGACACGGCATCGGAACCGTCCTGCATGGATTCGGTTTCACGGTTCGGACTGGCCACGGAACCGGAGTCCAGGTGGTCGCGGCCGATGACGATCGGCGCCGACAGTTCGCCGCTGCGCACCATTTCGTTGAACGCCAGGCCGAGCTTGGCGCGCAGGCCCAGGCCGACCCAGCAGATACGTGCTGGCAGGCCCTGGAAACTGATGCGCTCGCGCGCCATGTCCAGCCAGTTGTGCAGGTGGGCGTCGTCGGGGATCAGTTCCTTGACCTTGGCGTCGGTCTTGTAGATGTCCTGCGGGTCACCCGACAGTGCAGCCCAGCGGAACGGACCGATGCCGCGGCAGAACAGCGGACGAATATAGGCCGGGACGAAACCGGGGAAGTCGAAGGCATTCTCGACACCCTCTTCCTGAGCCATCTGGCGGATGTTGTTGCCGTAGTCGAAGGTCGGGATGCCCTGCTTCTGGAAGTCGAGCATGGCCTTGACGTGCACTGCCATCGATTGCTTGGCCGCCTTGACCACCGCCGCAGGCTCGGTCTTGGCGCGCTCGCGGTACTGGTCCCAGGTCCAGCCGGCCGGCAGGTAGCCGTTGAGCGGGTCGTGGGCGCTGGTCTGGTCGGTGACCATGTCCGGGCGCACGCCGCGACGGACCATTTCCGGAAGAATCTCGGCGGCGTTACCGCACAAGGCAATGGAGATCGCACGGCCTTCGGCAGTGTATTTGGCGATGCGCGCCAGGGCGTCGTCCAGGTCCTTGGCCTGCTCGTCGACATAGCGGGTCTTGAGGCGGAAATCGATGCTGGTCTGTTGGCACTCGATGTTCAGCGAGCAGGCGCCGGCCAGGGTCGCGGCCAGGGGCTGGGCGCCACCCATGCCGCCGAGGCCTGCGGTCAGGACCCAGCGGCCCTTGAGGTCATCGTTGTAGTGCTGGCGGCCGGCCTCGACGAAGGTCTCGTAGGTGCCCTGGACGATGCCCTGGCTGCCGATGTAGATCCAGCTGCCGGCGGTCATCTGGCCATACATGGCCAGGCCCTTGGCATCCAGTTCGTTGAAGTGCTCCCAGGTGGCCCAGTGCGGCACCAGGTTGGAGTTGGCGATCAGCACCCGCGGCGCGTTGCTGTGGGTCTTGAACACGCCCACCGGCTTGCCGGATTGCACCAACAGGGTTTCGTCGTCATTCAGCTCGGTCAGGGCGGCGACGATCTTGTCGTAGCACTCCCAGTTGCGCGCTGCGCGGCCAATACCGCCGTAGACCACCAGTTCCTTGGGGTTCTCGGCAACTTCCGGGTCGAGGTTGTTCATCAGCATGCGCAGCGGCGCTTCGGTCAGCCAGCTCTTGGCGGTCAGCTTGTTGCCACGGGCAGCGCGAATTTCGACGTTCCGGTATTTCGTAGGTTTGCTGTCAGTCACGGAAAAACTCCTCGGCGATGAGTCCAAGGTGCGAAGAGGATTCCATCGACTCTTACGCACACATATTTACTTGTACATACAAGCATATGCAATCAAGCGGCCAACTCCATCGAGAGGAATCTGATAAACCTCGGAAATAATCTGCAACCCTTGTGGCACGGGGCTTTGGCTAGACAGGTTTTTGGGGACTGGCGGTTTTCGCCAGGCGCGCCGCTGTTACCAGAACCCGCCTTTGCGCCGTATTGGGGCGTTCGGTAACAATTTGCTGCACAGAAGAAACAGCATGCGGGGGAACACAGGGGCTAGGCCTTGCCCAGCATCGAACGCCTCGGTCCGGGGCGGACCGAGGTACAGATCAAGGGAGAGAGGGAGTTCTGCAATGCCCCCAGGCCGGGGGAAACCGCGGATGGATCAGACGCCGCTGAGCTCGATCACGCAGCAATGCCCGTCGAGGGCGATTTCCAGCACCTGGAGATTGCCGTCCAGGTGCAGGCAGTCATAACGACCCAAGGCCTGCACGGGCGCGTTATTGACATCCACCCCCACCTGTTCGGCCGCGCTGAACACCAGCACGCTGTGCGCCTGGGTAAAGAACCGCTGCTGGCCATCGAGCCACTGCAAACGGGCGCTGTAGCGCTCGGGGGAATAGATCAGGTTGAAGTCGCGGATCGCCCCGTCGAGCAAGGTGCAGTCCACTTGACTGTCGCCCTTGAAGGCGAATGGATCGAAGGGCAGCAAGGGCCGCACCTCCTCGCCATCGACCCTGAGCTGCATGCCCGAGCCCTGCAGCACGGTAATGATCCGCTGATACCCGGCAAAGCTGGAAAAACCACCGGACTCGGCAATGTCGGCAATCGACAGGCGCCAGCCGAAGCCATCCAGGCCGGCGCCGGCATCGCGGGCGATCTCTTCAGTGCTGCCACCGCCGTTCTTCCAGGGCATGCGCGGGTAGTCGGCGGCACGTAACAGCGTGGACTGGGTCATTTATGAAAGCGTCCTTCAAGGCGGTGACGGGAACCGGGGTGGATCAGGCGCGCGGCCGTCACCGGCTGGCGCCCGGACCAGGTGCGACGGCGGATCAGCAGGCAAGGCTCGCCCCGCTCGATCTGCAGCAGCCGGCATTCCTCGGGCTCGGCGAGAATCGCCTCCACCACATGCTCGCCCTCGGTCAGCGGCGCCACCTGGGACAGGTAGGCATAAGGAGTCTGCAGGGTGAAATCCTGCTTGAGGTACTCCGGTGCCACCAGCGCATTGACGAAGCGGTCCTCGATCTGCACCGGGATGTCGTTCTCGAAATGCACGATCAGCGAATGGAAGACCTTCTGCCCTTCGCGCATGTCCAGGGCCAGGGCACGCTCGGAGCCGGCAGCCTCCTCGCCCAGGGTAATGACCTGGCAGGTGTGGCGATGGCCACGGGAGGCGATCTCGTCGGCGATGTTGTGCACTTCGAACAGCGCCGACTGGCTCTTGGGCTCGGCGACGAAAGTGCCCACGCCCTGCATGCGCACCAGCATGCCTTCGGCAGTCATCTCCCGCAGTGCGCGGTTGATGGTCATGCGACTGAAGCCCAGTTGGCTGACCAGCTCGCTTTCCGACGGGACACGGTAGTGCGGCGGCCAGTTTCCGCTCTCGATCTGCTGGGTGATCATCTGTTTGACGCGGGCATACAAGGGCGCCGGACTATCGCCCAGATGGGCAGCCAGCAGCGAGGTGGCAGTCGGAGTCGGCACGATGGGTCCTTGTTGGTCGGAGAAAGAGGCTAGCTTGCCGGAGTTTACCGGGCAGGCAAACGTCTGTATATGTATATACAAATAACAAACAACCTACGATGGGGTGCTTGAACCATGTCCGCCTTCTTTGCCGAGCGCGCACTGCTGCCTGATGGATGGGCCAACCATGTACGTCTTGAGGTCGGTGCCGACGGGCGACTGACTCACCTGCAGGCCAATGCCAGCGCAGAAGGTGCTGAACGGCTCAAGGGCCCGCTGCTGCCGGGCATGCCCAACCTGCACTCCCATGCATTCCAGCGGGCCATGGCCGGGCTGGCGGAAGTGGCCGGCAATCCCAATGACAGCTTCTGGACCTGGCGCGACCTGATGTACCGCCTGGTGGGCAAGATCAGCCCCGAACAGCTGGAGATCATCGCTCGCCAGCTGTACATCGAGATGCTCAAGGCCGGCTATACCTCGGTGGCCGAGTTCCACTACGTGCATCACGACACCGACGGCCAGCCCTATGCCGACCCTGCCGAACTGTCCCGGCGCATCAGCCAGGCAGCCGCCAGCAGCGGTATCGGCCTGACCCTGCTGCCCGTGCTGTACAGCCACTCGGGATTCGGTGGCCAGGCACCCAATGATGGCCAGCGCCGCTTTATCAACAGCACGGACAACTACCTCAAGCTGCAGCAACACCTGCAGCCCTTGCTGGCCCAGCAGGCCAACCAGCGACTGGGCCTGTGCTTTCATTCCCTGCGGGCGGTCACCCCGCAACAGATCAGCGAAGTGCTGGCCGCCAGCGACCAGCAATGCCCGGTGCACATCCACATTGCCGAACAGCAGAAGGAAGTCGATGACTGCCTGGGCTGGAGCGGGCGGCGTCCGCTGCAATGGCTGTATGAAAACGTCGCGGTGGATCAACGCTGGTGCCTGGTGCACGCCACCCACGCCAACGCCGAGGAAGTCAGCCTCATGGCCAGGAGCCAGGCCATTGCCGGCCTGTGCCTGACCACCGAGGCCAACCTGGGTGACGGCATCTTCCCGGCGGTGGACTTCCTCGCTCAAGGGGGCCGTCTGGGTATCGGTTCCGACAGCCATGTGTCATTGAGCCTGGTGGAAGAGTTGCGCTGGCTGGAGTACGGCCAGCGCCTGCGGGATCAGCGGCGCAACCGCCTGTATCGCCCGGACCAGCCCATGGTCGGCCGGACCCTGTACGACGCAGCCCTGGACGGCGGCGCCCAGGCCCTGGGGCAGGCCATCGGCGCCTTGGCGGTGGGCAAGCGCGCCGACTGGCTGGTGCTCGATGGCAACGACCCCTATCTGGCCACCGCCGATGGCGACGGGATTCTCAACCGCTGGCTGTTTGCCGGCGGCGACCGCCAGGTGAGGGACGTGATGGTGGGTGGCCAGTGGCTGGTGCGTGACGGGCGCCACGCTGCCGAAGAAGACAGTAGCCGGGCCTTCACCCAGGTCCTGCGCGACCTGCTCAACTGACCCCAACCCGCAGGAGCCGGCTTGCCGGCGAAAGCATTCTCACGAGCGCCTTCGCCGACAAGCCGGCTCCTACGGATGAGCTTATTTCGAAGTCTGGGCCATGGCCGAATCCGACACCCGCCAGATCAGCCGGGTGGTGTCATAACCCTGCTGGCGAGCCTTGCTCAGCAACTCTTCACGCACCGTCTCGTTGACTTCCGGCGTACGCGACAGCAGCCACAGGTAGCGCCGGTTGGGGTTACCGACAATCGCGGTTTTGTAGTCATCGCTGACATACAGCACCCAGTAGTCGCCCTTGGTCGCCCCTGGCAGCAGCCGCGAGAACCAGTTGTCGAACTGGACCCACAGCTTGTCGGTCTTGCCCGGCACCTGCGGCGTCGCCGTGCCACGCGCTTCTTCCCACTTCCACTGCGGGGTCAGGCAGCGATTGAGCACCGCCACAGTGGAATCCGGGAGCAAGGTGTAACGAGCCTCGGATTGCGCGCAGTTGCGCTGGAAATACATCGGCAACCGCGCCAGCTCGTACCAGGTCCCTTGGTAACGCTTGAGATCGACGTGGTTGACGGTCTTGGGCGCCAGCGAATCGTCCCGGGACGTGGCGCAGCCGGCCAAAAGCAGGCCGACCAGAAGAGTGAATACAAAACGCATCATTATTTTTCTCCCGTGGGCCCGAAGCCCCGGTTTTTACTTCAGGCCTTGCCCGGAAAACATCAGCACCTTGTCACCGGCATACTGCACGCTGATAAAGCTGTTCTTGTCGCCCCAGGTGCAACTGGACATGCCCAGCGCGCCTGAACAGTCCGTTGGCTTGCCCAGCAGCTGTTCTACCTCGGCCTTGGGCATGCCCGCCGAAAGCTTGGAATAGTTTTCCTGATTGACCTTGCTGCACGCGGCCAGCAGCACGCAGAACGACAACAGAGCGAGAGAACGCAGGGACATGGTGAACTCCTGGACAAAAGGGGGAAGGCCTGGCGGCCAACCAGAAGCTTAGAAGAGAAAACCCCCATCTGGTTCCCCGCAGCGCCGGGTATTTGTTGCCTGGCGACTCGGGCATTTTCCTCTGCAAATCAATCACCTTTTTCCCGCTGCCTGCACTTCGTCGGCTTTCCCGGCGACAGCCTCATGTTCGATGCTGGCCAGTCGACATAACTGCAGCGCAAAGCCCTCCACTGTGGCAAATTGACGCCCCTCGTTGACCAGCCCCTCGCGGTAGTTCACTTAATGACCAGAAATATGAAGTTCAGCCACAAGATCCTGCTGGCCGCCGCCCTTGTGGTCGCCGTCGCGTTCGCCTGTTTTATTCTGTTCAACGACTATCGACAGCGCGAGGCCCTGCGCAGCAGTACCGAATCATCGATGCAGGAGCTGGGCAGCCTGACCACCAGCAACATCCAGACCTGGCTGGAAAGCCGTATCCAGCTGCTGCAGTCCCTGGCCCAGCAGATCGCCGTCGATGGCAGCGGCACCGACAGCCTGAAGCGCAGCATCGGCCTGCCCGCCTACACCGGCAACTTCCAGCTCAGCTACTTCGGCGGCCAGGACGGCGTGATGTTCTCGGTGCCCGCCGGCAACCGCGCCGCCGACTATGACCCCCGCTCCCGCGGCTGGTACAAGGCAGCCAACAGCGCCCAGCAGACCATAGTCACCGAACCCTACATCGCCGCTTCGTCGGGCAAGCTGGTGATCACCGTCGCCACCCCGGTGCAGCACCAGAACCAGATGATCGGCGTGGCCGGTGCCGACATCGACCTGTCGAACATCAGCAGCATCATCAACTCCCTGAACTTCGGCGGTCATGGCCAGGCCTTCATCGTCAGCGCCGATGGCAAGATCCTGATCCATCCCGACAGCAAGCAGGTGCTCAAGAGCCTGGCCGAGGCCTATCCCGCTGGCGCGCCGCGCATCAGTCCCGGCCTGAAGGAAGTGCAACTGGATGGCAAGACCCAGTTGATCTCCTTCACCCACATCAATGGCGTGCCCTCGGCCGACTGGTACGTGGCCCTGGTCCTGGACAAGGACACCGCCTACGGCATGCTCAGCGAATTTCGCACCTCGGCGATCATTGCCATGCTGATTGCGGTGGTGATCATCATCGGCCTGCTGGGCATGCTGATCCGCATGCTGATGCAGCCCCTGCACCTGATGGGCCGGGCCATGCATGACATCGCCGAAGGCGAAGGTGACCTGACCAAGCGCCTGGTGATCCACGGCCACGACGAATTCGGCACCCTGGGCCTGTCGTTCAACCGCTTCGTCGAGCGCATCCACAGCTCGATCCGTGAAGTCTCCTCCGCCACCGGCCAGGTCAACGAAGTGGCGCTGCGGGTGGTAGCGGCCTCCAACTCGTCGATGTTCAACTCCGACCAGCAAGCCTCACGCACCAGCAGCGTGGCCGCGGCCATCAATCAACTGGGCGCCGCCGCCCAGGAAATCGCCCAGAACGCCGCCCTCGCCTCCCAGCATTCCAGCGACGCCCGCAGCCTGGCGCAAGACGGCCAGCAGGTGGTGGACCAGACCATCGCAGCCATGCATCAGCTGTCGGCAAAGATCAGCAGCTCCTGCGACAACATCGAGACCCTCAACAGCAACACGGTGAACATCGGGCAGATCCTCGAGGTCATCACCAGCATTTCCCAACAGACCAACCTGCTGGCCCTCAACGCCGCCATCGAAGCGGCGCGGGCGGGTGAAGCCGGACGTGGCTTCGCGGTGGTGGCGGACGAAGTGCGCAACCTCGCCCACCGCACCCAGGACTCGGCGCAGCAAGTGCAGAAGATGATCGAAGAACTGCAGGTGGGCGCCCGCGAAGCGGTGGGCACCATGACCGAAAGCCAGCGCGAGAGCGAAAGCAGCGTCGGCATCGCCAATCAGGCTGGCGAGCGCCTGAGCAGCGTGACCCAGCGCATCGGCGAGATCGACGGCATGAACCAGTCGGTGGCCACCGCCACCGAAGAGCAGACCGCGGTGGTGGAGTCGATCAACGTCGACATCACCGAGATCAACACCCTCAATCAGGAAGGGGTGGAAAACCTGCAGGCTACCCTGCGCGCCTGCGCCGACCTGGAACAACAGGCCAAGCGCCTGCAGCACCTGGTGGGCAGCTTCCGGATCTGAGAAACCACTTCGCCGGCAAGCGGCTCCTGCCACCCTCCCGCAGGAGCCGGCGTGCCGGCGAAATCATTCGATCGCGGACATTCAGCACTACAGTCACGGGTCTGTACGCCCCCAACAGAACTGGATTAAGACTAAGCTCGGCCCTGCCTTTCCAGCTGCCCCATGAAGCTTTCATCCCAGGTCACGCTCATCAGTTACCTGAAAAACCACACCGCCGAGATCGCCAAGCAACGGACGGCGAGCCGTTGGTTGTTACCCAGAATGCTGAAGCCAAGCGGCTGGTCATGGATGTACAAAGCTTTGAGGAACAGCAAGCGCCCCTGGCCATGTTGAAGCTTTTGGCCCTGGGCCACCGGGAGATTGAAACCGGCCAGTTGCGTGATACAGGGCAGGTGTTTGCCGAGCAGGAGCAGGACGACCCGCAATGATATTCAAGGTGGTCATTCTGCATTCGGCAGAACACGACCTCAAAGAGCTCAGACACTACCTGACCAGTCGATTCCCTACCCAAGCCTGGCGTGGTAGCTGACGAAATCCAGCAGCTCAATCTGCGCCACTAGCGCCAGGTACTGTGGGGCATGAACCGGGTGATCTACGAAGTGCGGGAGAACAGGGTCTTTATCCGCATCAGTGCCGACACACGCAAGGATCTGCAGTCACTGCTGATGAAGCGCCTATGGCGAATGGAGAAGTGATGCTGGCCGGCCGTCAGAAGCGCGAACCGGGCTCATTCAGGAACGCCAGTTCTTCGGCGGTGGATTCACGGCCGAGGATTTCATTGCGATGGGGGAAGCGCCCGAAGCGGGCAATGACTTTCTGGTGCCGTTCGGCGTAGTCCAGATGGTCGGCGAACACCGGGCGATCTTCGGCCGGCTGTTCATCGTGCAGGGCCGCAAAGCGCGAGACCCCTTCGTTCTGCACTGCCAGGTGCTCGCAATGCTCGAACACCAGGTAGATGAAACTGCGCCGCATGGCCGGCAGGCGCCGGTCGAGGTCCGCGGCGATGCCCTGGGCCACCAGTGCCTGGGCCCGGGGATCGCCGGCGAACGCCTTGGGGGTGTCGCGGTAGATCATGCGCGGCAACTGATCGAGCAGCAGCACCAGGGCCAGCCAACCTTGCGGATCCTGCGCCCACTCGCTCAAGCCGCCGGCCAGGGCCTGCTCCACCAGGTCACCGAAGCGCTCGCGGGCCTCGAGGTCCTGGCTGTCGCGCTTGCCAAACCACAGGCGCCCCTTGTCAGCCACTATCTCGGCCGGTTTATCGGCCAGACCGAACCACCATTGGAGCAGAGGCTGCCAGGGCGCAAGCATGGTTTATTCCTTGTGGTAAGCGGTTACGCGAGCCACTTCCTCTTTCGAACCGAGGAACACCGCCACACGCTGGTGCAGGCCTTCAGGCTTGATCTCGAGGATGCGCTGGTGGCCGTTGCTGGAAGCACCGCCCGCCTGCTCGATGAGGAAGGACATCGGGTTGGCTTCGTACATCAGGCGCAGCTTGCCCGGTTTCTCCGGCTCACGGCTGTCACGTGGGTACATGAACAAACCGCCGCGGGTCAGGATACGGTGCACGTCGGCGACCATCGCGGCGACCCAGCGCATGTTGTAGTTTTTCTTCAGCGGGCCTTCTTCGCCTGCCAGCAGTTCGCCGACATAGCGTTGTACCGGCGCTTCCCAGTGACGCTGGTTGGACATGTTGATCGCGAACTCCTGGGTGGACTCCGGGATCTTGATGTCTTCGTGGGTCAGTACGAAGCTGCCCATTTCACGGTCCAGGGTAAAGCCCTTGACGCCGTCGCCCAGGGTCAGCACCAGCATGGTCTGCGGGCCGTAGATGGCGTAACCGGCGGCGACCTGCTGGGTGCCTGGCTGCAGGAAGGCCTTTTCGTTCAGGGCTTCGTTCTGGCTCAGGTGTTCGTTCGGGCAGCGCAGCACCGAGAAGATGGTGCCGACCGGCGCGTTGATATCGATGTTCGACGAACCGTCCAGCGGGTCGAACACCAGCAGGTAGGCGCCTTTCGGGTATTTGCCCGGGATCTGGTAGGCGTTGTCCATTTCCTCGGACGCCATGCCGGCCAGGTGACCGCCCCATTCGTTGGCTTCGAGGAGGATCTCGTTGGAGATCACGTCGAGCTTCTTCTGCACTTCGCCCTGCACGTTTTCAGTACCCATGCTGCCCAGGACACCGCCCAGGGCGCCCTTGGACACAGCGTGGCTGATCTCCTTGCAAGCACGCGCCACCACTTCGATCAGGAAGCGCAGATCGGCAGGAGTGTTGTTGCTGCGGGTCTGCTCAATCAAATAGCGACTCAGGGTAACGCGGGACATGGAAGGCTCCGGAGGAATGGGGGGCTAAAAACCCGCGCAGTTTAACGCGAGTCGAGGCGCATTTCCTCCTCTCAGACAGGGAACCGGCAGATAGAGTTCAGGCGCCGGTTTCAGCGTAGTCAAAAACCCCAGACACGCCGGGCATCCGTGGCGCGGGAGCTGGCTCCCGCTCGGCCGCGCCGCGCTCGTAAAACCTGCCGTCGTCGCTTGGCTGCAGGAATGGGGTTGTTGCCATTGGCGCGGTTGCGCCCCGGAGCACCGGCCGCCCCAGCGGCAGCCCTCGCCCTCGCCCTCGCCACAAGTACTCGCCTCAGGCTGCCGGTTTGCGCAACATGCTGAAGGCCATGCCGCCCAGGGCCAGCACCCCCAGGAGCAATACCGCCCACAGGCCGATCTTCTTCCAGTCCGGCCCGCCGGCCGCCACGGCAGCGGCAGGTGCGCCAGTCGCCGACGTCAGTTGCATCGTGCCCTCGACCCGGGCCTGGCCCAACTGCTTGAGGCGCTGCGGGCTGTAGTCGGGGATCAGGGTCGCCAGGGGCAGGTTGGCCGCGCTCGCGGTAGGGTTGCCCAGGGCCAGGGTGTAAGGCCCCTCGCCCCGGGCCAGGAACACCAGCTGGGTGCCGCGCACGGCGAACTCCAGGCTTGGGGCCTCGGCCCCCAGGCCGCCGCCGCGCTCGTCCACCACCAGCCTCAGTTGCTGCACGGTCTGCCCCGGCAGCTGCAGTTCGTTCTGTTGCACGTCCTGGCCGCTCTGGGTCAGGCGATACAGCAGGCCGTTGCCCAGGGGCTGCCACGGCAGGCTGCTTTCACGCCGCCCATAGAGCGTGGCCGGGGCCAGGCTGTTGGCCTGGGTCAGGGCAATCCGCACCCGCTCCAGGTTCAGGCCCATGGGCAACTGCCAGGTGTATTCGCCGGCCTTGGAACTGCTGCCGCCCAGGGGCTGCGACCACACCAGCGGCGACGGCAGGCTGCTGGTGGTGCTGCTCTGCAATTGCGCCGAGGTCAGCACCGGCGCCGCCTGCGGGGTGTTCCACAACAGGCGCAGGTAGCGCGCCGTCTGCCCGGGCAAGGCCACTTCATGCTGCTCGACCCGCTCGTCGGCAAACGACAGGCGCGCCACCTGGCCTTCACCCCAGGCCTGCCAGTGCTGCAGGTCGTCGCTGGCCTCGATGCTGAAGCGCTGGAAGCCGTCGCGCTCGCTGGTCCAGTCCAGCACCAGTTGCTGCAACGGCGCCTTGATCGCACTGGCGTCCAGCAGCCAGCCGCGCAGGACTTCCTCGCCGGCCTCCAGCTGGGTGGAGGGCTGGACCTCCACCAGGGTGCCATTGCTGGTGGACTGCACCCGCACACTGGGGGGGCTGTCGGCAGCATCCACCGAGTTGTACAGCGGGAACCACTTCACCTCGGTCAGATGGCGCTGCTCGCGGGTTTGCGCCTGCTGGCGCACCAGGGCATAGGCCTGGGGCTCGCCGGCGGCGTTGAACACGCGAATATCCTGCAGGTCGGTCTGGCTGGCATGCAGCTGCACCGCCAGCGGCAACTCCAGGCGATACCAGGGGCCTTCGCCGCTCAGGTTCAAGGGCACCAGGGACTTGAAATCCCCCGGCTTGTCCTGGGCCACGGCAGACAGCGCCACACACAGGCCAACAGCCCCCAACCAGCCCAGGCTCAGCTTCGAAATCACGACGACACTCCTTCATTCAACGGTTTGCCGGGCTCGGCTTCAGCCTCGACACGCTTGGGCGGCAACGGGGCGAAATAGCCCACCACCAGCAGCAATCCTCCCACCCCGATAAACGAGACGATCCGCGCCAGGCCGCCACGGTTGCTCAGCTCCACCAGGAACAGTTTGGCCACCACCAGCGCGATCAGCACGGCGCCAATCAGCCAGACTTCGCGGCGGTGGCGCAGATGGCCGCCGATCATCAACCCCAGGGCAATCAGGGTCCAGACGATGGACAGCCCGGCCTGGACCATCATCGACTCCAGCAACGCATCCGCCTGGAACGGCACGCCGCTCCAATGGTGCGCCGCGCGCATCACCAGCACGGTGAAGAAGGCGAACAGCGACAGCCCCGCCACCAGTTGCGTGGCGCGTTCGGCGTAATCGGCGCGGATCGCCAGTTCCTGCACCGCGCTGCGGGACCAGACATAGACGCCGAACAGGGCGAACAGCAGCCCCAGCTCCAGCGGGTTGAGCAGCGGCAGGTAGGGCAGCGGCTCGGCTCGGCCATCGCTGAAGGTATTGGCCAGCCAGAACCAGCCGAGCATCAACACCGCCAGGGGCAGTGCGGCATACAGACGGTATTCCCGGGAATAGGCGGAAACCGGCCACGGCCAGTTGCGCGGTGCGGCCATCGCCACCAGGTACAGGCTCGGCAGAAGCGCCCAGCCCAGCCAGCGCCAGGCGTTGTACTGCTCGGACAACAGCAGCAGGCCATAACGCAGTTCCAGGGCCAGCACGCCGATCAGCAACCAGCAGCCCAGCACATGGGCGATGCTCGCCACCCGTTCCGGCAACAGCGCCGCCAGGCGCCGCAGGCTGAAGAAGTGCACGGCGAACAGCAGGGTCCAGGCCAGCCAGCCGAAATCCGCCGCCGGGTGATAGCGCGGCGCCCAGGACGCCAGCAGCACCAGGCCAGCGGCCGGTATCAACAGGCTGCACAGCAAGCCCAGGGACGACCATTTCAGGCGTACCGCCAGCAGCGCCCAGAGCAGCACACTAGCCGCGGCAATCAGCAACAGCAGGCTGGCCTGCCAATGGGCCGGAGCGAAGCGCAGCACTTCCTTGAGCCAGGTAAAGGCCCACCAGCAAGCGCCCCAGGCCAGCAACAGGTCGGACAGACGGCCCAGGCTCAAGGCATCGAAGGCCGAGCCATGGTTGCCCCGCTGCAAACGCCAGGCACCCACCAGGGCCGCCAGGGCCAGGACCATCGGCGTCCAGAAGTCGCCATTGGCCAGGGGCCGCGCAGCATCCGCCAGCGCCACGAAATACCCGTCCGAACCGGCCAGCAGGAAGGTGCTGCCGCCAATCACCTGAAGCACCAGGCCGAAGACAAAACTGGCCCGCTGCTGCAGGTACAGGCTGAGCCAGATGATCAGCAGGCCGCTGGCCGCCCAGACACCACTGGCGGTGTTCCAGGGCAGGACGAACAGCACCGCCAGGTTGATCATCATCAACCCGGCCAGCAGCACCAGGGACAGGCCCCGCAGCAGCCGCGGGTCACTGCGCACCATGTCATCGCGGGCCGCCAGGAGCATGCCGCCGATCAGCGCCAGGCCAATCAGCGAAGCGCTCATCAAGCCGCTCCAGCCAGCACTGAATACCGCACCGGCATCGCCGCCGGCGCCTTGCAGGCGCATCAGGAACAGCGCGCCGCCCAACAGCTGCACGGCGAAGGCGGTGAACAGGAAGGTCCGCGATTGCAGGCGTAGGCCGACGAACAGCGTCGCCAACCCGGCCAGCGCCCAACTGATGGCGGTGCCCTGGGTGAACAGGAACAACGGCGCCAGCAGGTACAGGAAGGCCAGCCCGGCCACCGCCAGGATCGGCGCAATGCCCTGCTCCCAACTCGCTACCTGGGTCTTCTGCGCCCGCCGCAGCTGCTCGAAGCTGAACAGCAACGCGATGCCCAGCAGCAATGCCCCCAACGGCGCCCCGGCCAGCAGGCTGGTATCGCCGGGGCGCAGCTCACTGAGGAAGGCCAGGGCCGAACCCACTTGCAGCAACAGAGCGAATGCCCGAGCCAGCGGCCGTTGCTGGCGCAGGCCGAGCCAGAATATTCCCGCGCCTTCCACGGCCCAGGCGGCGGAGGTCCAGCGTGCATCCAGGCCCAGGGGAATCGCCAGGCTGGCGAAAATCACCCCCAGGGCCAGGCAGGTTTCACCCAGCAGCATGGCCCGCCCGCCCAACAGCACCCGGGCCAGCAGCATGTAGATCAGGCCCAGCGCCAGGGCACTGAAGGAGGCCGCAAACTCCAGGTGCTGAACCAGCGCCAACTGCAAGCCGAACCCCACCAGCGGCGGACCGAACAACATCGTGCCGTCGACGTAGTCGCCCTTGCGCGCCGACCAGTGCAGCAGCGCCTGGCGGCTGTCGTCCGCCGGTGCATCGGTCATCTCCTGCAGCTTGCGCCGGGTGAACAGCAGGCCGATGGCCAGGTACATGACAAAGAACAGGATCAGGAACGGCTCGGTACTCCACAGCAGCTCCGGGGCATAGGAACGCAGGCCCCAGGCAAAACCGATGCCGAAGGTGCCGACAAAGCCGATCAGGTTCAGCAGGCGCCAGGCCTTGAACCAGGCGATGGCCAGGATGCCGGCGTTGAGCAGGGCGAAGTAGCTGAACAGCGCCACATGGCTGCCGGCGCCGGTGGAGGTGAGGATCGGCGCGGCAAACCCGCCCAGCGCCGCAGCGGCCGCCAGGCCCAGGGCATCCTGGGTCACGGCCAGGATCGCCGAAAACAGCGTCACCGCCACCAGCAGGCCCAAGGCGGCGGAAGGGTCGAGCAACGGGTGCAGGCGCATCGCCGCGAACACCGTCAGGTACAACACCGCGATCCCGGTGCCTTGCAGCATCAAGGCGTAGCTGCTGTTGCGTCGGCGCAGCCACCAGCCCAGGCCCAGCAGGCCCAGGGAGCAGGCGGCGACCCCGGCGTAACGCAGTTCGATGGGCACCACCATGCCTTCAGTGGCATAGCGCAGGAGGAAGGCCAGGCCGAGGAACAGCAGCACCGCACCGACCCGCAGCACGGTATTGCCGCCGAACAGCCAGTTGCGCGCACCGTTGATGGCGCGTTCGATCAGGTTCGGTTCCCGTGGAAGCGCTGGCGCAGGCTCGAGTGGCTGCCCAGGCGCAGGTGGCACCTGGGATTGCCAGACCGAATCGGGCAAGGGCTGGCTGCTGTCGGTTGCCGGCCGTACTGCGGCCGGCAGCTCCCAGACCAGCTCCACCGCAGCGGGTGCCGGTGCAACGGGCTGGACTTCGTCGAGAATGAACTCTGGCAGCGGTGCCGACTCTGCTGCCGGGCTGAAGGCGCTGGCCGGTTCCGGAGCCGGCGCATGGCTGGCGGCAGCCTGCGGCTCGGGCATTGGCTCGGCAGGTGGAGGGCCAGCGGCTTCGAGCTGAGCCAGTCGCTGCCCCAGCGTGGAGAGGGCCACCTTGGCCTGCTCCAGTTCACGCTGCTGGCCGGCGACCTGTCGCTGCACAGTGCCGAGACGCAAGGCCAAGCCGATGGCCAGGCCCACAAACGCGCCAATCAGGGCATCGCCGAACGACTCGTCAACGATCCAGCCCAGCACGACCCCCAACACCATGAACATCCATTGCATGTGTCGACATCCCTAAGCAGTCCATTGAAGGACAGGAGCAGCGTTTTGTTATGCGCCTTGCCCTGGCGTCATTGCGGCCAGCCTACGCCTGCAGGCAGGCATGCGCTTGTGTTTGAAGTTGAATATCCGCCAAAAGACACGAACAGAGGGCTAAAAAACCGCGTCAGTATAGCGACAAGGCCCAACAAACGTTGGGCCTCGCGCACAGTTCCAGAGTTTTCCTGGTCAATCAGTCCAGCGCCTTCCAGATCTGCGTGGCGTATTCGCGAATGGTCCGGTCCGAGGAGAACCAGCCCATCCGCGCGCTGTTGAGCACCGCCGAGCGCCACCACTCCTTGGTGTCGTGCCAACGCTCTTCGACCCGCGCCTGGGCACTCCAGTAAGCATCGAAGTCGGCGCAGACCAGGAAGCGGTCGTAGTCGATCAGCGAATCGATCAGCCCGGTGTAGCGCGACGGATCATCCGGGGAGAACACCCCGCCCCGGATGGCCTGCAAGACATCGTTGAGACGATGGGAAGCCGCGATGTCCGGCCCGGCACTGAATTCGCCGTTGCGCTTGCGTGCCTCCACCTGCTGGGCGCTGAGGCCGAAGATGAACATGTGCTCGGCGCCGACCTGCTCGCACATCTCGACGTTGGCGCCGTCCAGGGTACCGATGGTCAGGGCGCCATTGAGGCCGAACTTCATGTTGCTAGTGCCCGAGGCCTCGAACCCCGCAGTGGAAATCTGCTCCGACAGGTCGGCGGCCGGAATGATGCTCTCCGCCAGACTGACGTTGTAGTTGGGCAGGAACACCACCTTGAGCAACCCGCGCACGGTCGGATCGTTGTTCACCGTACGGGCGATATCGTTGGTCAGCTTGATGATCAGCTTGGCCTGGTGATAGCTGGCGGCAGCCTTGCCGGCAAAGATCTTCACCCGCGGCACCCAGTCGGTTTCCGGCTCGGCGCGGATCGCCTGGTACAGCGCCACGGTGTGCAGCAGGTTGAGCAACTGGCGCTTGTATTCGTGGATGCGCTTGACCTGCACATCGAACAGCGCCGCCGGGTTGACCGCGATGCCCAGGCGCTCGTGGATGATCGCCGCCAGGGCGCGCTTGCTGTGCAGGCGCTGCTCGGCGAACTGCTTGCGAAACGCCGGCTTCTCGGCAAAGGGCTCAAGCCCGCGCAGCAGTTCCTCTGGGCTGTCCAGCAGCTCAGGGCCCAAGGCCTCCACCAGCATCTCGGTGAGCTGCGGGTTGGCCTGATACAGCCAGCGGCGGAAGGTGATGCCGTTGGTCTTGTTGTTGATCCGCTCGGGGTACAGCTTGTGCAGTTCGGAGAACACCGTGCTGCGCATCAACTGGGTGTGCAGCCCGGACACGCCGTTGACGCTGTGGGAGCCGAGAAACGCCAGGTTGCCCATGCGCACCCGGCGGCCGTTGTCTTCCTCGATCAGCGACACTGCCCGCAGCACGTCGAAATCATGCAGGCCCTTGGCCCGCAGGGCGTCGATGTGCTGGGCGTTGATCAGGTAGATGATCTGCATGTGCCGCGGCAGCATGCGTTCCATCAGGCCCACCGGCCAGGTTTCCAGGGCTTCGGGCAGCAGGGTGTGGTTGGTGTAGGACAGGGTTTCCACGGTGACCTGCCACGCTGCATCCCAGGCAATGCCGTGCAGGTCCACCAGCTGGCGCATCAGCTCGGCCACGGCGATAGACGGGTGGGTGTCGTTGAGCTGGATCGCCGCATGCTCGCCGAGGCTGAGCACCGAGTCGTGCATGTTCTTGTGGCGCCGCAACAGGTCCTGCAGCGATGCCGAAACAAAGAAGTACTCCTGGCGCAGGCGCAGCTCCTGGCCGGCCTCGGTGCTGTCGGCCGGGTACAGCACCCGGGAAATACTTTCGGCCCGGGCCACTTCTGCCACCGCCCCCAGGTGGTCGCCGGCGTTGAAGCGCTCCAGGTGCAGGTCTTCCATGGCCCGGGCCCGCCACAGGCGCAGGGTGTTGACGCTGGCCCCGCGCCAGCCCACCACCGGCGTGTCGTAGGCCACCGCGCGCACGGTTTCCGCCGGCCACCAGACCTGTCGGCTGTTGCCGGTCTCGTCGGTCACGGTGTCGACACTGCCGCCAAAACCGATGGAGTAGATCACCTCCGGGCGCTCGAACTCCCAGGGGTTGCCGAAATCCAGCCAGTGCTCGGTCTGCTCCTGCTGCCAGCCGTCGACGATGGCCTGGCGGAACAGCCCATGTTCATAGCGAATGCCGTAGCCATGCCCGGCGATGCCCAGGGTCGACATGCTCTCCATGAAGCACGCCGCCAGGCGCCCGAGGCCGCCATTGCCCAGGGCCGCATCGGGCTCGAGCAAGCGGATGCGCTCCAGGTCCACCCCGAGGTCGGTCAAGGCCTCGCGGGCCACCTCCAGCAGCCCGAGGTTGCTCAGGCTGTCGAACAGCAGGCGGCCGATCAGGAACTCCAGGGACAGGTAGTACACCCGCTTCTGGCCCTTGCGGTAGATCTGCCGGGTGTGATCCATCCAGTGGTCGACCATATGGTCCCGCGCGGCCAGGGCAATGGCCTCGAACCAATCGTGGTCGAAGGCGTGATCCGGGTCTTTGCCTACCGCGTAGGTGAGTTTGGTCAAGACGGCTTCGCGGAAAGCGGCCACCTCAGCGTCACGAACAAGGGGTTCCTGAGTCATCGATACGACCTCTGACGAGATACACAGTGAGCATGGAATTGTCTGAGCCTAGTCGGTCTGACAGAAGGCAAAGGCTCTGGTTCGACGCTGTTTCAAATGGCTCGGTCAAAGAGAGAGTCTTCTGCGCCAGCCGGGGAAAAGATGCAGATGCCGTGCCGCCAGGCATTGAACGGCGCCACATGACGAAAAATCCGACACAAAGTTGTTCAAAAATCCACCAGTCCCGGTATGATCGCGCGCCCTGGAACATGCCGGAAAAACCACCTTGATGAAGTCCAACCTGATCGCCGCCGCGGAAATCGATCGTCTCGATACCTGGGCCAAATACTCTGCGCCCATGTGCGGTTCCTGCATGTCCAGCTGCTGCACCCTGCCGGTGGAAGTGAAGATCAAGGACCTGATCCGCATTGGCATCGTCGATGAATTCGAACGCGGCGAGCCGGCGAAGAACATCGCCAAGCGCCTGCAGAAGGAAGGCATCGTCGAGCGCTACAACCAGAAGTCGGAAATCTTCACCCTGCAGCGCATGAGCAACAACGACTGCCTGTATCTGGATCGTAAAAGCCGCCTGTGCACCATTTATGACAAGCGCCCGGACACCTGCCGCAACCACCCGAAGATCGGTCCGCGTCCGGGCTACTGCGCCTACAAGCCCAAGCCCCAGGTGCGTCCGACCAATACCAGCAGCCGGACCCTGGAACGCTTCTGAGCCTCCCCCCGTCGCTGCTGTAGCCGCCCCGAGGCTGCAACTGCGATCGGCTGCAATGCAGCCGCAAAACAGCCACCACGACCGTTCAGGTAGCACTCGCCGCCCGGGTTGGCGGCCGCTGCGCGAGCGGTCGCTGTATCGCAGGCTCGGCAGCGGCTACAACTGAGGCTTCGGCGTTTTCTCCGGGCGAAAAAAAACGCCCCCGACCGCAAGGCCGGGGGCGTTTTCATTCAGCCGGAACTAAAGACTCAGTTCTTGGCTTTCTTGGCAGCGCGGGTACGCTCGCCTTCGTCCAGGATCTTCTTGCGAAGACGGATGGACTTAGGAGTCACTTCACACAGCTCGTCGTCCTGGATGAATTCCAGAGCCTGTTCCAGGGTGAAGCGAACAGGTGGAACCAGGGCGATGGTTTCGTCTTTACCCGAAGCACGCATGTTGTCGAGCTTCTTGCCCTTGGTAGGGTTGACGCCCAGGTCGTTGTCACGGCTGTTCAGACCAACGATCTGACCGTTGTAGATTTCCTGGCCGTGCTCGACGAACAGCTTGCCGCGCGCCTGCAGGGTTTCCAGGGAGTAAGTCAGGGCCTTGCCGGTTTCTACCGATACCAGTACGCCGTTCTGACGGCCGGACATGTGGCCGGACTTCATTGGAGCGTAACGATCGAAGATCGAGGTCAGGATGCCTGCACCGTTGGTCAGGGTCAGGAACTGGTTACGGAAACCGATCAGACCACGAGCCGGGATGTTGTATTCCAGGCGTACACGGCCCTTGCCATCCGGAACCATGTTGCTCAGGTCGCCCTTACGCAGGCCCATTTCTTCCATGACCTTGCCCTGGGATTCCTCAGGGATGTCGATGGTGACGTTTTCGAAGGGTTCCTGCTTCACGCCGTCAACTTCACGGATGATCACTTCAGGACGGCCAACGCCCATCTCGAAGCCTTCGCGACGCATGGTTTCGATCAGTACCGACAGGTGCAGCTCACCACGGCCGGAAACCTTGAACTTGTCAGCCGAGTCGCCTTCTTCAACGCGCAGAGCAACGTTGTACAGCAGCTCCTTGTCCAGACGCTCCTTGATGTTACGGCTGGTCACGAACTTGCCTTCTTTACCGCAGAATGGCGAGTCGTTGACCTGGAAGGTCATGGAAACGGTTGGCTCGTCAACGCTCAGTGGCTTCATCGCTTCGACAACAGTCGGGTCGCACAGAGTGTCGGAGATGAACAGCTCGTCGAAACCGCTGATGCAGACGATGTCGCCGGCAGCTGCTTCTTCAACGTCTACACGGTGCAGACCGTGGTGACCCATCAGCTTGAGGATACGACCGTTGCGGCGCTTGCCGTTGACGTCGATGGCCACCACCGGGGTGTTCGGCTTGACGCGACCGCGAGCGATACGGCCAACGCCGATCACACCCAGGAAGCTGTTGTAGTCCAGAGCGGAAACCTGCATCTGGAACGGACCGTCACGGTCAACGCTTGGCGCTGGCACGTTGTCGACGATCGACTGGTACAGCGGGGTCATGTCTTCGGCCATTTCGGTGTGGTCCAGACCGGCAATGCCGTTCAGGGCCGAGGCGTAGACGACTTTGAAGTCCAGCTGTTCTTCGGTAGCGCCGAGGTTGTCGAACAGGTCGAAGATCTGGTCCAGAACCCAGTCAGGACGCGCGCCCGGACGGTCAACCTTGTTGATCACCACGATTGGACGCAGGCCGGCTTCGAAAGCCTTCTTGGTCACGAAACGGGTTTGCGGCATAGGGCCGTCTTGAGCGTCGACCAGCAGCAGCACGGAGTCGACCATGGACATTACGCGCTCAACTTCGCCGCCGAAGTCGGCGTGGCCCGGGGTGTCCACGATGTTGATGTGGTAGCCGTTCCAGTTGATGGCGGTGTTTTTCGCCAGAATGGTAATGCCGCGCTCTTTTTCCTGGTCGTTGGAGTCCATCACGCGCTCGTCGTTGAGCTCGTTGCGCTCCAGGGTGCCGGATTGACGCAGGAGTTTGTCTACCAGGGTGGTTTTACCGTGGTCAACGTGGGCGATGATGGCGATGTTGCGTAGATTTTCGATCACTTGTGTATCTCGATCAGAGGATTCGGTGTGCTGACAAGTTATGGCAGCGATTAACAATAGAGTCAGGCTTTGCCGTTACAGCTTTACGGCGGCGTCGGGGGGACGGTGACGCAAGCCACAGGCAAACATCCCCGGGCACTTAGCTCGGTCTATAAACGCGCACATTGGCATGTCCCTCACTGAGCAGATGGTGAGCATGCAGGCGACTCATGACGCCTTTGTCGCAATACAGCAGGTACTGGCGCGTAGGGTCCAGTTCCTTGAAGCGGGCGTTCAATGCATAGAACGGCAGCGCTTTTACTTCGATGCCAGCCAAGTCCAGCGGGTCATCTTCCTCGGCATCCGGATGACGGATGTCGATGACGATCTGACCGGCCAGCGCTTCACTGACTTCTTCAATCTGCACATCCTGGCCCAACTCATCGATCACCCGATCGATCGGCACCAGTTTGGCCCGCTCGATCGCACGCTCGAGCACGGCCATGTCGAATTCTTTCTCTTCATGCTCGACGCGATGGCGCTTGGCATGGGTCTTGGGGTTCACCGAGATGACCCCGCAGTACTCCGGCATGTGCTTGGCGAAGTCGGCGGTGCCGATCTCCACGGCCAGGTCGATGATGTCCTGCTTGTGGCTGGCGATCAGCGGACGCAGCACCAGCTTGTCGGTCACGCAATCGATCACCGAGAGGTTCGGCAAGGTCTGGCTGGACACCTGGGAAATCGCCTCGCCGGTGACCAACGCGTCGATGTGCAGGCGGTCGGCGATGCTCGACGCGGCACGCAACATCATACGCTTCAAAATGACGCCCATATGACTGTTGTCGACTTTGCCGAGGATTTCCCCGAGCACTTCCTCGAACGGCACGCTGACGAACAGCACGCGCTGGGAGCTGCCGTACTTCTTCCAGATATAGTGCGCGACTTCCATCACGCCCAGTTCATGGGCACGCCCGCCCAGGTTGAAGAAGCAGAAATGCCCCATCAGGCCGCGGCGCATGATCTGGTAGGCCGCCACCGTGGAATCGAAACCGCCGGACATCAGCACCAGGGTCTGTTCCAGGGCGCCCAGCGGGTAGCCGCCGATGCCATTGTGCTGGCTGTGGATCACGAACAACCGTTGGTCGCGAATTTCCATCCGCACTTCAACTTCCGGCGCTTTCAGGGAAATTCCGGCGGCGCCGCACTGCCGACGCAGTTGGCTGCCGACGTATTTTTCCACGTCCATGGAGCTGAATTCATGCTTGCCGGCACGCTTGCAGCGCACGGCAAAAACCTTCCCCGCCAGGGACTCGCCAAAGTGCTGGTGGCACTTGGCAACGATGTCGTCGAAGTCGCCCAGAGGGTACTCGTCGACCTGCAGGAAATGCGCGATGCCGGGCATGCAGCCCAGGCGCTCGGTCATGTCCTTCAGGGCCTTGGGCTCGCTGACGGCGGTTTCCAGCTCGAGGTTGTCCCATACACCATTGACCACCACGGCCGGGTCCAGGTCGCGGAGCACGGCACGGATGTTCTTCGCCAACTGACGGATGAAACGCGTCCGAACCGGGCGGCTCTTGATGGTGATTTCCGGGAAAACTTTAACGATTAGTTTCATGAAAACAGCGCGCGCTGGGCCAGCCGAAAAAGGGGGGCGCGGATTATAGCGGAAATTGCTCAAGGTTTAACCAGTTAATGTGCAGAAGGTTTTCGATGCACCAAAACGGGTCATTTATTGGCAAAGACGCTACATTGCAGTGCGCCAGATGCCGGCATTTGACCGAATCCGCCGTATAAAGCGTGATTTTGGGGCAGAAAACCCATCTCGGGGCACTGGCATGCAATTTGCTCCCTTGTGAGGCAGGTTGCCATGGCAGAGTATTCGCGCCGGCATCACCCACATTCTAAGGGCACTCCAACACCAAGCCCGAAGCCACCCGGAGGACACTATGTCGAAGTCGGTTCAACTCATCAAAGATCATGACGTCAAATGGATTGATCTGCGCTTCACTGACACCAAGGGCACTCAACATCACGTGACCATGCCGGCTCGTGATGCGCTGGATGAAGACTTCTTCGAAGCGGGCAAGATGTTCGACGGCTCCTCCATCGCTGGCTGGAAAGGCATCGAAGCCTCCGACATGATCCTGATGCCGGACGACAGCACTGCCGTACTGGACCCCTTCACCGAAGAACCGACCCTGATCCTGGTCTGCGACATCATCGAACCTTCGAGCATGCAGGGTTATGACCGCGACCCACGGGCCATCGCCAAGCGCGCCGAAGAGCACCTGAAGGCCACCGGTATCGGCGACACCGTATTCGCCGGTCCAGAGCCAGAGTTCTTCATCTTCGACCAGGTGAAATTCAAGTCCGACATCTCCGGTTCGATGTTCAAGATCTACTCCGAGCAAGGTTCGTGGATGTCCGACCAGGACATCGAAGGCGGTAACAAGGGCCACCGTCCTGGCGTCAAGGGCGGCTACTTCCCGGTTCCACCGTTCGACCACGACCACGAAATCCGTACCTCCATGTGCAACGCACTGGAAGAAATGGGCCTGACCGTCGAAGTTCACCACCACGAAGTGGCGACTGCCGGCCAGAACGAAATCGGCGTCAAGTTCAACACCCTGGTGAAGAAAGCCGACGAAACCCAGACCCTGAAGTACGTGGTGCACAACGTGGCCGATGCCTACGGCCGCACCGCCACTTTCATGCCCAAGCCTCTGTACGGCGACAACGGCTCGGGCATGCACGTGCACATGTCCATCTGGAAAGACGGCAAGAACACCTTCGCGGGTGAAGGCTATGCCGGCCTGTCCGATACCGCCCTGTACTTCATCGGCGGCATCATCAAGCACGGTAAGGCCCTGAACGGCTTCACCAACCCGGCGACCAACTCCTACAAGCGTCTGGTGCCAGGCTTCGAAGCCCCGGTCATGCTGGCCTACTCGGCGCGCAACCGTTCCGCTTCGATCCGCATTCCTTACGTGTCGAGCCCCAAGGCCCGCCGTATCGAAGCGCGTTTCCCGGACCCGGCTGCCAACCCGTACCTGGCCTTCGCTGCCCTGCTGATGGCCGGCCTGGACGGTATCCAGAACAAGATCCACCCTGGCGACGCTGCTGACAAAAACCTGTACGACCTGCCGCCTGAAGAGGCCAAAGAGATCCCACAAGTTTGCGGCAGCCTGAAGGAAGCCCTGGAAGAGCTGGACAAAGGTCGCGCGTTCCTGACCAAAGGCGGCGTTTTCAGCGACGACTTCATCGACGCCTACATCGCCCTGAAAAGCGAAGAAGAAATCAAGGTCCGTACCTTCGTACACCCACTGGAATACGAGCTGTACTACAGCTGCTGATCCGGTAGCGCCTGCGCGAGCGGCGTGATGAAAAAGCCTCCTTCGGGAGGCTTTTTTTATGCCTGCAAAATAGCCGGAGTCTTGGCTGGCGAGGGATGCAGGTTTGACCGGTGCAGGGCGGTTGCGTGCATCATGGGCGCCACTTCATTGAACAATAGCCGAGCCTCCCCATGCCCTCACGCCTCACGCTGTACCTGGCACTGACCTGCAGTCTGTTCGCCACCGCCACCGCCGCCCGTGCCGCCGACGCCCCGACCGCCCTCGCCCCGCTGCTGGCCAGCATTGGCGAGCGCCTGGACATTGCCGATCAGGTGGCCCTGAGCAAATGGGACAGTCACAAGGCCGTGGAAGACCGCCCGCGGGAACAGCAGGTGATCGCCGGGGCCGCGAGCCAGGCCGCCACCTATCACTTGGGCCAGGAGGTGGTGGAGCCATTCTTCGCGGCCCAGATCGAAGCCAACAAACTGGTGCAGTACGCCAGGCTTTCCACCTGGCACCTGCAGGGCAAGGCGCCGGATACGCCACGGGCGGACCTGGTCGGGCAGATTCGTCCGCAACTCGATCGGTTACAAAAGCGCCTGTTGCAGCAACTGGCCGATTTCAGCCCTCACCGTACCGACCCGCAATGCCCGCAATGGCTGGCCCAGGCCAACAAGACCAGCAGCACCGACCCACTGCGCCAACTGGCGATGATCCGCGCCACGGCCGAGTTATGTGTGTTCAAAGGTTAACCACGGCCACGCCAATGGGTGTGGCGCCCTATGCTGGAGCCTTTCCAGCGAAGGCCCGCGCGGCCGGGAGCACTGTCATGCGGGCCGCAGTCTTTTGCCTGCTGTGGATAACCACCCTGCCGGCCATCGCCCAGATCTATCAGTACACCGATGGGACGGGCCATCGCGCCTACAGCGACCAGCCGCCGAAGACCGGGCACCCGTCGATCGAGACGTCCGTGGTCAATCGCATGCCGAGCCCCACGCCGCTGCCCCGGGAAACAGCGCCAGCGCAAGCACCCACCCCCAGGCCCTACGCCCGGCTGCAGTTGAGCGGAGTGCCAGAGCACGCTGCGTTGCGGGCCAACAATGGCAGCTTCAGCGTGCAGGTGGAGTTGCAACCGGAGCTGCAGGCGTCCCACCGCCTGCGCCTGGTACTGGACGGCAAGCCCTATGGCCTCGCCACGCCTGGGCCAAGCCTGCCATTGGTGAACCTCGACCGGGGCGAGCATCGCCTGGCAGTCCAGGTGCTCGACGGCCAGCAGCAAGTCTTGCAGCAGAGTCCGGACCTCACCTTCACCCTGCTGCGAGCCCGCCGGCCCTGATCCTGCGCCGGCCTCAACCCCGTACCACACCGCTGGCCAGCAGAGCGGCGATGGTCGGCTCATCCAGCCCCAGCCCCTCCAGCACCGCACGGGTATGCTGCCCCAGGGTCGGCGGGGCACTGCGGTAGCTGGCCGGGGTACGCGAGAGCTTCACCGGAGAGCCAATGCCCCGGTAGTCGTCGATCTCCACCAGCAGCCCGCGGTGCCGGGTGTGGGGATGAGCCACGACCTGATCGACGGTGGCAATCGAACCGCAAGGCACCCCAAGGCCGATCAACCGCTGGGCCAGTGAGGGACCATCATGGGCTTGCAGGTGCCGTTCCAGCTGGTGCTTCAAGGCCTCGCGATTGACCGAGCGCTGGCCGTTGTTGGCGAAGCGCGGATCATCCAGCAACTCGCAGGCTCCCAGCTCCTGGCACAGGCGGGTGAACTGGCGGTCGTTGCCGACGGCGAGAAAGATCGGCTCGCCAGCTGTGCGATAGCTGTCGTACGGAGCAATGTTGGGATGGGCGTTGCCGGTGCGCCGCGGGGTCTTGCCGGCGGCGAAATAGTTCGGCAAATGCGGGTGCAGCAACGAAACGCCACAGTCGTACAGGGAAATGTCCAGGGACTGGCCCAGGCCGCTGCGCTGACGTTCGTTGAGCGCCAGGAGAATCCCCGCCAGGGCATTCAGGCCGGTGACCATGTCGACGATCGGCAGGCCGATGCGCAACGGCCCACCCTCGTCCTCGCCGTTGACGCTCATCAATCCGGCCATGGCCTGGATCACCGCGTCATAGCCGGGCAAGCCGCCCAGGGGGCCATCCTCCCCAAAGCCGGAAACCGCGCAGTGGATCAACGCCGGAAAACGCTGGCTCAGCACTTCGGCATAACCGATGCCCCAGCGTCGCAGGGTGCCGGGCTTGAAGTTCTCGATCAGCACGTCGGCCCCTTCGAGCAGTTGCATCAGCAACTCCAGGCCTTCGGGGCGGGACAGGTCGACGGCAATTCCCTGCTTGTTGCGGTTGACGCCGCGATAGTACGAAGCGTCGGCGCCTTCGAAAGGTGGCCCCCAGCCCCGGGTTTCGTCGCCGCTCAGGGGCTCCAGCTTGATCACTTCGGCGCCATGGTCGGCCAGGGCCTGGGAACAGTAGGGACCACCGAGCACACGGCTGAGGTCGATGACTTTCAGGCCCGTCAGGGCCCCTTGGGCAAGCGTCATGAAAGTACTCCGGTGAGTTGCACAAAGGTCATTCAGGCCGGCAGCAGGCGCATGGCTTCGGCTTGGGACAGCGGGCTCTCGGTGGCCAGGCGCGCCAGCAGCTCGGCGTCGATCGGCGCATCCAGATTCAAGGGGTCACGGGGCAGGACCTTGTGCACCAGCACCAGGTGCGCCAGGGCCAGGCGCCGATAGTCCGGCGCCTGGCGCGTTGCTTCCCAGGCCATGAAAATCGCACTGGCCAGGTGGTACAGGACACTGCCGGCCTGGCGCACCTGCTCGTCCCGGCGTTGTTGCGCCACGTTGTGAAAGCAGGTCACGCTGCGCAGCAGGGCCGAGTCGAACAGCACGCGGCTGGCCTGGGGCAAATCGGCTTCGGCGAGCAACCCGGCCAGATACCCCTGCAGCGGTTCCAATGCCTGCTCGCGCGTCACCGCCCGGGCAATGTCCAGGGCGACGATATTGCTGGTGCCTTCCCAGATCGACCCCAGATGGGCATCACGCACCAGACGGGCATCGCTCCACTCTTCGATGTAGCCGACGCCGCCCCGAACCTCCATGGCATCGCCGGTCACTCGGCGGGCATCCCGGCAGGCGCGGAACTTGATCAACGGGGTGAGGATGCGCACGCACTTGCGCGCCGTCTCGTCACCGCCATCGGCCCGTGGCAGCAGGGTGGCGATCTGCATGAACATCGAGCGCGCCTGTTCGGTGGGCAGCATCATCTTCAGCAGTTGCCGCTGCATCAGCGGCATCTCGATCAGGTGCTTGCCGAACGCCTTGCGCTGGCGAGCGATGAACAGGGCCTCGTTGAGGCCGCGCCGCATCAGCCCCGCCGCACGCACGCCGTTGGACAGTCGCGACATGTTGATCATGTCGGCCATTTGCTGAAAGCCGCGGCCCACCTCGCCAATCAAATAGGCGCTGGCGCCTTCCAGGGTGATTTCGCCACTGGCCATGGAGCGGCTGCCCAGCTTGTCCTTCAGGCGCTGGATCCGGTAGTGGTTGCGCGAGCCGTCCGCCAGCACCTTCGGCAGCAGGAACAGGCTGACCCCGGCCATGCCCGCGGGCGCATCTTGCGGCCGCGCCAGGACCATGGCCAGGTCGGCATCCGGGTTGGAGCAGAACCACTTCTCGCCAAACAGGCGCCACTGGCCGTCTTCCAGCCGGGCACAGGTTTCGGTACGCGAGACATCGGAGCCGGCAGCCTGTTCGGTCATGAACATCGCCCCCTGGAACAACTGCTCGAAATCCTGGGACTGCAAGGATGGCAAGTAACGCGCCACCAGTTCCGGCGTACCGAACTTGCACAGGGTCCGGGTCAGCGAGTCGGTCATGCTCACCGGGCAGCACAAGCCGAACTCGGCCTGGACGAACAGGTAGGTCAGGGCGTACTTGATCAACGGCGGCGGGCCACCGGGCCGATGGCTCATGGCGGCCAGGCCCAGCTCGGCGTAGGCCACCCGTTCCAGGGCGACGTAGTCCGGGTGTTTGGCAATGCTCTGCAGGTTCTCGCCACGGCGGGTGCGCGGCTGCAGCACCGGCGGGTGCTTGTCCGCGGACAGGGCCAGTACATCGAGTTCTGCGCCGGCCCGGGCGCCCAGGCGCTGCAGGCTGGGCAGCCATTGCTGATAGACCGAGGGCGGCAGGTAAACCTTGAGCAACGCGGCCAGGCCGGCATCGCACTGGAAAAGGTTGATGCCCCGGCTGTCGGGGATGTTCAGGCTGTCTTCAATGGGGCGGGGCTCGGCGGTCATGGCGCGTCTCCTGATTTTTGTAGGCCGAGACTAGAGCCGCCATCGATAAGTATCTAATACAAAATTCATCAACTACGATAAGAAAACAATATCGTAGAAACCGGGATCGCCATGGACCTCAAACAACTGCGCTACTTCGTCGCGGTGGCCGAAGAGCTGCACTTCGGGCGTGCCGCCAGCCGCCTGTGCATCTCGCAACCGGCACTGAGCTTCGACATCAAGAAACTCGAAGGGCAGCTGGATATCCAGTTGCTCAACCGCAACAACAAGTCCGTGAGCCTGACCAATGCCGGCCAGGTGTTGCTGGAGGAGGCGCGCTACCTGTTGCTGCGGGCCGAGCAGGCACGACGCCTGACCCAGCGCTCGGCCGAGGGTTTTGCCGGACGCCTGAGCCTGGGCTTCGTCAACTCGATCCTGCACCGCGGGCTGCCCCAGGCGGTCAAGGCCTTCGAACGCGACCACCCGGACACCGAGATCGTATTGATGGAAATGAACAGCGCCGACCAGGCCCAGGCCCTGCAGCGCGGCCAGATCGATCTCGGCTTCGTGCATGGCGGCACCTTTGCCGCCGGCATTCACAGCGAAACGCTGCTGGCCGAACCCTTTCTGTGCTGCCTGCCCCTGGGGCACCGACTGGCCCAGGTGTCGCGCATCGACCTGGCACAACTGGCCAACGACGACTTCATCCTGTTTCCCCGGGAAGTCTCGCCGCACTATCACGACCTGATCATCGCCCGCTGCGTGGCGGCCGGTTTCAGCCCGCGCATCCGTCACGAAACCCGGCTCTGGCAAACCGTGGTGGCAATGGTCACCCATGAGATGGGGGTGGCGCTGGTGCCCCAGACCCTGGCGATGATCGGCCAGCCGGGGGTGCGCTACTGCGAGATCGAAGGCCCGGGCGCGCCTTCGCAGATCCTGGCGATTCGCCTGGAGGCCAAGCCATCGGCCGCCGCCGAGAATTTCCTCGGCACGCTCAAGTCCCTGCTGCCACCCGTAACCACGGGGCCTTGAGCCTCGCCTGGCGATACGAAATCACGTATCAAACCATAAGATTTAATCATTATATTTTTCGATTCCCGCCTGTATAGGCTGCCAGCGGTCGGACCGTGCATGAGGTCCATGCGCCCGCCGCCGGTGCCTATAAAAATAACAAGCAGGAGTTGAACATGACCGCCGCCCTGGAAGCTGCCGCCCACAAGAAAGCCCGCAAGGCGGGCGTTGCCTCGTTCATCGGCACCACCATCGAGTGGTACGACTTCTACGCCTACGGGATCGCCGCCGCCCTGGTGTTCGGCAAGGTGTTCTTCCCCGCCGACCTGCCCCCGGGCACCGCCACCCTGCTGTCTTTCCTGACCTTGTGGGCCGGCTTCATCGCCCGCCCCATCGGCGGCATCATCTTCGGCCACATGGGCGACAAGATCGGCCGCAAGACCACCCTGGTGATCACCCTGATCATGATGGGCGTGGCCACCACCTGCATCGGCCTGCTGCCCGGCTACCTGCAGATCGGCATCTGGGCGCCGATCGCCCTGGTGACACTGCGAATCATCCAGGGCATCGCCGTGGGTGGCGAATGGGGCGGGGCAATCCTGATCGCCAGCGAAAGCGCGCCCAAGGGCAAGGGCATCCTCTATGCCGCCTTCGCCCAGCAAGGCTCTCCGGCCGGCAACCTGCTGGCGACCCTGGTGTTCTTCGGCCTCAGCGCCCTGCCAGCGCCGGACTTCCTGCTCTGGGGCTGGCGCATTCCGTTCCTGCTCTCGGCGGTGCTGGTGATCGTCGGCATGATCATCCGCCTCAAGCTCGAGGAGTCCGATGACATGAAGCGCCTGATCGAGCAGAAAAAGACCGTCAAACTGCCGATTCTCGAAGTCCTGCGCAGCCACTGGCGCATCGTGCTGCTGGGCGCCGGGGTGCTGCCGATCATCCATGTCACCTACTTCAAGAGCACCTTCGCCCTGTCCTGGGCCACCAAGGAGCTGGGCTACAGCCAGGGCAGCTTCCTCAGCGTGATCGTCATCGCCCTGGTGGTGCAGTTCATCACCCAGCCTCTGGGCGCAGTACTGGTATCGCGAATCGACATGCGCAAGGCGATGGTGCTGATGGTGGTGCCAGAGTTGCTGCTGATGCCGATGATGTTCTTCGCCGTGGAGACCGGCACCTACTGGATTGCCGTGCTCGGCATGTGCCTGGCCACGGTGCCGCACTCGATGTTCTACGGGGCGGTGGGCGGCATCCTGGCCCGGGCCTTCCCGACCCGGGTGCGCTACAGCGGGCTGTCGATCTCCTACCAGCTGTGCTCACTGCTGGTGGGGGGCGCCACCCCGGTGCTGGCCCAGAGCATCCTCAACAGCACCGGCAGCATCGTCGGCGTGGCCATCGCCTCGGCCTGCTACACCCTGGTCTCGCTGGTGTGCATGCTGTTGCTGCTCAAGCGTATCGGCCACAACGCCTCCGAGCTGTCCACAGCGGAGCAGGCGGATGCCGATGAGCTGGCCCGGCAGGCCGGGCAGGTGCCCCCTCAGCTCGCTGCCGACGCCCCGGCGGAACCGGCCGCAGGCACTTGCCTGAACCAGCTACAAGCCGCTCGCTGACTCTCCCCGGGAAAGGCGCATCCGGCGCTCGTGCTCCAGCAGCCAGCGCTTGCGCCACAGGCCACCGCCATAGCCGGTGAGGGAGCCGTCGCTGCCAATCACCCGGTGGCAGGCCACCACGATGGCGATCGGGTTGGCCCCATTGGCCCGGGCCACTGCACGTATCGCCGAGGGCGAGCCGATCCGGCTCGCCACCTCGGCATAACTGCAGGTGCTGCCCAGGGGGATCGCCCGCAATGCCTGCCAGACCGTGCGGGTGAAAGGCGAGGCGTTCATCGCCAGGGGCGTCGTGAAGTCCCCGGACTCCCCGGCAAAGTAGCGCTGCAATTGCGCCTCGATCTGATCGATGGGGGCAAAGCGTCCGAAGCCGATGCTCGAACCGCTGTTTTTCTGCAGGCTCTGCAACTCGGCGGCCAGGGCCGGACGATCGAAGAACTCCAGCAGATGCAAAACCTGGGCGTCGGCCACCGCCAGCATCACACCGATCGGGGTCTGAAGCCAATCCACCTTGAGCAGCTCGCGCCCCCGCAGGTTTGATGGCGGCTGGCCGGCAAGGCGCGCGAAGGCCCGGCGAAAGCCGCTGTCGGAATCAAAGCCGGCACTGAGCTGCGCCTCGATCACCGGCTCCCCCGAAGCCAACTGCTGCATGCCCTGGCCCATGCGGCGCAGACGGGCCATTTCCAGGAAGGTCACCCCGAAGTAACGCTTGAACGCCCGCCGCACGGTGGAGGGGTCCAGCCCCAGGCGGATCAGGTCGCCCTCGTACCAACGGCGCTCGGCGTCATGCTCCAGGGCGTCGAGCAGGGTCTTGACCCAGGGCTCCTGGGCCCCGGCCCGCTCCAGGGGGCGACAGCGCAGGCAAGCACGGAAACCCGCTTCGAGGCAGCCCTTGATGGAGCTGAAAAACACACTGTTCTGACGCTTGGGCTTGCGTGCCGCACAGGTCAGGCGGCAGAACACACCGGTGCTTTTCACCCCGACGTAGGCAAAGCCCTCATAGGCCGGATCACGCTCCAGCAGCGCCTGGTACAGCGTGTCATCGTCGGGAAGCTGGAACAGCAAAGTGGCGTTTTCCATGGCTCCATCCTGAATCCTGAAACATCGAGTCCGAACACTCTAAACCCGCTCCCCGTCAGCCACCGCTGAAAAACGGGCGTTGATTCCGCTGCTGCTGCGCACCCGGCGAGCACCTTGGGGAATCATGCACTATATTGGTGCAACACCATGCACCCCGGAACCATTGCCAGCCCATTTTGGTTCGAAAATACCCTCCAGAGCTGGCAAAGCGCCACGCAATTGGGCTTGAAACGCCTGTTTCAAGGCTCGAACGCTTCTTTTCGGAGCCTTGGTTTGGTTTTTGCATTTTCTCCACATCAGCGCTTAACCCGTGCGCGCATTTCGGGGCCGGCCCTGAATCGTCTTGCTTCAAAAGAGGTCAACGTCTACCCATGACCATCAGCGATCCACTGCACCGTCTGCTTCTGGACAACCTGACCACCGCCACCATCCTGCTCAACGCCGACCTGCGCCTTGAGTACATGAACCCGGCGGCGGAAATGCTCCTGGCCATCAGTGGCCAACGCAGCCATGGGCAATTCATCAGCGAACTGTTCACCGAATCGGCCGAAGCCCTGAGCTCCCTGCGCCAGGCCGTGGAACAGGCGCACCCCTTCACCAAGCGCGAGGCGATGCTCACCGCCCTGACCGGCCAGACCCTGACCGTCGACTATGCGGTGACGCCAATCCTCAGCAATGGCGCCACCTTGCTGCTGTTGGAAGTGCACCCCCGAGACCGCCTGCTGCGGATCACCAAGGAGGAGGCCCAGCTGTCCAAGCAGGAAACCAGCAAGATGCTGGTGCGCGGCCTGGCCCACGAGATCAAGAATCCCCTGGGCGGGATTCGCGGCGCCGCGCAACTGCTGGCCCGGGAACTGCCCGAGGAAAGCCTCAAGGACTACACCAACGTCATCATCGAAGAGGCCGACCGCCTGCGCAATCTGGTGGATCGCATGCTCGGCTCGAACAAGCTGCCGTCCCTGGCGCTGACCAACATCCATGAAGTGCTGGAGCGGGTCAGCAGCCTGGTGGAGGCCGAAAGCCAGGGCTGCATCACCCTGGTCCGGGACTACGACCCGAGCATTCCCGACGTACTGATCGACCGCGAGCAGATGATCCAGGCGGTGCTCAACATCGTGCGCAACGCGATGCAGGCCATCAGCAGCCAGAATGGACTGCGCCTGGGGCGCATCACCCTGCGCAGCCGCACCATGCGCCAGTTCACCATCGGCCATGTGCGCCATCGCCTGGTGACCAAGATCGAGATCATCGACAACGGCCCGGGGATACCCGCCGAGCTGCAGGACACGCTCTTCTTCCCCATGGTCAGCGGCCGTCCGGACGGTACCGGGCTGGGCCTGGCCATTACCCAGAACATCATCAGCCAGCACCAGGGCCTGATCGAATGTGACAGCCATCCCGGCCACACCACCTTCTCGATCTTTCTGCCACTGGAACAAGGAGCCCCATCGACATGAGCCGTAGTGAAACCGTGTGGATCGTCGATGACGACCGTTCTATCCGCTGGGTCCTGGAAAAAGCCCTGCAGCAGGAAGGCATGACCACCCAGAGCTTCGACAGTGCCGACGGGGTGATGAGCCGCCTGGCCCGCCAGGCTCCCGACGTGATCATTTCCGACATTCGCATGCCCGGGGCGAGCGGCCTCGACCTGCTGGCGCGGATTCGCGAACAGCACCCGCGCCTGCCGGTGATCATCATGACCGCCCACTCCGACCTGGACAGTGCCGTCGCCTCCTACCAGGGCGGCGCCTTCGAGTACCTGCCCAAGCCGTTCGATGTCGATGAGGCGGTGTCCCTGGTCAAGCGCGCCAACCAGCACGCCCAGGAACAACAAGGCCTGGAGGTCGCCCCGCCCCTGACCCGCACCCCGGAGATCATCGGCGAAGCGCCGGCGATGCAGGAGGTGTTTCGAGCCATCGGTCGTCTCAGCCATTCCAACATCACGGTGTTGATCAACGGCGAGTCCGGTACCGGCAAGGAGCTGGTGGCCCACGCCCTGCACCGCCACAGCCCGCGGGCGGCCTCGCCGTTCATCGCCCTGAACATGGCGGCGATCCCCAAGGACCTGATGGAGTCCGAGCTGTTCGGCCATGAGAAAGGCGCCTTCACCGGCGCCGCCAACCTGCGCCGCGGACGCTTCGAACAGGCCGACGGCGGCACCCTGTTCCTCGACGAGATCGGCGACATGCCGGCGGAAACCCAGACCCGCCTGCTGCGCGTCCTGGCCGATGGCGAGTTCTACCGGGTCGGCGGGCATACGCCGGTCAAGGTCGATGTGCGCATCATCGCCGCGACCCACCAGAACCTGGAAACCCTGGTGCACGCCGGCAAGTTCCGTGAGGACCTGTTCCACCGCCTCAACGTGATCCGTATCCATATCCCGCGCCTCTCAGACCGTCGCGAAGACATCCCGACCCTGGCCCGACACTTCCTCAGCCGCGCCGCCCAGGAACTGGCGGTGGAACCCAAGCTGCTGAAGAACGAAACCGAGGAATACCTGAAGAACCTGCCGTGGCCCGGCAACGTGCGCCAGCTGGAAAACACCTGCCGCTGGATCACCGTGATGGCCTCGGGGCGCGAAGTGCACATCAGCGACCTGCCGCCGGAGCTGCTGAGCCTGCCCCAGGATTCGGCCCCCGTGACCAACTGGGAACAGGCGTTGCGCCAATGGGCCGACCAGGCCCTGGCCCGGGGCCAATCGAACCTTCTGGACAGCGCCGTGCCGAGTTTCGAACGGATCATGATCGAGACTGCCCTCAAGCACACTGCCGGTCGCCGGCGCGATGCAGCGGTCCTGCTGGGCTGGGGGCGCAATACCCTGACCCGCAAGATCAAGGAACTGGGAATGAAGGTCGATGGTGGCGACGAGGATGAGGGAGAAGAAGGCTGAAGCCCTCCCCCCTGCGTAGGAGCTGGCTTGCCAGCGAAGAGGCCCTTGCCCCTTGCAACGCGCTGACAAGCGCTTTCGCCGGCAAGCCGGCTCCTACAACAAGGTCCAGCGTGCACCAGGATGGGTTGCATGCACTGCCAGAAGGCGCAACGCAGCGCAATCGGGCACAAGCAAAACCTGGGCTCCACATCTGAAAACCCCTCCTTCGAAAACGCAAAAGCCCCGGAATACGGGGCTTTGTGCTGTTTATCCAGGCAGTTGAACCCGCCCCCGGCAAAATTGGCACGGCCCCTGCAATAACCCTCTCGCTACCCAGTTTCGGGGACCTTGGTACAGGCAGGCCGGGGACTCCCCGCTTTAATACCGGGTTCGGCACGCACCGTGGGCCGAGCCCAGCGTTTCGGGAACCTCAGTACAGGCAGGCTGGGGATTCCCTCTTTAACACCCGGCCCATCCCGCTCAGAGCGACGGGCCACGCTTTCGGGAACCTCGGTACAGGCAGGCCGGGGATTCCCTCTTTAACACCGGGCTCAGCACGCACCGTGCAACGAGCCCAGCGTTTCGGGAACCTCAGTACAGGCAGGCTGGGGATTCCCTCTTTAACACCCGGCCCATCCCGCCCACAGCGACGGGCCACGCTTTCGGGAACCTCGGTACAGGCAGGCCGGGGATTCCCTCTTTAACACCGGGCTCTGCACGCGCCGTGCAACGAGCCCAGCGTTTCGGGAACCTCAGTACAGGCAGGCTGGGGATTCCCTCTTTAACACCCGGCCCATCCCGCCCACAGCGAAGGGCTAGGCTTTCGGGAACCCGGTACAGGCAGGCCGGGGATTCCCTCTTTATTCCTCCCGCAGGTGGATCGTCAGGCGCCAGCGCCCATCGACCTCATCCCCGCCCCAATCACCGCGCAACGGCCGGGCCGCCACCAGGTTCAGCAACAGGCCCTGGTCCGCCAGGCGGATTCGCCAGTTCACCTGCTTCCGATTGACCTGCAACTGGCCGTTTTGCCGATGCCCCTGGGCATCGATCAGCAACGCTACGGCGCCATCGACATGTTCACCGTGAAGTTTGGGCTCGTGGTTGAACCACAACACCAGGCCATCGGGGGCGACTTCAACCTGCTGCAACTCGACGGGATCGGGCTGGGTCAGGCGACCGATCATCAGGCCCACCATCATCCCGGCGATCGCCAGGGAGCCGAACACCCGCAGCATTAGCTTCGGCCGCGAGTACGCTTCAGGCGTAGAATGCAGCCTGTCTTTCTCTTCGGAGCCGTGCATGTTTCACGTCATCCTCTTTCAACCAGAAATTCCGCCGAATACCGGCAACGTTATCAGGCTGTGCGCCAACAGCGGCTGCCACCTGCATTTGATCGAGCCGCTGGGTTTCGAAATGGACGACAAGCGCCTGCGCCGCGCCGGCCTCGACTACCACGAATACGCCACCCTGCAGCGTCACACCGACCTTGCCAGCTGCCTGGAAAGCCTCGGCCACCCTCGCCTGTTCGCCTTCACCACCAAGGGCTCGCGGCCCTTCCACGACGCCAGCTTCAAGGAAGGCGACGCCTTCCTGTTCGGCCCGGAAAGCCGCGGCCTGCCTGCTGAGGTCCTGGAGGCCCTGCCGGGCGAACAGCGCCTGCGCCTGCCGATGCGCGAAGGCTGTCGCAGCCTCAACCTGTCCAACACCGTGGCCGTGGCGGTCTATGAAGGCTGGCGGCAACTGGGGTTCAAGTAGGGCCTGGCGTTCGCGGGCAAGCCCGCTCCTGCAGGTTTCGCCCGTGCATGAAAAAAGCGCCATTACAGGCGCTTTTTTCATGCACGGGCGACGCTCTTATTGAACGGTGTTCTCGCCGGCGGACTGCATGCGCTGCAGTTCCTGGGCGTACAGCGCGTCGAAGTTCACCGGAGCCAGCATCAGGGCCGGGAACGAACCACGGGTCACCAGGCTGTCCAGGGCTTCGCGAGCGTAAGGGAACAGGATGTTCGGGCAGAAGGCACCCAGGGTGTGGCTCATGGAAGCCTCGTCCAGGTTCTTGATCAGGAAGATACCGGCCTGTTGCACTTCAGCGATGAAGGCCACTTCGTCGCCGTTCTTCACGGTCACGGACAGGGTCAGCACCACTTCGTGGAAGTCGGCTTCCAGAGCCTTCTGACGGGTGTTCAGGTCCAGGCCGACGCTTGGCTCCCACTGCTGACGGAAGATCGCCGGGCTTTTCGGCGCTTCGAAGGACAGGTCACGCACATAGATGCGCTGCAGGGAGAATTGCGGTGCGGTTTCGTCTTCGGCAGCTGCAGTGTTCTGTTGCTCAGTCATCTCAGATCCTTCTTGATCTTTAGGTCTATAGGGTTAGGAGTTTCAGGCCGCCAGCAGCGCGTCGAGCTTGCCGGCGCGCTCCAGGGCAAACAAATCATCACAACCACCTACGTGGGTGGCACCGATCCAGATCTGCGGCACGGACGTGCGTCCGGCCTTCTGGGCCATATCGGCGCGCACCTGGGGCTTGCCATCGACCTTGATCTCTTCGAAGGCTACGCCTTTGCTCCCGAGCAGATGCTTAGCCCGCGAGCAGTAAGGGCAGTAATCACTGGAGTAGACGATGACCTTGGACATTACTTCACCAATGGCAGGTTGTCGGCTTTCCAGCTGGAGATACCACCGGACAGCTTGGCCGCGGTGAAGCCGGACTTCATCAGCTCGCGAGCGTGGGTGCCAGCGTGCTGGCCCTGGGCATCCACCAGGATGATGGTCTTGGCCTTGTGCTTCTCCAGTTCGCCGATGCGCGACATCAGCTTGTCCTGGGGAATGTTCAGCGCGCCGACGATATGCCCGGCCGCGAAGTCCTTGGACGGACGCAGGTCGATCACCACGCCCTGCTCACCATTGACCAGCGCGGTCAGTTCGCGGGTGCTGAGGCTGCGGCCGCCGCGGCTCAATTCATGGGCGATCAACAGGGCCAGCAGGATAGCGAAGGCACCGGCGAGCAAGTAGTGTTCAGTGACGAATTGAATCAGGTGAGCAACCATCTAGGAGGTTCCAGGGCGTTAAAATGTCGGCCAGTATACACAGCCCTCAGGGTCGGCCAAACCCCGCCCGGCGGTGACGCCACCGGAACTTCGCATTAAACTGCCACTCCCTTTTTCAACACCTCCTTTTCAACTCTTTCCTATCCAGCCACGAGTGGACGCCATGACTACCACGCCTAAACCTTTGGTCCTGATGATTCTGGATGGCTTCGGTCACAGCGAAAGCCACGAATCCAACGCCGTCTACGCAGCGAAGAAGCCAGTCCTGGACCGCTTGTGCGCCAGCATGCCCAACGGCCTGATCTCGGGCTCGGGCATGGACGTCGGCCTGCCGGACGGGCAGATGGGCAACTCCGAGGTCGGCCACATGAACCTCGGTGCCGGCCGCGTGGTGTACCAGGACTTCACCCGGGTGACCAAGGCCATCCGTGACGGCGAGTTCTTCGAGAACCCGACCATTTGCGCGGCCGTGGACAAGGCGGTGGATGCCGGCAAGGCGGTGCACATCCTCGGCCTGCTGTCCGACGGCGGCGTACACAGCCACCAGGACCACCTGATCGCCATGGCTGAACTGGCCTTCAAGCGCGGCGCCGAGAAGATCTACCTGCATGCCTTCCTCGATGGCCGCGACACCCCGCCGAAAAGCGCCCAGTCGTCCATCGAACTGCTGGATGAAACCTTCAAGACCCTGGGCAAGGGCCGCATCGCCAGCCTGATCGGCCGTTACTTCGCCATGGACCGCGACAACCGCTGGGACCGCGTGGCCCAGGCCTACAACCTGATCGTCGACGGCCAGGGCCAGTTCAACGCCGCCAGCGCCCAGGAAGGCCTGCAAGCCGCCTACGCACGTGAAGAGAGCGACGAATTCGTCAAGGCCACCACCATCGGCGAGCCGGTCAAGGTCGAGGACGGCGACGCCGTGGTGTTCATGAACTTCCGCGCCGACCGTGCCCGCGAACTGACCCGGGTCTTCGTCGAGAACGACTTCAAGGACTTCGAACGTGCGCGTCAGCCAAAGCTGGCCGGCTTCGTCATGCTCACCCAGTACGCCGCCAGCATCCCCGCCCCCTCGGCCTTTGCCCCGGGCAGCCTGGAAAACGTGCTGGGCGACTACCTGGCGAAAAACGGCAAGACCCAGCTGCGCATCGCCGAGACCGAGAAGTACGCCCACGTCACCTTCTTCTTCTCCGGCGGCCGTGAAGAGCCGTTCCCAGGGGAAGAGCGCATCCTGATCCCGTCGCCGAAAGTCGCCACCTACGACCTGCAGCCGGAAATGAGCGCCCCGGAAGTCACCGACAAGATCGTCGATGCCATCGAGCACCAGCGCTATGACGTGATCATCGTCAACTACGCCAACGGCGACATGGTTGGCCACAGCGGGGTGTTCGACGCGGCGGTCAAGGCCGTGGAATGCCTGGACCTGTGCGTCGGCCGCATTGTCGACGCCCTGGAGAAGGTGGGCGGCGAAGCGCTGATCACCGCCGACCACGGCAACGTCGAGCAGATGTCCGACGAGTCCACCGGCCAGGCCCACACCGCCCACACCACCGAACCGGTGCCCTTCATCTATGTCGGCAAGCGTCCGCTGAAGGTCCGCGAGGGCGGAGTCCTGGCGGACGTGGCGCCGACCATGCTCAAGCTGCTGGGCCTTGCTCAGCCCGCAGAGATGACCGGCAAGTCGATACTGCTGGACGCTTGAGGCAGGCCAACGCCTGCGCCCCCTGGCAACGCCCGATACCTGGTATCGGGCGTTTTTGCATCGGGCCTGCCTGGAAAGCGGCCAGGCCAGCCCCGAGCACGATTCAACCAGCGACGACCAAACCTGCCATCGCCCTGCAAAACGAGGGCAGCCGGCAATTTCTCCAGCCGATGGGCGAATTCAGGTAGCGCAATCTTTGCTATCGCTTTATAAATGCAAACAATTATCAATTGGAGCCACTGGCGCACAAGGGAAAGCGAATGAACAAGACCGCCATGATTTTTTTAGCATCCGTCCTGGCAGGTTGCGCACACCCTGGTCACGTCGAATCCAAAACCCAGGCTGACGCGGTTGCACCCCAGGCCCGGCTGCCCCAAGTAGCAATGGATGCCTACACCTCCGAGAAACTGGGCAAGCTGCTTGAGATCCGCCACCAGGCGGGCTCCGCCCCCACAGGCCAGCTCAACGAGCGGATCTCGCGGGAATTCATGCACACGCCTTATGCCGCGGGCCGGCTGGAAGGTTCGGCAACCACGGCCGAAAAACTGGTGGTCGACTTCAGGGGCCTGGATTGCTTCACCTACCTGGACTACGTCGAGGCGGTGCGCAAGTCCACCGACCGGGACAGCTTCATCCACAACCTGATCCAGACCCGCTACCAGGACACAGAGGTGAACTTCGTCAAGCGCCGGCACTTCTTCACCGACTGGGCCCATGCCGGACACCCGCTGACCGACGACCTGACCGCGCAACTGAGCAGCGACTCGGTGACCGTGACGAAACACCTCAACCAGCAGGCCAACGGAAACCTGTACCTGCCGGGCCTGCCCCTGGTCGAACGCGAGATTACCTACATACCCAGCACCTCGATCGACGAGCAACTGCTCAGCCGCCTGCAGACCGGCGACTACATCGGTATCTACACCGACCTTCCGGGCCTGGACGTGACCCATACCGGGCTCTTTGTCAGGACCGCCGCAGGCCCGGTGCTGCGCAATGCCTCGTCCAAGAAAATGCAGCGCCAGGTCATGGACGCACCTTTCATGGAGTACGTGCAGCACATCCCGGGCATCGTGGTGCTGCGCACCCGACAGGACGACCAGGCACCGGGACAACCGGCGGCCGCGCAAAATGAAGCGCCGGCAGCCCCGGACCCGGCCCCTGTTCAGGGTTGATGGCCGACGGCGCTCAGCCACTGCGCGCTCCAGCAATGGGCCGCACTCCATCACCGCCTGGGGCGGCAATCGCCCGCCCCCTGATAGCAAAAGGCCCAATAACCGCCCGGAAACGGCTTTTTATGACGAACGCCTCAAAGCAGTTGGCTTTGAGGCGTTTTTTTTGCAGCGATGGGCGGGCATACTAGACCGTCCCTTTCCCTGGTGTCGCCCGCCTCTATGCTTCGCGCCCTGATTACCCTTGCCCTGATCTGCCTGCTCCAACCGGCTTTCGCCGATGAGCGCGCGCAAACCCAACAACAGTTGGACGCCACGCGTCAGGACATTGCCGAGCTGAAAAAGCTCCTGGGCAAACTGCAGGAAGAAAAGTCCGGCGTGCAGAAAGAACTGCGCGGCACCGAGACCGAGATGGGCAAGCTGGAGAAACAGGTCGAAGCCCTGCAAAAAGAGCTGAAGAAAAGCGAATCCGAGCTGCAGCGACTCGATGAGGAGAAAAAAAAACTCCAGAGCGCGCGCACTGAACAGCAACGACTGATCGCCATCCAGGCCCGCGCCGCCTACCAGAACGGCCGCCAGGAATACCTCAAGCTGCTGCTCAACCAGCAGAATCCGGAAAAATTCGCCCGTACCCTGACCTATTACGACTACCTGAGCCAGGCGCGCCTGGAGCAGTTGAAGAACTTCAACGAGACCCTGCGCCAACTGGCCAATGTGGAAAAAGACATTTCCCTGCAGCAGGCCCAGTTGCTGGTGCAGAAAAGCAGCCTCGACACCCAGCGTGAAGAACTCGACAAGGTGCGCAAGGAGCGTCAGCTGGCCCTGGCCAAGCTCAACAACGACGTGAAGGCCCGGGACGACAAGCTCAAGGCCCGCGAGCAGGACCAGGCCGACCTGGGCAAGGTGCTGAAAACCATTGAAGAAACCCTGGCACGCCAGGCCCGCGAGGCAGAGGAAGCGCGTCAAAAAGCGCTGATTGCCCAGCAGGAAGCCGAAAAAAAGCGCTTGCGTGAGGCCCAGGCCGACGCCAGCGATGCACCGCGCAAGCCGGCCAGATCAACCCCTGGCGCCCTGGTTTCCAGCAGCGGCCCGTCCTTTGGCGGCGCTTTTGCTTCGTCCCGGGGAAAACTTCCATGGCCCGTTGATGGTCGATTGCTGGCACGCTTTGGTGAAACCCGTGGCGACGACTCCCGCTCCAAGTGGGATGGCGTGATGATCAGCGCCGCCGCCGGCAGCCAGGTGCACGCCGTGCACGGTGGCCGGGTGGTGTTCGCCGACTGGTTGCGGGGCGCCGGCCTGCTGGTGATCCTCGATCACGGCAACGGCTACCTGAGCCTTTACGGGCACAACCAGACGCTGCTCAAGGAAGCCGGTGATGTGGTCAAGGCCGGAGAGTCCATCTCCACTGTGGGTAATAGTGGCGGACAGGACACTCCTGCGCTGTACTTTGCAATTCGTCAGCAGGGCCGCCCCAGCGACCCGGCACAGTGGTGCCACGCGCAAGGATAAGCGTCGCATCTAAATTAGGAGTTCGTTCGACATGCTGCATTTGTCCCGCCTTACCTCGCTGGCCCTGACGATCGCCCTGGTGATCGGAGCGCCTCTGGCGTTTGCCGCCGAAACCGCTCAATCAGCCACCGCCGCGACCACCAAGGCACCTTTGCCGCTGGAAGAACTGCGCACCTTTGCCGAAGTCATGGACCGCATCAAGGCCGCCTATGTGGAGCCTGTGGACGACAAGACCCTGCTGGAGAACGCCATCAAGGGCATGCTCAGCAACCTCGATCCGCACTCGGCCTACCTGGGCCCTGAGGACTTTGCCGAGCTGCAGGAAAGCACCAGCGGCGAGTTCGGCGGCCTGGGCATCGAAGTTGGCGCCGAAGACGGCTTCATCAAGGTGGTCTCGCCGATCGACGACACTCCTGCATCCAAGGCCGGGATCCAGGCCGGCGACCTGATCGTCAAGATCAACGGCCAGCCGACCCGCGGCCAGACCATGACCGAAGCCGTGGACAAGATGCGCGGCAAGATCGGCCAGAAGATCACCCTGACCCTGGTGCGCGACGGCGGCACGCCGTTCGACGTGACCCTGGCCCGCGCCACCATCCAGGTGAAAAGCGTGAAGAGCCAGCTGCTGGAGTCGGGCTACGGCTACATCCGCATCACCCAGTTCCAGGTCAAGACCGGCGAGGAAGTCTCCAAGGCCCTGGCCAAGCTGCGCAAGGACAACGGCAAGAAGCTCAACGGCATCATCCTCGACCTGCGCAACAACCCGGGCGGCGTGCTGCAGGCCGCCGTGGAAGTGGTCGACCACTTCATCACCAAGGGCCTGATCGTCTACACCAAGGGCCGCATCGCCAACTCCGAGCTGCGCTTCTCTGCCACCGGCAAGGACGAAAGCGAGGCCGTGCCGATGGTGGTGCTGATCAACGGTGGCAGCGCCTCGGCTTCGGAAATCGTCGCCGGCGCCCTGCAGGATCAGAAACGCGCGGTGCTGATGGGCACCACCAGCTTCGGCAAGGGCTCGGTACAGACCGTGCTGCCGCTGAACAACGACCGGGCGCTGAAGATCACCACCGCGCTGTACTTCACCCCCAACGGCCGTTCGATCCAGGCCCAGGGCATCGTCCCGGACATCGAGGTGCGCCGCGCCAAGATTACCAGCGAATCCCAGGACGGCGAGTACTTCAAGGAAGCCGACCTCCAGGGTCACCTGGGCAACGGCAACGGCGGTGCCGACAAGCCAAGCAGCTCGGCGAGCAAGGCCAAGCCGATGCCCCAGGATGACGACTACCAGCTGGCCCAGGCGCTGAGCCTGCTCAAGGGGTTGAGCATCACCCGCGGCAAATGATTGAACCCTTTGCCGGCAAGCCGGCTCCTACAGGAGCCGGCTTGTGTAGGAGCTGGCTCGCCAGCGAAGCGCCCGCCAGGGCGCCCATCCCCCTAAAGGCCTGATCCCGATCCCGATGATTTCCCGCTGCTCCCCCCTGTTCCGCTCACTCCGGGCCCCGCTGCTCAGCCTGCTGTGTCTCTTGCCCCTTGCGAGCCAAGCCGCCGAACCCACAGCCGCGGCCCCCAAGGCCTACCTGAGCCTGATCATCGACGACCTCGGGCAGAATTTGCCCCGGGACCGCCGCGTACTGGCCCTGCCCGGCCCGGTGACCACGGCCATCATGCCCGACACCCCCCACGCCGCCGAGTTCGCCCGGGAAGCCCATCGCGCTGGCAAGATCGTCATCCTGCACATGCCCATGGACCCGGCCACCGGGCCTTTCGCCTGGCACCCGGAGTTGCCCATCGAAGAGCTGCACAAACGCCTGGATGCCGCCTTCCAGGCCGTGCCCTACACCAGCGGCATCAACAACCACATGGGCAGCCGCATGACCGCTCAAGGTCCGGCCATGGCCTGGCTGATGAGTGAGTTGCAGCGCCGGCACAAGTTCTTCGTCGACAGCCGCACCAGCGCGCAGACCGTGGCCGCCGCCGAGGCACAGAAGATCGGCCTGGCCAGTGTGTCCCGGGACGTGTTCCTGGATGACGAGCGCACCGAAACGGCGATTGCCCAGCAACTGCTGACCGCGATCAAGCTGGCCCACAAACAGGGTACGGCGGTGATGATCGGCCATCCCTACCCGCAGACCCTGGCAGTGCTTGAACGCGAACTGCCCAAGCTCAAGGCCCAGGGCATCGAGTGGATCGATATCAAGTCAATGATCAGCCTGCGCAGCAACCAGGCCACAGCGGCTCACGGCAAGAACGGCAAGTACAGATAGGGCAAGCCTCAAGCCTCAAGCCTCAAGCCTCAAGCTGCAAGCTGCAAGCAAAGCGCCGCCGACCGGCTGTTACTTGTAGCTTGCCGCTTGCAACTTGCCGCTGATCTCTAGAGATAGCGCCCCATGATTTCTTCTACCAGTCCTTCCTTGCGCATCGCGTCGAGGGCGGCCTGGAGCCTGGCCACGACCTCGTCGGGCACGTCCTTGTTCAGGGCCAGGTACAACTGGGCACTGTTGAAGCGCAGCACGGTCTTGAGGCCGCTGACACCTTCCTGCTTGGCCAGGTAGCGTCCCGCCGGGTCACCGGTGGCCCACAGGTCGATCTGCCCCGATACCAGCTTCTTCGCATTGTCCTGGTCACGCAGCACCACCTGGGGCGCCAGGCCCTGCTTAGTCAGGGTTTCAGCGATGGCATCGCCCTTGTAGGCGCCGATCTTGTATTGGCGCGCCTGCTCCAGGGATTCGAGGCTGATCTTGCTGCCCGCCTTGGCCAGCATGATCCAGTCATCCGGGCCGATGGGGCCGACCCACTTGAAGAGCTTTTCCCGGTCCGGCAGCCGCGCCATGACGAACACGCCGTAGCCCGGCTGTTCCAGGGCCAGTTTGTAGATGCGCTCCCAGGGGAAGCGCAGGGTCAGGCTGTAGTTGACCTCGGCCCGCTTGAACATTTCGCGGACGATGTCCACCGCGATGCCGTCGATGTTCTCGTCCTGGGCGAAGTTCTTGCCGTTCTTGGCCATGTTGTAGGGGGGGAAGTTTTCCGTCAGCAGCACCAGGGAGGTGCCGGCGGTTTCAGCAGCGCGGGCTAGGCCGCCAAGAAGGAGCGAGACGCTGGCGACAACCACAAGAAGACGCTTGAACATAACGGGCTACCTGAATCCATGGCGTGCTCAAGAGTGCCGTGAGCCCGCCATGCTGTCCAGTGGCTATCGCACAACGATCCCGCGCTGGGCCATGTAGGCCTTGGCCTCGGGTACCGTGTATTCACCGAAGTGGAAAATGCTCGCCGCCAGCACTGCGCTGGCGTGGCCTTCAATGATGCCGTCGGCCAGATGCTGGAGGTTGCCGACACCGCCGGAGGCGATCACCGGAATGCCCAGGGCATCGCTGATGGCCCGGGTCACCCCGAGGTCGAAGCCGTTCTTCATGCCGTCCTGGTCCATGCTGGTGAGCAGGATCTCACCGGCACCCAGGCCTTCCATTTTCTTTGCCCATTGCACCGCATCAAGGCCGGTAGGCTTGCGCCCGCCGTGGGTGAAGATTTCCCAGCGCGGGGTTTCGCCCGGGCCGGAGACCTTCTTCGCGTCGATGGCGACCACGATGCACTGGGAGCCGAAATGCTGCGCGGCCTCACCGACAAACTCCGGGTTGAACACCGCGGCGGTGTTGATCGAGACCTTGTCCGCGCCGGCGTTGAGCAGGTTGCGAATGTCCTGCACGGTGCGTACGCCACCGCCCACGGTCAGCGGGATGAACACCTGGCTGGCCATGCGCTCGACGGTATGCAGCGTGGTGTCACGGCCGTCGACGCTGGCGGTGATGTCGAGGAAAGTGATCTCGTCGGCACCCTGTTCATCGTAGCGACGGGCAATTTCCACCGGGTCGCCGGCATCGCGAATGTTCTCGAACTTGACGCCCTTGACCACCCGGCCGTTGTCCACGTCCAGGCAAGGGATGATGCGTTTGGCTAACGCCATAGACTTAATCTCCGATTAAGAAGCGACAAGCTTCAAGCGACAAGCAAGAGCGGATAGCAGCCACGCGTCCCACTTGCCGCCTGCCGCTTATGCCTTGCTGCTGGCCGCGTAGCCATCACAAAAAGCCTGGGCTTCTGCCACATCCAGGGTGCCCTCATAAATCGCCCGGCCGGTGATGGCGCCGATGATTCCTGGCGCCTTGGCGTCCAGCAGGGTCTTGATGTCGCCCAGGTTGTGGATGCCGCCGGAGGCGATCACCGGAATCCTGGTCGCACCCGCCAGGGCTGCGGTGAAGGGCACGTTGCAGCCCTGCATCATGCCGTCTTTGGCGATGTCGGTATAAACGATGGCGGACACGCCGTCGGCTTCAAACTGCTTGGCCAGATCGATGACCTGCACGGTGCTGATCTCGGCCCAGCCGTCGGTGGCGACGAAACCGTCCTTGGCGTCCAGGCCGACAATCACCTTGCCCGGGAATGCACGGCAGGCTTGAGCGACGAACTGCGGATCCTTCACCGCCTTGGTGCCGATGATCACGTAGCTGACACCGGCCTTGACGTAGTGCTCGATGGTTTCCAGGGAACGGATGCCGCCACCGATCTGGATGGGCAGGTTCGGGTAGCGCTTGGCGATCGCGGTAACCACTTCGCCATTGACCGGCTGACCTTCGAAGGCGCCATTGAGGTCCACCAGGTGCAGACGACGGCAACCGCCTTCGACCCACTTGGCAGCCATGCTCACCGGGTCATCGGAGAACACCGTGGAGTCTTCCATGCGGCCCTGGCGCAGACGCACACAAGCACCGTCTTTGAGATCGATAGCGGGAATAATCAGCATGCTTTTTCCTTCGTCAAAAGAGCTGCAAGCTGCAAGCGGTTAGCTGCAAGCAGGCACGTGTTTCTACTTCTTGCAGCTTGCAGCTTGAAGCTTGCCGCTGCCCTAGTTCTTTTCGAGCGCCCAGAGGTCGCTTTCGATGCTCTCGAAGCGCTCCTTCAGGTGCGTCTGCACATCGAAAATCGCTCTGTTGTAATAGTGCGGAGCAATTTCCCGGGTAAACAGCTCAAGAATCTCGGCGGCCTCGAACGAACCCAGGTCGAGCTCGAAGCGATCCTCCATGAACCGCTTGATCTTGTGATTGGCCTCGCTCTCCTGTTCGGGAGTGAGGGTCAGGATCGGCGGTTTTTTCTTGGCCATTACCAGCGACCGTCCCAGGCAGCAAAGTTCTGCAGCAACTGCAGGCCATGGGTGTGGCTCTTTTCCGGGTGGAACTGCACGGCAAAGCGCGAGCCCTCGGCCAGCGCCGCGGCGAAATCCACGCCGTAGTGACCGCCACCCACCACCTGCCGGGCATTGCCGGCGTTGATGTAGTAGCTGTGCACGAAGTAGAAACGCGCCAGGTCCGGGATGCTGTGCCACAGCGGATGGTCCACCGCCTGCTTCACCTCGTTCCAGCCCATGTGCGGCACCTTGAGGTGCTCGCCGTCTTCATGCAGGCCCTTGCCGAAGAACTTCACCTGGCCGGGAAACAGGCCGATGCAGTCGACGCCGTCGTTCTCTTCGCTGTGCTCCAGCAGGGCTTGCATGCCCACGCAGATCCCCAGGAAGGGACGGTCCTGGCTGACTTCACGCACCAGGGCATCAAACCCCAGGCGGCGGATTTCAGCCATGCAGTCGCGGATCGCGCCCACCCCGGGAAACACCACCCGGTCGGCTTCGCGAATCACCGCCGCGTCGCTGGTGATCAGTACCTTGCCGGCCCCTACGTGTTCCAGGGCCTTGGCTACCGAGTGCAGGTTGCCCATGCCGTAGTCGATGACGGCGACGGTCTGCATTACAGCACGCCCTTGGTCGACGGCATCTGGCCGGCCATGCGCTCGTCCAGTTCCACCGCCATGCGCAGTGCACGACCGAAGGCCTTGAACACGGTCTCGATCTGGTGGTGGGTGTTGGTGCCGCGCAGGGTGTCGATGTGCAGGCTGACCAGCGCATGGTTGACGAAGCCCTGGAAGAATTCCTGGAACAGGTCGACGTCAAAGCCACCCACGGTGGCGCGGGTGAACGGCACGTGCATCTGCAGGCCGGGGCGGCCGGAGAAGTCGATCACCACGCGGGACAAGGCTTCATCGAGCGGCACGTAGGCGTGGCCATAGCGGCGGATGCCCTTCTTGTCGCCGATGGCCTTGGCGAACGCCTGGCCCAGGGTGATACCGACATCCTCCACGGTGTGGTGGTCGTCGATATGCAGGTCGCCCTTGCTCTCGATATCCAGGTCGATCAGCCCGTGTCGGGCGATCTGGTCCAGCATATGCTCAAGGAAGGGAACGCCGATATCGAATCGGGCCTTTCCGGTGCCATCCAGGTTGATCGAGGCTTTGATCTGGGTCTCCAGAGTGTCGCGCTCGACAGATGCCTTACGTTCGGCCATCACCAGCTCCGCAAAATCATTGGGCGAAAAAGGCGAATAGTATAGGCCCGCAGGCGGCCAAACAGAAACATGACGGACAATCTCCTGACCGGCGCGAACCAATGGCTGCGGGGCTGTACCTGTCATGACAAGCCAGCGGGAAGCTGCGCCGGCAGCCCCAGAAAGCAGAACAGGGCGCAAGCGCCCTGTTCCTCCAGCATCCAACCACGGCCTAGTGGAACAGCACCGCGGTCTTTTGCAGGGTGACCCACACGCCCCAGGCCAGGGGAATGCCCACGGCCAGCCAGGCGGCGATCACCACCGGCAGGCTCGCCGACGAGGCCTTCCACTCCAGGACGACACTGCTGTCAGCCCCCTTGTCGTGGCCCATCGCCTGTTCGGCGGCCAGTTGCTCGTCGGTCATGAAGTACTTGTCGGCCACCGGGCGCACCAGCAGGTTGCACAGGAAGCCCAGCACCAGCAGGCCGGCGAGGATGTACAGGGTGATGTCGTAGGCCGCGGCGCGCTCGACGCCGATGCTCAGCTGGTACTCGCGAAGGTAGTTCACCAGCACCGGCCCCAGCACCCCGGCCGCAGCCCAGGCCGTCAGCAGGCGACCGTGGATCGCACCGACCATCTGCGTGCCGAACAGATCCGCCAGGTAGGCCGGCACTGTGGCGAAACCACCGCCGTACATCGACAGGATGATGCAGAACGCCGCCACGAACAGGGCGATGTTGCCCAGGTGGCCAAGGTTCGGAATCAGCGCGTACAGGGCAAAGCCCAGGGCGAAGAACACGAAGTAGGTGTTCTTGCGGCCCAGGTAGTCGGAGAACGATGCCCAGAAGAAGCGCCCGCCGATGTTGAACAGGCTCAGCAGGCCGGTGAAGCCCGCAGCGATGGCGGCGATCGACGCCAGTTGCCCGGCGTCCAGTTGGCCGAAGGCCAGGTCGTTGCCCAGCAGTTTGCCGCCAAACACTTCCTGCAGCAGCGGCGAAGCCATGCCGAGAATGCCGATACCCGCCGAAACGTTGAGGCACAGCACCAGCCACACCAGGCGGAACTGCGGGGTCTTCCACGCCACATTCACGTGCACATGGCGGTGAGTGATCATCGCATTGGCGGCCTTTTTCGCCGGAGCGCTCCAGCCTTCAGGCTTCCAGCCGGTAGGCGGGACCCGATAGGTCAACGCACCGCCGATCATGAACACGAAGTAGATCGCGGCCATCACCAGGAAGCTCTGCCATACGCCTACGCTGGTGGGGGTCGCAAAGTGGCCCATCAGGGCCGCCGCCAGCGGCGCACCGACCATGGCACCGCCGCCAAACCCCATGATCGCCATGCCGGTGGCCATGCCGCGCTTGTCCGGGAACCACTTGATCAGGGTCGACACCGGGGAGATGTAGCCCAGGCCCAGGCCGATACCGCCGATCACCCCGGAGCCGATCCACATCAGCCAGATCTGGTGGGTATAGACCCCCAGCGCGGAGATCAGCAGGCCGCCGCACCAGCACAGTGCCGACACCACACCGGCCTTGCGCGGGCCGGCATGTTCCAGCCAGCCGCCCCAGATCGCCGCCGAGCAGCCGAGGAAGATGAAGAACAGGGTGTAGATCCAGCCGAGCATGGAGATCGGCCAGTCACACTGGGATGAAAAGACCTGGGCGATAAACCCCATGTCCGGCGCGCAGGCCACAGGCGCGCTGATGCCAAGGGCCTTGGACAGTGGCAGCCAGAACACCGAGAAGCCGTAGGCCATGCCGATGCACAGGTGAATGGCCAGGGCGGCCGGTGGTACCAGCCAGCGGTTGAAACCGGGCTTGGCGATGATGCGTTCTTTGGACAAGAACGCTGGCTGAGCAGACGGACTGGCCGCCGCGTTGCTAGTGCTCATGGATGTTTCCCCCAATTATTAGAATTGTTCATCGGCCACTCCCCTACGACGACCTTGGCACGCAGGCGCGGTCGTTCTATTGAGTAAAGCTCCCTTGCGAGCAGACGCGACATTAAGTCGCAGAAGGACGGACGAACCGCGAGAGGTTACCATTTGCGCCCGGCTAAAAAACCAGACTGACATCAGCTTTTTTTACAGCGACTGCTCCAGCGCCGCGGCCGGCCAGGAAGCACGCCCCGGAACGCCGGCCAACCAGGCAGGAGCAAAGTCCTTGCCACCGATAACCACGCGAGCCCTTGGTTGACCGCGACCTGGGCCCAAGCCTCCCTTCTTGCTGGCAAGCCGGCAAACGGCCCCGCCCCTTCCTTCTTCCACCAGGAGGCCCCATGACCATCGTTGTCGAACCCCTGCAGAACGCCAGCTACCAGGATCAGCAGGACCTGCAGAAAATCTACCAGGACGCCCCGCACTGGCTGCTCGCGCCCCATGGCGATGCCTTGCAACTGATCGAGCACGGCCTGCTGGGCGGCGAGCTGGTCGTCGCTCGCCTCAACGAGCGACTGCTGGGGGCAGCGCGCCTGCAACGGCACTCGGGCGGCTGGCACCTGTCCCAACTCTGTGTGCGCAAGATCACCCGGCGTCGCGGCATCGCCGAGCGCCTGGTGCGCGAGGTGCAAAAAATTGCCCTGGCACAAGGCGCCACCCTGCATCTGCTGGCCCCCACCGGAGACCCGCAAGCCCGGGCCCTGGCGGCAAAACTGCAGCTGGCGTTGAAAAATCTGTAAGCGCATTGGGTGACCAGTCGCCAGGTTCAGGGCGCTATACTCCCCGGCTAAATTTTGAATTCGACATACAAGGACTCGCCCATGAAAGCGTTCGGCAAAATCCTGGGTCTGGTAATTCTCGGGCTGTTGCTGATCATCGTGGCTCTGGGCTTTGCCCTGACCCACCTGTTTGATCCCAACGACTACAAAGACGAGATTCGCCAGATTGCCCGCGACAAGGCCCACATCGAGCTGACGCTCAATGGCGACATCGGCTGGAGCCTGTTCCCCTGGCTTGGCCTGGAACTGCATGACGCCGGGGTCGCGACCCTGGCCAACCCGACCCAGCCTTTCGCCGACCTGCAGATGCTTGGACTGTCGGTCCGCGTGTTGCCCCTGCTGCGCCGTGAAGTGCAGATGAGCGACGTCCGGGTCGAGGGCCTGAACCTGCGTCTGAACCGCGACAAGGACGGCCACGGCAACTGGCAGGACATCGGCAAGGCAGCCCCTGCCGACAAGCAGGCCGAGATCCCCGCCACCAGTACCGCCGAAACCGGCCAGGCCACCCCAGCCCCGGAAAAACCCGCGCAGCCGATCCGCCTGGACATCGACAGCCTGACGGTGAACAACGCCCGGATCGAATACAACGATGAGCAGACCGGCAAGCAATTCACCGCCGAAAGCATCCAGTTGAGCACCGGCCCGATCCACGAAGCCACCAACACCCCGGTCAAGCTCACCGCCTTCCTGGCCAGCAGCCAGCCAGCGGTGCGCGTGCGCACCGAACTCAATGGCGAGCTGCGCTTCGACCGCGCGCTGCAGCGCTACCAGTTCGAAGACATGCGCCTGTCCGGCGAAGTGGCCGGCGATCCGCTGCAAGGCAAGACCGTCACCTTCGCCGCCCAGGGCCAGTTGCTGCTGGACCAGGCTGCCAACGTCGGCCAATGGACCGGCCTCAAGGTCTCCCTCAACCAGCTGCGCGCCCTGGGCGAGCTGAAGGTCAATGACCTGGACAAGACCCCGCAGATCAGCGGTGGCCTGTCCATCGCCCAGTTCGACCTGGCGAAGTTCGTCGACAGTATCGGCCAGACCCTGCCAGCCATGGCCGAAGGCAGCCTGAGCAAGGTCGAGCTGGTCAGCCGCCTACAGGGCACGCCCACCAGCCTGGCCCTGGAAGACCTTAACCTGAAGCTCGACGACAGCACCTTCAGCGGCCGCCTGGCCGTCGAGGACTTCGACAAGCAGTCCCTGCGCGTCCAGCTCAAGGGCGACACCTTCAATGTCGACCGCTACCTGCCACCTAAATCCGCCGAGGCCAACAGCGCCGCCAGCGCGCGCAAGGCCGAAGTGCAAAGCAGCGAAGCCGACGCCATGGCCGGGGCCGGCACCACACCGCTGCCCAACGCCCCGACCAAGGGCGCCTGGAGCACCGACCGGCTGCTGCCAGTGGAGCGCCTGAGCAAGCTCGATGTCGATGCCGACCTGAGCTTCGGCCAACTGACCCTGGACCAACTACCGATCCACAACGCCGCCCTCAAGGCCAGCGGCCAGGGCGGCCTGCTGAAACTCTCCAGCCTGCGCGGTGAGCTGTACAACGGCAGCTTCGACGCCAGCGGCAACCTGGACCTGCGCCCCAGCACCCCGCAATTGAGCCTGCAGACCAAGATCACCCGGGTGCCCGTGGAGCGCATCCTCGAAAGCCAGGGGCAGAAGCCTCCGGTCAAGGGCCTGGTGACGCTCAACAGCAACCTGAGCGGCAGCGGCAACAGCCAGAAGGCACTGATCGACAGCCTCAACGGCACGGCCAGTTTCGTCATCAACAATGGCGTACTGCTCAATGCCAACCTGGAACAGCAACTGTGCCAGGGCATCGCCGTGCTCAACCGCAAGAACCTGGGCAGCACACCCCGTGGCAAGGACACCCCGTTCCAGGAGCTCAAGGGCAACCTGACCTTGCGCAACGGCGTAGCCAGCAACCCGGACCTGAAAGTGCGCATCCCCGGCATGACCGTCAACGGCAATGGCGACCTCGACCTGCGGGTGCTGGGCATGGACTACCGGGTCGGCATCATCGTCGAGGGCGACCTGAGCGCCAACCCGGACCCGGCCTGCCAGGTGGGCGAACGCTTCAAGGGCATCGAGCTGCCGCTGCGCTGCCGGGGCCCGCTGGAGCTCGGGGCCAAGGCCTGCCGCCTGGACAAGGACGGCCTGGGCCAGGTCGCGGCCAAGCTGGCCGGCGACCGCCTCAAGGACAAGATCGACGAGAAGCTCGGTGACAAGGTCAGCCCGGAACTGAAGAACGCACTCAAGGGGCTGTTCAAGCGATGAGAGCCGAGGCATTTGCACCGGCGGTGCTGGACTGGTACGACCGCCATGGCCGCCACGACCTGCCCTGGCAACAGGGCATCAACCCGTATCGGGTGTGGGTCTCGGAGATCATGCTGCAGCAGACCCAGGTCAGCACCGTGCTCAACTACTTCGACCGTTTCATGGCCTCCCTGCCCACGGTGCAGGCCCTGGCCGAAGCCCCGGAAGATGAAGTACTGCACCTGTGGACCGGCCTGGGCTACTACACCCGGGCGCGCAACCTGCAGAAGACCGCGAAGATCGTCATGGCCGAATACGGCGGTGAGTTTCCCCGGGACGTGGAGCAGCTCACCGAGCTGCCGGGCATCGGCCTGTCCACCGCCGGCGCCATCGCCAGCATCAGCATGGGCCTGCGGGCACCGATCCTCGACGGCAACGTCAAGCGCGTGCTGGCGCGCTTCACCGCCCAGGAGGGCTACCCGGGCGAGCCCAAGGTGGCCAAGCAGTTGTGGGCCGCCGCCGAGCGCTTCACCCCCCACAGCCGGGTCAACCACTACACCCAGGCGATGATGGACCTGGGGGCCACCCTCTGTACCCGCAGCAAGCCCAGTTGCCTGCTGTGCCCCCTGGAGCGCGGCTGCGAAGCCCACATGCTCGGCCTGGAAACCCGCTACCCGATTCCCAAGCCGCGCAAGGAAGTCCCGCAGAAGCGCACCCTGATGCCGATGCTGGCCAACCGCGATGGCGCCATCCTGCTGTATCGACGGCCCTCCAGCGGCCTCTGGGGCGGCTTGTGGAGCCTGCCGGAACTGGATGACCTGGACGATATCCAGCACCTGGCCCTGCAGCATTCCCTGGAACTGGGCCAGCAGCAGGAGATGCCCGGGCTGGTCCACACCTTCAGCCACTTCCAACTGGCCATCGAGCCCTGGCTGATCCGGGTCGAAGAGTCGGCGCTGCACGTCGCCGAGGCCGACTGGCTCTGGTATAACCTCGCCACCCCGCCGCGCCTGGGCCTTGCCGCCCCGGTGAAGAAGCTGCTCAAGCGCGCGGCCGAAGTCTTGAATGCAGGAGAGTTGTCATGACCCGCACCGTAATGTGCCGCAAGTACCAAGAACAACTGCCAGGTTTGGAACGCCCTCCGTACCCCGGCGCCAAGGGCCAGGATATTTTCGAACATGTCTCGGCCAAGGCCTGGGCCGACTGGCAGAAACACCAGACCCTGCTGATCAACGAAAAGCGCCTGAACATGATGAACGCCGAGGACCGCAAATTCCTCCAGGCGGAAATGGACAAGTACTTCTCCGGCGAGGAATACGCCAAGGCCGAAGGCTACGTGCCGCCAGCGGAGTAAACCCGCGGAAAATCGGGGTCGGGCCGTAAGCGGCGGTAATAATTAAACTTTTTTTCAAAACTTGCTTGACGCCCCCCCGAAAAACCCGTTTAATGCGCCCCGTTGCCCAGATAGCTCAGTCGGTAGAGCAGGGGATTGAAAATCCCCGTGTCGGCGGTTCGATTCCGTCTCTGGGCACCACCTTCAGTTTTCAGGTGGTGTTCTACACCACGTGAAAGCAACCAAAAAACCCGCCTAGTGCGGGTTTTTTGTTGCCTGTAATTCAGGCCCATCCTCCAGCCATTACCCCCCACCACGCAGATCCGGCACCGCAGCCCTGGCGATCCGCAACCGCTCGATCTGGTTGACGTTGCGCAATGGCGCTCAGACGGGTTACGAGCTGGACGGCACCGGGTAATGCCTGGTCGGCGGCACGACAATGTGTGCCGCCGCGGGCAACCGCTGAAGACGCTCGAGCACCGCACGCAGCGCGCCCAGACTGCCCTGGGTACTGATGTGGATGCTTGTCGGCCCGGCGAAGACCTGCTGGCTCTCGACAAGATAGGTGCGGTACTGCACCTGCCCTCGCCAACCGAGATCGATGGACTGATCCAGGGTCGCCACACGGGAAATGTCGGCAAAGGGAATGAAGTACTGATAAACGCTGCCCGGGGCTTGCCGTGTGCCGCACACCAGGTGCAGGCCGTGGGCATCGAACCAGGCATCGGCACGAGCCGGCGGGTACAGCCGTCCGGCGATCCCCAGGACCATCAGCGGCACAAACAGGATCAAGGCGCCAAAGCCAAGCGCCAGCGCCTGGTTGCCCAGCGCCACCGCGCCAAGCAAGCCTGCAACCAGCAGCACCCAGCCATAGCGCAACACCCGAAAGGGCTTCCTCTCGGGCGTGGCCAGGGTCGCCAGCTCCACGCCGTCAGCCCACAGGCTGAGGTGGGTGGCAAACAGTTGGATGCGCCCATTGTCAGCAGTTGGCTGGTACTCAGGCATGGGGGGAATCGACCGCTGGAAAAGGGACGGCCATAGTACTAGACAGCCTCCATCATCTGGCCATGAAAGCCGCGCCTCATGCTCATCGCAGCGAGCCGTCCGCTGGAACTGTTCCTGCTCGACCCAACCTCCGGTTGTGCGCGGCAAACGCCTGGACGGCGACAGCCCAGCCTCACCAGCTCAGGCTGATGGCTGGGCGGCCTGCCAATGGCGCAGCTCCTGCTCGATGAAGTGCTTGACCAGGTCGCTGTACATTTTCTCGATGGCGTCCGGATTCAAGCCTTCAACCCGCGCCCACTCGCGGCGGGTAGCGAGCATGGCGTTGAAACGCTCCTCGGCACGCACCGAAGCCGCCGAGGTCTTGAACTTCGAAGCCGCCAGCACGTACTGGAAGCGCGCGCCCAGCAAGGCAATGACGGCCCGATCCAGGGCATCGATTTCCCGGCGGATATCGTCCATGCCCTGGCATTGCTCCGGGCTCATTTGATTCTTCACTTCCATGCTCAAGGCTCCATCGACCAATAGGGACACCCGGACCCAACCGGGCCCGGATTATTCCCATGGGCCCGCCTGGGAGTAAAGTTGCAGGCACCGCGCCCCTGATGCCGCAAAGGACCTGCCTGCCGTGAGCCAGAAGAAGACCCGAGTCCCCCAGCCCCACCCCAAGCGCGAAACAACCCGCAGTGGAGCCTGGCTGTTCCTGCTGATCGGCTGCGTGCTGCTGGCGCTCACCGGGTTGCTGGGCTGGACACTGATCAGCGCACTGATCGACGGCCAGATCGTCACCAGCAACCGCGCCGGCCCGAAGCTCGCCTACAGCCAGGCGCTGCAGCCCACCAAGTTCTACTTCGAGCTGCTCTGGCAAGGCACCTCCACCCTGCTGCTGGGAGCACTGGCAGTTGCCGCGCTGTGGATCGGCCGGGTATTAATGAACGCACAAAAAAACCGTCGCTGAGCGCGGTCGCGGCCCCGCCCCGCTCCAGCCACCCAGGAACAACCGCCCATGTCCCTGCTGCCCCCAACCGACCTGCCAGCCACCCGCCCTGCCGTCATCGAACCTGTGAGCGGCCCCAGTGAAACCTTCAGTGAGCCTGCGCAGGACGGCGTGATGCTGGGCGGCTTTACCTGGCGCCATGCCCAGCCGGACCCTGGCCGTGCCGTGGTGATCATCAATGCCGCCACCTCGGTGCGCTGCCGCTATTACTTTCGCTTTGCCGACTATCTGTTCGCCCATGGCTTCGATGTCATGACCTACGACTACCGCGGCATCGGCGAATCGCGCCCAGCCTCGCTCAAGGGCTTCAAGGCTTCCTGGTCGGACTGGGGCACGCTGGATTACGAGGCCATCCTCAAGCGCGCTCAGCGCGAGTTTCCCGGCCAGCCAATCGATGTGGTCGGCCACAGCTTTGGCGGCTGCGCAGTGGGCCTTGGCGCCTCTTCGGGGGTGGTCCGGCGGGTGGTGACCATGGGCGCGCAGTTCGCCTACTGGCGCGACTACGCCCCGAAGCTGCGCTGGCGCATGCTCGGCAAGTGGCACCTGCTGATGCCCCTGCTGACCTGGTTCTACGGCTACTTTCCCGGCAAGCGCCTGGGCTGGATGGAAGACACCCCGGCCGGAGTGGTCAGTGACTGGTGCACTCCGCACTCGCGCTACGAGGGCCGCCCCAGTGGCAGAACCCTCCAGGGCCACGAGGACTCACTGCCGTTCAGTCGAGTCACGGCGCCAATGCTGGCCATCAGCGTCAGCGACGACCCCTTCGGCACCATCCCGGCCATCGAACGCCTGCTGGGCTACTACCGCAACAGCCCATGCACTCACCTGCGCATCGACCCTGCAGACATCGGCGAAACCGAGATCGGCCATTTCGCCTTCTTCCACAGCCGCTTCCAGACCCGGCTCTGGCCCCTGGCCCTGGCCTGGCTGCGCCACGGCGAGCTGGATCGCCAGAGCCCCGGGCGCCAGGTGCCACGCCCTCGCTGAACCTGGATTCAGGCAAAGGCGTTGATGAACCAGGTGATGATCGGGATCGCCACGATGTCGATCAGCACCGCACCACACAGCGGCACGATGATGAAGGCCTTGTAGGAAAACACTTTGTAGTGGTCGCAGATCGCTCCCATGTTGGCCACCGCATTGGGCGTCGCGCCCAGGCCATGGCCCATGAACCCGGCACACAGCACCGCGGCGTCGTAGTTACCGCCGAACAGGCGAAACAGCACGAACACGCAGAGCAGGACCATGATCAGCACCTGCACCACCAGGATCACCAGCAACGGCAGCCCCAGTTGCTCCAGCTCCCAGAACTTCAGGCTCATCATGGCCATGGTCAGGAACACTCCCAGGCACACATCGCCCACGGTGCTCACGGCGCTGTCGGGAATCTCGACGACCTGGGCGCGGTCATTGAGGTTGCGCAGGATGATCGCCACGAACATCGCGCCGACATAGCTGGGCAGGACAATCCCCAGGTGCTGATTGAGGGCGCTGCCCATCCAGAAGCCCAGCACCATGATCACCAGGATGCAGGTCAGCAGGCGCAACAGCGTCGGCGCATCCAGCGGAGCGACCGGCGTGCTCGCAGCGCTTTCCAGGTGCTGCAGGCTGCTGACCTGGTCGGCCTGGATCACCAGCTTGTTGCGCTCGATCAACCAGCGCGCCAAGGGACTGCCCAGCAGGCCGCCAGCCACCATGCCGAAGGTTGCCGCTGCCAGCGCCGCGGTGGTGGCGCCGACCGCACCGAGGTTCTCGGCGATGGGACCAAAGGCCGCGGCAGCACCGAAACCGCCTTCCAGGGACACCGCCCCGGCCATGATGCCCAGCAGCGGATCAATGCCCAGCGCCTTGGCCGTGCCGACCCCTACCAGGTTCTGCAGCAGCGCCAGGGACCAGCAGGCCCCCAGGTAGACGAACAGGATCTTGCCGCCCCGGCGCAGCAGGCCGAGGCTGCCGCCCAGGCCGACCGTGGTGAAGAAGGCCACCATCAAGGGCGTCTGGATCGCCGTGTCGAGCTTGATGGCCAGCAGTTGCTGGTCCCGCAGCAACCAGACGATCAGGGCAAAGCCGAAACCACCGATCACCGGTGACGGCACACAGAGCTGGGTCAGCCAGCGACTGCGTTTTTTCAGCTGCGCGCCCACCCCCAGCAGGATCAGGGCCAGCGCCAGCGTGGTCAGCGCGTCCAGTTCAAAAGTCAGCATGCTTGGTATCTCTTCTTCTTGTCGTTGGGGTGTCGGTCAGCGGGGTTCTGTGCCCCGTCAGTGAATCAGGCTGGCCAGCAGGCGCGCGGCCACGCGAGCCGTACGCTGGTCGTGATCCAGCCCGGGATTGAGTTCGGCAATATCGGCGACCCGCAGCTTACCGCTGGCCTGGGCGCGCCGGGCCAGGTGTTCGACCACCTGGACATCGACGCCGTGGGCCGACGGGGCACTGACCCCGGGAGCCTGGCTGGCGGGCAGTACGTCCAGGCACAAGGTCATGTAGAGCACATCGATACCGTCGAGAAACCCATCGAGGAAGGCCTCGATCGCCGGCATGTTCCAGCCCTGCATCTGGCGGTCCAGCAGGTAGCGCACCTTGAGCTGCCGTGCCTGGTCGAACAACGCCTGGGTATTGCTCAGCTCACTGACCCCCAGGCAGCAATAGTTGAAGGGCAGGTCCGCCGCCTGGCAGTACTCGGCGATCTGCCGGAACGGGGTTCCCGAACTGCTCTGGGCTGCATGGCGCAGGTCGAAGTGCGCATCGAAATTGAGAATCCCGATCCGCGGACGAAGCGCCTGGCGCTCCAGGTGCCGGGCCAGGCCGCTGAAACTGGCGAACGCGATTTCATGGCCGCCACCGAGCCCCAGAGGCAGATGCCCTTGATCCAGCAACTGGCTGAGGCGCTGGGCGTAATCCCGCTGCGCCGCTTCCAGCTCGGTGCCCTGGCAGCTCACATCACCGGCATCGTACAAGCCGCAGCTGCCGTGCCAGGCCAGGTTGGCCAGGGCCACGCGCAGGGCCTCAGGCCCCTGGCGGGCACCACGGCGCCCCTGGTTGCGCTTGACCCCTTCATCACAGGCCAGCCCTAGCAAGGCGACACCGGCGGCCTGCCCGGGCGCCTCGGGCTGCACCCATTGGTGCCAGCGCCGCGCAGCAGCGCCTTCGGCCAGGTCGGTGCGGCCCTGCCACAGGTGCATGGGAATGTGGATCGTCATCGGGTTGCTCCAGTCAATTCAATCAAGCCGGGCGCTCAGGCGCTGCGCCGCTTCACGGGTCCAGCGGATCAGCCGCTCGCGGTTCTGCTCGGCACGAAAGGCCGGCGCCATGAGGCTGATGGCGCCCTGCAAGCGCTCGCGACTGTCGAGCAAGGGCGCGCTGACACCCCAGATCCCTTCATCGATCTCGCTCAGGCTGACCGCATGGCCGGCCTGGCGGATCGCCGCGAACCCTTCCAGGTAGCGCGGATACTCGGCTTGCTCGATGCCCTGCTGCTGCAGGATCGGCAGGCTGCGCTCAGGCTCCATGTAGGCCAGCAGGACTCGGGCCGAAGCCCCCAGCAGCAATGGCTGGGCCAAGCCCTTCTGATAGCAGCAGCGCAGGGGCTGGGGGCTGTCCACCAGCTCGATGCAGATCGCCTGCCCGTTGCTCGGCACCATCAGCGCCACGCTTTCCTGGCTGAGTTCGGCCAGGCGCTTCAGCTCCGGCTTGGCCAGGGTCACCAGCAAGCCTTCACGGTCGAATTTCTTCGCCAGTTGCAGGCAGGTCGGCCCGGGCACATAACGGCCCTGGCCGTTGTCTTCGGCCAGCCCCCAGCGCAACAGGGTCTTGAGGTGACGGTAGGTGCTGCTCAAGGGCTGCTGCAGATCCTGCGACAAGGCCTTGGCGGACATCGCCTCGGGGGATTGCCCCAGGGCCACGAGAATTTGCAGTAAGCGGTCAGTCGGCGTGTTGTAGTTCATAGCGGCCTCTTGCGGCCATGGTGCATGGAGTTTCCCGGTGAATGAAATCGGATTCCCACTGAATGGGAAAAACCCGACAAAAGACCCAGCACCCGGGCACCCGCGGGCTATTCATCCAGCCTGCAGTTCCTGGCTGCGGCTCGGCGGCAGATGCCGGATCGCGGATTTACTGGCATCCTTGCCCGCCTGACATGCCGCGAGCCTGCCGCCAGGCCCGCGCTGAACTTCTTCGCAACAAGGTAAGACGCCGATGGCCTCTCTGGACAAACAACACAAACGTGCCGCCCGGGCCAAAGCCAAGGCCAAGCAGAACCGCGCCAAGCGCACCGCTCCGACCTCGGAAGCCGACCTGGACCCCAATGACCAGCGCCTGGATTTCGAGTCGGTGGACCTGACCGAGCTGTTCGTGAAAATGCGCAATGCCGAGAAGACCAGCCAGCAAGCCCTGTGCGAAGCCTTCCTCGCGGACCCGCTGCTGGAGTTGGTGTATGAGCAGGAAGGTGAACAAGGCGCGACGGATTTCATCCTTGCGGCCCTGATCGAGTACCGCAACTGGTCCACCGAAGCCGACGAAGCCACGGCCCTGGCCTGGATCGAATCCGAAGCCTTCCAGGCCGACTACCTCGCCGCCTCCCAGGCCCTGTTCAGCCCTGAAGAGCAAAACGCAAAACCTGAAGCCTGAAGCTCAAGGCTTGAGGCTTGAGGCTTGCCTGGATTCAGGCATGAAAAAAGGGCGCATTCAGCAATGAATGCGCCCTTTTCTGTTTCAGCTCGAGAGCCGGCCTGATGCTCAGGCCGCTTCCAGCCGAGGGATTTCCATGCCGATGCGCGAGCTGGCGAAGTTCAGGTCGCCGCTGGCGATGGACTGGGCCTTGAAGCCCGAGCCGATCAGGTCACGCACATACAGCTTGTTGTAGATGAACATGAACACCAGGTTGCTCAGGCCGAAGGTGAACATGGCCAGCAGGAACATGATGGCAGCCCATTTCCAGTCAGCGCGAAACAGCGCCGGGATGAAGCCGAAGAAGAACACGGTCCAGGAGAAACCAACTGGCGCTTCCTTGATGGCTCCGGTGTTCGGGTTTTTGAAGATGATTTTAGTGAACGCCATGCGCGTCTCCTTGCCGCCCTTTTTTGAGGGAGCAATGGCCGGGCGATCACCATTGAACCCTGAATGCTCATTCTTCGAGCGGGACTGTCGGCCACAGCACAAGCAGGCACGGACAATACAGGAGCAGGGGTGGCACACGCGGATCAAGGGGGGCAGAAACAGAAGGCGGACTTAGAATCCCGACAAGCGTTCATTCCCTTGTACTACAGCGCTATTCCTTAGCTCCTCTCACGCTGGCACGCAAGAGCTCTTATCGAAGAGCGCGCAGGCTACTATTTCGCCAGCGGGCTGTCCATGAAACGCCATGTAACAAGTCACAAATCCAGTAAAAAGGCCGCCGTCAATGTTGAAGGCAGCCTTTTTTGCCTTTCAGAACGCCAAACTCTCAAAACCGGCATCCCCTGCCGGAGCCTTCGTCAGTGCCTGGTGGTACTGCTCGGCACTGATTTCGCTGAGGGTCGCGTACCCGTCGTAGAGGTAGAAGCGCTGTTTGTCCCGGGCATAGCGCTGGGCAACAAACTCCAGGCTGGCCAGGTCGATGCGCTTGGCACTCACCGGCCGCCGACCACAGAACAGCTTGCGCGTGCCCAATTGCAGAAAGTCCGGATGTGGAACCGTCACTTCTTCCGGGCTGAATGCCACGTCCAGCGGTTTGCCGGCAGCAAACATCAGTGTCGCGGTGAAGGCGTAGCTGCCCATGAAGCGAGTGTGCGCCGGGTCGAGGGGCTTCTTTCTTGTGCCGTAGTAATACACCGCCGCCTTGTCTCGGGCCCAGCCCTGCCCGCATGACTCGAAGCTGGCCAGATCCGCTTTGGCCATCGGCTCAGGCACCTGATAAAACACACTGTGGCAAAAAACCCTCTGGCCATCTGTCAGGTACGGGCCGCCCAGGGCACGGTACTGATCGGCGCAGGCCGAAGAGAATCGTTCCGGCACCTGGGTCTCGGCGCGATGAAAGGGGATCAGATACAGGCCGTTGGCGTCGCCACACAGGTGTGTGTCCAGCAACTTGAAACTGCCGGCATCCAGACCATTGATGGGGCGGCCATGGAAGTGCACCTGGCTCCCCAGCTCGAACCCGGCGCCGATGGCACGCAAGGCCTGGGCTGCTGACGCCGATGGCGCCTGCAAGCGATGCCACCAATAGCCTTGCACCTGCGGATGCGCCTCGAAGTACGCCGACCACTCTTGCAGCATGGTGCCATCGATCACCCCGTCCGAACCCAGCGGGCCGTGCCTGTCACCCACCAGCAACGGCGAATAGTTGTATTCGCCACGCTCCAGCTGGACCACCACAAAGCTCTCTACATCCACGTCCAGCGGCTTGCTGCGCCGGTAGACGCGATGCCGGTCAGCGTAGTAATCGAATCCCAGGTGGCGAAAGCTCGGGCCATCGGCACCACGCAGGCGGGTGCCATTGCAGTAGACGAACTGATCGTCCACGGCAAAGTACGGGTCCGCCGTTTCGCTCTGGCTCAAGATCCGGCCACCGGCGTCGAACAGCGACTGAACACGGTTCAGCAGGCGGAAGTCACCGACATAGCGCAGGGTTTTTCCGGTCAGGTAGTAAGCCCGCTGTGCGTCCTTGGCGTAGCGCTCGTTGAGCACGCTGAAAGTCGCCAGATCGACGTTGTCGATGCGGTAGAAATACTCGTAGGCAATGCTCGAGCCCTGCTGCGCCTGGACGATCACCGAATGCCCATCCGTCCCCCAGCGCCTGGCCAGCATCTGGAAGCCATCGGGATTGGCAATCGGCAATGGCGAACCGTCCTTCTGATGCAGCACAGCGCCGCCCCGGCAGACCTGGCCGCTGATCACTTGATAAGCCGGATGGTTGGTACCGCGTATCTGCTGCTCCGCGCTGGCGATCGCCCGGGCGCCGAGGAAGACCTTGGCCCCATCACTGAACAGCACCGAGCCCGCGGGCCAGTTTTCTGGCACCGGGTGCACAAGCGCCAGGCGCTCAGGCTGCGCGCCCTCGATCACTTCCTGCCCGTAGTCGTGACAGAAATAGGCACGACCCTGATCACGCCAATGGTCATGGCCCAGGCTCTGCAAGCCCCGACACACGCGCACCGGCAACACCTGCAACGGGTGGTAGCCATAACGCGCGAAGTAGCGGGGCAACGCATAATAATCGGCTCGCGCATCACGCAGCAGGTGCCGATGAACACGATGTCGCCACAGCGGCTCGCCTTGTACCAGGGGGGAAGCCGGGAATTGCTCGGTCGCCGCCTGGCAAGCCTGCTCAGCCGGGGTCCGCCCTTCACGCTGCAGCAGGAGGTACACGTCCCGGGCTCGCTCCTCCACCAACAGCGCCCCGTCCACGAAGGCGAACCCTTGATGCCATTCAAGGTCGAGCAGTTCCCACTCGGCATGATCCATATCCAGGTCGTTCATCGCTGCATCCCAAGCTAACCGAGTGGCGGATTATCAGCAGGCGCCCCGGGTGGGTAAAGCGCCCCGTTGCCAGGCCGCGAGTGAGCCTCGGCCCGCCGCCAGCAGAACCGCCAAGCTGCATTCGCAGATGAAAAAGGCCGCGGTCATTTCTGAGCGCGGCCTTTTTCACCAACAGCGGGGCAAAGCGTCAGTTCAGTGCCAGGGCACCGTTGCGCTCGGCCTTGCGCCGACGAGCCACCAACAGGCCGGCAGCGATGACGATGACACTCAGCAGGCCAGTGGCGAGGATCTCCACCCGGTGCTCTTCCTGGAACAGCATGATGCCCAGCACCGCGACGATGAACACGATCACCGCGTAAGTCAGGCCCGGGAACAGCCACATGCGGAAGGCGATCTTCTCGCCGGCGGCCATGCGCTTGTGGCGCATGCGCAGTTGCGACACGGCAATCACCAGGTACACCAGCAGAGCAATGGCGCCGGAGCTGGCCAGCAGGAACTCGAACACCGCAGCCGGGGCCACATAGTTGGCGAACACCGCGAGGAAGGCCGCCGCGGTAGACAGGATCACCGCCCAGTAAGGGGTGCCGCTGGCATTGGTGCGCTTGGCCGCAGCCGGGGCGTCGCCACGCTTGCCCAGGGAGAAGAGCATGCGCGAGGCGGTGTAGAGCGCCGAGTTCAGGCAACTGGTCACGGCCACCAGCACCACCAGGTCAACGATCAGCTTGGCATTGGGAATGCCCATGCGATCGAGCACGGTCTGGTAGGAGCCGACCTGGGCCAGGCTCGGGTCATTCCATGGCACCAGGGCCACGACGATGAAGATCGACACCAGGTAGAACAGGCCGATCCGCCAGATCACCGAGTTGGTGGCCTTGGAGATCTGCTTGCCCGGGTTATGGGATTCCGCCGCGGCGATGGTGACGATCTCGGTGCCCATGAAAGAGAACATGGTGGTCAGCATCGCGGCCAGTACCGCGCCCATGCCGTTGGGCATGAAGCCCTGGGTGTCCACCAGATGCGACACACCGCTGACCTGGCTGTTGGGCAGCAAGCCGCAGATGGCGGCGAGGCCGAGGATCACGAAGCCGATGATGGCCACCACCTTGATCAGGGCGAACCAGAACTCGAACTCGCCATAGTTCTTCACGCTGAACAGGTTGGTGGCGGTCAGCAGCAGGGTGATCACCAGGGTAAAGACCCAGATCGCCACATTGGGGAACCAGGCATGCAGGATAGTGGCGGCGGCGTTGGCTTCCAGCGGGATTACCAGCACCCAGAACCACCAGTACAGCCAGCCGATGGTGAAGCCGGCCCAATGGCCAATAGCACGATCGGCGTAGGTCGAGAACGACCCGGTGTCCGGCGAGGCCACGGCCATTTCCGCCAGCATGCGCATGACCAGCACCACCAGGGTGCCAGCGGCGGCATAGGCCAGCAGTACGGCCGGACCGGCCTCGGCGATGGCATGGCCGGAACCGACGAAGAGGCCCGCGCCGATCACGCCGGCAATCGACAGCATGGTCACATGCCGCGGTTTGAGCCCCTGTTCGAGGTCATTGGAGAGTTGCGTACCGCTCATAAAAGCACCTTTGCAACGAAATAAAGAGTAACTCCACCCAGTCCGCATTCGTTCTCGTAAAAAGAAATCAACAGGGCGTTCTTTATTTCGCACGCAAGAATTGCGCCAAAATGTTACAGGGTCCCGGCCAAGCGGGGTTGGCGAGCCGACCGATGGAAATCCCAAGTCATTGAGAACAATGGCATTTCGCCATTTCGTTACCGGGCGACTCAACTTACAGGACGAAACCGTGCACCAAAAACACACCCGAAAAGCAGGTGATGAGCGATTAGAGTGCAGATCCATGACCTTTGGCCCGTTAACCCTTCCAACACCCGGCCAAAGCTGGCACCATCGCGCCTTTTTTTACGCGACACCTATCGGATTTCAGGCGGATTCAGGGTTCAAACGGGCGTTCGGTTGTTGATGGGGCGACAGTCTCCTGTGCTGATGCGACAACCTGCCACACACCGTCTGTTTACCTCCGGTAGCGCTGTTGGCTGCGCTTTGAACCCTATGCTAGCTTGGCGCCTCGCCAGGAAGGCCGCCAACAGCAGGAGCACAATGAACTCTATGAGGACCGCACATGGCTGAGGCCACGCCCGCGCTTGAAATCCGCAACTTGCACAAACGCTACGGCACTCAGGAGGTACTCAAGGGTATCTCGCTGACCGCACGCGACGGTGACGTGATATCGATCCTGGGTTCCTCCGGCTCCGGCAAGTCCACTTTCCTGCGTTGCATCAACCTGCTGGAAAACCCGCACCAGGGCCAGATCCTGGTGGCCGGCGAAGAGCTCAAGCTCAAGGCCGCGAAAAACGGCGAGCTGGTGGCCGCCGACGGCAAGCAGATCAACCGCCTGCGCAGCGAAATCGGTTTCGTCTTCCAGAATTTCAATCTCTGGCCGCACATGAGCGTGCTCGACAACATCATCGAGGCACCGCGCCGGGTGCTGGGCCAGAGCAAGGCCGAGGCCATCGAAGTGGCCGAGGCCCTGCTGGCCAAGGTCGGCATCGCCGACAAGCGCCATGCCTACCCCGCCCAGCTGTCCGGTGGCCAGCAGCAGCGCGCCGCCATCGCCCGCACCCTGGCGATGCAACCCAAGGTCATCCTGTTCGACGAGCCGACCTCGGCCCTGGACCCGGAAATGGTCCAGGAAGTGCTCAACGTGATCCGCGCCCTGGCCGAAGAAGGCCGTACCATGCTGCTGGTCACCCACGAAATGAGCTTTGCCCGCCAGGTCTCCAGCGAAGTGGTGTTTCTGCACCAGGGTCTGGTAGAAGAACAGGGATCGCCACAGCAGGTCTTCGAGAACCCGCTTTCGGCACGCTGCAAACAATTCATGTCCAGCAACCGCTAACGGAGCTACACGCATGCAGAGCTATAAGAAAATCCTCCTGGCCGCTGCCGTCACCCTGGCCTTCAGCGCCAGCGCTGCCGCCGAGACCCTGAAGATGGGCATCGAGGCGGCCTACCCGCCGTTCAACAACAAGGATGCCAGCGGCCAGGTCGTGGGCTTCGACAAAGACATCGGCGACGCCCTGTGCGCCAAGATGAAGGTCGAGTGCACCGTGGTCACCTCCGACTGGGACGGCATCATCCCGGCCCTGAACGCGAAGAAGTTCGACTTCCTGATCTCTTCGCTGTCGATCACCGACGAGCGCAAGCAGGCGGTGGATTTCACCGACCCGTACTACTCCAACAAGCTGCAGTTCATCGCGCCTAAAGCCAAGACCGAGTTCAAGACCGACAAGGCCTCGCTCAAGGGCAAGATCATCGGCGCACAACGGGCGACCCTGGCCGGCACCTGGCTGGAAGACAACCTGGGCGACGACATCACCATCAAGCTCTACGACACCCAGGAAAACGCCTACCTGGACCTGACGTCCGGCCGCCTCGACGCGATCCTGGCCGACAAGTACGTCAACTACGAGTGGCTCAAGAGCGATGCCGGCAAGCCTTATGAGTTCAAGGGCGAACCTATGGTGGAAAGCGACAAGATCGGGATTGCCGTACGCAAGAAAGATCCACTGCGCGAGAAGCTCAACGCTGCCCTGAAGGAAATCGTCGCCGACGGCACTTACAAGAAGATCAACGACAAGTACTTCCCGTTCAGCATCTATTGATACTGACTTGCCTGACCGGCGCTCCCCCCTGGGCGCCGGTCCTTAGCAAAGCCATCCAGACCCCATGAATATCGATCTCTACGGATTCGGCCCGGCGCTCGCCGCCGGCGCGCTGATGACCGTCAAGCTGGCCCTCTCGGCGTTATGCCTGGGGCTGGTGCTCGGTCTGCTCGGCGCCTTGGCCAAGACTTCCCCGTACAAGCCGCTGCGCTGGCTTGGCGAAACCTACTCGACCATCGTGCGCGGCGTCCCGGAGCTGCTGTGGGTGCTGCTGATCTACTACGGCACGGTGAACATGATGAGCGCGCTGGGGGAGTATTTCGGCAACCCCGACCTGGCCCTCAGCCCGTTTCTCGCCGGGGTGATTGCCCTCGGCCTGTGCTTTGGCGCCTATGCCACGGAAGTGTTCCGCGGCGCGATCCTGGCCATCCCCAAGGGCCATCGCGAGGCCGGCACCGCGCTGGGCCTGTCCAAATGGCGGATTTTCACCCGCCTGATCCTGCCGCAGATGTGGCGCATCGCCCTGCCGGGCCTGGGCAACCTGTTCATGATCCTGATGAAGGACACCGCCCTGGTGTCGGTGATCGGTCTTGAGGAAATCATGCGCCACGCGCAGAACGCCGTGACCTTCGCCAAGCATCCCTTCACCTTCTTCATGGTCGCGGCCTTCATGTACCTGGGCCTGACCGTACTGGCCATGACCGGCATGCACTTCCTGGAAAAACGCGCCGCCCGCGGCTTTGTGAGGACGACGTAATGGAATGGGAAGTCATCTACAAATGGCTGCCGAAATTCATCCAGGGCGCGACGCTGACCCTGGAGCTGGTAGGCATCGCGGTGATCCTCGGCCTGCTGCTGGCCATTCCGCTGGGCATCGCCCGCTCGTCCAAGCTGTGGTACGTGCGCGCCCTGCCCTACGCCTACATCTTCTTCTTTCGCGGCACGCCGCTGCTGGTGCAGCTGTTCCTGGTGTACTACGGCCTGGCGCAGTTCGATGCGGTGCGCGAGAGCTTCATGTGGCCCTACCTGCGTGACCCGTTCTGGTGCGCCACCGCCACCATGACCCTGCACACCGCGGCCTACATCGCCGAGATCCTGCGGGGCGCGATCCAGGCCATTCCGCCCGGCGAGATCGAAGCCGCACGGGCCCTGGGCATGTCCAAGCCCAAGGCACTGTTCTACATCATCCTGCCGCGGGCGGCGCGCATCGGCCTGCCGGCCTACAGCAACGAAGTGATCCTGATGCTCAAGGCCAGCTCCCTGGCCAGCACCGTGACGCTGCTGGAACTGACCGGCATGACCCGCACCATCATTGCCCGCAACTACCTGACGGTGGACATGTTCTTTACCGCCGGGGTGTTCTACCTGTTGATGTCGTTCATCCTGGTCCAGGCCTTCCGCCAACTGGAACGCTGGCTGCGGGTCGACGCCTGCCAGGGACGCTGACCTTCTCCCGCTCCCGCCAGGGAGCGGGCCTGCCCGGACCCAACGCCCATGCCCCCGATCCTCCAAGGCCCCGCGCTGCTGACTCGCTTCCAGGCCCTCGGGGATTTCCTGCTTGAGCACCAGGCGCTCTGGCGTCCGCGCCCGTTCAACCACCCGTACCTGCCCTGGGAGGCCCGGCATCCCGAGCTCGCCCACTGGCTGCGCCAGCGCTCCCTGGACGATGCCGAGGCGGCCCACAACCACCCGCAGCAACTCCAGGCACCGGCCCCCTTTGTCCAACTGGCGGAGCAGGCCCGAGCACTCGGCGCAGTGGGCGAACTCCCCATGCAGGCACTGCCCGCGCACCACCCACGCCTCAACGTCGACGTGCCCGGACGCAAATGGCAGCAGATCGAAGCCTTCGCCGCCTGCCTGCAATTCGACCGCGAGCCAACTCACTGGCTCGACTGGTGCTCCGGCAAGGGCCACCTCGGCAGGCGCCTGCTGCAACCCGGGCAGCAACTGACCTGCCTGGAATACGACCCGGCGCTGATCCAGAGCGGCGAGCAACTGAGCCGGCACCACGGGTTGCCCGCCCACCATCGGCAACAGGACGTGCTGGCCGATGACACGGCCCGGCACCTGGGCGCCGAACACAGTCCGGTGGCCCTGCACGCGTGCGGCGATCTGCATGTGCGCTTGATCCAGTTGGCCAGCCAGCAGGGTTGTCCACAGCTGGCCATCGCCCCCTGCTGCTACAACCGCACCCGCGCCAGCCGCTACCTGGGCTTATCCACAGCCGCCCTGGCGTCCAGCCTGGAACTGTCCCTGGAAGACCTGGCCCTGCCCATGAGCGAAACCGTCACGGCCGGCGCCCGGGTCCGGCGCCAGCGCGACACGTCCATGGCCCGGCGCCTGGCATTCGACCTGCTGCAACGGCAAGTGCGTGGCATCGACGAATACCTGCCGACCCCTTCCCTGCCCAGCCATTGGCTGGACAAACCTTTCGCCGCCTACTGCCGCGATCTCGCCGCCCTCAAGGACTTATCCACAGTCGATTGCCAGGATTGGGCCGCCCTCGAAGCCGCCGGCTGGCAGCGCCTGGCCCAGGTGCGCAACCTGGAACTGTTGCGCGGCCTGTTCCGCCGCCCCCTGGAACTGTGGCTGGTGCTGGACCGTGGGCTGTTCCTGCAGGAGCAGGGCTATGCCGTGCGCCTCGGAACCTTCTGCGAGGCCCCCCTGACCCCGCGCAATCTGCTACTGCTGGCACAACGCCCCTAACCTCCCGCCGCGCCGGCTCTGGCCGATGCGCGTGGTGCCTGCCCCCTGCGACCAGTGACCTCACAAACGGACCTCGGACAACCCATTGAACGTTGCCGATCAAGCCGAGGAATGGTCCTCAAGGTCACGAAAGAAAAAAACCAAGCCGATTACGCCTACTAGTCTCTAAGGCGTGCAGAAACAGGCAGCACTCAGGCAACAGCTCGGGCGCAACGAAAGCGGTCATTTTTCGACAGGAAGTCGCCAAGTTCACCATCACCTACAGGGAGTTAACCATGAACGTCATCGACCATCAGGCACACACCTACGAAACCCTGCAAAAGGGTTTCAACTTGCGCTGGCCGCCCAGTATCGAACAGGGCGCACAGCGGATTTATGTATGTACAACGCCCGATGAAGTTCTGGCGGCAGCCAATACCGCACTGCGTGACGGCTATCGCATCACGGTGCGCAGCGGTGGCCACTGCTACGAGGGTTTTGTTTCCAACAAGTTGCGCGGCGAGACAGAAAGCCTGGCAATTATCGACATTGGTGAAATGAAAGGCCTGAAGTACGACGAAGGCCAATCCATCACGTCTCCCTGGGACAGCCAGAACAGGAAGTATCGCTTCATGGCTTTGACCGGCAATCAGAACTGGGACGGCTACCTGTCGCTGTACAAGCAGGCCGGGCGCACCATTCCTGGCGGCTCATGCTATTCAGTCGGTGTCGGCGGGCACATCAGCGGCGGCGGTTACGGGTTGTTATCGCGCCTTCAGGGCCTGACCGTGGACTGGGTTACCGGCGTCGACATTCTTGTGCCTGTGGAAAACTCGCGGCAACTGGAGTTCCGGCATGTTCGCGCAGACAGCCCATCGAACAACGACAGGGCCTTGTTCACCGCCTGTTGCGGCGCCGGCGGTGGCAACTTCGGCATCATCATCGGCTACTACTTCGACCAACTTCCCCAAGCCCCGCAAAAAGCCTACTGGATTCCCCTGGCCTACCCGTGGAAAGAGCTGATTCCCAACTTCTCGAACTTCCTGAAAGCCTATTGGCAATGGTTCTCGGACAACGACGCCGCCGCGACCAGCCCAGTGGAAGGGATTGGCAATGGTGGCTTGTTCACCCTGCTGAAACTGAACCATGTGGATACCTCCGACCATGTAGTGCTGGCGATCCAATACACCGGTCCCAATGGCCTGGTCGGCGGCGCAAACGATATCCCGCTCAATGACTTCATCAGCAAGATGAATGCCGCGGCGGGCATCACGCCGACCCTCCATGACGGTTTCATCGCCCCCAACATTGCACCGCTGCGACACCCGCTTGCCGGCAGAAAATTCAGCGGGGCGGTAGCGGAACACACGGCAATGGATTGGCTGTACGTCACTCAAATGATTAACGGCTCGGGCAACAATCAGCGGGGCAAATACAAGTCCGACTATCAGGTCGAACAGTTCTCCGATCAGGCCTGCAACGCGTTGCTGACGCACTTGACCGAAGCTACGCCAGACAAACGCTTCAGCCAGTCACTGGTACAGATCGATTCCTACGGCGGGGCGATCAATAAAAACGGCATGGGAACGACCGCAGTTCCTCAACGAAGCTCACTGCTTAAAACCCAATACCAGACGTACTGGACCCATGCTGCCGAGGACAGGGTGCAAATAGCCTGGATTCGCAACATCTTCAATGCCGTACACGGCGGCAAGCCGAAAAGACCCGCCTACGATGGCTGCTATATCAACTACCCCGATGTCGACATGAAGTACACCGATACAGGCGCTGTAGACCCCGACTGGTTGAACCTGTACTACGGCTGGAATACGGAACTGATCAACACCCTTTGCAACCTGAAGGCCTCAATAGACCCCAACAACCTGTTTCGTCATGAACTGTCCATCCCGGCCACAACGACCCAATAGGTTCCGGCCCGGACACACCACAGGGGTATAACCGCAGTGTGCTCGTTCCAGCCTCCCGGTAGCCGTACGCCATTGGCTTGATGAGCATGCTGTGCGCCTCTGCGACAGGCTGTCGCGACCTGTGGATAAGTCTGTTGATGGAATCCTGGCAAAGCCCACAAATGCAGGGCATTGCAGGCCAATCAGCGATTGGTCATTTTTTGTTCACAAAATAAAAGCCCGAAAAAACAGCCAGTTGCATAAAGGTGAGAACGGCTCCACAAATCCGACAGCTCCCGGCCCTGGCAACCCATCCGTTGTGCATAAACACCTGAGCGAATGGGCATAACGACCTTCGCTCAGGTGCCAGGGAACGACCTCAGGCAAGGGCCCGATGCCGCTTCCTACTCATCGGCCCGTGCCGGAATCCACCACTCTTCGCCTCGGGCCGTGCTGATGTATTCCGGCCAGCGGAAATCGTGGGGCACCTGGAAGTCCTTGGGCAACAGCGGCGCCTGCCAGCGACTGCCACCAATCCCGCCACCGGTGCGCTCGACGAACTCGGCCTTGGCCGCGCTGAGCAACGCCTCATCGGTGAGCAGGTCCACCAGGGTGCCGGCAATGGTCTTGGCGGCGACCTCGATCATCGGGTCGATGGTCTGGCGAATGCCGCCCAGGGCGTTGGACACCCAGTCCGGATACACCGTCCCGGGCGGCGCGCTGAGCATCGGCCGGGCCACCAGCAGGCGCACGGTGGGGCAATGCCATGTGTATTCCGGGTAGTCGTCGGAGGTCAGGTAGTTCTGCCAGGCGGGCATCTGCAGGCGCATTTGCCGCTCGCATTCCTGAGGCTCGATCAGCGCTTCAGTGGCGGGCAGGAAAGGCTTGTCCATCGCCTCAAGGCCGAGGTTGCGCTGGATCTCGCGGGCGATCTCCCGGGCTTCTTCGTCCCACTGCGGAGCGCCCACCGCCGCCAGGTTGTCGTAGGTGGCCTGGGCCATGACGTGATTGGGCAGGCCGCCGCGGGACTTGCACACCCAGGTCTTTTTCCATTGGCAGCCGGTGGCCATGGCCGCCGCGGCGGCGTTGTTGTCCATGACCTGGGAGATGGTCTCGGCCTGCTCGATGGAGTCGCAGCGCAGCAGGTACTGGATCTGCGACAGGTGCGGCGGCAGGTTGTCGGCCGTGGCCTGGCCCGCCGTGAGGATCGCTTCGTTGTAGCTCCACAGGCCAGTGAACGGCAGCGTCGAGCGGCGCAGGCTTTCGTTGAGGGTGTAGAAATGCACCAGAGCGTCGTTGGCCCCCGGGGCACGGGCCGCCAGGTGATTCTGCGGAATCGGGCTGTAGCGGTCAGCGGCGATCCAGTTTTCCGGATCGACGCAGGTGAAGCTGTAGATGTAGGCGTAGGCGATACCGCAGTGGGTGTCCCAGGTGGTGGTGTTGTTCAGCGGCAGCATGTAGGTGGGGTGAAAGCTGATGGCCGCGTCCAGGTCGTTGTAATAGCCCTTGGCCGCGTGCACCGGCTTGGAGGCCCGCAGCTTTTCCGCCGGCTCGCCGAAGAAGCGGATGCTGCCCTGGAGGCCGAACTCGACCATGGTCGCCTTCGCCGCCAGGGCCCCGCCCAGGGCGCTGATGCCCAGGGCCGAGTGCGGGTCGGTGTGGCCCGGAGCGAAGCGCGACAAGCCATCACGAGGCATCTTGCGCGTGGTCGCAGCCTGGCAGTTGCCGGGCACCGCGTCGTACTCGCCGTAGGTTGCCAGCACCGGCCCTTGGCCCTGGGTGAAGGTGGCGCAGAAGGCCGTGGGCATGCCGCCACTGGCGCGCTCGACAGTGAACCCCTCGGCCTCCAGCAACTGGACATACCAGGCGCAGGACTTGTATTCGCGAAACGCAGGCTCCGCGTAATGCCAGATGATCTGGTGCCAGTCCGACAGTTGCTGGCGATGGCGCTCGACCCAATCGAGAGCGAATTCCTTGTAGCGTGACATCCGCGGCACTCCTGGTTATCCAGGTTCCTGCCGGCTGGCGGCGGGGCACAGCAGCGCCCGCTCCAGGCCGACGGGACCTCTTGTTGTTATGGGGGTTGTCCGGTCGGCTGGGGGCCGGATCGAGGCTCAGTATTGGTGAAGCGCGGATTACATCAATCGAATTTTTTCGCCATCAATGTCAAAGAAAATTGACCATTTCTGCAGCGCCGCGGCCCATACTGCGGCCGGCATCCTCGGCCCCCGCGCCTCGCCCCGGCACCGCCGCGCAGGCCGACCGGACGCCGTCGAAGACAGGTTTCCCCCGACCCGGAGGTAGCATGCGTTATCCCTCGATCACCGCCCTGCGCGCCCTCGACGCGGTAGCCCGCCTGGGCAGCGTGACTGCCGCGGCCCAGCAGCTGAGCCTGACCCGCAGCGCCATCAGCCACCAGATCATCAGCCTGGAACAGAGCCTGGGTTTCGCCCTCACCGAACGGGTCGGACGCGGCATCGGCCTGACCTACCAGGGCCAATGCTATGCCCGCGAAGTGCGGCGCATCCTGGCCGATATCCAGGACGCCGGCCGGCGCTTCGACGGCCAGCAGGTGTCCGGCAAATTGCGCATCAGCTGCAACCCGGGGTTCGCCAGTTTCTGGCTGTGCAATCACATCAACGGCTTCCTGCGCCAATACCCCCAGGTGCAATTGCAGGTGGTCAGCCCCCGCACCCAGGACGACACCAGCGACGCCGAGGCGGACCTGTTCATCGCCTACGGCATCGGCGACTGGCCGGGGCTGATGGTGGAACAGATCGTCACCCTGCGCTTCTCCCCGGTGTGCAGCCCGCGCCTGATCAACGCCATCGGCGGCCTGAACAGCCCTCAGGACCTGAGCAACTTCCCGTTGATCCACATGAGCGACCCCACCGACTGGCGAGTCTGGCTGGCGGCCGCAGGCGCTACCCAGGTCAATGCCGACAGCGGCATCACCTTCTCCGATGCCCATTGCGCGCAGTCGGCCTGCATTGCCGCCCAGGGCGTGGCCATTGGCGACAACCTGCTCAGTGGCGATGCCCTGGCCCGCGGGCTGCTGGTGCGCCCGTTCGATATCGCCATCAGTGCCCTGCGTGGCTACTTCCTGGTGATCGACCCGGCCAAGGCCGAGCGAGCGGTGGTCCAGGCCTTCAGTGCCTGGCTGAAAAACCAGTTGCAGACCAGCGCCCAGGGCATCACCGACACGGCGCCGCTGGAGCCGTGAAGGCTTCGGCGACTGGATAATTTCACTCACCAATGAGACAAAAATTAATCCATTGATGTCGCGTTGCTTTTCACAATAATGAGCTCACCGCCTGCTTCGACCACAATAAAAACTTCATCTTTCAGGCCGGTTATCTGGGAGAACACTGCAGTGTCCAGTAGTCCTTCGACTCAACTCAGCGCCCAAGGAATCTGCCAGTACTACGGCAACTTCACCGCCCTGGATGGCATCGATCTCGACGTTCGCCAAGGCGAGTTCCTGACCCTTCTGGGCCCCTCCGGCTCAGGCAAGACCACCCTGTTGATGATCCTCGCGGGCTTCCTCAGCCCCAGCGCCGGCAAGTTGCTGGAGCACGGGGTCGACATCAGCCGCCGCCCGGCGGAAAAGCGCAACTACGGCATGGTGTTCCAGGGGTATGCGCTGTTCCCGCACATGAGCGTTGCCGACAACGTCGCCTACCCGCTGCGGATCCGCGGGATCAAGGCCGAGGAGCGCCAGCGTCGGGTCAAGCACATCCTCGAAGTGGTGGGCCTGGGCGCCCACCTGCACAAGAAACCTTCCGAACTGTCCGGCGGCCAGCAACAACGAGTGGCCATTGCCCGGGCCCTGGTGTTCGAACCGGACATGCTGCTGCTCGACGAGCCGCTGTCGGCCCTGGACAAGAACCTGCGCGAGCAGCTGCAGACCGAGTTGCAGCGCATCCACCGCCAGGTGGGCACCAGCTTCGTGTTCGTCACCCATGACCAGGGAGAAGCCCTGGCGCTGTCGACCCGCATCGCCATCTTCAACCAGGGCCGGCTGTCCCAGGTCGATACCCCGCAAGGCATCTATGACCGCCCCAACAGCCGCTTCGTCGCCGAGTTCCTCGGCAAGATGAACCTGTTCCCCCTGCAGGGCATTTCCCGCAATGGCAACCAGGCCAGCGGCCGCTGCGGCGACAACCCGCTGCACGCCGCAACCTCGGGTGAAATCAGCAACCAGCCACAACTGCTGGCCGTGCGCCCGGAACACATGATGCTGCACACCGAGCGTCCGCAGCTGGGGGATCACAATGTGCTGCCGGCGTGCCTCGGCGAGCGGGTCTACCAGGGTTCCAGCACTCATCTGGCGCTGAACATCAGCCCGGAACTGGCACCGGTGAACCTCTCGGTGCCCGGCGACCACCCCGGTGCCCGCCTGCCCAGCGGCACCCCGGTGTGGCTCAGCTGGCCGGTGCGCAACAGCTTCCTGCTGGAAGCCTGAGCCGGCGCGCCCACCCCCCAAGCTTCTGCCCAGGGTTTTCGTAAAAAACCAACAATAATCGGCCGTCGCGCAGTGCGTCGGCCTCGCGAGGACTTGCCCCATGAGCCAGCACCATCAACGCGACTGCATTGAAATCCTCATCGAAAAAGCCCGTGGCGGACAGGTCAGCCGCCGCACTTTCATCCAGGCCATGGGCCTGCTGGCGGCCGTGCCCCTGGCGCTGCGCAGCGGCATCAGCTGGGCGGCGGACAAGCCCCTGGTGGTGGTCAACTGGGGCGGCGATGCGCTGAACGCCTTTCGCAGCGCCTGGACCGACAGCTTCACCAAGAGCACCGGGATTCCGGTGCGCATCGACGGCGCCGGCCCCACCGAAGGCGCCATCCGCTCGCAACTGGCCAGCGGCCGCCCAAGCTGGGACGTGGTCGATGTGGACAGCTACAGCGCCATGACCCTGGGCCGCGACCAGGTGTTGCAGCCCCTGGACTACAGCATGGTGCAGCGCGACCTGGTGGCGCCTTCGCTGTCCCACGAGCACGGCATCGCCGGCTACCTGTTCAGCTACGTGATCGCCTGGGACAGCCAGAAGTACGGCGACAACGGTCCAAAGAACTGGGCGGATTTCTGGAACGTGGAGAAATTCCCCGGCAAGCGCACCCTCTACAAGTGGATGAACGGCATGCTCGAAGCGGCGCTGCTGGCCGACGGCGTCCCGGCCGACCAGCTGTACCCGCTGGACGTGCCCCGGGCCCTGCGCAAGATCGACGAGCTCAAGCCCCATGTCCTGTCGTTCTGGGGCTCGGGCGCCGAGAGCCAGCAACTGATGATCGAGGGCGAAGCCTCCATGGGCGCCATCTGGCACACCCGCGCCACCCTGTTGCACGAAGACAGCGAAGGGCGCATCAAGTGGGGTTTCGATAACGCCTTCCTCAATGCCAGCAGTTGGGGCGTGCTCAAGGACAACCCGGCGGGCAAGGCCCCGGCCATGCAGTTCATCCAGCACGCCCTGCAACCGGCCGGCCAGCTCAAGCTGTTCGAGGCCCTGGGCAACGGTCCGTCCAACGCCGCCACCCAGCAACTGATGAGCGCCGAACAGCGGGAGATCAACTGCGCCTCCGAAGCCAACATGAAGAAGCAGATCTTCCTCGACACCCAGTGGTACGCCGACCACTACTCCAGCACCCTGGAGCAGTACCTGACCCACCTGTCCAAGTGAGCCGTCGACCATGAGTACAACCCGAACCGCGCGCCTGGAACGCAGCCTGCTGCTGTTTCCCCTGCCGCTGCTGCTGGTGGTGTTCTACCTGTTGCCGTTCTTCGGCGTGGTGAGCTGGAGCTTCACCCTGCCCGAGCCCGGGATCGAGCAGTACCAGCGCATTGCCACTGACCCGGCGATCCACGACATGCTCCTGCGCACCCTGCGCCTGTGCCTGACCGTGAGCCTGCTGGCCCTGGTGATCGGCTACCTGCTGGCCTACTGCTGGGTGTTCAGCCCGCCGTTCTGGCAGCGCATGGTGGAGATCTGCGTGTTCATCCCGTTCTGGATCTCGGTACTGGTGCGCGCCTTCGGCTGGCTGATCGCCCTGCGCAGCAACGGCGTGGTCAACGACAGCCTGCTGTCCATGGGCTGGATCGATCATCCCCTGCAACTGACCCGCAACGAACTGGGGGTGGTGATCGGCATGCTGCACTTCATGATCCCCTATGCGCTGTTCCCCCTGCTGTCGAGCATGCGCCAGCTGGACCAGCGCGTGCTGCTGGCCTCGCGCGGCCTGGGGGCCGGCGCCCTGCGCACCTTCTGGCAAGTGCTGCTACCGCAGACCCTGCCGGGGTTGCTGGGGGCCTTCATCATGGTCTTCGTGTTCTGCCTGGGCTTCTTCATTACGCCGGTGCTGCTGGGGGGCGGGCAGACGGTGATGATCGCCGAGTACGTGTTCCTGCAGATGTTCCAGACCAGCAACTGGGGCCTGGGCGCCGCCCTGAGCCTGGTGCTGCTGACCCTGGTCAGCGCGCTGATCTGGCTGCTGATGCGCATCACCCGTGTCAATCGACTGGTGGGTTGAGGTCACTATGAATACACATCGCACTGCCCTGAGTACCCGACTGATCGCCGTGGTCGCCATGGCCTTCATGCTGTTCCCGCTGCTGACGGTGATCCCGGTTTCCTTCACCGCCAAGCGCTACCTGTCGATGCCCGACGGCAATTGGTCGCTGCGTCACTACGAGGCGCTGCTGAGCAATCCCGACTGGCTGTCGAGCATCGGCCAGAGCCTGGCGATCGCCAGCGCCACCAGCGTTATCGCGACCTTGCTGGCGGTGAGCTTCAGCCTCGGCATCTGGTACCTGCGCTCGCGCCTGGCGACCCTGCTGATCGGCCTGGTATTGCTGCCCATGGCCATTCCACCGGTGATCTCGGCGCTGGTGCTGTATTTCATGGAAACCAACCTCGGGCGCATTGCCCCGGGCTGGGGCTACGACACCCTGCCGGGGGTGGTGATCGCCCACGTGGTGATGGTGGTGCCTTACGGAGTGGTGACCATGCTCGTGGCCCTGAGCCAGGTCGATCGGCGCATCGAACTGGCCTCGCGCAACCTCGGCGCCAGCCTGATGCAGACCACCTTCCTGGTGATGCTGCCCAACCTCAAGCTGGGGATCTTCTCCACTGCGCTGCTGAGCTTCGCCCTGTCCTGGGAAGAGGTGGCGGTGACCCTGTTCATCACCAGCGTTGACGTCAACACCCTGCCCCGGCGGATCTGGAGCGGGCTGCGGGATAACGTCGATCCGAGCGTGGCTGCGATCTCCGTGCTGCTGATCGGCCTGACCCTGCTGGTGCTCATGGGCCGCCTGGCCTTGCAGTACGCCGCCCAGCGCCGCGCTCGCCCCTAGCGCCCCCTGTGGCGAGGGCGCTTGCTCGCGCTGGCTGGCAAAGCCAGCCCAATGCCTGCGTCGCGGTTGCTGCCGACGAACCGCGGACGCAGGCGCTACGGCCGCTGCGCGCCCGAGCAGGAGCAAGCACCCTCGCCATAACAGCCTCTTGGCCCGCCCTCCCTTCGTGCCTGTCTATTCATCGCGCAACTGACCGAAGTCAGCACTCAGCGCCGGCGTTTATCCGATAGTCGGCGGCTCCGCGCGCCGGCTTGTCCAGGCTCTTCTAGACTCAACGGGTAGTCGTATTTGGAACTGAGCAAGTCGCTTTCGTGCGGATGATTCAAAGGCAGCGTGTCAAGCTGCCCTTTATGCCCTGAACAGGTGCGGCAACGACCGCGCCGGGTACAACAAGATGCCCATTCAGGGTGCATGGCCACCGGCCTGAACCGCCGCGCTACCGTGACGTGGCAACAAGTGCCGCAGCCGACACTTTCGGACCGCCGACAACCACCAGGTGTGTCCGTGACCGTGAGGATTGCTGTATGCCTGATGAAACGCTGCACCTGCCTGTGATCCACACCTTGCTGGAACGCCACAAGGGCGTCCCGGGTGCGCTGTTGCCGATCCTCCACGCCCTCCAGGAAGAGCTCGGCTATATCCCCGATCTCGCCATCCCCGAAATCGCCCACGCCCTCAACCAGAGCCAAGCGGAAGTACGCGGGGTGATCAGCTTCTACCACGACTTTCGGACCACCCCACCGGCACGGCACATCCTGCGCCTGTGTCGCGCCGAATCCTGCCAGAGCCGCGGCGCCGAACAGTTGGCCGCGCAATTGCGCGAGCGCCTGCAACTGGACGACCACGGCAGCAGCAGCGATGGCAGCATCAGCCTGCGGCCGGTGTATTGCCTGGGCGCCTGCGCCTGCTCACCGGCCCTGGAACTGGACGGCCAGATGCATGCGCGGGTCAGTGCCGAGCGCCTCGACGCGCTGCTCGAGCGTTGCCTGGAGGATGCGTGATGCCCAGCCTCTACCTGTCCTGTGATTCCCTGGCCCGGGCCGTGGGCGCCGACCAAGTGGCCGCAGCCATCGCCACCCAGGCCGAACCGCGCAACCTGCAACTGCAACGCACCAGCTCCCGCGGCCTGTACTGGCTGGAGCCGCTGCTGGAAGTCGACACCCCGGACGGCCGCCTGGGCTTCGGCCCGCTGACTGCCGCCGATGTCCCCTCGCTGCTCGATGCCCTGCAAGGTGATGCCAGCAACCACCCCCTGGCCCTGGGCCGGGTGGAAGACCTGCCCTATCTGAAGAGCCAGCAACGCCTGCTGTTCGCCCGCGCGGGCATCACCCGGCCACTGTCCCTGGCGGACTACCGGGCCCACGGCGGCTTCGAGGGGCTGGCCCAATCCATCGCCCTGGGGGGCGACCAGACCGTGACCGCCGTGCTCGACTCCGGCTTGCGCGGTCGCGGTGGCGCGGCCTTTCCTGCCGGGATCAAGTGGCGCACCGTGCGTGACACGCCGCCGCAGCAAAAGTACGTGGTGTGCAACGCCGACGAAGGCGACTCCGGCACCTTCGCCGACCGCATGCTGATGGAAGGCGACCCGTTCCTGCTGATCGAGGGCATGGCCATTGCCGGCCTCGCGGTCGGCGCCAGCTACGGTTACATCTACGTGCGTTCGGAATATCCACAGGCGGTGGCGACCCTGCGCGAAGCCATGGAAATCGCCCGGGATGCCGGTTACCTGGGAGCCAATGCCGGCGGCAGCGGCCAGGCCTTCGACCTGGAGGTGCGGGTCGGTGCCGGGGCCTATATCTGCGGCGAGGAAACCGCCCTGCTGGATTCTCTGGAGGGCAAGCGCGGCCTGGTTCGCGCCAAGCCGCCGATCCCGGCCCTGCAAGGCCTGTTCGGCCAACCGACCCTGGTGCACAACGTGCTGACCCTGGCCTCGGTGCCGCTGATCCTGGCCAAGGGCGCGCCGTTCTATCGCGACTACGGCATGGGCCGCTCCCTGGGCACCATGCCCTTCCAGCTGGCGGGCAATGTGCGCCACGGTGGCCTGGTGGAACGGGCCTTTGGCCTGACCCTGCGCGAGCTGGTGGAAGGCTACGGCGGTGGCACTGCCAGTGGCCGGCCACTCAAGGCCGCGCAAGTGGGCGGCCCCCTGGGCGCCTGGGTGCCGCCTGCGCAGTTCGATACGCCACTGGATTACGAAGCCTTCGCCGCCATGGGCGCGATGCTCGGCCATGGCGGCGTGGTGGTGGCCGACGACAGCCTCGACCTGGCCCGCATGGCGCGCTTCGCCCTGCAGTTCTGCGCCGAGGAATCCTGCGGCAAATGCACCCCGTGCCGCATCGGCTCGACCCGCGGCGTGGAGGTCATCGATCGCCTGCTGGCCGCCCCCCAGGCCGAGGAGCGCGAACACCAGGCGCTGATCCTCAAGGACCTGTGCGACACCCTGCAATACGGCTCGCTGTGCGCCCTGGGCGGGATGACGTCCTACCCGGTGGCCAGCGCCCTGAAGCACTTTCCCGCCGACTTCGGTCTGCAGCCCTCGGAGGCCGAGCAATGATCACTCTTTTCGACCCCGCCACAGACATCGACCTCAACGCCGTTGACCTTGGCACCCCGGCCCGGGACAGCCAGGTGCAGATCAGCCTGAACATCGACGGTCGCAGCATCAGCGTGCCCCAGGGCACCTCGGTGATGCGCGCCGCCGCGCTGATGGGCACCAGCATCCCGAAACTCTGCGCCACCGACAGCCTGGAAGCCTTCGGCTCCTGCCGCATGTGCCTGGTGGAGATCGACGGCATGCGCGGCTACCCGGCCTCCTGCACCACCCCGGTCAGCGAAGGCATGGTGGTGCATACGCAAACGCCGAAACTTGCGACCCTGCGCCGCAACGTGATGGAGCTGTACATCTCCGACCACCCGCTGGACTGCCTGACCTGTTCGGCCAACGGCAACTGCGAACTGCAGACCGTGGCCGGCCAGGTGGGCCTGCGGGAAGTGCGCTACGGCTACGACGGTGCCAACCACCTGCAGGATCAGAAAGACACCTCCAACCCCTACTTCGACTACGACCCGAGCAAGTGCATCGTCTGCAACCGCTGCGTGCGCGCCTGCGAAGAAACCCAGGGCACCTTCGCCCTGACCATCAGCGGCCGGGGCTTCGAATCCCGGGTCGCGGCGGCCGGTGGCGACAACTTCCTGGACTCCGAATGCGTGTCCTGCGGCGCCTGCGTGCAGGCCTGCCCGACCGCGACCCTGATGGAAAAGAGCGTGGTGCAAATGGGCCAGCCGGAGCGGGCGGTAATCACCACCTGCGCCTACTGCGGCGTGGGTTGTTCGTTCCGTGCCGAGATGAAGGGCGACCAGCTGGTGCGCATGGTTCCGGACAAGAATGGCCAGGCCAACCATGGCCACTCCTGCGTCAAGGGCCGCTTCGCCTGGGGCTACGCCACCCACCCGGACCGCATCACCAAGCCGATGATCCGCAAGCACATCAGCGACCCGTGGCAGGAGGTCAGCTGGGACGAAGCGGTGACCTACGCCGCCAGCGAACTGCGGCGCATCCAGTTCAAATATGGCCGCGATTCCATTGGCGGCATCACCTCCAGCCGCTGCACCAACGAAGAAACCTACCTGGTGCAGAAACTGGTGCGGGCGGCCTTCGGCAACAACAACGTCGACACCTGCGCCCGGGTCTGCCACTCGCCCACCGGCTATGGCCTCAAGCAAACCCTGGGGGAATCTGCCGGGACCCAGAGCTTCGACTCGGTGATGCAGGCCGACGTGATCCTGGTGATGGGCGCCAACCCCAGTGATGCCCACCCGGTGTTCGGCTCACAGCTCAAGCGCCGCCTGCGTGAAGGGGCCAAGCTGATCGTCATCGATCCGCGACGCATCGACCTGGTGGACTCGGTACACGCCCGCGCCGAGCTGCACCTGGCCCTGCGCCCGGGTACCAACGTGGCCATGCTCAATGCCCTGGCTCATGTGATCGTCACTGAAGGGCTGGTCAACCAGGAGTTCGTCAGCGCCCGCTGCGAGCCCGAGGCCTTCGCCCTGTGGAGCGACTTCGTCAGCCGTGCCGACAACTCGCCGGAAGTCCTGGGGGCCATCTGCGGCGTGCCTGCCGCGGATATCCGCGCCGCCGCGCGTCTGTACGCCACCGGCGGCAATGCCGCGATCTACTACGGCCTGGGCGTGACCGAGCACAGCCAGGGCAGCACCTCGGTGATGGGCATCGCCAACCTGGCCATGGCCACCGGCAACATCGGCCGCGAAGGCGTGGGGGTGAACCCGCTGCGGGGCCAGAACAACGTCCAGGGCTCCTGCGACATGGGCTCCTTCCCCCACGAGCTGCCGGGCTACCGGCATATCTCCAACCAGACGGTGCGCCAGCAGTTCGAGCAGGCCTGGAACGTCACCCTGCAGGCCGATCCCGGGCTGCGCATTCCCAACATGTTCGAGGCGGCCCTGGGGGGCAGCTTCAAGGGCCTGTACTGCCAGGGCGAGGACATCGCCCAGAGCGACCCCAACACCCAGCACGTGACCGCTGCCCTCTCGGCCATGGAATGCGTGGTGGTGCAGGACATCTTCCTCAACGAAACCGCCAAGTTCGCCCATGTGTTCCTGCCGGGCTCCTCGTTCCTGGAAAAGGACGGTACCTTCACCAACGCCGAGCGCCGGATCTCCCGGGTGCGCAAGGTCATGGAGCCCCTGGGCGGCAAGGCCGACTGGGAAGGCACCCTGGCCCTGGCCGCAGCCCTGGGCTATCCGATGAGCTACCACCATCCTTCGCAAATCATGGACGAGATTGCCCGCCTGACCCCGACCTTCAGCGGTGTCAGCTACGCCAGCCTGGACCGTCACGGCAGCCTGCAATGGCCGTGCAACGACGCCGCGCCGGACGGCACGCCGACCATGCACATCGATGAGTTCGTACGTGGCAAGGGGCGCTTCATGCTCACTGGCTACGTGCCCACCGACGAGAAGGTCAACGGCCGCTATCCATTGCTGCTGACCACCGGCCGGATCCTCAGCCAGTACAACGTCGGCGCCCAGACCCGACGCACCGACAACGTTGCCTGGCACGCCGAAGACCGCCTGGAAATCCACCCCACCGACGCCGAAAGCCGGGGCATCAACGAAGGCGACTGGGTGGGTATCGGCAGCCGCGCCGGGCAGACCGTGCTGCGGGCCCGGGTCACCGAGCGGGTAGCGCCGGGGGTGGTCTACACCACCTTCCACTTCCCCGAGTCGGGGGCCAACGTGATCACCACCGACAACTCCGACTGGGCCACCAACTGTCCGGAGTACAAGGTCACGGCGGTGGAGGTCAGCCGGGTCTATCACCCGTCCGAATGGCAGAAACGCTACCAGGCCTTCAGTGATGAACAGCATCGTCTGCTGGATGAACGCCGCCGCTCCCGTGGCGACAAGGCACAGGTGCGCCGATGAGTACCGCCAGCCTGATCAAGATGGCCAACCAGATTGCCTCGTACTTCGCCAATGAACCGGACCAGGTGCAGGCGGTGCTCAGCGTGCGCAACCACATGCAGATGTTCTGGACCCCGGGCATGCGCAAGGAACTGCTGGCCTGGCAGACACAGCAGCAAGGCGCCGAACTGCATCCCCTGGTGCAGAAAGCTGTCAGCGAAGCCGGCTGGGAGGCCTAGGCAAACCACGCCCTGGCCTGTTGCAACAGGCCAGGGACAACCTCGCAACCACTCACTGATCGGGGCAACGGCGCTCCGCCGGCGGCCGGGATTGCACCGCCAGCGGCAGGGTCGCCCCCGGTTTGCTCAACGGCAGCAACTGATAGACGGCGAACGCGCACAGCGCCTGCACCTCGCCGCCCGCCACCGGAACGTAGTTCAAGCCGACGAAGGCTTCGTAGCTCTTGCCCGGCTCGAACAGCACCACCTTCTTCACCTCGGGGCAGCTGCGATAGGTGCTGCCATATCCGCCCGCCGCCACGCCCCCGCCCTCCAGCAGGAAAGGCCGTCCCGCCGGTACCCGGTACTCGGTGGCAATTTCGTTGTAGGCCCCCTCGCCCATGCGGATTGCGCCTACATAACTCGGCAGTTTTGGCGCGAACCGGGGCAGCATGTCGATCTGCCTGGGAACCTGGGGGAACTGCGGGTCGTTGACGTTCGGCTGGTGATCACTGAGGAACCGCCCGGCCTTGGCCAGACGCCGGCTATCACCCTGGCAGCCGGCATAGACGTCGCCCCGCACCTCACCGTTGGTGATCACCCGCAGTTGCGCCACCGGCACTCCCAGGGGCGGCTCCGAATAGGGCACCACCGGTTTCACGCTGCAGGCACCGAGCATCCCCAGCGCGGCCACCAGGGTAAATTTTCCGACATCCATCGCTGACTCTTCCTTTGACTGAACCTGGCTTCTGATCTGGGCAGGCTATCGGCCACCCGCCCACACACTCACCACCAAGAGAGAAATGCCGCCTCGCCACTTGCTCCAAAACGCAAGCCGGCTTGTGTCCCTGGAGATGTAAGGCGCAAAGCGTCCAGCCTACTCTTGGCCGATCTGCCTGAAACAACAAAAACAACCAGGGAGCATCCGTAATGACACTCGATTATGCAGTCATGTTGGTTTACGTCCTGCTGATGGCCGGCCTCGGCTGGTGGGGCATGCGCAAAGTGAAGAGCCAGGACGACTTCCTGGTGGCCGGGCGCCGTCTCGGGCCGGCCCTGTACCTGGGCACGCTGTCGGCGGTGATGCTCGGCGGCGCCTCCACCCTCGGCTCGGTACGCCTGGGCTACAGCTTCGGCATTTCCGGCCTGTGGCTGGTATTCATGCTGGGCCTGGGGATCATCATCCTGAGCCTGGTGTTCTCCCGGCAGATCGCCCAGTTGCGGGTGTTCACCGTGACCCAGATTCTCGAACAACGCTACCAGGCCTCCTCGCGGTTGATCGGCGGCTGCGTGATGGTCGCCTACGATCTGATGGTGGCAGTTACCGCCACCATCGCCATCGGATCGATCACCGAAGTGGTGTTCGACATTCCACGCATCCCGGCAATCCTCTGCGGTGGTGGCCTGGTGATCTTCTATTCGGTGATCGGCGGCATGTGGTCGCTGACCCTCACCGACATCATCCAGTTCGTGATCATGACCCTGGGCATCTTCTTTGTCCTGCTGCCCATGAGCGTCGGCCAGGCCGGCGGCCTGGAAGCTCTGCAGGCCAACCTGCCGGCGGGCTTCTTCGAGCTGGGCAACATCGGCCTGGACACCATCCTCACCTACTTCCTGCTGTACTTCTTCGGCGCCCTGATCGGCCAGGACATCTGGCAGCGTCTGTTCACCGCCCGCAGTGAAAACGTGGTGCGCTACGCCGGCCTCGGCGCCGGTGTCTACTGCATGTTCTACGGGGCCGCCTGTGCCCTGGTGGGGGCCGCTGCCAAGCTGTTGCTGCCGGACCTGGCGGTGGCGGAAAACGCCTTCGCCGAAGTCACCCGCAGCGTGCTTCCCGCCGGCCTGCGCGGGCTGGTGGTCGCCGCAGCCCTGGCCGCCATCATGTCCACCGCCAGCGCCTGCCTGCTGGCTTCGGCCACGGTGCTCAAGGAAGACATCTACAGCCGCTTCCTGACCCAGGGCCGGGAAAACCACCTGGCCAGCAGCCGCTGGATCACCCTCGGCCTGGGTCTGGCGATGCTGGTCATGGCCTGCCTGGTCAACGACGTGATTGCCGGCCTGAGCATCGCCTACAACCTGCTGGTGGGCGGCCTGCTGGTCCCCATCATGGGTGCCCTGCTGTGGCAGCGCGCATCGGCCAGGGGCGCCATCGCCTGCATGGTCACCGGCAGCCTGACGGTGATCGGCTTCATGGCCCACGACGGCATCCTGGCCAACACCCCGATCTACTACGGCCTGGGGGTCAGCCTGCTGACCTTTGTCGGCGTCAGCCTGCTGAGCCCGGCGGCACCGGCACTGCGCAGCGCCACCGAATAAGCCCTTCACTGCGAACAAGGAGTCACCCCATGTCCAAGCCCTTTCCCCAACCCGTGGACGCCGCCCTGGTGCCGCGCTTCGCCGGTATCCCGAGCTTCATGCGCCTGCCGCTGTTCGATGACCCGGCGCAGGTCCAGATCGCCCTGGTGGGCGTGCCCTGGGACGGCGGCACCACCAACCGCGCCGGCGCCCGGCATGGCCCACGGGAGGTGCGCAACCAGTCGAGCATGATGCGCAAGGTGCACCACGTCAGCCGCATCGCGCCGTATGACCTGGTGCGGGTCGGCGATCTTGGGGATGCGCCGGTCAACCCCATCGACCTGCTGGACTCGCTGAAACAGATCGAAGGCTTTTTCAGCCAGCTCCAGGAAGCCGGTGCAGTGCCCCTGGCCGTAGGCGGCGACCACCTGGTGACCCTGCCGATCTTCCGCGCCCTGGCTCGCCACCGGCCCATCGGCATGGTGCATTTCGATGCCCATTCCGATACCAACGACCGCTACTTCGGCGACAACCCCTACACCCACGGCACGCCGTTTCGCCGTGCCATCGAAGAAGGCCTGCTGGACCCGAAACGCACAGTGCAGATCGGCATCCGCGGCTCGATCTACTCCGCCGACGACGAAGACTTTGCCAAGGACTGCGGGATTCGCGTGATCCACATGGAAGAGTTCGCCGACATCGGCGTCGAAGCCACCCTGGCCGAAGCCCGGCGCGTGGTGGGCGATGGCCCGACCTACATCAGCTTCGATGTCGACGCCCTCGACCCGTGCTTTGCCCCCGGCACCGGCACCCCGGAAATCGGCGGCATCACCACCCTCCAGGCCCAGCAACTGATCCGCGGCCTGCGCGGCCTGAACCTGATTGGCGCCGACGTGGTGGAAGTCTCGCCACCCTTCGACCTCGGCGGCGCCACCGCCCTGGTGGGGGCGACATTGATGTTCGAGTTGCTGTGCATCCTGGCCGAGTCGGTGGCGCAAGGGAGCGCAGGAAAGCCGTAGCGGCGGCAATACAAATACCCAAGGAACCCGGCAGACATACCCGGGCCTATGGGAGTCAAACCTCCCTCTGATAACCGTGTTTCATGTCTCGCATGGGAAATCGGAGGGAGGTACAGATATACAGCGTCCATTTGAAACAGGCTAAAACCCAAAGCATTATTTAAATAAGTTCAAATTTCAGCCTGATATTCCAAGAGCGCTGTTACTTGGCAACTTCCTTGGTTTTCTTGTGCGCCCGTGCGGATGTCTTGTAGGCGGAATCAACTTTCTTCTTGGATTCATCCAAGTGCTTGCGCCAGTCGCCCTTGAGCTTGGAAATCACCCCATCCCGCGAGTGCTCATGGGCGTGGACCGCCGACTGGTGGCGCTCTGCCAGGTGTTTGTGGTGGATGGCCGCCTCCTCATGCTTCTTTGCCGCTTCGTGGTGCTGGATAGCCGTGAGATGGTGGTGCTTGATAGCTTCCTTCGACATGACGATCTCCATTTAATTGACATAACTCCTATAAACCTTCGGAAATATCTGTTTCCCCAAAGGCCTGCCATCAAACTTAGACCAGTTGTTTTTTAATTCCACTCTTTGGGACATACGGTCGCACTTCATTTAAAAAATAATATTTAAAAACCAATTAAGCGCAAGAACAGATAAAAGCTCCAGCTGCCAGAGCAACAGGTTGGAACACTGCCTGTATAACCTCAGAGGAGGTGGCTGCCTGTGGCATAGCCGGGGCCCGCCAGGCGGATGAGCGAATAAACCCCGCGGGGTCACCCTCGAACCAGCAGCTGTCACCCAATCCTTAGCTGGCGGACGAAAACCCGGGGGCCTGCAAAAATAGTCAGATTTCAGGGGTTTACAGAACCTCGCCAATCGCTATAATCGTCGCCCTAACACGCCGGTATAGCTCAGTTGGTAGAGCAACTGACTTGTAATCAGTAGGTCCCGGGTTCGACTCCTGGTGCCGGCACCATTTAAAATCAAAGGCTTGCAGCGATGCAGGCCTTTGTTTTTTGCGTCGTACGTAACAAGGCACGTAACAAGCAACCAGTTTTCGCTTCCTCATCATCTGTAGGGATACGGTAATGTCGTGGATCGACTATGCGCAGGGCCTCCTGGACAAAAGCTGGCTTGGCACGTTGCTTGGGATTGCAGGTATCGTCTTCGCGGTCCTTACATACCTGTGGACTCGCAGACGAACCAGCTTGGCCTATGTGTACCTAGGAGAGCATCTCCTGGGAAGCGCCTCAGATGCGCTACCACCAGAGATAGTCGTTCAATACGACGGCATCAGCATTCCCCGCCTAACCAAATCCATACTGATTTTCTGGAACAGCGGCGAGAACACCGTTAGCGGTGAAGACATCGTTGATAAGGATCCCCTCCGGTTCCACGTAGGAGACGACGGTCAAATCCTATCCATCTCGGTACTTAAGTCCAGTCGTGCGGTAAACGATTTCTCATTCCGCGCACTTCCAGATCACAACCTTAATGAGATTGGATTCACTTTCAATTTCCTCGATGAAAACGATGGGGTTGTGGTGGAAATTCTGCATACCAGTACTGATCGAAAGCCCAGGATCAAGGGCACCCTAAAAGGCCTTCCACAGGGTTTTCGAAACCTTGGCCAGTTCACGCGCCCCAAACCTCAAAAGATAAAGCCGGGGAAATTGCGTTCGCTTGCCTGGAGTCTGTCTCCGGCTGTTATGGTCGTAGGGGGCTTTCTCGCCGCGGTCTATGGACCGCGACCACCATTTTTCCCTACCAATCCAGACACCGGACTGTTCTTCTATTCGTTTCTAGGCGCATTCGTGGGTATGTGGCTCAACAACAAATTCTGGACTAGGCGCAAATATCCAAAGAGCCTCCACACCGAAGCTCTTGAGTAACCATAAGGGCACTCACCTGCACCTGGTGCTGAATCTGTTTTTCCAGCACGCAGTTCAGGTTTACTTGGAGTCTGGCAGTAGGCTTCGATCGACAAGCATAGGATAGCCAATAGCCCCGCAAATTCAGCGCCACTGCAGTGTCTGTACACGTCGAGTGTCACTCCCTCTACACACGGGAATTTTTTTCCGGTGCACCCATCAAAAGTGCGTAAGAAGTGTAAGTGAGATTTTAGAATCTCTTAAAACCCTTACAAATCAATGGCTTGAGCTGATATCAAAATCGTAAGTCGACTGTAGAATCACCGTCTGAGCCGCACAGTTTGGTACTGTAAGCGAGCATCTTAATAACCAATTGATTTATAACGATATTTTTTCTATTCGCTCTCAGCTGACGCTTTTAGACGGCACAACTGTAAGCGACGCTCCCCACGGAATACGCGGGTTCCAGGGCTTTTTGTCACCTGCAGACGCCACTTACGTGTCAGGACGGGGTGACCCAGAAAATGTTTTTCCGGGAACATCGAAGGTATGCTGAAAACCACGCTCAGTCCTTTGATCGACCCGGAGAACAGCAATGCGTAAGCCCACCCCCCAAGCAGCACTACCGAAGATCAGCGCCGTTAAAGACGATCGACATTGGCGTGTAGATTGGGACTATCAGGAAGCTCCAGAAAGTCGAATTCTTACCAAGAGAGCGGAGTTCTTGGACGGGTATGTTTGCGGCATCCTGGCGACCCTTGGCCTCTCGGCAGGCGAGCTATGCCGACCCTCGGCCCGCACCGGCACGGTGAGGAGGGTGGACGAGGCAACGGCGTTGAAGCTTGCCCAACTGCTTAAAGGCCTATTGCACCCCGTGGTTGAGGAAGAACATCGCCGGTTGCTGAATGAGGCTGATCTCCCTCATGTTCGATTCCAGGCCGAGAAAGACGCAGTGAAAGCCTCTGAAACGCAGTAAACCCGATACGGCCCCCGCCAGGAGGGGATTACAGCGCTTTCCCCTCCGGCGTTTCGCAGAGCACAGAACTCGTGGTTTTTGAGCTGCGCTGAAACTGAAAACAGCGGTTTTGGCTGATCTTTTAGGCATGCGGCCAGACAGGCCGGGGCCTTCAGAATTTCCTCATCATCTGAGACGTCATGGCACGCCGTGCAAACGTGTGACATTTCTCAGCAATACCTTTCACTTTGTGCAATCACCAAACGCTCCACAAAGCCCGCAGCGGGCCTGGGCGGGGGCATGGTTTGCACCACCACCTGACCTTGCACAAAAAACGGACGCAGAGCCCGTCGGCGGGAGGGAGATAAGTGCTTTAGGCCTGCTGCAGAGCGATACGACGCCGACATCCTATGAGGAAAGCAAGGAAGCGGAAGCACAATCCGCACATCCCCTCCCACATCGATCAGGCCGCTCTCCCAGCGGCCGTTTACTTTGATCAGCGAAACGAAGGGGTTTGGTACACCCTTCATCGTGACGAGACGAGCACGCAGCGCCGGCGCAACATAGCGCCGGCTATCGTTTCGCTGGCAGAGCTACACCAAATCATGGACGAGGCTTCCAACGTCGACCGGGGAACGCTCCACTACGTTTGTGCGCAGTTCCACGAAAGCGATCGGTACAAGAAGCTCAGTTCGAAAACCCATGAAGATTATTGCTACTCCCGCGACGTTCTCCTGACTATTCCCACCAAGCTGGGAAAACCGTTGGGGGATCTGGCCGTTCGGAAATTCACTTCTGCCCTGGTACAAAGAATCGTTGACCGACTCGCGGACGAAGGCACGCCATCGAAAGCCGCACATGCGCTCCGCTATCTGCGCCGTGTGCTGCAGTGGGGTCGCAATCGTGGCTTTCTGGAAGTGAACCCAGCCCTAGGTATTGAGGCGCCCGTAGAGCGCAAGCAGCGCCGTCTCCCCAACCACCAGGTCATGGACGCCCTTATCGACCGGGCGATCGCCAGGGGGTTGCTGCAACGCAATGAGAAAGGCGGCTGTCCCGAATACCTGGGCTACGTCATGGAACTGGCATACCTCTGCAGGTTGCGCGGCATCGAGGTCGTGACCCTCACTGACGAAAACGAGCTGGAGAGCGGGATTCTGACCAATCGCCGCAAGGGCAGCCGAAATAATATCGTTCGTTGGACGCCACGACTGCGTACAGCCTGGGAAAACGCGAAGGCCTATCGAGCCAAGATATGGGCCAAACGCAAAACCGCGATCCCGATCATTCCATCGCGCCGGCACATCATCGTGGCCAGCCATGGCGGGCCACTGCGCAAAACTAGCCTAGATACTGCCTGGCAGCGCTTTATCACCCTGGCACTCGTAGACGACTTCATTACGCCGGAACAACGGTTTGCGCTGCACGATCTGAAACGACGCGGCATCACTGACACCGTAGGTAACAGAGCGGACAAGCAGGAAGCCAGCGGCCATCGTGACCCGAAGATGATGGACGTCTACGATTACAGTACTCCAATCGTTTCGCCTTCCGCTGAATAGATGAGATAAGAGGGTTCAGCCACCAGTTTGCCCTACCCGCCAATAACGGAGAAAAAATTTGGAACTCATAATTCCCTGCGTTCAGTGCGCGCTAGCTGCCTCTATGACAGATGGTGGCTTTGGACCTGAGGGCATGTTGGTTCGGACTAGATCTGTGCTCGTTCAGGACAAAAATCTGTATCGAGCCACTTGCCCAGAGGGGCATCAGCTTGTGGCAATTCTCAGCAACCTTCCTTTTGAGCTGCTTTTCCAAAGTGGTTTAGAGGCTCTATCGGACGGTTATCTACGAGAGTCTGTGAGTAGCTTTGCCGCAGCACTGGAGCGGTTGTATGAATTTTCTATTCGAGTCCAATTGACAGCCGCGAATGTAAACTCCAACGATTTGGAGACGATGTGGAAAGCCGTCGCCTCACAGTCAGAGCGACAGCTTGGAATGTACATTGGCATGAGAACCTTGAAGGAGGGTCAGCCGCCGACGGTGCTTTCTCCCTCCCAGTCTGAGTTCCGCAATCGAGTTATTCACAAGGGTTACTTCCCTGACTTCGACGAAGCATTCGAGTTCGGCGAGGTAGTTTTTAGACTGATTTTGGACGAAGTCTCGCGCCTGGACGAGTGCTCTAAGGACGCCGTCGTCACCCAGACACTGTCTCATCAGGAAAAGGCATACAAGTCGCTGAAAAAGGAGGACCCGCCCCCTAGTATGTTTGGCTTTGGCTTGGCCGTAACAGACCGCACAGATCGACCGTTCTCCGACGTTGTGATTGACGCGCAAAAGAGTATGCGCAGAAGACGTGCTGGCGAAGCACCACCTGCTGCTAGCGTGTGAAACACCGATGATTCGGGGATCGATTCCACGTAACAAGCATCATCTACCCCCCTTGAACATGCGGTATGCACCACCCTCTCACGTAACAGAAACAGCGTTAACTCCTTGTTTCTGTTGTTTAAAGCACCTTCCTTGTAATCAGTAGGTCCCGGGTTCGACTCCTGGTGCCGGCACCATACAAAACAAAGCCCTCGCAGCGATGCGAGGGCTTTGTTGTTTCCGGGATCAAAAAAACTGCGCCAACGCCTTCAGCTGCGTTTTTGATTCCGGTATCGGAGAGCTTCAGACTCCCCCACCAGCCCCTCCCTCACCCAACGAACACAGGCTCCCCCTCAGGAACCTTGGTTCGCCCTTCGCAGGCCACGGGCACGCGCTCAACCCACTGACAGCCCCTGGCTTCAGCTGAATTGGCACAATGGCCTCATCCTTGTTGCAGCCGTGCCCTGCCTGCCCCCCTCTGTACAAGGTGCGGTCAGCAGGTCGGGAAACGCCGATGTTGTCGCTGATTCGCCCCTTGTGTTTACTGCACGGTCGTCGGCACGACTGTGGCAAAGGTTTTGCGCTAGTGTTTCCCTGCGGACCCGGACGGTATTCACGTGCATTGCCTTCAAACCAGGTGCAAACGCTCATGACCCATGCAACGCCCTCCATCAAACTCAGCACGCTTCAGCAAATAGCGCCCTACCTGAGCATGCGTGGGGTGTCGCCACTGGAGTTCTTCCGGCGGTACGGTATTTCCCCTCAGGTTTTTCAATACCCGGATGCCTGGGTGCCACGGGCGACCTGCTTTCATATAGCCAATGAAATGGCCGCGGTCGCACAGGACCCTTTCGCCGGTGCAACGGTGGGGCACCTGATCGAAGTACGCTCACTCGGCGCCTGGGGCGAGTTGATCCTGGGCTCGTCCACTCTGGCTCAGGCGTGCGCAGTGGCGGCGATCCATACAGACTTACTGCATCAAGGAAGCGACGTAAGAATCGTCACCGAAGGCCGTACGACGAAACTGATCCAGCAGTTCACCGGACAGCACGGGGCAGATCCGCAGCAGGTCATTCTCGGCACTCTGGCGCTGCTGAGAAAAGTACCGCTCATGTCCGGTGAGCCATGCGCCATCCGTGTGCACCTGCAAAACCCGAGGCAACGAGGAGATGAGGCGCTGGAGGAATACCTGGGGCCGAATCTGCACATGAACGCGCAGCACAACATGATCGAGTTCGACCGTGAATTGCTCGACACACCGCTGCAACCCAGCCGGGATGAGGCCTGGAAAGTCACCGAGGCCTTGAAGTCGACCGCGCAAGCCGCCGGCGTGCTGATCGAGCGGATCGGGGATCAGGATCGATCCAAACTTACCGCTATTTCAAGCAACATCGGCTTGTCTTCGCGAACCCTACAGCGGCGTCTCAAATACTGCGGCATCGACTTCGAAGACCTGCGGGACGAGACCCGTCGTAGCGAAGCGCTACAACTGATTGCCTGTGGTAAGTACAGCGCAACCGAAATTGCCTACATGGTTGGCTACAGTGATCAGGCGCACTTTACCCGAGCCTTCAAGCGCTGGACCGGAAGCTCGCCGTCGCGCTACCGCACCCTCTTGAAAGATGATCGCTAAGCTCTTCGCCTGACCCTCCCGCCCCACTATTGGGCGCCTTTCAGTGGCGGCCTTCGCAGCACTTGCTCGCGGTACTTTTGGCACCAAATGGCAAGTTTCCAACGGGGTGTTCTTATACAGTCTGAAAAGGTAATGCCCACTTAAAAGAGCTAGAGGTTTACATGCCCGATTCATCCACGGCCTGCATCGTCGCCCTGACGCTGGCCACTTTTGCCAGTGCAAATGCGCAGTCATTCGCTGACACGACGATACCGGTAAGTGTCGATAACTTTGCACGTGCCGAGTCCGATCTCTATATGGGCAAGAGTGTGAAGAGTGGAGGCTTGGGCCGGTTTGTTCATAGCCGCGAACCGGTTGCCATCGATGCTCAGGATGTCATCCGAATGAACAGGGACACGCTGTATTCGTCAGCGGTGTTCGATCTCGATGCTGGCCCGGTGACCGTCACATTGCCTGAAGCCGGTAAGAGGTTCATGTCGATGCAAGTGGTCAACGAAGATCACTTTGTGCCGGCCGTCATTTACGGGCCCGGCCGCCATACGTTGGCGAAAGAGGAGATCGGCACACGCTATGTATTTGTCGCGATCCGACTGTTCTTCGACCCCTCGGATCGCAACGACCTTGAGCAGGTGCATGCACTGCAGGACGCAATCCAGGTCAGCCAGGCCAGGCCGGGGGAGTTCATGGTTCCGAAGTGGGATCAGGTGAGCCAGAAAAAAATGCGTGATGCCCTGGCTGTCCTGGGTTCGACCCTTCCCGACTACAACCAGTCCTTTGGTCCCAAAGGCAGGGTCGATCCGATCCGGCACTTGATTGGAACCGCTACGGGCTGGGGCGGCAACCCGAGCAGGGACGCCATCTACCTCGGAGCAGTATTGCCGCACAACGATGGGAAAACCGTCTACCGCCTCAAGGTTGAACAGGTGCCGGTCAAGAGTTTCTGGTCTGTGAGTGTTTACAACGCAGAGGGGTACTTTCAGAAAAACCCCTATGACGCCTATTCGTTGAACAACCTCACTGCCAAGAAAAGTGCTGACGGTTCAATTGTCATCCAGTTCGGTGGTTGCGACGCAAAGACCGTTAATTGTCTGGTTACGACACCTGGCTGGAACTATACGGTCAGGCTCTATCGACCGAGCAACGAAATACTCAGTGGCCAATGGCGCTTTCCCCAGCCAGAGCCGGTCGCTTTATAGATTCGATTATTCGAGCAAGTGCAGGTTTGTCGGAATGACGGACTACTGCCCTCGACACTTGTAAACGCCCTGTGGTGATCAATCAGGCCAGCGTCTTGCGTCGCGGCTTTACAGGCCTGCATTCGCCTCAGATACCAGCACTTCCAAGTTGAAGAGTACTTATCAACTCAGGAATGGCTCTGCACTACAGAGTTCACACCCAAGGAAATGAACAATGACACTCAAAGATCATTCACATTCTTTCAGGTCTCCCGTGTTGTTCTCCCTAAGTGCAGCCCTTGCATTGATGCTGGTGCCGCCTGCCCACGCGGCCCCGGACGATTCAGCCGGTGCACCATCCGTGACGGTAGGCGGTGGCTTGGCTGTTGGCCCGCTGTACCAAGGCTCCTCCCACTACGCGGCCTTCCCTTCACTGAAACTCAAGGCGCTCATGCCCACCCAGGACTGGGGCACCTTTACCGCGGCGTTCCCCGAGGGCCTGCGCTGGGACTTGCCAGGGCTGGCGCCTTTCGGGGTGGCGCTGCTGATCGGTTATGACCAGGGACGCAAGGAGCGAATCCATACCCTGGACGGCCGGGATGACTACTTGAAAGGAATGGGCAACCTGGACAGCACCGCCCTGGTGGGGGCGGAAGCGTACTGGATCCTGCCGGCCGGCCGACTGTTCGTGCGCGGCCTGCAATCGACCCAGGACCGCAACTACGGTGGCGAAAGCCTGGGGCGCACGGCGTACCTGGAAGCCGGGGTCGCCACCACCTACCCGCTGTCTTCGACCTTGACCCTGGACTCGACGCTTTACGGCACCTGGAGCAACGAGAACGACATGATGGCGCGCTTCGGCGTCACGGCCCAGCAAGCCGCACGCACCCGGTTCGATGAGTACCACCCGGGGGGCGGAATGCGGGACGTGACCCTGAAGCTGGGCCTCACCTGGCAATGGCAACCACAGCTGGCGCTGGAGGGCGGCATCAAGACCTACGCCCTGGTCTCCGACGCCCGCGACAGCCCGCTGACCGGTGACAAGGTCGGGGCCGGGGCCTACCTGAACGCCTTGTACCAGTTTTGATAGCCGTGGTCATGGACAGAGAAGGAAGCGAGCGATGAAAAAAACACCTCAACCGTTGGCGGTGACGCTGTCTCTGGCCGGCTTGCTGTGGTCGGGATGGGCGCCGGCCGAGGAGGCTGCCACGAAAGTCACCGACCCTCACTTCAAGCTGGCACCAGGCTACCTTGACCCCGCTGACTTGCCCGTGCGCCTGGCCCTGCTCGGGGCCCCGCCAAAACCGGGCTCTGCAGCACTGGCGCGGGATGAAGAAGCACGGCGTGCGGCGCTGGCGCTGCGTGGCACAAGCCGCGAGAAGCTGGCGGCAAACGATGCGGAGCTGTCATTCCCCGGCCCGGCGAAAACCTTCTCTTGCGCAATGGGCACGCCGATCAGCGAAAACAGCACACCCCATCTCTATACCTTGATGCAGCGCACCCTGACGGATGCGGGTGGTTCCACCTACGCCGGCAAGAATGCCTACAACCGCACCCGCCCCTTCGTGGTGCATGACGAAGGGACGTGCCGCAAGGACATGGAGCCCCTGCTGCGCACGGACGGTTCCTGGCCCTCCGGCCACTCCGCCGCAGGCTGGGCCTGGGGCCTGGTCCTGGCCGAGATCAACCCGGCTCGCGCCACCGAACTGATGACCCGCGGCCTGTCATACGGCCAGAGCCGGGTCATCTGCGATGCCCACTGGCAGAGCGACGTGGACGCTGGCCGCATCATGGGGGCTGCCACGGTGGCCAGCCTGCATGGCAATCCGGCGTTCCTGGCAGACCTGGCGGCCGCGAAGGAGGAGGTCAAGGCGGCGCAACAGGCCGGTCTGAAGCCTGCCGAGGACTGCGCGGCAGAAAGCGTGGCTCTTGAGCTGACCCAGCACTGATCGGAGAAACAGCATGATCCACCGTGACCACCGGCCTTCAGCGTTGCCCCATCGGCACACCTGCCTGGCACTGCTGCTCGCTGCCTTGACGGCCGCCGGAGCCGGCCTGCCGCTCGTGGCCAAGGCAGCAGACGACGATGGCTGGCGATTCAACGGCGGCCCTTACGTGTGGGGCGCCGGGATCCGCGGGCACGTCGGCCACCGCAACACCGGGAGCCAATTCATAAAGTCCGACTTCTCGGACATCGCGCGCAGTGTCGACATGTCGGTGATGCTGATGGGCGAGGCACGGCGCGGCCCCTACAGCGTGCTCGCCGACCTGATGTACATCGACACCGACACCCGCAACCGGCTGCCCGCGAGCGTCCATGCCTCCAAGCTCGAAGTGCAAAGCAAGACCGCCTCGGGTTTCCTGGGGGGTGGCTACCAGGTGCTGGGGGATAACGACCATCGGTTGGACATCGCCGGTGGCGTGCGCATCTGGTACAGCAGCACCCGCATCACCCTGCACGGTGGACCGGCCAGCGGCCTGTCGGGCTCCGACCAGGCCACCTGGGCCGACGCGATGGCCGGCCTGCGCGGGCACTACGCGGTGAATGAGCGGTTCTGGTTGTCGTCCTGGGGCATGGTGGGCGCCGGCCAGTCGCGGGAAGACTGGGACCTGGCAGCACTGGCGGGCTGGGAGTTCCTGCCGGGCTTTTCGGCAGTGGCCGGCTACCGGGCCATGGGGGTCAATTATCGCCATGACGGGTTTGTCTACGATATTGTCCAGAAGGGGCCACTGCTGGGGATCAGCGGGCGCTTCTGAGCCTTGCATGGCAAGGCTCCCACCAGGCATGCGCTTCATGATCCAATAGCCGCCGACTCCCGTTGCATGCAGGCCGCCCATGAAGCCCATCGTCGTATCGATCCTGACCCTGTCGCTCCACTCCATGCTGTTCAGCGCCCCGGCCCTGGCCGGCGACGCTGAAACCGGCGGTAAGCTGTTCAAGCGGCTGTGCAGCGGCTGCCACAATATCGGGCCCTCGGTGCGCAGTTCGTTCGGACCGCAGCTCAACGGCATCATCGGCCGTAGCGCAGGCAGCGCCGCGGACTACCAGTACTCGACGGCGATGAAATCCTCGGGCATCGTCTGGACCCGGGAAAAACTCATCCAGTACCTCGAAGACCCGAAAGCCGTGGTGCCCGGCACCCGGATGATTTTCTGGGGCCTGAGCGATGAGGAAAAGATCGATAATCTGCTGGCCTACCTGCAAACGTTCCAGTCTCCCTGACCCTCTCCGCGCTTCCCCACAAGGATGTTTCGATGAAGTTACCCCTGCTGTCCCTGGCAGTCATGGGCCTGTCCCTGGCGGTGTTCGTGCCCGCTGTCGACGCCGCCGGTTTCGACTGCAACAAGGCCTCGACCCTGATGGAAAAGACGGTCTGCGACACTCCGAGCCTGTCCGCCAGCGACGATGAGCTGAACAGCCGCTACAAGGCACTGAAGCACTTGAAGGTGTTTCGCCTGTTGCAGGCGCGCTGGCTGCAGGAAGTGCGCGACACCTGCGACTCCAGCGATTGCCTGGCAGCGGCCTACCGGGCCCAGTTGAAGATGCTCGCGCCGCAACCGTTGCCGATCCCGCCAGCCCCGGCCAAGGGCCAGTTGCTGCCGCAGCCGCCCACCAGTCAGTACAGCCTGCTGGATCCCGACGGCTGGCAGCGCTATACCCTCGCCACCTTCAGCGCCGCGCCACCGCAAGGGGACCAGCAGATTGTCGATGCCCAGGTGATGGGCGGGGTACTGCATGTGGTGCTGTTTGTCGGCCAGTATCAACAGGGGCTGAGCGGCTATGTCGGCACCCTGTACGAGTACGTCGACGACCAGCCCGGCCTGCATCCCATCGCCCGGGATGTGCGCTTTGTCGGCTGGGCCCTGCCGGGGTCCAACGACCAGGGGCCGCGCTACGCCGGGATAGTCGACGGGGTGTTCTACTATCGCCAGCGCATCGGCGACGAACTGCAGCAGGGCATGAGTTATCGCCTGGGCTCGCGCAGTGCCCCCGAAGCCAGCCAACGGCTGTTCCAGTCGCTCTCCAACACTCAGCGCCACGCTTGGGCGCGGGTGGCGCAGAGCCTCAATGAAGAAAACTACAGCCTGTCCCTGGACTACGACCAGCAGAGCAACGGCACCTATTCGGAGAACGTCACCGAGCACAACGACGTCGAGTCGGGCTGGAGCATTGTCAACCCGACCTGGAGCGAAACCCGCCCGGTGATGTACTTCGACAACGAGGGGCCCAGGGCCTGTATCTGGCGGGTGGATGTGCAGCGCAAGCTGCTGTCCAAGATCGTCCCGGAACATGAGGCGATCTCGGCACGGCCGGTGGATATCCATGGCCGTGAGGCGGTGGTGTACCTGGAGGGCAACCAGTTGAAATTCGCCCTCAATCCCGACGACTGAAGGCCACGGGCGCCAAACGCCAGGGCTCGCGAACCGCCGAGCCCGGGCGTTTACCCGATCAAGGCACGACTCACGGCAGGCTGATCTTGTACTCGGCCAGCTTGGCCTGGTGCTGAGGCTCGACGTACTTCTGGTTCACCAGTTTGGCGAACGTGGCGAAGTCGCTGCGGGCATCATCGGTCAGGCCGAGTTTGTCGTAGGCCAGGCCCCGGTGGTAGAAGGCCCAGGCATAGTCCGGCTGTTTCAGCAGGCCGGCGCTGTAGGCTTCGGCAGCCTCGCGATACTGCCCCAAATCGTAGAGTGCCTGGCCCAGGTGATAGTAGGTCGGCATGTTGAAACCGGCGCCCTTGCCCGCCTCGCCCAGGTTGGCGTCGAGGTTGGACTGCACCAGTTCCAGGGCCTTTTGCGGGTTGCCCGCCTCGCGGTACAGGCGGCTCAGATCGAGCACGGCGCGGGCATCGGGCTGGGGCCCCAGCTCGATGGATTTCTCCTTGGCACTGATGGCTTCCGGATACCGCTTGAAGCTGGCGTAGGCATCGGACTTTAGCCAGTACACCAGGCTCTGCATGGGCTTGCTCAGCTGGTTCTTCTCAAGGCACAGGTCGGCCTCTTGCAGCACCACGTCAAATTTCTCGGCCTTGGAGGCCTGCCCGACCAGACGGCAATGGGCGTAGTTGATCTGGTCCTGGCTCTGCAGGCTGGCGCAGCCGGCCATGACCAGGGAACACAGGAGCAGGCTCAACCCGCGAACAGACAATGAAGGCATGGTTTTCAATCCAGCAGATGGGCGTTGAGGTCTGGGCGATACACCTGCAGCAGCGGCGCGGTAACCGTGCCCTGCAGGCTGCAGAAGATCGTGGTGCGGCCAGAGATCGGCGCGCTGGCAGTGCCTTTGTCGATGCTCAATACCCGCTCGACGAAACCGAATGGCGTAGCCACGCCACCGCCGGCCAGGCCTTCGGTGCGCCACTGCTGGATCGGGTCGCCGACACGGCGGATTTCCACGCGGGTCATTGCACTGCGATCCGCCCTCAGGCGCACGCTGTCCACCAGCAGCGGCTTGAGCGCTGCGGTCACGTCCTTGGGTTCGCCTTCGGCGACAAAGCCCCAGAACAGCAGGTTGCCCACCGACTTCAATGATTGGGCCTCGTTGTAGTAACCCACCAGGCGCACCCCCTTGATCACCAGCGGCTGTTCAAAGGCCTGGTAGCGACCGCCTTCCTGCAAGGGGTTGAGTACCTTGGGCGCACTAACCGGACCGTACTTGACCAGGCTCAGGGTTGCGGGCGGCGGCTGGACGGTGTTCAGGGCCTGGAAGAATTGCCCGTCGCAGCGGGAGAACTGGGTCAGCAACTGCTCGGGCGAGGTTGCCTGCTGGCCATGGGCAATGCTGGCGACGCCCAGCAGGCACAGGCCGGATAACAGGGTACGGAACATCGAAATCATCCGTGAAAAGAAAAGGGCCGGCGGACTGTAACAAGATTGATATCAGCCAACCAGTCGCCGAAAATCCCGACCTCGCCTCACCCTTCGGGACCGCCATGACCATGGAACTGCCACAAAGACTGCTCAAGATCCTCAAGAACAATCCCAGTTGGATCGGGCGTGTCTATGAGTCGTGCATCATTTCGGCGATCAAGCAGTTCGAACAAGAGAATCCACCGCTCGGCAAGCTCAATTACAGCCCCACTCAAAGACCCAGCAACTACCGAAGCAACGTGTTGTTCGATCCGGCCAGCGAGGACAATGGCGAGAATGATGTGGCGGATATCTTCCTCGGCTATCCCCAGCCGGTGCTTGATCGATACCCGAACATTCAAACCCCTGTGGCCGAGAACAAGGAGCTGTTTTGTCAGAGTTTCAGGAACGGCTGGGGGGTGGAAGTAAAAAGCAAGCAGGTACCTAGCACTGCGCAAAGGCTGTCCCTGCTCGCTCGCCGCGCAGAGCTGAAAACCCAGCTTCCCCTGGCACCCAAGAGCGCCTGGATGAAAACCTGGGACGCTCAGGAGTACCGCTGTGACCACGTCACACGGCGCTGGGCGGACATCTATGTCTATATCCTTTATCAACTGCATGACGGATACCCTGACTTCGACGGCATCAACGGGTGCGTCATTCTGGTTATCCCGACCATCATCTTGAACAGGCTACTGGCCGACCATTCCAGCCAGGCGCAAACAATCCAACTCGACAAGCTGATGAGTCTTCTGGGCCCTGACTACAACCAGTACCTGGTCTTCTCGGTGCAGGCCATTGCGCGCAAAGTCCTCGAGCTGGCCAACGATCACTGGAAGGAGATGATTGCCTACAAACATCAAGGCGACGTCTTGAAAAGGCAGTGGTACGAAGACACTTACCTGCCCTCTCAGGCGGCAATCAAAAAATGCAAAACCCAGGCATAAAAAAGCCCCGAACCAGTCGGGGCTTTTTCGTTGCAGCAACCTGCGCTCAGGTCGCGATCAAACGCTGATCAGAACACGTTGATCGGGTAGTCGACGAACACACGCAGCTCGTTGCCGCCCACGTTGTACTCGGAAGACTTCTGCGAAACGCGCAGTACCGAGCTGCGTACTTTCACGCTCAGGTCTTTGGCCGGGCCGCTCTGTACTACGTACTTGAACTGGTTGAAGATTTCCCGCTCGCTGCCGCCGGTGGAGGTCGAGGTGGTGATGTTGTCGCCACGTACGTAGGCCACGTTATAGGTCAGGCCCGGTACGCCGAAGGCGCCGAAGTCCAGACCGTAGCCCAGCTGCCAGCTGCGCTCGTCTTCAGCGTTGAAGTCGGACCAGTAGGAGTTGGCCAGGTAGATGGTGTTGCCGCCATCGCCCACGCGGTTCTGACCACGCTGGTAGCCACCGTAGGCATAGCCCAGGTTGCTGTCACCGGTGCTGCGCTGGTGCGCCAGGGTGAAGGAGTGCGGGCCCATGGCGTAGGTGGCCGCCAGGCTCCAGATCTTGTTGTCTTCGCCGCCTGCTTTAGCCTTCTGCGCGTAGGACTTGTCCAGCTCGGTACGGTAGCCGTTGAAGTCCAGGGTCAGGGACTGGTCAGTGGCCAGCGGGAATACGTAGTTCAGGTTGATGTATTGCTTCTTCAGCACGTCTTCGACGTCGGAAGCGTACAGCGCGCCCTTGAACTGCTCGGTGAACTGGTAGCTACCGCCCAATACGTTGATCGACTTCAGGCCACCACTGTCACGGCCTTCGGCACTTTTACGCGACTCGGCGGTGAAGTGACCTGCGTTCAGCTCCAGGCCCTTGATCTCCTTGGAGGTGATCAGGGTACCGGTGTAGCTTTCCGGCAGCAGGCGCGAGTTGTCGTAGTTCAGCACCGGCAGGGCCGGCATCTGGTCACCGTAGGTCAGCACAGTGTTGGAGAAACGGAACTTGACTGCAGCACCGGCCTTGGCCAGATCATCTGCAGCGCTACCGCTGTCACCCTGCTTGAAGAAGTCGATGCCGCCGGCACCGCTGCGACCCTTGCCGCCGTCCAGGCGCAGTGCGTACAGGCCGAAGGCGTCAACGCCCACGCCCACGGTGCCTTGGGTGAAGCCCGAGGAGAAGGTGCCGATGAAACCCTGGCCCCATTCAGCCTTGTCCGGGTTGCCATCTTTGTAGTCACGATTGATGTAGGCGTTGCGCAACAGCACTTTCAGGCTGCTGTCTTCAACAAAACCCTTGGCGTCGGCCTGGCCTTCAGCCATGGCCTGTGTAGCGCTCAAAATCCCCAGTGCAACCAAGCAGATCCGCTGTTTCAACATTTTATTTTCCTTATTACGGTTTGATGACGCGCTGTGGGCCCTTGTGGTTATGGCGCTTGAGCGCTCTTCTACCGTCGAAACAAAAAAGCCCGTCCGCGGGTGATCGCGACGGGCCTTTTATTATTCTGAAATATGGCTCCTGGCCACAGGCGTTGGGGCGAATCCTATCTGCGCCCTTAACAAGGTGTCAATTTCGTGAATCGTCTTTGAATAGCTGAAAATATTCTAAGAACCGCAGGCTAGAGCATTGCCAACTGCACACTGTGGCTGTCGACGAATTGTTCGAAGTGGGTGACCTTGCCGTCTTTCAGCGTCCACAGATGGGCCACGCGCACATCGATCGGCTTGCCCGAGGCGTTATAGATGCCCTGGTAATTGCCATAGGCGAACACCTTGTCGCCCTGAGCCACGTAATTTTCGACCTTGAAGGTGAAATCCTGCCATTCCGAACCCAGGCGCTTGAAGACATGCTCCAGCACCGCCTCGAAACCGACATAGGTGCCGGCATAGGGAAAACCCGCCGCCTCGGTCCAGCGGGCATCAGGGGCCAGGGCGGCCGCGGTGTTTCGCGCATTTTCCTGGGAGTTGGCACCTTCGTAGGTGCTTTTGATCAACGCTAGGTTATCCATGGGTGATTCCTCGCAGGTCAGGTGAGTTCAAAGTGCACAACCTTCCAGGCCACAAGCCTGGACCACGCCATCGTGAGGGCTCGAGTCCGCGCCCAGGGAGGTCTTCAGCCACTGGGCAAACGCCTCGGGTTTACCCAGCCAGGGGCTGATGTCGAGCAGTTGGAAGCGCCCGTCCTGCTCCAGAGCCAGGGTCGGGAAGCCTTGGCCGCCCACTTTTGCCAGCAGCGCCCGGCTGGCCTTTATATGCTCGTCCAGATCCCGGGCTCCAGCCTGATCGAACGCTTGCGCGAACGCCTCGGGCGCAAACCCCAGCTCCTGAGCCAGTTCCAGCAGCACTTCGCGGTCGGCAATCCGCCGGCCTTCCAGGTAATGCGCAGTCTGCAAGCGCCCCAGCAGTTCCAGGCCACGGCCGGACAGGGCTTGGGCCGCCAGCACCGCAGCAATCGGCGGCGCCGAATCGAAGACTGCCGAATGATCGCGCAGCAGGCCTTCGAAATAGGCCTGGCCGAAGGGCTGCCCGGTGTATTCGGCAATCCGCCGATCATGGGGCATGACGTAATCACGCAACTGCGGCGACACCGACTGACGATTGCGCCCGGTCATCATGCCGCCGGCGTGCGCCACCACCGGTACCACCGCCTGGGCGGCCTGCACCAGCGGCTTGGCGCCATAGCACCAGCCGCAAAGAGGATCGTAGATGTAGTGAAGAGTGGCCGAGGACATACAGGGCTCCAGCAGGATCTTGAAATTCGGTGAGGCCAAGACTAGGCCGCGGATGCCACGGGAAAAACCTCGATATGACTTTTAGTCTGTTTCTGTAACCGGTCGAATCGGGGGGCCTGGCTCCCGTATGCGGGCAATTACCAGAGAGAAACAATTCGCAACAATTGCGCAAGGGAACTTATACCGAATAATCAACATGAGCGAATATCAATCATTATCATTCGCACCCTCTAGATTTCCCTCCTCTCGGATGCGCTTCAGATGCCTGCCCATTTCCGCCTCACCCCCCTGTCTCTGGGTCTTTGTACCCTGCTGACCGCAGGTTTTGCCTGCGCCACCAGTACCACCCTGCCGACGACTTCCATCAGCGCCGAAGCCGAGGCCGACCCCGATGATCCACGGGTCAAGGAAATCAGTACCGCGACCCGTACCTCGACGCCAGCACGCTACGTGCCCCAGGCCATTGACACGATCAAGACCGCCAACGTGCTGGACTACGGCGTCAATGATCTGGGCAGAGCCCTGAGCGGCATCCCCAACGTCAGCAGCGGCTCCGACACACGCTTTGACAGCCTGCGAATCCGCGGTTTCGACGCCAGCAACGACTTCTATCTGGACGGTATTCGCGACGACAGCCAATACGTGCGCGACCTGCACAACATCGAACGCATCGAAGTGCTCAAGGGCCCGGCGGCAGTGCTCTACGGTCGCGGCAGCCAGGGCGGGATCATCAACCGGGTGAGCAAGTTGCCGGAGTTCGGCCGGCGCTCCAGCGTCGAAGTCCAGGGCGGCAGCCAGGACCTGCGCAGCCTGTACGCCGACCTCAGCGCCGACCCGGCAGAGAACATCAGCCTGCGCCTGAACCTGGGCAACGAGGACCGGAACAGCTTCCGCGACGGCGTGAGTGGCAACCGGCAGTTGTTCGCGCCCTCCATGAGCTGGCAGCTGACACCCGAGCTGAACTGGCTGGTGCAATACGAATACAGCCGCTACAACCGCACGCCGGACCGTGGCATTCCCGGAGTCAATGGGCGCCCGGCGGACGTCAGCCGCGACACTACCTACGGTGACCACCGCGACTATATCGATGACAAGTCCCAGTCCCTGCGCTCCAAGCTGACCTACGAGCTCAACGACAGCTGGCAACTGCGCCATACCCTGGGGGTGTTCAAGCTCGACAGCGATTTCGACAACACCTACCAATATGGCTACAACGCAAAAACCGCACAGGTGCTGCGCCAGCGCTGGCAACAGGACCTCAAGACCCGCAACATCTTCAACAACAGCGAAGTGGAAGGCCGTTTCGACACCTTCGGCCTGGAGCATCGCCTGCTCACCGGCATCGAGATCGGCAGCCAGCGCCGTGATCCGATCCTCTACAACGCCGCCACCTCCGGCCCCGGCAGCCAGGCCGTGCCCTCGGTGGACCTGTACGCGCCCAATCCCTACCAGAGCCACACGGGCCGGATGCAGGTATCCAGCAACAACCACACTGAAGTGCAAAGCCGGGCGCTCTATGTGCAGGACCAACTGCGCCTCAACGATCAATGGCAATTGCTCGCTGGCCTGCGCTACGACAACTTCGAGGTCGAGACCACCAACTGCAAGAACGGGCTCTCCGACAGCCGCGACAGCCACAGCGTCAGTCCGCGCCTGGGGGTGGTCTGGACCCCGCTGGAACACCACTCGTTCTATGCCTCGTGGAGCAAGTCGTTCGCACCTGTGGGTGGGGGCCTGATCGGCATCACCCCGAATGCTGCCGGCAACGGCAACGACCTGAGCCCGGAGCTGACCCGGCAGAAGGAAGTCGGGGTCAAAAGCGACTGGCTCGACGAACGCTTGAGCACCACCCTGGCGGTGTATGAGCTGGAGCTCTACAACCGCCGCACCACCGACCCGATCGACCGCAACATCACCCTGCTCACCGGCCTGCAACGCTCCCGGGGAATCGAACTGACCGCCAACGGCAAGCTCGTCGGCAACTGGTACCTGCGCGGCGGCATCGGCCTGCAGGACGCGGTGGTGGTCAAGGACAACAACGGTTTCGAGGACAAGCGCGTCAACAACGTGGCCAAGCGTAACGGCAGCCTGTTCATCACCTGGAAACCGGAGCTGGGCTGGTACGCCGAGACCGGCCTGACCCTGGTGGGCGACCGCTTCGCCGACAGCACCAACACCGTGGTACTGCCCGGTTATGGTCGCTGGGACGCCCTGGCCGGTTACCGGCACAAAGACTGGGACGTACGCGCGGCGCTGAACAATATCGCCGACCGCGAGTACTACAGCTCCGCCACCAGTGCGTTCCAGATTCAACCCGGCGACCCTCGCAGCCTGGTGGTCACCGGCAACTATCGCTTCTGACATCCGCCCTCGCCCTGCGGCCCTGCCGCGGGGTCTTTGCACGATGCTCGAGAGCAGCGCCCCCACGTACCGGGCACCCTGGCCGAGCCCAACCCTGGGTAACACCAGGGCGCTTCCCGCCAGTAACCGACAGGCAAAAAAAAGCGCCGCCCTCCCGGCAGCGCCTTTTGACAATCCGCTGTCTTTCTATCCTTTCACCACATCCCACAGCGCTTGCAGTTCCGCCTCGCTGAGCAATCCAGCGGGGTAGCGTTCAATGATGATCCGGCGCGGATCAGGTTCCCTGATCTGACGCGTTCCATTGGACTTCAACCATTGCACCAGAGCCTGCAACGACTCGTTATTCATTGCCAAGGGATGGGACGCCCGCTCGCTGACCATATTCATTCCAGCGCTCTCTCCTGGTTCCTGAGCGGCTTAACTTATCCAAGGTTTATGACAGAACAACAGAGTTCCACCCGTCTCAGAATGACCATTGGGCGGATACAAGAGCTGTGCCAATGTGTCCGGCACGCCGACAGGCGGCCCATGAAAAAGCCCGCAACCCATCTGGGCTGCGGGCTTGCTGGAAAGCCTCAGGCACGGGCCGGAGCCAATGCCGTCAGACCATCGACAAACGCTGTTACAACGGCACTCAAACCCGCTGTGGCGCCGGCTGCTGTTGGGTAAGGCAGTGAATGTTGCCGCCCCCCAGTAACAGTTCGCGCCCCGGCACCATCACCACTTCATGTTCGGGGAACAGGTTCTGCAGGATGGCCTTGGCCTGGGCGTCCATCGGGTCGTCGAAGCTTGGCGCGATGATCCCGCCGTTGACGATCAGGAAGTTCACATAGGAGCCCGCCAGACGGACCGAAGGGTTGCGCTCCTGGGTGCCGTCCACCGCATCGACGCCGGCACATTCTTCCTCGGTGGCATACAACGGCCCGGGAATCGGCATCTTGTGCACCTTGAAGGAGCGCCCCTTGGCATCGCGGCTGTTTTCCAGCACCTGCATGGCCGCCTGGCAACGGGGATAGTTCGGGTCCTGGGGGTCGTCGGTCCAGGCCAGCAACACTTCGCCCGGACGCACGTAGCAACAGAAGTTATCCACATGGCCATCGGTTTCGTCGTTGTACAGGCCGTCCGGCAACCAGACGATCTGCTCCACCGCCAGGTGCTCGCGCAGCACCGCCTCGATCTCTTCGCGGGACAGGTGCGGGTTGCGGTTGTGATTGAGCAGGCATTCCTCGGTGGTGATCAGGGTGCCTTCGCCATCGACATGAATCGAGCCGCCTTCGAGCACGAAACCCTCGGTGCGATACTCCTGGCAACGTTCGATCTCCAGCACCTTGCTGGCCACCTGTTCATCGCGGTTCCACGGTGAATACAGGCCGCCCTCGAAGCCGCCCCAGGAGTTGAACCCCCAGTGCACGCCGCGCACTTCGCCGCTGTCATTGATGACGAAGGTCGGGCCGGTGTCGCGTACCCAGGCGTCGTCGCTGGACATCTCCACCACACGGATGTTGGGGACGTCGAGGCGCGCCCGGGCGTTTTCGTACTGGGCCGCCGAGACCGCCACGGTCACCGGTTCGAAACGCGCGATGGCCTTGGCCACCGCCGCATGGGCGGCCTGGGCCGGCTTGCCGCCCAGGCGCCAGTTGTCCGGACGCTCGGGCCAGATCATCCAGGTCTGGGTCTGGGTCGCCCATTCGGCCGGCATATGGAAACCGTCGGCGCGCGGCGTGCTGTGCAAAGTGCTCATAGTGTTCAGGACTCCAGGGAACCGTCGAGGGTTTTCAGCGCGCCATAGAGGTTCGGACGACGGTCACGGAAACTGCCCCAGGCGCTGCGGATGTGCTCGAGCTCGTCGAGGTCGAAGCTGTGCACAAGGATACCTTCTTCGGTTTGGTTGAGCTCTTGAACCTTCTCGCCGAACTGGTTGGCGATGAAGGACGAACCGTAGAAGGTGATGTCGTAGCCGTCCTGCTCTTCGTTGCCGATGCGGTTGCTGGCAATCAGCGGCATCAGGTTGGCCCCAGCATGGCCTTGCTGCACGCGCTGCCAGTGATCGCGCGAGGAAATGCTCTTGTCGTGAGGCTCGCTGCCGATGGCGGTGGGGTAGAAGAGGATCTGCGCCCCTTGCAGCGCCATGCTGCGGGCGCATTCGGGGAACCACTGGTCCCAGCAGATGCCCACGCCGATCTTCGCGTAGCGGGTGTTCCACACCTTGAAGCCGGTATCCCCCGGGTTGAAGTAGTACTTCTCGTGGTAGCCAGGGCCATCCGGAATGTGGCTTTTCCGATAAATCCCGAGGTTGCTGCCATCGGCGTCAATGATCGCGATGCTGTTGAAACGCGCCCGCCCGGCCAGCTCGTAGAAGCTGATGGGCAGCACCACTTGCAGCTCCCTGGCGACTTTCTGGAAATGCGCGATGGCCACGTTGGCCTCGACGGTGGTGGCCAGCTGCAGGTAGTCCGGGTTGGGCTTCTGGCAGAAGTACGGGGCTTCGAACAACTCCTGGAGCAGGATGATCTGCGCGCCCTTGGCGGCAGCTTCACGCACCAGCCGTTCAGCGGTTTCGAGGTTGGCCTCAAGGTCCCAGGAACAAGCCATCTGGGTAGCGGCGACGGTAACGATACGGCTCATGGATCAACTCCTGGGCGAATACGAGGCGGTGGATGACAGCCATGGAAAAGACTCGGGCAGGGAAAGTTCGCGCCCGACTACGGCCACTTTATATCCGATAAATATCGACTTTAAAAGCTAGAAAAATATGAAACCAGAAAAATACGCAACAAAAACCCGATAACAATCGGGTTTTCTATCAGCCCGCCTATCGTCTGCCGATGGGCGGGCCTGCAACGCTCGCCTCTAGAGCTCTTCGCCCAGTACCTTGGACAGCATGTCGACGAAGAAATCCACACTCTGCCGGGTGGTGACCATCGGCGGCTTGATCTTGAGAATGTTCAGGTGATCGCCGGTGGGCTGCATGAACACGCCCAGCTCCCGCAGGCGCTCGCAGAGCAAGGTGGTTTCCTCGGTGGCTGGCTCCAGGGTCTGGTGATTGCGGATCAGTTCCAACCCCAGGTAGAAACCCGAGCCATGCACCGCCCCCACCAGCGGATGCACATCCTTCAAGGCTTCCAGCCGCTGCCTGAAGTGCTCGCCGACCACCCGGGCGTTCTCCCAGAGACCTTCCTCCTGCATCACATCCAGCACGGCGATGCCGATGCGGCAACTGACCGGGCTGCCGCCGGATGAAGAAAAGAAGTAACCCTCGGCTTCCAGCGCCTCGGCAATCTCGCGCCGGGTAATCACCGCCCCCAGGGGTTGGCCGTTGCCCATGCCCTTGGCCATGGTGATGATGTCCGGCACCACGCCCTGTTCTTCAAAGCCCCAGAAGAACCGGCCCATGCGCCCGTAGCCCACCTGGATCTCATCGGCGATGCACACCCCGCCTCGGGCACGGACCCGCTCATACACCTCGCTCAGGTAGCCAGGCGGCAACGAAATGCCCCCGGCGTTGCCATACACCGGCTCACAGATGAACCCGGCCAGCTGGCGCTTCTGTGCGTCCAGCTGGTCAAGTTGCTGATCCACGCTGCGCAGGTACTGCGGGGTGCTGTCCTGGCCACGGAATTCGCCGCGATAGGTGTTGGGCGCCGTCACCGGGTGCACCCAGTCCGGGCGGCTGGTGAGGGCCTGGGGGTTGTCAGCGATCGAGGTCGATACCGCGTCCGCCGCCACCGACCAGCCGTGGTAGGCCTCCAGCACGCTGAGCATGTCGCGCCCGCCGCTGTAGGCCCAGGCCAGGCGGATCGCCAGGTCATTGGCCTCGGTGCCGCTGTTGACCAGGAACACCCGGTCCATGGAGTCGGGCGCCAGGGCCAGCAGACGCTCGGAGAACTCGGCAATCGCGGCATAGTGAAAGCGTGAATTGGTGTTGAGCAGCGACCATTGTCGCGCCGCTTCGCTGGCCATCCGTGGATGACCGTGACCAAGCACCGCGACGTTGTTGAGCATGTCCAGGTAGGAGCGTCCCTGCATGTCGATCAGGTGGTTGCGCCAGCCCCGCTCGATGCGCGGCGGATCGACGTAGTAATGCTTTTGCGAGCGAGCAAAACTGGCATCGCGGCGGGCCAGCAGGCGCTGCGGGTCCAGTTCCGGCTCGGCGTCACAGGCCAGGCCCAGCAGCGCCGCCGGAGAGGGGCACAGCGCCTGCCAGGCCGGGGCCCGGGAGGGCGTGCAGAACAGTGGCGGATGCAACTCGGCGGCGCGACACAGCTGCACTTTGAGCCGCCCCTCGCTGCCCACTGCCCCGAGCACCTGGCCCTTGACCAGGGCAGCTCCCGAATGCAGCGAAGGCTCGACGCCCCACAGGTGCACGCTCAGGGTCGGGCCATCCAGGCGCCACAGCCCCTCTTCGGCGCGATGCAGGACACCGGCGAATGGCGCCTCCACCGCCGTGCCCCCTGGAACCTGCAACTGCACATGCAATGGGCAGGTCTGCGGTTCCAGTGCACAGTCATGGCGGGTGCGCGACAGGCGGTACTGCCCATAGCGGCTGGCCGCCAGGCCATGGGCGGCGCCCGCTTCCGCCAGCAGGCGGTCGTCGACTCCCGGCTGCTCCCAGTTGCCGGCCTCGAAATGCGGGCTGAGCACTCCCAGGTCGATCAGGGCGAACTCGCGGCCCACCAGGCTCGGCAGCAGCGGGGCAAAGCCTTCGCTGCCGATGGCCGGCAACGTCTGGCCGACAGCCGTGAGGATCGCCGCTTCCATCAGCTCGAACGACACCGAACTGGCGACCTCGAAGATTTCCCATTCGTGGGCCAGGTTGGCGCGTGAATACGCATTGCCGGGATCGATGCTGACCTGCTGCTCGCCACTGAGCACCAGCACCGCGGCCCGGGCCACGATCAGCGGCCAGAGTGCCAGCAACTCAGCCCGTTGCAGCGGGTTGACCTGGTGATAGGCCTGGATCGCCGGCAGGATGCGCAGCGGATCGCCCTCGGCGTGATGCAGCAGCGCTGCACAGGTCACCGACAAATCGGTGATGCGCCAGGTGCGGATCAGGTCACCGAAGTCGATCACCCCCTGCAACTGCCAATGCCGCGCCGCATCCCGCTGCCAGACCACGTTGTCGTCGGTGATGTCCATGTGGATCGCCTGCACCGGCAACTGCTCCAGCAGTGGCTGCAGGCGGCGCTCGGCGCGCTGCGCGGCTTCGCGAATGCGAGCCTGCTGCTGCGGCTCGGTGATGATCGGTAACAGGTGGCCGATCAGCGCCTGGGCGTGTCGGGCATCCCACTGCAGGGTGCGCTCGAGGCCCGGATGCTGAAAATCCGCCAGGGCCAGGTCCATCTGGCCACAGAGCCGCCCGAGGCCCGCTACCAGTTCACGGCCCAGGTGCGGCAGATGGGTCAGGGAGCGGCCGTCTATATAGTCGAGCAATCGCACATGCAGTGCTTGCCCGGCAATCTCCAGGGACAGCAGCTCGGCGCCGTCTTTTGCTGCAATGACCCGAGGCACCCGCAGCCCCGGGAGCTGTTGCAGATGCTTGAGGCCGGCGTGCTGCGCCTGCAGTTCCAGGGCGGCGTAGTCGCCGCGGCAGATTTTCAGGACAAAGCGGCCTTGCGGGCTGTCGACGCGGTAGTTGAGGTCCTGCTGGCTGCCCAGGGTCTGCAAGGTGCCGTGCAGGCCGTAATGGGTTTGCAGCAGTTCCAGCGCTTGCTGTGCAGTCACTCGCGGGCTGGGCAGGCTGGCGCGGTGGATCAAAGTGGCGAGCAACATACAACGTCCCCTGGAATTATTGTCAGCCGCTTATATCGCCACTGCCCAAGGCGTTGCGCAACCCCCAAAAACGCTGAACGCACGATGCCCCTGACGGTCGCATGCCTGGTTTTGATCGGATTTCGCCCGCCCGGAATGCAATCGGTGGGCTGCGCCTATTGCGCCACAGGCGTTGTGTCGACAAGCTATGCTGCATTTCTGCAGCACATGATCTTTTAAGGATACAGGCCACTTCACATGCGCATTCTTGTCACCGGCGGAGCCGGTTTTATCGGTTCGGCCCTGATCCGCCATCTGATTCAACACACGGAACACGAAGTGCTGAATCTGGACAAATTGACCTACGCCGGCAACCTGGAGTCGCTTGAGAGCATCGCCAGCAACAGCCGCTACGAATTCGTCAAGGCAGATATCGTCGACCAGGCCACCGTCAGCGCTGTGCTATCACGCTTCCAACCCCACGCGATCATGCACCTGGCGGCCGAATCCCATGTCGACCGCTCCATCGACGGCCCCTCGGATTTCATCCAGACCAATATCGTCGGGACCTACAGCCTGCTGGAAGCGACACGCGCCTACTGGCAGCAGTTGCCCGAAGCGGAAAAAGCCGCCTTCCGTTTCCACCATATTTCCACCGATGAGGTCTACGGCGACCTGCATGGCGTCGATGACCTGTTCACCGAAACCACGCCCTACGCCCCCAGCTCGCCCTACTCCGCCAGCAAGGCCGCGTCCGACCACCTGGTCCGCGCCTGGCAGCGTACCTATGGCCTGCCGGTGCTGATCACCAACTGCTCCAACAACTACGGCCCGTTCCACTTCCCCGAGAAGCTGATTCCACTGGTGATCCTCAATGCCCTGGCAGGCAAGCCACTGCCGGTCTATGGCAATGGCCTGCAAGTGCGTGACTGGCTGTATGTCGAAGATCACGCCCGGGCTCTGTTCAAGGTAGTGACCGAAGGCGTGGTGGGCGAGACCTACAACATCGGCGGCCACAACGAACAGAAGAACATCGACGTGGTGCGTGGCATCTGCAGCCTGCTGGAAGAGCTGGCCCCGGAAAAACCCCAGGGCCTGGCCCACTACGCCGACCTGATCACCTTCGTTCAGGACCGTCCCGGCCACGATCTGCGCTACGCCATCGACGCCGGCAAGATCGAGCGCGAACTGGGCTGGGTCCCGGAAGAAACCTTCAACAGTGGCCTGCGCAAGACCGTGCAGTGGTACCTGGACAACCTCGAGTGGTGCCGCCGGGTACAGGACGGCAGTTATCAGGGCGAACGCCTGGGCTCCACCGACATCAAGGATCTGATTGCATGATCAAGGGCATTGTTCTGGCGGGCGGGTCCGGTACCCGCCTGCACCCCATCACCCTCGGCGTTTCCAAGCAGCTATTGCCGATCTACGACAAACCAATGATCTACTACCCGATCTCGGTGCTGATGCTGGCCGGCATCCAGGACATCCTGATCATTTCCACCCCCCATGACCTGCCGCAATACCGCAACCTGCTGGGTGACGGCAGCCAGTTCGGCGTGCGTTTCAGCTATGCCGAGCAGCCGTCGCCGGATGGACTGGCCCAGGCCTTCCTGATCGGCGAGGCGTTCATCGGCAATGATCCGGTGTGCCTGATCCTCGGCGACAACATCTTCCACGGCCAGTACTTCGGCGAACAACTGCGCAATGCCGCCCAGCGTCCTGGCGGCGCCACCGTATTCGGCTATTGGGTCAAGGACCCGGAGCGTTTCGGGGTCATCGACTTCGACAGCGAGGGCCGCGCCCTGTCCATCGAAGAGAAACCCAAGCAGCCGAAATCCAGCTACGCCGTCACCGGCCTGTATTTCTACGACAACGACGTGGTGCAGATCGCCAAGGCGGTCAAGCCTTCGCCCCGTGGCGAACTGGAGATCACCGACGTCAACAACGCCTACCTCAAGCGTGGCGACCTGCATGTGGAGCGTTTCGGTCGGGGCTTCGCCTGGCTCGACACCGGCACCCACGACAGCCTGCTGGAGGCCTCCCAATACGTGCAGACCATCGAGCACCGCCAGGGCCTGAAGGTCGCCTGCCTGGAAGAGATCGCCTACGAGAACCGCTGGATCAGCCGTGAGCACCTGCTGGAGCGCGCCGCCTATTTCGGCAAGACCGGCTACGGCCAGTACCTGTTCACCTTGGCCGGGGAAAATCAATGAATGTCATTCAGACTGAACTCCCGGGCGTGCTCATTATCGAGCCCAAGGTGTTTGGCGACGAGCGTGGTTTTTTCTACGAAAGCTTCAATGCCAAGGCATTTGCCGAAGCCACGGGCCTCGATACTCAATTCGTCCAGGACAACCACTCACGCTCGCAGCAGGGCGTGCTGCGCGGGCTGCACTACCAGTTGCAGAACACCCAGGGAAAACTGGTGCGCGTGACCCAGGGCGAAGTACTCGACGTGGCCGTGGACATCCGTCGCAGCTCGCCGCACTTCGGCCAGTGGGTGGCGGTGCGCCTGTCGGCCCAGAATCATCGCCAGCTCTGGGTTCCCGAAGGCTTCGCCCATGGTTTCGTGGTGCTCAGCGACTTCGCCGAGTTCCTCTACAAGACCACCGACTACTACACTCCCTCTGCCGAGCGCTGTATCCGTTGGGACGATCCGACACTCGCCATCGACTGGGAGCTCAGCGCCCCCCCGCAACTGTCCGCCAAGGATCAGGCAGGAACCCTGCTGACTGAGGCCGACCTGTTCCCATGAGCACTCCCCTGAAAATCCTGATCAGCGGCCAGCACGGCCAGGTGTCCCGCGAGCTGCAACAGCGCCTCGGCGATTTGGGCCAACTGGTGGTCCTGGGCCGTGACCAACTGGACCTGACTCACCCGGAGCAGATTCGCCAGCAGGTCCGGGCGATCCGTCCCGACCTGATCATCAACGCCGCCGCCCACACCGCCGTCGACCAGGCCCAGAGCGAAGCGGACCTGGCCTTCGCGATCAACGCCACCGCCCCCGGAATCTTCGCCCAGGAGGCCCAGGCACTGGGCGTCCCGCTGATTCACTACTCCACCGACTACGTGTTCGATGGCAGCAAGGACGCGCCCTACGTGGAAGACGACGAGCCCAATCCGCTGAGTGTCTATGGCGAGAGCAAGCTGGCCGGCGAGCGAGCGATCAATCTGGTCCAGGGCCAGCACCTGATCCTGCGCACCAGCTGGGTCTATTCCAGCCACGGCAAGAACTTCCTGCTGACCATGCAACGCCTGCTGCAGGAAAAACCGGAGCTGCGCATCGTCGCCGACCAGATCGGTGCTCCGACCTGGGCCGGTACCATCGCCAACAGCACCCGCGCCCTGATCGAACGCTGGCAGGCCGGCAACCCCGGAGCCTGGGGCACCTACCACCTCACCGCCCATGGCGAGACGTCCTGGTTCGGCTTCGCCCAGGCCATTGGCGAGCAGCTGCTGGCCATGGGCAAACCCTGCGCGGTACTGGAAGCCATCCCCTCCAGCGCCTACCCGACACCGGCACCCCGGCCACTGAACTCGCGGCTGGACTGCAGTCGGCTGGCGCAGCAGTGGGGAGTGATCCAACCGGACTGGCACACCGCATTGCGCGAGTGTCTTGCCGAGCAGGGCTAGGCATAATGCGCCTGTATCCACAGGCGCCCTTCCCATGACTGCACCCCTTCCCCGTCGTCCCCGCTGGCGCAGCCTGGCGCTACTGGCCCTGTGCCTGGCGCCGTTGCTGTGGCCACTGGAGCACCTGGCCGAACGCTATTACCGCAACGAACTGGCCAGCCAGAATCGCCAGACCCTCGACCTCTACGTGGCCAACCTGCTGGGCACCCTGCACCGCTACGAAGTGCTTCCGCAGATTCTCGGCGACCTGCCGGCACTGCGCTCGGTACTGGGCGCACCGGACGATAGCGTGACCCAAGGCAATGCCAATCGCCTGCTGAAAAACATCAGTGCCCAGACCGGGGCCGAGGTCATGTACCTGATGGACACCCGGGGCAACACCCTGGCAGCGTCCAACTGGGACAAGCACGACAGTTTCGTCGGGCGCAATTTCGCCTTTCGTCCCTACTTCAGCGAAGCCATGGCCGGACGCCTCGGGCGCTTCTTCGGCCTGGGCACCACCTCGGCCAAGCGGGGCTATTTCTTCGCCGCGGCCGTGCGCGATGGCGAGCGAGTTCTTGGCGTGCTGGTGGTCAAGGTCGATCTGGATCACACCGAGAGCCTGTGGGGCAAAACCCCGGAACAGTTGCTGATGACCGACCACAACGGCGTGGTGATCCTCACCTCGCGCCCGGAATGGCGCTTTCGCTCGACCCGGCCGTTGAGCGCCGAGGAGAGCCAGGCCATCGTCGCCATCCAGCCCTACCCGACCCGCGCCCCACGGCCATTGAATCTCAACCCCGCTGCCTGGCTGACCCAGACCCAGCAGATCGAGGAAACCGGCTGGAGCGTCAGCATCCTCGCCCCGCGCACCCTGATCGATCGTCCGGTGCGCACCGTGGTCGCGGTGGGCGCCGCTGCGCTGCTGGTACTGATGCTGCTGCTGGGCCTGATGATGCAGCGTCGTCGCCACTACCTGGAGCGGATCGCCTTCGAAGCCAAGGCCCGACGGGAGCTGGAGATGCGTGTGGCCGAGCGCACCAGTGACCTGGAGAGCCTCAATCGACGCCTGAAACAAGAAGTGCTGGAGCGTGAGACCGCCCAGCAGGAACTGGTCCGCGCCCAGGACAATCTGGTCCAGGCCGGCAAGCTCTCGGCCCTGGGCACCATGTCCGCGAGTATCAGCCACGAGCTCAACCAGCCCCTGGCAGCGATCCGCAGCTACGCGGAGAACGCCGAAGTGCTGCTGGACCACCAGCGCACCGATGAAGCCCGGGGCAACCTCAAGCTGATCAGCGAGCTGACCGGGCGCATGGCCTCGATCATCACCCACCTGCGGGCCTTCGCCCGGCGCGACCACCACGCCCCGGAAAGCGTCGCCCTGCAGCCAGCCCTGGACGATGCCCTGGCCCTGCTGGCCAAGCGCCGCCGGGCCATGGAGGTGGAACTGATCCGCGACCTGCCGGCCGCCACGCTGTGGGTCGAAGCCGGGGAAACCCGCCTGCGCCAGGTACTCGGCAACCTGCTGGCCAATGCCCTGGACGCCCTGACCGAAAAGGGCCCGCCGCGCAAACTCTGGCTGAGTGCCGAATCCACCGCCGCGGGCGTCAACCTGTGCATCCGTGACAATGGCCCGGGCTTTTGCCTGGAGGCCCTGGGGCGCGCCGGCGAGCCGTTCTATACCACCAAGACGCGCACCCAGGGACTGGGACTGGGCCTGGCGATCTGCGACACCCTGATGCGTGCCTTTGGCGGCGAACTGTCGTTCGCCAATCACCCCGAGGGCGGCGCCCTGATCACCCTGCGCCTGCGCGCCGGGGCACCGGGGGTAAACCTGCAACCCTCCGAGGATCGCGGGGTATGAAGCACCCCGACAGGCTTTGCCATAAGCTATCCACCTCACCGCCCGGCCTGGCGTTGCCGGCCATGACACGACCTGGAAAGTGACCGATGACCCGCCCCGACTCCCTCGATCCCCAGCTGCAGGTGGTACTGATCGATGACGATCCCCATCTGCGCCAGGCCTTGAGCCAGACCCTGGACCTGGCCGGACTCAAGGTGCTGTCCCTGGCCGAGGCCCAGGGCCTGGCCCCGCGCCTGGAGCGGGACTGGCCGGGGGTCGTGGTCAGCGATATCCGCATGCCCGGCATGGACGGCCTGGAGCTGCTCAACCAACTGCATGCCCAGGATCCGGAACTGCCGGTGCTGCTGATCACCGGGCACGGCGATGTGCCCCTGGCGGTGCAGGCGATGCGCGCCGGTGCCTATGACTTTCTGGAAAAACCCTTCGCCAGCGATGCCCTGCTGGACAGCGTGCGCCGGGCCCTGGACTGGCGCCGCCTGGTGCTCGACAACCGCAGCCTGCGCCTGGCCCTCAGCGACCGTCAGGAGCTGAGTGCGCGGTTGGTGGGCCAGTCGGCGCCGATGCTGCGCCTGCGCCAGCAGATCGGCGCCCTGGCGGCGACCCGGGCAGACGTGCTGATCCTTGGCGAGACCGGAGCCGGCAAGGAGGTGGTGGCCCGCGCCCTGCATGACCTGTCGGGGCGGCGCAACGGTCCGTTCGTGGCGATCAACGCCGGTGCCCTGGCGGAGTCGGTGGTGGAAAGCGAACTGTTCGGCCACGAGCCGGGGGCCTTCACCGGCGCGCAGAAACGCCGCATCGGCAAGTTCGAATTCGCCAATGGCGGCACTCTGTTTCTCGATGAAATCGAAAGCATGAGCCTGGATGTCCAGGTCAAGCTGCTGCGCCTGCTTCAGGAGCGGGTGGTGGAGCGCCTGGGGGGCAACCAGCTGATCCCCCTGGATATCCGCATCATCGCCGCGACCAAGGAAGACCTGCGCCAGGCCGCGGACCAGGGACGCTTTCGCGCCGACCTCTACTACCGCCTGAATGTCGCCCCGCTGCGCATTCCGTCCCTGCGTGAACGGGGTGAAGACGCACTGATGCTGTTCCAGCATTTCGCCGACGAAGCCAGTGCCCGCCACGGCCTGCCGCCCCAGGAGCTGCAGCCCGGGCATCGTGCCCTGCTGCTGCGCCACGACTGGCCGGGCAACGTGCGCGAACTGCAGAACGCCGCCGAGCGTTTTGCCCTGGGCCTGGAGCTGGCCCTGGACCACAACGACCCGCCGCACGGCGCCGCTGTCGCTCCCAAGGTGATCGCAGGCGGCCTGAGCGAGCAGGTGGAACACTTCGAGAAGAGCCTGATCGCCGCCGAACTGGCCCAGCCCCACAGCTCGATGCGCAGCCTTGCCGAAGCCCTGGGCATTCCCCGCAAGACCCTGCACGACAAACTGCGCAAGCATGGCTTGAACTTCGCCGACGGTGGCGCCAGCCAGCCCGGCGACGAATCCGAATGAGCCCCACCGTTACTCCCTTGACCCTTGAGGCCCGTGCATGAACCGCGACAGTCGATACCTGGAATCCATCCTCCATCACGACATTCCCCTGACCCGGGACATGGGGCTCAAGGTCCTCGACTGGCAGGCACTAGAGTTGCGCCTGCACCTGCCCCTGGAGGCCAACGTCAACCACAAGAGCACCATGTTCGGCGGCAGCCTGTACTGCGGCGCGGTCCTGGCCGGTTGGGGCTGGCTGCACCTGCGGCTCAAGGAAGTCGGGATCGAGGATGGGCACATCGTCATTCAGGAAGGGCAGATCAGCTACCCGCTGCCGGTCACCGGCGATGCGGTGGCGATCTGCGGCGCACCGGATGAAAAGGTCTGGAAGAAATTCCTTGCCATGTACCAGCGCTACGGCCGGGCCCGACTGACCCTGGACACCCGCGTGGTCAACGCCGGCCAGGACGCAGATGCCGTGCGTTTCAGTGGCCAGTACGTCCTGCATCGCTGACGCCACACTGTGGCGGGGGGAGCCTGCTTCCGCTGGGCCGCAAAGCGGCCCCAGACCCTGACGCCGGGACTCTCCGGAAAGACCTGGAAAGCCGCTTTACTGCGCCTGTGCAGCCCCGTTGCAATCACACAGCGCCAACAGCTTCGCCCGCCAGGTGGCCTTGGCCGGCAACGCCAGGAAAAAGCCATTGAGCAACGACTCCCGGGGCGGGTAGCAGAACGGCACACCGGTCATGTCCAGCACCTCGCCCCCGGCGCCTTCCAGCACGCCCTGGGCCGCCGCGGTATCCCACTGCGAAGTGGGCGCCAGGCGCGGATAGCAATCCGCCGCCCCTTCGGCCAGCAGGCAGAACTTCAGCGAACTGCCGATATTGGCCAGTTGCAGCTCGCCCAGGGCCGCCCCCAGGCCACTGAGCAACCGTTCCTGCTCCGGGCTCGAATGACGACGGCTGGCCACCACGGTAAAGGCTTCCCCCGCACCTGGCTGTTCGCGCACCTGGATCGCCTGGGGCGACTGCCCCCGATCCGCCCGCCAAGCCCCCAGGCCTGCGCCACCAAAGTAGCAACGCCCATTGGTGGGCATCGACACCACGCCGAACACCACCCGTCCCTGTTCGATCAGGGCGATGTTGACGGTGAACTCCTCACTGCCGGAAATGAACTCCTTGGTGCCGTCCAGCGGGTCCACCAGCCACCAGCGCTGCCAGCCGGCCCGGGTCGCCTGGGGGATGTCGGCATCTTCCTCGGAGAGTATCGGGATGTCCGGAGCCAGCGCGGTCAGGCCGGCCACGATCAAGTGGTGGGCGGCCAGGTCCGCGGCAGTCACCGGGGACTCGTCGGCCTTGTGATTGACCGCCACATCGGCGCGCCAGAACGGCAGGATCGCCTCGCCGGCGCGCAGCGCCAGGTCGATCACCGGTGCCAGCAGAGGGTGGGGCAGGTTCATGCTGATCTCGCTCATGCTTGAAAGACTCCGCGCTGGCTCAGCAAGTCGCGGGTCAGGTACAGCGCGGCCAGGGCCCGGCCTTCACTGAATTGCGGATTCTGCACCAGGCTGGCCAGCTCTCGCAGGTTGACTTTGTCGACCCGCATCGGCTCCGGCTCGTCGCCCTCCAGGCGCTCTTCGTACAGGTCGGTGGCCAGCACCACCTGGATCTTCTGGCTCATGTAGCCCGGGGACAACGACAGCTCGGTCAGGTGCTCCAGTTGCCGCGCGCCAAACCCGGCCTCCTCCTTGAGCTCGCGCTCGGCCGCCGCCAGGACGTCCTCGCCCGGCTCGATCAGGCCCTTGGGCAAGGACAGCTCGTAGGCGTCGGTGCCGCCGCAGTATTCCTCCACCAGCACCGCGTGCTCCGCATCGAGCATCGCCACGATCATCACTGCGCCATAGCCGGCGCCCTTGCCCACCAGGCGCTCATAGGTGCGCTCGGCGCCATTGGAGAACCGCAACTGCACCTCTTCGACACAGAACAGACGACTGGTGGCGACGATCTCGCGGGCGAGTACGGTGGGTTTCTGGCGCATAACGGGCTCCTTGGCGATAGCGGGTTACTATACAGCCTGTTTTAAAGTGACTGGGTTGCAGATTGCGTGCCTGCCCCCAGGCCCCGGGACGGATTGTTTACTGCGTGTGACCGTTGCCGCCAGGGTATTTTCTCTATCCTTGCGGTCAGTGGATTTCCCTTGCCCCCCTAGCCTTGTCGACCCTGGCGGTCGGCTGTTTTCTGATTGCTGGAGAAGTGTTCGATGGCCTTACTGCCCTGGCATGAAATCGATACCGTCCTGCTGGACATGGACGGCACCCTGCTGGACCTGCACTACGACAACCACTTCTGGATGGAGCACCTGCCCCAGCGCTATGCCGAGTTGCACGGGGTCAGTCGGGCCATGGCCGAGCTGGAGTTGCAGCCCTTGTTCGAGCGTAACGCCGGGCAGTTGCAGTGGTATTGCCTGGACTTCTGGAGCGCCGAGCTGAAACTCTCGGTGCGCGAACTGAAGCTGGAAACCGCCCACCTGATCGCCCTGCGCCCGGATGCCGATACCTTTCTTGCCGCGCTCAGGCAGGCCGGCAAGCGAGTGATACTGATCACCAATGCCCACCGTGATTCCCTGTCGCTGAAGTTGGAACGGATCGAGCTGGCGCCCTACTTCGAGCGCTTGATCAGCTCCCATGACTACGGCTTCCCCAAGGAAAACCCGCAGTTCTGGGACGCCCTGCAGGCCGATATCCAGTTCGACCCGGCCCGCAGCCTGTTCATCGACGACACCTTGCCGATCCTGCGCAGTGCGCGGGACTTTGGCGTGGCGCAGTTACTGGCGGTGAGCCAGCCAGACAGCCGCAAAGGGCCGAAGGACACCGCGGAATTCGCGGCGCTGGGAGACTATCGGGAACTGATCGCAGGGCTGTGAATGCCTTTGCGGGCAAGCCTGCTCCAGTGGAGCAGGCTTGCCCGCACGCGCGGCTAACCGATCACTCGGGAATACGCAGGACCTGCCCCGGATAGATCTTGTCCGGGTGGGACAGCAGCGGCTTGTTGGCCTCGAAAATCTTGTTGTACTTGTTGGCATCGCCGTATTGCACCTTGGCGATGGCGCTCAGGGTGTCGCCCTTCTTCACGGTCACGAACACCGCCGACACCACGACCGGACCGGTCACGGTGATCTGGTCCTCGACACTGCCGACACCGGCGATATTGCCCAGGGCCAGAAGGATCTTTTCCTTCTCTTCCTGGCTCGCTACTTCGCCGCTCACGATGACCTTGTCGCCTTCCACGGTGGCCTGGACATTGGGATTGCCCAGGCCGACCTTGGCGATGTGCTCCTTGAGTTGCTCGCTGGCATTGGCGTTACCCGGGGTCAGCAAGTCGATCAGTTTTTCACCGGCTTCTTTCACAAAGCTGAAAATGCTCATGTCGCACACTCCTTGGTTGATAGATCCAGACGCGAAAGACTAGACCAGCCTGACCGGGTGAGGTTCCCGGGCGACCAGTGACCCAAGGTCGCGCCCGCGCGGTAGAATCCCGACCTTTTGCCGCCCCGGAGCGACGATGGACATCAAGCAGCTGAAATTCCTCATCGCCCTCGACGAAACCCGTCACTTCGGCCAGGCCGCGGCCCGCTGCCATATCACCCAGCCGACCCTGTCCATGCGGCTGCGCAGCCTCGAGGCAGAGCTCGACCTGCCCCTGGTCAACCGTGGCCAGCGCTTTGAAGGCTTTACCGCTCCCGGCGAGCGGGTCCTGGCCTGGGCTCGTACCGTGATCACGGCCTACGACGGCCTGCTGGCCGAAGCCGCCGCGTGCCGGGGCAGCCTGGTGGGCACCTTGCGACTGGGCGTGGTGCCCTTGTCGAGCTTCGATCCCTTGCCCTTGATGCAACGCTTGCACAGTGAACACCCGAACCTGCGCTTCGAGCTCTCGTCCCTGAGTTCCGAGCAGATTCTCGAACAGCTGGCGAGCAACCGCCTGGACCTCGGCGTGTCTTACCTGGAGCGCCTGGACAGCGAGCACTTCGACTCGCTGGCCCTGGGCCAGACCCGCATGGGGCTGTTGTACGACCAGCGGCATTTCAGCTTCGGCGAGCAGCCCCTGAGCTGGGAGTCCTTGATCGAACTGCCCCTGGGCCTGCTCACCAGCGGCATGCACTTTCGCCAATCCATCGACCACAACTTCCACATCCGCGGCCTGCATCCACAGCCAGTGCTGCAGACCGATGCCGTCCATCAGTTGGTGCAGATGGTCCACGGCGGCCTGTGTTGCGCGGTGATGCCCCTGGACAGCGGCCTGGAAGCCCTCACCGAACACCTGCGCCTGCAACCCATCGAAAATGCCCAGACCCTGGCCCGCCTGGGCTTGATCATGCGACGCAGCGCGCCGCGCTCCGCCCTGGCGCAAGCCTGCTTCGCGCTTTATCAGGAATCGTTCAACGAGGCTTGATCGACGCCATCTATCAAGGGATCAGTACTAGCAATTAGACGCGACAGATTGCCGCGCTTAGTCTTGGCCCCACTACGCCGCTGGTCCCTTAACGAACGCTAGTGCCCGGCCTGCATGGCTCCCGCCCCCGCAACGCCGCCAGGCGTTTGCCGCCCGCCAGACCCACAGCCCCCTCAAGCGCTCGCAAGCGGAAGCCACCAGCCTGGCCAGGCGATGGTCGCGTGATCAGCGCCTCAACCTTGTCCACCTGCCGCCGTGAAGTGCGCCGCGGGTCGACAGCCCGCGATGGAGAGTCGCCCGTGAGTACACATCATCAAGCCGATCAGAAGCCGGTGGCCCGCTACAAGCCCTACAAGGGCCCGGCCGGTGGCTGGGGTGCCCTGATCAGCGTGGCCCAGGCCTGGCTGACCAGCGACAACGCCCTGAAGAATATCCGCATGATGCTCAAGACCAACCAGAACGGCGGTTTCGACTGTCCGGGCTGCGCCTGGGGCGACTCGCCGGAAAGCGGCATGGTCAAGTTCTGCGAAAACGGCGCCAAGGCGGTCAACTGGGAAGCCACCAAGCGCCGGGTGGACGCGGCCTTCTTCGCCAAGCACAGCGTCACTTCGCTGCTGGAGCAGAGCGACTACTGGCTGGAGTACCAGGGCCGGCTGACCGAGCCCATGAGCTACAACGCCGAGACCGACCGCTACCAGCCCATCAGCTGGGAGAACGCCTTCAGCCTGATCGCCAAGCACCTGCACAACCTGCCCAACCCGGACATGGCCGAGTTCTACACCTCGGGCCGGGCCAGCAACGAAGCGGCCTATCTGTACCAGCTGTTCGTGCGCGCCTATGGCACCAACAACTTCCCCGACTGCTCGAACATGTGCCACGAGGCCAGCGGCGTGGCCCTGGCGCAAAGCGTCGGGGTCGGCAAGGGCACCGTGACCTTCGATGACTTCGAACACGCGGACGCGATTTTCGTCTGGGGCCAGAACCCCGGCACCAACCACCCGCGAATGCTCGAGCCGCTGCGCGAAGCAGTGAAGCGCGGGGCCCAGGTGGTGTGCATCAACCCGCTCAAGGAGCGCGGCCTGGAACGTTTCCAGCACCCGCAAAGCCCGATCGAGATGCTCACCAACGGCAACCGCCCAACCAACACCGCCTACTTCCGCCCGGCCCTGGGCGGCGACATGGCGCTGCTGCGGGGCATGGCCAAGTTCCTCCTGCAGTGGGAGCGCGACGCGCAGAAACTCGGCGCCCCGGCGGTGTTCGACCATGCTTTCCTCAATGAGCACACCGCCAACGTGCTCGACTACCTGGGCATGGTCGACGACACCCCCTGGGAACAGATCGTCGAGCAATCAGGCCTGACCCTGGTGGAAATCGAACAAGCGGCGCGCATGTACGCCAAGGGCAAGAACGTGATCATGTGCTGGGCCATGGGCATCACCCAGCACCGCCACTCGGTACCGACCATCCAGGAAATCGCCAGCCTGATGCTGCTGCGGGGCAATATCGGCAAGCCCGGCGCCGGCCTGTGCCCGGTACGCGGCCACAGCAACGTGCAGGGCGACCGCACCATGGGCATCAACGAACGCCCGCCGGTGGCCTTCCTCGATTCCCTGGAGCGGCGTTTCCAGTTCAAGGTCCCTCGGGAGAACGGCCACAACGTGGTCGAGGCGATTCACGCCATGCTCGAAGGCCGCTCCAAGGTGTTCATCGGCCTGGGGGGCAACTTCGCCCAAGCCACCCCGGACAGCCCACGGACCTTCCAGGCCCTGAGCAACTGCGACCTAACCGTGCAGATCAGTACCAAGCTCAACCGCAGCCACCTGGCCCACGGCAAGCAGGCGCTGATCCTGCCGTGCCTGGGCCGCACCGACATCGACCAGCAGGCAGGCGGCCCGCAGGCCGTGACCGTGGAAGACTCCTTCAGCATGGTCCACGCCTCCAACGGCCAGTTGCAGCCATTGTCGGCGCACATGCGCTCCGAGCCATGGATCCTCGCCGGTATCGCCGCCGCGACGCTGGGCAGCCGCCCGGTGGACTGGAACTGGCTGGCGGCGGACTACGGGCGCATCCGCGACCTGATCGCCGACACCATTCCCGGCTTCAAGGACTTCAACGAGCGGCTCAAGCACCCGGGTGGTTTCTACCTGGGCAACAGCGCCGGGGCGCGGCAGTGGAACACCCCCTCGGGGCGCGCCAACTTCCGCGCCAATGCCTTGCCCAAGGACCTGATCCACGAACGCACCCGGGCCACCGGCCAACTGCCGGACCTGATCCTGCAGTCGATGCGCTCCCATGACCAGTACAACACCACCATCTACGGCCTCGATGACCGTTATCGTGGGGTCAAGGGCCAGCGCGACGTGCTGTTCGCCAACGAGGCGGACATCATCCGCCTGGGCTTCAAGCCGGGGCAGAAGGCCGATATCGTGTCGCTCTGGGATGACGGTCGCGAGCGTCGGGTCAAGGGCTTCACCCTGCTGGCGTTCGATATTCCGGCGGGCCAGGCTGCGGCCTACTACCCGGAGGTGAACCCGCTGGTGCCATTGGAAAGTACCGGTGACGGCAGCCACACCCCGACGTCGAAGTTCATCGCCATCCGCCTGGAGGCGGCCAGCGACAGCGGCCTGATCATGGCCCGCTCGGCCTGATGCCTGACTTGAGGGCCTCTTCGCTGGCAAGCCAGCTCCTACGCTTGACAGGTAAGCTGGCGAGCGCCTCTTCGCGGTCTTGAATCGCGGGCACAAAAAAGGCCGCTTTTGCATAAAAGCGGCCGTTCCGAAGTAGCTAAAGACCCGCAAAAATCACTTAAGTTCCGCAATAAAAACAGTAAGTTACGAGATTGTGTACAACTCGTGCTATTCGTCGGATTTCGTTTGTAAGCGTGGTGATACAGCCTCAGGATCGCGCCGTCATCCCTTTGAGGCTCCTCTATGAAGTTCTCCTCGATTCTCTTGTTGTCCCTTGGCCTGATCAGTGGCGCAGCCTCTGCCGGCGGCACCACCGAAGCAGGTGTGGGCGGCGCATTGGGCGGGGTTCTAGGCTCGGTGGTCGGTCAGCAGATCGGCGGTAATACCGGCTCGGCCATCGGCGCAGCCCTGGGCGGCGCGGGCGGCAGTGCGGTGGGTGCCGACAAGCGCAGCCGTGGCCAGGCAGCCATTGGCGGTGCCCTGGGTGCTGCCGGCGGCAACGTCGTCGGGCGCAGCATGGGGGGCAACACCGGCAGCCTGATCGGCGCAGCAGCAGGCGGTGGCGCCGGCGGCGCGCTGGGTAACTACATGGGCAATGAAAGTGCCCGGGAAGATCGCAACTACCGTGGCCGCGACGACCGCCGCTACTACCGCGATGGCCACCGTGGCCGGGGCCATGCCTATGGGCATCGCAAGCACCGTCACTATCGCGACTGATCACCCGGACCGCGCCGCGGCCTCAGTAGCAGGTGGCGGCGCAGCAGGACCCAGGCCGGCAACCTCATGGCCGATACCGGCCTTCAGGGCTGCGACCTCGCCCTTCACAACCAGGGGCAATGACCCAGATTGAAGACAGCGGCTACCTGCATTCAGGCGGGTAGCAGCTGCTCCAGGGCCACGCGCAATGCGGGCGGAATCGGCACGGGCTGGTTCGAGGCCCGGTCCACGAACACATGGACGAAACGCCCCGCCGCACAGGCATCCGCTTCTCCCGCCTTGAACACCGCCAGCTCATATTGCACCGAGCTGTTGCCCAGCTTGCCGACTCGCAGGCCGATCTCGATACGCTCGGGAAAGGCGATGGACGCGAAGTAGTCGCAAGCCGAACTGACCACCAGCCCCACCACCTCGCCATCATGGATGTCCAGCCCCCCCTGTTCGATCAGGTAGGTGTTCACTGCCGTGTCGAAGAAGCTGTAGTAGGTGACGTTGTTCACATGGCCATAGACGTCGTTGTCATGCCAGCGGGTGATGATCGGCTGGAAATGGCGGTAGCCGCCGCGTTGCGGCATGGACTCGGTCATGCAGGTTTCTCCCATCGACTCGATACCGGGCGATCGATTGATCGCCCGGCATTTCACCCCAAGCAGCTACGCCTGGGCAAACCCTTTTCCTGCCGCCGCCAACTCGTCGATCAGTTGCGCCGGGCGCCAATGCGCGCCGTGCTCGGCCTGCAGGTGCAACAGGCGCTGGCGAATCCGCCCAAGCCCCTGAGTATTCGCCCAGCTCATCGGGCCACCCCGCTCCCGGGGAAAGCCGTAGCCGTTGAGGTACACCCGATCGACGTCATGGGCCGAGCGGGCAATGCCTTCCTGGAGGATCTTTGCGCCTTCATTGACCAGCGCCAGCAGGCAGCGCTCGAGGATTTCCTCAGGGCCGATGTCCCGACGCTGATACCCCAGGCCTTCGCTGACCTGCTGCACCAGGGCATCGACCTGCAGATCATGTTCGGCCTGGCGACTGCCCGGTTCGTAGTGGTAGTAGCCGTCGCCGCTCTTCTGGCCGAAACGCCCCAGCTCGCACAGGCGGTTGTCGACCTGCACTTCAGGCGCAGCCTGGCCGACGCCATCCAGTTGCCGGGCACGCCAGCCCAGGTCGATGCCGACCACGTCATACATGCGAAACGGCCCCATGGCGAAACCGAAGCCCTGCAGCGCCGCATCCACCTGATAGGGGAAGGCCCCTTCCAGGAGCATCTTGCGGGCCTCCAGCACATAGGTATTGAGCATGCGATTGCCAATGAAGCCGAAGCAGTTGCCGGCCACCACGCTGACCTTGCCCATCCGCTCGCCCAGGGCCAGGGCCGCTTCGAGCACCGCCGGCGCGGTCTTGGCGCCGCGCACCACTTCCAGCAGTTTCATGATGTGTGCCGGGCTGAAGAAGTGCAGCCCCAGCACCAGGGATTGCCGCTGGGTAACAGCGGCAATCGCGTCGATATCCAGGGCCGAAGTATTGCTGGCCAAGATCGCCCCGGGCTTGAGGGTGGCGTCCAGCTGGCGAAAGATCTGCTGTTTGAGTTCGAGGTTCTCGTAGACCGCCTCGATCACCAGGTCCACCTCGGCAAGCTGTGGATAATCCGCCACGGGCTTGATTCGTGCCAGGCGCGCATCGGCCTCGGCCTGATCGATCCGCCCCTGACGCAGGTTGTGGGCGTAGGTCTCGGCCACCGCCTGCAATGCTTGCTCAAGCATCTGCGCATTGTTGTCCAGCCAGAGTACCGGCAGGCCGGCGTTGGCCAGGCACATGACGATACCGCGGCCCATGGTGCCGGCGCCGATCACTGCGGCGCGCTGAATGTCGAATGCTGTCTGGCTCATGCTGGCTCTCTTGTAGGCAATTCGAAGACAGCCACCACCATAGTCAGGCGAGTATCATTTTTGAAATTTATTCCTGTGATGAGCAGCATTCAGCGAATGGATTTTGCGGAAGAATGCCAGCCACGCTTTGCTCGCGAAAGACCAGGTTCTGACCACCTTGGTTCGCGCTGGCGCAGGCGCCTGGATGGCCTGCAGCACTCGCTCGGTACGGGAATCAGAAGAGGGTTTTACCCCCACTGCACCTCAGTAAGACGACCGGCCAAGCGCAAGCACGTTTCCTCGCCACAGGCGGCCGGAGAGTTTTTTATCCCGTTGTCAGCCGGGCAAATGGGACTCGCACCACTCGCGCACCGCGGCATAGGGGTAATTCTCCAGCGCCGCGAAGCCGGGAATGCCCCGGGCCTTGAGCTTGGTGAACAGCGGCACGCTGATACCACAGAGAAAACGCGTCAGCCGCTCCGCCCCGGGCACAGCGCCGCTGTGCTGCTGATGCCTGTGGATAAAGTCGGCACACAGCCCGTCGAAGTTCTTATCCACAAGTGCCGACAGGGCCGGAGGCTCTGGCAAGTGCGCCACCTGGCCATGGCAGACTGAGCAGTGCCCGCAGCGCCGGGGCGCCTGCTCGTCACCGAAATACTGCGCCAGGCGATGCCCCAGGCACTGCTCGGTGGCGAACAGATCGAGCATGGCGTGGATCCGCGCGATCTCGCTGGCCTCATGACGCGTGAAATAGCCGTGCAGGTCTGCGCTCAAGGCGGCGGCATCGAAGTCCGTCTGCAGCAGGCTGTAGACCTCGGTCATCTGTTTGCTTTCCAGCTCCACCCAGCCCTTTTCCTGGAAGTAGTCCAAGGCCTTGACCACTCGGTTGCGTGGCGCCTGGTACTGGTCATAGAGCGCGTCGAAATTCACCGTGGCCCAGGTCCGGGCACGGCTTGAGGTGTGGATGATGGCTTCGACGAAGTTCCGGCGCTCGCCCTCGAAACGCGCCAGCAGGTCCTGGGTTTCCAGGAGGAACTTGAAACGGTACTCGGCGAAATAGGCGTAGCGCGGCGCGATCAGGCCGCGCAGCTCCAACTGCACCAGCAAGGTCTTGAGCGGCAGCTGGCGGATGTTGCTCTGGTCCGCCAGGGGCCCGAGCAGGAACTCCCACTGGCCGTCCGGCGCCGAGGCCTGCAGCTCGTCGAGCACACAACGAATGCCGCTCAACTCCGGGGTATCGCCATAGACGAAGTTCTCCAGCACGTTGAGGCTGTCGCGGTTGGCCAGCACCAGGCAATCCGACGGCTGGCCATCACGGCCGGCACGCCCGATTTCCTGGCTGTAGTTCTCGATGGACTTGGGCAAGTCGAAATGCACCACGTTGCGGATGTCGCTCTTGTCGATGCCCATGCCGAAGGCGATGGTGGCGACGATGCACAGGCTGCGTCCTGCCATGAAGCGCCGCTGGATCGACTCGCGCTGCTCATGGGGCAAGCCGGCGTGGTAGGCCTCGGCGGCGATGCCCTGCTGGCTCAGGTGCTCGGCGATCTGCTCGGCGGTCTTCTGCAGCGTCACGTAGACAATGCTCGCCTGTCCGGCTCGCTCGCTCATCCACTGCACCAGCCGCCGGCGCTTGTCCGCGCCACGTACCGGTTCCACCAGCAGGTTGAGGTTGGGTCGGTAGAAACCGGTGGTCACCACATCGTCTGGGGCGATGGCGAACTTGGCCTGCATGTCGGCGATCACCTTGGGGGTCGCCGTGGCCGTCAGCAGCAGGGCCTGGGGAATGTTGAACTGGCGCTGGTAGTCCGGCAGCTTCAGGTAGTCGGGGCGGAAGTTGTGACCCCATTCAGAGATGCAGTGGGCCTCGTCCACCACCAGCAGCGAGATCGGCACCTGCTGCAGAAAGTTGCGAAAGCGCTCGTTCTTCAGGCGTTCCACGGAGATCATCAGGATCTTCAGTTCACCGGAGCGGGCCCGGGCCATGACCTCATTGGCCTCATCGCGACTCTGCGCCGAATCGATGCTGGCCGCGGCAATGCCATGGCGTTGAAGGAAGGCCAGCTGGTCCTGCATCAGTGCCAGCAGGGGCGAGACCACCAGGGTCAGGTGTGGCAACAGCAAGGCCGGCAATTGATAGCACAGGGACTTGCCCGAGCCAGTGGGAAAGATCGCCGCCGCCGAGCGCCCGGCCAGCACCGCGCTGACCGCAGCCTCCTGGCCCGGACGGAACCGTGGATAACCGAAGACCTGTTCGAGGGTGCTGTGCATGAGGGTCACTCCGTTGACCGCTGACCTGTCACTGAAGACTAGCGTGACGGGCCAGCGGGTCGAGTAAAGGTAGCGGGAAAAGGGCTACCGGATGATACCGGACGCAAAAGATTCAACCGGCCGGCCGTCTCCTGCACCCGCGCTTCCTGCATGAACGGACGGGTGCTGCGGCAGCAACGGGTGCAGGGTCGAAAACCTAGCGCAGGCTCCGGCAATCCAGCCACTGCACGCCATTGTGCTGATTGGCTTCGAACAGCGCCGGCACGGCCTGGGCCGCCTTGGCATGGGTGTCATGGAACAGAATGATGCCGCGCCGCCAGAGCAGCATCAGCGTCTGGACCCGCTGGATGGCGTCCTGGGCACTGACCTTCCTGCTCCAGTCCTGGGAATCGATGTTCCACAACATCAGTTGCAGGCCCTGGGCCTTGAAGAACCCGGCGCTGTCGCTGCGACGCTGCCCGTAGGGCGGGCGAAACCGCGGCTGGTATTCGTCCGCCAGGGTGCGATTGGCCAGGTTGGCACTGTGGATCACCGAGTTCTGCCAGGCTCCCCACGAGGAATGGGACTTGTGCTCCCAACCGTGTACGCCAACACACTGGTTGTCATACAACTCACGCATCTGCCCCGCCGAAGACTGGCTCAAGCGCGCCTGAAACGAGTCCCCCAGGACAAAGAACAGGCTATGCAGGTCGTAGGCCCGCAGTACTTCCAGCAACTCATCCGTGCGCCCGCCGCGTGGGCTCGGGCCATCATCGAAGGTCAGCAGGAACTGCCGGTCTTCCAGTTCATCTCCCAGCATTTCGGCCGGATCGATACGTTGGATTTCACTGCTCACGGTGGGAAACAACGCCGCCAGCCGCAGTTGCTCGTTCAGGTATTGCTGATGGAACCGGGCACTGGCTTCGGCCCAGGGGCCGTAGGTGGATTTGCTGCGTCCCGTGAAGCTGGCCGCCAGCTGGCGCAACTGCGCGAGGTTGCGCACTGCCAGGCAGAACGCCTCGCCCTCACAGTCACGGCTGGCCAACTGATAGTTGTTCAGCAGCAACCTCCAGAAACGCTGGCGTACCTGATCGATCGACTTGAGGTCCAGCTGCTTGACCCCGAGCCGCTGCTTCAAGGCCTTTTCGTCCAGCGCCTCGCTGGCCAGCAGGGCCTTGCCGAACATCAGGATCTCAGCCCGCGAGGCGGTATCGAAATCCGCTGCATTGATCAGCGGGGTCGGCCAGCCGCTACGGTCGATGGTGGCAAAGGCCAATGGGCCAGCGGCCTGGGCCACTCCCGTGGCCAGGCACAGCGCCAGCAACCAGGGGAAAAGACGAATTCGCATATCAACCTCCATAAATACACAACGCGCCACTGCCGGCGCGTTGTGGAGATAACTCTTGCCTGTGTGATCAGCGGCTCTGCAGCCGCTCCACCGCCTTGTCATAGACGGCGTTGGCTTTTTGTTCCCGGGCCTTCTGATAGTGCTCCAGGGCCAGAGGCAACAGGCCGGCGTCTTCATAGACCCGCCCCATGTCGTAATAGGCGCTGGCACGCACCGTCGGCGCCGTTGGGCCACTGGCCAGAGCGATGGCCTGACGGTCGGCGAGAATGGCCTCGTCGGGCCGGCTGTTCTTGCGCAGGGCCAGGGCCAGGTTGCTGTAGGCCTGGGCGTAGCCGGGGTCCATCTCGATGGCCTCGCGGTAGTAGATGGTCGAGCCCCCGAAGTCGCCCTTGCGGTAGCGCTCCTCACCGATCTGGTTGAGGCTCCTGGCATCCACTGGCCCGGTGTCCTTGGGCACCACCTCGGCAATCGTCCTGGCCGGATCGAGCAAGGGCTCCAGGTCGCTCATCACCGAACCCGGTTCCAGGTTGCTCTGCAGCAGCCGGTCGATGTCCTGCAGGCGGCCATCGGCGGTCAGGCGAAACACCGCCCACAGATTGCCCCGGCGGTTCTGCGGCACCTGATAGCTGCGCATCAGCGTCGGCCCCCGATAGACGTAGACTCGCGCCTGGCTACGGCCCAGGCGCAGGGAATCGGGGTTGTTGCCATTGGTGAAGTCATGCACGGCAAAGAGGTAGTTGTCGTTGGCCTGCGGCTTTTCCAGGGTGATGGTTTCCGGGCCATGACTGTCGCTGCTTTCAACATCCAGCCGGGCTCCCGGGCCCTTGCCGGTGGCGAAGTACAACAGCTTGTGGGGATAGTCCAGATAGGCATCGAGGTCCTCCCCCGGTGCACTCCAGCTCAATACCACTCGCAGGCTGTCGGGATCCTGCAGCACCGGGCTCAGGGCATAGCTCAGGCCCTGGCAAGGGCACTGGGTACGCAGGTCGGCGTAGCCGAGCTTGCGGATCAGCAACTCGCTGACGGCGCTATCGACGGCCTCGGTGGCCAGGGTCAACCGCCCCTGGGTGTCGGTACGCCCCGTGCTCTTGAGTGTGCCTTGCTGCACCGTCACCTCGGCATCGGCGAGCACAGCGCCCTTGACCACCGCGTCCAGCACCTCGATCGACAAGGACCCGGCCTGCACCGCACTCGCCAGCATCCCCAGCCACAACAACGCCACCAGGCGTAAAACTGCCATAACAAAATCCCTGTAAATGAAGAGGGCCCGAGCTCGGAGCCCGTCCCTCCGCCAGCCGCGAACCATACACAGTTTTGCCCGCCAATGCTCGGCCCGGGCCTTGAAAATGCAGGGCGACGCTGTCCAAAACACAGACCCCAGGCAGAGGCACAAAGTGCCCGGCAGATGCTGGGCTCATCTTCTTCGCCAGTTGAAGTCCGCTCACTGAATCACCGTACACTGCAGCCCTCATGAGCAGACAGTGAACCTCAAGCATGCACCTCGCCCCCGACTTTCCCGACGATGCCGCCATGCGCCAGCTGATGCAGTTGCTGCATGAGGAAATCGGCCTGCCCGAGCGCAAGACCCTGCGCCTGAGCACTGCGATCAACTTCGACCTGGGCTGTGATGGCGCCGATGCCCGGCATTTGCTGCAGACCCTGGAAGAGCAATTCGTGATCGATTTTGTCGACTTCGACAGCTATCGCTACTTCCAGCCCGAAGGCTACGATGTGTTCCTCAAGCGCCGAGCCAAGGGCCGGGGCGACAAGGTCCCACTGACCATCGGCATGCTGTATCGGGCAATCAAGGATCAACGCTGGGACACGCAGGCGCTGGAAGGCCTCTAGGGTTCACGGCAACACGCAAGGACAGGCCGTGGACGTATTGATGGGTTTGCTTGCCGCCCTGCTCTGGGGCGTCACCGATTTTCTCGTGGGCATCAACGTCCGCGCCGTGGGCGTGAAGCGTGCGGTGTTCTTCAGCCAGGCCCTGGGTTTTGCCCTGATGTGCCTGCTGCTGACGGTCTTCCCCGCCTTCCTCTTCAAGGCCATGACCGCCCCTCTGGAGGTCTGGCTGATGGGCGTGGTCGCCGCGGCCTTCATCGTTTCCGGCGCCCTGGCCCTGGGCAAGGCCTTTGCCCTGGGCAAAGCCTCCATCGTCGCGCCGTTGGTGACCTCCTACGGCGTGGTCACCACCCTGCTGTCCTGGGCCAGCGGTGAACAGATCAGCCTGATCCAGCTGCTGTGCATCCTGCTGTGCGTGATCGGGGTGATCCTTTCCGGCATCCACTCCGGCCCCAAGCTGCCCCACAGCACCGACGCCGGCCGCTCGATCTTCTACGCCCTGCTGTCGGCGACCCTGTATGGCACCAGCTTCTGGCTGCAGGGGCGCTACACCCTGCCGCAACTGGGGCCGATCGGCATGCTCTGGCTGGGCTATGGGGTGGGCAGCGGCGTGATGCTGCTGATGGTGTTGAAGATTGCGGACGGATTGAAGATCCCGCCGCTGAAAAACTGCGGCCTGCTGGCGTCCACCAGCCTGATGAACCTCAGCGCCTTCTTCGCCTTTTCCTGGGGCGCCATGAACGGCTCGGTGTCGGTGGTGACGGTGATCAGTACCTTGTCCGGCGGCATCGCCGCGGTACTGGGCTATCTGTTCTTCAAGGAGCGCCTGTCGCCGCTGCAGGTGACGGGGGGGGTGCTGGTACTGCTCGGGGCGCTGCTCCTGCACTTGCAGGGTTGAGCCACGTGCAGCCCAGGCGGCGCCGGCATATACGGCCGAGGAAGGCCCCGCGGTGATCTGGAGCAGCTGCCGATCAGGCGCAACGCCCGATGCACCGGCAAAACCGCCGCGCACAAAAAAGCCGCCCCAAAGGGCGGCTTTTTCATTGCGGGTCGAGGCTTACGCCTTCGGACCGGCAGCCTTGATCGCGTCGCTCACGTCGAACTTCTTGAAGTTCTCGGTGAACAGGCCGGCCAATGCCTTGGCGGCTTCATCGTAGGCGGCTTGGTCAGCCCAGGTGTTGCGTGGGTTGAGCAGGCCGGTTTCGACGCCTGGCACGGCTTTTGGCACGTCCAGGTTGACGATGTCCAGGTGCTCGGTCTCGGCACCGATCAGCGCGCCGCTCTGGATCGCTGCAATCACGCCACGGGTGGTGGGGATGTTGAAGCGTTTGCCAACGCCGTAGCCACCGCCGGTCCAGCCGGTGTTGACCAGGTAGACCTTGGAGCCAAAGCCGCGGATGCGCTTGATCAGCAGCTCGGCGTATTCGCCCGCCGGACGCGGGAAGAACGGTGCGCCGAAGCAAGTGGAGAAGGTCGACTTGATGCCCGAGCCCGAACCCATTTCAGTCGAGCCCACCAGAGCGGTGTAGCCGGACAGGAAGTGGTAGGCGGCTTGTTCTTCGCTGAGGATCGACACCGGTGGCAGTACGCCGGTCAGGTCGCAGGTCAGGAAGATCACCGCGTTAGGCTCGCCACCGAGGTTCTTCGGTGCGCGTTTTTCGATCAGCTCGCGCGGGTAGGCCGCACGGCTGTTCTGGGTCAGGCTGTCGTCGGCGTAGTCGGCCTTCTTGTTGGCATCGAGTACGACGTTTTCCAGGACCGCGCCGTGCTGGATGGCTTTCCAGATCACCGGCTCGTTCTTCTCCGACAGGTCGATGCACTTGGCATAGCAACCGCCTTCGATGTTGAACACCACGCCCACGCCCCAGCCGTGTTCGTCGTCACCGATCAGGTAACGGCTTTCGTCGGCCGACAGGGTGGTCTTGCCGGTGCCCGACAGGCCGAAGAACAGGGTCACGTCGCCGTCTTCACCCATGTTGGCCGCGCAGTGCATCGGCAGCACGTCCACAGCAGGCAACAGGAAGTTCTGTACGGAGAACAGGGCTTTCTTCATTTCGCCGGCGTAGCGCATGCCAGCGATCAGCACTTTCTTGGCCGCGAAGTTGAGGATCACGGTGCCGTCGGAATTGGTGCCATCACGCTCAGGCTCGCAGACGAAGTTCGGCGCGTTGAGGATCTGCCACTCGTCCTTGCCACCGGCGTTGTACTGCTCCGGGTTGATGAACAGGCAACGGCCGAACAGGTTGTGCCAGGCAGTCTCGGTGGTCATTTTCACCGGCAGGTAGTGGGCCGGATCGGAACCTACATGCACGTGGGAAACAAAACGCTCGCGCTCGCCCAGGTAGGCTTCAACGCGGTCCCACAGGGCGTCGAACTTGGCCGCCGGGAACTTGCGGTTGATCGGGCCCCAGGCGATAGCGTCCTGGGTGCTGGGCTCTTCAACGATGAAACGATCCACCGGCGAACGGCCGGTGCGGTGACCGGTGCGAACCACTAGAGCGCCGGTATCGGCCAGCTCGCCCTCACCACGGTTCAGGGCTTCTTTGACCAGATCATCCACACTCAGATCGGTGTACACGGCGTTATTGGCTTGCGTCATGAGGTTCCCCATCGGCCACTGGCCGAGTGCTCCAAACGTTTTGTAGTAGAAACTCGCGCACTACTACCGCGAAAAAAGTGCGCCGGATTATGCCAGAAAAGCCCGAAAATAGTAGGGCCCTCCCGTCAGCACGGCGTAATTCCGGCGTTTGCCAGGTGATTTACCTGCGCTGAATCGTTTTAGTGACGAGTATCTGACGGTGTGTCGACACCCGCTCCGGCGAACAATTGCGCAATATCAGCGGCATCGAACAGGTAGCGCTCGTTGCAGAACTGGCAATCGATCTCGATGCGGCCACCATGCTCCACCACCAGCTCCTGGGCATCTTCCAGGCCCAGGCTGACCAGCGCATTGCCCGAGCGCTCCCGCGAGCAGCTGCAGCGAAAGCGCAGCGGCTGTACATCGAACAGGCGCACGGCCTCTTCGTGGTACAGGCGGTGGAGCACGGTTTCGTTGTCCAGGCTCAGCAGTTCATCGGCGCTCAGGGTGCTGGCCAGTGCGGTGAGGTGCTGCCAGTTGTCCTCGCGCTCTTGCGGGTCGCGCAGGCGGTCGGCAGGCAGCTGTTGCAGCAGCAGGCCACGGGCGCTGCGGCCGTCGGCGTAGAGCCAGAAGCGAGTGCCGGTCTGCTGCGACATGACGAAATAATTGGTGAAGCATTCCGCCAGGGTGGCGCCGTCGAGGTCGACGATGCCCTGGTAGCGCTGGCCCTGGGCCGGGTCCACGGTCAGGGCCAGGACGCCGTTGGGCATCAGGTCGGCGAGGGTCGCGTCGGGGGCGATCTGCGACGCGTCGTAGCGAGCCAGGCCGCGGATCTCACGGTCGCTGGAGCACTCGATCATCAGCAGCGGCACCGGGCCTTCGGAGCGCGCCTGGAGAATCAGCAAGCCATCGAACTTCAAAGTGCCGACCAGCAACGACGCCGCCGCCATCAGCTCGCCGAGCAATTGCGCAACCGGCTCGGGATAGGGGTGTTTGGCAAGGACTTCAGCGTAACTGCGCTCCAGCGCCACCAGTTCGCCACGGGCGTCGCTCTCATCAAAGATGAAGCGTTGGGTGAAGTCGGTATCCGGCAAATCAGTCATAGGTCTGGGTATCTGAATGATGACAAAAAGGTGACAAGCACCGAAAATTAGCTTTTTTGCACCATGAAGGTGCAGTTTTTACGGTGATTGGAGATATTTTATGAACAATCCGGGTTTGTTCCAAGCAAGGTGGAACCTCGGCAAGCTGGTTCTGTGCAATTTACTCCCTTTGGCCCTGCTGGGATTCTGGTTGTGGCCGACCGGACAAATGTTCTGCATGATCTTCGACGAGTGGCTGTTCAACCACCTCAACGCTCCCCTTGCCACGAACTCCACGTGGCTGCACATCTGGGCCGTGGCCAGCTTGCGGCCCTTCGACATTGTGGTCGGCCTGATCATGCTCGGCCTGTTGATTCGTGGTGACTGGGTGTTCAAGGCGGCAGACGTGCGCCGAGCGTTTTTCGGCTTTCTCTCGATCCTGATTCTTATGGTGGTGATTCGCGCGCTGTTTTCCAAGCTGGTGGCGATCATGGGCTGGCAGCACAACAGCCCCTCGATGGTGATCGACGGCGCGGTGCACATGAGCGACTACTTCCCCGGCCTGGAAAAAACCTGGGAGCTCAAGGACCGTTCCAGCCAGAGCTTCCCTGGGGACCACGCCTCGGTGCTGCTGATCTGGGGCCTGTTCATGGGTATCTTCAGCCGCAGCGTCGGCCAGTTCCTGGTGGTCTGGGGCCTGACCCTGCTGTTCATGATGCCGCGCCTGGTGGCAGGCGCGCACTGGGGCCAGGACGACTACATTGGCGGCGTGCTGCTGGCAGTGCTGGCCCTCGGCTGGGGCTTCTACACGCCGTATGCGGCGCGGATGTCGAACTTCCTGCTGCGCCTGACCCATCCGCTGTTCAACCTGTTGAGCCGGATGCCGCTGCTATCGCGCATGAGCGTGGTGCGCGCCAGCAGCCTGCTGCGCTGAGCAGACCTGTAGGAGCCGGCTTGCCGGCGAATGGGCCTTGAAGGCGCCTTCGCCGGCAAGCCGGCTCCTACGGTTTCACTCGTGGCTGCTGCCGTGGAACTTGAACAGATCACGGCGCTGCTTCTTGCTTGGCTTGCCGTCGGTGCTGATCCCAAGGGCCCCGGCCTTGCGCATTGCCGCAGCGGCTTCGCGCTTGGCAATGCTGGCTTCGGTTTCCGCGTAGAGCGTCTGCGCTTCGGGAGCGCCACGACGCACGATGGACAACGCCTGGACCACCACCGTGCGCGCATCGAAGCCGGCACGGATCTCATACTCGTCACCCACCCGCGGTTCCTTGCCCGGCTTGCAGCGCTCGCCACGGTGATGCACCTTGCCGCTTTCGATGGCCGCCTTGGCCAGGGCGCGGGTCTTGTAGAAGCGCGCCGCCCACAGCCATTTATCCAGACGAACCTTGTCCTCTTCTTCCTGCTTGTGCGCCACTGGAATTCCTCTTGCTGAAAAATGTCGCAACTGAACAGCCCGCAAACGGGCTCTCATAAACCCTGCCGCTCACCTAAAATAACCCAGGTTGCGCCCTGACACGCGAGGAGTCCCCGTGACTGACTTCCCCACTTCATTGACCTCGCCCGGAATGCGCTGCGAGGGTTGCCAGCAGAGCCAGCCACTGGGCTTTGATTTCGCCTTTGCCTACCAACCCATAGTCGACTTGCGGGACCGCTCGATCTTCGCCCACGAAGCCCTGGTCCGCGGGATCAACGGCGAAGGCGCAGACACGGTGCTGAAGCAGGTCGACGACCACAACCGCTATCGTTTCGACCAGCGCTGCCGCACCCAGGCCATCACCATCGCAGCGCAATTGGGGATGCAAAGCCATCTGTCGATCAACTTCATGCCCAATGCCGTGTACCGGCCGGAACTGTGCATTCGCAGCACCTTGGAAAGCGCCCGCGAGCAGCGTTTCCCCCTGGACCGGCTGATTTTCGAAACCCTGGAAAGCCAGCACGCAGATAACTATCGCCATTTGACCCATATTCTGCGTGAATACCGCGAATTCGGCTTCAAGACCGCCATCGACGACTTCGGTTCGGGGTACTCGGGGCTGAATCTGCTGGCGGATTTCCAACCCGATCTGATCAAGCTCGACATGGCGCTGGTGCGTGATGTCGATCAGGATCGTGTGCGCCAGGCAATCATCCGCGGGATTGTCACAATCTGTGCGGAGTTGAACGTTACAGTCATTGCCGAAGGCATTGAAAGTGCCGGCGAACGGGACTTTCTCGCCGACAGTGGAATATATCTGATGCAAGGTTTCTGGTTCGCCAAGCCTGCATTCAAAGCCTTGGCCGAGGTTCCCGCCACGGCCTGGAAAGGTTGATTACGAGTTTGCCTATTTGAAGACATTTGACCATTTGACCGTTGTCGGTCTGCGCGAGTGGGTGGCGCTCCCCGATCTGGGGGTGGCCGGCCTGCGTGCCAAGATCGACACCGGGGCCAGTACCTCCAGCCTGCATGCCACCGAGATCGAGCCCTTCGAGCGCGACGGCGAGCAGTGGGTGCGCTTCAATGCCCACTTGGGCAGCGTGGTGCAGTTGCGCCACCGGCACTGCGAAGCGCCGCTGGTGGCGATGAAGACCATCAAGAGTTCCAACGGCCAGGCCCAGGTGCGCTACGTGATCAGCACCACCCTGGCCCTGGGCGATCGCGTGTGGCGGGTGGAATTCACCCTCGCCTGCCGCAAGGCCATGCGTTATCGCCTGCTGCTGGGTTCCAAGGCCCTGATCGACGGCCAGTTGGTGGTCAATCCGGGTATCAAGTACGTTCAAGACAAACCGGTGTTCCCGGTATCCACTACCTCTGCCACAGGTGTTGCATGAAGATCGCTGTGCTGTCGCGTAACCCGCGTCTGTATTCCACTCGTCGTCTGGTCGAAGCCGGCACCGAGCGTGGCCATGAAATGGTAGTGGTCGATACCTTGCGCGCCTACATGAACATCGCCAGTCACAAGCCGCAGATCCACTACCGCGGCAAGCCCCTGGAGGGCTTCGATGCGGTGATCCCGCGGATCGGTGCCTCGGTGACTTTCTATGGCTGCGCGGTGCTGCGCCAATTCGAGATGATGGGGGTGTTTCCCCTCAACGAATCGGTGGCCATCGCCCGCTCCCGGGACAAGCTGCGCTCGCTGCAGCTGCTGTCGCGGCGCGGCATCGGCCTGCCGGTAACCGGCTTCGCCCATTCCCCGGACGACATTCCCGACCTGATCGAAATGGTCAACGGTGCGCCGCTGGTGATCAAGGTGCTGGAAGGCACCCAGGGCATCGGCGTGGTGCTGTGCGAAACCGCCACCGCGGCGGAATCGGTGATCGAGGCGTTCATGGGCCTGAAGCAGAACATCATGGTCCAGGAGTACATCAAGGAAGCCGGCGGCGCCGACATTCGCTGCTTCGTGGTGGGGGACAAGGTGATCGCAGCAATGAAACGCCAGGCCAAGCCCGGAGAGTTCCGCTCCAACCTGCATCGCGGCGGCAGCGCCAGCCTGATCAAGATCACCCCGGAAGAACGCATGACCGCGCTGCGGGCGGCCAAGGTCATGGGCCTGAGCGTGGCCGGCGTGGACATCCTGCGCTCCAATCACGGGCCGCTGGTGATGGAAGTCAATTCCTCGCCGGGCCTGGAAGGCATCGAGACCACCACCGGCAAGAACGTGGCGGGGATCATCATCGAGCACATCGAGAAGAATGGCGGGCCGAACATGACCCGGACCAAAGGCAAAGGCTAGGGACCGCGTTGCCGGCCTTTCGCTGGCAAGCCAGCTCCTACGGGCTATGTGCTGCCTGCAGGAGCGCAGCCCTCATCAATCCGCATCGCGGGGCAGCAGCAGGCCCAGGGGCAGGCGCACCCGCGCTTCCAGGCCGCCGTCGGGGCGGTTGCGCAGTTCGACGTTGCCGCCATGCATGGCGGCAATCCGCTTGACGATGGCCAGCCCCAGGCCGGTGCCCTTGCCGCCCCGAGCACGATCGCCTCGGGTGAAGGGGTTGAAGATCGCCTCCAGTTCCGAAGGGTCGATCCCGGCGCCACGGTCCATCACGCTCAACACCACATACGGCGCATTGGTGTCACCGGACAGGTAGGCCGCCACCTCGACTTCGGTCCCCGCATGATTCAGGGCGTTGCCAATCAGGTTGTTGAGCAGGCGCTTCATCGACACCCGACGCAGCGGGAACGGCTGGATCGGCTCCAGGCGCAGGTGCACCCGCTCCTCGTTCTGGTTGTAGGGCGCCGCAACTTCGCGCACCAGGTCGCTGAGGTCGACCTCTTCCACCGATTCGTCGCGACCGTCACGGATAAACGCCAGGAACTGATCGAGGATCGCGTCCATGTCCTCGATGTCGCGCACCATGTCGTCGGTCAGGTCAGTGTGATCGCCCATCAATTCCAGGGACAGGCGCAGGCGGGTCAAGGGCGTGCGCAGGTCGTGGGACACCCCGGCCAGCATCAGTTCGCGCTCGCGCCCGGCCTGCTCGACGTCCTCGGCCATCTGGTTGAAGGCGCGGTAGACCTCGGTCATCTCGCTCGGGGTATCGCTGATGGGCAGGCGCACGCTGCGCCCCTGGCCCAGTTGCCGGGCGGCATACACCAGGCGCTTGAGGGGCTGGTTGAGCTGGCTGACGAAGATCCACGCCGAGGCGGTGGACAGCAGGCCGATGGCCAGGAACCAGCCGAGCACGCTCCAGATTTTCTGCCCCCGCAGCGGATGGGGGTACAGCGGCACCTTGAGCCAGCCATCCCCCAGGCTCGGCGCTCGCACCCAGAGCGCTGGCGGCGCGTGCATGCGCAGACGCACTTCGGTGTCGGCCCCCAGCTCGGCCTGCATCTGGCGCTGGTAGATCTCGCTGTAGGGCCAGTGCTGCTCGCCGGCCGGCACACCGCTGCCCACCACCTTGATCAGGCCGGCGGCCTCGGCGATCTGGTCGCGGTTGGACTCATCGGCGGCCCAGTAGGCGCGCAGGGTCAGGGCCACGCCGTGACTGTATTGCCGGTCCACCAGCACGTCCTCGTTCATCAGCAGATAAACCAGGGTCAGCGCCTTGGAAAACAGCACCACGATCAGCACCAGCCACAGGGTGCGGGAGAAGAAACTCTGGGGGAACCACAGCGGGGTTTTCATGACAGCCAATACACACTTTGCAGGAGCGAGTCGCACTCGCAGCGTTGTGGAATGCGAACGCCCGGGTCGTTACCGGCCCGGGCGTTCGCTCCTACACATCACTGATCACTTGGTCGCAGTGCCATCCGGCACGAATACATAACCCACGCCCCAGACGGTCTGGATATAACGCGGCTTGGAAGGGTCGGGCTCGATCATCCGGCGCAGGCGGGAGATCTGCACGTCGATGGAACGCTCCAGGGCGTCCCACTCGCGACCACGGGCCAGGTTCATCAGCTTGTCCCGGGTCAGCGGCTGGCGGGCATTCATCACCAGGGCCTTGAGCACCGCGAACTCGCCAGTGGTGAGCATGTGCACCTCGGCGCCGCGCTTGAGCTCGCGGGTGGCCAGGGACAGCTCGTAGTCACCGAAGGTCACGCTTTCGTCTTCGCTGCCGGGAGCCCCGGGCACCGGAGCCGACTGGCGACGCAGCACGGCCTTGACCCGGGCCATCAGCTCATCGGGGTTGAACGGCTTGGCCAGGTAGTCGTCGGCGCCCAGTTCCAGGCCCTTGATCCGGCTCAGTTCGTCGCCCTTGGCGGTGAGCATGATGATCGGGATCTGGTTGTTGGCGCTGCGCAGGCGGCGGCAGGCGGTCAGGCCGTCTTCGCCGGGCAGCATCAGGTCGAGGACCACCAGGTTGAACACTTCGCGACCCAGCAGGCGGTCCATTTGCTCGGTGTTCGGGACTGCGCGGGCACGGTAGCCCTTGCTGACGAAAAAGCGCTCCAGCAGGCTGCTCAGCCCCGGATCGTCGTCAACAATAAGAATTTTTTCGCCTTCAGCAGTTTGTGCAGTGCTGCTCATTGGATGCTCCTCTAATCTCGGTGCGCATTATGGCGTAGCTGCCGTTATACGCACCGTGTGCATTGTTAGCAGATTTTTCCTCTATCGCCAGCAAACCCGCTGTCGGCCTGAGGCTGGCGATCACCCCGCAACGACTAACGCTGGGTATAATGCGCCGCCTTTTGTGTTGGGCAATATCTGATCAGTACGACAGCGGCCGGTTTATTTATTTGCCTCGGCCGGCAGTATTTTTTCGATTTCACGGGTCAACAGGCAGCCTTTTGATCCAGGTGGCGGCGCGGGCCAGGCCGCTCAACCAGACTCGCCGGGCCTTATTCATGCCCCCGCGGGCCTGCTTTCACAATTTGTCAGGTGGTTTTATGGACAGCATCAACAGCCGCATTGCCGAGGAACTCGGTGTACGCCCACAACAGGTCGAAGCGGCCGTCGCTCTATTGGATGAAGGCTCCACCGTGCCCTTCATCGCCCGTTACCGGAAAGAGGTCACCGGCAGCCTCGATGACACCCAGCTGCGTCATCTGGAAGAGCGCCTGCGCTACCTGCGAGAACTCGACGAACGGCGGATCAGCATCCTCGCCAGCATCGAGGAGCAGGGCAAGCTGACCCCGGAGCTGGCCCGCGAGATCAAGCTGGCCGACACCAAGACCCGCCTCGAAGACCTTTACCTGCCTTATAAGCAGAAGCGCCGCACCAAGGGCCAGATCGCCCTGGAAGCCGGCCTCGGCGAACTGGCGGACGGCCTGTTCAACGACCCGAGCCTGGCCCCGGAAAGCGAAGCCGCGCGTTTTGTCGACGCCGAGAAAGGCGTGGCCGACGTCAAGGCCGCCCTGGAAGGCGCCAAGTACATCCTCATGGAGCGCTTCGCCGAAGACGCCAGCCTGCTGGACAAGCTGCGCAACTACCTGAAGCAGGAAGCCACCCTCAGTGCCCGGGTGATTGCCGGCAAGGAAGAGGAAGGCGCCAAGTTCCGCGACTACTTCGAACACGACGAACCGCTGAAAAGCATGCCGTCGCACCGCGCCCTGGCGATTTTCCGCGGCCGCAACGAAGGCATTCTCAGCTCCGCGCTGAAAGTCGGTGACGAGCTGCCGGGTACCATGCACCCCTGCGAAGGCATGATCGGCCAGCAGTTCGGCATCCAGAACCAGAACCGCCCTGCCGACAAATGGCTCGGCGAAGTGGTGCGCTGGACCTGGAAGGTCAAGCTCTACACCCACCTGGAAACCGACCTGCTGGGCGAGCTGCGCGACGGCGCGGAAACCGAGGCGATCAACGTTTTCGCCCACAACCTGCACGACCTGCTGCTGGCCGCTCCGGCTGGCCCGCGCGCGACCCTGGGCCTGGACCCGGGCCTGCGCACCGGCTGCAAGGTGGCGGTGGTGGATGCCACCGGCAAGCTGCTGGACCACGCCACGGTCTACCCCCATGTGCCCCACAACAAGTGGGACCAGACCCTGGGCATTCTGGCGGCCCTGTGCGCCAAGCACTCGGTGGACCTGATCGCCATCGGCAACGGCACCGCCAGCCGCGAGACCGATAAGCTGGCCGCCGAACTGATCAAGAAATACCCAGCCATGAAGATGACCAAGGTCATGGTCTCCGAAGCCGGCGCCTCGGTGTACTCGGCCTCGGAACTGGCGGCCAAGGAATTCCCCGACCTGGACGTGTCGATCCGCGGTGCGGTATCCATCGCCCGCCGCCTGCAGGACCCGCTGGCGGAGCTGGTGAAGATCGATCCGAAATCCATCGGTGTCGGCCAGTACCAGCACGACGTGTCGCAGCTGAAGCTGGCCCGCGGCCTGGACGCGGTGGTGGAAGACTGCGTGAACGCCGTCGGCGTCGACGTCAACACCGCCTCCGTGGCCCTGCTGGCACGGATTTCCGGCCTCAACGCGACCCTGGCGCAGAACATCGTCAGCCACCGCGACGAGCACGGTGCGTTCAAGACCCGCGCGGCACTGAAAAAAGTCGCGCGCCTGGGTGAGAAAACCTTCGAACAGGCCGCCGGCTTCCTGCGGGTGATGAACGGCGACAACCCGCTGGACGCCTCGGCGGTGCACCCGGAAGCCTACCCGCTGGTGCAGCGCATCGCCGCCGACACCGGCCGCGACATCCGCTCGCTGATCGGCGACAGCGGCTTCCTCAAGCGCCTGGACCCGAAGAAGTTCACCGACGAAACCTTCGGCCTGCCCACCGTCACCGACATCCTCCAGGAACTGGACAAGCCCGGCCGCGACCCGCGTCCCGAGTTCAAGACCGCCGAGTTCCAGGACGGTGTCGAAGACCTCAAGGACCTGCAGCTGGGGATGATCCTCGAAGGCGTGGTGACCAACGTCACCAATTTCGGGGCCTTCGTCGACATCGGCGTGCACCAGGACGGCCTGGTGCACATCTCGGCGCTGTCGGAGAAGTTCATCAAGGACCCGCGTGAAGCGGTGAAGGCCGGCGACGTGGTCAAGGTCAAGGTCATGGAAGTCGACATCCCGCGCAAACGCGTGGGCCTGTCGATGCGCATGGGCGACACCCCGGGCGAGAAGATCGACGGCGCCCGCGGCTCCCGTCCAGGCTCGGCGCCGCGCGCGTCCCAGGGCAATGCACCACGCAAGGAAACCACTGCGGCGGCGCCGAGCAACAACGCCATGGCCTCGCTGTTCGCCAATGCCAAGCAGTTGAAGAAGCGCTGATGGAAATCCCCGCCGGCCTCACTGAAAGCGCCTTCAGCCAGTTGCTTGGCTGCCGTCTGCAACGCCTGGAAACCGGCGAGGCGGACGTGGCCCTGGAGCTGACCCCGCAGCTGCGCAATCGCGGGCAGAAGCTTCACGGCGGGGCGATCTTCAGCCTGGTGGACATTGCCATGGGGCTGGCCTGTTCCAGCAGCCACGGCTTTGACCAGCAGAGCGCCACCATCGAGTGCAAGATCAACTACATACGCGCTGTGGCCGAGGGTGAAGTGCTGTGCCGGGCCCGGGTGATCCACCCCGGGCGCCGCACCCTGGTGGTGGAAGCGGACGTGATCCAGGGCGACAAACTGGTCGCAAAAGCACAAGGCACCTTCGCGGTCCTATAGCTGCATCCCCTCAAATTGGGTTAATTTCGGCGCTGCGAAAGCGGCGTCGGGGTTTTCTTGCCCGCGCCGAAGCCAGATTCAAGGATGGAGTGTTGGCGTTTCCAGGCGAGTCGACTTGACTCAAAAACAAGGCGAAAACGCCAGTTTCAACTTCACCCTTGTAGACCGTCCTGCCCACCCCCATATTGGGGCGACTGACGCGTGAAGGAATCCAACTTGAGCGAACTTCTCAACCGCCGCCTGGCCCTGCTCGGCGAGCGCGCTAACCTCTCCCTGCTCGAGCAGTGCCTGCACGGCATCGAACGTGAATGCCTGCGTGTCACCGGCGAAGGCCGCCTGGCACAGACCCCGCACCCGGAAGAACTGGGTTCCGCGCTGACCAACGAACAGATCACCACCGACTATTCCGAGTCGCTGCTGGAGTTCATCACCCCGGCCCTCAAGGACCCAGCGGATACCCTGGCCAGCCTCGACAAGATTCATCGCTTCGCCTACAGCAAGCTCGGCAACGAGTACCTGTGGAGTCCATCGATGCCGTGCCCGTTGCCGGCCGAGGAAGATATCCCGATCGCCTACTACGGCACCTCCAACATCGGCCAGCTCAAGTACGTCTATCGCAAGGGCCTGGCCCTGCGCTACGGCAAGACCATGCAGTGCATTGCCGGGATCCACTACAACTTTTCCCTGCCGGAACAGCTCTGGCCGCTGCTCAAGCAGGCCGAAGGCTTTGTCGGCAGCGACCGTGACTACCAGTCCTCGGCCTACATTGCGCTGATCCGCAACTTCCGCCGCTACAGCTGGCTGCTGATGTACCTGTTCGGCGCCTCGCCGGCCCTGGACGCGGGCTTCCTGCGCGGCCGCTCGCACCAGCTGGAACAGCTGGACGCCGAGACCCTGTACCTGCCCTACGCCACCAGCTTGCGCATGAGCGACCTGGGCTACCAGAGCAAGGCCCAGGCCGGCCTGACCCCTTGCTACAACGACCTGAACAGCTACACCGACAGCTTGCGCAAGGCGGTGGCCACGCCTTACGCACCTTACGTGGAAGTCGGCACCCACAAGGATGGCGAGTGGGTGCAGCTCAACACCAACATCCTGCAGATCGAAAACGAGTACTACTCCAACATCCGCCCCAAGCGCGTGACCTACACCGGCGAGCGGCCGATCCAGGCGCTGATGGCCCGGGGCATCCAGTACGTCGAAGTGCGCTGCCTGGACATCAACCCCTTCCTGCCCCTGGGCATCGACCTCCAGGAAGCCCGCTTCCTCGACGCCTTCCTGCTGTACTGCGCGCTCAACGACAGCCCGTTGTTCGAGAACAACGAATGTGGCAACGCCACCTCGAACTTCCTTGCCGTGGTCAAGGAAGGCCGGCGCCCGGGCCTGCAACTGCAGCGCCAGGGCCAGCCGGTAGAGATGAAGGAATGGGCTGCCGAACTGCTGGAGCAGATCGCACCACTGGCCGCCCTGCTCGATCAGAGCCATGGCAGCGACGTGCACAGCAAGGCCCTGGACGCCCAGCTGGCCAAGGTCAAGGATTCGTCCCTGACCCCTTCGGCCCAGGTGCTGGCGGCCATGAGCGAGCACAAGGAGAGCTTCACCCAGTTCTCCCTGCGCCAGAGCCAGGCCCATGCCGAATACTTCCGCAGCCAGGCCCTGAGCAAGGAAGAGCAAACCGCCTTCGAAGAAGCGGCGCGCAAATCCCTGGAGCAGCAGACCGAGCTTGAGCAGAACGAAGTGGGTGATTTCGACGTGTTCGTCGGCGCCTACCAGGCCAGCATCCTGGCCATCAGCAACTGACGCTTCGCCGGCCAGCCGGCTCCTACCCCCATCCCGTAGGAGCCGGCTTGCCGGCGAACAGCACGCTGCATATTCCCCTCATAAGCTAATGCAAATAAGTTATTTATTTCTGCATTCTTAGATCATTTAGTCTCCTCCCACGCCGATCACCGGCCGCCTATGAGGAGCACCCCATGAAACTGCACTTCCCCCTTCGCCTCCTGGCGGCCGCGTCCCTGGCTGCAGCGAGTTTCTTTGCCCAGGCGGCCGACGTCACTGTCGCCTACCAGACCACCGTCGACCCGGCCAAGGTCGCGCAAGCCGACGGCAGCTACGAAAAAGCCACCCAGGCCAAGATCAACTGGCGCAAATTCGATAACGGTGCCGACGTCATCGCCGCCATCGCTTCCGGCGATGTGCAGATCGGCTACCTGGGCTCCAGCCCGCTGACCGCCGCCATCACCCGCAAGGTGCCGGTGCAGACCTTTCTCATCGCCACCCAGATCGGCGCCGCCGAAGCCCTGGTGGCCCGGGACGGCTCCGGGATCAACAACCCCCAGGACCTGATCGGCAAGAAAATCGCCGTGCCGTTCGTTTCCACCGGCCACTACAGCCTGCTGGCCGCCCTGAAGCACTGGAACATCGACCCCTCGAAAGTACAGATCCTCAACCTCGCGCCACCGGCGATCATCGCCGCCTGGAAACGCGGCGATATCGATGCCACCTACGTCTGGGACCCGGCCCTGGGCGTGGCCAAGGAAAACGGCAAGGTGCTGATCACCTCCGGTGAACTGGCCAAGTTCGGCGCGCCGACCTTCGATGCCTGGATCGTGCGCAAGGACTTCGCCGAGAAGCATCCGGAAATCGTCACCGCCTTCGCCAAGGTGACCCTGGAGGCCTACGCCCAGTACCGCAAGGACCCGCAAGCCTGGCTGGCCAACCAGGGCAACGTCGACAAGCTGGTGAAGCTCTCCGGGGCCAAGGCCAGCGATATCCCGCTGCTGCTGCAAGGCAACGTCTACCCGCTGGCCGCCGACCAAGTCGTCAGCCTCGGTGCCCCGACCACCAAGGCCATCACCGACACCGCGGTGTTCCTCAAGGAGCAAGGCAAGGTCGAGGCGGTGCTGCCGGACTACGCCCCCTACGTCAGCGCCAAGTTCATCAGTGAATAATCCGCGTCAGGACAGGAGATAGCCGTCATGGCCTTGCTACAACTGGAGCGCATCAGCGCACAGTACCCCGGCGCCGCCGAACCGGTGCTGGCGGATATTTCCCTGACCCTGGGGCCACAGCAACTGCTGGTCGCCCTGGGCCCTTCCGGCAGCGGCAAGACCTCGCTGCTGAACCTGATTGCCGGCTTCGTCGAACCCAGCGCCGGGCGCATCCAGCTCGATGGCGTACCGGTGCAGGGCCCCAGCGCCGAGCGCGGCGTAGTGTTCCAGGACGACGCCCTGCTGCCCTGGCAGGACGTGCTGGGCAACGTCGCCTTCGGCCTGGAACTGGCCGGCGTGGCCCGGGACAAACGCGAAGCCAGGGCTCGGGAGATGCTCGCCCTGGTGGACCTGGCCGGCTTCGACAAGCGCCGCATCTGGCAGCTTTCCGGTGGCCAGAAACAACGCGTGGGCCTGGCCCGCGCCCTGGCGGCCGACCCGCGAGTGCTGCTGATGGACGAACCCTTTGGCGCCCTGGATGCCTTCACCCGTGAACAGATGCAGGAGCTGTTGCTGCAAGTCTGGCGGCGCACCGCCAAGCCGGTGTTCCTGATTACCCACGACATCGAGGAAGCGGTGTTCCTGGCCACCGACCTGATCCTCCTGGCACCCAACCCGGGGCAGATCGTCGAACGCCTGAACCTGGACTTCGGCCAACGCTACGCCGCCGGTGAATCGGCGCGGGCGATCAAGTCCGACCCGCTGTTCATCGAAACCCGCGAACACGTGCTGTCCCGGGTGTTCTCCCAACGCAGCGCCACCCAGCAGCAGGAGCGCCCATGAGCAGCTACGAGATTCCCGCCACCGCGACCGGCGATACCAAGCCGAAATCGCCATTGCCCGCACGCCGCCTGAGTACCCGCTGGATCAGCATGCTGACCCTGGTCACCCTGCTGGCCCTGTGGTGGGCGGTCACCGCCAGCGGCCTGATCGAACCGCTGTTCTTGCCGCCCCCTTCAGCGGTGCTGCAAAAGGCCTGGTTGCTGGGCACCAGCGGCTACATGGATTCCACCCTCTGGCAGCACCTGGCGGCGAGCCTTGAGCGCATCGGCCTGGCCCTGGGGTTTGCCGTGCTGACGGCGATCCCGGTGGGCATCGCCATCGGCGCCAACCGTATCGCCCGTGGCGTGCTCGACCCGCTGATCGAGTTCTACCGGCCGATTCCGCCCCTGGCCTACCTGCCGCTGATCGTCATCTGGTGCGGCATTGGCGAGCTGTCCAAGGTGCTGCTGATCTACCTGGCGATCTTCGCCCCGATCGCCATCGCCACCGCTACCGGCGTGCGCACCGTTGACCCGGCCAAGCTGCGCGCCGCCCAGTCTTTGGGCGCCACCCGGGCCCAGCTGATTCGCCACGTGATCCTGCCCAGCGCCTTGCCGGACATCCTCACCGGGGTGCGCATCGGCCTGGGGGTCGGCTGGTCGACCCTGGTGGCCGCAGAACTGATTGCCGCCACCAGCGGCCTGGGTTTCATGGTGCAGTCCGCCGCGCAGTTCCTGGTCACCGATGTGGTGGTGCTGGGGATTCTGGTGATTGCCCTGATCGCCTTCGCCATGGAGATGGGCCTGCGGGCCCTGCAACGCAAGCTGGTGCCCTGGCACGGCCAAAGCCACTGACCCCGATCTGTGTAGGAGCTGGCTTGCCAGCGAAGAGGCCCGCCGTCGCTCGGCCGGCTCCTACCCGTCCGCGAACATGAGAATGACCATGAGCCTGACCATCACCCCCTTAAGCTCCGCCCTCGGCGCCCAGATCAGTGGCGTCGACATCAGCCAGCCCTTGAGCGTCGAATTGCGTGACGCCATCGAGCAGGCGCTGCTCAAGCATCAGGTGCTGTTCTTCCGCGACCAGCCGATCACCCCGCAGCAGCAGGCGCGCTTCGCCGCCAACTTCGGTGACCTGCACATTCACCCGATCTACCCCAACGTGCCGGAACAGCCGGAAGTGCTGATCCTCGATACCGCCGAAACCGACGTGCGCGACAACGCCATCTGGCACACCGACGTGACCTTCCTGCCGACTCCGGCCCTGGGCGCGGTGCTCAGCGCCAAGCTGCTGCCGGAGTTTGGCGGCGATACCCTGTGGGCCAGTGGCATCGCCGCCTACGAAGCGCTGTCGGAGCCGATGCGCAACCTGCTACAGGGCCTGACTGCCACCCACGAGTTCATCAAGTCCTTCCCCCTGGAGCGCTTCGGCAACACCCCGGAGGACCTGGCGCGCTGGGAGCAAACCCGGCGCAACAACCCGCCGCTGTCGCACCCGGTGATCCGCACCCACCCGGTGAGCGGACGCAAGTCGCTGTTCGTCAATGACGGCTTCACCACCAGGATCAACGAACTGTCGGAGAGTGAAAGCGAGGCCATCCTCAAGCTGCTGTTCGCCCACGCCACCCGCCCGGAGTTCACCATCCGCTGGCGCTGGCAGGAAAACGACGTGGCCTTCTGGGACAACCGCGTGACCCAGCACTATGCGGTGGACGATTACCGCCCACAGCGCCGGGTGATGCAGCGCGCAACCATTCTTGGGGATGTGCCGTTCTTTCGCTGAAGCGCGAGGGCATGCAACAGTGCCCGGCCCCGCTGAATGAGCGGGGCCGGGCGGGCTGACTACTTGAGGCTGGCCGCGGGTCTTTTCTTGCGGTTGCCGATATGGATCGCCTGGCCATTCACCGCCAATGCCGCCTCATGCAGGGCTTCGGACAGGGTCGGATGGGAGAACACCATCATCCCCAGGTCTTCGGCGCTGGTGCCGAATTCCATGCCGATGGCCCCTTCCTGGACCAGCTCCGCCGCACCCGGCCCGATCACGTGCACGCCCAGTACCCGGTCGGTCCTGGCATCGGCAATCACCTTGACCAGCCCGGCGGTGTCGTTGGCCGCCATGGCCCGGCTGCTGGCAGCGAACGGGAAGGTGCCGATGTTCAGCTCGACACCCTCGGCCTTCAGAGCCTGCTCGGTCTGGCCGACCCAGGCGATTTCCGGGTGGGTGTAGATCACCGAGGGGATCAGTTCGTAGTTCAGCGGATGGGAATGCCCGGCAATACCCTCGGCCACCATCACCCCCTCTTCCGAGGCCTTGTGGGCCAGCATCGGGCCGCGGACCACGTCGCCAATGGCGAACACCCCGGGGACGCTGGTACGGCATTGGCCGTCGACGTGAATGAAGCCCCGCTCGTCCAGCTGCACGCCACTGTCGGCGGCCAGCAGGTCGGTGGTCAGGGGCCGACGACCGACGGCGACGATCAGTCGGTCGAAGGTCTGCTGCTTGTCCTCGCCCGCCTCGCTGAGGCTGACCTTGACGCTGTCACCCTGCACTTCGGAGGCGGTGACCCGCGCCCCGAGACGGATATCCAGGCCCTGCTTGCCGAGGATTTTCTGTGCCTCCTTGGCGATCTGCACGTCCACCGCCGGAAGGAAGCTGTCGAGGGCCTCCAGCACGGTGACTTCCGCGCCCAGTCGAGCCCAGACCGAGCCCAGTTCCAGGCCAATGACGCCGGCGCCGATCACCCCGAGGCGCTTGGGCACCTGGGTGAATTCCAGGGCCCCGGTGGAATCGACAATCACCTCGCCGGTCAGCGGCGCGGCAGCGATATCGATGGGCCGTGAGCCGGGGGCGAGGATGATGCTGGTGGCGCTGATGCGCTGGGTGCTGCCATCGGCCGCGGTGACCTCCACTGCCTTGTTGGCCAGCAGCTTGCCGTGACCTTCCAGCAGGGCCACGCCGTTGGCCTTGAACAGCGAGGCAATGCCGCCGTTGAAGTTGCGCACTACGTTGTCCTTGCGCGCCAGCATCGCCGGCACGTCCATTTGCGGATTGCTGATGCCGATGCCGTGCACTTCGAAACCGTTGCGCGCCTCGTAATAGTGGTGAGAGCTGTCCAGCAGTGCCTTGGACGGGATGCAGCCGACGTTGAGGCAGGTGCCACCCAGGGCGGTTTTTCCGTCCTTGCCCTTGTAGCGCTCGATACAGACCGTCTTCAGTCCCAGTTGCGCAGCCCGGATCGCGGCGACATAGCCGCCGGGGCCGGCGCCGATAACGATCACATCGTAACTTTCACTCATGCGTTGCCTTCCTTTGCACAGACAAAATCGACCACGGCCGTCATGGTCGCGCTGTCCTTGAGAATTTTCAGATGGCCAAGCCCGCGGGTTTGCAGGACCTGCCGGTGGCGCAACCCTTCAGCGAAGGATTGCAGATCATCCGCCGGAATTTCCTGGTCCTGCTGGTCATGCACCAACAGCACCGGAACGTCCACCTGGCGCCCATAACGGCTGACCGCCAGGCTGCGCATGTCCTTCTGATAGCGTTGCTCAACCAGAAGTTGCATGCGTTGCCTGACGTCATCATTGATCCAGAGAAATGCCGCGAAACGCCGGACCACGTTTTCGATGTCGGCCGGCGCCGCCACCAGCACCGCTCGCTGGAAACCCTTGCCGACGTCGGTGCTCAAGGCATAACCGGCCGCCGCCCCCCCGAGAGAATGGCCGATCACCGTGTCGAAAGGGCCCAGTTGCTTCTGCACCTGGTCGAGCATGCTGACGAAGGTCGGCAACGACGCCTGCCGACCACCGCTGCCGCCATGGCCGATGCAGTCGAAGGAAAGCACTTCGCAGCCCTGCTCCAGCAACAGCGCGATCAGGTACTGCCACTGGGTGCTGGCGCCACTCCAGCCGTGCACCAGCACCACCCGGCGCCGAGCCTGCGGCGGTGTCCAGCGAAAGCAGCGCAGCCGCCCTTCGTCGGTTTCCAGGTCCTGCACCGTGGCGCTGGGCAGCGTCAGCGGGAAATGCTGGCGCAGCCGTTGCGGTGTGGTGAACATCTTCAGCGCCCGCTGCGCAGCCCGCTGAGGAAGCAGCCGCGACTCAATCCAGAAGCTGCAACGCAACGCTCCCAGAACCCCTTGATAAATGCCCTTGAAGAGCATTTTTTTGAAGCTGCGGCGCCGGCCCTTGGTAGGTGCCGACGGTTGCTCTTGGGTCGCCATCTTCCTTCCTCATCGACTACAGATTTCAAGCGCTGGGTTACAGCTTCACCATGTTGAAGTCCAACTTGCTCACGCCGCACTCCGGACAGGTCCAGTCCTCGGCAATGTCATCCCAGGCGGTGCCCGGAGACACCCCCGAGTCCGGGTCGCCCAGCCGCTGGTCGTAGATCCAGCCGCAGATCAGGCACATCCACAGGCCGGATTCGGCCACGGCACTTCCTGCATAGCTCGTCATGGGTGGTTAACCATCATCCAAGGGTTGTGGGGCACTTTCATGCCCTGACCTGGGCCACTTCGGCCACCTTGATGTGCTCGGCGAGGAACTGCGCCACCTGCTCCAGCACCGCGGCATCGGAGAGGATCCGCACGTGCCCGAGCCCGGACACCGGTTCCAGCTTCGCCCAGGGCATCAGCGTGGTGATCTGCTGTGCTTCGCAGAACGGCACGATCGGGTCGTTGAGGTCATGCAGCACCAGGGTCGGCAGTTGCAGGGCATTGCCCAGCGCCGGAATGTCCCAGTGCTGCACCGGTACGCCGTTGCGCTTCCACAACTCGCGGTGCATGGCCTGGACCACCGCCGGCTTGAGCTTCAGGTAACCGTTGGCCCAGCGATCGATCACCACTGGCAGATTGGCCGGCGACCCCAGCAGGCACAGGGCCTTGACCGGATGGGTCTCGGCCAGCTCGGCCAGGGCACCGGTGGCGGCGATCCCCCCCAGGGAATGAGCGACCACCCCGACCACATCACCCAGGGCAACGATCGCTGCCTTCACCGCGTCCTTGAACTCGGTCATGGTGCTCAGGGAGCCCGGCGAGATGCCGTGGGCTGGCGCATCGAAGGTGGCGACCTTGAAGCCCTGGCGCTGCAGGATGCGAGTGAAGGAATACAGGCTGCGACTGTCCGCGCCCCAGCCATGGACCAGGAGAATGGTCTGATCGCCGCTGCCCCACTGATAGCCATGGGGAACCCCGGGAACACCCTTGATATGGAAGCGCTGGGCGCCCAGGGGACTCATTTCCTTGTCCGGCTGCTTGATGTATTCCCGGGTATAGCCGAACAGGTCGGTGGCCTTGGCACCGGCGCTGCCCGGAGAGATCGAGCCCAGTACGCTCATGTAGCTGCGCAGCGCCTGCTGCTTGATGCTCAACGGACCACTGGACGTGCTGGCGCCCGGAGTCGTCTGGCCCCCGGCGGCCTGGGCCGGCCGGTCAAAGGACTCGTAGAAGCCGTTGACCGGATCGTACAGGTGGCAGTTGCGCGTCACATGCCACACGTCCTTCACGGTCAGGGGCTTCTCCCGGACCATGCCGGGGAAGGCGGTCTTCAACGCGGCCTGGGCTTCGGGCAGGTTGTAGTGGGGAATGATCGGCGCCACGTGGTGCGCGGTGTGCACCGAGATGTAGTGGGTCAGGAACAGCAACCACTTGGGGTACATGTAGTCGGTGGTGAGCAGCAGCCGGCTGCTGTTGAAACTCCAGTGTTCCTTGGTCAGGAACGGCGTCTCGTCGCTGATGTGGTGCATCATCGTGGTCAGGCTGAACCAGGCATGGATCGCCAGCCATGGCGCGATGAAGTACAGGAACAGGCCGGTGAAGCCGGTGAAGTAGACCAGGGTCGGCAGGTAGATCAGCGCGGCGACGGCCATGAACAGGATCGAGCGACGGACTTCGTTGCGCGCTTCGAGCTTGTGGAACATCGACGGGCGAAAACCCGAGTGGCGCTGGTAGTTGACCGTGCCCAGCCAGAACAGCCAGGTACGGGTGCTGCTGTAGACCAGCTTGTCCCACCAGGACATGGCGTCGTATTGCACCCGCAGTACCGGGCGCCAGTCGACGTCCATCTCCAGGTTGTTGGTGTTGGCGTGATGCATGTTGTGCATGTGGCGCCAGCCGTGGAACGGGTACAGCAACGGCAGCAAGGCGATATGCCCGAGGATGTGGTTGAAGCTGCGATTGCGCGAAAAGGAGTTGTGCCCGCAATCGTGGGCGACGCAGAACAGACCCCAGCCACCCAGGCCCGCAATCAGCCACAGGGGCAGGTAGAACATCCAGTGCACATGGGCAACCGCCACCACCGCGCCGATGTAGAGCGCGTAGCTGACGATGAAGCTGAGCATTCCGCGCCATACCCGGGGCTGGTACAGGTGCTTGGGGATCGCGTCGGTCAGACGCAAGCCTTCAATCTCCCCTGAACGTCGGAGCAGGTCGTTGAATTTATCCGTTTTTTGCGTGGGCATCTGTAATAAGGCCATGGCCAAGCTCCTGCGAAATCAAACTTCGGATGGGGTCAGTTCATTGGCCAGGTATTTGGACAAATCATCGATGCTGGAGTATTCGAACAGCAGGGCCGGCGACAGGCGCTGCTCCATGAACTTCTCCAGGTCGCCCGCCACTTTCACTGCCACCAGCGAGTCCAGACCGTAGGACTCAAAGCTGCGGGCGGTATCGACCTGGGAAGGATCGATCTTCAGCAGAGCGCCCATTTTCTGTACCAGCCAGTGCTTGATGCTGTCTTCGTTGAGCTCGACCGCCGCCTGCTTTTTCTCGGAGAAACTCAGGGTGCTCAACAGGTTGGAAATGAAGTTGGACATAGGATCTTCCTTGATGAGTGGGTGGTTAACACGATCAGACGATCCCGCTGTTCAGGAGGCCTGACGCTTACGGACTTTGTCGATCATTGCCTGTGAGGGTGAACGCAGGTCTGAGACCAGTCTCAGCTTGCCCATTAACGCCAGTGTCCAGCCCGACAAGTCGGGCTCCCACCAATGCACGCCATGCCGGTACCAGGCAGGGAATGCGTGGTGATTGTTTTGCAGCCCTTCACCAAAGGTGAGGAACGCGATAAGCCAGTTGTTGGTGCTCTGGTCGTGGGTCACGAACGGCCGTCCGCCGTAGCGGTGGCAGATGGAACCCACGCACCAGGCGGCCTGGTTGGCGACGAAGATCCGCGCCAGGCCACCGAAGATCAGGCCGCTCCAGGCACCGGACCAGCTCTGGGTGACCAGGCCGCCGATCACGCCCGGTAGGATCACCCCCAGCGCCACCCAGAACAGGTAGGTCTGGTTGTAGAAGAACAGGCGACGGTCACGCAGGATGTCCGGTGCAAAGAAGTTCCAGCTCGACATGTCCGGTGCCAGCATCCACGGCATGTGCGCATGCCACAGGCCCTTGGCCCGCTGCCAGCGGCTCTGTCCCATCAGGTTCGGCGAATGCGGATCGCCGTGCTGGTCGCTGTAGGTGTGGTGCCGGCGATGGGTGGTGACCCAGAACAGGATCGGTCCCTGGGCTGCCATCGAACCGGCGATCAGCATCAGGCTGCTCATCAGCCGCGAGGTCTTGAAGGCGCGATGGGCCAGGTAGCGGTGGTAACCCATCGAGACCCCGAACATCTGGATCACGTAGAACACCCCGAAGAGGATGAAATCCAGGGCATGGGCCTGGCCGGTCACCCAGAGGCGGATTGCCTCGAAGGCTCCGAACAGCGGCACCAGCATCACCGCCAGTGCCACCCGGGCCTTGGTCTTCGCCGCATCCGGACTCAGCTGGGCAATCCCGCCGATCTCTGGAGTCGCTGTGGTTGTGACTATCTCGTCCATGAATAGCTTCCTGTGAGGTAAGTACCGGCCATCAGCTTTCTGAAGGTTCTGCAGCCACCGGCGAGCCGGGCCGCTTGACGTCCCAGACCAGCCCGCAGAGGGCCAGCAGTTCGATGAACAACCCACCGATATCCAGCTGCCAGGGTTTGAGGCCGGCATGGGCCAGCGCCGGGAAGGCGTGGTGGTTGTTGTGCCAGCCCCCGCCCACCGTTGGAATCGCCAGCCAGAACACATTGCGGCTGGTATCTCGGGTCTTGTGGTCACGGGAACCGGTGCGATGGGCGAACGAGTTGATGCACCAGGTGGCGTGGTCCACCAGGAAGATCCGCACGAAGCCGCCCCACAGCAGGCCACTGAGCGCTCCCTCCCAACTGCGGGTAATCAGCCCGCAGGCCAGCGCCGGGATCAGCAGGCCGAGGATGATCCACAGGTAGTAGCGCTGGTTGATCTGCATGATCAGGCGATCACGCAGCAGATCCGGAACGAACTGGCTCCAGTTCTGCTTTCTCAGGCTGAACAGCCAACCCAGGTGAGCGTGCCACCAGCCCTGGAGATTGGCGACGAGCCCCTCTTTGAGGGGGCGCGGCGAATGGGGGTCGCCTTCCTTGTCGGTAAAGGCATGGTGCTGGCGGTGGGTCGCAGCCCAGAACAGGATCGGCCCCTGGGCCGCCATCGAACCGGCGATGCCGAAGAACGCGGTGATCACCGGGCCGGCCTTGAATGCGTGATGGGAGAAGAATCGGTGCATCCCGACTTCCACGCCCAGCGCGGTCAGCAGGTACATGCTGGCCAGCGCTCCGATTTCCAGCCAGCCAATGCCCTGGTGCCAGGCCAGAACCAGGGCCACCAGGGTGCCCACTGCCGGGACACCCACGGTCAGCCAGGCCAGCTGGCGCTCGCGATGACCCGTGCGATCGATATGAGGATTCATGGCCGTCATGACAAAGCATCCGTAGCAGTTTTAAGGGGGTGTGCCGAGGCCGCAGCCGCACGTCCGGCGCCATAGCGCGACAGGCTGTCGTTGAGCAGGGCCTGCCGAGTGGCCTGGCGCTGGACCTTGCCGCTGGTGGTCAAGGGGATGCCGCCCATGGGCGCCAGGTGAATGCGGGCCGGGGCAACGCCGAACTGGCTGACCAGGGTGCTGGTGATCAGTTGGCGCAGTTGTTCCTGCTGGGCGTCATCGAGCTTTTCGCTGCGCTTGATCTCGGCCACGATCGCCAACTGCTCCTGCTGGCCGTTATCCACGCCCACCGCCACGCAGCCGTTGCTGCGGATACGCGGATCGGCGCTTTCGACCGCCAGCTCCAGGTCCTGGGGATAGAGGTTGCGTCCGGCGATGATGATCAGGTCCTTGAGGCGGCCCGTGACAAACAGCTCGCCCCGATACAAGGTGCCCAGATCACCTGTGCGCATGAAGTGCCCATCGATGCCCGGCAAAGTGGCGCGGAACACCTGCTCGCTCAGCGTTTCCTTGCCCCAGTAGCCAGCCCCCACATTGCCTCCCTGGACCCAGATCTCGCCGATCTGGCCATCGGCGAGCGGTTGCAGGCTGGCGGGGTCGACAATCGCCAGGCGCAGGCCCGGAGCCACCCGCCCGCTGCTGACCAGCGGCAGTGCGAAGCTGTCTTGTGCATCGACGATGGCCAGGGTGCCGGTGGCGAGCTGCTGCCGATCCACCTGGGTGCTGAATGCCGCTTCGTCATGGGGCTTGCCGGACACCAGCACTGTGGCTTCGGCCAGCCCGTAGCAGGGGCCCAGGGCCGCGGGGTTGAAACCGGCCGCGGCAAAACGCTTGGCGAAGCGCTCCAGGGTGCTTGGCCGGACCGGTTCGGCCCCGCAATAGACCGCCTTGAGCCGGCTCAGATCGAGGGCTGCCAACTCCTCATCGGTGATGTTGTCCACACACAGGTCGAAGGCGAAGTTCGGCGCGATGGTGACGTCGGCGCCATACCTGGACACCGCGTCCAGCCAACGCAGTGGCCGCTGGACAAAATGCCCGGGGCTGATGAGCACGGTGGGGAAGGCATCGTAGATCGGCTGCAGAATCCCGCCCATCAGGCCCATGTCGTGATAGGGCGGCAGCCAGCTGCAACCCACGCGATCCTTGGCTGCGCCCATCCATTGGCTGGCACTGCGGCAATTGCTGAACAGGTTGCCATGGGTCAGCATCACGCCCTTGGGGGCCGAAGTGGAACCCGAGGTGTATTGCAACAGGGCCAACTGGCCGGGGGCGACCCTCTGTGCCTGCCAGGATGAATCCCCGGCCCCCAGTTGCTCCGGGTCGAGCCACTGTGGTTCGGGCAGGCCGCCTTGCAGCAAGGCGTTGACCCGCTCCCGGGAGCGCATGAAATGCGCGCCGGTAAGCACAATCTGCGGGTGCGCATCGGCACAGATCAGCGCCAGGCGCTCCAGGCCCCGGGTGCCCACGGGCGGGAAGGCCGGAATCGCCACCGCGCCGGCGAGAAGCAGGCCGAAGAGCGAAACGATGTAGTCGATACCCGTCTCGAACAGCATCAGCACCCGTTTTTCCCGGGGCTCGAAGATCTGCAGCGCAGCGGCCAATTGTTGACTACGCTTCCACAGTTCGGCGTACGTGATCGAGGCCTCTTCCTGCTCGCCATCGAGCAGGTGGATAAAGGCCGTGGCCTCGGGTTGCGCCCAGGCACGATAGGCCAGTACTTCGGTAACAGTACTTAAACATTCGATACCAAGAATCCCGGCCAGCGACAGATCATCAACTGATGTATGTGTCGAGAAAGCTTGATTAATGTCGCTTAGATAAGCGCGAGGCACGGAGTAGTTCATTCAAAATCCTTTTTAAATGGAGATCCATATGCTGACCTAATGGTCGTTTATTATTTTTTGCACTAAGGAACCGAACAAACTCCCCAATGAAGGGGGACTTTTTACTGGGCAGTATTAAAGATGTCATTTTACTGACAGAGCAACGCATTCACTTGATGAATGCATATTTTTATGTCCCACAGGAGATGTAGTGGGCAGCGAAAGTGAAATCTGGATGCGTTGAGAAGTCTGCCACCGGCTTGTATATTTTGCTAATGCACAAATGGACACTTACAGGGAGAAAATGGACATGGATGTGCTCACGCTTATCGCACTGGAAGGCGCCATGGGGTCGAGTGTCGCGATCACCCTGGATGTGTTGCGTACCGCCAACCAGATCGCCGAAGTCATGGGGCGACCCACCATCACCTGGAAGATCATTGGCAGCAGTGAATCGGTGCGCATGAGAAACGGCATGCACCTTGATGCCCTGCCACTGGAGCGGGCGCAGGCCATCGAAGGCAGCATGCTGGTCATCCCGGGGCTTGGGCTGGAGAACACTCAGGAGCTGGATTTCTTTGGTTGTCGTCGGGAAAAAAGGCAGCCGGGGCTGAGCTTGTCGACAGAACTGGTCACCCGGCTCGGGCATAACGATATTCGCAAACTCAGCAGCCTGGTCCACGCACACCACCTGCGCGGACAACAGACCGCCGCCTCCTGCTCAGCGGTTTTCGTGCTCGGCGAGGCGGGGATCCTGGAGGGGCGGACCGTCACTACCCATTGGCAGCTATATGACACTTTCAAGCAGCGCTATCCCGAGGCCATACTCGACACAAAGCGTATGCTTATTCATGACGGGAATATGATTACTGCGGGCGCAGGTATGTCTCAGATGGACCTGATGCTCTATGTACTGCGCAATAAGATGGGCAATCAAATTGCTGAAATGACCATGCAGTATCTGCTGATAGATGGTCGGCCTGCGCAATATCATTACATGGCTCTATCCAACTTGCAGACAGAAAACCGTGAAGTCCTGATGCTCGAGAAGTTCATCGAAGACTGCCTGCCCAACGTCCCCTCGCTCAGCATCATTGCCGAACATTTGCGGATTACCGAGAAAACCTTATCTCGCAGAATTCGCAGCGCCACGGGTAAACCACCCATGGCCTTTATTCAAAAAGTTCGTCTGCAACATGTTCAAAGCTTGTTGGAAACCACCAATATGAGCATTGAAGAAGTTGCCTTCAAAGTGGGCTACTCCGACTCGACGGCGTTACGCCGGCTGATGTGGAAAAACATGGGCTGCACTCCCAGCCAACTGCGCAAGGCCAGGTCCGGGCCACCGATCATGTAGGCGCTCGATGCCGGGAACCTGGGCGCTCACTTTTCCTCCTCGGCTGCATCCGCTGTGGCCGGGGGCACCTTGCACAGCGGCACCAGCAGCAACGCCACCACGAACATCATCGCCATCAGCCGGAACACATCGCCAAACGCCAGTGTCAGGGCCTCGCGCCCTACCAGCCGGCCAAGAATGCCCTGGGCCATGAGGAACGCATGGGTGGCGTCCGGGGTATCGGCGGCGATCTTCAGGGCCAGTTGCCCCATCAGTTCCTGCGCGGCAACGGCCTTGGCCCCCAGTGATTCCGACAAGCGCAGGGTCTGGGTCCGGGCATCGTCCTGCAGCCAGGTGTTGACCGTCGCAATACCGATCGCCCCGCCCAGGTTGCGCATCAGGTTGAACAGCCCGGAGGCCTGGCGCAACTGCACACCCTGGAATGAACTCAGGGCCATGTTGACGCTGGGCACGATGCACAGCATCAGGAACAGGCCGCGGGCCACCTGGGGCACCAGCAGTTCATCGAAGCCCCAGTTGGAGGTCACCCGGGACGTCAGCCATAGGCTCATGGCCAGCCCGAGGAAGCCCACCGAGATGATCAGGCGTCGATCAACTTTCTCCGAAGCCCGGGCCGCAATAATGGTACTGACCAGTTGCCCGATGCCCACGACAAATACCGTCGTGCCAATCTCCAGGCTGTCGAAGCCACGCACCCGGCCGAGAAATACCGGGATCAGGTAGGTCGACGAATAAAGGCCAAAGCCGATCACCAGGTTCAACAGGCAGGCAATGGAAAAGGTCCGGTCGCGAAACGGCACCAGCGACACGACCGGATTGTTCGAATACAACGAGCGCTCGATAAACAAACCGAAGGAAACCAGGGAAACCCAGGCGGCAATGACTATCCCGGTGTCACTGAACCAGTCCTTGCGCGGCCCCTCCTCCAACACGTATTCAAAGCATCCCAGCGCCAGCGCCATGGCGACGAAATGCAGCCAGTCGATACGCCGCAACATGGACAGATCCGGGCGATCCACATTGATCAGCAAAGCCGAGCCAATGCAGATCAGCAGGCCAGGCAACACGTTGATGAAGAAGATCCAGCGCCAGTCCAGGTAGAAGGTCACCAGCCCGCCAACCGTGGGGCCCAGGGTCGGCGCCAGCACCGCCGTCATGCCGAGGATGGCCGGGACCATCGCCCGTTGCTTGCCTTCGAACAGGACGAACCCCACGGCAAACACCGTAGGCACCATGGCGCCTCCGGCAAAGCCCTGCAGCGCCCGCAGCACGATCATCGATTCGATGTTCCAGGCCATTCCGCAGCCAATGCTGAACAAGGTGAAGAATGCCGCGCTGGCAGAGAACAGCCAGCGGGTGGAAATCGCCTGGGCGAGGAAGGCCGAGAAGGGAATCATGATCAGTTCAGCGATCAGGTAGGCGGTCTGCACCCAGCTCACCTCATCGGGACCGGCACTGAGTCCGGCCTGAACTTCATTGAGCGAGGCAGCAACAATCTGGATGTCGATCAACGCCATGAACATGCCAAAAGCCATGATCGTGAACACCAGAAACTTGCGGCGGGTGGACTGTTGACCAGGCTCGGCGCCCACGTCAGGGAGGTCAGATGCGCTTGTCGTCACGGTAGGTACTTCCCTGTAGTATTGCGACCGACATGTGAATATTATGATCGTAATTCAAAACCGCATGGAGCTTCAACATGGAGCAGAGCACCCAGACTCAGAACGCCATCCTGCAAGCCGCTCAAGAGACGGAAAAACCGCGCAAGCGCTCCAAGCGTCCTCTGATCGCCGGTGCTATCGCCCTGACCCTGGTGGCGATCGGAGTGGCCTGGGTGCTCATGGCGCCATCCACTGAAGCCACCGACGATGCCTATATCGCCGCCGATGCCACTTCCGTGGCGCCACGTGTCCACGGCCTGGTGACCGAGGTCCTGGTCAAGGATCACCAGAGCGTCAGTGCCGGACAGCCACTGGTGCGCATTAACACTGAAGAGTTCGACAGCCGAGTGGCCCTGGCCGAGGGCGATCTGGCCGACAATCTGGCCCAGGTGGCCCTGGCCGAAGCGGCCCTGATCATCCAGGACGCGGAACTGCGCCTGGCCAATGCCCGGGTCCTGGCGGCGCGCACGTCGATCCGTACCACCCAGGCCGAATCCAAGCGCGCCGGAGCGGAGCGCAACCGCTTCGACACCCTGGTCACCACCGGCGCCGTGGCCCGCAACGAAGTGGAGAAGTACAGCACCCAGGCCATCTCCGCGGAACAGGGCCACGCTTATGCCCAGGCGATGTTGCAGGTCGCGGAAAACGACCTCGCCGTGACCTCCGCCCAGCGCCAGCGCCTGCAGGCGCAGCTGCAAATGGCCCAGGCCCGGGTGGTCACCGCCAAGGCCCGACTGGAGCTGGCGCAGCAGGACCTGAGGCACACCACGGTCTATGCGCCGATGGACGGCACCGTGGGCAATCGCCAGATTCAGGTGGGGGACTACGTACAACCGGGCTCACGCATGCTGACCCTGGTGCCGCTGCATGAACTCTATGTACTGGCCAACTTCAAGGAAACCCAGACCCAGCACATGTACCCGGGGCAAGCGACCCGGATCAAGATCGATGCCCTGCCGGGCGTGAGCATCGTCGGCACCGTGGAAAGCCTGGCACCGGGCTCGGGCTCGACCTTTGCCCTGCTGCCCTTCGAGCCAGGCACCGGCAACTTCACCAAGATCGTCCAGCGGGTACCGGTGCGGATTCGCTTCGACGCCAACCAGCCAGGCCTCGAGCGCCTGCGCCCCGGCCTTTCGGTCACGGCAAAAGTCGATCTGGATGATTCCCAGGAGCGAGCCCTGGCCCGGGCCGACAGCCAGCCGGCCTTGAAGGTCAGCGCCAACAGCGCAAAATAACCACATCAACCACAAGCCCCGAGCCGCCGCGGCTTACGAAAACCAACAGCCCCCTGCCGATCGCTCGCCAGGGGGCTGTTGTCGTTCCGCGTAGCGCAGCGCCCTACTCGGCCGTGGACGGTTTCTCCCACAGGTTGATGCGACCTTCCTTGGCGAAATGATCGATCTCTGCCAACTCCTCCACACTGAACCCCAGGTTCTGCAGCGCACCGACGTTCTCGATGATCTGCTCCGGCCGGCTCGCACCAATCAATGCCGAGGTCACTCGCGGATCACGCAGGGTCCAGGCCAGGGCCAACTGCGCCAGGCTTTGGCCGCGGTTCCTGGCGATCTCGTTGAGGGCACGCACGTGAGCGATATTGGCCTCCGACAAGTGCGAAGCCTGCAGCGAACCACCGCCTGGGCGATTGACCCGTGCATCCTCGGGAATGCCCTGGAGGTACTTGTCGGTGAGCAACCCCTGGGCCAGCGGAGTAAAGGCAATCACCCCGACACCCAGCTCTTCGGTGGTGTCCAGCAGGTCTTTCTCCACCCAGCGATTGAGCATGTTGTATGCCGGCTGGTGAATCAGCAGCGGCACCTTCCACTCCTTGAGCAACGCCGCCATTTCCCGGGTCTTCACTCCCGAATAGGAGGAAATACCGATGTACAGCGCCTTGCCCTGCTGCACGGCGCTGGCCAGGGCGCTGGCGGTTTCCTCCAGGGGCGTGTCCGGGTCGAAGCGGTGGGAATAGAAGATATCCACATAGTCCACCCCCAGCCGCTGCAAGCTCTGGTCGAGGCTGGCCAGCACATATTTACGGGAACCACCGCCCTGGCCATAGGGGCCGGGCCACATGTCCCAACCGGCCTTGCTGGAGATGATCAGCTCGTCGCGATAGGCCTTGAAGTCCTCCCGCAGCAGGCGCCCAAAGTTGATCTCGGCACTGCCATAGGGCGGGCCGTAGTTGTTGGCCAGGTCGAAATGGTTGATGCCCAGGTCGAAAGCCGTACGCAGCAGCGCGCGCTGGGTGTCGATCGGCGTGCTGTCGCCGAAGTTGTGCCAAAGCCCCAGGGACAGCGCCGGCAGCACCAGGCCGCTGCGGCCGACTCGGCGATAGGGAATGGAGTCGTAGCGATTCTCGGCAGCGAAATAAGTCATCGATTCCTCTCTTGGATTGACCAGCCATCACTTCCCGGGGCTTCGCAAAGCGTTCGAAGCAGCACCGGCCATTGGCAGGCCCGGATGGCAACTCAGGGGTTCAAGCGGATGGAACGGCTCCTGCGACCCTGTCGGCCACCAAGGCCCGCACAAAGTCCGGCACGCCTACGCAGTTCTGAACCGATCACGGGACAGCAGTTCCGCCAGACAAGCACCTGGCCTGCAATGAAGGCCATGGGCGGTCGAGGCTCAAGGCTTTATTTCGTACTGAATTCGTACTGTTTTCAGTCCCCTTTCGAGCGGCAAAAACAGCACTTTCAGGAGTTTTTCGCTCAGGCCACTCAACCACACTCATTCACGGATTGCCCAATGAAATATGCAATGCCGATCATGAGCCAGCGCCAAATCAGCACTTGAAGCATGCATCGAGGGTCCATTTACCGTTTTTTATCCGAGCATCACAAAGGCTGCAAAAAATCAGTTTATACATACCACGTAGCACAGTACTTAATCGTATTCAGTAACATCAAAATGACTTGTATAAAATTTAACCAGACAGGCCTGAAAACTACGTAGAAGGTGCGCCATGGGCGAAAAGGGACGAGCGCCCAGTGGAAAGCGAGCTCTGGAAATCCTGCAGCACGTCGAGAAACCATCGAGGCAGAGCGCACGGGCGCCGGGCACTGATTGTTTATAGCTGGCAAAAACGATTCGCGCCGAGCAGGCGCTGGATGGCACTCACACAGGTCAAAGGCGAGGAAAAACAGGGAGCTGGGCCGCTGCAAAAGCATCTGATCAGGTCTTTGGCTGTTGAGCTTGTGCCGCGGGAGCCTGCTGCCGTGCCAAGGATCGGCAACACTAAACGGCAATCTGCCTGCATGCCCTTCCCGCCCGTTCAGACCGCCTTGGCGAAGACCTCCGCCAGCCAGTCGACAAACACCCTCACCCGTGGCGACAGCTGGCGGTTCTGGGGGTAGACCACCGACACCGGCATGGGCGGTGGCGGCATATCGGCAAGGATTTCCACCATCAAGCCCTGAGCGATCTGCTCGGCCACGTGATAATGCGGGCACTGGATAATGCCCAGGCCAGCCAGCGCCGATGCACCGTAGACCTGGGCACCGGATACTGACAGCCCGCCATCGATGGCCACCTCTCGCAGCTCGCCGTCCACCAGGAACTCAAAAGGCAATACCCGGCTCGCCATGGGTGAAACATAGTTCACCGCCCGATGCTGGCCGAGCTCCTGCAGGCTGCGCGGCTCGCCGAATTGCCCCAGGTAATCGGGGCTGGCGCAGGTCACCTGGCGCAAGTTCGCCACCCGCCGCCCCACCAGCGAAGAGTCCTCCAGGGTGCCGGCCCGCAATACGCAATCCACACCCTCGGCGATCAGATCGACAAAGTGATCGGCCTCGCTGATGGACAATTCGAGCTGTGGATAACGTTGCATGAACTGCCCCAGCCGCGGGATGACAAAATGCTTGGCCAGGGTGCCGTGCATGTCCACCCGCAAGCGCCCTTGAGGCGCCACTGTGCGAAACGCCAGTTCGGCCTCCTCCAACTGCGCCAGCAACTGCACGCACCGCGGGTAATAAGCCTCGCCGTCCAGGGTCGGGCGTACCCGGCGGGTGCTGCGCTCCAGCAAACGGGTGCCGAGCCAGGCTTCGAACTGGTTGAGGGTATGGGTCAGGGTCGCCCGGGGCAGGTTCAAGTCATCGGCAGCTAGAGTGAAACTACTGCGCTCGTAGATCCGCACGAATACCTTCATCGCTTTGACTTGGTCCACAGGCGGCTCCGGAGGCTGGATTGTTGGCGACAATTGAACAGTCAAGGCAACTCTGGCGCATTTATTGGTCGAGGTAAATCAGCGAACCTGCAGCCACTTCAAGCCATTCATCCTTAGCAAAAGGACAGTCGCCATGACCGCTCAAGCCGCAAAAGTTGCCATTGTCACCGGAGCCTCCCGAGGCATCGGTGCGGTGATCGCCCGTCAGTTGGCCGAGGACGGCTACGCCGTGGCGATCAACTACGCCAGCAGCGCCGAGGAAGCCTCCAGGCTGGTGGTGGAGTTGCGCCAGGCGGGGCACCAGGCAATCGCGGTCAAGGCCGACGTGGCCAGTGCCGCCGATGTAAGTTGGCTGTTCGACGAGACCGAAAAGCAACTGGGCCGGGTCGACGTGCTGATCAACAACGCCGGCATTCTCAAGGTCTTGCCGTTGGCCCAGCACAGCGACGAGCTGTACGAGCAGACTTTCGCCGTCAACACCCGCGGCACTTTCAATACCCTGCGCGAGGCCGCCACCCGTCTCAATGACGGCGGCTGCATCGTCAACTTCTCCAGCAGTACGGTGGGCCTCAACCTGCCGGGCTACGCGGTGTACATCGCCAGCAAGGCCGCGGTGGAATCCCTGACCCAGGTGTTCGCCAAGGAGCTGCGCGGGCGCAACATCCGGGTCAACGCCGTGGCGCCGGGGCCGGTGGCCAGCGAACTGTTCCTGCAGGGCAAGAGCGAAGAGCAGATCCGCAACTTCGCCAAGATGCCGCCTCTGGAGCGCCTGGGGCAGCCGCAGGACATTGCCAGCGTCGTCGCCTTCCTGGCGAGCCCGGCGGCGGCCTGGGTCAACGGACAGATCCTGCGGGCCAATGGCGGGCTGGTTTGACGCCTATGCTGGATGACAGGGCCCCACGCCCCTTCGCCGGCCAGCCGGCCACTGCAGGGAGAAACCCGGCATGCACACCACCATCATCATCACCTTCGGCCTGGCGCTGCTGGCCCTGGTGCTGTTCATCGGCGAACGGCTGGGGTTCAGTCGGGAAGCCCTGAGCTACGGTTTCATCGGGCTGTGGCTGGCGCTGACAGTGATCAACGCAGCAGTAGGCGTGGTCACCGCCCACCAGCCCCTGGGATCGGAGCTGGTGATCGGTAGCCTGGTGTTCGCACTGCCGGTGGGGGCCCTGGCGCTCTATCTGCTGCTCACCCGGGCCTGATCAGCGAGGGATTGCCCCTCGCCAACCCACCTGCCGATCAACGCACCAGATGCAGGAACTGCATGTGGCGTTCGTACTGATCGAGGATGTCGTTGATGATCTGCTCCTTGGTGTAGCCCATCAGATCGTAATCCTGGCTGCCCTCGGCCAGGTGCACTTCGGCCCGGTAGTAACGACGATTGCGCAACTCTTTGGGCCCCATGCCGCCACGGGCGAAGGACGGGGTGAAGTAACCGCGCATCTGCACCTGGTAGATGAACGGATGCTGGTCACCATGACCGATCTCCAGGCTGACGCTGTCGTTGGCCGGGTCGGGCTGGGTCACCACATTCAACCCCTTCTCGACGAACACCGCCGTCACCTCCTCGATGGCCGGGCGCACGGTCTGGTCAAGGAAGCGATACACCTCATCCCGCGACGGGAAGTGCACGGCCTGGCTCAGACGCTGGCGCCAACCGCCCTTGCCACGACGTGAAGGTGCCACCGGCGCCAGGGAGTGCAATTGGGCAATGCGACGTTGCGACTCCAGGTAGAACGCCTTGTGCAGCCCCCACATCATCAGCAGCAGGATCAGCGAGAACGGCAGCGAGGTCAGGACCACCGCCGATTTCAGCGAGTCGATGCTGCCGGCGAACAACAGCGCGCTGGTGACCAGCGCGGTCATCGCCCCCCAGAACACCCGCAGCCATTTCGGCCCGTCCTCGTCGGCGTTGTTGCCACGGGCGGAAAGGGTCGAGAGCACCACGGTGCCGGAGTCGGCCGAGGTGACGAAGAACACGAAGCTGATGAACACCGTGACGGCGATCACGGTCTTGCTCCAGGGGTAGGTTTCCAGCAGCAGGTAGAGGGTCATCGACGGGTTGTCGATGGCCGACATGCCCAGGGCACTCATGCCGTGGTTGAGCACCTGATCGATGGCGCTGTTACCGAAGATCGACATCCACGCCAGGGTGAAGCCCAGGGGAATCAGCAGCACGCCGAAGACGAACTCGCGGATGGTCCGGCCACGGGAAATACGCGCGATGAACAGGCCCACGAACGGCGACCATGCAATCCACCAGGCCCAGTAGAACACCGTCCAGCCACCCAGCCAGTCGCTGGGCTTGTTGTAGGCGTAGACATCGAAGCTCTTGACCGGCAAGGCTCCCAGGTAGTCACCGAGGTTCTGGATCAGGGTATTGAGCAGGTGCTGGGTAGGGCCGGCGAACAGCACGAACAGCAGCAGTGCCACCGCCAGCAGCATGTTGATGTCGGACATCACCCGCACCCCCTTGTCCACACCGGACACCGCGACGATGATCGCCGCGCCCATCATCAGGGTGATCAGCCCGACCTGGACCCACTGGGTGTGGGCGATGCCGAACAGGTAGTCGAGACCGGAATTGAGGTGCAGCACGCCAAAGCCCATGTCGGCCCCGAGGCCGAACACCGTGGCGATGATGCCGAAGCCGTCCACCGCATAACCGATAGGACCGTTGATGCGCTTGCCGATCAGCGGGTACAGCGCCGAACGCAGGGCCAGGGGCAGGTTGTGCCGGTAGGCGAAATACGCCAGGGCCATGCCGACGAAGGCGAACACCCCCCAACCGTGCAGGCCCCAGTGCAGGAACAGCAGCTGCATGCCCTGGCGCGCCGCCTCGGCGGTGCCGGCCTCGCCCTGGGGCGGCTGGAGCATGTGGGTCAGGGGTTCGGAGACGCAGAAGAAGAACAGAGTGATGCTGATCCCGGCGGCGAACAGCATGCCGGCCCATGACAGGTAACTGAACTCGGGTTCGTCGTGGTCGGCACCGAGCTTGATCTTGCCGTAGCCGGACAAGGCGGTGACCACCACGAAGACCAGGTACAGGGTCATGGCCAGCATGTAGTACCAGCCGACCGTATTGGCCGCCCAGTTTTGCGCTGCCAGGAGCCAGGCGCCGGCTTGTTCCGGCATGGAAATCACCACCACGCCGAAGATCAGGATAAAGCTCGCGGCGAAGTAGAACACCGGAGGGTTCATGCGAATCAGAGTATTCGCGGAGGTGGATGGCGCACTCATGAGTGGTGCACCTCGAGGGGGTGAAACATGGCTGAAATGTACGGACTCAGCAAAGGCAAGCCTCCTGTTGTGAGCGGGCAGCGAACCACCGGTTTAACTTGAACAAGCGTTCAAGTTAAACATGGATAGGGGGCTCAGGACTAATCGCAGGGCTCAGCGGTACTGTCAGTACGCTAGCTCAGGGAAGGGTATGACGTATGTCGAACGCAATCGTTCAGCAGAAAAAAGCCCGCTGCCGAGCCGGCCACTCTCCCGTAGGAGCCGGCTTGCCGGCGAAGAGGCCCGCAAGCCTTGCGTCGCTCTCGGGGGCGCCTTCGCTGGCAAGCCAGCTCCTACACAAGCCAGCTCCTACAGCAAGCCGCCGCACACCTTCTTCCGTAGGAGCCGGCTTGCCGGCGAAGAGGCCCGCAAGCCTGCGTCGCTCTCGGGGGCGCCTTCGCTGGCAAGCCAGCTCCTACAGCAAGCCGCCGTACATCTTTTTCCGTAGGAGCCGGCTTGCCGGCGAAGAGGCCCGCAAGCCTTGCGTCGCTCTCGGGGGCGCCTTCGCTGGCAAGCCAGCTCCTACAGCAAGCCGCCGCACACCTTCTTCCGTAGGAGCCGGCTTGCCGGCGAAGAGGCTCGCAGGTCCTGTGTCGCTCTCAGGGGCGCCTTCGCTGGCAAGCCAGCTCCTACACCAGCCAGCCCCTTCATAAGCCAGCGCCTACTTTTGCGAGCCGTCGTCGTGCTGCAGGTTGGCCTGGGTCAGGTTGCAGCCGGCCGGCACGCTGCGGGTCAGCCAGACGTTGCCGCCAATGGTCGAGCCCTTGCCAATGGTGATCCGCCCGAGAATGGTGGCGCCGGCATAGATCACCACGTCGTCCTCGACGATCGGGTGGCGCGGGTGGCCCTTCTGCAACTGGCCGTCTTCGTCCGCCGGGAAGCGCTTGGCCCCCAGGGTCACCGCCTGGTAGATGCGTACCCGTTCGCCAATGATCGCGGTCTCGCCGATCACCACGCCGGTGCCGTGGTCGATGAAGAAGCTGCGGCCGATCTGCGCCCCCGGGTGAATGTCGATACCGGTGGCCGAATGGGCGATTTCCGCGCTGATGCGCGCCAGCAACGGCAGGCCGGCGCGATACAGGTGGTGCGCCAGGCGATGGTGGATCACCGCCAGGATGCCCGGGTAGCACAGCAGCACTTCATCGACGCTGCGGGCCGCCGGGTCACCGTGATAGGCCGCCAGTACATCGGTGTCCAGCAGCACTCGCAGGCCCGGCAGGGCCAGGGCGAAATCCTGGATCAGGCGGATCGCCCGGGCGTTGACCTCGGCATCCGCTTCGCCGTTGTGCCGGGCCACGTAGCGCAGTTCCAGGCGTGCCTGGGCCAGCAGGGCATTGAGTGCCGCGTCCAGGGTGTGGCCAACGTAGAAGTCCTCGCTCTCCTCGCGCAGGTCCACCGGCCCCAGGCGCATGGGGAACAGCGCGCCGCACAGGGCTTCAAGGATTTCTGCCATGGCCGCTCGCGAAGGCAGCTCGCGCCCACCCTGCTCACCGCTGACCCGACCGTTGCGGGTACGCCACTGATCACGGGCATCGCGCAGTTGGCCGACGATGGTGTGCAATTGCCAATGGCTGGAACGCTCGCTCACGATAAGACTCCTTACTCGGGCGGCCGGACAATCGGGCCGCGCAAACGGCGATCACTTTACGCCCGGTCACGACCACGTTTAAGAACTAATTGTGCGGACCCAAGCACTTTTTCGCATAAGCGATTGGCGGTTGCCCGGGCAAATATCGCTGCCTATAGTCCTTGCACCTTCCCTGTTCCGTGCGGCCCCATGATCAAACAACAGCTCGCCCGCTTTAATCGTCTCGACCTGCTCAGGTCTACCACCGCCCTGGAAAAGCTCGAACGCCTGTCGGCCTGGATCGGTCGTGACATCTACGTCAAACGCGACGACCTCACGCCCCTGGCCATGGGCGGCAACAAGCTGCGCAAGCTCGAATACCTGGCCGCCGATGCCCTGGCCCAGGGCGCCGATACGCTGATCACCGCCGGTGCCCTCCAGTCCAACCATGTGCGCCAGACCGCAGCCCTGGCTGCCCAGTTGGGGCTGGGCTGCGTGGCCCTGCTGGAGAACCCGATCGGCACCGAGGACCCCAACTACCTGGGCAACGGCAACCGCCTGCTGCTGGATCTGTTCGACGCCAAGGTCGAGCTGGTGGAAAACCTCGACCAGGCCGACGAGCAACTGCACGCCCTGGCCGCGCGCCTGCGCAGCAACGGCAAGAAACCCTACCTGGTACCCATCGGCGGCTCTAACGCCCTGGGGGCCCTGGGCTACGTGCGCGCCGGCCTGGAGCTGGCGCAGCAGATCGAAGACAGCGGCCTGGAATTTGCCGCGGTGCTGCTGGCCTCCGGCAGCGCCGGCACCCACAGCGGCCTGGCCCTGGCCCTGAGCGAAGTGCTGCCACAGCTGCCGGTGATCGGCATCACCGTGTCGCGCAGCGAAGAAGACCAGCGGCCCAAGGTCCAGGGCCTGGCCGAGCGCACCGCCGAGCTGCTGGGAGTAAAGCTGCCCGACGCATTCAACGTGCAGTTGTGGGACGAGTACTTCGCCCCGCGCTACGGTGAACCGAATGCCGGGACCCTGGCGGCGGTCAAGCTGCTGGCCAGCCAGGAAGGCCTGCTGCTGGACCCGGTGTACACCGGCAAGGCCATGGCCGGCCTGCTGGATGGGGTCGGCCGCCAGCGTTTCGACGAGGGTCCGATCATCTTCCTGCACACCGGCGGCGCCCCCGCGCTGTTCGCCTACGCCGGCGCCTTCTCGTAGTAGCCGGCTTGCCGGCGAAGAGGCCCACGAGCCTTGCGCTGCCCTCGACGACGCCTTCGCTGGCAAGCCAGCTCCTACGAGGCCAGGGCAATGGAGTTCTTTGTAGGAGCCGGCTTGCCGGCGAAGAGGCCCACGAGCCTTGCGCCGCCCTCGACGACGCCTTCGCTGGCAAGCCAGCTCCTACGAGGCCAGGACAATGGAGCTCTTTGTAGGAGCCGGCTTGCCGGCGAAGAGGCCCATGGGCCTTGCATGGCCCGCGATGCCGCCTTCGCTGGCAAGCCAGCTCCTACGGGGGATGGCGCGAGAAGAACCGAACAAAATGGAATAACAACTTGAATTTATATTATTTTTAAACCTATTAATGCCGCCTTATAGTCGCGCCGCAGGCTCATTTGCCACGAGACGCATATGCTGCATTTAAGGCAGGATAAAGCGTTGCTTTCGCCTCACCGATTGACCTGCAACTCCACCCGCATCGTGCATAAGAAAACACACAGGGGCTTGTCATGAATCTTTCCGTACTGCGTCGCAATCTGCTGATTGGCACACTGGGCCTGGCCTTCAGTGCCGGACTGATGGGGCAAGCGGTTGCCGGCGAGCAACTGCAGAAAATCAAGGATGCCGGCGTCATCAACGTCGGCCTGGAAGGCACTTACCCACCGTTCAGCTATGTGGACGAAAACGGCAAGCTGACCGGCTTCGAGGTGGAGTTCTCCGAAGCCCTGGCGCAAAAGCTCGGGGTCAAGGTCAAGCTGCAGCCGACCAAGTGGGACGGCATTCTCGCCGCCCTGGAGTCCAAGCGCCTGGACGCCGTGGTCAACCAGGTGACCATCTCTGAAGAGCGCAAGAAAAAGTACGATTTCTCCATCCCCTATACCGTCTCCGGCATCCAGGCCCTGACCCAGAAGAAGGACGAAGGCAAGTTCAAGACCGCCGCCGACCTGGGTGGCCACAAGGTCGGCGTGGGCCTGGGCACCAACTACGAGCAATGGCTCAAGGACAATGTGCCCACCGCCATCATCAAGACCTACGACGACGATCCGACCAAGTACCAGGACCTGCGCGTAGGCCGTATCGAAGCCATCCTGGTGGACCGCCTGGCGGCCTTCGAGCTGATCAAGAAAACCAAGGACACCCTGGTGGTATCCGGTGAGCCCTTCTCCCGCCAGGAAGCCGGCGTGGCCCTGCGCAAGGGCGAACCTGAACTGCTGGCTGCGGTGAACAAGGCCATCGAGGAACTGCGGGCCGACGGCACCTTGAAAAAACTCTCGGAAAAATACTTCAACGCTGACGTCACCCAATAATGGAAGCAGGCCTGCAACTGGCGCTGGATTCAGCGCCATTTCTTCTCAAGGGCGCGTACTACACGGTCATCCTTAGCCTCGGCGGCATGTTCTTCGGACTGCTGCTGGGCTTTGGCCTGGCCTTGATGCGGCTGTCGCGCTTCAAGCTGCTGAGCTGGATTGCCCGCATCTACGTGTCGTTCTTTCGCGGCACGCCGCTCTTGGTGCAGCTCTTCGTGATCTATTACGGCCTGCCGCAACTGGGGCTGGAACTGGACCCGCTGCCCGCGGCGCTGATCGGTTTCTCCCTGAACATGGCGGCCTATGCCTGTGAAATCCTCAGGGCCGCCATCGGCTCCATCGAGCGTGGCCAATGGGAGGCCGCCGCCAGCATCGGCATGACCCGGGCCCAGACCCTGCGCCGGGCGATCCTGCCGCAAGCCATGCGCACCGCCTTGCCGCCGCTGGGTAACAGTTTCATTTCCCTGGTCAAGGACACGGCCCTGGCCGCCACCATCCAGGTACCGGAACTGTTCCGCCAGGCGCAGCTGATCACCGCCCGCACCTTCGAAATCTTCACCATGTATCTTGCCGCCGCCCTGATCTACTGGATTCTCGCCAGCGTGCTCGCGCACCTGCAGAACCGGCTTGAAGAGCGGGTCAATCGGCACGACCAGGAGTCCTGAAGCCATGATCGTGGTGGAAAAACTGACCAAGCAGTTCAAGGGCCAGACCGTACTCAACGGCATCGACCTGGAGGTCAAGGAAGGCGAAGTCGTTGCCATCATCGGCCCCAGCGGCTCGGGCAAGACCACCTTCCTGCGCTGCCTGAATTTTCTTGAAGAACCGACTAGCGGCCGCATCCGCATCGGTGACATCAGCATCGACAGCAGCATCCCCCTGAGCCAGCAACAAGGGCGGATCCGCCAGTTGCGCCAGCAAGTGGGCTTCGTGTTCCAGAACTTCAACCTGTTCCCCCACCGCACCGCCCTGGAGAACGTCATCGAAGGCCCGCTGGTGGTGAAGAAAACCCCACGGGAACAAGCCATCGCCCTGGGTCGCGCGCTGCTGGCCAAGGTCGGCCTGGCGGGCAAGGAGGACAGCTACCCCAGGCGCCTGTCCGGCGGCCAGCAACAGCGGGTGGCGATTGCCCGGGCGCTGGCCATGGAACCCCGGGTGATCCTGTTCGACGAACCCACCTCGGCCCTCGACCCCGAGCTGGTGGGCGAAGTGCTGGCCACCATCCGCAGCCTGGCCGAAGAGAAACGCACCATGGTCATCGTCACCCACGAGATGAGCTTCGCCCGGGACGTGGCCAACCGAGTGATCTTCTTCGACAAGGGGGTGATCGTCGAACAGGGCGAAGCCAAGGCACTGTTCGCCAACCCTCAGCAAGAGCGCACCCGACAGTTTCTGAGCAAGTTTCTCAGCGCAAGCCACACCCCCTTGTAGGAGCCAGCTTGCCGGCGAAAAGGCCCTCGAGCCTTGCATCGCCCTCGCGGACGCCTTCGCTGGCAAGCCAGCTCCTACAGCAAGCCACGCCTCTCATCCCCCTCGTAGGAGCCGGCTTGCCGGCGAAAAGGCCCGCGAGCCTTGCATCGCCCTCGCGGACGCCTTCGCTGGCAAGCCAGCTCCTACAGCAGGCCAGGCCTCTCATCCCCCTCGTAGGAGCCGGCTTGCCGGCGAAAAGGCCCTCAAGCCTTGCATCGCCCTCGCGAACGCCTTCGCTGGCAAGCCAGCTCCTACAGCAGGCCACGCCTCTCACCCCCCCGTAGGAGCCGGCTTGCCGGCGAAAAGGCCCGCAAGCCTTGCATCGCCCTCGCGGACGCCTTCGCTGGCAAGCCAGCTCCTACGTGCAGCTACGGGGTGGTTTTGGGGAGGCATTCGTCGCTGAAACCATAGTCGCAGAAGCACGCTAAGGCCTTGATCCATAACGCCTGCGGGCTTCGATTCAACCCTTCTATCCATATTCCTAAAAGTTAGTTTATTTAATTTTTATACGCGCATAGGGTATATGCACCGGACCACCGGACATTCTTGATTCTGATTTCGCCGCATGACGCGGCCTATCCAAAAGATGTGAGGTAGGTATGGTCCGGAACACAATCACCCCAGTGCAGATCGCCAGGGCATTGCGTGCAGCCAAGGAGTGGCACTGATGTCCAGTCTGATCGAAGCCCAGGTCCAGAGTGACCTGGATATCGCTCCCCTTTTGCTGCCCGCTCGGGTTCTGCGCAACGACGCCGAAGCCCTTCAGGCTGCCCATGAACTGGCCGACGCGGCCCGCCAGCAGGCCGCCCAGCGCGACCGCCAGCGCAAGCTGCCCTGGGCGCAGATCGAACAATTCACCCGCAGCGGCCTGGGCAGTATTTCCGTGCCCCGGGCCTACGGCGGGCCACAGGTGTCCTTCGTCACCCTGGCCGAAGTCTTCGCGATCGTTTCCGCGGCCGACCCGGCCCTGGGGCAAATCCCGCAAAACCAGTTCGGCATCCTCGGCCTGATTCTCGGCTGCGGCACCGAGCGGCAGAAGAAACAACTGCTGCAAAGCGTGCTGGAGGGCTGGCGCATCGGCAATGCCGGCCCGGAACGTGGCACCAAGAACACCCTGGAGCTCAAGGCGCGGATCAGCGCCGACGCCGACGGCCATGTGATCAATGGCCAGAAGTTCTACTCCACCGGCGCCCTGTTCGCCCATTGGGTCGCGGTCAAGGCACTCAACGAAGAAGGCCGCCAAGTGCTGGCCTTTGTCCGCCGTGGCACCCCAGGGCTGCGCATCGTCGATGACTGGTCGGGCTTTGGCCAGCGCACCACCGCCAGCGGCACCATCCTGCTCAACGATGTGCGGGTCGAGTCCGAGTTGGTGCTGGACAACTGGCGGATCAATGAATCGCCGAACATCCAGGGCGCGGTGTCACAACTGATCCAGGCGGCCATCGACGCCGGGATCGCCCGCGAAGCCCTGAAGGACGCCATCAGCTTTGTCCGTGAGCGTTCGCGCCCATGGATCGATGCCAACGTTGAACGAGCCAGCGACGACCTCTATGTGATCGCCGACATCGGCAAGCTGCAGATCGAACTGCACGCCGCCGAAGCCCTGCTGCGCAAGGCCGGCCAGGTGCTGGACCAGGTCAGCGCGGCCCCCATCACCGCTGAATCCGCAGCCCGCGCCTCGATCGCCGTGGCCGAGGCCAAGGTGCTGACCACCGAGGTCTCGCTGCTGGCCAGCGAAAAGCTCTTCGAGCTGGCTGGCAGCCGCGCCACCCTCGCCGAATTCAACCTCGACCGCCACTGGCGCAACGCCCGGGTGCACACCCTGCACGACCCGGTGCGCTGGAAGTACCACGCCGTGGGCGCCTATCACCTGAACGGCACGCTGCCGGCCCGGCACTCCTGGATTTAACCGCCCAGAACGCTTTTGACCAGATCTCTGGAGAAACACATGTCTCTTTCTCAACACGTCGCGGTCATCACCAGCGATGAGCAAGCCCTGATTGTCGCCAGCGACCTGGCGGAAGATTTCAAACGCGACAGCGCCCTGCGCGATCGCGAGCGGCGCCTGCCGCACCCCGAACTGGAAGCCTTTTCCCGCTCCGGCCTGTGGGGCATCAGCGTGCCCAAGGAATACGGCGGCGCCGGAGTCTCCAACGTCACCCTGGCCAAGGTCATTGCCCTGATCGCCGAGGCCGACGCCTCCCTGGGACAGATCCCGCAGAACCACTTCTACGCCCTGGAAGTGCTGCGGGTGAACGGCAGCGAAGCGCAGAAACAACGGCTGTACGCCGAAGTCCTGGCTGGCCGGCGTTTCGGCAATGCCCTGGCCGAACTCGGCACCAAGACCGCCCACGACCGCACCACCCGCCTGAGCCGCGACGGCAACGCTCCGGGCTACCGCATCGACGGGCGCAAGTTCTACGCCACCGGCGCCATCTATGCCCAGCGCATTCCCACCTCGGTGGTGGATGAGTACGGCGTGCAGCAACTGGCCTTCGTCCCCGCCGACGCCCAGGGCCTGAGCGTGATTGACGACTGGAGCGGCTTCGGCCAGCGCACCACCGGCAGCGGCTCGGTGCTGTTCGAAAACGTCGCAGTGGACGAAGCCGACGTGGTGCCGTTCCAGAGTGCCTTCGAACGCCCGACCCCGGTGGGCCCGCTGGCGCAGATTCTGCACGCCGCCATCGACACCGGCATCGCCCGCGCCGCCTACGAGGACGCCCTGCGCTTCGTGCGCACCAAGACCCGACCGTGGATCGACTCCGGTAACGACAAGGCCACCGACGACCCGCTGACCATCAAGAGCTTCGGCCACCTGAGCATCCGCCTGCACGCCACCGAGGCCCTGCTGGAACGCGCCGGGGAATTCCTCGACCGCGCCCAGGCCGAGACCAACGCCGACACCGTGGCCGCCGCGTCCATTGCCGTGGCCGAAGTCCGCGCCCTGAGCACGGAAATCTCCCTGGCCGCCGGCAGCACCCTGTTCGAACTGGCGGGCAGCCAGGCGACCCTGGCCGAGCACGGCCTGGACCGCCACTGGCGCAACGCCCGGGTGCACACCCTGCACGACCCGGTGCGCTGGAAGTACCACGCGGTGGGCAACTACTACCTGAACCAGCAGAACCCGCCACTGCGGGGGACCATCTGATGGCCACGCCGGAAACCGCCAAGAAGAAGATCCTGCTCAACGCCTTCAACATGAACTGCGTCGGGCACATCAACCACGGCCTGTGGACCCACCCGCGGGACAACTCGACCCAGTACAAGACCCTCGAATACTGGACCGAACTGGCCCAGCTGCTGGAGCGCGGGCTGTTCGACGGGCTGTTCATCGCCGACATCGTCGGGGTCTACGACGTCTACCAGAACTCGGTGGAAGTGCCCCTCAAGGAGTCGATCCAACTGCCGGTGAACGACCCGCTGCTGCTGGTCACGGCCATGGCCGCGGTCACCCGCAACCTGGGTTTCGGCCTCACCGCCAACCTCACCTACGAGGCGCCCTACCTGTTCGCCCGCAGGCTTTCCACCCTCGATCACCTGAGCCGTGGCCGGGTCGGCTGGAACATCGTCACCGGCTACCTGGACAGCGCCGCCCAGGCCATGGGCCTCAAGGAGCAGATCGAGCACGACCGCCGCTACGACCAGGCCGACGAGTACCTGGAGGTGCTGTACAAACTCTGGGAAGGCAGCTGGGAAGATGACGCCGTGCTCAATGACCCGCAGCAGCGGATCTACGCCCAGCCGGACAAGGTGCACAAGGTCGAGCACCAGGGCGAGTTCTACCAGGTCAGCGGCTACCACCTGTGCGAACCATCGCCCCAGCGCACCCCGGTGCTGTTCCAGGCCGGCAGCTCGGATCGCGGCCTGCTGTTCGCCGGGCGCCACGCCGAATGCGTGTTCATCAGCGGGCAGAACAAGGCCGCGACCAAGGCCCAGGTGGACAAGGTCCGCGCCAGCGCCGTGGCCGCCGGGCGCAATCCCGAAGACATCAAGGTGTTCATGGGCCTCAACGTGATCGTTGGCGCGACCGAGGAACTGGCCTGGCAGAAGCACGCCGAGTACCGCAGCCACGCCAGCGCCGAAGCTGGGGTGGCGCATTTCTCTGCTTCCACTGGGATCGATTTTTCCCAGTACGAGATCGACGAACCTATCCAGTACGTGAAGAGCAATGCCATCCAGTCGGCCACCAAGCACCTGCAGAACAACGACTGGACTCGGCGCAAGCTGCTGGAGCAGCACGCCCTCGGTGGTCGCTACTTCACCCTGGTGGGCTCCCCCGAACAAGTGGCCGACGACCTGGAATCCTGGATCGCCGAAACCGGCCTGGACGGCTTCAACCTGACCCGCATCGTCACCCCGGAAAGCTACGTCGACTTCATCGACCTGGTGATCCCCGAACTGCAGCGGCGCGGCTCCTACAAGACCGCCTACGACAGCGGCACCCTGCGGGAAAAACTGTTCCACGAAGGCCGCAAGCTGCCCGAACGACACACCGGCGCGGCCTACCGCCGCTAACCGCTTCGCCGGCAAGCCGGCTCCTACACACCTCACTGTAGGCGCTGGCTTGCCAGCGAAGAGGCCCGCAACCACACCCCATTCCCTGGCCCCGACTCGGACCCTGACCCATATGAAAACCACACGCCTGTGCCACCCGGTCAAAGCCCTGGCCCTCGCCCTCGGCCTGTTCAGCAGCGCCGTGTTCGCCGCTGACGCCCCCCTCAAGGTCGGCACCACCGCCGCCTTCGCCATTCCCCTGGAAGCCGCCGTGGAAGAGGCCGGCAAACAGGGCCTGAAGGTGGAGCTGGTGGAGTTCACCGACTGGATCGCGCCCAACGTCAGCCTGGCCGCCGGCGATATCGACGTGAACTACTTCCAGCACATTCCCTTCCTGGAAAACGCCAAGGCCGCCGCCGGTTTCGACCTGGTGCCCTTCGCCCCGGGCATCATCAACAACGTCGGCCTGTACTCGAAGAAATACCAGAGCTTCGCCGAACTGCCCCAAGGCGCCAGCGTGGCCATCGCCAACGACCCGATCAACAGCGGGCGCGGCCTGCAACTGCTGGCCAAGGCCGGGCTGATCACCCTCAAGCCGGGGGTCGGCTACAAGGCCACCGAAGAAGACATCGTCAGCAATCCAAAGAAGATCAAGATCCTCCAGGTGGAAGCCGTGCAACTGGTGCGCGCCTATGACGACGCCGACCTGGTCCAGGGCTACCCGGCCTACATCCGCCTGGCCAAGACCTTCGATGCCGGCTCGGCGCTGCTGTTCGACGGCCTGGACCACAAGGAATACGTGATCCAGTTCGTGATCCAGCCCAAGAGCAAGAACGACCCGCGGCTGATCAAGTTCGTCGACATCTACCAGCATTCGCCAGCCGTTCGCGCCGCCCTGGACAAGGCCCACGGCACGCTCTACCAAGCCGGCTGGGAAGGTTGAAATGAGCGTCGCGACTCTCCAGCGCAAGCTGCCGGAACCTGCGCCCCAGAGCGCCGGGCAGGCCGAACTGCACCCCGAGCTGAACCGCGCCCAGGTGCGCTTTATCGGCCTGGGCAAGACCTACCAGGGCCAGCAGGGGCCGGTGCAGGCCCTGCACGGCATCGACCTGGCGATCCAGCGCGGCGAGGTGTTCGGCATCATCGGCCGCAGCGGCGCCGGCAAGTCGTCGCTGATCCGCACCATCAACCGCCTGGAGCAGCCCAGCAGCGGCCGGGTGCTGATCGACCAGGTGGACATCGGCGAGTTCGACGAAGACCGCCTGGTGGCCCTGCGCCGACGCATCGGCATGATCTTCCAGCACTTCAACCTGATGTCGGCCAAGACCGTGTGGCACAACGTCGAGCTGCCATTGAAGGTGGCCGGGGTGCCCAAGGACCTGCGCGCGCGCAAGGTGCGCGAACTGCTGGAACTGGTGGGCCTCAAGGACAAGCACCGGGCCTACCCGGCGCAGCTGTCCGGCGGCCAGAAGCAGCGCGTGGGCATCGCCCGGGCCCTGGTCCACGACCCCGAGATCCTGCTCTGCGACGAAGCCACCTCGGCCCTGGACCCGGAGACCACCCAGTCGATCCTCGGCCTGCTCAAAGAGATCAACCAGCGCCTGGGCCTGACCATCATCCTGATCACCCACGAGATGGCAGTGATCCGCGAGATCTGCGACCGGGTGGTGGTGCTCGAGCACGGGCGCATTGTCGAGCAGGGGCCGGTCTGGGAGGTGTTCGGCAACCCTCGACACGAGGTCAGCAAGACCCTGCTGGCACCCTTGCAGCAGGGCCTGCCCGAGGACCTGCAAAGCCGCCTGCGCAGCCAGCCCGAGTCCGCCGATGCGGCAGTGGTCCTGAGCCTGCGCTTTACCGGCGGCGGCCGCGAGGAGCCGGACCTGGCGGCCTTGTTCAGCGCCCTGGGCGGGCGAGTGCGCCTGCTGCAGGGCGGAGTCGAACGGATCCAGGGCCATGCCCTGGGGCAACTGCTGCTGGCGGTCCAGGGCTCGTCCCTGGGCACCGTGGAGCTGCGTCAGCGGGCCGAGCAATGGGCACAACAGGTGGAGGTACTGGGCTATGTGGTTTGATCGCTTGTTGCAGGGCATCCTCGACACCCTGCTGATGGTTGGCGTGTCCTCGCTGATTGCCCTGCTGGCGGGGATTCCCCTGGCGGTGATCCTGGTCACCAGCGGCAAGGGCGGGATCTATGAGGCGCCGAACCTGAACCGGGCGCTGGGGGCCTTCGTCAACCTGTTCCGCTCGATTCCGTTCCTGATCCTGATGGTGGCGCTGATTCCCTTTACCCGCTTGATCGTCGGCACCACTTACGGCGTGTGGGCGGCAGTAGTGCCGCTGACCATCGCCGCTACGCCGTTCTTTGCGCGGATCGCCGAAGTCAGCCTGCGGGAAGTCGACCACGGCCTGATCGAAGCGGCCCAGGCCATGGGTTGCCGACGCTGGCATATCGTCTGGCACGTGCTGCTGCCCGAAGCGCTGCCGGGCATCGTCGGCGGCTTCACCATCACCCTGGTGACCATGATCAACTCCTCGGCCATGGCCGGGGCGATTGGCGCGGGTGGCCTGGGGGACATTGCCTACCGCTACGGTTATCAGCGTTTCGACAGCCAGATCATGCTCACGGTGATCGTGCTGCTGGTGATCCTGGTGGCGGCGATCCAGCTGGGTGGCGACCGCCTGGCGCGGGTGCTGAACAAGCGTTGAGGGCGGCGGTGGCCGTTCGGACGCCTTCGCGAGCAAGCTCGCTCCTACCAGCGACTGCACACAACCTGTAGGAGCGAGCTTGCTCGCGAAAAGGCCGCCAGGTCGCCATTGGAGGTATATTTGCTGCCTCCCTTCTACCCACGCAGCCCGCCATGAAACTCGCCCCCGACGATCTCGAAAGCATCACCGCAACCACCCTCGGCCACTACAACCAGGTGGCCGAAGGTTTTCGCGAAGGCACCCGCGACCACGATGTGAGCCAGAACATCGACGCGCTGCTGCGGCATATCCAGGGCAAAGCGCCGTTCACCGTACTGGATTTCGGCTGCGGCCCCGGCCGCGACCTGCAAGCCTTTACCCGCCTGGGCCATATCGCCGTCGGCCTCGACGGCTGCGAGCGCTTCGCCCAGATGGCCCGGGAAGACAGCGGCTGCGAGGTCTGGCAGCAGGACTTCCTCAAGCTCGAGCTGCCGGCCGAACGCTTCGACGGGATCTTCGCCAACGCGGTGCTGTTCCACATTCCCCGCCAGGAACTGCCGCGGGTGCTCAAGCAACTGCATGCCAGCCTCAAGAACGGCGGCGTACTGTTCAGCTCCAATCCCCGGGGTGATAACCAGGAAGGCTGGAACGGCCCGCGCTACGGCGCCTACCACGACCTGGCGGCCTGGCAGGCATTGCTGACGGATGCCGGGTTTGTCGAACTGGAGCACTACTACCGACCCGCCGGCCTGCCCCGGGAACAGCAACCGTGGCTGGCCAGCGTCTGGCGCAAGGCCTGAGGCCACGGCCTGCCGCCAGGCGGCTCAGGGCTGGCGCGCGACCTGATACTCACGCACCTCGCCGTCCGCCAGCAGCGCCTTGATGCTCTGCCCCGGCAACCTCACGCCCTGCACTTCACGGGCGTGGGCATCGAAATTCGCCAGCAACCGCGAACCGTCGGCAAAGGTGGTCTGCTGCACCTGGCGGTCCGCCGTCAGCCAGCGAAAATCCGTGAGGGCCTGGGTGCCCAGGCGCTGGTGCAAAGGCTGGAAAAATGCATCCTGGCGGACCATCGGCGGCAGGCGCTGGCGCAGCGTGGCGGCACTCAGGTGATACAAGGGCGGCACGTTGTAGAGCAGCTGGGTCAATTCGTTCTCGACCCGCACATTGCTCAATTTGAGGCTGTCGAACAGCCAATGGTGGCTGGTCACCAGCGACCCATGGAACACCGCCTGGTACAACGGCACACGTGTCGCCGGCGCGAAATACACCGTGCGGTAGGGCTCCTTGAGCGGCGCGCTCTTGAAGAACACCGCTGGCTGCTCCGGCGGGTACCAGTTGCCCAGGTAGTAGGGCGACTTCACCTCCTTGCTCATCTGCTCATCGCCCCAGCCTATGACTGGGGTCTGCATGCCATGGGCGAACAGCACGCCGCCGGCCGTCACCCCATTGCCGTCTTCGGAACCGCTGACCAGTTGCTGCTGCTCGGCAATCCAGCGCGAAGCATCGATATTGCCCTCAGCGTTCTGCGCCTGGGTCATCGGCCTCTCGGCGCGGTAGCTGTCGAACAGCATGCCGGTGGCGTAGGCATCGAGGAACCAACTGTTGAACCCGACCCGGGCCTGCACGGCCTTGACCCGGGCCTCCAGCAATGGCCTGACGCAACGTGGGTCGGTGTAATGCCCGGACTGCTGGAAACCGCTTTTGAGCTGGCCGTTTTCCAGCACAATCGCGCACTCGCGGTTGGCTCGCGAGCCCAGGTGGGCGGTGCTCCAGTCGGGGTTTTCATTGCTGCGCAACGCGGTCTCGTAGGAGTCGTAGGGCGCCACCAGATAACCCGCGGCCACCCCGGCCCGCACCGCTTCGGGGTGCCATAGCCCGCCCTCCCAACCTTCGCCGAGGCCCAGCCACAAACGGCTCAGCCCGGCCGCCTGCAAACGCTCCATGGTCGCCAGCGACAGGCTGCTGCCCCAACGCGCCGGGTCGGTGTTCAAGGCCGTGGCAAAGACCTTGGCCACCTGCGTGCGCAGCTCGCCGTAACCCTGGGCCAGGGCTTGCATGTCGGGCTCGTCCGCGCCCTGCCAGCCCAGACGGGCCTGCTGGTTCAGCGCGCTGTTGAGGCCGCGCAGCAGGGTGGTGCGCTGATAGGCATCCAGGTTGGCCGCGGGCGCCTTAAGGATCTGCGCGCTGTCCTTGTCCAGGCCGGCCCGCAGCTTTATCGCCAGCGGCTCGTTACCCTGCAAGTCCTGTAGCAACTGCGGCCAGTTGCGCACATCGTCGCTCCCCAGCAGATCGTTGCCCCACAGATAAACATGACTGGCCCCCAGCAACTTGCTGCCTTGCGGCGTGCGTGCCAGCTTGGCCTCCAGGGTCTCGTAACGCCCGTTGTCGATCAGCCATTGACGATAGCGCTTGGCGCCCGCCAGCAGGTCGGCGTCGCCAAGGTACAAGGTCATGGTCAGCGGCGCATCGGGTTCCAGGCGGGTGAACTGATGCTGCCCCGTCAGTGCCATGGCCGGCCCTTCGGCGCTCAGGCTCAGGCGGTTGTTATAGGGTCGGGTCAGTAGCCAGCTCAGGGTGAAGGCGCCGTGATCCAGGGTCCACAGCGGCAGGCTCAGGTCCTGGGTACTGTTGACTTCGCCCTGGTCCAGTAGAAACCGTTGCCAGCGCAGGTCCCCCGTCGGTACGTAGTGCCCCTCGGCCAAAGGCCAGACCAGCCCCCTGCCCATGGCGCTGGCCGGCTGGCGCAGAAACGTCAGCGAGCCCGGCTCCCGGGCCTGGATGGAGAACACCAGGTCGCGCTGGCGCAGGGTCGCGCTCAGGCTCCAGGCGCCATCGTCCCATTGCCAACTGAGCTGCTGCGGCGTCTGTTGCAAGGCGCTGACCCGGTGGCGGTCCACACCCGCCGAGGCTTGCACGGCCGGCTGACCGGCAGGGGTCACGCGAATCGCCAGGGTCGCCGGATCGATCTCGACCTGCCACAACGAGTTTTCCAACAACGGCTGGGCCAGCGCCCAGGGCGACAGCAGCAGGGCGGCGGCGAGTAACAGGCCACGCAGAGGCCGGGCAACGCAGGGCATGAGCAATCCCTTCTCGAATGAATGCCCAGAGTGTAAAGCAAAGCGCTGCCCGTCCCGCCGGCATCCGGGAACAGCCCTGTGCGCAACACGCACAGGGCCCTGCCTCAACCGGCTTCTTTCTGCGGTTCGCGAATCTTGTACCAGGCCACATACAGCGCCGGGAGGAACAGCAGGGTAAGCAAGGTGGCGACGATGATGCCGCCGATCATGGCGTAGGCCATCGGCCCCCAGAACACTTCCCGGGCAATCGGGATCATCCCCAGGCTGGCCGCCGCGGCAGTCAGCAGGATCGGCCGCCGTCGATGGTGGGTGGCTTCCAGCACCGCGTCCCAGGGGTGATAGCCGTCGCGCTCGTAGTCGTCGATCTGGGTCACCAGGATCACCGAGTTGCGGATGATGATGCCGATCAGCGCGAGGATCCCGAGGATCGCCACAAAGCCCATGGGTGTGCCCGTGGGCACCAGGGCCAGGACCACGCCGATCAGCCCCAGGGGCGCCACGCTGGCCACCAGGAACAGCTTCTGCACGCTGTGCAGCTGGATCATCAGGAAGGTCGCCATGAGGAACAGCATCAGCGGCACCACCTTGGCGATCGGCCCCTGGGCCTTGCCGCTTTCCTCCACGGTGCCGCCGGTGGCCACCGAATAGCCGGCAGGCAGCTGCGCGGCAAACTTATCGATGTCCGGCTTCAGTTGCTTGACCAGGTCGGTGGGCTGGATCGCATCGCGCACCGCGGCCTTGATGGTGATGGTCGGCTTGCGGTCGCGGCGCCACACCAATGGCTGCTCCAGTTCGTAGCGCACGGTGGCGAAGGCCAGCAGCGGGATCGAGGTGCCGCTGGGGGTGACGATCTGCAGGTTCTGCAGGGTTTCCGGCGAGCCGCGCTCGTTGTCGTCGGCGCGACCGACCACGTTGATCAGGTAGATGTCGTCATGCACCTGGGTCACGGTGGAGCCGCTGACGATGCTGTTCATCAGTTGCGCCACGTCCTCCGAGGACAGCCCCAACTGCCGCGCCTTGTCCTGGGCGATGTCGATGCGCAGCACTTTGCCGGGCTCGTTCCAGTCGTAGATGATCTCGCCGATGTGCGGGTTCTTGTCCAGTTCGGTGGCCAGTTCGATGGCGTGCTTGCGCACCTGGTCGATGTCCTTGCCGCTGACCCGGTACTGGATCGGCCGCCCCACCGGCGGGCCCATCTCCAGGGCCTGGACATAGCTGCCGATGCCGACGAAGTCTTCGCGCAGGCGCTTCTGCAGGCGCTGGGTCAGGGCCGTGCGCTGCTCCAGGCCCTTGCTGACGATCACCAGCTGGGCGTAGTAGGGGTTCTGCAACTGCTGGTCCAGGGGCAGGTAGAAACGGATCGCGCCCTCGCCGATGTAGGTGCTCCAGCGCTCGATGTCCGGGTCGTCCTTGAGGGTCGCTTCCAGGCGGTCCACGGCCTGACGGGTCTCGTTGATCGAGGCGTTCTGCGGCAGGTTGAGGTCCACCAGGATCTCCGGCCGGTCCGATGACGGGAAGAACTGGTTCTGCACGAACCGCATGCAGAACACCGACGCCACGAACAGCAGCACGGTGATGCCGATGGCCCACCAGCGGTTGCGCATGGCCCACAGCAGGCCGCCGTTGAAGGCGCGTCCGATGCGCCCCGGCTCCTCGGAATGGGGTTTGATGTTGGTGCTGAGGATGTGGATGCCGATCACCGGGGCAAACAGCACCGCGACGATCCAGGACACCAGCATGGCCACCGCAATCACCGCGAACAGAGTGAAGGTGTACTCACCGGCAGAGCTGGCGTTGAGGCCGATGGGCACGAAGCCGGCCACGGTCACCAGGGTCCCGGTGAGCATCGGGAAGGCGGTGGAGGTGTAGGCGAAGGTCGCGGCCTGCTCCTTGCTCTCGCCCTTCTCCAGCCGCGTGACCATCATTTCCACGGTGATCATCGCGTCGTCCACCAGCAGCCCCAGGGCGATGATCAGCGCCCCCAGGGAGATCCGCTGCATGGTGATGCCGCTGTACTCCATGAACACGAAGACCATGGCCAGCACCAGCGGAATCGAGCAGGCCACCACCAGCCCGGCGCGTACCCCGAGGCTGATGAAGCTCACCACCAGGACGATGATCACCGCCTCGAACAGGGCGCTGGTAAAACCGCCCACCGCCTCTTCCACCACTTCGGCCTGGTCGGACACCTTGTGCACCCCGACGCCCACCGGCAGGTCGGCGGTCAGCTGGTCCATGCGCGCGTGCAGGGCCTTGCCGAAGTCCTGGATGTTGCCGCCCTTCTTCATGGCGATCGCCAGGCCGATGGCCGGCTTGCCATTGAAGCGGAACAGCGGCGTGGAAGGGTCGACATAGCCGCGGCTGATCTCGGCGATGTCCGCCAGCCGGTAGAAGCGATCGTTGAGCCGCAGGTTGACCGTGGCCAGGTCCTTCTCCGAGGCGAACTGCCCGGACGTGCGCACCGAGATGCGCTCCGGCCCCGCCTCGATCACCCCGGCCGGGGTCACCGCGTTCTGCGATTGCAGGCTCTGCAGGACCTGGCGCTGGTCGATGCCCAGGGCCGCCAGCTTGCGGGTGGAGAAGTTCAGGTAGATGACTTCGTCCTGCTCGCCGACCATCTCCACCTTGCCCAGGTTCGGCACTTCGCGGATCTCGGCCCGTACCTGCTCCACGTAGTCACGCAGCTGGCGCATGCTCAGGCCGTCGGCGGTGAAGGCGTAGATCGAACCGAACACATCGCCGAACTCATCGTTGAACCCCGGACCTTGCAGGCCCTGGGGAAAGTCGCCGCGGATGTCGTTGATCTTCTTGCGCACCTGGTACCAGATCTCGGGAATGTCCTTGGCGCTGGTGGTGTCGCGCAGGTAGACGAACACCGTCGATTCGCCGGGGCGGGTGTAGCTTTTCACGTAGTCCAGGGAGTCCAGCTCTTCGAGCTTCTTCTCGATGCGGTCGGTGACCTGCTTCAGGGTTTCTTCCTGGGTCGCGCCGGGCCAGCGGGTCTGGATGACCATGGTCTTGATGGTGAAGGACGGGTCTTCTTCACGCCCCAGGTTCATGTAGGAAAACACGCCCATCAGCAGCGCGACGAACATCAGGTACCAGACGAAGGACTGATGTTTGATCGCCCATTCGGACAGGTTGAAGCTCCCTTTGCTGTCGGGCGTCATGGTGCGCGGTCCTCGTCGAATTTGACTTTCTGCCCCGGCTTGAGGCTATTGACGCCGGCACTGACCACCCGCTCGCCGGGCTTGACGCCGTGGCTGATCAACGCCGAAGCGCTGTCGCGGCTGAGCACCGTGACCTCGCGTGGGGCGACGGTCTGGGTCTGGGGGTCGATGACCCAGATCCGGGTCTGGCCCTGCACCTCTTGCAGGGCCGTCAGCGGCAGTTCGGTGCGCGGCTCGATGGCGGTGCTCAGGGTCACGCTGATGGCGGTGCCCAGGCGAAAGGCTTCGGGGGTGTCCTTGAGGGTCAGGCGCGCACGGCGGGTACGGGTCGCGCTCTGGGCCTGGGGCTCGATCTCGCGCACCGTGGCAGTGGTGTTGATGCTTGGGTCCAGTTGCGCGGCGACGGTGAATTCCACACCGGCTGGCAGTTGGTCCACCAGGCTGGCCGGCAGGTCGATCACCGCTTCCTTGATCTCCGGCCGAGCCAGGGTCACCACTTGCTGGCCGGCGGTCACCACCTGCCCGGCTTCGGCATTCCAGGCGGTGATCACACCGCCGTGATCGCTGCGCAGTTCGCTGTAGTTGAGCTGATCCTGGGCCTGGCGCACCGAGGCCTTGGCCTGGTCCAGGGAAGCGCCGGTGGTCTTCAGGTCGGTCTGGGCGATGTCCAGTTGCGCCTGGGCGCCCACGCCGCGATCGAACAGCTCCTGTTGGCGCCGGGCATTGGCCTGGGCGTTGATCCACTGCGCCTCGACCTTGGCCAGGTCACCCTGGGCGGCCCGCAGCTGGTTCTGCTGATCGGTGGGGTCCAGGGTCGCCAGCAAGTCCCCGGGCCCGACTTCGGCGCCGACATCCACATTGCGGTTGGCGATGCGCCCCGGCACCCGGAAGCCCAGGTTGGTCTCGTAGCGGGCCTGGATGGTGCCGGCAAAGCGCCCCAGGCTTTCCTCGGCCTGGGGCGTCACCTGGATCGACAGCACCGGGCGCACCGGCTCCGGCGCCGGCTCTTCCTTGGAGCAGCCCAGCAGCAAGGCGCTGGCACACAACAACGGCAGCAGGCGCTTCATGGTTGTGCTCCCTGGTCCCTGGTCTGCGAGGCGATCTCGACGAACATCCCCGGGTGCAGCAACTGCCCACCCGCCACCACCACTTTCTCACCGCCCTTGAGGCCGTCGCTGATGATCACCTTGCCGGTCAGGTAGCGTCCGACCTTGACCTCGTGCAGGGCGGTCTTGCCGTCCTCGCCCACCAGCCACACGGCGGGTTCGCTGAGGTTCTTGGTCAGGGCCGACCAGGGCAGCACCACGCTGGCCTTGCCGTGGGCCCGTGCGGTGGCGCTGACCACCGAGCCCAGGTCCATGCCCGGCGGCAACGAATCGAGCACCACCTTGACCTGCACCGTGCCGCTCTGGGCCGAGACCACCGGCGTCACCTCGCGGACCTTGCCGGTGGTGGTCACCTTGGGGTTGTCCAGCAGGCTGATGTGGATGGTTTCCTGGCCCGGCGGCTGCATCAGCAGCGATTCGTAGACGTTGAACACCGCGTCACGCTCACCATCCCGGGCCAGGCTGAAGATCGGCACCGTGGCCTGCACCACCTGGCCGACCTCGGCCTGGCGCGCGGTGATCACCCCCGGTGCCTCGGCCACCAGCTCGGTGTAGCTCAGTTGCTCGCGGGCGTTGGCCAGTTGCGCCTGGGCCGCACTCAGGGCGCTCTGGCTGCTGCGCAGGGCGGCCTGGGCCGAATCGTATTCGCTCTGGCTGGTGTAGCCCTTGGGCAAGAGCTTCTGCTGGCGGACAAACGCCGCGCTGGCCTGCTTGACCCGCGCCTGCTCGGCGAACACCGAAGCGGCGGCGGAGTCGACATTGGTCTGCAGATCCTTGGGATCGAGCTTGGCCAGCACCTGCTGCGCCGTGACCCGATCGCCGACATCCACCATGCGCTGGATGATCTTGCCACCGACGCGGAACGACAGTTCGGTCTGCACCCGGGCCTGGACGTCACCGGTGAGGGTCACCGAAGGCGCGAAATCACTGCTCTGCACCTCCAGGATGCGTACCCGCGGACGCTCCTTTTCCCCGGGTTTCTCCGCCCCGCAGCCGCCGAGCAGCAGCAACAGGGTCAATCCCACTATCCACTTCGAATTGAACGCAGCCATGCAGGCTCCTTTTGCGTGATGCTGTCTCGCCAGTGACGTTACGACTGTGAGCTTAGAACAGGGTTCAACCCTTGCACGCCGCTCTCATAACCGGTTTTTTGTGGCGAGGGAGCGTGCCTGCGCTCGGCCGGCGCCCCGGCACACAGCCGCCGCCACACCGCGCAACGCGCGCCATCCAGGCAGGCCCCGGGCGCCTGCACCATCGGGCACACGCAAGCTGTGCAGCGACAAATCAGGCACACTGCGCACCACGCAACAGGAGACCCGGCATGCTCAAGACCCTGGCGGTGGCCAATTACCGCTCCATCAACACACTGGTGATTCCCCTGGGTCGGCTGAACCTGATCACCGGCGCCAACGGCAGCGGCAAATCCAACCTGTACCGCGCCCTGCGCCTGCTGGCGGAAACCGCCCAGGGCGGAGTGGTCAACGCCCTGGCCCGGGAAGGCGGGCTGGATTCGACTTTCTGGGCCGGGCCGGAAAAGCTCACCCGGCGCATGCGCAAGGGCGAAGTGCCGATCGAAGCCAGCGTGCGTTCTTCGAGCAAGCGCCTGCGCCTGGGCTTTGCCGGTGAAGACTTCAGCTACGCCATCGCCCTGGGCCTGCCGGAACCGAGCAACTCGGTGTTTGCCCTGGACCCGCAGATCAAGAAGGAGTGCATCTGGTCCGGGCCGTTCTATCGTCCCGCCAGCCTGCTGGTGGACCGCGACGGCCCGCTGATCCGTGCACGCCAGGGCCGCAGCTGGGACGTGCTGAGCCAGCACACGCCGAGCTTCGACAGCCTGTTCGATCAAGTGGGCAGCCTGCGCGGCTCGCCGGAAGTGCTGCAGATGCGCGAATTCATCCGCCGCTGGCGCTTCTACGATCACTTTCGCAGCGACAGCGAAGCCCCGGTGCGCCAACCCCAACTGGGCACCCGCACCCCGGTGCTGCACCACGACGGCCGCGACCTGGCGGCGGCGTTGCAGACCATTCGCGAGATCGGCGACCCCGAGGCCCTCGACGCCGCCATCAGCGATGCCTTTCCCGGCGCACGCCTGGACATCGCACCGCTGCCGGGCGGACGTTTTGCCATCGAGTTCTATCAGGAAGGATTGCTGCGGCCGCTGTCGGCGGCGGAACTGTCGGACGGCACATTGCGCTATCTGCTGCTGGTGGCCGCGTTGCTGACCCCGCGCCCACCGAGCCTGATGGTGCTCAACGAACCGGAGACCAGCCTGCACCCGGACCTGTTGCCGGCCCTGGCGCGCCTGATCATCAGCGCTTCCGAGCAGTGCCAGGTGTGGGTGGTGTCCCACGCCCGGCGCCTGATCGCGGCCTTGCAGCAAGACCCGGAATGCAACTGCATCGTGCTGGACAAAGAGCTGGGCCAGACCGGCATCGTTGGCCAGCGGATGCTCGACGAACCGGCCTGGTACTGGCCCGACTGAACCATCCCCGCCGGCCCCGACTGCCAAGCCCCGTAGGAGCCAGCTTGCTGGCGAAGAGGCCCTCAAACCCTCAAACCCAGCATCGCCCTTGCGGACGCCTTCGCTGGCAAGCCAGCTCCTACAGCCATCCGCCACTCCGCGCCAGCCCCGTAGGAGCCAGCTTGCTGGCGAAGAGGCCTTCAAGCCTTGCATCGCCCTTGCGGACGCCTTCGCTGGCAAGCCAGCTCCTACAGCCATCCGCCACACCGCGCCAGCCCCGTAGGAGCCAGCTTGCTGGCGAAGAGGCCCTCAAACCCTGCATCGCCCTTGCGGACGCCTTCGCTGGCAAGCCAGCTCCTACAGTCATCCGCCACACCGCGCCAGCCCCGTAGGAGCCAGCTTGCTGGCGAAGAGGCCTTCGAGCCTTGCATCGCCCTTGCGGACGCCTTCGCTGGCAAGCCAGCTCCTACAGTCATCCGCCACTCCGCGCCAGCCCCGTAGGAGCCAGCTTGCTGGCGAAGAGGCCTTCAAGCCTTGCATCGCCCTTGCGGACGCCTTCGCTGGCAAGCCAGCTCCTACAGGTCGGGCAGGGTCAGCCCTGCCATTTGCCGCCTTCGACAATCACGCTCTCAGGCTGGGTGTCGTCGCTCAGTTCCTTGCGCACGTACTGGTCATACAGCTTGAGCAGGTATTTCTCTTCGCCCAGCTTGGCCAGTTCGGCATTCACCCAGTCACGCAGTTCGATGTTGCCCTTTTTTACCGCCGGGGCGATCGGGGCTTGCTCGCCCAGGGTCTGCGGCAGTACGCGGTAGCCTGGGTTCTGCTTGGACCAACTGAACAGAATCAGGTTGTCCTGGGCATAGGCATCACCACGACCATTGGCCAGGGCCTGCAGGGATTCGGTGTTTTTCTCGAACTTGAGCAGTTTCCAGTCCGGATGGTTCTGAGTCAGCCAGATGTCCGCGGTGGTGCCGGTGGTGACGATGGTGGTGCGGCTCGCCAGGTCATCCAGGCTCTTCACTTCGCTGCCCTCGGGCACCAGGGCCTGGACCGCCACCTTGAGGTTGGGGTTGGTGAATTCCACCGCTTCCTTGCGCTCCGGGGTCACGGTCATGTTGGCCAGGATCAGGTCAACCTTGTCGCTCTGCAGAAAGGGAATGCGGCTGGCCGGTTCCACGGCGACGAATTCAACCTTGTTCTCGTCCCCCAGCAGGTCCTTGGCGAATTGCCGGCCGATGTCGGTATCGAAACCGACATAGCGCCCGGTTTCATCGACGAAACCGAACGGCGGCTTGTCGGTGAACACGCCGACGATCAACTTGTCCCGGGCCTTGATCTTGTCCAGGTAGCCGGCCGCCGGCGCGGCGCTGGCGGCAGTGGCTGCAGGCTTGGGGGCCTCGGCGGATTTATCGCAGCCGGCCAGCAGGGCCAGACCGAACAGCGGCAGTAACAACAGCGAAGACTTGGCAGTTTTCATAAGAGCTCCAGTTCCTTTTTAGGGGCTTTCTTGGGCAGTGCTTCAACGAAGGAGAACTTCTCCAGGAACTGCTGCGCGCGTGCGCTCTGCGGGTTCGTGAAGAAAGCCTCGGGGGTGTTCTGTTCCACGATGCGCCCGGCGTCCATGAACACCACGCGGTCGGCCACGGCCCGGGCGAAGGCCATTTCATGGGTGACGATCAACAGGGTCATGCCGTCCCGGGCCAGGCCCTGGATCACCTGCAGCACTTCCTTGACCATCTCCGGGTCCAGCGCCGCGGTGACCTCGTCGAACAGCATCACCTGGGGGTTCATGCACAACGAACGGACGATGGCGATGCGTTGCTGCTGACCGCCGGAAAGCTGCCGGGGAAAGGCTTCGCGCTTGTCCAGCAGGCCCACCCGCTCCAGCAGCGCCTCGGCCTGGGCCCGGGCTTCGCGAGGCTCGCGTTTCTGCACCTTGAGCGGCCCCAGGAGGATGTTGTCCAGCACGTTCATGTGGGGAAACAGGTGGTAGCTCTGGAACACCATGCCGATCTGCTGGCGCACCTGGCGCCAGTCGGTGGCGGCACTCAAAAGCTCGCGCCCAGCAAAACGCAGGTGGCCGCTGTGGGCCGTTTCCAGGCCGTTGAGGCAGCGCAGCAGGGTGCTCTTGCCGCAGCCGCTGGGGCCGAGGATGACGATCACCTCACCCGCCGCCACGCAAAGGTCGACCTCCTTGAGCACCTGCTGCGGGCCGAAGAACTTGTTGAAACCCTGGAACTCGATCAATGCGCTCATGCTTGCGTCCAGCGCCGCTCCAGCACGCGGGAGGCGGCCGACAGCGGGTAGCAGATAAAGAAGAAAAACAGGAACAGCACGCCGTAGATCAGCACCGATTCGTAGGTGCGCTCGATGATCTGCTGGCCGACCTTGATCACGTCCACCACGCCGATCAGCACCGCCAGGGAACTGGTCTTGATGATTCGCGTGTAGACGTTGATGGTCGGTGGCGTCATGCGTTTCAGCGCCTGGGGCAACAGCACGTAGCCGTACAGCTGGGCACCCGAGAGGCCGATGGACAGGCCCGCCTCACGCTGGCCCCGGGGCAGGGATTGCAGGGCCCCGCGCACCACCTCGCCAACTTCGCTGGCGCCCCACAGCGACAGCACCAGCACCGCACAGGTGAAGCTGGGAATGCTGATGCCGAAGAAGATCGGAAAACCGAAAAACAGCAGGTACAACCAGACCAGCACCGGAATCGCCCGGAACAGCTCCAGGTAGATCCGCAGCGGTACGTCCAGCACCTTGCGCTGCAGGCTGCGCAGCACGCCATAGAGCACGCCGCCCAGGGTGCTGAAGGCAATGCTCAGCAAGGAAATCGACAAGGTCTGCGCAGCGCCCCGGGCCAGTTGCGGCAGGGACACCAGCAACAGCTCAAGACCCGAACTGGCCATGCTGCAACCTCCTTTCCAGACGGCTGAGCAACAGCGACAGGGGCAGGAACAACAGCACGCAGATCAGCGTCAGCACGGCGAGCATTTCATAGGTCTTGTAGTACAGGGCGATGTAACTCTTGGTGGTGTAGAGAATTTCCGGCACCGCCACCGCCGAGACCACAGTGGTTTCCTTGAGCAGGAAAATGAAATTGGCGAACAGCGACGGCAGGCTGAGGATCCCGGCCTGGGGCAGGATCACGTAGCGCAACAGCTGCCAGCGCGACAGGCCGATGGAGCGCCCCGACTCCAGCTGCGCCTGGGGCACGGCTTCCACCCCGGCCCGCAGCACTTCGGTGAGGTAGGCGCCACCGAGGAAGGTCATGGTGATGATCGCCGCGGCAAAACCCGAGACCTTGATCCCCAGGGCCGGCAAGGCGAAGTAGACGAAGAACAGCTGGATCAGCAGCGGTGTATTGCGCGCCAGTTCCACGTACAGGCCGATCAGCCGGTGCAGGTAGGGGGTGCGAAACACCAGGAGCGTGGCGTTGATCAGGGCCACCAGCAAGGACGTGCCGATGGCGATCAGGCCGACCTGCAGCGTCACCCCCACGGCTTTGAGAAAGGCCGGCAGGGTGCTGAGGATAAAGGCGTAGTCGAGGGTCATGAATCATCCTGGACGCCGCAGGGGTAGCGCGGCGGTGGTGCAGTCCTTGGGGCGATGGGTAACCGCCCGGCTGCCGCGACTTTATAGCTATAAGAAGCAGAATTTAAATACCGTTAAGGCATATGGATATCACCCAAAAACCTAACCCGCGGATTTGCCGGGCTGGCGCCGGGCTACTACCTTTTCTACCGGGTCGAACGGAGCTTTCGCGCCCGCCCTCCCACTGGACGCTGCACCTCTCAAGGACGATCGCCATGGCCGATGCAAAGACTCCGCAACCGCTGGACCCCCACGAACTGATGAAATGGCTGACGGCATTGCGCCGGGCCACCCAACCCATCGCCAAGAACGCTCCGCTGTAGCCGCTGCCCTGTGCAGCAGCTGACCTGTGCAGGAGCTGGCTTGTGTAGGAGCTGGCTTGCCAGCGAAGGCGCCTGCAAGAGCGATACACATCTCGAGGGCCTCTTCGCCGGCAAGCCGGCTCCTACGGGGGCTGAGCCATAGCATCCCAAAAGCGCTGCATCCCCCAAGCGCGCCTTGCCAGGCTGCCACGGCTTTCGCCAAAGCCATAAAAAACGCCGACGCTGTGCTAGCCGTCGGCGTTTAAAACCTTGAAGGGGTTTGTCGCGTCAGTAGCCTAGTTCATCAGAACGCCGGCAGTACTGCGCCGCTGTATTTCTTCTCGATAAAGGCTTTTACCTCTGGGCTGGTCAGGGCCTTGGCCAGCTTCTGGATGGCCGGGCTGTCCTTGTTGTCCGGACGGGCCACCAGGTAGTTCACGTAAGGCGAATCGGAACCTTCGATGATCAGCGCATCCTTGGCCGGGTTCAGGCCGGCTTCCAGGGCATAGTTGGTGTTGATCATGTCCAGGTCAACCTGGTCCAGGACCCGCGGCAGCATGGCCGACTCCAGTTCCTTGAACTTGAAGTTGTGCGGGTTCTTGGCGATGTCCTTGGGCGTGGCCACGGCGTTCTTCGGGTCCTTGAGCTCGATCAGGCCAGCCTTCTGCAGCAGGATCAGGGCACGGCCGCTGTTGCTGCCTTCGTTGGGGATGGCGATGGTCGCGCCATCTTTCAGCTCGGCCAGGGTCTTGACCTTCTTCGAGTAGCCGCCGAAAGGTTCGACGTGCACGCCGATCACGGTTTCCAGGTGGGTGCCTTTGCCTTCGTTGAAGCTCTTCAGGTACGGCAGGGTCTGGAAGTAGTTGGCGTCCAGACGCTTCTGGTCGACCTGCACGTTGGGTTGCACGTAGTCGGTGAAGACCTTGATTTCCAGGTCCACGCCTTCCTTGGCCAGGGTTGGCTTGATCAACTCAAGAATTTCGGCGTGGGGCACCGGGGTCGCAGCGACCACCAGCTTCTCGCCGGCCTGGGCGATACCTGCGCTCAGGGCTGCCGCCAGTGCGGTGAACAACAGAACTTTTTTCATGCAGGGTCCTTAGGTGTCGAGGTCGACGACGGCTTCAAATAGGGAACTGATTGAGGTGCCAGTGAAGTGCCACTGCTGGCGTGAAGCGGACAATACCGAGATTTTTTATTCCCGAACAATATCTTTTATTCACGTTCATATTCCATTTTGTTCATACAGCCGGCCAACGCTCTAACCCGCGGCCGCCACCTTTTCTGCAGCAGCCGGCTTGCCGGCGAAAAGGCCCTCTGGCCCTGCATCGCCCTCACGCACGCCTTCGCTGGCAAGCCAGCTCCTACGGGCCGGATCTGAAATCGTCTTGTGTAGGAGCCGGCTTGCCGGCGAAGAGGCCCTCTGGCCCTGCATCGCCCTCACGCACGCCTTCGCTGGCAAGCCAGCTCCTACGGGGCCGGATCTGAAAAGGCCGTGTGTAGGAGCCGGCTTGCCGGCGAAGAGGCCCTCAGCCTTGCATCGCCCTCACGAAAGCCTTCGCTGGCAAGCCAGCTCCTACGGGGCCGGATCTGAAATGGCCGTGTGTAGGAGCCGGCTTGCCGGCGAAGAGGCCCTCAAGCCATGCATCGCCCTCACGAAAGCCTTCGCTGGCAAGCCACCCCCTACAGTGGAAGTGTTGGGGGCGGGGTCGACTCAGGACAGAAGGGTGCGCTGCAGCAGTTGTTGCAGGGCATGGCGCTCCCCCGCCGAACCGCTCTGGGCAATCTGCTCCAGCAATTGCTGAATCTGCTCCAGCGGCGAAGGGGTCGGTGGCAGGTTCAGGTGCTCGGGAAGAATTTCCTCGCCGCTGCTCACCAGCAAGGCAAAGTGGATGACGTTCTCCAGCTCCCGGGTGTTGCCCGGCCAGCTGTGGCGATCCAGGGCCTGCTGCGCGGCTTCGCTGATCAGCGGCACCGGCAGGTCCAGGCGCTGGCTGTAAATGCCGAGGAAGTATTCGGCCAGGGATTCGATGTCTCCCACCCGTTCCCGCAACGCCGGCAGCTCCAGCTGGCCTTCGCTGAGGTAGCGATACAGGCGCTCGTGAAACTTGCCCGCCGCCACCGCCTGGGCCAGGTCGATGCTGGTGGCTGCCACCAGGCGCACGTCCACCGGGCTCGGTTGCTGGGCGCCGACCCGGGTCACTTCGTGGTTCTCCAGGGCGGCCAGCAGCTTGGTCTGGATCGGCAGCGGCAGGTCGCCGATTTCATCCAGGTACAGGGTTCCGCCATTGGCCGAGCCGAACCAGCCGGCGCGGCTGCTGGCCGAACCGCTGAAACTGCCGGCGGCATAACCGAACAGTTCGGCGTCGGCGTAGGTCGGGCTGATAGCACCGCAGTTGACCGAAACGAACAAGCCACTGCGATCGCTGGCACGGTGGATGTGCCGGGCCAGCAGCTCCTTGCCGGTTCCGGTTTCGCCGCGGATCAGTACCGAGACCGAACGCGGCGCCAGTTGCTCCAGCTCTTCGCGCAACTGCCGCGAGCGCGGGTCGACGAACACCAGCGCCTTGGCGCGGATGCTCAGGGGGCTTTTCTCGGCATCGGGGAAGGTCAGCAACGGCTGACCGAACGGGGTATGGGCACTCATGGCAGGCTCCCGCCCCAGGCCGCCTGGGGACGGGGGCGTTTAAACGAAAAAAGGACGATCAGGCACGACGCAGGGCGTGTTGTTCCATGCGGTTCTGCAGGCGGTACAGGTAGGCGAAACCCTGCTCCCAGCGATGGTGGCCGGACTTGACGTTGATATGGCCGGCACCGGCCAGGATCCCGGCTTCGGCGCCCCAGTCGCGGGCCAGTTCCAGGGCCCGCGGCGCGCTCACGGCGCTGTCGTTGTCCGAGCTGACTACCTGGCTGGGAAACGGCAGCGAGTGCCGGGGGATTGGCGCGAAATTGCGCAGCGCCGGGGCGCAGGCCGGGCGCTCGACGTCCGCCGGGGCCACCAGCAGCGCACCGCGCACCTGGCGCAGGGCCGCTACGGGCGCGCGCGCGGCCCAGTGGGCCACGGTGATGCAACCCAGGCTGTGGGCAATCAGGATCACCGGAGTGTCGTCGGCAGCGATGGCTTCGGCCAGGGCCGCCACCCAGTCTTCGCGGCGCGGCGTCAGCCAATCGGCCTGTTCCACCCGCGCGCTGTTGGGCAGGCTGTTCTGCCAGTGGGTTTGCCAATGATCTTCTGGCGATCCTTGCCAGCCCGGCACAATCAAGTAGCGAATGGATTCGTTGCGCATGGGGAACTCTCCTGCTGCGTGTCTGTTCCCGAACGAGTATAGGGAGGGGATTTATATTCGTTAAGGAATAAGAAGCTATTTATTAATACCCTAAATGAATATCAGACCCCACCGTCTGTAGGAGCCGGCTTGCCGGCGAAAGGGGCCCTCAAGCCTTGCATCGCGCTCTAGGACGCCTTCGCTGGCAAGCCAGCTCCTACGGCTGGCGTGATTTCGGTGGGGGTCTGGCCGGTGAGGGGCCGTGGGCCTTGTGTCGATCTGGCGGGCGCCTTCGCTGGCAAGCCAGCTCCTACAGCTGGCGCGATTTCGGTTGGGGTTCTGGCCGGTGAGGGGGGCGGTGGGCCTTGTGTCGATCTGGCGGGCGCCTTCGCTGGCAAGCCAGCTCCTACAGCTGGCGTGATTTCGGTGGGGGTCTGGCCGGTGAGGGGCCGTGGGCCTTGTGTCGATCTGGCGGGCGCCTTCGCTGGCAAGCCAGCTCCTACAGCTGACGTGATTTCGGTGGGGGTCTGGCGGGCGAAGGGGCCGTGGGCCTTGTGTCGATCTGGCGGGCGCCTTCGCTGGCAAGCCAGCTCCTACAGCTGGCGTGATTTCGGTGGGGGTCTGGCCGGTGAGGGGCAACGGGAGGGCGTTGCGGTGGGGGCTTTGCAGGTGGGTTTTCGCCAGGCAAAAAAAAGGCCGCACCCTGCCAAGGAGACGGCCTGAAAAGTCGTGGCTTTGTTGCTCGTTGTCAGCGGGCGGTGATCACCGACAGTTTGGTGATGCCCGCACGCTCGATGGACGCCATGGCCCGGGCCACTTCGCCGTAGTTGACGCCATCGTCGGCCTGCAGCTGCACCCGCACTTCCGGGTCCTTGGCCTTGGCCGCTTGCAAGTTGGTTTCCAGCAGGTCCGGCTGGATCTCGTCCTTGTTGATAAAGAGTTTGCCGGCACCGTCGATGCTCACCACCAGCGGGTCCTTCTGCTCCACCGGGGCCACGGCCTTGGTCTTGGGCAGGTTGATCGGGATGGCGTTGGTCAGCAGCGGCGCGGTGACGATGAACACCACCAGCAGCACCAGCATCACGTCCACCAGCGGGGTGACGTTGATCTCGCTCAGCACTTCATCGCTGTCTTGGGTGGAGAAGGCCATGTCAGGACGCCTCCTTCACTTTTTGCGGGCTGCCCTGGGCCGCGGCCTTGTGCACGCTCGGGTGGATCAGCACGCGGAACGAGTTCTTCTGCGCCAGGCTGTAGAAGTCGTGGGCGAAGTCGTCGAGGTCGGCGGCGGTGAGCTTCAGGCGCCGCAAAAAGTAGTTGTAGACCAGCACCGCCGGCACTGCGACGGCGATCCCCACCCCCGTCGCCACCAGGGCTGCGCCAATGGGACCGGCCACGGTTTCCAGGCTCGCCGAACCGGCGGCGCTGATGCCTTTCAAGGCTTCCATGATCCCCCACACGGTGCCGAACAGGCCGATGAAGGGCGAGGTGCTGCCGATACTGGCGACCACCGCCAGGCCGGTTTCCAGGGAACGACGCTCACGCACGATCTGCTGGCGCAGGGCGCGCTCCAAGCGGTCCTGATGGTTGATCGCCTGGCTCAGGTCCGCCGCGTGGGGCGCTTCGCCGACCTGGATCGCCGCATAACCGGCCTGGGCCACCCGGGCTGCCGCGCCGGGCTGGGTTTCACTCAAAGAGGCGGCGGAATCCAGGCTGGACGCCGCCCAGAACTGATTGTGGAACTTGCGATCCTGGGACTTGAGGCGGGCGAACTGCACGCCCTTGACCAGAGCCAGGCCCCAGGTGGCGACGGAGAAAACCACCAGCAGCCAGATCACCGCGCTTTCGATGGATTCCAGTGGAGATGCCAGTAACGTCATGATGTGTTCCCTCTGTGTAAGCGTTTAGCGCGTGTTGGTTGATCGGCCTTGCGGCTCAATGAATCTTGAAATCGATGGGTACGCTGACCCAGCCGTCCTGGGCCACATCGCCCTGCTTGGCGGGCACGAAGCTCCAGCGCTTGACCGCTGCCAGGGCCGCATCGTCGAGTTGCTGGCGACCACTGCTCTTCTGAATCTGAATCTCCCCGGGCTTGCCGCTGGCCAGCACATGCACCCGCAGCAGCACCGTGCCTTCCCAGCCCCGGCGCTGGGCCAGGGAGGGGTATTCCGGCGCCGGGTTCTTCAGGTACGCGGCGTTGGCAGAAGCTGGAGTCACGGGTGCCGGGGCCGGTGGCGCGGGCGGCGCCGGAGCGGCTACCGGGGCCGTGGGCTGCGGCGGTGCCGGGGTCTGCTGCACCGGTTTGGGTGCAGGTTTCGGCTCGGGCTTGGGCACCGGTTTGGGCTTGGGTTTGGGCACCGGCTTGGGTGGTGGCGGCTTGACCGCCAACTCGTCCTCCACCGGGGGCGGCGGCTCCACCACCGGCTGTACCGGCACAGGCGGAGGCGGCTCGACCACCGGCGGCGCCGGGTGCGAGAACTCGATGGTCATGGGCGGAATTTCCGGCGGCACAATCGGCAGCACCGGGGTCGGTTTCTGGCTCAGCCAGTAGATCACCGCGGCGTGCAGCACCAGCGCCGCAGCGCCGAGGATGATTGCCTCACGGCGGCGCAGTATCCCCTTGGGCGTACGTTGCAGACGCAGTTGGCCCAACGGCAAGCGGTGAGGCCGGCCGAGATCGACCAACTCGCCGCTCGGTGCCTGGCGCCACAGCACCTCGTGTGCACTGGCGGCGGTCTGGACATTGCCCATGAATTCACTCCCTAGGATCTTTTGAAAAACCCGGCACCGGCGTTTGAACAACCCCCACGCAACGGTACCGCGGGGTCAATGATCGGTGCCCTGCGCTTATCTCTTAAAGTAATCTTTCAAGTTATACATAGATCGAAATCGAATATTAGATGCTCAGCAAAAGAGCCAGGCCCCGTGTTTAAAGGGCTGTAGCCCAGAGCGAAAAAGGCCATGCCTTACAGGCATTGAAAATATTCCCGCAAAGCATCGAAATAAGGCCGTTAGAAGGGTGCAAACGACAGTTCCACAGGTAACAGCCACAACTAACAACACCCCTTGGGGTTTTTAATAAACTTTATGAACAGGCACGACAAAGCCGCTGGAATAGCACGCCACTTAAATAAGCCGGCGACTACCCAGCAGCTGGTTGTTATCGAAGTTGTTACTGTTTGACGAACTCGCCATTCAGGCCGACCACATCGCCACTGAAGTTGCTGCGGGCGCCAGAGGCTCGCAGTCGGGAGTAGTTGTGATCCGGGGAGAACAGGGCCCAGGCCTGGTAGCCGTAACCGTCGTTGTAGCCGGAGACATTGATGATGGTGGACTGGCCGCTGCTGTTCTGGAAGTGGTAGTGCCCGGCCACGCTGTACTTGACCCCGGCCTGGGTCAACTCGCCGCTGAACGAGCCGTTGGAATCGTTGCCGTCGGTCACGACCAGGCGGGCGTCAGCGTTGGAGTTTACGTAGGTTCCATTGATGCTCGACATGATGCGGGTTTCCTTCTGCGGTTTAAGTTTCATCCAATGAAGCAAGTTCCTCCTGGAACTTGCAAACCCAGCATGGCCGGCATTTACAATACTGTCCAAAACAAACTTCGCCAGCAACTAACTAAATGGCTATAGCCTGCAAACACCCCTCTATAACTTATGACCAGGCAGTAACTACTTATAACTTATCAACTTGCGGCTTGAGGCTTGCCACTGCCTTCAACTGCTCTTGCAACTCCTTGCCCGCCCGGCTCAGACCGCTGCCGGCGTACAGCGCCAGACGCACGCCCTGGATATCCGGCAAACCGCTGTCAGCGCCGAGAATCCGATGCCCCTTGCCCAGCACCCGCACCGGCAACAGGCTGATGCCCAGGCCCGCCGCCACCGCCGAACAGACGCTGGCCAGGCTGGCGCTGGAATAGGCAATGCGCCAGGGCCAGCCGCCGACTTCCAGGTGATGGAGCATTTCCTGGCGGTACAGGCCACCCACCGGGAACGCCACCAGGGGCAGCGGATCACGGCCAAAAGCCGGCTGGCGAACGCTGTCGACCCAGCACAAGGGCTCGGGCCAGGACGCCACGCAGTCGTCGCTGTGGCCCATCTGCTTGACCAGCAGCAGGTCGAATTCACCGCGCCGGTACTGGCGCAGCAACTCCGGGCCCAGGCCGCTGCTGACCTCCAGGCGCACCGCCGGATAGTCCTGGCCAAAGCGCGAGAGCATGGGCATCAGGCGCTCGGCGGCAAAATCTTCCGGCACCCCGAGGCGCAGCACTTCTTCGCTGCGCTGGTTGACCAGCACATCGCAGGCTTCTTCATGCAACGCCAGGATGCGCCGGGCATAGGCCAGCAGGCGCTCGCCCTCCACCGTGGCCACTACCCGACGCTGGTCACGGTCCAGCAACTGGCAGCCCAGGCTCTCTTCCAGGCGCCGTACCTGCTGGCTCACCGTGGACTGGGTGAGGTGCAGGCGCTCGGCGGCGCGGGTGAAGTTCTGACTCTCGGCCACCGCGACAAAACTGCGCAACAACACGGGATCCAACATGCTGACCTACCATCCTGATTACCACTGATTGGCATGATTATATTTAATTTCAGAATACCAAGGGTCATCACCATACTCCCCTTTCATCAGCAGGAACGGGAGGTTCTCATGCAACTCAAGCGCTTTCTGAAACGCGGCCTGATCGCCGCCGGTCTGCTCACTGTGGGGGTAGTCATGGCCAACGACGGTTCATTGCTCGAAGCCGTGCGCAAAGGCCAACTGAGCCAGGTGCAGCAATTGCTCGAACAAGGCGCGGCGCTCGATGGCCGCGGCCTGGATGGCAGCAGCCCGCTGCTGCTGGCCACCCGCGACAACCGCGTCGACATCGCCCGGGCGCTGATCGAGGCCGGGGCCGACGTCAACCGCAAGAACCTGATCCAGGACAGCCCCTACCTGCTGGCCGGCGCCAGCGGCCACAACGAAATCCTCAAGCTGACCCTGGCCCACGGCGCCGACCTCAAGAGCACCAACCGCTACGGCGGCACCGCGCTGATTCCGGCCTGCGAACGCGGCCATGTGGAAACCGTGCGCCTGCTGATCGAGGCCGGCGTCGAACTGGACCACGTCAACCACCTGGGCTGGACCTGCCTAATGGAAGCCATCGTGCTGTCCGACGGCGGCCCGGCGCACCAGCAGATCGTCGCCCAACTGATTGCCGCCGGGGCCGACCTGAACCTGCCGGACCGCGCCGGCCTCAGCCCGCTGCAACAAGCCGAGCGCCGTGGCCAGAGCGCCATCGCCAAGCTGCTGCGCGATGCCGGCGCGGCCTGAGCCCCCCCTTTTGAAGGAACCTTGCATGCACGACGATCAACACTACCTGCAACAGGCCGTGGCACTGGCCCGACGCAATGTCGAACAGGGCGGCCGCCCGTTCGGCGCGCTACTGGTGCGCAACGGCCGGGTGCTGGCCGAGGCGGTGAATGAAATCCACCTCAGCCAGGACCCCACCGCCCACGCCGAGATGCTCGCCATCCGCACCGCCAGCCAGCAACTGGGCCCACGCCTGGATGATTGCGTGATCTACGCCAGCGGCCAGCCCTGCCCCATGTGCCTGGCCGCCATGTACCTGTGCGGCGTGTCCCGCGCGGTGTTCGCGGCCAGCAATGAACAAGCAGAGCCGTTTGGCCTGTCCACCGCGGCCATCTACCAGCAACTGAGCAAGCCCCTGGAAGCCCAGCACCTGCCGGTGCGGCACCTGCCCCAGGCGGCGATGACTGCCCTCTACCAGGATTGGCAGGCGCGCCATGCCGCGAACTGAATCCAGGTTCCAGCGCTGGGCCGGCTGGGCTCTGCTGGTGTGCCTGGGGCTCAACCTGCGGCCGATCCTCAGCTCGGTCAGCCCGCTGCTCAACGAGATCCGCGGCGCCACCGGCATGAGCTTCCAGAGCAGCGCCTGGCTCACCAGCCTGCCGGTGATCTGCATGGGCCTGGTGGCCCTGCTGGGCGTACGGATCGAAGCCCGCCTCGGCGAACGCCGGGGCGTATCCCTGGGCCTGCTGCTGGTGCTGCTGGCCTGCCTGGTGCGGCTGTTCTTCGGCCAGGCGACAGCATTATTGGCCACGGCTTTATTGGGTGGCGCCGGCGTGGCGCTGATCCAGGCCCTGGTGCCGGCACTGATCAAGCGCCAGTTCCAGCAACGGGTGGCCCTGGCCATGGGCGTCTACTCGGCCTCGCTGATGGGCGGTGGCGGCATTGCCGCCCTGCTCAGCCCGCAGGTGGCCAGCCACTTCGCCAACTGGCAAGCGGGGCTTGGCGTCTGGCTGTTGCCGGCCATGGCCGCGCTGCTGCTCTGGGCCTGCCTGCCCCTGGGCGCCAGCCGCCGCAACGGCAGCCCGGCGCCCCTGGCCGGGCTCTGGAGCAACCGCCGCGCCTGGCTGCTGGCGTTGTATTTCGGCCTGGTGAACTGCGGCTACATGAGCATGGTGGCCTGGCTGCCGGCCTACTACCTGCAGATGGGCTGGAGCGCCAGCCAGAGCGGCTCGCTGCTGGCCTTCATGACTGTCTTCCAGGTCAGCGCCGCCCTGCTGATGCCGGCCCTGGCCCAGCGCAGCAGCGACCGCCGGCCGCTGCTGGGCATCAGCCTCGCGGCCCAGGCGGTGGGGTTTCTCGGGCTGGTGCTGTGGCCCTTGCAGAGCCCGCACCTGTGGGTGGCGCTGATCGGCTTCGGCCTGGGGGCGTGTTTTGCCCTGAGCCTGATCCTCACCCTGGACCACCGCCGCGACCCTCGGGAAGCCGGGCAACTGGCGGCCTTTGTCCAGGGCGTGGGCTTTCTGATCAATGCTGTCTCGCCGTGGCTGAGCGGCTGGCTGCGGCAAGTCACCGGCAGCTTTGTCAGCGCCTGGTGGGTACTGATCGTCGGCGTCCTGGCGATGCTGCTGTTGACGCGGATCTTCAGCCCCGCCAGCTATCAGGCCCGGGCCCAGCACGATACCGCGCCCCAACCGGCCTGACACCGGCCCTCGAACCCACCGCCTGCCAGCACGGCAGGCGGCGTTCTTTATGTCGCCACAGCACCACTCTCCTTCCTGACCGGCTAAGATCGGCCGCCGACGCCACTCGCGACAACGGGCACACACTCAACTCAGAACACAGGAATAGCGATGGACGCTGCAACGATCGGCCGCTGGGTAAGCAGCCTGGGGCTCAGCCATGCAGAACTGATCGCCCGGGGAGAGCGCATCGAGCCCCCGACGAGCAAGCTCTACGACGAATTCGAGTGGCTGAGCGTGTTCGTCAAGCCCGGCCTGGTACTGGACTTCTGGGAGGACAGCCTGGTGCTGGAGAAGGTCATTATCGATGTGCTGCCACTTGAAGAGGGACGCAGGTTCTATACCGGTGAATTGCCGGCACCCTTCTCACGCACCATGACCCGCGCAGAAATTCGTGCCCTGCTGGGCACGCCCCTGCAATCGGAGGAACGCAGGCCATCAGCGGATGGGCAACGCATGCTCAACGCCTGGGAGAGCTACCGCTTACCCACCAGCCTCCATCCCAAGGCCCGGGTCGGCTTCAGCTACAGCGCCGATATGCGGATCAAAAATCTGACATTCACCTTGCTCGAACCGATACGCGACTGACCCGGCTCTGGCTTTTCGTAGGAGCAGCCGCAGTCTGCGCCCACGTTTGACCTGATACATCGCGGATGTCTGGCCGTGCGCCCTGTCGGAGTGCCGCCCAACCCGTTCGCAGCCTTGCGCAGCTCCAGGGAGTACGCCCACCCCGTCTTCAGGCCGGCAGGCAGGCCGCCGTCAGATTTTGATCTGGCTGTTGATCTTCTTGCCCCCTTAGACACGATGGCCGAACGCAGGCATTGAGCCGTGGGTAACCCGGCAGGACGCCGGGTTAGCCGCCCCAGGCCATGGATGGCCTGTGGCGGCGGCCCACGGATCAATGCCGGAGAGAGGGCACGCCGAGCCTAGGCGAGGCGCCGAGTGGAGGGGCAAAGCCCTTTGGTTACTTTGGGGCCCCAAAGTGACTCGCCGTAAGGGCGAAACCGCCAGCCGCCACACCCGCAGCAACGGATATGTACACCCATAACACCGCAACCTCAGGTTTTACGGCCGCTGCGCGCCCGAGCGGGAGCAAGCTCCCTCGCCACAGCATGATTTCTGGCCTGGAGTCGTGCAGATTATTGAAAATAAATTATTGTAATTCGATAATTTTTTATCAATAATTCGCCACCCCCAAAGTTTTGCAAGGAATAACGCATGAACTCCCAAATCAACGGCTCGGCCCAGTACCGCTTACGACGGGTCGGCCTGCTGGCCGCGATCCTGGCCTGGGTCATGGGCGTGGTGGAGCTGGGCGGCAATGCCGGGCTCTGGATCTACAGCAAGGACCAGGTTCTGGGCGCCCTGCTCAGCGTATTCGCCGAACACTCGCCGCGCCTGCTGGAAGCCGACTTCAAGCTCTCGTCGCTGAGCTTCACCCTGCTGGTGATCCTCGACTTCCTGCCCCTGCTGCTGACCAGCTTCGCCCTGTACCTGACCGGAGTGTTCTTCCTGCGCCTGTCCCGCGGTGAAACCTGGAGCGATCGCAACATCAGCATCCTCTGGCGCGTCGGCATGCTGTGGATCGTCGCCCCAGCGACCTTCCCCATGGTGGAAACCCTGCAAGGCCTGGCACTGTCCTTCGACCTGCCGGCGGGCCAGCGCATTCTGCAGATTTCCGCGGGCTTCTCGTCCTACGCGGCCTACGAGGTGGTCAAAGGAATCTTGCTGTGCTCGTTTTCCATTATCATGCGCGACGCCAAAGTCCTCAGTGATGAGCACAGTCACTACATATAGAACAATGAGATGACCATTATCGTTCGGCTTGACGTTGTCATGGCTAAAAACAAGATTCGCTCGAAAGAACTGGCTGCCATCCTGGGCATTACCGAAGCCAATCTGTCGTTGCTGAAAAATGGCAAGGTCAAGGGGATGAAAATCGAGACCCTGGACAAACTCTGCGCCGCACTCGACTGCCAGCCCGGCGACCTGCTGGAATACCAGGCCACCGAGCCCGCGTGACACCCCCGCGTTTGTTTGATCCGAGTCCCGTTCGTTAAAGCCTTATCCACTCCTCACGTTGCACATTGGCTTATTCATGACTCGCTATCTGCTCTGCCCGCTGCTTTTGCTCGCCTGTCTTTTGACCGGCTGCGCCAACAAACTTGAAGTGGCCATCGACGCCACTCCGGCCCAAGACTACTACTTCGACCCAAAGGCTCCGGTGCTGGTGACCGTCAACAGTACCAAGGAGGCCCAGGGCCTCAAGGCCAGCTACTACCTGCGCGACATGGTCGCTGCCCTTCACGGCATGGGATTTACACAGGTGTATACCGAATCGTCGCTGCCGAAAAACCATCCGCCTTTTCGCATGAACATTGCCCTTGATGTGGGCAGTAAAAAGACCAGCTATCGCTACACCGCCACCGACTACGGCCCGGTGCCCAGCAGCACCAAAACCACGTGCATGCCCGGCAAGCACCAGCAGACCGTGTGCACCAGTACCCCAACGATGTCCTACCGCGCCATCGGCTCCTCGGAACGCACCGGCTACACCACCCTTTCGACCTTCAACATCCTGGCCAAGGACGAGCAGAGCCGGCGCACGGTATTCCTGCTGCGGGCCTCGTCCTATAACGAGGACTGCCAGGACGCCAAGGTCGAGGATTTCCTGGTGCAGGAGAGCCTGGACAACCTGGACTTGCGCAACCGGGTGCAGCGCAAGTACAGCGTCACCCTGCCAGAGGGCCAAAGCTGCAACTAGCGCCTACCACGCACCGGACGACACGCCTACAATCGCCTCTCGACGCCCGCCCGATCCCCCATCGGGCGGGCGCAGTCCCTCAACGACAAGGCACGTGTCGAGCATGACCCTGGATTGGAATACCTGGGAAATAGAACCCGGATCGGCGGTGGATGAACCACTGATCGCCGAGGTGCAGCAACGCCTCGGGGTCGAGTTCCCACCGCTGTACCTGGAGCTGGTGCAGTACGCCGACGCCGCCACGCCGGGGCTCGGCAGCTTCGCCTATGACGGTGGCTACACCTGCATCAGCGAGTTCTTCGAATTCGGCCTCGGCACCCAGCCCTGGACCCTGCTCTGGTACGCCAGCCCAGGCCGCGTGCCAGGGCTGGCCGCTGGCTGCCTGCCGATTGCCCGGGATGCCGGTGGCCTGCTGATCTGCCTGGACTTCAACAGCCTGGGCGTGGCGGTGGAAATCTTCGATCCCGAGAGCGCCAGCCGCCACCCGGTGGCCGCCGACTTCAAGGCTTTTGTCGAGCTGTGGCAGCCATGAAGTGGATAGTCGTGCCCACCAGCAAAGAGGCCATGCAACGCCTGGATCTGGACCAGTGCCGGCCGGGCGACCTGGAACAACTGACCCTGTCCGCAGAACAGTGGGCCGCCCTGTCCGGCAGCGACCTGCTGCCCAGTTTGAACCGCGCCCTGGGCACCCTGATCGACGACTACGAAGACGCCTCGATCCAGGGCCAGGCCGCCCTGGTCACGGCCCTGTCGATCCTCACCGGCGCCGCAACGGCGCAAGACCCACTTATCCACAAGCTGATCGCCCTGAACCGACTGGCCCAGGAACGGGACACCGGTCTGTTCTTCTACTTCTGAGGCCCTGCCCAGGGCTGCTCCCGCACCTCATGTGTGGCGAGGGAGCTTGCTCCCGCTTCGGCGCCAGCCCGACCTGACCGGAGCCGCAGCACGGCCTCAAGCTCAGATCCCCGAGCCGGCACTGGCCTGCTTCAACCCCGACTCCGGCACGCTCACCGCGGTTTCCGAACGCGGTGTGCCCTGGGGCACCCAGTCGTAGCTCACCGGCAAGGCGCGGTACACCCAGTTGCTGATGGCCTCGCTGCCCGGGGCCTTGCCCAGGTAGGGGCTGACGTATTCCCAGACGATTTCACCGCCAGCCGTGACCTGGAAGAAGCGCCCGTTCATGCCCTCGTCGATCAAGGTGTTGCCGTTGGGCAGGCGCCGCGCGCTGCTGATGAACGAGCTGTAGAAAGCCCAGCCCGGCTGCCGGGAACTGGCGGCGCTGTACTGCCAGACGATTTCATTCTTGATCGGGTCGATCTCCAGCACCCGGGAGCCGGCAATCAGCCCCAAAGGCACCGAGGGGTAGCCTGCCGTGCCCTGGTTGTCGAACACCAGCAGATGCCCGGCCCCCGGCAAGCCGGCGGGAATGATGTGGGCGTCATGCTGGCCGACGAACTGGTCCACCGGGCGCGGCACCTTGGCCGCGGTCTTGGGGTTGATCGGCGCCAGGTTCGGCCCCAGGCGCCAGACCACCTTGCCGCTGTGCTTGTCGAGGATGGCGATGAAGTTGGCGTTGCGTGAATCGATCAGCAGGTTGTCCGGGGCGAAGCGTTTGTCACCGCCGTCGAACCACTGGTTGGCGCCCACCACGCTGAGGTTGTTGATGTGCAGGTAGTCCGGGTTGTCGGTGCCGTACACCAGCTTCAATTGCGCTGGGGTAAAGCCGAATTCCTTGAGGTGCTCGGAGGCCAGCCACTGCCATTTGACCTGGCCCTCGGGGCTGACTTCATAGATCGCGTCGTCGATCACCTGGGGCACCTTGAACCCCGCCACCTTGTGCACCTTGTTGGCCAGGACCAGGGTGTTGCCATTGCTCAGGCGGCGCTGGTCGTGGTGCTGCTGGGCGGCGCCACCCGGAGCCTGGTCGCCCCACTGCCAGAGCACCTGGCCGTTCCAGTCCAGCTCGCCGACGCTCTGGTTGCCCAGGCCGTTGCCGGCAGAACCCAGGGGCCCGGGTTCCTTGTCCTTGAGCTGCAACAGCACCCGGCCGCGCTCGCCGCCCACCAGCTGCGGGTCGATGATCGCCGAGGGGAAACCGGCCTGGGGCCAGTTCTTCACCTCGTTGCCGTTCATGTCGATCAGGTGGGTCTGTTTATCGGCGCCACTGAAGATCACGTACTGGTTATAGGCCTTGGCCGGGTCGTAGCGGGTGACGCCGGTGGGGTAGACGCTGGGCGCGGCCTGCACCGCCGTAGCCAGCAGGGCGGTGGACAGCAGCAGGGGCAACGCGGTGTCGAGGCGCAACATGACAAGCACTCCTGTTCAAGTCGAAAGGCGCCGGAAAACCCGGCGCAAGGTGCGAAAAGCCGGGTATCAGAAGTCGTAGCGACCGGTCACGCCCAGGGTCCGCGGGGTGCCCAGCAGGCCTTCGTAACCGCCGTTGCCGCCGGTCCAGAGGGTGGTGTAGTAGGTCTTGTCGAAGGCGTTCTTCAGCCACAGCGAAACGTCCCACTGGCCCTGCTCGTAGTTGCCGCGCAGGCCGGTGGACAGGTTGACCACGGCGTAGCTGGGGATCTGCCCGTACTCGGAATCTTCCACGGTGCCCACCGCCTTGGAGCGGAACGCATAGCTGGCGGTGACGTACTCCTCCAGGCCGTTATCCAGGTTCCACTTGTATTCGCCGTTGGCGTTGCCAATCCATTTCGAAGCGCCCACCACCTGGTGGCCGCTGAGGTCGCACGAAGCCGGGGCACCGGGGCGCAGGCTGACTTCCGGCGGGCACGGCGCATCCTTGTAGGAGAGGTAGCGCACATCGTTGTAGGAACCGTTGAGGTTGAGGGTCAGGCCACGGATCGGCACCAGGGTGCTTTCCACTTCCACCCCGCGCGAGCGCACCGAGCCGGCGTTGGTCAGGTACTGCACGCGGTTGCCGTAGTCGTAGGCGTTGGTCTGGTAGCCGTTGACCTGGGTCCAGAACAGGTTGGCGTTGAGTTGCAGGCGGCGGTCCCACAGGGTGCTCTTGAAACCCAGCTCGGCGTTGTTGGCGCGCTCGGTGCCGATCAGCAGCGAATCGGCCCCGGCAGTAGGCGCCGAACCCACCGTGAGGTTGACCCCGCCGGACTTCTCGCCGTGGGACAGGGTGGCGTAGCCCAGCAAGTCATCGCTGAAGCGGTAGCTGAGGTTGAGCAGGCCCGAGGGGCTGGTGCTGTACTGGTTGAGGTCGCCGGAATCATAGGCCCCGGTACGCCCACGCCGGGCAGTGGCGGCAGCCCCGGCCACCGTCGCGCCACCCAGCGGAGCGTTGCGGGTCACCCAGGCGCTTTTCTCCTCGTAGGTGCCGCGCAGGCCGGCGGTGAAATCCAGGCGCTCGGTGAGGTGCCAGGTGCCCTGGGCGAACAGGGCGAAGCTGTTGGTCTGGATATGCCCGTTGCCGATGCTGGTGACGTTGTTCAGGGCGCCGGCCGGGGTGCCGTTCCAGATGTCCGCCTTGGGCCCGTAATAGGCGAAGGACTTGTTGTCCAGGTCGGAGCCGAAGTAGTAGGCCCCCAGCACGTAGTCGAAGAAGCCGCCGGTGGGCGAGGCCAGGCGAAATTCCTGGGACCACTGCTTGTCTTCCACCGAGACCCCGGCGTTGTAGCTGGCCGGCACGTTGAGGCCATCGTCGTTGCGCGGGGTGAAGTTCCACCAGCGGTAGGAGCTGACCGAGGTCAGGGTGAAGTCGCTGGGCAGGGTCCAGTTGGCCTCCAGGGAGGTGCCGCCCTGGAACACCGTGACGTGCTGGTCGTTGTCCAGGTTGACCTTGCGGTGCGAACCGTTGACCAGGGTCGCGCCAGCCGCCGCCGCGCGCGACTCGTAGACATTGGTGCCGTTGATGGTCGGCCCGGTGCTGTACAGCACCCGGGTGCCGGCGCTGGAATCCTCTTCGTTGTAGTCGCCGATCCAGCGCAGGTTGAAGTTCTCATTGGGCTTGTAGAGCAACTGGCCGCGAAAGCCCTGGCGCGATCCGCCGTTGAGGTCGTGGCCGTCGAATTCGTTCTTGATGTCGCCGTCGCTGCGAGTGCGGTAGGCCGAGAAACGCCCGGCCAGCTCATCGGTCAGCGGCCCGGAAATGGTGCCCTTGGTCTGGAAGTAGCCATCTTCGCCCAGGGAGGTCTCGATGCTGCGCTCCGGGGTGAAGCTCGGCGCCCGGGTGCTGATGTTGATCACCCCGGCGGTGGTGTTCTTGCCGAACAGGGTGCCCTGGGGCCCGCGCAGCACTTCCAATTGCTCGATGTCCATCAGGTCGAACACCGCCATCCCCGGCCGCCCCAGGTAGACGTTGTCGATGTACAGACCGACGCTGCCTTCCAGGCCGTCGCTGGCCGGGTTGTTGCCCAGGCCACGGATCGACACGCTGGACTGGCGCGCATGCATGTAGGCGACGTTGACGCTGGGCACCAGCTGCTGCAGGTCCTGGATGCGATAGACCCGCTGGCTCTCCAGGGCCTGGCCGCCGATCACGCTCATGGGCGTGGGCACGCTCTGGGAGCTTTCCTCGCGCCGACGCGCGGTAACGGTGACCGTCTGTAATTGGCCGTCATCGGCCTTGGCCTTGTTGGCGCTGCTGTTGGCGGCCGGGGTTGGCGACGCGGGAATATCTTCGGCCCAGCTCGGGGTCCAGCTGGCACTGCCGGCCAGCAGCAAGGCCAGCGGCAGGCGCTTGAGCCGCCGGGGCGAGTGAGGTGAGACGAGGGACAACGGGCTCATGGGCGGCTCCTGGTCAAAAAATATACAGCCTCGTATATTCCTTTAAGTTATTTATTTATGTTTTTACAAAGATTTACTGCATAAGAGATTGCCTTTATAAGGAGTCGACCTAATGCATAGCCAATGCATTTCCCCGATATTTTTTATGTGAAAAATGCATATCGACCTGCGCCAGCTCCGCCACTTCATCGCCCTCGCCGAACAGCGCAGCTTTGTCGCCGCCGCGACCGCGGTGAACCTCTCGCAATCGGCCTTCAGCCGCAGCATCCAGGCCCTGGAACACAGCGTTGGTTGCCAGTTGGTGGATCGCGGGCGCAAGGACCTGGCGCCGACCAAGCAGGGCCAGTTGCTGCTGGAGCACGCCCGGCGGCTGGTCAGCGGCGCCCAGCAGATGGCCAACGAGATCAGCCAGTTCAATGGCCTGGAAGCGGGAGAATTGCGCTTCGGTTGCGGCCCGGCGCCGGCCGCGGGGCTGATCCCCCGGGCCATCGGCAGCTTTATCGGGCGCTACCCCAAGGCCCGGGTGCAGTTCCAGGTGGATGACTGGCAAAGCCTGAACAAGCGCCTGCTCAGCGAAGAGTTCGAATTCTTCGTTGCCGACACCCGCCACTTCGAGGCCGATCCGGACTACCTGACCCAGCGCCTGCGCCCGCGCAAATGGCATTTCTGCTGCCGCGCCGGGCATCCGTTGGCCCAGCGCGACAGCGTCAGCGCCGGGGAACTGATGAGCTACCCGCTGGCGGTGACCATCCGCCCGCCGAACCTGCGCAAGGTCATCGTCGACCTGAGCGGCAAGCCCGACTTCACGCCCAATGTGGAATGCGAAAACAGCTACAGCCTGCTGGGGGTGGTCATGCGCTCGGACGCCATCGGCATCGTCGGCTCCTACAGCGACGCGCTGCACAACGCCAAGGGCGAACTGGTGTGCCTGAAGATCGACGGCCTGGCCGACGACCTGGAAGAGCTCTACACCCGCTACGGCATCGTCAGCCGTGCCGGCTATCGCCTGTCGCCCCTGGCCACGGCGATGATCGCCGAAATCAAGGCCATCGACGAACAGGACGAAGACCTGTGCAACCTGGACAACCTCGCCGTCTGAGCCGAGCCTGCCTTGCCCTCACCCCCGTCCCGCCTGTAGGAGCCGGCTTGCCGGCGAAGAGGCCCCAAGCCCTGCACCACCCCCACGACCGCCTCCCACCGTAGGAGCCGGCTTGCCGGCGAAGAAGCCCCAAGCCCTGCACCACCCCCACGACCGCCTCCCACCGTAGGAGCCGGCTTGCCGGCGAAGGGGCCCTCAAGCCCTGCGCCACCCCCACGACCGCCTCCCACCGTAGGAGCCGGCTTGCCGGCGAAGGGGCCCCAAGCCCTGCACCTCCCTCACGGCCGCCTTCGCTGGCAAGCCAGCTCCTACAGGTGCCACAGGACCGCGGGCGCCCTCCGCATTGCATGAAACGCATCAAAACTATTCGGCAAATGCGCTTGCCGGAAGCCCCCGCCGAAGGCGAAAAACCTCGCCTGTCCTGTCTTCGGTGAGCCCCATGTCCAATACCCCCAAACCCGTGCGCAACGTGCTCTACATCATGTGCGACCAACTGCGCCGGGATTACCTGTCGTGCTACGGCCACCCGCACCTGCACACCCCGAACATCGACCGCCTGGCCGCCGCCGGGGTACGCTTCAGCCGCGCCTACACCCAGGGCACCATCTGCGGTCCGTCGCGCATGTCGGCCTACACCGGGCGCTATGTCAGCAGCCACCAGGTGGCCTGGAACGCCGTGCCCCTGCCCCTGGAGGAACTGACCCTGGGCGACTACCTGCGGCCCCATGGCATCCGTACCGCACTGGTGGGCAAGACCCACGCCACGCCCAATCTCGACGCCCTGCAACGCCTGGCCATCGACCCCGAGAGCCAGCAGGCCGAGGTGCTCAACGAGGTCGGCTTCGAACCCTATTTCCGCCACGACGGCATCTACCCCGACGACCCGGTGTTCGACGACAAACGCGAATCCGCGCCCTACACCCACTACCTGCGCGACCTCGGCTACGACGGCCGCAACCCCTGGCACGACTGGGCCAACGCCGGGGCCGGCGCGCAGGGGGAAATCCGCAGCGGCTGGAAAATGCGCAACGCCCACCTGCCGGCCCGGGTCGCGCAAGAGCACTCGGAAACCGTCTACACCACCGACCGCGCCATCGACTTCATCAGCGAACAAGGCGAGCAGCCCTGGTGCCTGCACCTGTCTTACATCAAGCCGCACTGGCCCTACATCGCCCCAGCGCCCTACCACGCGCTGTATGGCCCGGAGCAGGTCATCCCGGCCGTGCGCGCCGAGCCCGGGCAGCTCAGCGATCACCCGGTCTACGCCGCCTTCCGCCAGCATGAAGAAAGCCTGAATTTTTCCCGGGACGAAGTGCGCCTGAACGTGGTGCCCACCTACATGGGCCTGATCAAGCAGGTGGATGACCAGCTCGGCCGGCTGTTCGATTTCCTGCAGAGCAACGGCCGCTGGGACGACACCCTGATCGTCTTCACCAGCGACCACGGCGACTTCCTCGGCGATCACTACCTGGGGGAAAAGGAGTTCCTGCTGGAACCGGCGGTGGGCGTGCCACTGATCGTCCGCGACCCGCGGGCGGCGGCGGATATCAGCCGTGGCACAGTGGATGAGCGCCTGGTGGAAACCATCGACGCCCTGCCGACTTTTCTCGACGCCCTGGGCCTGCCGGGTGCCGAACATCGGCTCGAAGGTCGCTCGCTGATCCCCCTGTTGCACGGCGCCGAACCGGACTGGCGCCGCTACGCCATCAGCGAATACGACTACGCCTTCCAGGCCCCGGCGCGGGAGCGCCTGGGCCAGCCCATCGACCGCTGCCGCATGACCATGGTGCGCAGCGAGCGCTGGAAATACCTGGCGTATGACGGCTTGCGCCCGCAGCTGTTCGACCTGCACAACGACCCCCAGGAGTTGAATGACCTGGGGGCCGACCCGGCCCATGCCGCGGTGCGCGAAGAACACCTGGGGTATTTGCTGGAATGGCTGCGCGGCTTGAAACGCCGCACCACCATCAGCCATGAAGAAATCGACCTGCGGGGCCAGCGTTTTCGCTACGGCGAACCGGAAAGCGAAAAGCTGGTGCAGATCGGCGTGTGGTAACCCGGCCCCCTCCCGTAGGAGCCGGCTTGCCGGCGAAGAGGTCCTTGAGCCTTGCAGTGCTCTTGCGGGCGCTTTCGCTGGCAAGCCAGCTCCTACGGCGGGCAGGTTCATCGCAGAGTTCTCGTAGGAGCCGGCTTGCCGGCGAAGAGGCCCTCGAACCTTGCAGCGCTCTTGCGGGCGCCTTCGCTGGCAAGCCAGCTCCTACGGCGGGCAGGGTCATTGCATGAATTTTCGTAGGAGCCGGCTTGCCGGCGAAGAGGCCCTCGAACCTTGCAGTGCTCTTGCGGGCGCTTTCGCTGGCAAGCCAGCTCCTACAGCGGGCAGGGTCATCGCAGAGTTCTCGTAGGAGCCGGCTTGCCGGCGAAGAGGACTTTGAGTCTTGCATCGCTCTCAGGGGCGCTTTCGCTGGCAAGCCAGCTCCTACGGGAAGGGGCGGCGATGGAGGGCGGGTCAGAGGCCCTTGATGGTCTGGCTGCGTTGGCCGTGCACGCCCACCGGGACATCGCCCTTGAGGGTCACCCGGCGCACCACGCGGTCCTGGGTGCCGTAGTCGTCAATCGCGTAATGCTGGGTCGAACGGTTGTCCCAGATCGCCACATCACCCGCGCTCCAGCGCCAGCGCACGGTGTTTTCCAGACGGGTGACGTGACTTTGCAGCAGGCCGAACAGGTGCGCCGAGTCGGCCTGGGAATAGCCTTTGATGCGCTTGACGAAGTGCCCCAGCAGCAGGCTCTTTTCACCACTCTCGGGGTGCACGCGAACAATCGGGTGCTCGGTCTCGAACACCGTGGAGGTGAACACCTTGCGGTAACGCTCCAGCTTCTCTGCGGAGACGTCCGGCTTGGCCCCGGCGTAGTCGTATTCGTTGCTGTGCACCGCGCAGAGCTTGTCCGCCAGTTCCCGCAGTTCCGCCGACAGTTCGTTGTAGGCAGTAGCGGTGTTGGCCCAGACCGTGTCGCCACCGGAGGCCGGGGCCACCACCGAACGCAGGATCGAGGCCTTGGGGTAGGCGTCGACGAAGGTCACGTCGGTGTGCCAGGAGTTGGCTCGCTGGCCCTGGGCGCCGTCCAGTTCCATCAGGTAGCGGGTGCCGTCGCGCACCGGCACCGTGGGATGGGCCGCCGGTTCGCCCAGCAGGTGGGAGAAGGCTTCCTGGCTCTGGTCATCGAGGTGGGACTGGCCCCGGAAGAAGATCACTTTGTACTGCACCAGCGCTTGCTGGATCGCTTCCACGGTGGCGGCGTCGAGATCGCCGGACAGTTGCACGCCACGAATCTCGGCGCCGATACGGCCGGCCACCGGATGAATGTCCAGGGCATGAATGGCGGGTTTAACGGCTAATGCGGCATTGCTCATCGGATACACCCTCATCTGACTGCTTACGGTTTGAGCCGCAGCGAAACAACGCTCTATCTATATTCAATTTAGATCTAATAGATATTCATATGCTTCGTTGACGGAATAAGAGCTTGCATTTAAAACCTCATTCCTTACTCGTCGCAAATGCCTTCGAGCTATTTTTCGGATGCCGGGAAAGCATATGGATCTTCGCCAACTGCGTTACTTCATCGCCCTCAACGAGCACCGCAGTTTTGTCCGCGCCGCCGATGCCATGGGCATCACCCAGCCGGCCTTCAGCCGCAGTATCCAGGGCCTGGAGCAGGAGTTCGGTTGTGTGCTGGTGGACCGTGGGCACAAGGACCTGCGCCCCACGCCGGAAGGCCAGGTGGTGCTGCAACACGCCTTGAGCCTGGTCCAGGGCGCGGCCCTGCTGAGCAGTGAAGTGACGCGGATGACCAAGCTCGATGCCGGCGAAGTGCGCTTCGGCTGCGGCCCGGCCCCGGCGGTGAAACTGGTGCCCGATGCGGTGGCGCAATTCACCAGCGCCCACCCCAAGGTGCGCACCTGCTTTGCCGTGGACAACTGGGAAAAACTCAGCCGCAGCCTGAACCGCGAAGAGATCGAATTCTTTATCGCCGACATCCGCCATTTCGAGGCCGACCCGAACTACCAGACCCAGCCCCTGACGCCCAAGCGCGGAGTGTTCTTCTGCCGTCCCGGGCACCCGCTGCTGGCCAAGGAAAGCCTGTCCACCAACGACATGTTCGACTACCCCCTGGCCACCACCCTGATCCCCCCGGGGATCCGCAAGCTGCTGGCCAACCTCAGCGGGCGCATCGACTTTTCGCCGACCATCGAGACCGAGCACTTCCCGGCCCTGGTGAAGATCGTCCGCCAGTCCAATGCCATTGGCGTGGGCACCGCCGAGGCCTTTGCCGAAGACATCGAGCAGGGCTCCCTGGCGCTGCTGCACTGGCGCAACCTGCCGCAGAACATCGACAGCCTGAATGCCCGCTGCGGTATCGTCAGCCGCAGCGGCTTTCGCCTGTCACCGGCGGCGCGCAAGCTGATCGAGGTCTTGGTGGCGGTGGACCAGCAGAGCCACGCCATCGCCGTGTAGAACAGCTGCGCCGGCAAGCCGGCCGCTACAAGATCCCGCACGGTATCCCCCCGACCGTAGGAGCTGGCTTGCCAGCGAAGAGGCCCTCAAGACCGCCCTCGCCGACCAGCCGGCTCCAGGGTTACGCAGGAGCCGGCTTGCCGGCGGCTGGTGCCGACCTCAAAGACCGGCAGCAGCCAACTGCGGTGCCACCCAGGCATCCACCTTGAACGGCTTGCGAATCAAGCGTTCCTTGGCCGCCAGGTCTACCGAATCCTGCAGTTTGCCGAGGAACACCGGGTCCAGGGTCGAGGGGAAGATCTCGCTCAGGCGCTGGTCCTTGAGGTCATCCTGGAGAATCACCGGTGGATAACTGGCCAACCCCGACACCAGCTGGATGTAGGCTTCCTTGTTGCTGTCCTGGGTCAGCCACTCTACGGCCTGCTGCTGGGCCTTGAGCAGTTTTTCCACGGCCTCGGGATGTTCGTCGACAAACTTGCCGCTGCCCACCAGCACGCTCTGCACGCTGCCGGCGCCGCCCAGGTCCTTGGTGCTCAGGGGCAGTTCGGCCAGGCCTTTGCTGCGCAGGGCCGAGAGCCCGGTGCTGCCCCAGGACGCATCGATCTGCCTGGCCGCCAGGGCCGCCACTGCGGCGTTGAAATCAAGATTGACCACCTTCAGGTCCTTCTCGCTCAACCCCCGGCTGGCCAGGGCGGCATCGAACGAAAGCTGGGTGGCGGTGCCACGGAACACCGCCACGCGCTTGCCCTTGAGGTCTTCCAGGGTCTTGATCCCGGAACCCGGGACCACCCCCAGGTAGTGCTTGACCCCACGGGCCGAGGCGCTGAGCAGGCGGGTATCCAGGCCATTGGATTTACCGATGATCGCCGCCAGGTCCCCCAGGTAGGCCAGGTCCACCTGGCCATTGGCGAAGGCCTCGTTGATCACCGGTCCGGCCCCCTTGAAGAAATTCCACTGAATCTTGATGCCCTGGTCGGCGAAGGCTTTTTCGAAGATCTGCTGCTGGCGCAGCACATCCACCACCCCGCCACCACTGTGCTGGGTGCCGGCGCTGAGGTCGGGCACGGCGATGCGGATTTCCTTGAGTTCGGCGGCCTGGGACAGCAGCGGCAGGCAACCCAGCAACCCCGCCAGGGCCGGTGCGGCGAACAGACTGATCACGCGTTTGAAGGGAAGGCTCATGGGTACGGCTCCTGGGTGCAAGGGCATTGAGGAGCAAAAGGTAGGCATGGAATGGATAAGTATTTAAATACTATAAATTCACATTTTAATAACCTTATCGAATAAATCAGCAGCCACGGGCCTCTTCTGCAGCCATGCATCAAACGCATGGAAAATATTCTTCGAATGCATTGGATGCGTGGCGGCAAGAGGCCTTAAATGGCTTCTCTTATCGCTCAATAGCATTGATAAGAATTTTAATAGATCACAAAGGAATATTGCAGGAAGCGACGTGTCGCCGCCGGGGCCCTTCGGCCCTGCCGCGCTCCAGGGAGACCTTCACAGCTCTGTGCAAGGCTACCCGGCCGCTCCTGCATGAGCCATGCAGAACCCGACGACGGAGGTCATCCATGGCCCGTGTTTCACTGCTCAGCCTGCCCTTGGCAGCCCCCTCCAGCGCCCGCCCGGGATGGCCACGGGTCAGCCAGCGTCTGTTGCCCTGGCTATTGCCCCTGGGCCTCTTCGGCCTGTGGTGGCTGGCCAGCCGCAATCACTGGATGAGCGAGCAGATCCTGCCGGCCCCGGCGCTGGTCTGGAGCAGTGCCCTGGAGCTGGCCCACGGCGAGCTGTGGAGCCACCTGGCGATCAGTCTGCAACGGCTGTTCTGGGGCCTGCTGGCGGGTATCACCGCCGGAGCCCTGCTGGGCGGCGCCCTGGGCTTCAGCCAGCGCCTGGAACGCCTGGTATTCCCCACTTTCGGCGCCCTGGCGCAGATCCCGACCCTGGCCTGGATTCCGCTGTTCATGGTGTTTTTCGGCATCGGTGAAGTGCTCAAGCTGGTGGTGCTGATCAAGGCCGTGGTGGTCCCGGTGACCCTGCACACCCTGGTGGGGGTGCGTGACGCCCAGCCCCGGCTGCGGGAAGCCGCTGCAGTGCTGCGCCTGCCGCCGGCGCTGCTGGTGCGGCGCCTGGTGCTGCCTGCCGCGCTGCCGGCCTTCATGGCCGGCATACGCCTGGCCCTGGCCACCGGCTGGACCTCGCTGCTGGCGGTGGAACTGCTGGCCTCCAGCGAAGGCATCGGCTACCTGATGGTCTGGGCGCGGCAGCTGTTCATGCTGGACATCGTCTTCGTGTGCATCCTGGTGATCGGCCTGCTGGGGGTGTGCATGGACCGTGGCATCGGCTGGCTCGACCGCAAGCTGGTGCACTGGCCGCACCCGGCCACCGCCGAATTCCGCCGTGGCCCGCGCTATCAGGGCTGGCAGCGCCTGCAACCCTGGCTACTGCCCCTGGCGCTGCTGGCCCTGTGGCAGGTGGCGAGCGACCAGCAATGGGTCGATCCGAACATTCTGCCCAGCCCCCTGGCGGTGCTCGCCACCACCGGCAGCGGCCTGCTCGATGGCAGCCTGCTGGGGGGCATGGGCCTGAGCCTGGGGCGCACCCTCGGCGGCCTGCTGCTGGGCGGTGGCCTGGGCTTGGTCTTTGGCCTGCTGCTGGGCCTGTCGCGCGTCAGTGAACGCCTGCTGGGGCCGACCCTGGCCGCTATCCGCCAGATCGCCATCTTCGCCTGGGTGCCGCTGCTCACCGCCTGGTTCGGCCTGGGGGAGTTGGCCAAGTGGGTGTTCGTCGCCCTGGCCGCGTTCTTCCCGCTGTTCATCGCCACCCAGCGCAGCGTCGCCCAGCTCTCGCCGCAACTGGCGGAGGCCGCCCAGGTACTGCGCCTGAACCTCTGGCAACGGCTGCGCCGGCTGGTGCTGCCGGGCGCTGCGCCGGGGATTTTCGCCGGCCTGCGCATCAGCCTGATCTATGCCTGGCTGGGCACCATCGGCGCGGAATACTTCATGCCGTCCAACGGCGGCATCGGCAGCCAGATGATCAGCGCCCAGCAACTGCTGCGCATGGACCTGATCATGGCCGGCATGCTCCTGGTGGGCCTTACCGGGGCCCTGCTCAACCTCATCGGCCAACAGCTCGAACGTCGCGCCACCCGCTGGAGACACGCATGAACGCACCCCTGGTCAGTTTCAATCACGTGGGCAAGACCTTCGCCGTCGCCGGTGGCGAGGTGGAGGCGATCCGCGAATTCAACCTGGACATCGCCGAGGGCGAGTTCGTCGCCATCGTCGGTTCCAGCGGCTGCGGCAAGTCCACCCTGCTGCGCCTGCTGATCGGCCTGGACACCGAGTTCCGGGGCGAGATCCGGGTCGACGGCAAGGCGGTCAGCGGCATCGGCGGCGAGCGCGGCATCGTGTTCCAGGAACACCGGCTGTTCCCCTGGCTGACGGTGGCCGAGAACATCGGCCTGGGCCTGGTCAACGAGCCCCTGAGCGCCGCCGAGCGCCAGCAGCGGATCGACGAATTCATCGAGCTGGTGGGCCTCAAGGACTTCACCCGGGCCTACCCGCATCAGCTGTCCGGCGGCATGGCGCAACGGGTGGCGATTGCCCGGGGGCTGGTGGCCAGCCCGCGGATCCTGCTGCTGGACGAACCCTTTGGCGCCCTCGACGCCCTGACCCGCCAGCAGATGCAGGACGAACTGCTGGCGATCCGCGAGCGGGCCAAAATCACCACGGTGCTGGTGACCCACGATGTCGAGGAAGCGATTTTCCTCGCCGACCGGGTAGTGGTCATGGAGCCGCGCCCGGGCCGGATCAAGCGCGTGGTCGAGGTGGCCCTGCCCCACCCGCGCCAGCGCAGCAGTTTCGACTTCCACCAACTGCGTGAGGAGCTGCTTCACGAGCTGACCCGCGACGAGCGCTACCAGGCGCCGTTGCCGGTGCAGATCCGCGACCTGCCCCTGACCTTCATTGCTTGCTGAACAGGAGTGACTCGATGCCGCAACGTCCCAACTTCCTGGTGATCCTGGCCGACGACCTGGGCTTCTCCGACCTCGGCGCCTTCGGCGGCGAGATCGCCACGCCGAACCTCGACGCCCTGGCCTTCAATGGCCTGCGCCTGACCGATTTCCACACTGCCCCGACCTGTTCGCCGACCCGCTCCATGCTGCTCACCGGCACCGACCACCACATTGCCGGGATCGGCACCATGGCCGAGGCCCTGACCCCGGAGCTGATCGGCAAGCCGGGCTATGAGGGTTACCTCAACGACCGCGTGGTGGCCCTGCCGGAACTGCTGCGCGAAGCCGGCTACCAGACCCTGATGAGCGGCAAATGGCACCTCGGGCTGACCACCGAACGTGCGCCCCATGCCCGGGGGTTCGAGCGTTCGTTCTCGCTGCTGCCGGGGGCGGCCAACCACTACGCCTTCGAGCCGACCTACGATGAGCACACCCCCGGGTTGCTCAAGTCGACCCCGGCTTTGTACATCGAGGACGACCGTTTCATCGATGAACTGCCCGCGGATTTCTATTCCTCCGACGCCTTCGGCGACAAGCTGCTGCAGTACCTCAAGGAGCGCGACCAGACCCGGCCGTTCTTCGCCTACCTGCCATTCTCGGCGCCCCACTGGCCGCTGCAGGCCCCGGAGGAAATCGTCGCCAAGTACCGTGGCCGCTACGACGCCGGCCCCGAAGTGCTGCGCCGCGAGCGCCTGGAAAAACTCCAGGCCCTGGGCCTGCTGGACCCGCAGGTCGAGCCCCATCCGTTGATCAACCTGAACGCCGAGTGGGATGCCCTCAGCGACGAGCAGCGGCAGGTTTCGGCGCGGGCCATGGAGGTGTATGCGGCGATGGTCGAGCGCATGGACTGGAACATCGGCCGGGTGGTGGACTACCTGCGCCAGCAGGGCCAGCTGGACAACACCCTGATCCTGTTCATGTCCGACAACGGCGCCGAGGGTGCGCTGCTGGAAGCCTTTCCCAAGTTCGGCCCGGAGCTGTTGACCTACCTCAACCAGCACTACGACAACCGCCTGGAGAACATCGGCCGGGCCAACTCCTACGTCTGGTACGGCCCGGCCTGGGCCCAGGCGGCCACCGCGCCGTCGCGGCTGTTCAAGGCCTTCACCACCCAGGGCGGGATTCGCGTGCCGGCGCTGCTGCACTACCCACAGCTGCCCCTCAAGGGCCAGATCAGCCACGGCTTCGGCACGGTGATGGACATCACCCCGACCCTGCTCGACCTGGCCGGCGTGCGTCACCCCGGCAAGCGCTGGCGCGGGCGCGATGTGGCGCCGTTGCGGGGCAAGTCGTGGCTGGGCTTTCTCTCCGGCGAGACCGCCCAGGTGCACGACGAACACACGGTGACCGGCTGGGAGCTGTTCGGCCGCCGGGCGATTCGCCAGGGGCAATGGAAGGCGGTGTATATCCCCGGGCCGGTGGGCCCGGCGACCTGGCAGCTGTACGACCTGGGCCAGGACCCGGGGGAAATTCACGACCTGGCCCACAGCCAGCCGGAAAAACTGCGCAGCCTGCTGGAGCAATGGCAGCGCTACGTGGATGAAACCGGGGTGATCCTCAGCGAATCACCGTTCCAGCCCGACTGAACCTGTAGAAGCTGACTTGTGTAGGAGCTGGCTTGTGTAGGAGCGGGCTTGCCAGCGAAGGCGTCCTCCAGGGCAACACAAGGCTCAAGGGCCCTTTCGCCGGCAAGCCGGCTCCTACAGGCTTAGGCCCGCACACCACCGCCTGCATCCTCCTGCACCTGCTCCACGGGATGAAAGCGATTGGCCCGGGCAAAGGTGCCGAAGTCGTTGAAACGCACCCCCATCTCGGCCATCACCCTGTGCGCCACCGGCGCCGTCATCTGGCGGATGTAGAAGGGTTCCTTGACCACGAAATGGTGGATGCCGTGGGTGCTGCCGAAATTGCAGCAGAACGCCTGCAACGGCCACATCCACCAGGGGTTGAGCACCTGGGTCTGCTGGATCACGTTGCCCGGTTCGATGTCGCCGTAGTAGTGCATGTTGGAACTGACAAAGTGCAGGCAGAAGGTGCGCAGCACGTTGGGGCCAATGATCACCACCACGGCGATATCGATGACGTGCATCAGCGCCAGGGTATCGGCCGACCACTGGATCGGGCTGCCCAGCAGGGCGGCCACGCCGTTGGCCCCGTGAAACCCGAGGAACACATACCAGGCGCCCCAGTGCAGCAGGGCCAGCGGCGCGTACACCGCCAGGGTGCGCACAAGGATGCCCAGCTTGCGCCTGGCGCCCGGCGCCCGCAGCAGGCGGATGAAGGCCGCCATCATGTTGTCGCCCACCATCAGCAGCCGGGCGAGGCCCCAGGGCTCGCCGTTGGTGATGGCGCGCTCCTCGATATCGCTCTCGCTGCCGGACACCTTGTGGTGATTCAGGTGCAGATGGCGCCGCACCCAGGGGTTGATGGTGCTCGGCCGCGCCAGCCAGACCAGCCCCAGCATCAGGTTGTGGGGCAGGCGCCGCTTGCGAAAGTACATGCTGTGGATCAGGTCGTGCTCCAGCTCGTGGGTCAGCGAGGCGAAGAACGCGTTGAGCAGCAAGCACCCCCAGCCGGGCAGATAACCACCGAGGTAGAGCGCCGCCGACCCGACCATTGCGGCCAGGGCCAAGGCCAGGATGCCCGCGCCCAGGGCGTCCTGATGCTGCAACAGGGGGTAGCGCCGGCGCAATTCGTCGCCCCGGGCCAGGACCACCTGGCGAATATGCGCGGCTCGTTGTTGCGCGTTCATCTGCGCGGGGCTTGCAGAAATACCCTGCATGATTCCATCCTCTGGTCAGTGGTCTGTGCATCCTGCCTTGAGCCGTGGCTTGGGGCCCTAGCCGTAAACGCCAACCTGTTGACCGGACGCGCCAAATCGCATGACCGAAGCCACCTCCCTTGCCAGCTGGACCCGCGCCTTGCGCAAGCAACTGGACGCACTCGACCTCGACAGTGGCGCGCTGTGCCGCGAAGCCGGGCTCGACCCGCAATTGATGGACGACCCCAACGCCCGCTACCCGCTGTCGGCCACCACCCGCCTGTGGCACCTGGCGGTCAAGGCCAGCGGTGACCCGGCCATTGGCCTGCGGGTGTCGCGCTTTGTCAGCCCCACCACCTTTCATGCCCTGGGCTACGCCCTGGTGGCCAGCGGCAGCCTGCGGGAAGTGTTCGAGCGCATCGTGCGCTACCACCAGGTGGTCAGCGATGCCCTGGAGCTGGCCCTGACCCGGGAGCCGGATCGCTACCGCTTCTTCCTCAAGGTGCCGCCCGGCGCGCCGCAACCGGCGTTCGAAGCCATCGACGCCTTTGCCGCGATCTATGTGCGTACCTGCCGCAACCGCCTGGGCCGCGACTATGCACCACTGGGCGTGCAACTGCGCCGCCCGGCCCCGCAGGACCCGAGCCAGTGGCACAAGGTGTTCCGCTGCCCGGTGCAGTTCGACGCACCCGACGACTGCCTGGAGTTCGGCCTGCACGATTTCGACAGCCACCTGGACGACGCCAACCCGGAGCTGGCCGAGCACAACGAAGCGGTGCTCAAGCGCACCCTGCTGCAACTGCGGCCCCTGACCTGGGAGCGCAAGGTGCGCGGGGTGATCGAAGCCCAGTTGCCGGAAGGCGAACCCTCCGCCGAGCGGGTGGCCGAGGCCCTGCACCTGAGCCTGCGTAGCCTGCAGCGGCATCTGGCGGATGAAGGCACGCGCTTTGACACCCTGCTCAACGAATGCCGGGAAAACCTCGCCCTGCTGCACCTGCGGGACCTGGACTGCTCCCTGAGTGAAATCAGCTACCTGCTGGGGTTTGCCGACGCCAGCAGCTTCAGCCGGGCGTTCAAACGCTGGACCGGCATGACCCCGGGGCAGTTTCGCGATGGCTTGCGCTGAGGCCCTTCGCCAGCAAGCCGGCTCCTGCAGGTTCGTGCAACCCAACCCCTGAGGCTCGGCGTCAAGGAAGCGAAAACCCCAGTTCGAACACGGTGTCGCGGCCCTCACTCAGCACCCGCACCTGTCCGCCATGCAGCTGCATGATCGAACGCACGATGGCCAGCCCCAGGCCCCCGGAATCCCCAGGTTCGGCACGGGACGGGTCGACCCGGTAGAAACGGTCGAACAGCCGGGGCAGGTGCTCGGGGGCAATCGCCGGGCCCTGGTTGTGCACTTGCAGCCAGCACCAGCCGGCTTCGTCGCGGCGCCGCAGGCTGATCAGCGAGCCCTCGTCGGCATGGCGCACGGCATTGGCCAGAAGATTGCCCAGGGCCCGTTGCAGCAGTTGCTGGTCGGCCCGCAGCTCGCCGGAAAAACCGTTCGCCAGGCGGATCTGCCGGTCATCGGCCAGGGCTTCGAAGTAGTCGCACAGTTGCGCGCCGACACCCGCCAGTGACAGCAGCTGAAGGTCCAGCACCGCATCGGCCTGCTCGGCCCGGGCCAGGAACAACAGGTTCTCGGCCATGCGCCCCAGGCGCTCGAATTCCTCCATGTTGGAGGCCAGCACTTCCTGGTACTCCGCCGCGCTGCGCGGCTGGTTCAAGGCCAGGCCGTTGCTGCCCAGAAGGTTGTGCAACGGTGTGCGGATCTCGTGGGCCAGGTCGGCGGAAAATTGCGACAGGCGTTCAAAGCTCGCTTCCAGGCGCGCCAGCATGGCGTTCAGGGCCTGCACCGGTTCGTGGAATTCCGCTGGAATGCCGTGGGTCTGCAAGCGCCGGTCGAGGCTGCGCAAATCGATCTCCCGCGCCGCGTCGCTGAGCTGGCGCAAGGGCTGCAGGCCCCGGCGCAACAGCAGCAGGCCCAGGGCGAAGGCCAGCAAGGCCCCGAGCCCCACCGCCAGGTACAGGCGCAGGCGGTAGCTGGCGAGCATCTGCTCGCGCTCGCTGAGGACCTTGCCGGCGATCACCGTCAGGGCTTCACCCTTGGGCCCCCGGGCCTGGCCTGCCAGCAGCGCCACCGGCACCTCATCCGCCCCCGGCCAGAGGCGTACATCGCTGCGTTGCGGCGCCTGTTGCAGCGCGATGGGGTCGAGCGCGGGCAAGGGCTGCCGGCGCGGGTTGATGTCGATCACCGTCGAGCCGTCGGCGCGCAGCACCAGCAGCAGGCTTTCCTGGTTGCCCAGCATGTTCTGGTACAGCCGGGGCCGGGCTTGCAGGGCATCCAGGCTGTCGCTGTCCTGGAGCAGGGCGCGCACCTGCTCCAGGCGGCCGAGCAGGGCCAGGTCGTCGCGGTAGGCGATTTCCCCGGCCAGGGAGCGGTAGAGGAACACCCCGATCACGCTCAGCACCAGGGCGCAGACCGCGGCAAAAGCCAGGGCCAGCCGCCAGGCGATGGAACTAGAGCGCTTCATCCGGGGCTTCCAACTGGTAACCGACGCCACGCACGGTGTGGATCAGCTTGGGTATGTAGGGGTCGTCGACCTTGGCCCGCAGCCGGCGCACCGCCACTTCCACCATGTTGGTGTCGCTGTCGAAATTCAGGTTCCACACCTGGGAGGCGATCAGGGTCCGCGACAGCACTTCGCCCTGGCGGCTGGCCAGCAGGTGCAGCAGGGCGAACTCCTTGTTGGTCAAGGCGATGCGCTGGCCACCGCGGCTGACCCGGCGCCGCAGCACGTCGATCTCCAGGTCGGCGATGCTGAAGGACTCGGCCTCGCGCAGCGGCCCGCGGCGCAACAGGGTGCGCACCCGGGCCAGCAGTTCGGCGAAGGCGAAGGGCTTGAGCAGGTAGTCGTCGGCGCCCAGCTCCAGGCCGCGAACCCGGTCTTCGATGGCGTCGCGGGCGGTGAGGAACAGCACCGGTGTGGCGCCACGCTGGCGCACCAGTTGCAGCAACTGCCAGCCGTTGAGGCCGGGGAGCATCACGTCGAGGATGATCAGGTCGTATTCCTGCTGCTCGATGAAATGGCGCCCGTCCAGGCCATTCAGGGCCACGTCCACGGCAAAGCCGGATTCTCCCAGGCCCTTGGCAAGGAAATGGGCGGTCTTGGCTTCGTCTTCAACTACCAGCAAACGCATGGCGCACCTCGGGAATGATCGGCACAGGCTAGGCGCCCGGCGGCCGCTTGCCCATTACAAACTTGTAATCAAGACGACGGGGTTCTGACGGAGCGCGCTGGTTAAGGTGACGGCCGGTCTTTCTGGAGCTCGTTCGATGATCTGCAAACCTCTTGTCCTGGGCCTTGGCCTGAGCCTCGCCGGTACGGCCCTGGCGGCGCTCGAACTGCCGCGCCATGCCGAACTGGACCTGGCCGCCGCCCGGCAACTGGCGGATGCCAGCCTTGCCCACTGCACCGCGGCGGTGTCGGTGCTGGACCGCGGCGGCAACCTGCTGGTGGCGATGCGCGGCGATGGGGTGGGCCCGCACAACGGCCCGGCCAGCCAGCGCAAGGCCTATACCGCGCTGTCGACCAAGACGTCGAGCGGGGTGCTGGCCGAGCGCGCCCGCAACAATCCCGAGGCGGCCAATCTCAATACCTTGCCGGAGCTGCTGTTGCTCGGTGGCGGCCTTGCGTTGTTTGCCGGCGACGAGCTGGTGGGGGCCATCGGGATTGCCGGGGCCGGTGGCGCGACGCAGGACGCGGCCTGTGCGCTCAAGGCCGCACAGCAGGTGGGGTTGGCCGCGGAAAGGGCGGCGGGACGTGAGTGACTTTCTGAGCCTGCGCCCGCGTTGCGCTCCTGCGCAGCCTCGCGGGCTCGGCAGCGGCTACTGGTGTTGTCTGTTCAATCGAGGAAGGAGTGTGGCATGAGTGTTTTGCGTAATAGCCTGGCGGCCATCGGCCTGTGCAGTCTGTCGAGCCTGGCCCTGGCGGCGGGCAATCCGTTGAGCGTGCATGTGTTGAACCTGGAGAACGGCCTGCCGTCGCCGGGGGTCAAGGTGACCCTGGAGCAGCAGGTGGGCCAGGACTGGAAGCCCCTGTCCGAAGGGGTGACCAATGAGCAGGGACGGATTGCCGAGCTGTTCCCGGCGGGCCGGGCGTTGACGGCCGGCGAGTATCGGGTGGTGTTCAAGACCGGCGAATACTTCAGGCAGGCCAAGCGCGAGACCTTCTTTCCGGAGATTCCGGTGATCTTCGAGGTCAGGCAGACCGAGCAGCATTACCACATTCCGTTGTTACTCAGCCCTTATGGGTTCTCCACCTATCGTGGTTCGTAGGAACCGGCTGCCGGCGAGGATGAGCTTGCGGGCCTCTTCGCTGGCAAGCCAGCTCCTACGGGAGGCAGGGACATCGTGGGAGGTTCTGTAGGAGCCGGCTTGCCGGCGAAGGCGATCTTGCGGGCCCTTTCGCTGGCAAGCCAGCTCCTACGGGAGGCAGGGATATCGCGGAGGTTCTGTAGGAGCCGGCTTGCCGGCGAAGGCGATCTTGCGGGCCCTTTCGCTGGCAAGCCAGCTCCTACGGGAGGCAGGGACATCGCGGAGGTTCTGTAGGAGCCGGCTTGCCGGCGAAGGCGATCTTGAAGGGCCTCTTCGCTGGCAAGCCAGCTCCTACGAGAAGGCAGGGACATCGCGGAGGTTCTGTAGGAGCCGGCTTGCCGGCGAAGGCGATATTGCGGGCCCTTTCGCTGGCAAGCCAGCTCCTACGGGAGGCAGGGACATCGCGGGAGCTCCTAGGGCGAGGTCAGGGCGCGCAGGCGCTCGGTGTCGAGGATTTCGATCTCGCCATAGCTCAGGCGCAGGATGCCCTGGTGCTGCAGGTCCTTGAGGATCTGGTTGGTGGTCTGGCGCGACAGCGAGAGCATCAGCGCCAGTTGCTCCTGGGGCAGTTGCAGCACGCGCCGGGCCTGGACCACTTCTCCGTAGCCGGCGGCCATCGCCAGCAGGCGGCTGGCCACTCGCGCAGACGCCGGCATCAGGCTCAACTGCTCCAGGTTGATAAAGGCCAGGCGCAGTTTGTGGCTCATCAACAGGGCGAACTGACGCCAGTACTGCGGCTGTTGGTCCAGTAGCTGCAACAGCGCGGCCTGGGGCACCTGGAGCAGGGTGCAGGCGCCCTCGGCGTAGGCATCGTGGGTGCGTGGCTGGCCGTCGAACAGGCAGATCTCGCCGAACCAGTGGGGCGCCTCCATCAGGCTCAGCAGTGCTTCCTTGCCCTGCTCGCTGACCGCCCCCACCCGCACCGTGCCCTCCAGCACCGCGTACAGACCGCAGGGCGGATCGCCACGACGGAACAGGCACTGCCCCGCTTTCAGCCGGCGCAGGCGCGCGCTGTCGAGCACACTATTCTGTAAGGAAACCGGCAGGTGGCTGAACCACTGGCCGGTCATCAGGCATTCACGCCACTGCTGCAGGTCCATGGACAGGTCTTTCCCTCAGGGCATCGCAATGATTGTCGCCTAGCTGACAGAGCCGAGCTGCGCCGCCGGGCATGATCGAGCCACCCTAACGGAGGAACAACAATGAAAAGCCTCGTTGATCATCTCAGTCAATACGCCGCCTACCACCGCGACCCGCGCAATATCGCCAGCCACTTTATCGGCATTCCGATGATCGTGGTGGCGGTGGCGGTGCTGTTGTCGCGTCCCGCCTGGAGCATGGCCGGCCTGTCGTGGTCGCCGGCGTTGCTGCTGGCCCTGGCCGCGTCAGTGTTCTACCTGCGTCTGGAACTGCGCCTGGGGCTGCTGATGACGGGGCTGATGGCGCTGTCGGTGTGGGCCGGCCAGGTGCTGGCGGCGCAAAGCACCGGGCTCTGGCTGAGCAGCGGCCTGGGCCTGTTCGTGATCGGCTGGGTGATCCAGTTCATCGGCCATTACTACGAGGGCCGCAAGCCGGCCTTCGTCGACGACCTTTCGGGGCTGATTGTCGGCCCGCTGTTCGTGGTGGCCGAGCTGGCGTTCCTGCTGGGCTTGCGCCATGACCTGAAGCAGGCCATCGAGCAGCGTTCCGGGCCGGTGGCCCTGCGGCACAAGAAAGCCATGGTCTGAAACCCTGGCCGGGCATGCCCCACGCCCGCCCGGCCAGGCGCTTTCACAAGGCGCCGAACTCCACCCGCGCCGTCAGTTCACCCTGATTGTCCTGCAGGCCGACACCGTAACGCCCGTTCAGGTCGTCATTGATGCACAGCTGCAGCTCCCCTCGCCGGCCTGCCGGTATCTCGGCCAGGTCACCGATCAGGAACGGCTCGCCAGTGTCGCCAACCCTGCCGATCAACGCCCCTTCACTGGCTCCCGGCAAGGTGTAGCCGGCCTTGGCCACATAGCGCGGGTTGCCACGCCCATCCACCATGCCCCCCGCCGGGCTGGCGGACCAGAGCCCGCTGACGTAGCGCACCAGACGCGGGCTGATGCCATTGAGCTGCACCCCGGTATTCTGCCAGGGCCGGTTGGCCTGGACCGTTACCGTGGCGGCCTTGAGCTCGTTGGCCAGCACATCGGCGGCCTGGAACGACAGCGCAGCGATGGTCAGGCTGGGGTTGGCGGTGCCGCTGGAAGGAAACACCCCGTCCCCCACCAGGAACAGGTTGGGGTGATCCCAACTGCGCTGGTGCTTGTCCACCACCGAGGTGCCGGGGTCGTCGCCCATGCGGTAAGTGCCCATCAGGTGCCCGGCGCCCTGGAAACTATAGGGCTCGCCGTCGTAGATGAAGTACCCGGGATTGTCTTTCGGGATTGGCTTCAGGTCGGTGAGTTCGGTGGCCCCCAACAGCTGGGTGATGATGTAGCTGGCGGCTTTGCGCGCCTGCTTGAAGCCCTCCATGGTGTACTTCGACAGCTCGTAGTGAATTTCCGGCCGGGGGATGCCCAGGCGGTCGCGGTACTCTTTGGAGGGCAGGATGTAGCATTTGGGATGCTTCGGATCATCCTCGACCTGCTCCACCAGAAAGGCGATGCGGAACTGGCGGATCAGGCGGTCATTGAGGGTCTGGATCAACTCGCGCCCGTAAAGCGCCCGGGCCTCCTGCTTGGGCTTCGACGCAGGGTTGGCGGGGCTGTCGTGGTGGCTTTCCTGGGGGCCGTCGATCAGCTCGCACACCGTGGTGTAGGGGTCGCCGATCGGCCAGTTCAGCCCCTCGTTGCCGATCTCGATGCGCCAGGCCGCGCGCGCTTGGCGAAAGCCCCCATCGCGCAGGCTTTCAATGCCCGCAGTGGACACCGGCCCGCGATAGGGGAACACCGACTGGCCTTCCGGCATCAGGCCCCAGGCCAGGTAGATCGGGTGGTCGGCCAGGCTGCGGCCAACCTCGCCACTGCGGTTGGCCACGCCGTTGGGGGCCTCGGGGCAGGCCGAGTTGAGCAGCAGCTTGGGGGTCTCGATGGCGTGGGCGGCAATCACATAGTGCTGCCCCTGGGCCACGCCAGTGCCGGTGGGCGGCCCGTCACCCAGTTGGTACTGGATGAATTCGATACCACTGATGCGCGAGTCCGCGGCGACCCGGACCTTGCTCGCCACGGTCTTGTACAGCACCCGCACATTGCCGGTTTCCAGGGCCTTGTTGAGGGTCACGGTGGCATCGTACTTGGCCTGGATCGGGCAGATCGGCGTGCAGTTGGTATTGCCCGCGCAGACCCGGCGCCCGGCATAGGGCTCGGAGTTGCGCCCGGCCGGGGTCGGGCTTACCAGCAGCGGCAGGTCGGCGAACGAATGGCCCTGCACCGCCTTGACGAAACTGGCGTCCACCAGGGACAGCGGAATGCTGTGCATGGGGAATTGGTAGCCCTCGGGAAAGGTCATGCCCAGGTAAGCCTGGTCAGCCACATCCGCCGCCACGCCAATCTCCGCCTCGGCGCGGCAATAGGCGCTTTGCAGGTCCTCATAGCCAATGGGCCAGTCGACGCCGACGCCGTACAGCGACTTGAGGCGAAAATCGTTGGGCAGCATGCGCAGGCAGGTCGCGACCCAGTGCCAGGTGGTGCCGCCACCGACCCGCTCATAGGTACTGGTGAAGGCCTGCGGGCCTTTCTGCACCAGGTAGCTGGTCTGCGGGTTCTGCCAGCCATTGATCAGGTCGGCAATGGTGGGCCGTGGCGCGTTCTGCTGGGCGGGCTGCAGTTGCGGGTACAGCTGCGGCTCCAGGTTGCTGGCCGGCGGGTACGGCGACTCGGGGGTCTTGAGCGTGGCGTTATAGAAACGCTCCATGTACTGGGTGCGATTGGCCGGCACGCTGGGACCGGACTCCAGCACCAGCACCCTGACCCCGGCCAGGCCCAGCTGGTAGGCGATGATGCTGCCTGCCAGACCGGCACCGACTATCACCACATCTGCTTGTTCTGTGCTCATGACGATGCTCCTTGCTGGCCCTTGGCGGGCACCCCGGTGAAGGCCTCCAGGGGAGGGGGCGTCTCGCTCCAGTAGCCAAAATGAAACTGGCTGTAGCCCATGGGGTGGGCCTGTGCCGCCTTCCAGGCCCAGCTTTGCTGGTACGCCAGATCGGACACGACCGACTGCTGCTTCCTCTTGAAGGCGTCGGCGTCATAGGGCTGGTACCAGACCCCCAGCAACCACATTTTCATGATCGAGCGGCAGGCCAGCGTCGACTGCTGCGCGGGATCCTTGAGCAGCTCCCGGGCGATCTCGTCGGCTGGCAGATGATCGGCGGCCAAGGCCGCATATTGTCCGAGCAGGGCATCGAACACCTTGTCCGTCAGCCTGGGGCGGACATAGGCGAGGAATGTCGTCGGCAGATCGATGGGGTCGATCCGCGGCGCCAGCAAGTCGATACCGATCCCCAACAGGGCCGAGGACAGGCCGACGAAGTTTTCACGATCGGTGCTCATGGTTTGCTCCCTGCGGCGCCGGTGGACTGGGCGCGCTCCAGCAGATAGGTGAAGTCGGCAAAGGTGGTGCGGGGGTTCTGGGTGACCCGGGTGCTGGCGTTGTTGTGGCAGTCCATGCAACTGGAAGATGCCTGGGGCACCGTGCCCTGGATAAAGGTTTCCAGGGTGGCGTTGGCCAGGAAGGTCGGGGCCGGGCTGCCCAGGGGATTGGTCGGCGACGGCCTCTCGCAGTCCGGGGCCGGATCGGCGGGCCACTGGGTATCGATCATCTGGTAGTTGGCCCAGACGCTCTGGGGGTTGGCCGTGCGCAACAGTGCCTGGTAGCTGCTGTTCAGGGCCTTGGCGGCCTCGGTCAACGGGATATCGCGGACGATCTGCGACGGCGCGGCCTTGACCGCCGGGTTCCAGGGCCGGGGTGGCGGCTCGTTAACCTTGGCCGGGCTGGCGGCGTTGTAGAACAGGTACGGGCCTTGGCGCTGCTCCGGTGGGGTGGTTTTTTCCGGCACGTTGTCCACATGCTCGAACGTCGACCAGACCCACTGCGGCGCCAATTCGGTCTTGTGCACTATGTGCAGGCCCACCAGGCCCACCAACTGGGCCTTGCACGACTCCTCCACGATGGGCCCGTGGGTCGGATCGCTGTTGCCGGGGGTATAGACCAGGGCATCGACGCTATGGAACCGGCTGCGCTGGTCATTGCCGTCCAGCACCTTCCACGAGGCCTTGACCATGATCGCGCCCAGCTTCTGGTGGGGACTTGAACTGCAACTGAAGGCCACGCGGTTGTTCGGGCTGGCGGCGAAATACGCCTGCTGGCCCTGGACGCTGTACAGGCCCTTGTCGACGATATCGTTGAACATCGGCCGGTTGACCACGATTTCATTGCGGGTGTAGGTGCCGCTCTGGTCCACCAGCGGCCCGCTCTGGAACGGCTGGATGAATTCATCGAGCACCCCCGCGACCTTGCCCATCTGCTGCAGCAGGCGCCCGGACTTGAGCCCCTCGCAGGGCTTGGGAAGAATCGCCGGGGCATCCCAGGCCAGCGGCTTTTCACCCTTGGCCCGGAAGATCTGGTAGCTCTCTTTCCAGCCTTCCCAGACGGTGGGACCATCTTCCTTGCCGATGGGGCCGGTGTCCGGGCTGCCGTCGTCCCGGGCCGGCCAGTTGAGGGCGATGAAGGTCTGCCAGGACAGCACGTCAAAGTCCCGCTGCAGGCTTTCCAGAGTCGGAGCCGGGGGCGCGGTGACTGCAACGTCGTAGGGTATGCGCGAGGACAGGTCAGGCGGCGCGAGCGCGAACGCCAGCGGGCTGAGCAGCGCACCGCATAGCGCACAGCCAAGCCTCGGACCGGGCCGATGGGTTTCCTTTTTCATGCTTGTCTCCTTGGCATCAGGCTGGCCAGGAGACAGAACGCCGGTCCGTCATGGACTCTTCAATCGCGCCCTCCTGGCACAATTTCCAGCGTAGATAAGGAATGTTGCGGCCGGGGACGGGCCATAGACCGAATCGAGCTAGCAGCAATAGCCGAACGCCATCACCCAGCCGCGAGCCCCGTAGGAGCCGGCTTGCCGGCGAAGAGGCCCTCAAGCCTGGCGCAAGTCTGGAGGACGCTTTCGCTGGCAAGCCAGCTCCTACAAGGTGCGAGGGTGAGGAGAAAGGCTGCGGCCAACAGCGAGCCCCGGTAGGAGCCGGCTTGCCGGCGAAGAGGCCCTCAAGCCTGGTGCAAGTCTGGAGGACGCTTTCGCTGGCAAGCCAGCTCCTACAAGGTGCGGGTTGAGGAGTAAGGCTGCGACCAACAGCGAGCCCCGGTAGGAGCCGGCTTGCCGGCGAAGGGGCCCTCAAGCCTGGTGCAAGCCTAGAGGACGCTTTCGCTGGCAAGCCAGCTCCTACAAGGTGCGGGTTGAGGAGTAAGGCTGCGACCAACAGCGAGCCCCGTAGGAGCCGGCTTGCCGGCGAAGAGGCCCTCAAGCCTGGTGCAAGTCTGGAGGACGCTTTCGCTGGCAAGCCAGCTCCTACAAGGTGCGAGGGTGAGGAGAAAGGCTGCGACCAACAGCGAGCCCCGGTAGGAGCCGGCTTGCCGGCGAAGAGGCCCTCAAGCCTGATGCAGGCCTGGAGGACGCTTTCGCTGGCAAGCCAGCTCCTACAAGGTGCGAGGGTGAGGAGAAAGGCTGCGGCCAACAGCGAGCCGGCTCCTGCGAGACGTGGGGCTCGCAGGAGGGGCCGGCGGGAGTCAGAGGCTGGTGTGTTTCTGCCAGACCTTGGGCTTGAAGAACAGCGTCTCGCCACGGGCCAGGCCGATCAGGCTGTCGTGATCCTTCACCACTTCGGCCTCGATCAGTTCGCTCTGCCCTTCGACCTTGAGGGTCACTCGGGTGGTGGCCCCCAGCGGGCGGATGTCGCGCACTTCGGCGGCGTGGTGGTCTTCCAGCTCCGAGCGCGACAGCGACACCTCGTGGGGACGGAACAGCACGTGGTTGTCCTCCCCCAGGTGCAGGCGGTTGGAGTCGCCAAGGAAGTGATAGACGAAATCGCTGGCCGGGTTCTCGTAGACCTCGCCCGGCGAGCCGATCTGCTCGATCACGCCCTTGTTCATCACCACGATGCGGTCGGCCACTTCCATGGCCTCTTCCTGGTCGTGGGTGACGAACACCGAGGTCAGGTTGATGTCTTCGTGCAGCCGCGCCAACCAGCGGCGCAGCTCCTTGCGCACCTTGGCGTCGAGGGCGCCGAAGGGCTCGTCGAGCAACAGCACCTTGGGCTCCACCGCCAGGGCACGGGCCAGGGCGATGCGCTGGCGCTGGCCGCCGGAGAGCTGCTCCGGGTAGCGATCGGAGAGCCAGTCCAGCTGCACCATGTTCAAGAGTTCATGGACCTTCTCGGCAATCCGGCTTTCGCTCGGGCGCTGGTTCTTGGGCTTCATGCGCAGGCCGAAGGCGACGTTGTCGAACACGCTCATGTGGCGGAACAGGGCGTAGTGCTGGAACACGAAACCGACGTTGCGATCGCGCACGTCGTGGCCGGAAACGTCCTCGCCGTGGAACACGATGCTGCCGTCATCGGGGGTTTCCAGGCCGGCGATGATCCGCAGCAGGGTGGTCTTGCCGCAGCCGGACGGCCCCAGCAGCGCCACCAGCTCGCCGCTGTGGATGTCCAGGTTGATGCTGTTCAGGGCCTTGAAGGCGTTGAAATTCTTGCTGACGTTACGGACTTCGATCGACATGAATTATTCCTCCGCGGCGCTGGCGCGCAGGCGGTTAATACGGTTTTCGCTCCACTGCTTCAGCAGCAGGATGAAGAGCGCCATGATCAGCAACAGGCTCGCAACGGCGAAGGCGGCGACGTGGTTGTATTCGTTGTAGAGGATCTCGACGTGCAGCGGCAGGGTGTTGGTCACCCCGCGAATGTGCCCGGAAACCACCGATACCGCACCGAATTCACCCATCGCCCGGGCGGTGCAGAGCACCACGCCATAGATCAGGCCCCACTTGATGTTGGGCACCGTGACGTGCCAGAACATCTGCCAGCCGTTGGCGCCCAGCAGGCGCGCCGCTTCCTCTTCCTGGGTGCCCTGCTCCTGCATCAGCGGGATCAGCTCGCGGGCGACGAAGGGCACGGTGACGAAGATGGTCGCCAGGACGATGCCCGGCAGGGCGAAGACGATCTGGATGTCGTGGTCCGACAGCCACGGGCCGAAAAAGCCCTGGGCCCCGAACATCAGCACATAGACCAGGCCGGCGATCACCGGCGAGACCGAGAACGGCAAGTCGATCAGGGTCACCAGGATGCTCTTGCCACGGAACGAGTACTTGCTCACGCACCAGGCGGCGCTGACCCCGAACACCAGGTTCAGCGGCACCGAGATCAGCACCGCGATCACCGTGAGCTTGAGCGCCGACAGCGCGTCGGGCTCGAAGATCGCATCGAAGAAGGCGCCCAGGCCCAGCTTCAGGCCCTGGGACACGACGATGAACAGAGGCAAGAGCAGGAACAGGGCGAAGATCAGCCAGCCGAGGCCGATCAGCACCCGACGGGATGTCGCGCTGCCGCGGCGCGCAGCGTTGGCCGACGAGGCGGCGCTAATAGACGATTGGGACATGTTCGCGCCTCCTCTAAGGTCGTTCGATGCGCCGCTGCAACAGGTTGATCAGCAGCAGCAGGATGAAGGAAACCACCAGCATCAACACGCCGATGGCGGTAGCGCCGGTGTAGTCGTACTGGTCGAGTTTGACCATGATCAGCAGCGGCAGGATCTCGGTCTTCATCGGCATGTTGCCGGCGATGAAGATCACCGAACCGTACTCGCCGACGCCCCGGGCAAAGGCCAGGGCGAAGCCGGTGAGCCAGGCCGGCAGCAGCGCCGGCACCAGGATATGGCGGAACACTTGCCAGGGCTTGGCGCCGAGGCAGGCGGCGGCCTCTTCCACTTCACGGGGGATGTCCGCCAGCACCGGCTGCACCGTGCGCACCACGAACGGCAGGGTGACGAAGGTCAGCGCCAGGGTGATGCCCAGGGGGGTGTAGGCAATCTTGAAGCCCAGGTCGGTGGCGAACTGGCCGACCAGTCCGGAGGGCGCATACAGGGCCGTCAGGGCGATGCCGGCCACGGCCGTGGGCAGGGCGAAGGGCAGGTCGATCATGGCATCGATGATCTTGCGCCCGGGGAAGCTGTAGCGCACCAGCACCCAGGCCAGCAGCGTGCCGATCAGGCCGTTGATGATGGCCGCGCACAGCGCCGTGCCGAAGCTCAGCTTGAGGGCGGCGAGCACCCGGGGGGCGCTGACGATGGCCCAGAACTGATCCCAGGTGAGTTGCGCGGCATGCACGAACATCGCCGCCAGGGGGATGAGCACAATCAGGCTGAGGTACACCAAGGTGTAGCCCAGCGTCAGCCCGAAGCCGGGTATGACGGGGGAGATACGACGCGACATAAGAGTCCTTGGTTAACGGAACGGATACGCAAAACCCGCAATTCAATGCGGGCTCTGCCTGGTAGAAGCCGGCTTGCCGGCGCAAGGCCCCCGCAAGTCGTGCATTGCCCTCAGGGGCGCCTTCGCTGGCAAGCCAGCTCCTACAACAGGGTTATTGCGCCGTGTAGATCTGGTCGAACACGCCACCGTCATTGAAGAATTTCGGTTGGGCAGTTTTCCAGCCGCCGAAGTCCTTGTCGATAGTTACCAGGTCCAGTTTCGGGAACTGCTGAGCATATTTGGCGGCGATGTCCTTGTCCCGTGGGCGGTAGAAGTTCTTCGCGGCAATTTCCTGGCCGGCCGGGCTGTACAGGTGCTTGAGGTAGGCCTCGGCGATCTGGGTGTTGCCCTTTTTCTCGGCGTTCTTGTCCACCACCGCCACCGGCGGCTCGGCGAGGATCGACAGCGACGGCACGACGATGTCGAACTTGTCGGCGCCGCCGTCTTCCTTCAGCGCCAGGAAGGCTTCGTTTTCCCAGGCCAGCAACACGTCGCCCTGGCCGTTGTTGACGAAGGTGATGGTCGAGCCGCGGGCACCGGTGTCCAGCACCGGCACGTGCTTGAACAGCTCTTTCACGTATTCCTGAGCCTTGGCCTCACTCCCGCCGGCCTTCAGGCCGTAGGCCCAGGCGGCCAGGAAGTTCCAGCGCGCACCGCCGGAGGTTTTCGGGTTCGGGGTGATCACCGAGACGTCTTTCTTGACCAGGTCGCCCCAGTCCTTGATGCCCTTGGGGTTGCCCTTGCGCACCAGGAACACGATGGTCGAGGTGTAGGGGGTGCTGGCGTCCGGCAGGCGTTTTTGCCAGTCCGCCGGCAGGGTCTTGCCGAGCTTGGCGATTTCGTCGATGTCACCGGCCAGGGCCAGGGTCACCACGTCGGCGCGCAGGCCGTCGATCACCGCCCGGCCCTGCTTGCCAGAGCCACCGTGGGATTGCTGGATCTTCACGTTGTCGCCCGGGTGCTCCTGCTTCCAGAAGTTCACGAACTCGGCGTTGTAGTCCTGGTACAGCTCACGGGTCGGGTCGTAGGACACGTTGAGCAGCTCATAGTCCTTGGCAACGGCGGAACCGGCAAAAACAGCGCTGGCGAGGGCGGCCAGGGCATAACGGCGAATCGACGACATGGTGAAGCTCCTGAAATTTTTTTAAGGTGCTGGCATTTTTCTTATGGCGATTTCAGCCCGCATTCGAAAAGGAACGCTGGGGTTCGTGCTGGGGGTCATGGATGACGCCCTCCGGTGGACCAGTCGGGCCTCTCGATCACGAGAGGGTGACGCGGTGTTCAGCTGGGTTTGTTGCCGGGCTGTTGCAGGCGGAATTTTTCCTTGCGTTCGATCTGCACCACTTGGGCGTTGTGCACGGTGATTTCCACCGCGCCAAAGCGCAGGTCCCGCAAGGCACTTTGAATTTCCCGCAAGATGGTTGCTTCGTCCTGGCCGTCAACGCTGCGTAGAGATGCGCTCATGGTGCTGCTCCTTGAGTGAGGGATGCCTGGCAGTGGCGGCACTGCTTGCGGCGTAGGAGCAATAGTAGATAGCCGCAGATATTCTTAAAAATACTATTTAAGAATGTTTATATAACCAGAAAAAATTATTTGCCAGGACGCAGGGTTAGGTCCCAAACCCTTCCTGCCGAAGGTGTCGCAGGGCGCAATCCCTGCACCTCAGGCGCGGCTCTGGGGCCTTTCCCTCGATGCCATGGGCGTTGCGCCCAGGCACCGCTCGGGGCGTCGGCAGTGGCACTGCGGCGCCCCTTGCGTGCGGCCTTGCAGCCGCACCTCAGCGGATCGGCGGGGCGTTGCTCCAGTCCAACTGCGCCGCCGGCATCGGCCGGCCGAACCAGTAGCCCTGGCCCAGGTCGCATCCGTGTTCGAGGAGGAACCGTGCCTGCTCCATCTGCTCGATGCCTTCGGCGTGAACCTGCATGCCCATGCTCTGGGCCAGGGCGATGATCACTCGGGAAATCGCCGCGTCGTCTTCGTCCCACGGCAGGCCGGCGACGAACCCCTGGTCGATCTTGAGCTTCTGCACCGGCAGGCGCTTGAGCCGCAGCAGGGAGGAATAACCGGTGCCGAAATCGTCGATGGCCAGGCGAATGCCCAGCTCCCGCAGGCGGTGCATCTGCTCCAGGGCCACTTCCGGATCATCCATCACTGCGCTCTCAGTGACTTCCAGCTCCAGGTAGGCCGGGTCCAGGCCGGTTTCGTGCAGCACCTTGGCCACTTGCTGGTACAGCTCACTGCGGGCGAACAAGCGAGTGGAGACGTTCACCGCGATAAACGACAGCACCACGCCCTCGGCCTGCCACTGGCACATCTGCCGACAGGCCTGCTGCATGACCCAGGCGTCGATCTCGGCGATCATCCCGGTGCGCTCGGCAATCGGGATGAATTCCGCCGGTGACACCAGGCCGCGCTCGGGGTGCTCCCAGCGCACCAGGGATTCGACCCCGATCAGGCGGCTGCTCTTGAGGTCATGCACCGGCTGGTAGTAGACCCTCAGCTCTTGCTGCTCCAGGGCGCGGCGCAGCTCGAAGGCGATCTCCACCCGCTGCTGGGCATGGGCGGTGAGTTCCTCGGTGTACAGGGCGTAGCCATTGCGCCCGGCGCTCTTGGCCTTGAACAGCGCCGCATCGGCGTTGCGCAGCAACTGCTGGGCGCTCAGGGCGTCGCTGGGGAACAGGCTGATGCCGATGCTGGCGTTGATCACCAACTGGTGCTCGCCCAACGGGAAGGGCTCCTTGAGGCCGTCGATGATGCGCTGGGCCAGGGCCGCCGCCTGCACCAACTGCGGACAGCTTTCAGCCAGCACGGCGAACTCGTCGCCGCCCAGGCGCGCCAGGGTGATGCCGGGGCCGAACATCTCTCCCAGGCGCTCGGCCACGGCCTTGAGCAACTGGTCGCCGACGTTGTGGCCGAGGCTGTCGTTGATCATTTTGAAGTGATCCAGGTCGATCATCAGCATGGCGCAACCGCGCTTGTGGATCTGCGCCGAAGCCAGGGCCTGTTCGGCGCGATCGGTGAACAGCAGGCGGTTGGGCAGGTCGGTCAACGGATCGTGGTGAGCCAGGTGGGCCAGCTCGTGTTGGGAATCCTTGATCGCGCTGATGTCGGAAAACACCGCGACATAGTGGGTGAGTTCGCCTTGTTCATCATGGATCGCGCGAATGGTCTGCCACTGCGGGTAGATCTCGCCGCTCTTGCGTCGGTTCCAGATCTCGCCGCTCCACTCGCCGGTCTGCTGCAGCGAGTCGAACATCGCCTTGTAGAAGTCCGCCGAATGGTGCCCGGACTTGAACAGGCTCGGCTGGCGCCCCAGCACTTCTTCGCGCTGATAGCCGGTGATTTCGATAAAGGCCCGGTTGACGTGGACGATCTGGCCCTGGGTATCGCTCACCAGAACCCCTTCGCGGGTGCAGTCGAACACCGCCGCTGCCTGGCGCAGGCGCTCGCGATCCTTCTGCTGATGGCGCAACCAGCGGTCAGCCCCCAGCACCCGCAACAGCCGGGCCCGGGCGAAGAAGATCAGCACCGCGCTGACCACGGCCCAGGCATAGCCACTGACCAGCTGCCAGTGGGCCTGGTCGGTCAACCCATCGAAGAAACTGCTCAATAAATGACCACTGAACTGCAGCCACGCCAGTGACAGCAGCAGGTAGAGCAGCGCGGCACGCAAGCCATTGCGATAAGAAACCGACATAAGTCCGTCTATTTCCACACGAAAAGTTTGGGATTATAGAGGAAGAAACATGCCGCCACTCTTATCTGAAAGGGCGACTGGTTTTCTGACTCGGCTTAGTGATAATGCCTGGGCTGTTTTTTTCTTTTTCGAGGGCCTTATCGCCTATGTGGTATGAAGGTTTACTTGGCTTGTCCGCCTGGCAACTGGTGGCAGTCACTCTGTTGATGACCCACGTGACCATTGTTGCGGTCACCGTCTATCTGCATCGCTATTCCGCGCACCGTTCCCTGGAACTCAACGCCGGCCTGAAACATTTCTTCCGCTTCTGGCTGTGGTTGACCACGGCGCAGAACACCCGCGAGTGGACCGCCATCCACCGTAAGCACCACGCCAAATGCGAGACCGTCGACGATCCCCACAGCCCGGTGATCAAGGGCCTGTCCACGGTGCTGCGCAAGGGCGCCGAACTGTATCGAGAAGAGGCGAAGAACCCGGAAACCCTGCGCATCTACGGCAAGAACTGCCCGGAAGACTGGATCGAGCGCAACCTCTACAGCCGCTACAAACTGGGTGGCATCGCCCTGATGGCGGTGATCGACCTGATGCTGTTCGGCACCATCGGCATCACCATCTGGGCCATCCAGATGATGTGGATTCCGTTCTGGGCCGCCGGTGTCATCAATGGCCTGGGCCACGCCGTAGGCTACCGCAACTTCGAATGCCGCGACGCCGCCACCAACCTGGTGCCCTGGGGCATCATCGTCGGCGGTGAAGAGCTGCACAACAACCACCACACCTACCCCAACTCGGCCAAGCTGTCGGTGAAGAAGTGGGAGTTCGACATGGGCTGGGCGTGGATCAAGGTGTTCAGCTTCCTGCGCCTGGCCAAGGTCCAGCGCGTGGCGCCGATCGCCCACCGGGTCGAAGGCAAGGGGCACCTGGACATGGACACCGCCATGGCCATCCTCAACAACCGGTTCCAGATCATGGCCCAGTACCGCAAGCTGGTGATCGGCCCGCTGGTCAAGCAGGAGCTGGCCAAGGTCGATCACTCGGTGCGCCACCAGTTCCACCGCGCCAAGCGCCTGCTGTCCCGGGAAACCAGCCTGCTGGAAGACCGCCATCACCTGCGCATCCAGAACATGCTGGAGCACAGCCAGGCGTTGAAGGTGATCTACGAGAAGCGCCTGGCGCTGCAACAGATCTGGGCCAAGACCAGCGCCAATGGCCACGACATGCTGGCGGCGATCAAGGACTGGGTCCACGAGGCCGAGGCCAGTGGTATCCAGTCCCTGCGGGACTTCGCCCATCAGTTGAAGACCTACTCCCTGCGGCCCAACGCGGCCTGAGGCCCAGCCCTTCGCCACAACCTGCTGTGGCGAAGGGTGCGGGATCGCTCGGCATCCCCCCGGCCTTCGCGTTCTGTCTGGAATGTTTCATTGCCCGGTTTGCGGCAGCTGCGCCGCCGAGCGGGTGCAGGCTCCCTCGCCACACAGGCGGCATGGGTGGCGGGCCTCGGCGGGGCGTTCGACCGTCCGGCGGGAGCACGCCAGGTCGCCCGGCCTCCTGGGAACTTAGCGCCCGATCCCCTATCTCAAACAACACTTCGCCACCCAGGCGGGCTTGGTTGCAGCCGCTGTCGAACACCGCGCGGCACGCCTTTTGAGATCTGTGCCAATGGTCAACAAGAACCCACACACTCACTCTTCCCTTCCCCAGTGGCCCGAGGCCGCGCAAACCCTCATGGCGCTGATGCACGCCCAGGGCGAAGTCGCCCGCCTGACCGAACGCGAACAGCTGTTCAGCTCCTTGCTGGTCAGCGTCAACGCGGTGCTCTGGGCCTCCGACTGGGACACGCGCCAGGTGCTGTACGTCAGCCCGGCCTATGAGCGGATTTTTGGCCGCCCCGCCAGCCTGCTGCTGGCGGACAGCAACCAGTGGCGCGACAGCATCTACCCCGACGACCTGGAATACGCCGAACGCAGCCTGGCCCAGGTCCTGGAAAAGGGCGCAGTCGAAGACCGCGAGTACCGCATCATCGATGCCCAGGGGCAGGTGCGCTGGCTCAGCGACAAGTGCTTCATCAACCGCAACGCCGAACCCGGGCAACGATTGATCGTGGTTGGCATCGCCGAAGACATCACCGAGAAGAAACAGCTGGAGGCCGAGTTGCAACGCCTGGCCACCACCGATGTGCTGACCCAGAGCAGCAATCGCCGGCACTTCTTCGAATGCGCCAACCGCGAGTTCGAGCAAGCACGCCTGCAGGGTGCGCCCCTGGCCTTCCTGCTGCTGGACATCGATGACTTCAAGGTGATCAACGACACCTACGGCCACCCCGAGGGCGACATCGTCCTGCAACGCATCGCCGAAAGCGGGCGCGCCGCATTGCGCCGCGGCGACCTGTTCGGACGCATCGGCGGCGAAGAGTTCGCCGCGGTATTCCCTGGCTGCGCCGCGGACATGGCGCGGCCGGTGGCCGAACGCCTGCAGCGGGAGATCCAGCGCCAGAGCTTCAGCCACAACGGCCAGGCCTTCAGCATCACCGTCAGCCAGGGCCTGACCGGCCTGCTGCCCGCCGATGAGAGCCTCGACAGCCTGTTTGCCCGGGCCGATGCAGCCATGTACGAGGCCAAGCGCCAGGGCAAGAATCGCATCGTCACCGGCTAGTTGACGGCCACGCGCGGCAGCCGTCGACTGGCCCGAGTCGTTCATCCGAGCGGCCCTTTCGCAGCTCCGCCGGTTGCTGTAGAACGTGCCCGATGAACGAACAACAACTGCTCAGACGCATCAACAGCAAACGCAGTGGCTGCCGGGGCAAGCGCCTGGTGTGTTGCCTGATCGGCCTGGTGTTTCCCGTGATGGGCGTGGCCCTGGCACTGAAGGACGGGGCACACCCGGCGCAGTTGCTGGCGCTGGTTCCAGCCTGGCCATTTTTCTACCTGGCCTTGCGTGCCGAGGACCAGACCGTCGAAGGCTGGTTCGACCTGTGTTCGAGCCTGGGCAGTTGGTAGGCGTCGCCTAGACGCGCCAACGCGCACTGCATGCGCCGCGCACCGCGATCCATCCTCAGCTCTTGCGCAGGCGGGCGAGCTCCGGCAGGCCGACCTTCAGCAGCCGCGCAGTCTTGCTGCGGGCCACCTCTTCCACGCCTTCGTGGGGCGTCAGGCGCGCCAGTTGCGCCGCCAGGTTCATCACCAGTGCTTCGCGGGAATAGACCCCACCTCCCAGCTGGTAGATCGAGGCGATCAGCTCCCGCAGTTCCAGGGGCATGCGCCAACGGGTACGCAGGGCGGAGCCATAGGCCGCGCCAAAGCGCTCCAGGGCATCGCCGATTTCTTCCTGGTCGTCCAGCTCGCCTCCGGCCTGCTTCCACTCCTGCAGGCAACGCAGCAGCGCCAGGTCGCCCAGGCGGTGCAGCAGGCCCGCGCAGTAGCAGCGCTCCTGGTCCAGGTCCAGCAGGCGCGCCAGGGTCCGGCCGTACTCGGCGGTGTGCAGCGACAACCCCCAGTAACGTTCGGCGTAGTCGGCCAGGGCGGGATCGCTGAGGCGCGCGCTGCGCTTGAGGGTCAGGCCGAGAATCAGGTTCATGCTCTGCCCGGTGCCCAGGCGATGCAGGGCCTGGGACAGGGTCTGCACACCGTCGCCGTGATGCTGCGCGGCGCTGTTGGCAGCAGAGATCAGTACCGCGGTGATTTGCGGGTCGGTGTGTATTTCCTCCTCCAGCAACCGGATGTCCAGCCCTTCGGGGTTGAGGCTGCGCTTGACCGCCAGTTGCACATCGGTCAGCAGCGGCGCGCCATCGGCCACTTCGCGGCGGCGTTCGAGAAAGGTCCACAAGGTCATGCCGGGGGCCAGTGCTGGCACTTCGCAGGACACCTCCTGGCCGGCATCCAGCAACAGCCCCTGCAGGCGCTGGGTCAGGCTCTCCATGTTCAAAGGCTTGGTCAGGTAGGCGGTGGGGGCCAATGGCAGCGCCTCGCGCACGCTGGCACTGTCGCTGCGCACGCTGAGGAGAATGAACGGTTGCAGCGGATTGCGCTTGCGCTGGCGCACCGAGCGCAGCACCGACAGGCCGTCGATGCCTGGCAGTTCCCAGTCGGCAATGATCAGGTCGTAGGGTCTGGCGCTCAACAGGTCCATGGCTTCCTGGCCATCGGCACACAGGTCCAGGCGCGCGTCGCAGCGCACGTTCAACAAGACCTGCTTCAACAGATCACGGGACCAGGGGTCGGCCTCGGCAATCAACACTCGGGGTACGGCGGGTAAATCCACAGCAGTCATGCAGCACGCTCCGGTAACTATGGGTGCACCTTAGTCAAAGCCATCGGTTTCATACAGGCAAAAACACCGACCGCTGCGCAAAAACCCGAGAAAAACCATCCGGGGACCCTCCGCGAAATCTCGATCACGGCAGCTCCCGGGACGATTCCCAGGCAGCATTGCGTCATTTTTTAAAACGTTATAATGTATCTCTTGATAACGGTTCTCATATGAAGGGCTGACGTTAGCAGGGTCTTCAGCCTCAGTCGACGGACAAGGTTCATCGGCTGGCCACGACGGTTGCAGATTGGAACGGCGGCGTCATTTCAGCTGCGTTGAGTTAAGGGACTACAGATGAATCCATTGCTTGGATCACCGGCGCGCTGCGCCTTCAGGGTTTTTGCCAGCGTTGTTTCGGCCTGCGCCGGCCTGGCCGTCGCCCAGGCACAGGAGGCCGAGGCCCCGGACAAGCACACATCGTCCCTGAGCCTCGATGCGACCCGGATCAGCGCGCCGCCGCTCAACGATGCCGTTGAAGTCAATGCCGGGGCGTTCGGGGCCAAGAGTCCCCTGGATATCCCCCTGGCCATCCAGAGCTACGACGCCAAAACCATCGCCGACGCCTCCGCCCGCACCGCCGTCGATGTGCTCAGCCTGGACCCGTCGATCCTCAGCGCTTCGGCCGGCAGCGGCTTCGACAACTTCCGCCTGCGCGGCTTCGCCATGGACAACTTCAACACCCTGCGCCGCGACGGCCTGACCCTGGCGCCGCACCATGACGTGCCCCTGGAAAACGTCGAGCGCATCGACGTGCTCAAAGGACCCTCGGGTTTTCTCTACGGCGTCAATTCGCCCGGCGGCACGATCAACTACATCCTCAAGCGCCCGACCCGCGACCCGCTGCTCAACCTCACCCTGCAAGGCTCGTCGCTGACCGGCCGCTACCTGGCCGTGGACAACAGCAACTCGACCGCCGACGGCGCATTCGGCTATCGCCTGAATGCCGGCTACGAGAAGAATGGCGACTACGATCACGCCCGGGACCTGGAGCGCAAGTTCATCGGCCTGGCCACCGACTTTCGCTTGAGCGATCGCGCCCTGTTGCAGCTCAACACCGACTGGTCGTGGAAATCCACCGTGGCCGACCCGCTGCTGCGGGCCGACCAGCGCCACCGGGCCAACCCGCTGGATGCCTCCAGCTACGTGCGGCCACCGAAGATCAACCGCCGCGACCTGCTCACCGGCTCCTGGTTCCGCCACCAGACCGAAGGCAAGAACATCGACGCCAAGTTCGAATACAGCCTCGATGACAACTGGACCTCGATCACCCAGGCCAACTATTCGCGGGTCGAACGCCACGGTGGCTACAACGACCTGTTCAACATCCAGCCCAATGGCGACATCGGCACCGCCGACCTCTATGTCTCCCGTGGCGAAGTGTTCAGCACCTGGTCGCTGCAGTCTTACCTGGCCGGCAAGTTCAACACCGGCAGCCTGTACCACGACGTGTTCCTCGGCACCGGCTACAAGCAGTTCAAGGACCGCAGCCCGGCCTGGGACGACATCAACAGCAACAACCCCGGGACCAGCGTCGGCGATGTTTCGGTGGGCAACATCCTGCATCCGGTGCAACCGCCCAAGCACCACTTCGGGCCGGAGAACGACATCGAATTCGTCTCGCGGATCAAGGAAAGCTCGGTGTTCGCCAGCGACCTGATTGCCCTCAACGAGCAGTTCCAGGTGCTGCTCGGCGGTCGCTACATCTGGTATCGCGCCGATCACCTGTCGGCCACCGCCCTGCCCCAGAGCCACGACGTGTTCATCCCCAGCGCCGCACTGATCTACCGCCCGCTGGAACACCTGATGACCTACGTCAGCTATTCCCGCGGCCTGGAAAAAGGCGACTACGCGCCCTGGAATGCCACCAACAAGAACCAGCCCACCGACGCCATCGAGTCCGAGCAATACGAAGTCGGCCTCAAGGCCGAGATCGACTCGCGCCTGAGCCTGGGCCTGGCACTGTTCGAGATCCGCCGCAACGCCAGCTACCTCGACACCAGCAACACCTTCGTCAGCAAGGGCGAGTACCGCCACCGCGGGGTCGAATTGAACCTCAGCGACCGCTTCACCGACTCGCTGACCCTCAACGCCAACCTGGCCTATCTGGCAACCCGCCTCGACGATGTGGATGACCCCAGCGTGGCCGGCAAGCGCACCGAAGGCGTACCGAAATGGAAAGGCGCGCTGGGGGCCCAGTACCAGGTGCAAAGCCTGCCCGGCCTGTCACTGGACAGCACCCTGAGCCTGGTCGGCAGCCGCCCGGTGGACCCGCAGAACAGTGGCTACATCCCCGGCTACGCCCTGCTCGATGCCGGTGCCAGCTACAAGACCCGCCTGGGCGGCACGCCGGTGACCTACCGGGTGCACGGCAAGAACCTGAGCAACACCTACTACTACGCCAGCACCTACTACCAGGGCGGGCTGGAAGTGGGCCGCGAGCGCGAGGTGTTCTTCTCCGCCCGCTTCGAATTCTGAGTTCACTCCCGGCCGGCCCCTCCCGGGTGCCGCCACGACCGACTCTGCCAAGGATGAATATGTCAGTCATGCAGCCCGCCAACGACGCCACGCCCTGCGATGCTGCTTGCCCAGGCACGCCTCTGCCCAGCCTCAGGCATCCCCAGGTCGAGGCATTGCTGCGCCAGCATCCAGAGGCGCTGCACAGCCTGGTGGACGGCCTGGGCTCGCCGCTGCACCTGATGCTGCCCCAGGTATTCACCGGCAATGTGCAGCGGTTCCAGCGCACTTTCGAACAGCATGCGGTGGATGGCGCCCTGTTGTACGCCAAGAAAGCCAACAAGGCCGACTGCCTGGTCAGGGCCTGCAGCCAGCAGGGCATCGGCGTCGACGTAGCCAGCCTCGGCGAACTGGAAAAGACCCTGGGCGGCGGCGTGCCGGGCCCGCGCATCGGCATCTCTGGCCCGGAGAAGAGCCAGCGCCTGCTGGAGCTGGGCCTCAGCCACCAGTGCCTGCTGGCGATCGACTCGCTGAATGAATTGCGGCGCCTGCAACAGCTGGCCCACGACCGCGGGCAAGCGGCCCGGCTGACCCTGCGCCAGCGCCCCGAGAGCCATGCCGACAGCCGCTTTGGCCTGAGCCCGGCTGAATGTGCACAGGCCATTGCGCTGTGCCGCGAAGACCCACGCGGATTGCGCCTGGAAGGTTTCTCCTTCCACCTTGGCGGCTACTCCTGCGAACAGCGGGTCGAGGCCGCCGCCCAGCTGCTGACACTGTGCATCGACACCCGCGCCAGCGGCCTGGACCACTGCAGGCGCATCAACCTGGGCGGTGGCTTCGCCGTGCAGTACGTGAGCCCGCAAGCCTGGGAGCGCTTTCGCCAGCACAACCACCCCACGCACTACCACGCGGGTAAATCGTTCAGCGATTTCTATCCCTACGGCGCCCCACGCGCTTGCGCCGAGGCCCTGGCGGACATCCTCGCGGCGCCGGTCGAGGGCACCATCAGCCTGGCGCAACAGGCGGCCCGCCACGGCATCGATTTCATCATCGAGCCCGGCAGGGCCCTGCTGGATCAGGCCGGTATCAGCGCGTTTCGCGTGCAGGGGGTCAAGGACCGCCGCGACAGCGACGGCTACGCCCTGATCACGGTACAGGGCAGTAGCTTCAGCCTCTCGGAGCAGTGGTTCAACAGCGAATACCTGCCCGAGCCGGTGCTGCTGCCTGCCAGCCCTCGCGAGCCCGAGCCCTTTGTCGCCTGCATCGGTGGCTCGACCTGCCTGGAGGCCGACATGCTGACCTGGCGCAAGATCCGCTTCGCGCACCCGGTACGCCCCGGCGACCTGCTGCTGTACCTCAATACCGCCGGCTACCAGATGGACTCCAACGAGTCGCCCTTCCATGAAGCCCGACTGCCGCACAAGGTGGTCATCGAACTCGACGGCGGCGCCCTGCGCTGGCAGCTCGACGGGCTGGCGTGAGTTTTATCTGCCAAGAGGAATCAGGATGAACCGCTCAACGCAATACGCCGCCCCCGGCGAACTCTGGGTGCTGCCGCAAGCCGCCCTGGAAGACCTCGGCGTGCGCTATGTCGATGTGCTCGAGGTGGTGCGCCAGGCCTATGTCGCCCTGCGCCAGGGCGACTCGCAGAACCCGCTGAAGACCATTGTCGAGCCCAGGGACCAGCGCTCCATCAGCTACTCCATGGTCGGCCGCGACGGGGCCAGCCAGACCCTGGGGTTCAAGGTGGTGTACGAACACGACCCGCAGCGCCTGCGGGACGCCTATGGCTTCCACTCCTTCATCTTTCTCTGCGATGACCACAGCGGCCAGCCGATTGCCCTGATGGACGTCGCCCAGCTGGGACCGATGCGCACCTCCGCGACCTCGGCGCTGATGGCCCGGGCGGCCTGCCCGCAGGCGCGCACCGCGCTGGTGGTCGGCACCGGCGTGCAGGGGCAGATTGCCTTGCCGATGCTCCTGGCCGCGCTGCCCGGCCTGGAACGCCTGCAGGTCTACGGCCACTACGCCGAAGGCCTGAAGGCCGTGGAACAAGCGCTGCAACGCCACTGCCCGGGGCGCAGGGTGGAGGTGGTCAGCGACCTGGCCGAGGCCGCGGCGAATGCCGACATCATCCTCGGCGTGGCCGGCCTGACCGCCCGCCAGCAGGTACGACGCGCCTGGCTCAAGCCCGGAGCGGTGGCGGTGCTGGTGGGCTATGGCATCGATGCCGACGTGCTGCACGGCGCCGACTACCGCATCGCCACCGACAGCGCACAGATGCGCGTCACCAGCGCCGACCTTGCCGCCGCCGACGGCAGCCTGCCGGCGATGGATGCCGAACTGCCGGACATCCTCCTCGGCCATGCCCCCGCGCGGCGCCACCCGCAGGACGTGGTCTTCGCCTACAACAGCGGCATGGTGGTCACCGACGTGGCCCTGGGACGCTACCTCGCGGACCTGGCCCTGGCCGGCCAGCGTGGCCAGAGGGTCAAGCTATGGTGAACTCCGACCCACGTGGCTGGCCGCTGTGGAAGCGCGAATTCCTGCCGTTGCTGCTGCTGGCCTGCCCGCTGATCCTGACCAACCTGGCCCATGTCGCCCTGACCACCATCGATATCCTGGTCCTGGGCACCCTGGGGGCCAAGGAGATCGCCGCCGGCGGCCTGGCCATCGCCCTGTTCAACCAGCTGCGCACCACCGGCACCGGCCTGGTCACCGGCGTCAGCAATCTGGTGGCCCAGGCCAATGCCCGCCAGGAGCCGCAGCAGATCAGCCAACTGCTGGTGGCCGGGCTGTTCTGGGCCACCCTCAGCGGTGTGCTGTTCATTGCCGTGCTGCTGCTTCTGGAGCGGCCGCTGGTCTGGCTCGGCCAGGACCCGAGCGTGGCCGCCGACACCGTGCGTTTCCTCACGATCCTGGCCCCGGGCCTGCTGCCGTGCCTGTGGTTCCAGACCTTGCGCCACTTCACTGTCGGCCTGAAGACCCCAGGGCCGCTGCTGCTCATTACCCTGGTGTCGATCGTGCTCACCGCGGGCCTGAACTACGCCCTGGTGTACGGCAGGTTCGGCTTGCCGGCCCTGGGTTTCGAGGGCGTGGCCCTGACCAGCAGCCTGGTGTTCCTGCTCTCGTGCCTGATGTTCCTCGCTGTGGTGCTGAGCAACCGTGAGCTGGCGCGGTACTTCGCCCCCGGGCAGTTGAAGTGTTCCTGGGCGAGCCTGGGGGCTGTGTGGAAACTCGGCCTGCCAATTGCCGGCACCTACGCTTCGGAGGCGGGCTTCTTCAGCGTCCTGACCCTGCTGATCGGCACCCTGGGCATGGAAGCGCTGGCCGCCCAGACCGTGCTCAACCAGATCATCTACATCGTCTTCATGTTCTCTGCGGGGATCTCCCACGCGGCCTCGATCCACATCAGCGAGGCCCATGCCGCAGCCCAGTACCATCGCGCCCGGCAACTGGGGCACATGGGCCTGGCAGCCGGCGGGCTGCTGATGCTGCTGTTCGCAGTGCTCTACCTGCTGTTCGCCCAACCGATCGTCGCGCTGTTCATTTCCGCCGAACAAAGCGCCAACCAGGAGGTGCTGGCCCTGACCGCCAGTGGCTTGCTGATCGCCGCGGTACTGCAGTTCTTCGACGCCAGCCAGAACATCGGCAACGGCATCCTGCGCGGGATCGGCGACACCGCCGGGCCCTTTCGCATCTCCCTCTACGGCTACTGGCTGGTGGGCCTGCCCGCCGCCTATGTACTGGGCATCCTCAGCCCCAATGGCATCTACGGCATCTGGATAGGCCTGGCCATCGGCCTTGCGGCCACCGCCGTGCTGCTGCTGGTGTCCTTCGAGAAACAGCTCAAGGCGCTGCTGGCCCAGGCCGAGCCCGCCCCACTGGCAACCGTGGCCGACCCGGCCGCCAAGGAGCCCACATGACTGCCACGCCCTGCGCCACTGCCGTGCTCAAGCTGCTGCGCAACAGCGTCAAGGCCCTGCCCCTGTACGACCCGGGGGCCGACCCGGAACAGGTGGCGCGCCGCAGCACCCACCCATTGCTCAAGCTGTCGAACAACGAGAATCCCCTGGGGGTGGCCCCGGCGGCCCTGGCGGCGCTCGAACAGCTCAGCGCGCGGAGCTACAGCCGCTACCCGGACCCGGCCTGCCAGCACCTGCGCCGGGCGCTGGGGGAACACCTGGACAGCGACCCCGAGCGCCTGATCATCGGCAACGGCTCGGAGAACCTGCTGGAGCTGCTGTGCCTGGCCTTCCTCGATCCGGCGGATCGCGTGGTCACCCAGTCGCCCTGCTTCGGCCTGCACGAGATCTTTCCTCTGATGATGGCCGCGCAGGTGGTCAAGGTCGCGTCCAACCCGGACTTCTCCTGCAACCTCGACGCCTGGCAAACCGCCCTGGCCACGCCGACCAAGATGCTGTTGATCAGCAACCCGTCGAACCCCTTGGGCACGATCTTCGATCACCAGGCCTTCACCCGGCTGATCGACTCGGCCCCCGACGACACCCTGCTGGTGATCGACGAGGCCTACTACGAGTTCGCCAGCGCCGACACGGATTTCCCCGATGCCCTGCGCACACTGCGCAACCAGTCGCGACCCTGGATCGTCCTGCGCACCTTCTCCAAGGCCTACGGCCTGGCGGGGCTGCGGGTGGGCTACGGAATCGCCAGCGACGCCAGCCTGGTGCAGGCGCTGGACCGGGTCCGCACGCCCTACAACATCAACCAGGCCGCCCAGCACGCCGCGCTGGCGGCCCTGGGTGACCCGCAGCATGTACAGCGCAGCCAGGCCTTTGCCGCCCAGGCCCGGGAGCCCCTGCAACGGGCATTGATTGCGGCGGGATTGCGGGTAGCACCCTCGCGGACCAACTTCCTGTTCATCGACACCGGGGTCGATGCCCTGGAGGTCAACCGGCGCTTGCTGGACGAGGCAATCATCATCAAGGCCTGGCGCGAGCCCGGCTACCAGAGCTGTATCCGCATGTCCCTGGGCCAGCCCGCGGACAACCTGCGGTTTCTCGAAGGCTTGCAACGCGCCGTAGCGGCACTGCGTTGCACAAGCCCGTGATTGTCAGGCCCGAAGCCCTTTTCCTGCCCCCCTACTCCGAGGTCACCATGGATTCGCCACCCTGCACCTGCGGCATCAAGCAGCGTGTTTCCGATCTGATCGGCGCATCGCCCCTGCTCCAACTGTGTGAAACCGCCAACGGCTGCCAGTTGCTGCTCAAGCTGGAACAGTACAACCCCACCGGCACCGCGAAGATCCGCATGGCCCGGCAGATGATCGATGAAGCCGAAGCCCAGGGGTTGCTGCAACCCGGCGGCTGGATTGTCGAATCCACCTCGGGCAATACCGGCCTGGGCCTGGCGCTGATCGCCGCCGAGCGTGGATATCGCTTCACCGCCGTGGTCGACCATCATGCCTCGGCGGAAAAACTGCGAGGCATGCAGGCCTTCGGCGCGCAGCTGGTGCGGGTCGGCAGCCCCGACGGCGGCCTGGCCACCGCCGACCGCGACGCCACCGCCGCCCGCATCGCCCGGGAGCAGGGTGCCTACTGGACCCAGCAGCACAACAACCCGGCCAACGCCAACGGCTACCAGGCCCTGGCCGAGGAAATCCACAGCGCCCTGGGCGGGCGCCTGGATTGCCTGTTTGGCGCAGTGGGCACCGGCGGCTCGCTGTGCGGCACCGCCCGCGCCTTGAAGGCCCACAACCCCGAGGTGCGGATCATCGGCGTCGAGCCCTGCGGCTCGGTGATCTTCGGCGGCCCCGGGGCCTGCTATCACCAGTCCGGGACCGGCACCCCGGAAGGCGCGGAAATCGGCGTGCTGATCGACTACCCGCTGATCGACAGCGGCTTGAAGGTGTCCGACGCCGAGGCCTTTGAAACCGCCCGCTATCTGGCGCGGGAGCATGGCCTGCTGCTGGGCGGCTCGGCCGGCGGGGTGGTGTACCAGGCGCTCAAGTACGCCCAGGACGCGGCGCCGGGCAGCCTGATCGTGGCCCTGGTCTGCGACGGCGGGGAGAAGTACCTGGACACGGTGTTCAACGATGAGTGGATGGACCGCCATCAACTCTTCGAGCCGCGGGTCCGGCAGCAACTGGCCGGCTGGCTGGCCCGGGCCTGAATCGCCGGCATAAAAAAGCCGCTGGGCCAGGGGCGCCAGCGGCTTTTTACAGCGGGCCTTCAGGCCCGGGCATCACGCCAGCTCAGCGAAGCACTCTTCGATGATGGCCAGGCCTTTGTCCAGTTGCGCATCCGGCGAGGTCAGCGGCACCAGCACCCGCAGAACGTTGCCGTAGGTGCCGCAGGACAGCAGGATCAGGCCCTTGTCGCGGGCCTTGGCCACAACCTGGGCCACGGCGGCGGCGTTCGGCTTGTGGCTATCGCCGTTCTCGAACAGCTCGACCGCGATCATCGCGCCCAGGGCACGCACTTCACCGATCACCGGGTACTTGGCCTGGATGGCCTTGAGGCCGGTCACCAGGCGCTCGCCCACGGCCTTGCAGCGGTCCAGCAGGTGCTCTTCCTCGAACACTTCCATCACCGCCAGGGCTGCCGCGCAAGCGATCGGGCTACCGGCGTAGGTGCCGCCCAGGCCGCCTGGAGCGATGGCGTCCATGTACTCGGCCTTGCCGCAGACACCGGCCAGGGGGAAGCCGCCGGCGATGGATTTGGCGAAGGTGGTCAGGTCGGCGGTAACGCCCATCTGTTCCATGGCGAAGAAGGTGCCGGTACGGCCAGCGCCGGTCTGCACTTCGTCAGCGATCAGCAGGATGCCGTGCTGGTCGCACAGGGCGCGCAGGCGCTTCATGAATTCCTTCGGCGCAACGTAGAAACCACCTTCGCCCTGGACCGGCTCGATGATGATTGCGGCGATGTCACGAGGCTCGGCGTCGTTCTTGAAGATGCGCTCGATGCTGGCGATGGAGTCGTCGATGCTCACGCCGTGCAGTTCATTCGGGTACAGCGCGCGGAAGATGCCGCCTGGCATCAGGCCCATGCCGGCCGAGTAAGGCACGACTTTACCGGTCAGGCCCAGGGTCATCATGGTGCGACCGTGGTAGGCGCCGGTGAAGGCGATCACGCCGGCGCGGCCAGTGGCGGCGCGGGCGATTTTCACAGCGTTTTCCACGGCTTCGGAACCGGTGGTCACCAGCAGGGTTTTCTTGGCGAAGTCACCTGGGACCTTGGCGTTGATTTTCTCGCACAGCTCCACGTACGGCTCGTAGGCCAGGACCTGGAAGCAGGTGTGGGTCAGCTTGTTCAGCTGCTCGGTCACTGCGGCGATGATCTTCGGGTGCACGTGGCCGGTGTTCAGTACCGCGATGCCGCCGGCGAAGTCGATGAACTCGCGACCTTCAACGTCGGTGACCGTGGCGTTCTTCGCGCTGTCGGCGAAAATCGGGTGAATCTGGCCAACACCGCGAGGGACAGCGGCTTCACGGCGTTTCATCAGGGATGCGTTGGTCTTGCTCATAAAATCCTCATTCACCGCTCCTAAAGCGGCGTGATTCAAGGGTTGCGGGGCCGGAAGGGCTGCGACAGCATGCGTTGATCGACTGTCGGAGGCGCTCCGGGCCACCTTGAAAATTACGTTTTTACAGCGGCGCAGAGGGACAGCGCTCTCGTGCCCCCTGCGCTTGAAGCGAAATCAGATGCCCAGGCAGAGGTACTTGATTTCCAGGTAGTCCTCGATGCCGTACTTGGAGCCTTCGCGACCCAGGCCCGAAGCCTTGATGCCGCCGAACGGCGCCACTTCGTTGGAGATCAGGCCGGTGTTGACCCCGACCATGCCGTATTCCAGGGCCTCGGCCACACGGAACACACGGCCCAGGTCGCGGGCATAGAAGTACGAGGCCAGGCCGAACTCGGTGTCGTTGGACATGGCGATGACTTCGGCCTCGTCCTTGAAGCGGAACAGTGGCGCCAATGGACCGAAGGTCTCTTCCTTGGCCACCGCGGCGTTTTTCGGCACGTTGGTGAGGATGGTCGGTTCGAAGAAGTTGCCTTCCATCGGCTTGCCGCCCGCCAGCAGGGTCGCGCCTTTGCTCAGGGCATCGTTGATGTGCTCCTGGACCTTGGCCACGGCCTTCTCGTCGATCAGCGGACCGGTGGTGGTGCCTTCTTCCAGGCCGTTGCCGATCTTCAGCTTGGCCACCGCGACTTTGAGCTTCTCGGCGAAGGCGTCGTACACCGAATCCTGGATGTACAGGCGGTTGGCGCAGACGCAGGTCTGGCCGTTGTTGCGGTACTTGGAGATGATCGCGCCTTCGACGGCCTTATCCAGGTCGGCGTCGTCGAACACGATGAACGGCGCGTTGCCGCCCAGTTCCAGGGAAACCTTCTTGATGTCCTTGGCGCATTCGGCCATCAGCTGGCGGCCGATTTCGGTGGAGCCGGTGAACGACAGCTTGCGCACGATCGGGTTGCTGGTCAGCTCGCCGCCGATGTCGCCGGCGCTGCCGGTGACCACGCTCAGCACACCTTTGGGGATGCCGGCACGGTGCGCCAGTTCCACCAGGGCCAGGGCCGAGAACGGGGTTTGCGAGGCGGGCTTGATCACCATGGTGCAACCGGCGGCCAGGGCCGGGCCGGCTTTACGGGTGATCATCGCCGCCGGGAAGTTCCACGGGGTGATGGCCGCGGTCACGCCGATCGGCTGCTTGATCACGATCAGGCGCTTGTCGGGCTGGTGGCCGGGGATCACGTCGCCGTAGATGCGCTTGGCTTCTTCGGCGAACCATTCGATGAAGGAAGCGGCGTAGGCGATCTCGCCCTTGGCTTCGGCCAGTGGCTTGCCTTGCTCCAGGGTCATCAGGCGACCGAGGTCGTCCTGGTTCTCGATCAGCAATTCGTACCAGCGGCGCAGCTTGCTGGCGCGCTCCTTGGCGGTCAGGGCACGCCAAGCCGGCAGGGCCTTGTCGGCGGCTTCGATGGCACGGCGGGTTTCCGCGGCGCCCATCTTCGGCACGGTGCCGAGGATCTCGCCGGTGGCGGGGTTGTTGACCTTGATCGTCTGGCCATTGTCCGCGTCGACCCAAGCCCCATCGATGAAGGCTTGTTGGCGGAACAACTGGGCGTCTTTGAGCTGCATGTCGGCTTCCTTAACAGCACCGCGCATACGCGGGGCGAATTGTGATTGTAGAAAGGCGCCTCGTCAGGAGTGGGCGCAGTCGCGCTGCCACCGGCCTGCATCGAGGCTGCCGTCAGGAAAATCGTTCACTGGGTTGAAGCACGAAAATATCGCACACAAGGATAGACGTGCCCTTGGGCACCCAGGCAAGAGCGTTTGAAATCTCAAACGAATCCTAGGATCAATGGGGGTAAAGGACAATAGGCTGTTCGAAAAAAAGAACGTAAAGGCGCCTGGCGGTCAATATCCCGGGGCAAGGCCGCCGATCGCCGGGCCAAAAGACAACGCCCCCGCAGCCTTCGACAGGCGGCGGGGGCGTTGGCAACACGCCAGCGGAAGGGTCAGCCGCTGAACGACTTGAGCACCGTCAACAGGCTGGTGAGGTTGTCGGCCACACCGCCCTGGGCGACTTTCTCGGTGGCCGAGGCACCGGCGGTGGTGTCGACGCTGTAGATCTGCATCACGCCCTGGTTGGTCGCGGCCTGGGCCAGGGTGTTTTGCTGCTGCTGGGCCGACACCGAGTTCTGGAACAGGATGGCCACGGACTGGCCCATGGACTGGTAGATGGTGCCCATCGACATGGCCGGCGCTTCGGCGACGACCTTGACGTTGGTCTGGGTGACGGCATCGGTGATTTGCGGACTGACTGTGCTCATAAAAACTCCATTTTTTCAGCAGGAAAGTTCAACGGGAAATCAGGCGTTCAGCCACTCAGCCCTGGAAGGACTTGAGTACCGTCAGCAAGCTGGTGAGGTTGTCGGAAACACCGCCCTGGGCGACCTTCTCGGTCGCCGCGGCACCGGCGGTGGTATCGACGCTGTAGATCTGCATCACGCCCTGGTTGGTTGCGGCCTGGGCCAGGGTGTTTTGCTGCTGCTGCGCCGAGACCGAGTTCTGGAACAGGATCGCGGTGGCCTGGGCCATGGATTGGTAGATGGTGCCCATCGCCATGGCCGGCGCTTCAGCGACGACTTTGACGTTGGTCTGGGTGACGGCATCGGTGATTTGTTCGTTAACAAGTGGCATGGCTCAACTTCCTTTGTTAGTACACGGAGCATTCCGTGTCATTGAGTGAACGTGGCAGCCCGGGTCCTGTGAACCTGAGCCAGCAGAGGCCCGGGGCTTGGTTCAGGGGGTGCCTATTGCCCGCTGCCCGTGTTCTGGGTCACTTGCTTGAGGGTGTCCTCGACTTTCTGCGACAGCTCGCTCATCCGCGCTTCCACGGCCGCTTTCACTTCCTGCTGCACCAGGGTGCTGATCATCGCCTTGAGCACCGGGTCGTCCGCCGAGACCGGCGCCGGTGCTGGTGAAGCCGGGGATGGGCCAGAGGGTGGAGGCGAAGCCTGGACCGGCGACAGGGCTCCGGCGGCCGCCAACAGTTGCTGGAGCACCAGCTCCTGGGCCTGGGGATCGTTTCTGCTGCCGGCATTGGCGCCGCTTATCTGTTCGAGAATCTGCCGGGTGCGCCGCTCATCGTCCTGCAGCACCTGACCGGCACGCTGGCGGGCCTGATCGACGGTTTGCTGCGAGGCCTGGGAAAGGTCCATCGGCTTGTTGCGCACAAAAGCCTCCAGCACCTGGCGCTCGACCAGGGTCAATGGCCGCTTCAGGTAGGCCTCGGCAAAACGGATGATCGTCTCTAGCGCATTGGGGTCTTCAGTCGCCATCTCATGCTCCTTCTTCGATGAATGGCGTTGAAGGGCTGGGCACCGGGTCCGTCGAACTTCAACGCCAGGGGGTAAGCAGGGGCCGCGCAAGCACAGCCCTTGAATTCAAGCCACTGGGGCGCCTTGCGCGCCCGGGTGGGAGGTTCAGGACGACGGCCGATTGGCCAGGGTCGCGCTGTACTTGGCGATGCTGGCGTCGATCTTGTCGATGGCCACGCTGGCGGCTTCGGCCTCCATGGCCCCGGCAGCCGCCGCCACCGCTGCCGCCGCCCCCACCATCAGATCGGTGGCCAGGACGCCCAGGGCATCCTCGGCGGCGCCCTTGACGTTCTCTTTGACGATGTTCTCGGTCATCTGCTTGAGCAGCACCGCCTGGGCCGCCAGGGCCAGCTTGCTGACCCCGTCGAAGTACCCCGCCGCCGACTGCGCCACCAGGCCGGCGGCCTGGCTGATCATCATGTCGGGAGCTATCGCGATCTGTGCCGGGGCATAACTGAAGGTCTGGGCATTGGTGAACTGCACCGCCTGGACGATCTGGCTGTTCAGGGCATCAGTGCTGTCGGTGCTGGGGGTGGTGGCCTGCTTCAGCATCTGCTCGTTCATCGTTTCCATCACCGAGACCGGTGCCGCGCCGGCCGGCGATTTCGAGGGTGAAGGATCGGCCGCCGGTGCGGCGGCCGGTTCGTTCGCCGGATCGGCAGCGCTCGCCGCAGCCGGGTCCGCGGCCGGAGCGGCAGCGCTCGGGTCACCGGCCACGCTCGCGGCGTCATCGGCCGGGGCGGCGAGTGGGGATTTCTTCTTGAACCACGCCATGACGATTCTCCCGGGCCAGCAGGCCCTACTCGCCGATGGCCATGATCAACGCCACGGCCTTGGACACCACCGCATTGGAGATCTGGTTCAGCGCCTGCTGACTGTTGACCGCGTTCTGCAATGACAGGCCCGCCGAATGGCTGGCCACCTGGTACAGCGAGGCAATGGCCTGGGCCGGAGCCTCGGCCACGACCTTGACGTTGGTCTGGGTGACAGCGTCGGTGATCTGCGAGTTGACCATGGGATCTGGCATACATCTCTCCTTAGATGGAAGGCCCCCCGCAGGATGCGGCGGCGCCGGCTACAGCGTCGAAAACAGGCTCACTGAACGAGAACGTGCCAGCGGGCCTGCTGTGAATCTTCAGCGCCGATCAACGCAGCGCCGCCCGTAACAGCTGCACATGCTTGCGCGCCAGGGGCTGGTTCATCCCCAGCTCGGCGGCAATGTGTGGGTAGGGCAGGTCATCGACAAACTTTAGTTCAAACAACCGGCGCTTCTTCAGCGGCAACTGCGCCACCCGTCGACTGAGCAGGGCCAGGGCTTCGAGCAGTTCCACCTGATCCAGCACCGACATCTGCGGCGCCTCCAGTTGCTGCAGCGGGTCCTGTTCCAGATCGACCAGGTTGACGAACAGACGGCGCTCCCGAGCCAGCCGGCGGCAGCTGTCGAGAAACACATGGTCCAGCACCAGGAACAGAAAACCCTGGGGATCGCGGATCCGCTCCGGCGACCGGCGAAAGAACAGCAGGGCCTTGATTGCCGTGGCGGCCAGCCATTCCTGGGCACTGTCGACATTGCCCCGCGCCAGCTGCCGGGCGCGGCGCTGCAACCCGGGCAACACCGCCCGCCAGCTTGCCTCGAACAGCGGATCGGCCAGTGCCGCCTGCAGGCCGCCTTGCATGGAACAATTCATCTCCCGCACCTCCCTGTGCCCCGTGACTGCACGGATATGGCTGCAGGGTGCGCTGGCCCCCAGGAGCGAAGCAGCGGGAAAAATTGCCGCCACGGCCCGGGTTTCCCTGGGTTCCGGGCGCCTGGGGCAACAGGATGAAAACCGGCGTGGACGCCCCGAGTCGACATAGGTATGATGTCGCCCGCACTGCATCCGTAGCTCAGCTGGATAGAGTACTGCCCTCCGAAGGCAGGGGTCGTGGGTTCGAATCCCGCCGGGTGCACCATCTTCTTTCCCTTGTATTACAAGGGGATAGCGCTCCTGACAGAAACCTGTCCTAGTCCTGAAAGTCGTTTTTGCCACAAATTTGCCACACTTGAACGTGGCGGGAATGGTCGAAATGGCAACAATTAGGAATCGCGGCGAGTATCAGTGGGAAGCGCAAATCCGCCGTAAGGGCTATCCGGCCCAGCGCAAAACCTTCGAAACCAAATCCGATGCCCAAGCCTGGGCACGCATGATCGAAAGCGAAATCGACCGGGGTATCTTTGTTTCTCGTGTTGAGGCTGAACGCACTGCTTTTTATCAACTCATTGATCGCTACATCTCCGAGATCGCTCCGAAGCACAAAGGCGCCTATTCGGAAATCAAACGACTGGAAGCGCTCAAGCGTCACCCGCTGGCGACACGCATCGTTGCCACCCTCACCTCCTCCGATTTTGCCCGCTACCGTGATGAACGCTTGAAGATCCGCAAGGGCAACACGGTGAAGCGTGAACTAGCATTGTTTCAGTGCGTGATCGAGGTCGCTCGCCGGGAGTGGGGAATTCATCTTACCGAGAACCCCGTCAGGATGGTCAGCCGTCCCAGCTACAACGACGAACGCTCGCGGCGGCTCGACCCAATTGAAGAGCAATACATCCTCAACGCCCTGGAGCTTCGTGAGCGCCGTGCTGACGGCACCTATGCCGACGCCTCACACAATCCATGGATACGGCCCATTGTCCAACTGGCGATTGAGACAGCCATGCGTCGTGGCGAAATTTTCGAGCTGCGCTGGAAGCATGTGAACCTAGATCGCAGGACCGCGCATCTTCCAGCGACCAAGAACGGACTGCCCAGAACCGTCCCGCTTTCACCAAAGGCTATTCAGCTGCTGAAGGACTTGCCGCGCTCGCTGTGCGGTCGAGTCTTCCCCACCACCGCCGACGCTCTCAAGAAGGCCTTTGTGCGAGGCCTGGAGCGAGCGAGGCTGAAATACCTGGGGGATTGCGGGGCGGCGCAGGTAACGCCTCAGGAAGACTTCCTGATCAATCTACGCTTTCACGATCTGCGGCATGAAGCGACATGTCGGCTTGCGACCAAGCTGCCGAACTTGATCGAGCTTGCCAGCGTGACGGGCCATCGGGAGGTGAACATGCTGAAGCGTTACTACAACATCACCGCAGAAGAGCTCGCGGCAAAGCTGGCTTGATCAGACCTATGGCTACTTCTCAGTGGTCAGCTTGGAGCTGACCACTGATCTTGCAACACGCCCGCGCGAACTTAGCATAGGTCTACGAGGCACTGTTGCCGGGTCAGCAATCGCCTCTTGTTGCGGCCCCTTCCTTCAGAAAACCTTTCATCTGTTAAAAAGCTGTCCTAGTGATTGAGCGGCTGATTGGCAAAAGCTGGCCTCACCAGATCAATCGAGCGATAAAGCGATGACAGTAGATTATGAAACTATCCAGAAAATACAGAAGCTTGGCGATGATGTTCTGATTGGCGTGGTTGAAGTAGCAGCGCTGACCGGCTTCAGCGTGCTTACGGTCCGTCAACGCAAATTGCCGGGGCTTGAGCCTGTACCGGGACTGTCAAGGTTGAGATGGAGACTGGGTGATCTGAGAACTTGGATGCGCACCGGCAACACCGAAAGTCGAGATTCAGCCACCGTCACCGCACCTTTTTCACATCCGAAACGCACAGGGAGGCCCACAAAGAAAGCACAGGTAGAGGCGCGACAATGAACTGTCCTGGCTCGATTCAACTCCTTTGCACCGGGAGCAGTGAGCATGGGTAGACAACGAACTATTCGGGACCAGAATTTTTGGCGCTCCCCACGTTTACTGAATTGCACCACAGAGGACAAAGTTGCTTTGCTGCACCTGTTAACTGCTCCTGACAGCAACATTACGGGCGTATACCCACTTGTTCCACGCATTGCCGGAGCAGAAATTGGATGGACGGCAGATCAGTGGTTGCAGGTCATCCACCGCCTCCAGGATGAAGACCTCGCCAGGTATGACAACGTGAGACTCATCGTTTGGGTAAGAATCTGGTGGGATCACCACTCTGCTACTCAAGTGACAGGGCCAAAACTACGGGCCAGAGCGGTGGAAGAAATTCGCCGTATCCCAAGCGAGTGGCTAGACGACTTTCTGAATGACTTCAATGAAAGACTGAGCGACGACCAGCAGGATTTGATAGATGAATCCCTCCGGCCGCGCTCAAAGCGATACGTAGAGGAGGACTCGATATCACACGGATGCCATATCGATACCGTATCAGCCAAGGTCATACCTAACACTAAACCTCAACCCAAACTCTCAACCAAAACACCAACGTCTTTGCCCACCTCTTACGAATTGGATATGTCAGGAATCCCTCCTGAACATCGGACGGATGTCCACAGAGCGCTTGTGAAGGCGAAGGTTAGCGGAAAACTTAGACATAGGCCGCAACTCGTAGTCAACGCGATGGCAGAAAATTACCGATCTGCTTCAGGTAAGCCGCATAACGCCATGGCCTTAACTCTGTATCTGGCCGAGAATCTGAATGGCGGTAACGAAGTGAGCTAGGTTTGTCTGAAGCCAACTCAAACGGGGAGGATGAATGCCATGGCTAGAAGGAGTCGTACCGCCGTTGAGCGAATAATCCTCCAAGCTCGGATATGGGGGTGGGATATGTCTTGGTCGTTCAGCATGGCCACGCGGTCCGATACAAGAACAATCGGCCACCATTATTCAGAGCATACGGTGATCAAGCTTTACGGCTCCGTTCGATACCCCGAAACATTCAAATACCCGACCCTAGAATGCTACCTATACGTTGATCCACTGCTCCTAAGCGACAAGTCGGTTCCTCTCTGCATCGGCTCCATGCAGGCAACGGGTAGTAGGCTTATCGCATATGTCGCCGTTCACAATGATCGTTTCAACAGCTTGGTCACCGCTGCTAGTCGACTTGTTGCCCTGGAGATAAATGCGGAGCCGTTGAAATACCGCAAAGCTAAGGTGATGGGTATCCACCTAAGCACCGAGCTGGAGTCTGATTGGTGATGGTTTTTTGATCATAGGGGCGCTAGTGTCCGGCGCGCGTGCACTAGCCCTGCCCCGGTAGAGAGAGACGTATGTCGAGGCCAAAAATCCTCATTCCTCGTCGAAGTAATCGCTATCCAATTTCGGCAGTTTGAGAAGCCGAGACGTTACCCCAACCTCATGGTCCATCATGAGGTTGACCAAGCGGATGCCGTCCACCAGCACCATGCCTTCCACTGAGCGGACAAAGTCGATGCCTTGGGCAGTGAAACCCGAAGTAGTGATAAAGACCCCTCGCTTGGCCTTTTGCCCAGCAAGTGCTCCATAGAACGCTTGCAACTCAGGACGGCCCACAGTGCCTTGCCAGCGCTTTGCTTGGACATAGACTTTTTCCAGTCCGAGCTTATCAAGCGAAATTACCCCGTCAATTCCGCCATCTCCGCTTCCACCAACACGCTGCAAGTCGTTTCGACTAGCTCCGTAGCCAAGGCTGTGCAACACGTCGAGAACAATGACTTCAAAACGGTTGGGGCTGACTTGTAGCAGGTTATCCAGTAGATCAGCAGCTGTCGCATTGCGTAGCTCGCGCAGAGCCTGCTCCAACCGATCGTCTGGGCTCATAGTTGCTGATATCGGTGTGTCTGCCCCCTGCTCACGTCCATCTAGCGGGACGGCATCGGAGGCGCTCCTAAGCTTAACGTCCATGAAGCCGATGGCAAGTTGTTCAACCTGATTCGTAGTGAGCGGTGAAGGGTGCTGTGTGGAATAAACAGCGCCAGCTTCGGTTAGCTTCCAGTAACCTCGTTTGGCGCTGGAGGATAATCCTGCGCGCTTGAGACGGTCATGAGCCCATCCTGCGCGGTTCTTATAGGTCGCTTGCCCACTCGCAATCAGCTCTTGAAGCTGTGGTTCAGATAAATTCAAAGCCCGGGCCGCAGCTTCATGCGCGTCGCGTGCTGTCGCACCTTCCGGATTAGCCGCAAGGTAACGCAATATTGGCTCAATGAATTTGTCGTATGTAGGAACGGACATCAGGATTCCTTTCGCAAGATTGCCAGCGTGGGCAAATGTTGTAAGCCGCATGTTATTTGGAGCAATCGGTTACTTCGAGGCCTAATGAGTTTGCCAGCTCTCGCGCTTCTGAATCGACACGTAAGCGGCTGACCACTGCTTGCGCTCGCTCCTTCTCTTTGGCCAGATACACCTCGGTAAAACACTCGACAATCTGCTCCTGAGTCAAACTTGGCGCCGATATCTGACGCTTCAGCCTGTTCAGAATTTTGCGGGCGCTGAGTTGGGCCGCCTCTCGCAGATATGACCCGAGTAGAAGATCGCGAAAAACCCATTCAGAGATCCATCCCTTCGCGAATGCCCAAAACAACAACCGATGGTAGGTATCCCAAGCAATGCGCGAATGGCCACTTAGATAACGTCGCAGGATTCGACCGTCGGCGTCCCTAAAACCATAAATCCCAAGCTCAGTAAGCAATCGCTCCAGCTTGACCTTGGACATGCCCGACTTCAGAGCAATACCAGAGAACAGGTACTCGACCATATCCACAGGCACGCGCACAACGAAATTTTTTCTACCTGTGTCCTCATGACGCTTAATCTCACGAAAGACGAACTGGAAGGCTTCTGTTGGGTCGATGTCCGGATGAGATAGCTGCATCTCGCTATTCTTTGGCTAATGGGCGTAGCTGTCAAAGGAGTACCAAACTGGTTAGCCACTACAAGTATCGGCATTGGAGATGCGAAGCCTGCGAAATTTAAAAGCTCGCCAAAATGCTCTGTCGCACGTTTGATACTTTGAGCGTCGCCCCTAATGAGCCCGGCAAATCATTCGAGCACATCATCCGAGGTGAATTGATGCACATCGCTCCACAACGATTCCGGTGCGGAAAAAACATAGTGGAATAAATCCGAAGGACAACTGCTGCCTACTACCGCCCATGCAGAGCCTGGGCAATAGCAGGCAGCCTGATCATTAACTGATTATGACCTCGAGCTACTCTGTGAAACGTACGATCTCCGCGATGAAAACGGCGCCCCGCATGCCGCTTTTCTCGCGAAAAATGTTCAACACGTGAGGAGCTATTAGCCTCTCACGAACGCTGGCGGGGCAATACGCTGTCGGCGCTGGCTAGGATCGGCAGAGTCACGCAGAGCGTCCTTGATGCGCTGAGCAGAAATCTCAAGTTCTTCAGGGGAGGCGTTCTGGATACCAAGAATCAATCGCTCACGATTGGAGCGCTTCAGACGCATAATCTCGGCGAAGCTACTTTCGTCGTCACTGGATTGTTCCATAACAACCTCCAAGGCATCTTGAGATGAATGACCGGAGAAATGCACGGCCGTGTCAAATAGCTCTCTCAGATTCGTCACTTTAGCCTTTGTGCTCCCGCTTCACCACAACCATCCAAAAATCGTCTCATTCTTATCAACGTCAAGTTTGCACGCGTACTGCTTATCCCCCAGCTCTGTATCAGAAAGCCACTCAAGGCCGGGGGCAACTCGGTAAATCCTAGCTGTCGCTCCACCGTCCTTCGCGCAATCCAATTGTCGTATCCTCAGCCGCTAATGGATGATGCATTCTTTGCTTATGTAATCGTTTTAAATTCGCCTTTTTTCGTACCCTAGGCGCCCCCTCAGTGCTTACGCCTTTTGCATCCCGGCTGTAACTGGGTAGTGCACAAGTCATCTAAATTCTGAAAGCAAAGACTAGGACAAGGTAGGGTTTGCTATACCGCCAGTACCTGGCGCCTCACAACCGGCGCGCACCAGTCGTTCCACTCCCTCTGCTTTGCCTACCTTCCCCGCTCAGGGCAAGCCCCGAGACCCCAACACCTGGAAAAGGAAAGCTCATGAGCCTTAGCGAACAACGCCGACGCACAGGATGGCTGCCGGCAATTCGTTGTTTCGAGGAAGAAGAAGCACTGGTACGCGAGAAAGCCCACGACAGCGGAATGAGTGTTGGTCAATTCGTGCGGGCCGCGGCATTGAAGCGACAGACCAGAAGCAAAATTGACTCCCACGTAATCAATGAGCTGCGGTGCCTAGGTGGCCTTCAAAAGCATCTTTTCACAAAGGGCAACGGCGCCCTTTCCAAGGAGTAAGCAAATGTCTTGGTTGAGATAACCGAGGCAATTAAGCGAATCGGGTGTTGAGGTAAACCCGTTGGCGGCTGCCTCACAACCCTGTCCGTATCTTATGCATTGCCAGGACTTCATGCTCTGCTAAACCATGAATGCACTGTTCCAACCCTGCCGTCGAGCTCAGCACTTGATGCTCGATTTCCTGTTGCTCCAACAATCGTCCCAACAAGATGACCTCTCCGTCCGCTTCCAGCTTACGAAGCTGCTCTGGACAGCTAAAAGCCCAACGATCAAGTATTTTCCAGCCACGGGCGTGATAAGACGGAGAGCGAAGAACAGATTGAATGGAGGAGCTTGCCAGGACGTTGGCGGCAATGATTAGCGGTGCGCGATCACTGAACATGTGTATCTCCCACTTTACGGAGGCGTGTGATCATTCTTGTATTTTGCGCGATCGAGGAAGACCGGAATCCGCCCTGTTGCTGCAGCTCTCCAATATGCTGATGGCAGAACCCAAGCGCCGTAAGGACAGCAACATCGTTACGGGCAAGCGCCCGATTAACCAAACGCATCGTTTCATTGGACTGCTCCAGTCGAGTGATATCTGCCATCTCAGTACCATTTCTGATTGGTTTGCTCATGGATTTCTTCCAATAAATGATGGACTACGATCAGTAATCCTAGCCCCATGCTGCATCTAGCTGCCAAGCAAATTACTGAGCCGAGCCTCAGTGCTGAGCACCTCTGCTGACCTAAGAACGATGCTAAATACCGGAATATCAAGATTGCTGGTCAAAACCTCCAACCGGTGATTGCGCTTGCCGGCCGGTACGATCCGCCAGCTATTCACTTCATTGAACTGTAAGAAATGCTCTGCGCCGTTGACCGGATAGACCAACAGCCTCCGCGCGGAAGCATCAATACCCAAGTAGGCATCGCTCATCTTCGCAAATACTTCGATGTGCGGATAAAAACCTACAGCCAGTAACCCCGCGACCTGCCGCTTCAGCTTTTTTGCATAATGTCGATCCACACACCAGAACAACCATGCCCCTCCAACGAAGTAGAAAGCCAGAGCCCAAAATATCCACCGAACAGCGGGGTCAGCGCCGCCAGAAAATCCCAGGAAGAACGGCAGGCTGAAACCGCAAAGAACCACTACAACCAGCAGCAACGCGCCAACTGGTAGACACCCGACAGCCCACAGCACTCGAAAAAACTCCAATAGAACTCTCATCACAGCCTCCTCGAATCATTCGTAAAGCACAAAATAACTGAAAATCAGATATCCCAAAAGCAGATATAGCGTTGCAAGCCGCACCTTCTCGGATACGGCCATGACCAAAGCTATTTATCGGCGTGAGCACACCATTTTTCTCCAAGTGCTGAAACGCATACGTGTCGAGTCAGGACTGACTCAAGCTCAGTGTTCTGCTGCCCTGAACAGGCCGCAGTCATTCATGAGCGATGTGGAACGGGGGGTAAGGAGGCTCGATACCGTTCAGCTCCGTGACTTATGCCTTGTCCTAGGAACTGATCTCACAAGCTTTTCCAGGGCTTATGAACAAGCACTCAAAGAAGAGTCCCAATAAGCAAAAAAAGACAGATCCCGGCCAAAATCAGCCAGTCACACGCATACGGCATTCAAGGCGATTCATCTCCATTTGAATGACTACGGCAAAGGAGCGCCATTGATCGACGATCATTATCAGGCACTGATACAATTGGCGATTAGGTCTACATTATTAGGAACTTTGGGCCATGGAGAGCTGTATCGTCGGTATCAGAAACCCCGAGGGTTCGCTACCAAAGCTAAAAGAGACACCGAGCATCTGGTTCCCTTCTCTTGCTTCCTTGGCCGCCGTACTGTCGGACGACAACCGGCGTTTGCTGCGACTGATCCATGAAAAACAACCAAAATCCCTTACGGAGCTAGCTGAACTCAGCGGTCGTAAGGTGCCGAATCTGTCGCGTACACTTCGCTTAATGGCGGATTACGGTTTGGTCTCGTTGCAACGCAACGTCCGGGATGTCCAGCCGACAGCCTTGGCGACCGAGTTTTTGGTCGTGCTGGATTGAAGGTCGCTGATGAGGGAAGTCTACCGATGAGCCAGGATGGGCAAATGCTAATTAAGGAATGGCTGCACTCCGTAATGTACAAAACGGCTGAGTGGGAAGGGCTGGTTAAGAGTTCAATAGCACTCGATAGCCTGCGCCAAGCAAATGAAAAAAATTTAGCCGCAAGTACCACAGGGCTGAAGTCCTTTTACCTCTCAGGAGGATGGTAGGCATGTCGAAATCCGAAGCACAGACTCGTGCCGACCTGATCGACCAGCAGCTCGCCTTGTCAGGTTGGAACGTCAACGACCCTACGCAAGTCATCGAAGAGTTCGACATTTTGACCGCGTTGCCCGAAGGCGTAGCCGAAGTGCGAACACCATACGGAGGCCATCAGTTCAGCGATTACGTCTTGCTGGGTAAAGACCGCAAGCCATTGGCTGTAATCGAGGCAAAAAAAACCAGCCGGGATGCTGCCATAGGCCGTGAACAAGCAAAACAATATTGCTACAACATCCAGAAACAGTTGAGTGGTGAGCTGCCGTTCTGCTTCTATACCAATGGTCAATCGACTTACTTCTGGGATCTTGAGAACGCCCCGCCGCGTAAGGTCATGGGTTTTCCTACCCGGGAGGATCTTGAGCGCCTAGCCTATATCCGCCGCAACCGCAAACCGCTGACGCAGGAGCTTATTAACACTTCGATCGCCGGCCGTGGTTACCAGATACGTGCGATTCGTTCGGTGCTGGAAGGTATCGAGCAGAAAAAACGTGATTTCCTGCTAGTTATGGCCACCGGCACAGGTAAAACTCGGACCTGCATCGCCCTGATTGATACGCTGATGCGCGCTGGTCATGCAGAAAAGGTGTTGTTTCTCGTCGACCGCATTGCCCTACGTGATCAAGCACTGTCGGCGTTCAAAGAGCACATGCCCAACGAGCCGCGCTGGCCAAACGTGGGCGAAATGCTCATCGCCAAAGACCGCCGCGTGTACGTTGCTACCTACCCGACGATGCTAAACGTCATTCGAGACGATGTACAACGCCTGTCACCGCACTTCTTTGATTTCATTATCGTCGATGAGAGCCACCGCTCTATCTATAATACATTCGGCGAAGTGCTCAATTACTTCAAAACTATCACGTTGGGATTAACAGCCACACCGACCGATATCGTCGATCACAACACCTTCCAGCTTTTCCATTGCGAAGACGGCCTACCGACCTTCGCCTATACCTTCGAGGAGGCCGTCAACAACGTGCCTCCTTATCTCTGCAACTTCCAGGTCATGAAGATACAGACCAAGTTCCAAATGGAGGGTATCAGCAAGCGTACTATTTCGCTTGAAGACCAGAAGAGGCTGATTCTGCAAGGCAAAGAGGTTGAAGAAATCAACTTTGAAGGCTCGCAGCTCGAAAGGCAGGTGATCAACAAGGGTACCAATACCCTGATCGTTCGTGAGTTCATGGAAGAGGCCATCAAGGATGCAAACGGTGTGCTACCTGGAAAGACGATCTTCTTCTGCGCCACCAAGGCTCACGCCCGGCGGATCGAAGAGATCTTCGACAGGCTCTATCCGCAGTACCACGGCGAACTGGCTAAGGTGCTAGTGTCGGATGACCCGCGTGTTTATGGCAAAGGCGGCTTGCTCGACCAATTCACCAACAACGACATGCCTCGCATTGCCATCAGTGTGGACATGCTCGACACTGGCATCGATGTGCGCGAAATCGTCAACCTCGTCTTCGCCAAACCGGTTTATTCCTATACCAAGTTCTGGCAAATGGTGGGGCGAGGTACGCGCTTGCTGGAAACCAGTAAACCCAAGCCTTGGTGCCCCGAGAAAAATGTGTTCTTGATTCTCGATTGCTGGGACAACTTCGAATACTTCAAGCTCAACCCCAAGGGTAAAGAACTCAAGTCACAGTTGCCGCTCCCTGTGCGGCTGGTTGGCCTGCGGCTCGATAAAATCGAGAAAGCAAATGACAGTGGCCACGCTGATATAGCCGCCCGCGAAATAACCAAACTCCGCCTGCAGCTTGCCGCGCTGCCCCAAACATCCGTCGTCATCAAAGAAGCTGCCGCTACACTGGCGCGTCTCGAAGAGGATAGTTTCTGGATTAGCCTCAACCACGACCGGTTAGAGTTCCTGCGCACCGAAATTAAACCGTTATTCCGTACCGTCTCCGAGGCCGACTTTAAGGCCATGCGTTTCGAGCGCGATACGTTGGAATACACGCTAGCCGTGCTTAACGAAGACAAGGCCCAAGCTGAAACGATCAAGACGGGCATTGTTGAACAGATCAGCGAGCTGCCGCTGTCGGTCAGCTTTGTTAAACAGGAAGAAGCACTGATCCGCACGTCGCAAACCAGCCACTACTGGGTCAAGGCCGATGAAGATTCCTTCGATGCACTGGTGGCCAAGCTCGGTCCACTGATGAAATTCCGCGAGCAAAGCAGTGGGCAGGATCAAACGCATCTAGACCTGGCCGACGAGTTGTACAAAAAGGAATGGGTGGAGTTCGGCCCGCAGCACGAAGCTGTGAGCATCACTCGCTATCGCGAAATGGTCGAGGCCTTGATTACCGAGCTGACTGAGCACAACCCTGTGCTTCAAAAAATCAAAGGCGGTGAGATGGTCCGTGCCGATGAGGCTAGTGAACTTGCCGGGCTACTACATGAAGAGCACCCGCATATCACGGAAGACTTATTGCGCCAGGTTTACAAGAACCGCAAGGCCCACTTCATCCAGTTCATTCGCCATATTCTAGGCATTGAAATGCTGAAAAGCTTCCCGGACGAAGTCAGCGCCGCGTTTGACCAGTTCATTCGCGCCCACACCACCCTCAGCAGCCACCAACTGGAGTTTCTCAATCTGCTGAAAAACTTCATTGTCGAGCGCGAGAAGGTGGAAAAGAAAGACCTGATCAACGCCCCCTTCACCGTCCTTCACCCGCAAGGCATCCGTGGTGTGTTCAGTCCGGCAGAAATCAACGAAATCTTGCAGCTGACCGAACGGTTGGCTGCCTAAAAGCACAGGCAATCTCATGCTACAAAACAACCCCGAACTCAAAAGTAAAATCGATCAGCTCTGGAACAAATTCTGGAGCGGTGGCATCAGCAACCCGCTCACCGCCATCGAGCAGATCACTTATCTGCTGTTCATGAAACGACTGGATGAGTTGGATCAGAAAAAAAAGGCAGATGCCGAATGGACGGATGAACAATACACATCAAAGTTTGAAGGGGTCTGGGTACCGCCGGAGTACAGAACCAAGCTAAGTGGTCTTGAAAGCGCAAAAGAGCTGGTTGATATACTCGCGCTTGATCGAAGCCGGTACGGTATTACCAAACAGACCTTGCGATGGAGTGAGTTCACGCACTTACAAGCTGAGGAAATGCTTCCGCATGTGCAGGGCAAGGTATTTCCTTTCCTCAAGGATTTGAATGGATCGGAATCCAACTTCACACATCATATGAAAAATGCGGTTTTTATCATCCCCAAGCCGGCCTTGCTGGTGGAGGCGGTAAAGACAATTGATGAAATTTTCGAAGTGATGGAGCGGGACTCTCGGGAGAAAGGCCAAGCATTTCAGGATATTCAAGGCGACGTTTACGAGTTTTTGCTCTCGGAAATTGCCACTGCAGGTAAGAATGGCCAGTTCCGCACCCCGCGCCACATCATCAAGCTGATGACCGATCTCGTGCAGCCACAACTGGGCCACAAAATTGCAGACCCAGCCTGTGGCTCTGGCGGCTTCTTGCTCGGCGCTTACCAATACATTGTCACCCAGCTTGCCATGAAGGTAGACACCAACAACCTCACATCCGATGAAGACGGTTTCGTCCGCACCTCAGTCGCCGCCGCGCTTACAGAAAAAGCTCAGGTCATCTTGCAGGAGTCGCTCTGGGGATACGACATCGACAGTACCATGGTGCGCCTCGGTCTGATGAACCTAATGATGCACGGCATCGATGAGCCACATATCGACTACAAGGACACGCTCAGCAAGAGTTTCACCGAAGAGTCCGAATACGACGTCGTGATGGCCAACCCGCCCTTCACCGGCAGCATTGATAAAGGCGATATAAATGAAGACCTGCAACTGGCCACTACCAAGACCGAGTTGCTCTTTGTCGAGAATATCTACCGCCTGCTCAAGAAAGGGGGCACCGCCTGCGTGATCGTACCGCAAGGTGTGCTTTTTGGCTCCGGCGGCGCTTTCAAAACCCTGCGCCAATTACTGATTGAGCGTTGCGACCTGAAAGCCGTCATCACCTTGCCAAGTGGCGTGTTTAAGCCCTATGCCGGGGTCAGCACCGCCATTTTGCTATTCACCAAGGTTTGGGGGCCGAAAGACAAGGTTACCCAACCGGCCACCGAACATGTTTGGTTCTACGAAATGGCCGCAGATGGCTATAGCCTGGACGACAAACGCAGCAAACAAGAAGGCTATGGCGACTTACAAGACATTCTTGCCAAGTACAGGGCCCGCGATGCTGCCACCGACATAGACCGTACGGCGAAATGGTTCATGGTGCCACGTACCGAGATCGCTGATGAAAAGAACAATTACGATCTCTCGCTATCCCGCTACAAAACAGATGTGTTCAAAGAAGTACATTACGACACACCGATTACGATTCTGGATCAGCTTATTCACGCTGAGGTAGGCGATGTGGATGATGTGGGATTGACTATAGTAAAAAGTGGCATTGTGCGTGAGCTGCTGGAACTGAAGGGGATGATTGAATGAGCTCCTTCAAAACTCTTCGGGATATCATCATATTCAAAGGCGGTGGCACACCGTCAAAAGCAATAGACGAATACTGGAGTGGCAAAATACCGTGGGCAACTGTTAAAGACTTTACATCGATAGCACTCAAATCTACACAAGATGCTATTACGGAGTCGGGCCTAAAAAATAGCTCTGCGAATCTGATTACTCGTGGACACGTGATCATTCCAACACGTATGGCTCTCGGAAAAGCCGCCATCAATGTCATTGATCTTGCGATTAATCAAGACTTGCGGGCTCTAATCCCAAAGGTCCCTCTGGATGCAAACTATCTATTACATGCAGTCTTGTCACTAAAGGAAGCCATCGTACGCAAGGGCTCAGGTGCTACAGTCAAGGGCATAACTCAGGATGAGCTATACAACCTCGAGATCTTCTTTCCTCCTATAGGTGACCAAGTTCGCATAGCCCATGTACTCGGCAAAGTAGAATGGCTGATCGCCCAGCGCAAACAACACCTTCAACAGCTAGACGACCTACTCAAAAGCGTCTTTCAAGGGATGTTTGGCGACCCGGTACAAAATGAGAAAGGGTGGGATATTCAGCATTGCGAAAAAGTAGTGTTAGATATTTCTTCAGGAACCAGCTACGGCGGAGATGAAAGACCATTTTCGAGCGCAGAAGAAATTGGTGTATTGAAGATTAGCGCAGTAACAAAAGGGACTTTCGACCCAACAGAGTTTAAGGTTGTCAATCGAGCTCAAGTTACGAAGGCGCTTCGATTTGTTAAGCGTGGTGATTTTCTATTTAGTCGCGCGAATACATTCGAGCTTGTCGCTGCATGCTGTATTGTTCCACAAGACTATACACGTTTATTTCTGCCTGACAAGTTATGGGTATTGACTCTCAATTCTCAATTGATAAATTCGCAGTTTTTTAATTACCTACTGAAAAATAAACGCTATCGAGATTCCGTAAGGAGCTTGGCGAGCGGCGGCCACGATTCAATGCTCAATATCTCGATGAAAAAATTTATGACGCTTGATATTCCATGCCCTCCTATCGATATACAAGACAGATTCGCTGCTATCGTGGAAAAGGTCATAGATATCAAATCTCGTTACCAGCAAAGCCTATCCGATCTGGAAACCCTCTACGGCGCACTGAGTCAGCGGGCATTTAAGGGGGAGTTAGACTTGTCGCGCGTGCCCTTGCCGCGCATAGAATCTGAGGGAGAAAACGCCGTGGTAACAGGACCAGTGCAACTGCACACTGAAGAAAACGTTGTTTTTAACCTACCCAACATCGACAACCTGTTAGATGCTCTGGAGAACGCAGAAGCGCGGAAGGGATTGATCACAAAGTGGCTGGAAGCCTATCGCAGCCAATTGGGCACCACGCCGTTTTCGGCGTCACACTTTATAGCGGCTGCACAAGCTCACCTAGCGATCCTGCATCCTGATAATGATATCGAACTGAAAGCCAACGACTACGAGTACATCAAGACCTGGGCTTTCGAGGCGATCGCGCAGGGCAAATTGAAACAGACCTTTGATGACGCCGACAACCGCGTTCAGCTCAAGGCCGTGCAAATATGAAACTGCTGCGCCTCCAGATCAACGACCCGGTAGGTTTTCGTAGCCTGCCCTGTGGTTTTGAGCATCACTTTCGCAGTGAATGGAACTTGCTGGAAGAACTGGCCCAGCCTGAAGAGTTTGCGCCCTTCATTTGTGCAGGGCCGAATGGCAGCGGTAAGTCCAATTTGCTTGAAGCACTGGCTGAGATTTTTTTTCAACTCGAAATACTGCGAGTACGTCGGAGCTTTTTGCCGGAAGTATTACAAAACGCCGATCAAAACCTCTTGCCCGTGGCATTTGAGTTGGAATATCTAATTCGAATACCGACTGAATATATTCAACCCGATGGCCCGGTGTGGGCCAAGGTAAAGGTGTGGAAAATACCCGGCGAATCTGTTCGCCTTCAGTGGGAGAACCAGAGCGACTTCGATACGGATGCTTACGAAGCATTCAAAGGTGGCCACGCTGACATCCTTTTGCCCCAATACGTGCTTGGTTATTCGTCGGGCGAGAACGAAATTCTTAGCTTGCCATTCTTCAAACTAGGCTTCGTTCAGTTCGATGAATACTGGAACGCGCTGACTCGGCAGATGAGCTACCCCGGGCATCCGGAAACTCGGATGGCCTACCTCGACAACAGCTTCAGTCAGGCAATCCTACTGTGTAATCTGCTGTTCCAAGACGACGCAACACTTCAACCTTTCCGAAAAGACGTCGGCATCGACACACTGAGGGAGTTTCGCGTCATCCTACGGCGCAGTATTCCAATAAACCCCACTCAGCTAGAAGCTTTTGACGAAGCTAGCGATGATCAACAACAAGAACGAGCAAACAGAATTCGTGCGGAAAAACCAAACGCGACAGATTCTGAGCGCCAAGATTTGATTCGTCATGAAATTGTCAAAAATAACGCAGCGCTGCGCATCGAAACTGACGAGCATGGTTCAAACCGTTACCTCTTAAATTTAATGCAACTCCTTGAAGGTGATGAAAAGTCTTCTCTGGCGGTAAGTGCGCTGAAGCGCTGCGCCACATTGCACTACTTAGATGAAACAACTGATACCCTGGTTCTCGACTACTGGGTGAATGAGGCTACAAAAGAGGCATTTCGCAAAAATTTCGATGGTTCTCCGCTGGCCCTGTTCCAGGCGTTTCAGGTCTTGTTGACACTCAATCTTTATGCCGTGAGCGACGGACTCAAAGCTGACTTGTACCGTTCTACCAGTCACTACGCTAGTGAAACGGTGCCGACGCTCGCGTCTGACGAACGTGTTATGCGTTTCAAACATTTCTACTTCACAAAGCAAGGCGTGACCAAACCGATGTTGCTCAAGGAGTTGTCGGACGGCGAGCATCAATTACTGCATAGCCTTGGCCTTTGCCTACTGTTTCGCAACACCAATAGCCTTTTTTTGCTGGATGAACCGGAAACTCATTTCAACCCAGCATGGCGAGCGAGTTTTATCAGTCGTTTGCGCAGCTGCTTACAAGGACAAGCTGGAACGAGCCAGGAGATGCTGATCACTACGCATTCGCCTTTCCTGATTTCGGATAGCAAGCCGGACAAAGTACTGGTGTTCGACAAGAGCACAGAAACTGGGACTGTTAGCATTACCAACCCTGACTACAACACACTGGGTGCATCAATCAACAAGATTACTATGACGACCTTCGGTAAGCGCGAAACTATAGGTGGCCATGCCCAATCTTTGCTTGAAGGGTTACGGGCGCGCTTTGAGCGGGGCGAAGATGTTTCGACGCTGGTAGTTGAGCTCGATCGTGAGCTGGGTGATTCTGTGGAAAAGGTGCTATTGGTCAATGCCATGCTCGGCAGCACCCAGAACGACTAAGGGGACATAGCTGATGTTATTTGCGTATACCTATGTACCGCACCAGTTGGAAAAGATGCAGGAATTCATCGACTACATTTTTTTTGAGGTATGGTGTAATGCACCTATCGGTTTAACGTTCCACCCCAATCTTTTTGTGGGCAAGCCCGAGCTTCAAGATGTAATGTCAGAATTTGGCTTCTCGGCAAAAGCGCCCGAGCGTGGAAAGATATTTTATAAAGATGTAAAAGCAATTTATGAGGATTTCGCATCATTATCAGCGAACAAGATAGATCAATTAAAAGAGTTTTATCGGGGCAACAACGATCTGGAAAAGGTCTGTGCCAATGATCCAGCTGCACAATTAGCGCGATACGCTGACATTACCGCGACCCACCCTGTACTCAGCAAGCATTTAGCAGAGTTCTTCAAAGATCTTTATTCACAATCATTGCTGGGACTTGCCGCGCTCAAGTCGAAAATTGGCAGCATAGACGAACATTACAAGGCTTTTACAACTACAAACAAATCTGGTAAATGCCCGTATTGTGGCATTAGTAGGCTTCTGGGTAGAGACAATACCCGACGTGAGGCCTATGACCATTATCTGCCCAAGGCTATTTACCCATTCAACTCGATCAATTTCAAAAACCTAATTCCAACTTGCTATCACTGCAATAGCAGTTACAAGGGCAGTAAGGATCCTGCATATACACCGAAGGATACCGCAGGCGCAGTAAGTCGCCGAAAAATTTTCTATCCATTTTCAACTGAGAAATACAGAATTGAACTTCGTATATTACTCGGGCATGGTGACATTGAAAACTTAGCTTTCGAAGATATCAAACTTAGCTTCGGACCACCAGAACTTGCCGAACAGATCGATACTTGGAAAGACGTTTATGGAATCGAGGAACGGTACCGTGCAGAGTTGTGCAGCGAGGATGCGAAGGATTGGCTTGAGCAAGTATTCACGGCAAAACGCTTACATATTGAGACAGAAGGGGTAAAAGGTAGTCTGCTAGAGGACTTTTTGGAGGAGGTCGCCTGTCATGCCTCTAACTCTCCTTACACCAACTCGAATTTCTTGAAGCACGGCTTTCTGGAGGCTTGCAAAGCGGTTGGTATTTTCAATGCCGTAGTAAAGGCAAATATTGCTTAAAAACCTCTCAGGCGAGAGGTGCACACATTCGACAAAAAATCGCCACAAATTTGCCACACTCGCCCCGCTATCTGGGGCGCAAGCGCGCTAACACTAGCTATCACAACCCTTTGATTTCCCGGCTAATCCGCGCTAACGTATTGATTCTAAACGTCGACTTTTAGGACTCCGAAGGCAGGGGTCGTGGGTTCGAATCCCGCCGGGTGCACCAGCTCTGATGAAAAAGCCCCAGGCCGAATGGCCCGGGGCTTTTTTGTGGGCCATGCATTCGGGGCGCAGCCAGCGCCGGGCGAAATCCCCCCGTGGGACGCTGGGCCTGGGGGGCACAACTTGCTACATTCGCGGCCCCGGACAGGAGGTCTCGATGCTGCGCCATCCCTCGCACACCCCACCCTTTGAGCCAGGCCTGCGCAACTGGGTCGACTGGTTCATGAGCGATGACTTGTCCCCGGCCCTGGATGCCGAGCTGAGTCGCTACAACCCCGATGATCCCCAGGACCGCGAATACCTGATTCGCCAGTACGGGCTGACACGCCGTGGTCCCCGGGAAAACTTCCGCTATCGCCAGCGCATGGTGGACGTTCTGCAAGCGGCGCTGGATGACCCGGACTACGACTTCGAACAGGTCTGGGAACCCCTCGAAGATGACTACGACTACGAGCAGTGGCCTGCTGGCTGGCCGGCGGTGCTCAACGACAGCCGGGACTTCTTCCAACGCATGCTCAGCGCGGCCCGGGAACTGTGGCACGCGGACCTGACGCGCGCGCAGTTGCCTTCGTTGGCCGAATGCCGGGCCATTGCGCCCCGGGCTCTGGGCTCTCACGACTGGCTGTTCAACATCGACAACACCGAGGCCTGGAAGGCGGTCTTCGATCTGGCGGCCACGCCCTATGACCTGGATACCCTCGGGCCGCATTTCCAGGGCGAGCAACTGCACCTGCACTTGAGTGGCGCCTTGCCGCGCCAGCCCCTGCCCGCCCTCTGGCCCACCAGCCAGGCCCTGACCCACTGCCGCTTCACGCTCAACATCGGTGGCATCAGCGAACTGGCGGTTGGCGGCACGCGCTTCGACGGGCGCATGCGCACCCAGCTCACTCGCCTGAGCCCCGGGTATTACCTGCGCCTGGAAATCGGCTTCGACTGCGTGATCGAATGCGTGGCGCTGTCTGTCAGCATTGCTGATGTCCAAGGCACACGAGAGGATGCCCGCTGATGAAAAGCAACTTTGAAGAGGCCCTGGAGCGCCAGGAAATACCCCAGTTCTTTCGCGGCCAGGGCCAGTACCTGACCCGGGATGGCGACTGGGACGAGCACCTTTACTGCATCAACTGGCCGGGAGTCTTCGCCTACCTGCGGGACCACGCCGACGGAGCCCAGCAACTGAGCGCGAGCTTCGAGCTCTACGCGTACAGCGTCGAGGAGAACCTCGAGGATTGCTTCGGCCTGCGGGAAAACCTGTTCTGCTACTACTCGACCCGGGCACACTGGGCGCCCGACAGCGCCGACCTGCTGGCGCAGTTGCCGCAGCGATGCCGGCAGCGGATCGTGCAGCGCCTGAGCTGGTACCGCTGGCAAGTGGAAAACCACGCCCGGCTGCTGCCGGAGCGGGCCCGGCGCATGGCCGCCGATGGCGCCGCCCCCGAGTTCATCGACCTGCCCGCCTTCCCCTACCCGTGAACGCACCAGCCGCCGGGATTACGCATCCTCGGCGGCTTCGGGGTCCGGCTCGGCCTGATCGGTATCGGCCGGCGACGCTTGTTCAGCGTCGTCCTCATTCTCTTCCAGGCCAAAGTCCTTGCGACTTTCCTTGATGGCCTGGCGCAGTTCCGCGCCCTTGATCGGGCAGTTCAACATTGCCGCTATGCGGTCGATGCGGGGTGCCATGACCGGCCTCTCACTTTCTGGTAACTGGCCTGATAGTGCGCGTTTTCCGCAGCGACAGCCAATCCTTGCGTCTCATGGACGACGCAAGTCTTGCAGGCGCGCGTCCAGATCCTCCTGTGGATAGGCTTTATGCAACTGCAGCAGCAACTCGGCGGCCTCACGGCTCTGGCCACCCTCCCACAGATGCAATACCACCTGCAGTTGCTCATCCAGTCGCTTGATCCTCTGGGGCTTGACCGAGGCCGACATGCGCTTGGCCAGCGTGTTCGACTCTGCCCAGTCGGAAGCCTGCGTAGAAGACCGTACATCGCTGAACGCTTCCATCTGCGGCGCCGCGGCGAAACTGCCGACAGGTGCCGCCGGAACCACCGGGGCTGGAGCGGCAGGCGCCGGGGCGCTCAGTGCCCCGGCCTGTTCGGCGGCACGTGGCGCCGCCTGGCGGGCCTTGGGCGCAGCCGGCGCCGGAGCGGGCTCTGGAGCAAAGGCCTGTTGTGGGTAGTGTTCCGGGGAAGGTCGCAGCACACCTATGACCAGCGCCACGCCAAACAGGCTGGCAACGGCCAACTGGTAGCGCGGCCGCTGGCAGGCTTGCACCCAGCGCTGCCAGAGGCTGGGCCTGGGCTCCGGCGCCGCACGACGCGCAGCGGCCAGGATCATCGCATCGAGATGGGCCGGCGGCTCCTGGCCGCTGTGTTGGCGAACATGCGCCAGCATCTGCTCTTCAGGGGACGGGGTCTGTCGGGCGTCAGTCATGTGAGTACCTCCTCGGCCAGGAGCCGACGCAGTTTTTTCAGCGCATAACGGAAACGGCTTTTCACCGTTTCCAGGGGAGCCTGGGTCAGGCTGGCAATCTCTGGCAACTCCAGGTCGCCGTGGGCCCGCAGCAGAAAGACTTCACGCTGGTCGTCGGGCAAATCCTGCAGGGCCGCCTCGATCCGCTGCTGGTCGCGGCACAGGCTCAGTTGCTGTTCCGGACCGGGAGTGTGGTCGGCTTCGCCGTGCAGTTGTTCGTCGTAGCTGTCGTGCAGCGGGTTGCGCTGGCCGTGCTTGCGCCAGTGGTCGATCAGCCGGTTGCGGGCAATCTGGTACAGCCAGGTACGAAAGCTGGCCCGGCCCTGGGGCTGGCTGGTACTGCGGATCAGGCTGAGCCAGGTTTCCTGGTAGACCTCCTCCGCCAGCTCGGCCTTGCCGCACAAGCCCAGCACAAAGCGATACAGGCCCTGGCGATGGCGCTGGTAGAGCACCTCGAAGGCCGCAGGTTCCCCGGCGCGGTAACGCGCCAGCAGCGCTTCATCGCTGCTGGCGTCGCGGGCTGAATGGGCAGCAGACATAGGGCCCAGGAACTCCTGTTCACTGCTCGTCATGAGCTTATTCAAAGCGGCTCTGCACAACTTCAGTACCCGCCGCCCGAACCGCTGCCTGGGCATTGGGTTCGTGAGTTTGCAGGCTTTGCGCCAGCTCCACCAGCTGTATGAACTCGCCGCGCAGGCCGAAAGGATCATCACCCTTGGCGCTGCGGGCCAGCTTGGCGGTCTCTGCCAGGCCGAAGTCGGCAGTGTAGCGACCGTCCTTGAGTTGCTGGGAGAACGCGGCCACCGCGGCGGCAAAGCGCAGGTCGTTACTGGCCTGTGCCAGCGTTGCCGGCTGCTGGGCCGTGATCGGCCGCTCGATCAAGCGGCTGCTACCGCCTTGCGGCGCCTTGTAGCGCAGCCGCAACATGGCCAGCTCAGCCTTCCGGGCGTTCTGCTCAGGGGCCTTGGCCGAGCCGTAGCGCAGCGGTTCCAACCAGCCCTTCTCACCCGCCGGGACAATTTCATACAAGGCGGTGACGGTATGGCCGGCGCCGATCTCTCCGGCATCGACCTTGTCGTTGCTGAAGTCCTCACGCTTGAGGGCACGGTTCTCGTAACCCAGCAGGCGGTATTCGCTGACCTGGGCCGGGTTGAACTCCACCTGCAGCTTCACGTCCCTGGCCACCACCGCCAGGGTTGAGCTGAGCTGGTCCACCAGCACCTTGCGCGCCTCGCGCAGGTTGTCGATGTAGGCGTAGTTGCCATCGCCGGCATCTGCCAGTTGCTCCATCAGGTGCTCGTTGTAGTTATCCACGCCAAAACCCAGGGTGGTCAGGGACACACCGCTCTTGCGCTTCTGGGCGGCCATGGCCCTGAGGCTGTCGAAGTCACTGATGCCGACGTTGAAGTCGCCGTCGGTGGCCAGCAGGATGCGGTTGATGCCCTTGTCGATGAAACCTTGCTGGGCCATCTGGTAGGCCAGTTGAATCCCCGAGGCCCCCGCCGTGGAGCCGCCGGCGGTGAGCTGGTCGATGGCGGTGCGGATCTTCGCCTTGTCGCGTCCGGAGGTAGGCTCCAATACTACTCGCGACTCACCGGCGTAGACCACCAGCGACACCCGGTCCTGGTCCCGCAGTTGGTCCACCAGCAGCTTGAGGGTGCTCTTCACCAGGGGCAGGCCCTCGCGACGGTCCATGGAGCCGGATACGTCCACCAGGAACACCAGGTTGGCCGGGGCCAACTGCGCCACCGCCTGGTCCGAAGCCTTGATGCCGATACGCAACAGGCGGGTGTGAGGGTTCCATGGCGACGGCGCCAGTTCGGTGGTCACGCCGAACGGCGAACCGTCGCTGGGCAGGGCGTAGTCATAGGGGAAGTAGTTGACCATTTCCTCCAGGCGCACCGCGCCCTCGGGCGGCAGGCTGCCCTGGTTGAGCAGGCGGCGGACGTTGGCGTAGGCACCGGTATCGACGTCGGCACTGAAGGTGGAGACCGGGGTTTGGGCAACGCTGTGGATCGGGTTGTCCGCCAGCGTCTGATACTGCTCCCGAGGTTGCTCGCGATAGCCGGCCAGCATCGATTCCCGGGCGACCGTCGGCGCCGGCATCGGGGCAGACAGGGAAACAGTCCGCAGGCCGCGCTTGGCCATCGCCACATCCGCATGCTGCACCTCGTACTGGACAGGTGCTGCAGGCTGCAGCGCGCCCTGGGCCGAGGCGGCCTCGGTGGGCTCAGGCTTGGACGACACACCACAGCCAGCGACAGCCAGCAGCAGGCCGGTGGCAAAACCCTGGGCGGCCGGGCGAAGGAAATGCAGGGGAAGGGACATGGGGGGCTGACCTCGGGAAGAAATGATCCATTCCCTCCCTCAGACGAAGCCCCCGGGCGATTCGGGTTAAGCCCCGTAAAAAAATAATTACCTAGCGCGAATAACGGCGCACCACACTGCTGTTACGCAGCACATGGCCGTTGATCTTCTCCAGCAACTGGGCCCGGGTCAGCCCGGCGGGCAGCACTTCGGGCGCCAGGTCCAGGGCATAGATCTGGATAATGTAGTGATGGGCGCTGTCGCCCACGGGCGGGCATGGCCCCATGTAGGCCGTACCGTTACGGCTGTTGAGACCGGCCAGGCCTTCCAGGTTCGGCTTGGTGCCAGCCCCGGCGGGAAGCTGCCGGGTAGTGGGCTTGATGCCGTAATGCACCCAGTGATCCACGCCCTGGCCCTTGGCCCCATCCGGGTCGTGCATGACGATGGCGTAGCTCAAGGTGCCGGTAGGCCCCGCGGTCCAACTCAAGGCCGGGGAATTGTTATGCCCGCCGCAGCCCTTGGCATCACTGGCATTGCCGGTGGTGAACAGCCGGTCATCCGACACCCCGGGAATGTTCAGGGTGAAACGCTCCTGTGCCTGCACCGGAAACTGCAGGCACAACAGCACGGCACCAGCGGCCAGCCAAGTATTGCGAGAGGCAAAGCGAGACATACGAAAGCACCTTTTTGCGGATGAGATCAGGGTGAGCACAAAACTATAGCCTGCACGAAAGAGCGCGCTCCCTCGCACTAGGCACGGGAGCAGATTGAGCGTGAGGACGGGGGTAGTTGTAAATGAATATTTCAGACAGAAATCGCGATGGCGAGCTCAACCCACGGCCGGCCAGAAAGGGCGGCGGGCCACCCGCCCGCCTCCTGAAAGGATGGGCAAACCTCAGCCCTGGTGGGCCTGCATGTACTGGCGCAGCAATTGGTTGATCCGCGTCTGGTAACCCGCGCCCTGGCCCTTGAACCACGCCAGCACATCGGCATCCAGGCGGATGGTCACGGCCTTCTTGCCCGGCAGATGCACTTCGGCGCAACGGAAAAAGTCGTCATCCCGTTCAGGGATATCCGTGGTGTCGATCCCTTGGTCATCGGTTTTCGCCAGGCGATCCCAGTCAGTTTTCGATCCGTTGGACATAAGATTTAGCCTCCCGCTTAGTGGCTTTTCGCGCCGAGATGATGCGCATCGCTTGGCCTCGCCGCTCGGTATCGACCACCACGCCCACCAGGGTCCTGGCCCAGCCGAGGCTGACCCAGCGCTCCTCGCCGTCGTCCAGGCGCTCATCGCGCAAGGACAGCACCGGGCGCTGGAACATCCCTACAGAACTCTCGGAAAAGGCTGCACCGCACTTGCCTTGCACCGCCGCAGGCCCGCGGCTTATAGTCCGGCCGTCGCCCATATGGCGACTCAGGTTTGGCGACCTGGCAATAGAGAATGCAAACAACCTGCTTGCAGGTTTTTTTGCGCCTGCATGATTGCTCTATGGCGGTTGTGCGCGGGAGACCTTCGGGTCTGTCGGTTTTCTCTATTGCCGGCTCGCCAACCTGCGCACAACTGCCTCCTATTGTTTGGCGACGGTAAGTGGACAGCCGCTCAACTAACGGAATAGAGAGAACTGATCATGAACCGCTACATGCCGATAACCGGCCACGATTGCCTGGTTCCTTCCCTGCTGATCGACACCCAGGCGCCCGTCGATACGCTGCACGACGCCGCAGCCTTTCGCATCCGCGCCGCGACCCAACTGCTGGAGGACTTCGCCACCGAGACCCTGCGCAGCGAACCGGGGGTACTGCAGGAACTGACCCTGGTGTGCAGCATCCTGCTGCGCGATGGCTGTGATCTGCTGGCTGTGACATCACGGCGCCTGCAACCGCAGGCCGAACTCTAAACACCCCAGGGCGGCTGCCCGGCCGCCCGCTCTTCATAAGGAAATGCCATGCATAAACCCGCAACAGAAATCCCCCAGCGCCAGATCCGCGCGCTCTACGACGCCGATACCATCCGCGTCTACCAGGCCTACTCCGACAGCATTGCCGACGCCGCCCTGGCCCACGGCACCTTCGTCTCCCCACCTTTCAAGATGGAGCGCATGACCTGGATAAAGCCGTCTTTCCTCTGGATGATGTACCGCGCCGGCTGGGGTTTTAAGGACGCCGGACAGACCCGCATCCTGGCCATCGACATCAGCCGCGAAGGCTTCGAATGGGCCCTGGCCAACGGCTGCCTGAGCCATGCCGACGAGTCCATAAGCAAGGACGAGTGGTTGAAGTTGAAAGACCAGTCACCGGTGCGGATCCAGTGGGACCCGGAGCGCGACCTGTACCTGCGGCCCCAGGAACACCGCGCGATCCAGATCGGCCTGAGCAAGGAGGCCGTGCAGCTGTACGTGAACCAGTGGATCAAACGGATGACCGATATCACGCCACTGGCGCATTCGATTCACCGACTCATTCAGGAAGGAGACTTGGAAGGAGCCAGCAGGCTGCTTCCGCAGGAGCGGGAGTACTCAATGGGGTTTGATGTATAGCCTGTACTTTCGGAAGTTGCAGCTAAGTTACTGGAATAACTCACTCATTCACCTTAGAGGCTTAGCAAACAACAATCGCCATCTGATCAATCCCACTTAAAATCAGGTGTAATGGTAAATAAAACCCCTGCGTGACCAAGCATTCTCCTGACCCGAGAGACCTCAACAGCCTGCCCGGAGAACAGAATAAATTGGCCTTTCTGCAGAGCCTTTCTGGACATTAATAAATTGTCACCCGTCACTTCGGATAAAACTCGCACATGAATTTCGCTTCACAATTCACAACAACTAACCTCATATATTACTGCCCTATCGTGCTCTCTAGGCTACCAAAAACTTCTTTACCATCTGTCATCGTCATAGCAGAACAAGCAGGACCACATACCGGCAGATCATCCTGTGAAATAAAATACCCTTTCTGCCCATATAAGATAGTTGGTCCTCTTTTAATGCTACCACCAGCTCCATTAATGTAAGCCCCACCTGCGCTCGAACTGACACCTCCCTTTGCACCTAAAAAATCACAATCGGATTAAAGTAACTGGAAACTCAATGTCCTCGCCGTCAACATACATCCAGGATATTAAGAACAGCTTTTTGGATATTCTTTGATCAAATGGCATGAGTGACATCACAAACTCGTCCAATTCGTCACTATACTCAACACTTCTTATATCTGAGTCACCATGCATCTCCCCGGTTAGTTTTCGCTCAAAGCCGTCAACTAGAAAAACATAAAGAATTTCCTGAGAGTCCTCAGAGTAACAAATCGACCGAATTACAACACTACTGCTTATATTGAGTTCCATTGAACGGGTCTTTAATCAACACTCGCCCCGCGCTATCAACCCCATTAACAACAACCCAATGCCCTGTTTTATTTCCCGAACCCCACATCATTGCACTCCACGAGCCTGTTTATTCAATGCATTAAAACTAGACGCATCAACAGTATTACCTGCCCAACCAGAGTCAAATTTATTCAGCTTGTTTGCCAACGTACTCATAGAGGTAAGCTCTATCCCCTGGCTTAGATTACGTGGGCACTGGTTGCAGCAGGTGGGATTTAAGGTTAATCAGAAGATTAGGATTGAGGTCAGTAAAAATAGGTTGGTGATTACGACGAAGTAAAAATACCCCCCAGTAAACACTGGGGGATTTTAACCTCAGATGACATTATGGATATATACCAGCTCGCTCAAGTTCAGAAAAAATAAACTCCATACCTTCTCGTATTTTATCTGTATCTTTTCTTATCACCACATCAATACTTGATGACATATTTAAAACAAAAGTATAGACATTGCAATCTCTTTCCCCATCCACTTTAAATATAAAGAACCCTTTATTTTTTATTGCCACCATTTCTAATATTTGTACAAATTCCTCTAGCCCGACACTGCTCATACTTGACGAGCCAAAGTGGGCAGCATACTTATCAGCAAGCTCACCGAAAGACATTATTCCAGCCCTCTTAATGCTTTTGAAATATCTTTAACATCAGTTAACTTACCTGTTGCAACTTTATCTACGACATTCCATATAACCTGTTTTGGCGGTCCATCCACACCATTTTTTATAATTAGCTGCTCAACCACTTCAACCGCTGTACGCTTATTTCCATTATCAAATAAGTGCCCGCCAGCAATATCCCTAATCATTGACCCGGCTTTGTTATAAAACCCAGTATGATTAGCAGCATTTGCTATAGCCGTATCAACATCTCTGAAAGAAATCGACCCACCAAACTTTGAATTTATTGAGGTGATGTCCTCTGCACTTAAGCCGACCTTAAATCCACCAAGACCTGCACCACCTGAAAGGTTTTGGGTTGGATTTAAGTTGTTGCCGACAGGCTTTCCAGCAGTGACTAGATCATCTACCTTTCCAGCGGCCCCACCAGTTCCTTTTGCAGCTATTCCAACCATGCTGCCAAGCGTAGCCAGTAAACTCGCATCCTCTACGACTTGCAACCCAACGCGAACCCAGTTTCCATTAGCCAAATTGACTGCCCGGGTAGCCTCCCCGATTGCCTGACCTATACCTACGCTGTCGCCCGCATACGTCACCGTCGTGACGGCCATATGGGTAGCAACATTGCGCTCACAAGCAGCGTTCCCTTTACATAGAGGCAGCACTTTCTCTGTATAAACTGCCTGTACGAACTCTTCCCAGCCCGCCTGAGCCTCTTTTGTCTCCAGCCCGCCCTGCCGGTAGGAAGTTTCTTTCCATGTGTCGTAAGTTTTCAGACAAGCTTGCAGCCCTCCGGAATCACCACAGGATGCTTTGAGTTCGTTGCCAAACTCCGCTACTTGGTCCTTACCCAATTGATGGCCAAAAATATTGACCCCTGTTCCTAAATGATTATTCTCCGCAGCATTCTTCCCTGCACCCGCACCCGCTATTGCACCCGCGCTATCACCTTTCGCAATTCCCCCTGCAAGCCCGGCCGCCAACGTCGCTAGCGCTGACACCGTTTGTTTTTGCTCTTCGCTGAGGGTGTTTGTATCGCTGGTGCCATACAGCTGCTGGGTGATCAAACGAGCAGCCAACTCACCTCCGGCGGCTCCCGCTGCGCCTGCAATCGCCGAGTTGCCTTGGGCCTGGGCAACAGCAGCGCCCAGCACCGCGTGGGCCATAGTGTTGAGCGCAGCATTGTCACCCGTGGTTTTCTTGATCAACTGCGCCAGATACGGTGCCGAGGCGCCGGCCAGGGCAGAGCCGATGTCCCCGCCGGCCAATCCTTGTAAGGCGGCGGTGACGGCTTGGGCTACTCGCTGGTAATCACCACCCGTACCGTACTTGCCCATAACCTGCTTGTAGGCGTCAGTGGCAATCAACTGCTTCTGATAGTTATCAACATCCTCTTTGCTGGCATTGTTTCCTGGTCGATAGATACCTTTCTTTTCAAGTTCATCGCTGGCTGCTTTATCGGCCTTCAACTGCCCGTCGGTCCGAACAATGTCCGTCACTTGGGTGCCGATCTCGCCGATAAGCTGCACCTCCCGCAGGCGCTTCTGCTCCTTCTCCTTGTCGAAGATCGGGCTGATGCTGCCGTTGGCGTGTTCGACGTCACGGCTCAGGGTGGCAACATCCTGCTTCTGCTGGCCTGGGTCACGAATGTCCAAGGTGCCGTTGGAGATTGCCGATGAGGTGGTGCCGCTGGCGCTGCCGCCGTGGTTGTATGCGATCAACATGCCGCTGGGCATGTTGCTGGTGAAGCCATCGGCACCGCCGTTGCCACTGCTGACGCTGGCGCTCTGCATCTGGCTTTTGTATTCGGCCTCGTTCTTGAGATCGCTCCAGCCCAGGGTGCCGGTGCTCAGGCGGTTTTTGTCAGCTTCTGCGGTGCTGGCGATAACGCTGCCATCCAGTTGGGTGTGCTTGCCCACTTCAACCTGATAGCCGCCCTTGCCGGCGAACAAGCCGGTTTGTTCCTGCACGCTCTGGTACTTGGAGTCGATCTTGCTCTGGCTGACGCTGACCGAAGCGCTGCCCGTCATCGTGCCGAAGGTGAAACTGGCTCCGCCGCTGACATTGCTCTGCTTGGATTTGTAGTCGTCGGTGTCCTGCAGACTTTGCAGCGTGAGGTCGCGCCCAACCTTGGCCGTGATCTTGTCCGCATTGACCTGCGCACCCTTGAGCGCGGCATCCCGCCCACTGATCAGGCTCGCTTGGTTACCAGCGTCCAGGGTGGTTTCGGTCCAAGTGGTGCCAGTGCCCTTTTCCTTGCCCACGCCCTTGTTGCCGTTGGCGAAGATACTCAGGCCTGCGCCGTTGGGGCCGACGCCCAAGCTGACGCCAATGGCACCGCCGCTGCTGCTGTTCTTGCCATCGAGCTTTTGCCGGTTGGCTGCGGCCTCAAGCTGGATGTCACGCTCAGCGGCAAGCAGTACGTTATTGCCTGCCTTGAGTTGGCTGCCTTGCACGCGGATGTCGCCATCCGTCCCAGCGGTGCCACTGCCGGCCGCCACGATGGAGAGGTTGTTGCCGCTGGTCAGGCTACTGCCCTGACTCACCACCTGTTCCTGAGTCTGCTTGGAACTGGACTGTTGCGAGCCCAGGGAAATGCTGATGCCGACGAACTGGCCGATGTTATCGCCGTTCATCCCGCCGCCCTGTTGGGCCGCTTGCCAGGCCTGGACACCGGTCAGGCCGGCCTTGATGCCTTGCAGGGCAGAGAGGCGGCTATCGTCCTCCTCCTTGGCCTGCTTGGTGGTCTGGTACGCGGCGTCGACGGCACTGCCGACGGTTCCAGACAAGGCCAAGGTCAGGCCGCTGGTCTTGGTTTTGGAGGTTTGCTCGCTCTTGTTGTGATTTTCCGCCGCGAGGATGTTGACGTTCTGTCCGACGAGGCTGATGTCCTTGCCGGCAATGACGTCGGAGCCTTTCAGGGTCAGGTCCTTGCCGGCCTGGATATCGACGTTGCCGAGCACGCTGCCAATGGTGCTGGCCTTGGCGTTTTCGGTGGTGCTGGAAGAGGTGTTCTTCGCACTGGTGGAGCCCAGGGTGAAACCAATCCCGCCACTGCTCAACAGGCCGGACTTTTTCTTCGATGTCGAATGGCTTTCTTCGCTGGTTTCGGTAGCGCTGTCGATCTCGACATTACGTCCCGCGACCAGGCTGGTGGAGTGGGTGGAGACAATATCGCTGGCGGTTGCGCCAATGTCTTGGCCGGCCCGTATGACCACCGTATCGCCACTGACGGAGGAGCCCTGTTGGGTGGTGGAGCTGCTGCTGTCGATCCGTGTTTTCTGGCTGCTGGACAGCCCGGAGCTGCTGGTCTTGGTCTTGCGGTAATAGCTGTAGTCACTGTTCTGCGCGGCGCTGAGGTTCACGTCACCGCCCGCATAGAGATACGCCTCATCCCCCGCCGTCACCCGGCTGGCCGTCAGTTGAAGATCCGCACCGGCCTTGAGCGCCACATTGCCGCCCGCCACCAAGGTGGTAGCTACCTGCTGAACATGATCCTCCTGACTGGTCACCTTCTTGGTCTTGCTCGCCGAATGCTGCTCGTTGGCCGCCGAGATCAGGTTGAGGTTGTCCGTGGCGGTCATCGCCACATCGCGCTTGGCCTCGATCTGGCTGGCGATGGCCGTGATGTCGCGCCCGGCACTGATGGCCAGGTCGCGACCGGCCTGCAGGCTGGAGCCGTTCTGGGTCACGCTGAGGTCGTTGTAGCGCACGCCGCGGTCATTGCTGACCACCTGTTCCACGGCGCTCAGGTTGACGTCGCGACCGGCCTTGAGGCTGGTGTCGGCACCACTCTTGAGCTCGCCGCCGGTGTTGTTGATGTCACGCCCGGCGGTAATCAGCAGGTTGTTCGCGGCTTCGACCCTGGCGGCGTTGTCGACGAAGTCGCGCTGCTGGGCGTAGCTGCCGTTGCTGCTCTGGTGCGAGGTCAGGGTGCGCTCGTTGATCACGTCGCCACGGGTGGCGCTGAGGCTCACGTCACGCCCGGCGATGATGCCGCCGGCCTTGTTCACCAGGTCGTTGCCGGCCAGCAGGTCGAGGCGGTTGCCGGCTTCCACCAAGCCACTGTTGACCAGGTTCTGTCCGGCCTGGGCCGACAGGTTGTGGGTGGCGCGCAAGGTGCCGACGTTGTTCAGGTCCTGGCCGGCGATCAGGTTGACGTCGCTGCCGGCGATCAAGGCGCCGTTGGGCGCCAGACGGTCCTTGGCCTGGGCCAGGTAGAGCACCGGCACCAGCACTTGTTCGCCGTTCACTTCGGCGTTTTCCAGCCAGACGATGTCGTGGGTCAGGGCCGCCACTTGCTCCGAGGTCAGGCTCACGCCCACCGACAGGTTGAGCTGTTGCCGGCTCTGGATGGCGTTGTCCATCAGGTACTTGAACAGCTTCTCATCGCTGTCCTGGCCATTGATGTAGCGCTGGCCAGTGCGGGCCTGCACCGCTTGCTGGATCAGTTTCTGTTCATAGAAACCGTCCCCCAGACGCTTGGCGCTGTCGTCCGGGTTGTAGCCGAGGTTGGACAGCAGGTAGTCCGAGCTCATGAACTGCTTGAGGTCGGTGAGCACCGGGTTGGTTTCGATCAGGTATTTATGTGGATTGCTGCGCACGCTGCTGTCGGGCAGGCCGGTGACCCGCTCGATGCTGATCGGTGCCGGAGCCTGGGCGTTGAGGGCCGCGGTCTGGCTGATGCCGTCACTCACCTGCGAAGGCCCGGGCAATGCCGGGCCCGAGACAGCACCGCCACCGGGCAGGGTCGCATTGATCGCGCTGGCATCGGCGCCGACTTGCGCCGCCGTGCGGTTGGCAGTGCTCAAGTCTGCCGATCGGGCGGCGATCGACGCGACGTCGGCGATGTTGATGTCTCGCGCCGCCACCACGGGCAGCCCTTGTTGACGTTGCGCGGAGCTCAAGGCACCGCCGCCCAGGGTCCAGCTTTGCGGACCGCTGGTGGTCGGTGTGCTGGCGCCCTGGCCGCTGAGGCGGAACAGGCCATTCTGCCCGCTGGGCAGGCTGAAGCCGGGCAGCGCCAGGGGATTGACCTGTTGCTGGGCCAGGTCCGGCGGGAGCTGCTGGTTGAGGCTGATACGGGTGGCGAAGGCCGTGCCCGGGGCGTTGGTGTCGGTACGTTGGCCGCTGCCGACGTAGGTGAAACCGGGACGCACCACGCTGTTGTCGATGCCATTGCCCGCGTTGATGCTGACCGCACCGCCCGCCTGCATCACCGCCGCGTAGCTTTGATCGCCGCCAGCGAGTTTTTTCGTCGATCCCTGGCCGACCCACTCACGCTCGGTCATGCCGATAAAGCCGGCCAGTGCCCCTTCCAGGCCACCCAGGTCGTTGGGGGTATAGCCCGCGCTCTGGAACCAGTACTTGCTGGTGACGGCATTGGCAACGTTGTACCAGCCCCCGGCATTCTTGGTCCGCGCCGACATGAACACTCGGGTGGTTTCGGTTTCACCGGTTTCCACGCCGCTGTTGACCAGGTTGTTGACCGTCGCCACCAGGTTGCCGCCGGCGCCGATGCTGCTGCTTTGGTTCAGCAGGGTGCCACCGTTGATGTTCAGGTTGACGCCGGCGGTGATGCTCGACGCCGCGCTGGCGCTGGTCACTTCGAACTTGTCGCGCTGGACGATTTCCCAGACGTGATTGCGCTTGCCGCTGCAGTCACCGGCGTTGTAACCCTCAATGCAGGCGATCTCGCCGATTCTCGCGGTATAGATGCCAGCGTTGCTGGTGGTCAGCACATCGCGCAGGTTCTCGATGGTGCTGGCGGCGATCGTCATGGAGCCGTCGCTCTGCAGTGAACCGGAACGGTTGGCGATGCGGCTGGCCAAGGTGCCTTGGCCATCACGGTCGATCCTCAGGTTACCCAGGCTGTAGAGGTTGCCGTAGCTGTTGGTCAGGCTATCGACCCGCAGGCCCATGTCGCCGCCGCTGAAGACCAGCCCACGCTCGTTGAGCAGGGCAGCGGTGGTCAGGGTCAAGTCCTGGGCTGCTCCCAGGGTGCCCAGGTTGTTGATGCCCGCGGCGCTGAGATTGAGCCTGGCGGCCGAGGTCAGGCGCCCGGCGTTGTTCAACAGGCCAGCCACCGCCACCGTGGTGTCACCTCCTCCGGCGATGCTCGACACAGCATTGAGGTTCAGTTGGCCGGCGCCGAGGCCCAGGGTGCCGCGACTGCTCAAACGACCATTACCCGAGTAGCTGCCACTCAGGTTGAGGTTGAGGCTGCCATCACTGGCGATCAGCCCCTCGTTGCTCCAGTTGCCGCCGCTGCCGGTGAAGGCCTCGCTGGCCAGCAACTGGCCGCTGGCGCTCTGGTTGAAGTGGTTGACGTTGATGGTCAGGCGCCCGGCCTGGATCACGTTGCTGTTGTCCCAGCTGTCGGCATTCAGGGTCAGGCCGCCCCGGGTGACGATGCTGCCCCCGGCGCCGGTGACGTTGGCGGTGGCGATGTCGAAGCTGCCGCGCCCCACATGCAGCAGGCTGCCGCCACCGTTGAGGAAGCTGCCAACCCCCAGGCTCAGGTCGCTGTTGGCGCTTTCCAGGGTGCCGTTGCGGTTGTCGAACTGCCCGCCGATCTCGAAGCGGGTGCTGCCGCTGCTGCCCAGGGCGCGCAGTTGGCCGGTCTGGTTGTCGAGGCTGGCGGCCTTGATTGCCAGGCTGCTGGCGCTTTCGATGATGCCCAGGCGGTTGTTCAGGGCGCCGCGCAGGTCGAGGTCGATGCGCTGGCCGGCGATCTGCCCATCGTTGTCGCCGCTGTTGTCGAAGTTGCCGCCGCTGACCTTGACCAGGCCCTTGGCGTAGAGGCCGCCGTTGCGGTTGTCGAAGTCGCTGGTGGTGATCAGCGCATCGCCGTTCTGTGCGGAAATCCGCCCGCCGTAGTTGTCGATCCCGGCCAGGGCCTTGAGGGTCAGACGCTGGGCCTGGGTCACGCCGCCCTGGCGGTTGTTGTTCAGGTCGTAGCCGTTTTTCAGCACCCCTCGAAGTTCGGCGGTCATGGCTCCTTGCAGGCTGGAGAGCACGCCACCGCGGTTGTCCAGGGTGCCGGCGGCGATGTTCAGGTCGCCGTTCTTGGCCAAGATGCGGCCGCTCTGGTTGTCGATGTCGCCGCTGCTCAGGCTCAGCGCGCCCTGGCTCTGCAGCGTGCCCTTGGCGTTGGCGAGGCTGCCGGCCTGGACGCTCAGGCCGCCGTTCTGGCTGTAGATCAGGCCGTCGTCGCTGTTGTGCAGGGCGCCGTCGAGTTGCAGATCGAGCTGCTCGTTGGCCGCGACGGTGCCGCGGTTGCGGTTGTCCAGGCCGCTGCCGAGCAGCGTCATCAGGCCCTGGCTGGCCATCTGGCCACCCTGGTTGTCGATCTGGCCGGCACGCTCGATACGCAGCGGGCCACCGCTGGCCAGCTTGCCGTTGGTGTTGGTCAAGGCGCCCAGGAGGTTGAGAGTCACCGCGGCATTGCCCTTGAGGCTGCCCTGGCTGTTGTCCAGCCGGCCGGCGTTGAGGCTCAGCGCCTGCGCTGCGCTGATTGCCCCAGCGCTGTTGCCCAGGGTCTGGGCTTGCAGGGTCAGGGCCGCGCCGCTGTCGATCAGGCCGCCCTGGGCGTTGTTCAGCAGGCCGCTGACGTCGAGGGTCTGTTCACCGGCGCTGGAGAGGATGCCACCGCTGCTGTTGTCCAGGCTGGCCGCCGTCACGCGCAGGGCCTTCTGGCTGACCAGGGCCCCGGCGCCGCTGTTCTGCAGATCGCCGCTGACCTGCACCGCGAGCCCGCCACTGCGGCTGGACAGGGTGCCCAGGTTACGGTTGTCCAGGCTGCCCAGGTCGCCGCTCAGGCCCTGCCAGCCCGACACCAGGCCGCCCTGGTTGAGCAGTTCCCGGGCCTTGAGCTTCAGTTGCTCGTTGCTGATCAGTTTGCCAGCGCTGTTGTCCAGGCTGCGCGCTGTCAGGTCCAGGCCCTGGCGGCTGGAGATTTCACCGTTGCGGTTGTTCAGGTCGCGCAGGTGGGCAATGGTCAGGGAGCCGTCGGTGCTGATCAGGCCGTCGCTGTTGTTCAAGTCCCCGGTGGCGCTGCCCAGGTCCACGGCGATGGCGCTGCCCAGCAGCGAGCCGCCCTGGTTATCCACGGCAGTACTGCCGATGGCCAGGCGGTCAACGGCATTGATCAGGCCTTGCTGGCTGTTGTTCAGCGCGCCGGCCAGTTGCAGGTCAAGGGCGCCGCGGCTGGTGAGAGTACCGCCGCTGTTGTCCAGGCTCGCGGCCCGCCCATCCAGGCTCGCAGCCGCGATCAGGCCCTTGAGGTTGCTCAGGGCCTGGTCGATGCGCAGGCTCAGGGCCTGGTTGCTCAGGACCTTGCCGCGGCTGTTGTCCAGGCTTTGCGCGGCCAGGGTGAAGGCTTGGGCCGAGGAAATCTCGCCGCCCTGGTTGTTCACTGCCTGGAGGTTCTTGAGCATCAGCAGCGGCGCGTTGATCAGGCCCTGCTGGTTGTTCAGTTGCCCCTGGTTCAAGTCCAGGGTCAGGGCGGTCTTGCTGAACAGTTCACCGCCCTGCTGCTCAAGGCCGCTGACACTGGCGTTCAGGGCGCCGCCGCTGGCGATCCGGCCGCCGTCCTGGTTGGTCAGTTGCGCGGTGTTCAGGGTCAGGCTGGCGCCGCTGTTCAGGCGCCCGCCGTGACTGTTGTCCAAGGCCCCGGTGTCGACCTGGGCCGTGGTCTTGGCGCTGATGTTGCCCTGGTTGCGGTTATCCAGGCGGGCGCTGTTGAGCAGCAACCCGGCGTCGGTGAGGAGCGCTCCGCCCTGGTTGAGCAGGGCACCATGGTGTTGCAGAGTCAGCGCCCCGGCGCTGGACACGCTGCCGCCGCTGTTGTCCAGGTCGCCACTCTTGAGGCCCAGGCTGCCTTCGGCACTGATCAGGCCCTGGCGGTTGTCCAGGTTGCCCAGCAGTTCGACCTTGAGCTGTTGCTCGGTGAGCAGCGAGCCGCCGTGGTTATCCAGGCTGTCGCCATTGAGGGTCAGCCCGGCCTTGCCCGACAGCAAGCCCTTGCTGCGGTTGAGCACCTGGGCCACGGTCAGGCCCAGGCTGCCTTCGGCCAAAACCTTGCCGCCCTCACTGTTGTCCAGGCGGGCGCCTTCCAGCTTCACCCCAGCCTTGCTCGACAGTTCACCGCCCTGGTTGTCGATGGTCCCGACCTTGAGCGCCAGCCCTTGGGTCGCGCCGACCAGACCGCCCTGGCGGTTATCGAGGCTGTCGGCGACCAGCTCCAGGTGCTGGGCAGCAATGAGCTGCCCGCCCTGGTTGTTCAACACACCCACCTGGGCCTGCACATCGCTCTTGCCGGAAACCTGCCCCTGGCGGTTATCCAGCGTGCCGGCCTGCAGGTTCAATTGCTCATCGGCGAGCAACGTACCGTCCTGGTTGAGCAGGCTGCCATCGACCTTGAGGTCTTGGGTTCCCCGGCTGCTGAGCAGCCCCTGGCGGTTGTCCAGGCTGTGGCTGTGCAGGTCCAGGGCCTTGGCCGACACCAGGCCCTTGAGGTTGTTCAGGGCCTGGTCGATGCGCAGGGTCAGGCCTTGCTGGCTGATCAGCTTGCCACTGCTGTTGTCCAGGGTGCGGGCGGCCAGGCTGAAGGCCTGGGCGCTGGAGATTTCACCGCCCTGGTTGTTCACCTCGGCGAGGTTTTTCAGCACCAGCAACGGCGCGTTGATCAGGCCCTGCTGGTTGCTGAGTTGCCCCTGATTCAGGTCCAGGGTCAGGGCACTCTTGCTGAACAGTTCGCCGCCCTGTTGATCGAGACCGCTGACGCTGGCGGTCAGGGCTTTTTCGCTGGCAATCCGGCTGCCCTGGCCATTGCTGACCTGGCCTGCGTTCAACGCCAGGCGGTCGCCGCTGATCAGCCGTCCGCCCTGGGTGTTGTCGAAAGCCCCGGTGTCGACCTGGGCCACCCCCTTGCTGCTGAGCAAGCCGCTGCGGCTGTTGTCCAGGCGCTGGCTGGTAAGACTGAGCTCATCGTCGGTGGTGATCGAGCCGCCGCGGTTGAGCAGCGCGCCAGTGCTGCTCAGGGCCAGGGCACCGGCACTGGTTACCTGGCCGCCAGTGTTGTCCAGGCTGGCGGTCCGGGCCGACAAAGTGCCTTCACTGCTGATCAGCCCCGCCAGGTTGTCCAGGGCCTGGTCCAGGCGAATATCCAGCCCCTGCCGGGCCACCAGGCTGCCTCGGGTGTTGTCCAGGCTCTGGCCGTCGAGGGTTGTCGCGCCCTTGCTGAACAACAGGCCCTGGTTGCGGTTGGTAATCTGCGCCACGTTCAGGCCCAGGTCGGTGCCGGCGAGAAGCTTGCCGCTGTCGCTGTTGTCCAGGCGTGCGCCTTGCAGGGCGAGCCCTTCGGCGCTGGAGATTTCACCCCCTCGGTTGTCGACCTCGGCCACTTCGATTTTCAGCGCTTTTGTGCTGCCTACCAGGCCGCCCTCGCGGTTATCCAGGGTGGCGCCCTTGAGGTTCAGGTCACCCTGGGCCACCAGTTCGCCGCGTTGGTTGATGACCTGGGTGACCTGGGCCAGCAGGCCACTCTTGCTCGAGAGGCGCCCACCACTGTTGTCCAGGCTGGAGGCCTCCAGGCGCACTGGGCCGGCGGCACTGAGCAGGCCGCCACGGTTATCCAGGTGCGTGCCTTTGAAGCTCAGGGCGGCCAGGCCGTTCAGCAGGCCCAGCTGGCGGTTGTCGAGCTGCTCGACCTCAAGTTGCAGGGCCTTGTCTGCCCGCACCTTGCCGGCACGGTTGTCCAGGGCCGCGGCACGCAGGGTCAGCAGGTCCTTGCCGGTCAGGCTGCCGTTGCGGTTGTCCAGGCGCCCGGCCTGCAGATCGATCACGCCCTTGGCGCTGATCTCGCCCTGCTGGTTGTCCAGGAGGTCATCGACGCGCGCCGTCAGGCGGTCATCGCTGACCAGGCTGCCGGCCTGGCTGTTGTCCAGGCTGGCCGCCTTGAGCTCGACGCTCTTGGCGGACCCGAGCACGCCATTCTGGTTGTTCAGGTCCGCGCTCAGGTCGATGTTCAGGGCCTGATCACCACTGACCTGACCGTCGCGGTTGTCCAGGCGGGTGCCCTTCAACACGGTCGAGCCGAGGCTGGAGATTTCGCCCTCGTGGTTGTTCGCCGCGCCGCTCAAGGCCAGCGCCAGGCTATCCCGGCTGGTGAGAACGCCTTCGCGGTTGTCCAGGGTCGCCGCGCCGATCTCCAGGCCGCGAGCGGAAATCAGCCCGCCGACATTGCTCAGCGCCTGATCCAGGCGCAGGGTCAGGGCCTGGTTGCCGAGGAGTTTGCCGTGGCTGTTGTCCAGGCTGCGGGCGATCAGCGCGAAGGCCTGGGCACTGGAAATTTCACCTCGTTGGTTATCCACACTGTCGAGGTTTTTCAGGGTCAGGCGAGGTACGTTGATCAGTCCGCCCTGGTTGTCCAGGTGGCCCTGGTTCAGGTCCAGGCTCAGCTCGGTGACGCTGGTCAGGCGTCCGCCATTGCTCTGGTTCAAACCGCTCACGCTGGCGTTCAGTGCCTGGTTGCTGGCGATGCGCCCAGCGTTGCTGTTGTCCACCTGGCCGGCCTTGAGGTCCAGGGTTTGCAGGCTGACGAGCTGGCCGCCACGGTTGTTCACCGCACCGCTGGCATTCAGGCTCAGGTGCTGGCCGGCAGTCACCAGACCCGCAACGTTGTCCAGGGTCGCCACTTGCAAGCTCAGGCCCGCCAGGCTGGACAGCTCGCCTTGCTGGTTGTTCAGGCTGCCGATCCGCGCGTTCAACTGCCCGCTGCTGTTGACCAGCCCGCCCTGGCCGTTGAGCAATCGAGCAGCTTCAAGCTGCATGCTCGCAGCGCTGAGCACACGGCCCTGGTTCTGGTTGTCCAGGGTACCGGCATTGACCGTTACCTGGCGCTGGCCGCTGAGGGTTCCGCCCTGGTTGTCCAGGGACTGGGTTGCCGTGACCGTCAGATCGCGGCTGGCTACCACGCTCTGGCCATTGTTGTTGAGGCTCTTGGCGCTGAGGGTGATATCGCCGTTGGCGTTGCGGCTGTTATCGGCATTGACCCCGGCCTCGATGATGCCGTGGTTGCTCAGTTGGCCACCGCTGTCCAGCTGGATGCTGTCGCGGGCGGCAAGGGTTTTCTGGTTGCTCAGGTCGCCCTGGGTCTGCACCTTGAGATCGCTGCCGGCATACACCGCTCCCTGGGCATCGAGGCTGCCGGCCTTGATCGCCACCGCGCCCTTCTCGGCGCTCGCGTCCGCCATGCGCAACTGGCCGTTGGCATCCAGCAGGATGTCGCCACCGCTGGCAATCAGCTTGCCGTCGAGCTTGACCCCAACCCCAGCCTCGGTGCCCACCAGCTTGATCGCCCCGGCGTACATGCCGCCCAGGGCGCTACTGTCGATGGCCAGTTGCGGTGCGTCTGCCGGGTTGGCGGTGCGTGCCGTGGCGCTCAGGGTCTTGGCGTCGACGTCGTTGGCCCCGGCGATCAGCGCCAGGTGCTGGGCCTGGATCTCGGCGTTGATCCTGGCGCTGCGGGTGATGATTTCGAACTGGTCGACGTTGCTCGCATTGAGCCCCGCGCCTTCGATGGCGACGCTGCCCTGGTCCACCTGATAACGCTGGATCTGGCCGTTCTCGATCACCGGCTTGCCGGTGGTCAGGGTGGCTTTCGGGGTGTTGATGAAACCGCAGCCGTTGCAGGTCACGCCATAGGGGTTGGCGACGATCACATGGGCCGACTGCCCGGCCACTTCGGTGTAGCCCTTGAGCTGGCTGGGGCTGCCGCCGTTGACTTCGTTGAGGATGATATTGGCCGAGCGCCCGCCCAGGTTGGAGTTGCCGAGGATGATCCCGCCCAGTTGGGTTTGCTGGGTACGGCCGGTGGCGTTGTTGAGGATCACCCCCTGCTGGCCGACGTTGTAGTCGCTGAACTGGTTGTGGGACAGGCCGCTGCCATTGGGCGCGGCGATGTTGACGATGGGCACGCCATTGCCGGCCTGGCCCAGTGTGGTGCCACCGCCGTTGACCACGATGCCGTCGGCCATCGCCACCACAGGCTGCCAGAACATCATGTTGGCCAGGATGAACGCCAGGCCCCGCTTGGGCAGCCCCCAGAACGACTCCCGCGCTTGCAGGGTGGCAGAAGGTTGGCGGGCCAGGAAGGCGAACTGACGAACATCCATGTCGTGTATCTCGTGTTAAAGAGCGGCGTTAAAGGAACACATCCAGACGGAAATAAATCGGTGCTTCCCGTTCACTCAGGGCTTCGGGCCGCTCGAGGGAATGGGCGAAGGTCACGCTGGCGGCCAGGTTCCTGCCGCGGGCGAAGAATTCGATCGAGTCGCTGGAGACCCGGCCATGCTGCTCGGCGTTGTAGCGGTCGTTGCGGATCGCGCCGAAGTCATAACCCAGGCCCGTGCCGTACTCGGCGAACACCGGGCGCAGCCAGTCCCAGCCCACCGGGCGAGTCCAACGCAGGTCGTTGCGCCAGTAGTAGCCGCTGTCGCCGTTGAGGCTCTGGTCCTTGTAGCCGCGGATCGAGGACTGGCTGCCCAGGCTCATGCGCTGTGAGCTGAACAGCAGGTCCTCGCTGCGCTGGCCGGTGACCAGGCTGCTGAACACCAGGGATTCGTCCCACAGCTTGAACGGCTGCAGGTAGCTGGCGGTGGCGCTGTACTTGCGGTAGCGGGCGTTGGCCTGGCGATTGCCGAAACGGTCGCGCTCATGCTGGCGCTGGGCATCGAAGGCGCCGATGCCGTCCTGCAGCCCCAGGTCGAGGTTGAGAAAGCCGCTGCCGAGGCGCCGGCCGTGGTTGATGCCCAGCTGCGCTTCGCTGAGGCGGTTGCTGCTGTTGCTGAGCTTGCTGTCTTCGATGTAGTTGTTGGTGCGCAGGTAGCTCAGGCCGCTGTTCAGCGAGGTTTTGCTCAGGGCGTCGCGATGGATCACCCGCTCCAGGCGCAACTGGTGGTTCTGGCTGTCGCCGGTCTGCTTGAAGTTGAAGCCCTGGCCCTGGGCCAGGGAGCGGTATTCGCTCTGGCTGTAGCTGTAGCTGAGGTTCCACCAGCCAAACGGCAGGTTGTAATAGAGCATGGCGTTGCGCGAGGTCTTCTGGTGGTCGCTGATGGCGTCGTGGCCGCCGCGCAGCACCAACTGGTCGGCCAAGCCCAGGGGGCTGTCCCATTCGAACGAGCTGCCCCACTGCTGCTCGCCGGTGCTCTTCTGCCCGTCGTTGCTGCGGGACAAACCGACGCGCCAGGGCTTTTGCGGGCTGTTCTTGACCAGCACCTGGCTGCCGCCCACGGCCTGGCCCGGGGCCAGTTCCATCTGCGCCTGGTTCGATGGCAAGCGGTTGAGCTGGTCGACCATCTGCTCGATCTGCCGCAGGTTGAGCAGCTCACCGCTGCTGCCGGGAAAGGCCATGTTCAATTCGCGAGCGCTGAGCTTGCTGTCATCGGCGGCCTTGAGCCCTTCGAGCTTGCCTTCCACCACCAGCACCTGCAGGTGGCCGCTGGACAGGTCCTGTTGCGGCAGGTAGGCGCGGCTGGTGACCAGGCCCTTCTCGAGGTAGCGGTCGGTGATGACCTTGAGCAATTCGTTGAGCTGGGCCACCCCCAGGCACTGGCCGATGTAGGGCTTGAGCAGGCTCTCACGCTCGCTGGCGGACAGCGAATCGGCGCCCTTGAGCTGGATGTCCTTGATCGGGAAGCAGCGGCTGTCGGTCGGGGCCGTGGGCGCCACCGGTGCAGCGCTCTTGCCGGGCAGCTCCTTGAGTTCCTCGAGACGGCGCTGCTGCTCTTGCAGCAAGCGGTTCTGCCGGTCGCGGATCAGGTCCTGGTCACCGGGGTTGAAGGCCGGGCCGGGCAGTGGGGCGGCAGAGGCAGGGAGCAGTGAGCTGGCCAACCACAGGAGGCAAGACAGCACGCCATACGACCTCGTCCCGAGGTTGGAGAGAGACATAATTCGGTCCTTCGAAATACAGCTACAACATCAAATTCGAGTCGCGATGCTAATTAGCCACTATCCTGGCGTCAAACGGGTGACCAACAAGAAAGCCTTCGTAAAAACATCGAAAGAAAGAATGAATTTGAATATTCATTCGAAAGTAAATCTGGGCCACGCCAATAAAATCTTGTAAATCAATCCCTTGAATAAACAAGAACACTCAACGTGCCCTTGCTGCGCCTTCCAGGCCCAGCAATGGCGGGGAAACCAGGGGCATATCGAGGCAGGACGTTCAAATCCAGGCTTGACCCAGACAATTAAACCAAACCAAAACAGTAGGTTATAAGGTATATAGCAATTAATTATTAAATGCAGGCAGCCATGGAATATCACCATGAAGCAAAAGGCATGATTTCTTATAAAAGGTCGAAAGACAAAGTTAACTTATTGATAAATATATAGTTTTAAAAACAATAAAAACCTCGAAACTTTTCTCTCAGATAAAACAGACGAACGGCATATAACAAAAAGGCCTGGACGTCAGGTCCAGGCCTCTGTGCAAACTTTCAGCACGTCCTTGTCAGGCAAGATCCTGCTGAACCTTGCCACTTCCTTAGCTCATGGCTTATCCCCGTCCCCTGCGCCTTCTTCACGCAGGTGAATCACCCGGGCAGGTGGCTCCACCACCAATGGCGGATGCTGCTGGTCTTCGGGAAGGATGCGGTAGAACTGTGTGGTGACATGACTGATCCCACCCTCTTCATCGTTGTGCACGATCATGGTCCCCGGCTGGCGCATCTGGGCGAAGGTCGCGTCGTTGAGCTTGAAGGTTTCAGTCAGGCGCTGGTCATCCACCACCGGTGCCGGCAGGCGCGGTGGGTACTTCTTGTTGCGCCGCTGACGATAGCGGGCCCAGGAAATCAACAGCACCGCGTTGAGCAACGCGACCCAGGCATAGAACTGCAAGGTGGTCAGGGCGTCGAGCATGCCGGCTTCGATGCGCGGCCCCTGATGGCTGTCCAGCAAGGGGATCAGCCCGCGAATGAGCAGGTACAACAACCCCACCCAGGCCAGCACCGTGAGAACAACGTCGACCACTACCATGAACGGACGCTGGCGGGTTCGGATGATTTTCATCAGCGCACCTCCTCTTCGTCATCGATGGGCTTGATGCCACGGTCCGGGCTGACCCAGCGCGCGCGCTTCTGATGCTCGCCAAACAACACCCTGGGGAAACTCACCAGGGTGGTGAACAGGCTGATGAACCAGAACACCAGGGGGTACCAGACCACCCAGAACATGGTTTTCCACAGGTCCTTTTCATAACGGCGATCGATCATGATGCTCACCGCGAACTGCGTCAGGCAGACCATGGCCAGCACCAGCCCGGTGAAGGCCGGCGGGACGATGGTGTGCACCGCGATGGCCTCGGGCATGACGATGAATTTGCCCAGGGCCCAGAAAATCACCGACAGCAGAAAGGTGAAGGCCCAGCCAGTGGACAGGCAGTAGTCGAACAGCAGGGTCCACAGGTAACGGTGCCGCCATTCCCAGATCCCGCGGATGTTCTTGAACAGCACCTCGGCACCGCCCTGGGCCCAGCGCAAGCGCTGCTTCCACAGGCCGCGCAGGGTTTCGGGCATGAGGATCCAGCACAGGGCCCGGGGTTCGAAGAACACGTACCAGTGATCCAGCTGCAGTTTCCAGCTGATGTCGATGTCCTCGGTGATCATGTCCGGGCTCCAGTAGCCCACCCGGTGCAAGGCTGTGCGGCGAAAGGCGACGATCACCCCGGAGACGGTGAAGACCTTGCCGAACACCCGCTGGGTGCGCTTGATCAGGCCGATGATCGACGAGAACTCGCCCACCTGGACCCGGCCCACCAGGGTCGAGCGGGTACGGATCCGCGGGTTGCCGGTCACCGCACCGAGGCGCGGATTGTCCAGCATCGGCGCCACCAGGTAGGCCGCGGTGTGGGGCGCCAGCAGCGCATCACCGTCGATGCACACCAGGTATTCACTGCGCGCCGCCACTGCACCCATGCGCAGGGCCACGGCCTTGCCCTGGTTCTGCGCCAGGTGCAGCACCCGCAGGCGCGGGTCCTGGGCGGCCAGCAGGTCGAGGACCTGGGCGGTGTTGTCCTTGGAGCCATCGTTGATGGCGATCACTTCGATGTTCGGGTAGTGCTGGGCCAGGGCCGCGTGAATGGTGTCGGCGACGTTGTCCCCTTCGTTGTAGCAAGGGATGAGAATGCTGATCAGCGGTTCACCGGCCAGTGGTGGTGGCAGGGTGTCGTCGTTCCAGGGCCAGTGCCGCTCCCAGTGCAGCCAGTAATACAGGCCGCCGGCGATCCACAGCGCCGACATGAACAACGGGTAATAGAAGACGAAGTCCATGAGGAATTCGCCGGTCAGCACAAAGATCAGGCCCAGGGGCACGCCAAGAACCAGGGCCAGCACCACCAGGGCAAAGATACGGTCCATCATGATTCAAGGGCTCCATTTGTTGGAGAGTGCGGGCCGCAGGGTTTTCAGGTCCGGAAGGTTGTCGAGGAAGTTGTCCGGGTAGTAGCCAAAGTTGGTCGCACCCTGACGCTTGAGCCGGCCCATCCAGTCGGCCATCTGTTCGGCGGACAGGTCACTGGCCGGTTGCTGCGTCCAATCCCGGGCCTGAAGCTCGAACACCGTGCGCTGCAAGGCACCGGGCCGGCTCCGTACCTGGTCCACCAGCGCCTCCAGCCAGGGCCCGGAGGCCCGCGGGCTCTGCCCTTCCATCAGCGGCATGGCCATGGGAGCGGTCCAGTCGTAGCTGACCAGGAAGTCGTCGAGGTTCTGGGCGAACCAGGCCTCACTCTGGGGATTGATGATCGGCTCAGCGAACAGGTTGCGTGCGGTCTGCACCTGAGGCCCGCGAATCGCCCGGACCTTGGCGGTCAGTTCGTGGGTGAAGTCGATCAGGTAGCGGCTCTTGAAACGGGTCCAGCGCTGCAGGGTGGCCGGATCATCGCGCAGGCCGGCGATGTTCGCCGGCAGGCCCTGGGCAGCGTAGGCGCGCAGTGCTTCAGGGCTGGCGTCTTCGAAATCCGAAAGCACGGCGTCGTCGTGGAACAGGATGCCGTCCACCGAGGTCAGGCGGGCCAGGTCTTCGTACAGGTCGCCAATCAGGCGCCGTACCTGCGGGTCGAAGGGCGATAGCCGCTGATACTGTTTCGGGTCGATGGCGGTCTGGCCGGTGGCCGGATCCCAACGGGTGACCCGTGGCAGTCGCGGATCCAGGGCGAAGCTGAGCACCGGCATCCAGGCATAGACCTTGACGTGGGCCCGAGTGCGCAATTGCCAGGCGACCCGGTCGAACAGGTCGGCACGCACCGGCAGGTGGCGGTTGGGGAAGTACAGCGACTGCACCAGGCCATCGCCCTTCGGATCGGCAAAGGCCTGCAGGAACACGGTATTGGCCCCCAGATCGGCCATGCGCTGCACCAGCTTGCCGAGGTTGATCTCCTGCTGCTTGGGATCCGGGTCGTAGACGTTGTCCAGGTCCACATGCACCACACGCATGGGGGCCGCGGTCTCGGCCCCGACGATGCTGTTGGAGAAGTGCATGCCGTCCGGATCGGAGACCACCAGGAAGCGCGGGCTGCTCATCAGGTTGTCGAGGCTGTCGAGGCCGTCATCGAGGGTCAGGGCCATCTTGTAACCCTGGCTGTCGACCACTTGCAGGGTCGAACCATCGGCGGTGCCGTAGGGCCAGACCCAGACCCGCGGGCGATAGCCGGCCACCGCCAGGATCTTGTCCGAGATGGTACTCACGTCCTGGCGCATCCGCGCCTGGAAGTCCGCCTCGCTTTCATAGCGGCCGGTGGCGGCGTCATAGCGCCGAGTCGCCGCCGCCGGCTGCAGGTTGCCTTGGGGGTTGGCGAGGATGCCCAGGTGGCTGCGATCGGTGTGGGCGGCAATTTCCACCAGCCCGGAATGCGCCACTTCACGCACCTGTGCCCAGGTCAGGAACTGGGAACGGGGCCGCAGTTCACCGGCAAAGTTCACCGGCTGGTCGGCCGGGGTATCGATCCAGGTGCCCACTGGCGCCAGCAGCGCATGCCAACGATAGCTGCGCAGCACCGGCATCACCCGGGTGTAGAAGCTTGAATAGCCGTCGTCGAAACTCAGCAGGATGGCCTTGGCCGGCAGCTCCGGGCCGCCGTTGCGGGCCGCCAGGATCTGGTCCACCGTCACCGGCTGGTAACCGTTCTCTCGCAGCCAGGCCAATTGCTGGATCATCCGCTCGGTACGCACCGCCACCACCCGCTGATCCGGGTCGCGGTCCTCGATGTCGTGGTAGGCGATGCCCAGTACATGGTTCTTCGGCCACGGCGCTTCAGGGTTCGGCAGCGGCCGCTGCGCCGGCGTGACGAAGTCCGCCGCGGGCTGGGAACAGGCGCTGAGCAGCAGCACGCCCAGCAGGAGGATGCAACGGTTGATCAGGCGCATCGTCACACTCTTCTCTAGAAGCGGTAGGTAAGGTCGACGGCCAGGCGCAGATCGGTTTCCCGATCGCCGTCGTAAGGTCGGTTGATCACGCTCAGCACGGCTCCGATATCGAACACGTCATTCCAGCTGTAGCGCTGGCCGTAGCTGAGCAGGCCGATGCCGCCGGTGGAGTAGTCGCGCTGGGTGTAGGTACCGGCGCCGACCTGGAATTGCTGGCTCCAGGAGGTTTCGTAGCGGTGATAGAGCACGTGGTTGACGCTGACCGTCGGCAGGACGCTGAAGTCCGACTTGGGGTTGAAGTAGGGCGTGTCATCCAGGGTGTTGTGACTGGCGCCCACTTCCAGGCCCAGATCGACCTGGACCTCGGGCGAGCGGTAAACCCCTTCACGCCCCGTGAGCAGCGCTTCGAAGCGGTTGTTGCCATCGCTGAAATGCGAGGGGCTCATGGACAGCTTCCATTCCCGGCTTTCATTGGCGCGCCAGCGCAGGAAGGCGCTGCCGCCGTTGGCGCTGATGTCGCTGTTGAGGGCCCGCAGCGGAGTAGTGGCGGAGAGGTAGTCGAGGCTGCCGCCGTATTGCCAGTGGTCGTCGATGTCCCGGGCCATGGACACCCGGGCGCCCATCTTGTCGCCGAAACCGTAGGAATGGTTGGAGACTTCCGCTTCCAGGGTCATGTCACGGGTGCGCCGCTCCACCCCCAGCACCTGCCAACGGTGATGACCGGTACCTTCCTGGAAATCGCCGGTGGCGTAGCCGGCACCGCCAAACACCCGCCAGTCTTCGTCGATGGGCGGGCTGTAGAGCCGGGTCTCAATGCCAAAGTCGCGGCTCCCGGCCACGGCCCCGGCGCCATTGCTGCCACCGCCGTAACTCTTGCCGCCATAGGTCGAAACGCGCAGCTCGGCCATGTCGTGCACTTCACGCTCGCGGGCCAGGCGCTGCACCGAGCGGTTCTCCGGAAAACGCGCGACCACGTCGTCGGTCAAGGCGTCCAGTTGCCGCCATTCCTGCAGGTCCTGGGCGGTATGCCCCTGGGCCACTTCCAGGCCGATATCCCGCGGCGCCACGCTTTCGGTTTCCTTGAGCAGGTTTTCCGCACGACGCGGCCAGTCCCGGGCCAGGTACAGGTTGGCCTGGGCCAGGCGCACGCTGACGTCGCCCGGGGCCTTGCTCACCAGGTCCTCCAGGCGCTGCTCGCTGTCGGGCAGATTGTTGCCGTAGGTGCCGGCCTGGGCCGCCAACAGTTGTGCATCCAGCCAGTCGTCGTTGGGATCGCCAACCGTCTGGCCGGTGAGCTGAATGCGCTGGGGTTCGCTGTTGGCCAGGTCATTGGCGACTTTCTGGGCCGCTTCGGGCTGCTCGCTTTCCAGCAGCGCGTAGTACAGCGCCGTGGTGTCTTCGACCCGGTTGCCACGGTCGGCGTCCGGCGCGCTGAGCACCCGGCGATAGAGGTCGGCAGCGGCTTCCGGCTGACGCTGATCCAGGTAGGCCGAAGCCACCCAGCGCAGGGCATAGGTGGGGATGGCCACGCCGGCAGCAGTCAATTGCTCGTACTCGCTGAGCACTTCTGCGGTGCGCGCCCGGGACTTGAGGGCGCCCATGCGGTCGATGCGCCAGCGGGTCAGGTCTTCCTGGGTCTGGGGATCCTTGCTCCAGGCGGCAAACAGCGCGTCGTAGTCGGCCAGGGCACGATCGGCCACCACAAAGCGTTCCTTTTCACTGCGGCTGGCCAGTTCCGACAGGCGCACCCGTTCGGCCGCCAGGTCAGCCTGAATCCGCCGCTGGATGACCGGGTCGATCAGCCCCGGATGCTTGAGGGCCAGGCGCAGGGCCGGCTCCGGCAAACGGGCCCGCTGCAGGGCGTAGATGTATTCACGGATCACCTCGGGCTTGTCGCCGGCGCGGAGCAAGGCCTGGTCGTACTCGACCAGGGCGTCGTAAGGCAGGTTGGCGCGGGTCAGCGCGTAGCCCAGGGCCAGGCGCCGCGACGGGTCGTCAGGCTTGGCCGCCACCAGGGCCCGGGCTCGGGCCACCGCTTCTGCTGGCTGGCCGGCATCGGCCTGGGTCAGGGCCAGGCCCAGTTGCAGGTCGGGGTTCTGCGGATCGCGCTCCAGCGCCTGGCGATAGAGCCGGGTGGCGTTGTCCCACTGCTTGAGGTTGCGATAAGCCCGGGCCGTGGCCGTCAATGCCTGCACCGGCAGCACACGGTTACGCCCCTGGGTTTCATAGACCTTGACCACTTCGGCGTCGAGTCCGGCCCAACTGGCGATCTGCAAGTGATCACTGACCAACCCGTTGTTCAGAGCACTGGCCGGGACCTGGCGCAGATGTGTCAGCGCCGGGGCATAGCTGCCGGCCCGGGCCTGGATGATCAGTTGGTCATAGGCCGCATCGGCGCAGGCGAGCCCAGGCCAGAGCAGTTGGCTGCACAGCGCCAGGCGAAACAGCGGACGTAGACCACAACGGCGAGCGGGATGAGCAGTGCGTGGCATTTCTTCAGCATCCTTACGTAGCAAGCCGGAGCTCTGCGCACTCCCCTGCCCTGCAAGGCGTCGGGAAGCGGGAACAAACAATCCGGCAAAGCTTTCCCGGAGAATTCTTCCACGAAGGTTAGTCGAGAATTGCAAACGCCATAATTATTCAGAATCAGCGCTTCAAGCCACGCGGCGGCCCTTCAGGGCTCGCCAATGGCGCCAAAATCAGACCATAAACACCAGACAGCACGACGCCCGGCCTGTGCCAATGCACAGCGCCGGGCGTCGGGAGGCAACGTCGAAGGTCGCCCAGGGCGACCCGCGCAGGCTTACTGCAGGGCGCCAGCGCCCCCCAGTTTGCTCATGACAAAACCAACGAACTGTTCAACGGTCATTTTCTGGCCGTTGAAATTCACTTCATTGTTGGCGTAGTGCAGGGACGACACCACGTCACTGCCTTCCAGCTTCGCCAACTGGGTGGCCAGGGCCATGGCGCTGAGCATTTCTGCGGTAGCGGCACTTTGCTCGGCGATCAGCTTGGCATCGGTCTGGCCTTCGGCCTGGGCCTGCATCGCTGCGATGTCCGCCACCATCGGCTTGGACAGCGACAGCTTGGCATCCAGCTGGCTGATCAGTTGCTTGCCCAGCTCGGCCGGTGGCAGTTCCAGGTTCTGCGGCTTGGTCAGGTCCAGGCTCAGGCTGAAGCGGCTTTCACCGCTACCGGTCTTGAGCGCCAGGCTTTCCAGGGCGATCTGCGGCTTGGCTTCCAGGACCTTGTTCACCGCGGCACGTACCTTGACCTGCTCGGCGTCGGTCATTTGCAGTTCCGGCGCGGGCTCGCCCTCGGCAGTGGCCTCGGTGGCCGCCTTCTGATACGGCTGCAACACAGTCTGGTAGACCTGCATCAGGTCGAGCATGCCCTGGCTGTCGAGGTTCTTCATGCTCCAGAGCATTTCGGCCGAGCCAACCTTCTTGTCGTCGAAGGCAATCTCGCCCACCCGGTAGTCCGCGCGACCGGCCACGGTACTGCCGGTTTCTTCACTGCTGGTCTTCTGTTCGAAGTTCTTCAGGGTCAGCACCGACTGCTTGTCGCCGAAGGTGGCCTTGAGGCCGCTGAGTTCCAGGGTGTTCTGGCCCAGGTAGTAGTCGAAGCTGCTCTTCTGCAGATTGCTGGCCAGGGTCAGGCCGTTGATCTCCAACTTGAGCGGGGCCTTGTCCGGCGAGCTGAGGAACAGGCTCAGGCTGTCCATGTAGCCGTCGACCTTGGCCTTGCGGCGGTTTTCGCTAACGCTGAAAGTGGCGTTCAGGCCGGAGAACTTGAGGTTGTTCTGCTCATCCAGGGCCAGTTCCATCGGCGTGAAATCCAGGGTGCCCTCGGCGGACAGGTCGTAGCCGACATTGACCACGCCCTTGAACGGGGCAACGCCCTTGGTGGCAGCAAACCATTTGTCGGTCTGCGAATTATTCTCCAGCTCGTAATGGCTGGAAGCCATGACTGGCAGCCACTTGAAGCGGATCAACCGCGAGAAGGGCAGCGGACCGTGCTCGATGTGGTCGGCGATCATCAACTCCAGGTCACCGCGGAACACATCACCGTGGCCCGTGAAGCGATAGCGGGCATTGCTGCTCAGCAGGCCGCGATCCAGGGACACCAGCTCCAGCGTGGCCGTGGCGTCGTAGCCGAGCAGCGCTGCCTGCAGTTCCTTGTTGCTCTCGACGATCTGCTGCTGCAGAACCCCTTCCAGCTTGGAGCCGGTGTACCAGGCACCGCCGACACTGATGGCACCTACCGCGACGACGATTCCTAACAGTACGCCTGCTGACTTATTCATGTATGACCCGATCAATATCCGTTGTTTGAAGGTGTGGTCGTCTTCCCTGAACCCATGACGGGTCGCGGCTCGACTCCGCGTAAAACGGGCGAAGATTACCACTGGCAACCGGATCGGGCCCAATGTTTGAATGTAAAAAAACAAGCCGCCGCAAGCATCAAGCATCTAGCTTGCGGCTTGCGGCTTGCGGCTTGCGGCTTGGAGCTTAGGCGTATTCGAGCTCCAGGGCGTCGAGCTGGTGGTCGAAGCTCTTGAGCCGGGCGCTCCAGGTGTACACCAGCACTTCGAAATCCCGGTCGATCACCGTGCTGTTGCCACGGGACTCGCCACGGGGATCGCAAAAGTCCAGCTGATAGCGCTCCCGGGCCATGGCGGTGGCCACATCCGACAGCTCACGGGCATTGTTCAACCAGTGACGCCCGTCATCGGCCTGTTTATCGAGCAGCATGCACTGCTTCTTCAGGGCTTCCAGGCTCTTCTCCAGCGGGGTGCCGGTGAGTTCGCCCATGACTTCGGCGAAGGTTCGCCCCGGTTGCCAGTAGCTGCCCCAGAAGTAACGGTCGAATACGGTCTCGACCCGGCGCAGGGCCACCTTGGTGTCCCAGATGACCACCAGGGTCTTGCTTTGCTCGAGTTGTCTTTTCTTGATTTTCTGGCCCTGAAACGAGGCCCAGGCCACCACGCCGATGGCCATCACTGCAATCAGCGCACTGGCGCTGTCGAGGAACACCAGGGCCTTGTCGATCTGGTGGGCCAGCATGATGCCGTAGAAGTAAGTGGCAGACAGCAGCACCAGGGCGCAGAGCGCGCACCAGAAGCCCGGAGCATAAGGGTTTTTCATTATTGGAATCCCCATGACCATCGCATGCTTTGAGCGCTGGAAGGCGCGTTGCACGCAGCGCCTTGCCAACTGATCAAAGCATAGCAACGGCCTCAGGGTTTCGCGTGTTGCGCCCCTTGCGTTCGTCCGCTTTCCCAACCACCGCCCAGGGCCAGGAACAGATCGATCTGGCTCATCGCCACCTGGGTATTGGCCGACGCTAGCTGCGCGCGCATATCGGTGTAGGTACGGGTGGCTTGCAGGTCCGCGAGAAATGATGCGCGCCCGGCCTGATAGAAGCGGTGGGTCTGATCCGCCGCCTGCTGCGCCGACTGCTCGGCGTCCGCCAGGGCATCGCGGCGCTGCAGTTGGGCGCTGTACTGGGCCAGGCCGGTCTGGGTTTCCCGAATGGCGTTGAGCACCACCCCGTCGAAATGTGCCAGAGCGCCCTGGCTCGTGGCCTCGGCTTCGTGGATCCGCTCGCGGGCCCCATTGGCCGGTACCGTCCAGCTGATCAGCGGGCCGAAGCCCCACCGGTTGGTGGAGGCCTTGCCGAGGTTGTCGAGGATGCCCACGGTACCGACGGTCGCGCCGATGCTGATGTCGGGATACAGGGCTCCGGTGGCAACACCAATCTCGGCCGTGGCGGCCGCCAGGCGGCGCTCGGCCTGGCGTACATCCGGCCGGCGCTTGAGCAGCGCCGCGCCGTCGCCCACCGGCAGCAGCTGGGTGATGTGCGGCAGTTCGGCGCAACCGGCAGTGCCCGCGGGCAGTTGCTCAACCGGCCTGGCCAACAGCATCGACAGGCGGAACAACGCCGATTGGCGCGCCGCCTCGTAGCGCGGCAGGTCGGCACGCAGGGACTTGAACTGGGTCTGGGAGCGAGTGACCTGGGTTTCGTCGCCACGCCCGGCATCGCGCAGGCGCTGGGTCAGCTCGGTGCTCTGGGCTTGCAGGCTCAGGGAGTGTTCGGCGATTTCGCGCTCTTCGTTGGCCGCACAAACCTGGGTGTAGGCCCGGACCACATCCGCCACCAGGGTGATGCGTGCGATATCCGCCGCGGCCTGGGTGGCGTCGGCATTGGCCTGGGCCGCCTCGATGCCCCGCGCCAGGGTGCCGAACAGGTCGAACTGATAGGAGGTGCTGATAGACAGGTTGCCAACGTTGGCCACCGGTACTTTCTCCGGCAGCAGGAAGGCTTCACCCGACTCCTGCAAGCGTTCGACGCCGGCCTTGACCCCGCCGCTCCAGCCACCGGCCGCCTGGGCTTCATCCACCTGGGCGCGGGCCCGGGACAGGTTGGCGGCTGCGACTCGCAGATCGGTGTTGGAGGCCAGGGCCTGTTGCACCAACTGGTCTAGGCGCGGGTCCCGGTACAGGCGCCACCAGTCGGCGGGCACCGGCGCCGAGACCACAGGCGCGCCCTTGGCCGTCAACTCGCCCTGCAGGTCCTGGCGTTGCAGTGCAGCGTCCTTGGGCAGCTGGTAGTCCGGCCCGACCATCTGGCAAGCCGAGAGCAGCAGGCCGAGGCCGGCCACGGCCAAACGTGCTGCGGTGCTCATCGCCCGGGCTCCTGCTTGGCCTGGTCATCGATGATGGACACCGTGGCGGTACGCCCGGCGATCATGCGGAAATCCGCCGGCACATCATCGAAGGCGATGCGCACCGGAATCCGCTGGGCCAGGCGCACCCAGCTGAAAGCCGGGTTGACGTTGGGCAGCAGGTTGGAGCCGCTGCTGCGGTCACGGTCCTCGATCCCGGCGACGATGCTTTCCACATGCCCGCGCAAGCGCGCACGGTCGCCGATCACGCGGATGTCCACGGCCTGGCCGACATGGATGCCGTCGAGCTTGGTTTCTTCGAAATAGCCATCGATATGGAAGGAGTTGCTGTCCACCACCGACAGCACCGGGCGCCCGGCGGTGACGAACTCCTGGGTGCGGGGCGCGCGGTCGTTGACGTAGCCGTCCACCGGGCTGCGAATCACCGAGCGATCGAGGTTGAGCTGGGCGCTGTCCACCGCCACCTGGGCCTCGGCCAGGGCCGACTGGGCACGGGCCACGCGGGACTGGCTTTCTTCCAACTGCTCGCGCGGCACCAGATTGCCCAGGCCGAGGTTGCGCTTGGCCTCGCGCTGGGCCTGGGCCAGGGTTTCCTGGCGGTCGGCCTGGGACGCCTTGGCCTGGCGCAGGGCCAGGCTGAAGCGGTCCTGGTCGATGCTGAACAGCACTTGGCCGCGCTTCACCAGTTGGTTGTCGCGCACTTGCACCTGCTGGATCAGCCCGGACACGTCCGGAGCGATCTGCACGATATCGGCACGGATATGCCCGTCCCGGGTCCAGGGCGCAAACATGTAGTACATCACCATGCGCCAGACCACGACGACCGCGAAGGTCACCACCAGCAACGTCAGGACCACACGGCCGATGGTCAATAAAGGTTTTTTCATGTCATCAGGTATCGACTGAGAGAGTCCACGGCGCCCAGCAGCAGAGCGTAGAGACCCACGTTGAACAACGCCCGGTGCCAGACCAGGCGATAAAAGTGCAGGCGCGTGAGCACCCCGTGCACCAGCAGGTACACGCCATAAGTGATGCCCATCAGCACCAGCAGCGTGGGCAGGAACACCCCGCTGATATCCAGATCACCGATCATAAAGGCGCTCCATCGATGCCATGGGGAAGGGGTTGTTCAAGCTCGCCGGCGCCGACGAACTCCACCCCCGGCAACAGTGCCAGGCGCAGGCCGCTGAGGGCGTGCAGCAGGTGCAGGCGGGTTTCGTCGTCGCCTTGCAGGCCCTGGCTGCTCAGGGCCCGGCGGGTCCGGTCCAGGGTCATCAGCAGGCCGCTGGGGGCCGGCAGGCGTTCACCGGCCTTGAGGCAGGCCTTGAAGTACTCGCCGACCTCGGCCACCACCTGGCGCAGCAGCGTCTGCGCGCCCCCCAAGACCCTCGGCGCGTAGGCCAGCAGATCAAGGACGTTGAGCGCCACCCGCAGTTCGCGCAGGGCGACGCCGGTGTCCTGGCCGGTCATGGCCAGGCGCGGCAGGTGCTGCATCAGGCGGTCGAGCATCTGCGCGCCCATGTGCCGGTGCTCGGCGAGGGTCGCAGGTTCGCTCAGGCCGACGATGTCGCGCCAGCTGAAATGGGTCAGGCGCTTGGCCGCCAGCTCCGAGCCGAACGGCCGCGCCACCAGGGTCCAGACGAACGCGAACAGCAAACCCACGGGCCCCGCCAGGTTGGAGTTGGCGAAGCTCAGGAAGTCCGCATCGTAGGCGCCCTGGATACTGATGAAGGATGAGGTGTTGACGATGGTCAGGAGCATGCCCAGGTAGAAGCGCGGCTGCACCGTCAGGGTACCGACGCAGATGAACGGCACCGCGAAGGCCAGCACCAGCATCGGGAAATCGTGCAGGTTGGGCAGGATCAGGAACAGGTAGAGGCTGGCGAACAGGACCGACATCGCGGTCCAGAAAAAGAACCGGTAGATCTGCGGCGCCGGATCGTCCATCGCGGCGAAGAAGCTGCAGGCCACTGCCGCCAGAATTACCGCGCTGCCGCCATCGGTCCAGCCCAGGAGAATCCACAGCACCGAAGCGACGATGATGGCGAGGACCGTCGAACCCGCCGAGTACAGCATCAGCCCGCGGTCGAGAAATGGCGTCAGGCGGCCCAGGCGCCAGTGGCGATAGACGGCGCGCCAGGGAGCCTGGCTTTCGCACTGGATGGCCTGCTGCAGGCTGCGGCAATCCTGCCACAGGTCGATCCACTCACCGAGGCGATACAGGGCATTGGAAAGCAGCAGCTGGTGCCGGTCATCCAGGGCCTCGGGGCTCGGCTGCAGGGCATCGAGTTCACTGCGCAGGGCCTGCCAGCGTTGTACCGACGCGTCCTGGGCGGTGCCTTGCAACCACTCGTCGGCCTTGGCCAAAAGAGGCGCAAAGCGCTCCACCAGTTCCGGGGTGCGCCGCTCCAGGGCGTACAGCGCATCGTCCAGGGCGTCCACCACCGGCAGCAGGTGGATCATCCGCCCGCGCAACTCCTTGGTGTTGCGCACCGTTTGCGGGCGGGCGCCTTCGTGGGGCAACTGGCCGATCATCAATTCCAGGGTATTGAACGTGGCGACCATGGAACCGCGCAGGGCGCTGATCTCTTCGGGCTGCACCTCGCGGCGCAGAAAACGCCGGCTATAGGTGGCGGCATCGTCGAACCATTTGCCCGCCGAATCGACGAACACCGGGGCCAGTCGCCGGGGCCAGAACATGCTGCCGATCACCGCCGCACAAATGATCCCGAGGAAGATTTCCTCGGTCCGCGCCTCGGCCACGTCCCACACCGCCAGGGGGTTGTCCACCACCGGCAGGGCGATCAGCGGCAGGGTGTAGCCGGCCAGCATCAACGCGTAGTTGTTGGCAGTGCGCAGGTGCATGGACAGGAACAGCAGGATCCCGGTCCACAGGGCAATGATCACCACCAGCAGATAGGGGCTCTGCACGAACATCGGCACGAACAACACTGCCGCAGCGGCACCGAGAAGGGTCCCGACCGCGCGATACAGGGCCTTGGAGCTGGTGGGGCCGACAAACGGACTGGAGACGATGTACACCGTGGCCATCGCCCAATAGGGGCGGGGCATCTGCATCAGCATGGCGATGTACAGCGCGATCATCGAGGCGGCGAAGGTACGTACGCCGTAGAACCAATCGCGCGCGGGGGGCATGCCGGTGAAAAAACCTTTCAAGATGGCTGCACCGGCAGATGAGTGGCAGCCTCGAAGGCGCGGATCACCCGCAACGCCGCTTCCAGGTCGGCGCTGCCGATGCCTTCCAGCACCTCCTGGCGCAGGCGTACCAGCTCAATTTCCACGGCCTGCACCAGCTCGCGGCCGGTGTCGGTCAGGCTCAGGCACTTGGCCCGGCGATCATGGGGGTCTTCGCTGCGGCACACATAACCGGCGCTGCACAGCTGGTCCAGCAGGCGCACCAGGGATGGGCTCTCCATGCCGGCGGCCTGGGCCACCGTGACCTGGCGCACGCCCTCGCCCAGGCGCCCGATCATCAGCAGGGGCACCGCACAGGCTTCGGAAATGCCGAAATTGACCAGCGTGGTCTGGCAGATCCGCCGCCAATGCCGGGACGCGACCACCATGCCACTGCTGATGTTCATGTGGAGTGATTCAAGGGAGTTGGGCACAGGACTGTTTGCACACTGTTAGTTTGCTAACTATCAATATGTCATTGCAGGATAAATCCAGTCAAGTTTTGTAACAAATGCTTGATGAGGGAGAAGCAAAGACGCTCCGCAATCTCAGCGTTTCCTGGCCTGCCTACACAGCTGTGCGCTGGCGCTTGCCCACCGCCACCACGCAGGCCACCACAGGCTCCTCGATCAGTTGATAAACCAACCGATAGCCCGAAGCCTTCAAGCCGGCAGACGGGTTTTTCTTCAACTCGGATAGGCTGACGGCTTTGCCAGCCAGAATGCTCTGCATAAGCATGAGCTCAATTCAGGTCATGAATCTGGTCTAGATAACCTGCCCCAACAACTACAGCGCATCAGCCTCCGCGCCCTCTGCGCAACAGCACATCCAGTTGATCCACCACCTCCGCCCAGTCGGCATCGTCCAGCACTTCCGTGCGCAGAAAGTCGGCCTGGCTCTTGCTCCAGAAAAACGCATCCGCCAAGTGCAGGTCCGGCTTCAGGGGCGAGTGGGTGGCGATGAAGCGCTCGATGCTCACCGGGTCGTCGGCCAGCCCCAACTGTTTGAACAGCGCCGGCAGCGTGTGGATCGGGGCTTCCATGGTCGAACTCCTGATCAGTGAGAGACTTCGCAGACCTGGGCATGGGGCACCATCTTCAGGTACTCGGTCATGCTCATGTGCACCAGGTTGTGGTGATTGCCGGCTTCCAGGTAGATGTCCTTCTGCCGGGTCAGCAGGGGATCGATCACCACATCCAGCCCGTAGGACTCACCCAGGGCCGGCACCGCGCCGCGTTCGCAGTCGTTGAACAGGTGGGCCAGGGTGCTCTCCCGGGTAATCTGCCATTCACCACTGCCGCGCACCTTGCTCAGGTCCAGGTGGCGGCTGGCCGGCAATACCGCCATCAGGTAGTGCCCGTGGTGATCGTCGAGGATCACCGACTTGGCCACCCGCTCCGCCGGCACCCCCGCGACGCGTGCCGTCTCCAGGCTGCTGGCCGAATGGGGGTGGGTGACCAGGTCAAATTGGCAATGCGCCAGTTCCAGGCTGCGTTGCACGGTTCTTGCCATACGCATGATGCACCTCAAAGTCCCACAGAGAGGGACAGGACTGTGACTCCCTGGTGCAAGTCTAGGTCGCATGCCGACCGCTGCCGGACAAAGTTCCCAACGGCATGCAACCCTGCGCCACCGCTCGGCCAACGGTCCGCAACTGAGGCTGAAGCGCTTGTTGCTGCCACCCCCGAGTGGAAACGACCTGAGCGGCCAGTCCCTCCTCAAGGACAGTGCACCCCGCTGAGCTGGCCGGCGCTGGGAGAGCCGCAGAGCACAAACAGACGCGCCCGGGTACTGCCTGCTGCAAACTCGCTGACCTTGTGCCAGCTCGCCGGCACCGGGGCGAACTCCTCGGTCTGGTCGTCACTGCCCACCAGCCACACCCGGCCGCTGCCCACCGGCAATGCCGAGAGCTGGTCCAGGTAGACCTTTTCGGGCTGCTCCACCAGGGTGCCGAAGCCGTAGCTGTTGGGCCGGCTGGAAGCGCCACCGGGCAGGGGCGGGGTATAGAGCATCGGTTCAGCATCGGTACGGTTGTAGTAGAGGTAGCTCAGGTACCAGAGCATGTCGCTGATGACGATGCGATCGCCCTCGGCATAGCGCACGTTGACGTAGTCGACCATGGCGTTGATCTGGTCGTTGGGATCGACATCGATGTTGTTCTTCAGGCCGACGCCTTCGGTCCCGACAAACAGCACCAGCAGCGCCAGCGCCGCCCAGCGCGCGGGCTTGAGCCAGCGGTCGATGACGATCGCCATGATCAGTGGCAGCCCCAGGGCATAGGCGGTCAGGTAGCGCTCGATGAACACCGGCGAGGCGTAGGACACGGCAAACACCAGCAGTAACGGCAGCAGGGTGTAGCTCACCAGCAGGCGCCCAAAGCGCCCGGGGCTGTGATCCCGCCAGGCCAGCCAGGTGCAGACCAGCAGCAACAGCAGCGGCAAGCCGATGAACACCGGCCAGGGCAAGGCGTCACCTTCGTCCTGGATCAGCCACTGCCAGACCATTGCCGGCAGCGAGGCCAGGGTCACTGGCGGCTCCCAGCCCACATCACCATTAGCCTTGAGCTCATCGAGGTGCTGCAGCAGATCCAGCAGCTCCGGCAGCCAAGGCAGGAACAGCAGCACGATTGCGCTGTTGGCCAGCCACCAGTCCGGACGGGCCACCAGGCGCCTGCCGGTCCTGGCATCCTTGCCCAGCCCGGCCAGGTACAACCAGTGGGCCAGCACGCAGAAGGCGGTGAAGTAATGGGTGTAGAACCCCAGGCTCATCAGCAGCGTATAGATCAGCAAGTAACGTCGACGCCCCGGCTCACGCACCCAGTACACCAGGGCCAGGGTCGCGCCCAGCAGCAGCGCCCCCAGCAGGGCGTACATGCGCACTTCCTGGCTGTAGCGCACAGCCGTCGGCAGCAGGGCCAGCAGCACCCCCGCGAGAATCGCCGCGCGTCGGGTGGCGATCAGCCCCACCAGCCACATTCCCAGCACCACGCTGAGCATCCCGGGCAGGGCGCTGAAATGACGGACCGAGAAAATGCCATCGCCAAACAGCTCGGTCCAACCGTGCAGCAGCATGAAATACAGCGGCGGGTGGACATCATGGGCGGCGTGAAACCAGATTTGCGCCAGGGAATACTGGCTCAGCAGCAAGCTGGAGCCCTCATCACCCCAGATCGCCGCCGCCGTGAGGTCGTAATAGCGGGTAAGCGCAGCCAGCAGCAGCACCGGCAGCAACCAATACTCCAGCGCCAGCCGAACGATGCGCTGCAGCCCCTGGTCCTGGCGTGCCGGTGCCTGATCTTGCAAACGCCCGACCATTTCCGGCGTTCTACGAAATTCCATTGTTGCTCCCCGTGAGTTGCCCGTTCGCGCCGCATCCGGCCCTGCACAGAATCTGCCTTTGGCTGAAAAACCGCAAAGCCCAACCCATGCTCGGGAACCCATGCGCATGCCGCATCACAAATTGCACAATCTCAAATCGGCAGCATAGGTGCCGGCCAGCACCTTAGGTATGATTTGCAGCACCAAGGGTGCCCTGCCCTCCTGGCTTTCCGGATTAAGGACAATCGCATGCGCAACGGCCTTCTATCGTCAATCGCGCTGGCCCTCGGCACCCTGTGTGTCGGCCAGGCACACGCCAGCTCGGACGACTACTGCTACCCGACCTGGACCCTCTATTCCAAACAGCTGACCGCCTGCAGCAACCTGCCGTTTCTCAGCCCCAGCAATGACAGCCGGGTCAATCTGCGCCTGTTGCTGGCCGATCAGGGCAGCCTGCCCCTGGCGCCACGTCCGCTGTCCGACGATGACCTGAACCTGGGTTTCGGCGAAGTGCCGTTCCCGCTGTACCGCCTGAGCCCGGCGGACCCGGACAGCAATCCCGAAGCGACCGGCACCGCCAAGGCCCAGCGCGCGGCCGTCAGCGAGCAACTCAATAGCACGCTGCAAGCACTGGGAGTCACCCGGGACACCCAGGAAGTGGCCGGGAACGCCTTTCTCTCTGGCGAAGGCAGCCGCTGCCGCAGCAACTCGGAAGGCAGCGCCCTGGCCTTTGTCGAGCAGCTCAACGCCGCGCCCTTGAATGCCGACGAGCGCCGCGGCCTGGCTCAGGCGCGGGCCCAGATGCTCAGTGCCTGCAGTTGGGACAGCGGGCCGTTGGAGAGCTTGATACCGGGCAACCTGAACACCCCGGCGGCCAAGGACTTCGCCACTTACCTGCGGGCCGCCGCGGACTTCTACAGCGGCCGCTTTGCCCCGGCCGCCCAGGGTTTCAGTGCGCTCAAGGCCAGCGCACAACCCTGGCTGGTCGAGACCGGGGCCTATATGAGCCCGCGCAACGCCTTGAACCAGGCCCAGGAAAACGCCTTCGACGAGTGGGGCACGGTCAACCTGCAGCATGTGGATAAGTCCAGCCTGGCACAGGCCGGAGCTGGCTTCAGCGAGTACCTGAAGACTTATCCACAGGGTCAGTACGCCGACTCCGCCACGGGACTGATGAGGCGAGTGCACTGGCTGGCCGGTGATACCCGGGCGCTGGCCGCGGACTATGCCCAGCAGTTGTCCCCCGCCCCGGACGCCCGACGCCAGACCGTGCCCGATGAGCTGGTGCAGGAAATCGACTACAAACTGCTCACCGGTACCGCCGGAGAGATACAGGCCCCCCTGCTGCTGACCGTCACCGACCTGATGGGCATGCGCAGTTCGCCGACCCCGACCCTCACCCGGGAGGCCCTGCAGCAGCAAAAAGCCCTGTTTGCTGCCCAGCCGGCCCTGTTCGACTACCTCCAGGCGGCCTTCGCCCTGTATGTGGAGCAGAAACCGGCGGCGGCGCTGCAACTGCTGCCCACTCAGGTTCCAGCACAACTGGATTACCTGAGCTTCAGCCAGCAAAGCCTGCGCGCCCTGGCCATGCAGGCCCAACAGGACTGGAAAGGCGCCGAGGCGCTGTGGCTGCAGTTGCTGCCCCTGGTCAAGCAGCCACTGCAGCGCGAACAGCTGGACCTGGCGCTGGCCTACGGCTACGAGCGCAGCGGGCAATTGGCCAAGGTGTTTGCCAGTGACTCGCCGATCCAGAGCGCCCAGGTGCGCACCCTGCTCTTGCGCCAGGTGGCCTCGCCCAAGCTGCTGCGCCAGCAGGCGCAACAGCCGGAGGCCTCGACGGAGCGCAATACCGCCTTGTTCGTCCTGTTGTACAAGGACCTGACCCGTGGCCAGTACGCCGCCTTCGGCGAGGACTTCAAGCAGCAGCCAAGCCCCCTGCCCACCGAAAAACTCGGTCGCAGCCTGGGCTACACCTTCTACGAGGGGCCGTCGCTGGCGGTGTTCCAATCCAATGGCCAGCCCGAGGACAGCGAAGAAGTTCACTACGCGTGCCCGAACATCAAGGACACCGCTGCGACCCTGCAACAGGATCCGAAAAGCCCGGCCGGGCTGCTCTGCCTGGGCGAATTCATGCGCCTGAACAGCTTCGACTCGATGCCCCTGGACACCGCGCCCGAACCCCAGGCCCTGGGCGGCACGCCAGACGCCTTCCCCGGCAAGCCATTCTCGCGGCTCGACGGCTACCAGGTGGTCATCAACAACCCCAAGGCCAACCGTGACGAACGCGCCTATGCCTTGTACCGGGCGCTCAACTGCTACGCCTCGTCCGGCATCAACCGCTGCGGTGGCGCCGGCGTCGAACCGGCCGTGCGCAAGGCCTGGTTTCGCCAGTTGAAGACCAAGCTGGGGGATACCCAGTGGGGTCAGTCGCTGCGTTATTACTGGTAAGCGTGAAACGCCTGGCCTGTTGCCTGCTGCCGCTGTGCCTGTACTGGGCAGCCCCGGCAAGCGCCGCAGTTGATGCGGCGCAGCACGATGCCTTCTGGCTGTGGAGCGGGGTCAAGCCGCAGCCGGTGCTGGCCCAGGCCAGGACCCTGTACATCCTCCAGGGCCAGGTCAGCCGCTCGCGGCGCCATCCGGCGCGTGGCGTCGAACTCATTGCCCAGGGCCTGCCGGTGTCGCGCCTGAGCCAGGAGCAGGTCTGGGTGGTGTACCGCGCCCACACCCTGGCCTGGCCGGAAACCGTCTATCGCCAGTTGCTGGGCCAGGTACAGCGCTGGCAGGCCGCAGGCAATCCCGTGGTGGGGATCCAGATCGACTTCGACAGCAGCACCCGCGACCTTGCCTCCTACGCGGAGTTTCTGCAGGACCTGCGCCGGCGCCTGCCTGCGCACTACCGCCTGAGCATCACCGGCCTGATGGACTGGGGCAGCAACGCCGACCCGCAAGCCATCGGCCAGCTCAAGGGGGTGGTCGATGAAGTGGTGGTGCAGACCTATCAGGGGCGTACCAGCATTCCCGACTACGCCCGCTACCTGCCACGCCTGGACCGCATGGGCCTGCCTTACAAGGTCGGGCTGATCCAGGGCGGCGAATGGCAGGAGCCGGAGTCGTTGCGCGCCAGCCCGTGGTTCAAGGGTTATGTGGTGTTTCTGCAGAATCCGCCGGCCAAGCCCTAAGCTCTTTTGCAGCAAACCCTCAAGCTATCGGCTCCGGGGCAGGTGGATCCTTTCACCTGAGCCAGGCAGAACAGGCTGCGCGGTTTGACGTTCAGTACCACCGCCTGGAGCAGGATCAACCTTCGTGCCGCTGGAGAAGGGGCTCGCCTCACGACTCAAGCCCGCGCGCAGAGACTCGGCTCGCCGGCCGATGGAGCGATTCTCTCTCACCGCCCCAACGAGCAACGCCCCGAGCCCACGGGATGCGCGGAGCCGCCAGCACCGAGAAGCTGCAGGCACACCCCAACAGCGTGCCTACCCGCAGGGGGCCGGCCAGCAGGCCCGATAACTGGCGGCCGCCCCCCCTACCAGTCGTAGGTCAGGCTGGAGACCACCGTCCGCCCGTCGCCGTAGTAGCAGTCCCAGATGCTGGTGCAGTTGGCCACGTAGGTCTTGTCCTCGAGGTTCTTCACGTTCAGCGCCAGTTTCACGCCCTTGAACTGCAACGGCGATTGGCCCAGGTCGTAGGTCAGGCTGGCATCGAGCACGGTATAGGACGGGATATGGAACGCTCCGTCGTAGTCGGTGCCCAGGCTGCTGCGCACATAACGGGCACCAAGGCCGGCGCCCAGGCCCGCCAGCGGCGAATCGCCGAGGATCGTGTAGTTGGCCCAGAGCGCTGCGGTCAATGGCGGCATGCCCGCCGGGTGACGGCCTTCGCGGCCATCATTGTCCTTGGTGTACTTGATGTCGTTGCGCGACGCCGAGGCAATCACGTCCAGGGACTCGCTGAGGCTGGCCTTGGCCTCCACCTCGATGCCCCGGGAGCGGATCGCTCCGCTCTGGCCGTTGAACCCGGGGTTGGCCAGGTCGGTGGTGAGGATATTTTCCTGGTCCAGCTGGTAGGCCGATACCTGGATAAAACTGTTCTGCCCCGGCGGCTGGTACTTCACCCCGGCTTCGTACTGCTTGCCGGTGGAAGGGTCGAACGGGCTGCCGCCGTAACTGGTGCCGCTGAGCGGCAGGAAGGATTCGGAGTAGCTGACAAAGGGCGCCAAGCCATTGTCGAACAGGTACACCAGCCCCGCCCGCCCGGTGAAGGCCTCATCCTTGCTGTTGGTATGGGTGCCTCCCAAGGGGGTCTTGTTGTCGGTCTCGGCCCAGTCGTAGCGTCCACCCAGCACCAGCACCCATTGGTCGAGCTTGATCTGGTCCTGCAGGTACAGGCCGGTCTGGATAATGGTGTTGTCCCAGCGGTGCGGACCGCCGAAGTTCGGCGACTGGCCATAGGTCGGGGTGAACATGTCGATGATCGGCGGATTGCGATCGTACTGGCCATTGAACTTGGAATTGAAATGGTAGTAGTCCAGGCCCATCAGCAAGGTATGGCTCAGGGCGCCGGTGTCGAACTGCGCCTGGGCGATGTTATCCACGCCATAGACCTTGTTGTGCTGTTTCCAGTCCACGCCAAAGCGGGTCATGTAGCGCTGGTCCTTGACCCCGGTCAGAGGGTTGGCGACGAACTCGTAACCATGCAGCGGTGCCCGGTAGTGGTCGTCGACATCCGCGTAGCGGGCGTTCTGCTTCAGGGTCCAGACATCGTTCAGGCGGTGGGAGAATTCGTAGCCAAGGACGAACTGGTCACGGTCATAGGCGTTGACTCCCGGCTCGCCGAGAAACAGGTCGCGGTCGATCTTGCCGTTGGGGTTGGCGAACACCGTGCCCACGCTGGGCAGGCCCTGGGCCTCGGGCACGTCGTTGTCTTTCTGGTACTGAGCGAACAGGGTCAGGCTGGTGTCGTCGTTGGGCTTCCAGGTGAGGCTGGGGGCGATGAACTGGCGCTTCTCCTGCACATAATCGATCTCGGCCTGGCTGTCGCTGGCGCGTCCGGTCAGGCGATAGAGGAACTCACCCTGATCATCCAGCGGGCCGCCCAGGTCCAGGGCCACGCTCTTGTGATCGTAGCTGCCGGCTTCCAGCACCAACTGGTGCACAGGGGTGGCGGTGGGACGCTTGCTGACCATGTTGACGATGCCGCCCGGCTGGTTCTGCCCGTACAGCACCGAGGCCGGCCCCTTGAGCACTTCGATGCGCTCCAGGGAATAGGGCTCGATCTGCAGCGCGCCACCGGTGCTGCCGCCGCCATAGGGCAGGTGCAGACCGTCCAGGTACAGCGGGGTCGGCGCAAAACCGCGTGAGGTGGGCTCATCGAAGATCCGTACCCGATCGGCGAAGCCGCCGCCCGTCATGCCCGGGGTATAGCGCAGCGCCTCGGTGACGCTCTGGGCACCACGGGCCCTGACTTCGGCGGCGGTGACCACGTTGATGGTCTGGGGAATTTCCACCAGCGCCGCATCGGTCTTGCTGCCGGTGGCACTGCGCTTGGCGACGATGCCATCCACCGGCCCCCAGGCGTTTTCCTCGGCCTGGGCCGCACCGATCCGGGTGGTTTCCAGTTGCAGCGAACCGTCCTGCGGCACCGCCTGCAATCCCCAGTGGGTACCCGACCCCACGGCCTGCAGGCCGGTGCCACGCAACACCTGCTGCAACCCCTGGTCCACCTCGTAACGCCCCTGCAGACCGGCGCTGTGTTTGCCGGCGGTGAGCTGCGCGTCGACGGCCAGGAGAATGCCTGCGGCGCTGGCGAAACGGTTCAGGACCTGGTCAAGGCTACCGGCGCCAATGTCGTACTGACGCGCCTGGTCCTGCTGGCGGCTGTCGGCCAGGGCCAGTTGCGGCACCACCGGCGCCATTGCCAGCAGGCCGAGGAATACGCCCCGGCGCACGGCGGCGCTCAAGGTCTGAGTGGATGGTGTCGCGTGGTAAGGCATTCCGGAACTCCCCATGAGAATGCGTCTTGATCGGCTTTCATGAGGTATCCCGGACAACTCGCCAGAACCGACAAGGCTCGGTGCAAAAAAATCAACCGCGGGGCTTGAGGGTGACCCAATACCGGGTCACGGCGTGGGCTTGCACCGGCAGCGAACGCTCCAGGGCAGCGAGCACCGCATCGCTGTCATCCAGGGGAAACACACCGGTCAGCAACAGTCCGGCCACGGCCTCGTCACAGCGCAGCACGCCGGGACGATAGCGCGCCAGTTCGGCGATGAACTGCCCCAGGGGCTGGCGCTCGGCAATCAGCCGGCCCTGGCTCCAACTGCTGGCGTTGACTTCGGCGGGCTGGCTGGACGCGATCTGGCCAGCGCTGAACCACAGGCGCTGGCCGGCACCGATCTGTACCGCTGGTACATGCCGCGGGCTGATGCGCAGAGCTCCTTCGTAAAGGTCGACCCGGGTGCCGCCGTCCATGTCTCGCACCGCAAAGCGCGTGCCCAGGGCCTGGATCTCGCCGGCAGCGGTTTCCACGATCAACGGACGCGACGAGTCATGCCCGCTGCTCAGCAGGATCTCGCCCTGGATCAGGCGAATACGCCGTTCACTGGCGCTGTACAGCAGGTCGACGGCGCTGCCGCTGTTGAGGTCCAGGCGGCTGCCGTCGCTCAGGGTCAGGTGGCGGATCTCCCCGGTGGCGGTGCGCTGTTCGGCGAACGCCGCGCGCCAGGGCTGGCTGCCTTGCACCAGGTAGCCGCTGCCACCGGCCACCAGCAGCAAGCCCAGCAGCTTGAGTGCCGCACGACGTTGCCGGTCCGGGGCCTGGGCCAGGACCGCCCGGGCGCTATGGGCCGGGACGCCACCCAGGGTCTGTTGCAGTTGTTGCAGGCGTTGCCAGGCCCGCCGATGCTCGGGGTCGGCATCCTGCCAACGGGCAAAGTCCGCTTGTTGCTGATCGTCCAGGGCACCGCCCCAGTGCAGCATCAGCCATTCGCTGGCTTGCTCGACAATCGCCGGCGCGATGGGCGCCTGATGCGCGCTCATTGTTCGTAGACCACCCGGTAGCAGGCCTGGATGGCGCGGATCATGTACTTCTGCACGGAGCTGACGGTCACGCCCAGGCGCTCGGCGATCTGCGCGTAGCTCAGGCCTTCGAACTGCGACATGACAAACGCCTGGCGGACCCTTTCCGGCATGCCGTCGAGCATGGCGTCGATCTGCATCAGGGTTTCGATGATCAACGCACGGCTTTCCAGGGAAAGGGTCTGGGGTTCGGGCAGGTGGGCGATGCTTTCCAGGTAGGCGCGTTCGATCCGCGCCCGGCGCCATTGGTCGATCACCAGGTTGCGGGCGATCTGGGCCAGGTAGCTGCGGCTTTCCTGCTGCCCGGGGAAACGTCCGGACAGCAACAGGCGCAGGAAGGTGTCCTGCGCCACATCCGCGGCATGTTCACGATCCCCCAGGCGCTTGCGCAGCCACCCCTGGAGCCAGCCATGATGATCGCGATAAAGGCGATGCAATTGCTCGTTGCCGTCAGTCGTTGCTTCCATGAATGGAACCGTGCACATGATTGAGAGCAATTATCATTACACTTTTTTCCATCGCCAGGCAAAAGGCCGATTCAGCTCGCCGGAGTTGGCGCCTGCAACGGATACACCGACTCCCAGCCGCCCCCCAGGGCCTTGTACAAACCGACCATGGCCAGGGACACGCCGGCCGAACTGTCCACCAGTTGTTCCTGGGTAGTCAGCAAGGCGCCCTGCACTGTCAGCACGTTGACGAAGTCCACCACCCCTTCCACGTATTGCTGCTGGGCGGTGCGCAAGGCGATCTGGTTCTGCCGCACCGCTTCGGCGAGGCTGTCGCGACGCAGTTGGCTGGCGTTGTAGCGGGTCAGTTGGTCGTCGATCTCATGCCAGGCCCGGAGCACGGTCTGCTGATAGACCACCGCCGCCTCCTGCTGCTGGGCCTCGCGCAGGTGCAGCACGCCGCGCAGGCGACCACCGTCGAACAGCGGCAGGCTGAACTGCGGGCCGATGCCGAACTGGCGGGAGCTCCAGGAGCCGAAATCCGCCAGTTGCAGGGCCTGGGAACCGAAGTTGCCGGACAGGGTGATGCGTGGATAGAAATCGCCCTTGGCCACGCCGATGTTGGCGGTCGCCATGTGCAGCTGCGCTTCGGCCTGGCGAATGTCCGGGCGACGCTCCGCCAGTTGCGAAGGCAGGCCGATGGCCACCTGGGTCGGTGGTTGCGGCACCGGGGCGTCGCTGGCCAGTTCCTGGTGCAGGGCCTGGGGCGGCTCCCCCAGCAGCAGGCTCAAGGCATTGATCAATTGCGCCTGACGCTGCTGCAGCTCCGGCAGACGGGCCTCGATGGTGGCGACCTGGGCCGCGGCTTCCGCCACGTCCAGGTCGGTGGCCACGCCATCGGCCAGGCGTAGTTGCGAGAGTTTCAGGCTGTGGCGCGCCACCTCCAGGTTCTGCTCGGTGACCGCCCGGGTGCTCTGCACGCCACGCAGTTGGATATAGTCCTGGGCGGTCTCTGCGAGAACCGCCAGCAGCACCCCGCGGCGATCGTTTTCCGCCACTTCCAAGCGAGCGTCGGCGGCTTCGGTTTCCCGCCGCACACGGCCCCAGAAATCCAACTCCCAGGAAGCGGAAAAGCCTGCTTCCCAGAGATTGAAGGCCGACTTGCCATTGTTTCCCGAAGGGTCGTTCAAGCCCTCGGCACTGTTGCGCTTGCGCCCGTAGCCCCCCGTGGCCGACGTGCTCGGGTATTGCTGGGCAGTGATCACCTGACGTGCCGCACGGCTCTGCTGCAGCCGGCTGGTGGCCAGTTGCAGATCCAGGTTGTCGGTCAAGGCACGCTGGCTCAGGGCCGACAGCTGCGGGTCGTGGAACACCTCCCACCAACGCTCCTGCATCGCCTTGTCCACCGCCTGACTGGCGGCAGCGCGCTGCGGGGTTGCCCAAGCCGCAACCTGAGTCGCCTCGGGGTGCTGGAAATCCGGCCCCACGCTGCACGCGCCAAGGGACAACAGACTCAGCACCTGCAACGCATGACGGATGGACCGGTGGCGAGGGAGCTTGCTTCGGTTCGAGTGCGTAGCACTCGCAAGGCGGCCTTCGCGGCGGCCCTGGGCAACCGCGCCGAGCGGTTGTGGGGTTGCTGTGCCCCCCAGCGCCAAACGGTCGTGCATTCGCGGCGCTTGCCCAGGTAGAGCAGGGCTTCGTTCGCGGCTCATCGCTGGGTCACCTCGCGGGCGCTGGTGGCGGAGCTGTGGGTGTCCACGCTGGCTTCCACCGACATGCCCACCCGCAACCGCTCGGCCATGGGCTGATGCGGATCCAGGAGGATCTTCACCGGGATGCGCTGCACCACCTTGGTGAAGTTGCCCGTGGCGTTGTCCGGCTTCACCGCGGCGAAGGTCACTCCGGTGGCCGGGGCCAGGCTTTCCACCCGGCCATGCAGGGTCTCGCCGCCCAGGCTGTCGACCCGCACTTCAACGGCTTGTCCGGCATGCATGGCGGTGAGCTGGGTTTCCTGGAAATTGGCCACGACATACGCCTGCTGCAAGGGCACCACGGCGAGGATCTTGCTGCCCGGGGTGACGTAGGCACCGACTCGCACGGCGCGCTCGCCGACCATGCCATCGACCGGTGCGACGATACGGGTGTAGGACAGCTCGTAGCTGGCCATTTCCAGGGCCGCCTGGGCCCGCTTCAAACCACCTTGCGCCGCATCGCGCTGGGCAGTGAGGATCTCCACCTGCTTGCGCTCCGCCGCCAGGGCCGCCGTGGCGGTGGCCACCTGGGCGCTGGCCTGGTCGATACGGGTCCGGGCCTGCTGGGCATTCTGCACCGTGCCGGCGCCGACACCGGCCAGGTGGTTGTAGCGGTTCAGCTCATGCTCGGCGAAGGCCATCTCGGCCCGGGCCGCCACCAACGCCGCCTGGGCCTGGGCGATCACCGAGCTCTGCCGGTCCAGGGTCGCCCGGGCGTTCTGCAACTGGGCCTGGGCCACCAGGGTTTCGGCGTCCGCCGCCTGGGCCGCGGCCCGCAGGTCGCGGTCATCGATCAACGCCAGCAACTGCCCGGCCTTGACCTGCTGGTTGTCCTCCACCAGTACCTCCTTGATGAAGCCGGCTACCCGCGGCGCCACCAGGGTGTAGTCGGCGGCGATAAAGGCATCGTTGGTGCTCTGTTCACTGGCGCGGCCGAACAGGCCCGGGGCTACCAGGTAGGCCAGCACGCCGAGGGCCGCCACCGTCGCCACGGCGACGGCAATTTTCTGCTTGCTATGGGTCGTCATAAAACCTTCCGTATCACTCAAGTCGGCGCCCGCGGTGGATAGATCCGCGTCGGCAGCCAGAAAATCAGCAGGATCAGCACCGCGGCTACCCCCGCCATGCAGTAGTAGAGGTCGGCGGATGTCAGCACCACGGCCTGCTGGTGCAGGCGCTGGGCGAGGCCCGCCACGGAGCCTTCCACCAGCGGCGAGTTGCCCAGGCTGTCCACCAGCATCGTCGAGTGAAAGTGCAGGCGGTGGGTGGTCAGCACATCCAGCACGCCGGTGGCGATCACTGCCGCCAGGCCTTTCACGGTGTTGAACCAGGCTGAAGCGAAGGGCCCTTCAACCGGCACGATGCTGCCGGTGGAAAGCATCAGCAGCGGCAGCACCGCCATCGGCTGGCCAAAGATCTGCAGCAGTTGCAGCACGTAGAAATCGTCGCGGATCCAGGCCGAGGTCAGGTGCGTGCCCCCCAGGCAGGACAGCACCAGCATCCCCAGGCCAATGCCCAGCACCCAGCGGCAGTCGACCCAGCGCAGGTTGCACAGGGCCGCCACCAGCGGCAGGGCAAGCAACTGCGGCAAGGCCATCACCAGCATCACCGGCGCGGTTTGCAGCGGCCGGTAACCCTGGACCTGAGCCAGGTAGGCCGAAGGAATGATGATCACCGCCGTCAGCACCACCAGCACCCCGGCCAGGGTCAGCAGGGCAAAGGACAGGTTGCGGATGCCGAGCATCTGCAACTTGAAGAAGGGGATCGGCTGCGACCATTCGTTGATCATGAACAGCACCAGCAACAACAGCCCGCCCACCAGCAGCACACTGATCAGCGGCGATTCGAACCAGTCCAGGCGGTTGCCCTGCAGGATGCCGATCACCAGCATGCAGATCGCCGGGAAACCCAGCAGCAGGCCACGCCAGTTGAACTGCTTGAAGCGCTCCAGGCGCAGCGGGTCCTGGGGCAAGCCGTAGGCCACCGCCGCCATGGCCAGCAGGCAAGGGGCTACCACCTGCCAGAAGGCCCAGCGCCAGCCCACGTATTCGGTCCAGAGCGCCGCCAGGGGCGTGCCCAGGCTCGGGCCGAAGGTGGCCGTCAAGGCATAACCCGCCAAGCCGTAGAGCTTGACGTTGGCCGGCAGGAAACGCAGGGCCACGGTCATCAGCATCGGCGGCAGGGCACCGCCGGCCAGGCCTTGCAGGGTGCGCAGCAGCAACAGGCTCTGGTAGTTCGGGGCAAAGGGGCACAGCACCCCCAGCAGGGTGAAGAGGGCAATCGCACACAGGGTGAAGCGCCGCAGGGAAAAGGTCACCGAACACCAGGGGGCGAAGGCCATGGCCGCTACCGAGGTGGCGGTGTAGCAGGCCACCAGCCAGGTACCTTCGTCGTAGCCGATGAACAGCGCACCACGAATGTCCGCCAGGGCGATCTTGGTCACCATCTCGTTGAGGCCCGAGACCAGCACCGCCAGCAGCACGCCCACCAGGCCGATGATGATCCGCGGCCCGAACACCGGCGGTGCAATGGCTGCCGGCTTGCTGGCGGCTTCAACCGAAGCAGGCGCAGCGACAGCGAGGGAACTCATGGAAATACTGCTCCAGACAAGAAAACCAGAGCAGTTTATGAACAGCCGATGCTGACGAAAACTGACTTATCGACAGCTTATAAGTGCACCAAACGCAACGATTCAGCCTATTGACCGTAGGAGCTGGCTTGCCAGCGAAGGGGCCCTCAAGACCGCATTCGCCGGCAAGCCGGCTCCTACAGGAGTGACGCAGGCTGCAGATGAACCGTAGGAGCTGGCTTGCCAGCGAAGAGGCCCTCAAGACCGCATTCGCCGGCAAGCCGGCCCCTACAGGAGTGGTGCAGGCTGCAGATGGACCGTAGGAGCTGGCTTGCCAGCGAAGAGGCCCTCAAGCCCGCATTCGCCGGCAAGCCGGCTCCTACAGGAGTGGCGCAGGCTGCAGATGGACCGTAGGAGCTGGCTTGCCAGCGAAGAGGCCCTCAAGCCGGCCCCTACAAAGCGCTGGGCTGGGCTTCCTGCCAGGTGGCCTGGCAGGAGGTGCGCAGGGTTTCGCGGAACCACTTGTGCGCCGGGTCCTTGTCGTAGCGCGGGTGCCAGGCCTGGGTCAGGACCAGGGTCGGCAGGGAGATCGGCAGCACGAACGAACTTAAACGCAGCCCCAGGCGCGAGACGCTGAGCAGGGTTTCCTGGGGCACCGGCAGGATCAGGTCCGAATCCGGCAGCATGAACATGGCGGCGTGGAAGCTCGGGGCAATCAGCGGCACTCGGCGCTCCAGGCCCTGCTCGGCCAGGGCCGCATCGATCGGGCCACGGGCTATGCCCCGGCGAGACATGCTGATATGGGGAAACGCGGCAAAACGCTCGGCGGTGATGTCTTCGTCCAACAGCGGGTGGCCTTCGCGCACCAGGCCGACAAAGGCGGTGGTGAACAGGTTCTGCACCTTGACCTCCGGGGTCAGGGGCCGGGTGTTGCTGATCCGCAGGTCGATCCTTCCCTCCCGCAGGGCCTCGTCATCGCCATCGCCTTCGGGCACGAAGCGCAGTTCGCACAGGGGCGCCTGACGCTCCAGGGTATCGATGAGGCGACCGCCATACACGCCGACGAAAAAATCGTTGGCGCGCACGTTGAAGCGCCGTTGCAGGGAACCCAGGTCGACCTTGTCCGCCGAGCGAAACACCAGCGCCGCCTGCTCCACCACATCACGCACCTGGCTGCGCAGTTCCAGGGCCTTGGGGGTGGGCACCAGGCCGCGTCCGGCACGTACCAGCACCGGGTCGCCGAGGGCGTCGCGGATCCGCGTCAGGGTCCGGCTCATGGCCGCCGGGCTGAGGTTCATGCGCCGCGCGGCGCCGACTACGCTGCCCTCGTCGAGCAGGGCGTCGAGGGCCACCAGCAGGTTCATGTCCGGAAGTTGCATACTGAGCACTCGTGACTGGTCAGGGATGATCCAGGCGCAATGCTAGCAGGCTTGCCACCAAGGAAAGTGAGGGAGATCAATCCTTATCCGTGAACCCACTAGCCGCGTAGGAGCCGGCTTGCCGGCGAATGGGCCCTCGAACCTTGCATAGCCCTTGAGGGCGCTTTCGCTGGCAAGCCAGCTCCTACGGTCGGGGGGGGGGCTGGCGGACGAGGTAGCTCAGCGCTGCATGCCCCAGCGTTTTACCGTGATCCGCTCCAGGGTGTCGAAGATCAGGTTTTCCACCAGCAGGCCGATGAGGATCACCACAGCCAGCCCGGCAAACACCTTGTCGGTGTACAGCTCATTGCGGTTCTGGAAGATGTACCAGCCCAGGCCACCCTTGCCGCTGGTGGCGCCGAACACCAGCTCGGCAGCGATCAGGGTGCGCCAGGCGAAGGCCCAACCGATCTTCAGCCCGGCGAGAATCGACGGCAGCGCCGCCGGGATCAGGATGAACAGCACCAGGCGCAGGCCCTTGAGGCCGTAGTTGCGCCCGGCCATGCGCAGGGTTTCGGAAACCCCGAGAAACCCGGCGTAGGTGTTCAAGGCCAAAGCCCAGAGCACCGAATGCACCAGCACGAAGATCAGGCTGTTCTGCCCCAGGCCGAACCACAGCAGCGCCAGGGGCAGCAGGGCAATCGCCGGCAGCGGATTGAACATCGAGGTCAGGGTGCTCAGCAGGTCGCGGCCAAGCCGGGTCGAGACCGCCAGGGTGGTCAAGGCAAACGCCAGGACGATGCCGATCAGGTAGCCCTTGAGCAGCACCACCAGGGAAATGCCCACCTTGCCCAGCAATTCGCCGCTGAGCAGGCCCTGGTAAAGCGCGCTGGCGGTTTGCAGAAAACTCGGTAGCAGCAGGTCGTTGTTCTGGTAACGGGCCACGGCTTCCCAGAGCAGCGCCAGCAGGACCAGGATCAGGCTCTTGCGCAACCAGCCTTGTTGCCAGAGGCGCTGACCCAGGGGCAGCTCGCGCTCCAGGGGCACTTGCAGCAAGGGCTGCAGGACAACTTCGTATTCCTCGCGCGCAGGGGATGAGTGGCTCATCGGGCATTCCTCGTTCAACGGTGGCCTGACGGCTCAATAAGCGATACGGATATCGGCGAAATCCAGCTCGGTTTCAGTTTCCGGCGATTGGCCTTCATCGAACAGCAAGCGGTGGATACGCCGCGCGGTCTGCTGAAAGGCCACGCCACCGAGGCTCTGCAGGTCGTACTGATGGCTGTGGACTTCCGCCCGCACGCGCCCCGGATGAGGCGACAGCAGGAGGATGCGATTGCCCACCACCAGCGCTTCCTCGATGGAGTGAGTGACGAACAGCAAGGTGAAGCGCACCTCCTCCCAGAGCCGCAGCAACTCCTCCTGCATCTTGCGTCGGGTCAGGGCGTCGAGGGCGGCGAAAGGCTCGTCCATCAGCAGGATCTTCGGCTGCATGGCCAGGGCGCGAGCGATCGCCACCCGGGCTTTCATGCCACCGGACAGGGTATGCGGATAGGCATCGGCGAAAGCCGCCAGGCCGACTTTTTCCAGGTATTCCAGGGCACGCTCTTCGGCCGCGCGGCGGCCGAGGGTCTTCGACGCCAGCAGGGGAAACATCACGTTCTGTTTCACGGTTTTCCAGGGAGGCAACTGGTCGAACTCCTGGAACACCACGATACGATCCGGCCCGGGCTGGCTGACGCGCTGGCCTTGCAGGCGAATCTCGCCCTCGCAGGGCTGGATGAACCCGGCCACGGCCTTGAGCAGGGTCGACTTGCCGCAGCCTGAAGGCCCCAGCAGGACAAAGCGGTCGGCCGGATCCACCTCGAAACTCACCTGGTGGGTGGCCCGCACCACCCGCTGCGGGGTGCGGTATTCCAGGCTGACGTGTTCCACCGCCAACAGTGCTTGGGCGATGGCCGTGGAGTTGCTGGCCGTGTGGCCTGGCAAGGCGGCATTCATGGCAATCAGCTCCCCTGCAACGGTTTGGCGTCCTGGAAGAAGTAATCCTTCCACGACTCGGGCTTGTTCTTGATCGCACCGACCCGGTAGAGGAATTCCGCCAGCGGGTAGGTGTTTTTCGGTGTCACGCTGAACTCGAACTGCGGGTTGTCGATGATCTTCAGCAAGGCGCCGCGGTCGATCTTGGCCTTGGTCACGCGGATGTAGGTATCGGCGGCTGCGCCCTTGTCGTGCTGGGCGAACTCGGCCGCTTCGGCCAGGGCTTCGACGAAGGCCTTGTAGGTCTTGGGGTTGTCGTTGCGGAATTTCTCGGTGGCGAACAGCACCGTCGGCGAGTTGGGCCCCAGCAGGTCGTAGGTATTGAGCACCACGTGCACATTGGGGTTCTCCAGGGCCTGGTCCTGGAATGGCGGGTTGGAGAAGTGCCCGGTCAGCTCGGTGCCGCCGGCGATCAGCGCGGCGGTGGCGTCCGGGTGGGGAACGGCGATGGTGTACTTGTCCAGGCGATTGAATTCCTTGTCGCCCCATTGCTTGGCGGCGGCGTATTGCAGAAAGCGCGACTGCACCGAAACCCCCACCGCCGGTACCGCAATGCGGTCCTTGTCGGTGAAGTCGGCGATGGTCTTGACCTTGGGATTGTTGCTCACCAGGTAGTAGGGAAAGTTACCGAGAGAGGCTACGGCCTTGACGTTCTGCCGGCCGTGGGTGCGATCCCAGATGGTCAGCAGCGGCCCGACGCCGGCCCCGGCAATGTCGATCGAGCCCGACAGCAAGGCGTCGTTGACCGCTGCGCCGCCGGACAGCTGGGTCCAGTCGACCTTGATGTCGATGCCCTGCTCCTTGCCGTGCTTTTCGATCAGGTTCTGGTCGCGTACCACATTGAGCAGCAGGTAGACGATACCGAACTGTTCAGCGATGCGGATCTCGCCTTCGGCCTGGGCTGGCGCAGGCGCGACCAGGCTGCCGGCCAGCAGGCTGAAACCCAGGCCGATGGCCGTGGCCAGTTTGCCGAGGCGGGGAATGAAGGGAATGGATAAGGACATGGTGACTCTCCTGCCGTGCCTGGCTGATCAGTAAGGGGCGTCGCCCTGGATGGTGGTGCGATACAGCTTGCGGCGCAGATGGCTCGGGCAACCGGCGGCCAGGTGGATCAGCGAGCGGTTGTCCCAGAACACCAGGTCGTGGGGCTGCCATTGATGGCGGTAGATGTTGTCCGGCAGCACGCTGTGGGCATACAGCTCGGCCAGCAACTGGGCGCTTTCGTCTTCCGGCAGGCCAACGATGCGGGTGGTGAAGCCTTCGCTGACGAACAACGCCTTGCGGCCGTTTTCCGGGTGAGTGCGCACCACCGGGTGCACCACCTCGGCAACCTGGGCCAGTTGCTCCGGGGTCAGGGTCGGGCGCCAGCTGCCTTCGAACTTGGTCTCGCTGTAGCGCGCGGTGTAGGAGTGGGCGGCGCTGCGCCCCTCGACCGCCTTGCGCAGCGCCTCGGGCAAGTTGTCCCAGGCCTGGTGCATGTTGGCGAACAGGGTGTCGCCCCCTTCGGCTGGCAGTTCCTGGGCGTGCAGCATCGAGCCCAGGCTCGGCAGCTCCTTGTAGGAGAGGTCCGAGTGCCAGAACTTGCCGGCGTCCCCCAGGCCGATGGACTGGCCGTTCTCGATGATGTTGGAAACGATGAGGATTTCCGGGTGCCCGGCCAGCAGGAACTGCTTGAGCACATGAATTTGCAACACACCGAAGCGACGGCTGAAGGCAATCTGCTGTTCGGGGCTGATGCGCTGGTCGCGGAACACCACTACGTGATGATCCAGGTGGGCGCGGTGGATGCGGGCGAAGTCCTGGTCGTTGACTGGCCGGGACAGGTCGAGGCCGACGATCTCGGCACCTACAGCCCCATTCAAGGGGCGGATTTCGAAAGCTTGTGCGGCAATGGAGGCGGCACTGGCTGATGCAGACATGACTGAAACTCCCGCGCAGGCGCGCCCAGGGCGCGCGCGTCGATCAGAAACTCACGGAGATCCCGTGTGGGTTCATTTCGTGCGGCGCGCCGATTGGTCGGCAGGTACGCAGGGAGTTGACTTTATAGGTATAAGAAAGCGAATTTAAATACCGTTAGAGAATAACGATATGTTGATTCAGGCGATGCGCTGGTCATGCACGGTACGCCACCGATGGATTCCATGGCCTTTGCAGGCGGCGCAATGTGGCGCGGCCTGGAGGAGCCGGCTTGCCGGTGAAGGCGCTCTCAGGGGCCCCTTCGCTGGCAAGCCAGCTCCTACGGGGCTGGCACGGTGGTTTTTTACCCGGATCAGCGTTCGTGCAGGGCTTCGGCGCGGGCGCGGATGATCGGCTTGAGCAGGTAGCTGAGGATGCTCTTCTTGCCGGTGATGATGTCCACCGAGGCGACCATCCCGGGGATGATCAGCAGCGGCTTGTCATCAGTGCCCAGGTGGCTGCGGTCGGTGCGCAGCTTGATCATGTAGTAGGTGGTCTTCTTGTCTTCGTCGGTGATGGTGTCGGCGCCGATCTGCTCCAGGCGGGCCTTGAGTCCGCCATAGATGGTGTAGTCGTAGGCACTGAACTTGACGATCGCTTCCTGCCCGGGGTGCAGGAAGGCAATGTCCTGGGGCCGGATCTTGGCCTCCACCAGCAGGGTGTCGTCCAGAGGCACGATTTCCACCATGTCGCTGCCGGGCTGGATCACCCCGCCGATGGTGTTGACCATCAGCTGCTTGACGATGCCGCGCACCGGCGAGGTCACCAGGGTCCGGCTGACCCGGTCTTCCAGGGCCTTGCCGGTGGCGCTGGCCTTGTTCAGTTCGGTGCGGGCCTCGTTGAGCTGGGTCAGGGCCTCACTGCGGAACTTGCCGCGAGTTTCGTCGATCTTGCGCTGTACTTCCTTGATCGCCGATTCGGCACGGGGAATCGCCAGGGTGGTGGCATCCAGCTGGCCGCGGGTTTCCACCTCGGCACGCTTGAGCCGCAGCACTTCCACCGGCGACACCGCGCCCTGGGCCACCAGGGGCTCGGACATGTTGATTTCCTGGCGCTGCAAGCCCAGTTGCTGGCGGTACTGGGCCTGCTTGGAGGTGAACTCGCGCAGTTCCTGTTGTTTCTGGATCAGTTGCTCCTGCAGCCCGCCGATCTCGTCGTGCAATTGCTGGCGACGGCTCTCGTACAAGGATTTTTCGCTGGCCGCCTGGCCTGGCGCATCCTTGAGCGCGTCCTCGGGGAAGGCCAGCGCGCGATCATCGACTTCGGCGCTCAGGCGCTCGACCCGCAGCAGCATGGACAGGCGCACGGTTTCGGTTTCGCCGACGTTGGACTGGAAGCGCGTGTCGTCCAGGCGGATCAGCGGCGCACCGGCCTCCACCACCTGGCCCTCCTTGACGTACAGCTCGGAGACGATACCGCCTTCCAGGTTCTGGATCTTCTGCACCTTGGAGGAAGGAATCGCCTTGCCCTCGCCCTTGGTCACTTCGTCGATCACCGCGAAGTTGGCCCACAGCAAAAGGAACAGGAAGAACCCGATGATGCCCCAGATGGTCAGGCGAATGACCCGCGGCGCATCTTCGATCAGGGCCTTGTTGACCTCGGGCAATGGCTGCCCCTGGAGCGAGTCGGTGCCTTTGAAATAGCGGCGGATCGAGTCCTTGAACGACTTAAGCAACACTGATCTGCCCCTTCTTCAACGCTTCCATCACCACGGCTTTCGGGCCATCGGCCAGGATCTGCCCTCGATCCACCACCAGCAACCGGTCCACCAGGGACAACAACGAGGCCCGGTGGGTCACCAGCACCACGGTCTTGCTCTGCACCACGGCCTCCAGCCGTTGCTTCAGGCGCTCTTCACCGGTGTTGTCCATGGCACTGGTGGGCTCGTCGAGCAACAGGATCGGTGGGTTGAGCAGCAATGCGCGAGCCAGAGCCACGTTCTGCCGCTGGCCGCCGGACAGGTTCTGCCCGCGCTCGCCCACTTGCAGTTCATAGCCTTGCGGGTGCAGCCGGGCGAATTCGTGAACCCCCGCCAATTCGGCGGCTTGCAGCACCAGTTCGTCTTCGACGTAACGGGCACCGGAGGTCAGGTTGTCCCGCAGGGTGCCGGCCAGCAGCTGGATGTCCTGGGGCACGTAACCGATGTTGTGGCGCAGCTCGCTGACATCGATCTGGCGAATGTCCACGCCGTCCACCAACAAGGCCCCGGAGTCCGGCTGGTAGAGGCCCACCAGCAACTTGGCCAGGGAGCTCTTGCCTGAACCGCTGCGACCGATGATGCCGACCTTCTCCCCCGGCTTGATCACCAGGTTGATGTTTTTCAGCGCCGGGTTCTGCTGGCCCGGATAGGTGAAGCTCAGTTGCCGGCACTCGATGGCGCCCTGCAGCACGCTGCGGCTCAGGGGGCGCTCGTCGAAATTGCGCTCCTGGGGCAGCTCCATCATCTGGTCCACCGAGGTCATGGTGACGCGGGCCTGCTGGTAGCGGGTCAGCAATCCGGACAGCGAAGCCAGCGGGCTCAGCGCCCGACCGCTGAGCATGTAGCAGGCGATCAGCCCGCCCATGCTGAGGTTGCCGTCGATGATCTGGTACACGCCGAAGATGATCATGATCACCCCGGCCAGTTGCTGGATCAGCAAGGTGATGTTCATCGCCAGGCTGGACAGCATCTTCACCCGCAGTTCAAGGCGGCTGAGGGTGCCGATGGTCTGCTCCCACTGGTACTGGCGTTCGCTTTCGGCGTTGTTGACCTTGACCGCATCCAGCCCGGCCAGGGTTTCGATCAGGCTCGACTGGCGCTCGGCCCCCAGGGCCATGGTTTTTTCCATGGTGGCGATCAGCGGTTTCTGCAGGGCATAGCCGATGCCCAGGGCAATCGGAAAGGCCAGCACCGGAATCCACACCAGGTGGCCGCCGAGGATAGCGATCACCAGGAAGATCAGCAGGGTGAACGGCAGGTCGATCAGGCTGGTCAGGGTCAGGGAGGCGAGGAAGTCCCGCAGACTCTGGAACTCATGGATGTTCTGGGCAAAGCTGCCGACCCGGGCCGGACGGTACTTCATGGCCATGCCAACGATGCGTTCGAACAGCGTGGCGGAAATGATCAGGTCGGTCTTTTTCCCGGCCAGGTCCAGGCACAGGCTGCGCAGGCCCTTGAGGATCAGGTCGAAGACATAGGCGCCCATGATGCCGATGGACAGCACCCACAGGGTCGAGGTCGCCTGGTTGGGCACGACACGGTCGTAGACGTTCATCACGAACAGCGGCGCAGCCATGGCGATGATGTTGATCAACAGGCTTGCCGCGATGGCATCGGCATATAGCCAGCGCGAACGCTTGAGGGTGTCGCGGAACCAGGAGCGGGCGCGGGGAATCAGCGAGCCGTGATTGACGTCGAACTTGTGCTGGGGCTGGGCGAAGAACACCTGCCCACTGTAGTCGTCGGCCAGCAACTGACGATTGACGCAGACTTCACCGCCGTCGCTCTCGCTGAGCAACAGGCGCGCCTGATCCTCACCCTGCCACCCCAGCAGCACGGCACTGCGACCGTCCTTGAGCAACAGCAGGGCGGGCATGGCGATGATCGGGATCTGCTCGAGCTTGCGCCGCAGCACGCGGCCCTGCAAGCCGGCCCGGGCAGCTGCACGGGGCAGCAGTTCAGGGCTCAGGCGCTGCGACGGCAAGGGCAGACCGGTGGTCAGCATTGCCGCGCTGGCAGGCTTCTGGTGCAGGAAGCAGAGGGTCAGCAATCCATCCAGCAAGGGATCGTCATGCATGCCGCGCGGATCATGACTGAGTTGTACTCGACTGACTTCTGATTCCACACTCGACACTCTTGACTGGCTGTTGGATGAACGTTAGCTCAATTCATCCCAGGCAGTTGGACCTTGGGCTTCACGTCGTTTTGCACGACGGCAGCCATAGGTGCGACCACTCCTTGGCTCTTGAGCAACTCGCCCATGGTCGCCTTGATTCGATACTGAGTAAATAACTGAATGTTCTGGATCTCGGCCAAACGCCGGGAAGCGGTGAACAACTCGTTTTCACTGTCGAGCAAGTCCAGCAGCGTACGCTCGCCCAGGCTGAACTGCTTCTGGTAGGCGGTGCGCACACTGGTGCTGTGATCGACATATTGCTGGGCGATCGGCACCTGGGCGTTGGCGTTGTTCAAGGCGTTCCAGGCCAGGCCCAGCTCCTCGTTCAACACCCGCAGGGCGTTGTTGCGAATGTCCAGGGCCTGGTTCGACTGGTACGCCTTGGACTCCAGGTCCGCCTTGTTGCTGCCACCGGCAAACAGGTTGAAGCGCATGCGCAGCATGGCCTGCCATTCGTTGTTGTGGCCGTTCTGACCGTCCAGGTCGTTATCTGCGGTACGGCCCAGCTCAGCGTCGAAGCGTGGATAGAAGGCCGACTTGGCGGCGTCGTACTGCTTCTCGGCAGCAACAATATCGGACTCGGCGGAGCGCAGGATCGGACTGTTCTCCAGCATCTGGCGCTGGGCCTCATCGAGGGTGGCCGGCAGCAACGCCATAAAACTGGCCGGACGCTCCAGTTGATCGGGCACTTGCCCGACCGCGCTCAGGAAGTTGGTCTGGGCATCAGCCAGGTTGGTCTGTTCGGTGATCAGGTTGTTGCGGGCCTGGGCCATCCGCGCTTCGGCCTGGTCCAGGTCCGCGCCGCTGCCCACGCCACGCTGGGTGCGCAGCCTGATCTGGTCGTAGATGCGTTCGTGATTGCGCAGGTTGTCTTCCGCCAGTTGGACGAACTGGCGACGGGTCAGCACGTCCAGGTACACCTGGGCCACGGTCAGAGCCGTGCGCTCGGAGGTGCCCAGCAAGGAATAAGCCCGAGAATTGACGGTGGCTTGTTGACGCCCTACTTCACTGGAGGTGGCAAAGCCGTCAAACACCATTTGCTGGAGACGCAAACTTGACTCACCGCGGTTCAAGGTTTCCCAGTGATTGCTCCCTGTACCCGCACGGGTAGTAGGGTTGTCGGTGCCCTCGCGACCATAGCCGGCCAGCATATCGACTCGCGGCAAATAGCCACCTCGCGCCGCTTTAAGTTGGTAGTCGGCGGCCAGACGGCTGTTCACCCCAGCTTGAATCTCCGGGTGCACATCCAGTGCTTTCTGCATGGCTTCAGGAAGGGTCTGTGCCTGCACGAAGCTGGCGGCTAAGGCAAACGGCAAGGCCTTGAACAGATGAAAACGCATGGTAGGAATTTCCCTCGGACAGCATGTCCACAATCACGTCAGAACGTGGCACCACACTGAAAAATTACACTTGTAACTACCGTCCGTCGGAAAGTTCAAACTAAGAACTGGTTCACATACTTCAAGTCAGGCTACGGCATAAATATCAATGTGACATTAATCAGGCGATTGTTTAGGATGGCACCCATAAGGTCAATAGTTTGGCATAAAGTTAATACTGAAAAATTATAGCCAATTTATTGACAGCCAATCTGTCAAATACCCGTTCCTAATTACACAGCAATGTACGTCCAGACGGAGTTGCGGCCAGCGCCCAAGCCGGTACATGGAAGTCGACTGAGCGGTACACCGGAGAGTCCCCAATGAGCAGTGTTGTTGCCATCGTCAAAAGCATTGTCGGTCAAGTTTTTGTGGTATCTCCGGAAGGAATCCGGCGTGTCCTTATCGAAGGTGATCGTCTGTTCGTGGGGGACCAGGTCGACACCGGTCCGGCCGGAGCCGTCAGCCTGGAGCTGACCGACGGGCGCACCCTCGACCTTGGCCGTGACACTCAATGGAGCAGCGCCGCACCGGACTCCAGCACCGACCTGGCCCAGGCCAGCGCCCAGGCGGCTCCTTCGGTGGCTGAACTGCAGCAAGCCATTGCCGCCGGTGCCGACCCGACCACCGACCTGGAAGCCACTGCCGCCGGCCCGACCGCCGCCGGAACCGGGGGCGCCGCGGGCGGCGGGCACAGTTTTGTGCAATTGCAGGAAACCGCCGGCCGGGTCGACCCGACCATTGGCTTCCCCACGGCCGGGCTTGGCCTGGCGACGTCGGCCCAGGACAACACCGTCGGCGGCCTGAACACCAATAACGGCTTGGCCGGTGGCAATGGCAGCGGCAGCGATACCCTGCGTCCCGCGACCCTGACCCTAGGCGCCACCCCGACCATCACCGAGGCCGGTGGCACCCTGGTGTACACCGCGACCCTCACCCAGGCGCCGCTGAGCGACCTGACGATCACCCTGTCCAATGGCGCCGTGATCGTGATCACCGCCGGGCAAACCACCGGTAGCGTGCAAGTCCCGCTGGCCCCCCAGGACAGCGTCTACATCGATCCGAGCCAGATCAGCGTGAACGTGACCGGCACCACGGGCGGCGCCGGCCTGGTGGTCACCGTCGACCCGAGCCCAGCGGTCACCCAGGTCACCGATACCATCGACACCACCACCGTGACCCTGACAGCCGACAGCAGCGTCACCGAAGGTGGGCAGATCACCTACACCGCCACCTTGACCAACCCGGCGCAGACCCCGGTGAGCATCACCTTGTCCAACGGCTCGGTGATCACCATCGAAGCCGGCAAGTCCACGGGCTCGATCAGCGTGGCGACCCCGCCCAACGACGTCTACAAGAACGGCGGCACGGTTGAAGTCGGCATCACCAAGGCCGAAGGCGGCAACTTCGAGAATCTGGAGCCCAGCACCGACAAGGCGGTGACCACCATCACCGACTCGATCGACGACACCGGCCTGAGCCTCACGGCCACCGCTGAAGTGGCCGAGGGCGGCACCATTGTCTACACCGCCACCCTGACCAACCCGGCGGGCACCGCGCTCACGGTGACCCTGTCCAACGGCGCGGTGATCAGCATCGCCGCCGGTGCCAGCAGCGGCAGCATCAGCGTTCCTGCACCGGCCGACGACGTCTACAAGGACGCTGGCAAGGTCGAAGTCACCGTCAGCAAGACAGAAGGCGGCAACTTCGAAAACCTGGTCACCGATCCGGCCCCGGCAGTGACCGATGTTACCGACACCATCGATACTTCGACCGTCAGCCTGACTGCCACACCGAGCGTGGCCGAGGGCGGCACCGTGGTGTACACCGCTTCGGTTACCGCTCCTGTGACCGGTTCGCCAGTCGTAGTGACTCTGTCCAACGGCCAGACCATCACCATCCCGGTGGGCGAGTCCTCCGGGACCGTGAACTTCACCGCGCCGAACGATGCCCTGGCTGGCGGTAGCTCCCTGAGCACCACCATTACCAAAGCTGAAGGTGGTAACTACGAGAAGCTGGAGGCCAGCGACAAGCCGGCTGAAACTACCGTTACCGACACTGTCGACACCACGACCCTGACGCTGTCGGCAACCGACACCGTGGCTGAAGGCGGTTCGATTGTTTACACCGCAACTCTGACTAACGCCGCTGGCACGCCTGTGACCGTCACTCTGTCCAACGGCGCAGTCATTACCATCGCTGCCGGCGCTACCTCGGGCACCGTAACCGTTCCAGCCCCGGCGGACGACGTCTACAAGGACGCCGGTAAGGTCGAAGTCACCGTCACTAAAACTGATGGCGGCAACTTCGAAGACCTGGTCACTAATCCAGCGCCTGCCGTTACCGACGTCACTGACACCATCGATACGTCGACCGTCAGCCTGACTGCTACACCGAGCGTCGCTGAAGGTGGCATTGTGGTGTACACCGCTTCGGTTACTGCTCCGGTGACCGGCTCGCCAGTGGTAGTGACCCTGTCCAACGGCCAGACCATTACCATCCCGGTAGGTGAGTCCTCCGGCAGCGTGAACTTCACCGCACCGAACGACGCTCTGGCTGGCGGTAGCTCCCTGAGCACCACCATCACCAAAGCTGAAGGTGGTAACTACGAGAAGCTGGAAACCAGCGACAAGCCAGCTGAGACCACCGTTACTGACACCGTCGACACCACCACTCTGAGTCTGAGTGCTACCGACACCGTGGCCGAGGGCGGTTCGATCGTTTACACCGCGACCCTGACCAACGCCGCGGGCACCCCAGTCACCGTGACCTTGAGCAACGGCGCGGTGATCACCATCGCCGCAGGCGCGACTTCGGGCACTGTCACCGTTCCAGCCCCGGCCGATGACGTTTACAAGGACGCCGGTAAAGTTGAAGTCACCATCAGCAAGGCTGATGGCGGCAACTTCGAAGACCTGGTCACTAATCCAGCACCCGCCGTCACCGATGTCACCGACACTATCGATACCTCGACTGTCAGCCTCACTGCCACACCAAGCGTGGCCGAAGGCGGCACTGTGGTGTACACCGCTTCGGTCACAGCCCCTGTTACCGGCTCCCCTCTCGTAGTAACTCTGTCCAACGGCCAGACCATCACCATCCCGGTAGGTGAGTCTTCCGGCAGCGTGAATTTCACCGCGCCGAACGATGCCCTGGCTGGCGGTAGCTCCCTGAGCACCACCATCACCAAAGCTGAGGGTGGTAATTACGAGAAGCTGGAAACTAGCGACAAGCCAGCTGAAACCACCGTTACCGACACTGTCGACACCACAACGCTGAGCCTCAGCGCTACCGACACCGTGGCTGAAGGCGGTTCAATCGTTTACACCGCGACCCTGACCAACGCCGCAGGCACGCCTGTGACCGTCACTCTGTCCAACGGCGCAGTGATCACCATCGCTGCCGGCGCGACTTCGGGCACTGTCACTGTTCCTGCTCCGGCTGATGATGTTTATAAAGATGCCGGCAAGGTTGAAGTCACTGTTACCAAAACCGACGGCGGCAACTTCGAAGACCTGGTCACTAATCCAGCACCTGCCGTCACCGACGTCACTGACACCATCGACACCAGCACCGTTTCGCTGACCGCCACCCCGAGTGTCGCCGAAGGCGGCACGGTGGTGTACACCGCCTCGGTCACCGCTCCGGTGACCGGTTCGCCAGTCGTAGTGACTCTGTCTAATGGCCAGACCATCACCATCCCAGTGGGCGAGTCCTCCGGGACCGTGAACTTCACCGCGCCGAACGATGCCCTGGCTGGCGGCAGCTCTCTGAGCACCACCATCACCAAGGCTGAAGGTGGTAACTACGAGAAGCTGGAGACCAGCGACAAACCAGCTGAAACCACTGTTACTGACACTGTCGACACCACAACGCTGAGCCTAAGCGCTACCGACACCGTGGCTGAAGGCGGTTCGATTGTTTACACCGCAACTCTGACTAACGCCGCAGGCACGCCTGTGACCGTCACTCTGTCCAACGGCGCAGTCATTACCATCGCTGCCGGCGCTACCTCGGGCACCGTAACCGTTCCAGCCCCGGCCGATGACGTTTACAAGGACGCCGGCAAAGTCGAAGTCACCGTCACTAAAACTGATGGCGGCAACTTCGAAGACCTGGTCACTAATCCAGCACCTGCCGTCACCGACGTCACTGACACCATCGACACCAGCACCGTTTCGCTGACCGCCACCCCGAGTGTCGCCGAAGGCGGCACGGTGGTGTACACCGCCTCGGTCACCGCTCCGGTGACCGGTTCGCCAGTCGTAGTGACTCTGTCTAATGGCCAGACCATCACCATCCCAGTGGGCGAGTCCTCCGGGACCGTGAACTTCACCGCGCCGAACGATGCCCTGGCTGGCGGCAGCTCTCTGAGCACCACCATTACCAAGGCTGAAGGTGGTAACTACGAGAAGCTGGAGACCAGCGACAAACCAGCTGAAACCACTGTTACTGACACTGTCGACACCACAACGCTGAGCCTAAGCGCTACCGACACCGTGGCTGAAGGCGGTTCGATCGTTTACACCGCAACACTAACCAACGCCGCGGGCACTCCGGTCACCGTGACCCTGAGCAACGGGGCTGTGATCACTATCGCCGCCGGCGCCACGTCCGGGACGGTGACTGTTCCTGCACCAGCCGATGACGTTTACAAGGACGCCGGCAAAGTCGAAGTCACCATCAGCAAGGCTGACGGTGGCAATTTTGAAGATCTGGCAACCAACCCTGCTCCAGCAGTAACTGACGTTACCGACACCATCGACACCAGCACCGTTTCGCTGACCGCCACGCCTAGCGTCGCTGAAGGCGGCACTGTGGTGTACACCGCTTCGGTCACAGCCCCTGTTACCGGCTCCCCTGTCGTAGTGACTCTGTCTAATGGCCAGACCATCACCATCCCAGTGGGCGAGTCCTCCGGGACCGTAAACTTCACCGCGCCGAACGACGCTCTGGCTGGCGGCAGCTCCTTGAGCACCACCATCACCAAGGCCGAAGGTGGCAACTACGAGAAGCTGGAGACCAGCGACAAGCCGGCTGAGACCACCGTTACCGACACTGTCGACACCACAACGCTGAGCCTTAGTGCCACCGATACCGTGGCTGAAGGCGGCTCGATCGTTTACACCGCTACTTTGACCAATGCGGCCGGTACGCCGGTGACCGTCACTCTGTCCAACGGCGCGGTGATCACCATCGCCGCCGGCGCTACCTCGGGCACCGTGACCGTTCCTGCTCCCGCTGATGATGTTTATAAAGATGCCGGCAAGGTTGAAGTCACCGTCACTAAAACTGATGGCGGCAACTTCGAAGACCTGGTCACCAATCCAGCGCCTGCCGTTACCGACGTCACTGACACCATCGATACGTCGACCGTTTCGCTGACCGCCACGCCTAGCGTCGCCGAAGGCGGGATCGTGGTGTACACCGCGTCGGTTACCGCTCCGGTCACCGGCTCCCCTGTCGTAGTAACTCTGTCCAATGGCCAGACCATCACCATCCCGGTAGGTGAGTCTTCCGGGACCGTGAACTTCACCGCACCGAACGATGCCCTGGCTGGCGGCAGCTCTCTGAGCACCACCATTACCAAGGCTGAAGGTGGTAACTACGAGAAGCTGGAAACCAGCGACAAACCAGCTGAAACCACTGTTACTGACACTGTCGACACCACCACTCTGAGTCTGAGTGCTACCGACACCGTGGCTGAAGGCGGTTCGATCGTTTACACCGCAACACTAACCAACGCCGCGGGCACTCCGGTCACCGTGACCCTGAGCAACGGGGCTGTGATCACTATCGCCGCCGGCGCTACCTCGGGCACCGTGACCGTTCCTGCTCCGGCCGATGACGTTTACAAGGATGCCGGCAAGGTTGAAGTCACCATCAGCAAGGCTGACGGTGGCAACTTTGAAGATCTGGCAACCAACCCTGCTCCAGCAGTAACTGACGTTACCGATACCATCGACACTTCGACTGTCAGCCTGACTGCCACGCCGAGCGTTGCTGAAGGCGGCACTGTGGTGTACACCGCTTCGGTTACCGCCCCTGTCACCGGCTCTCCTGTCGTAGTAACTCTGTCCAATGGCCAGACCATTACCATCCCGGTAGGGGAGTCTTCCGGGACCGTGAACTTCACCGCGCCGAACGACGCACTGGCTGGCGGTAGCTCCCTGAGCACCACCATCACCAAAGCTGAAGGTGGTAACTACGAGAAGCTGGAAACTAGCGACAAGCCAGCTGAAACCACTGTTACTGACACTGTCGACACCACGACCCTGACTCTGTCGGCAACTGATACGGTCGCCGAGGGCGGTTCGATTGTTTACACCGCGACCCTGACCAACGCCGCAGGTACTCCGGTCACCGTAACTCTGTCCAACGGTGCCGTGATTACCATTGCCGCCGGCGCCACGTCCGGGACGGTAACTGTTCCTGCTCCGGCTGATGATGTCTATAAAGATGCCGGCAAGGTTGAAGTCACCGTCACTAAAACTGATGGCGGCAACTTCGAAGACCTGGTCACTAATCCAGCGCCTGCCGTGACCGACGTCACTGACACCATAGACACCAGCACCGTTTCGCTGACCGCAACCCCGAGCGTGGCCGAGGGCGGCACCGTGGTGTACACCGCGTCGGTTACCGCCCCTGTCACCGGCTCTCCTGTCGTAGTAACTCTGTCCAACGGGCAGACCATTACCATCCTGGTAGGTGAGTCTTCCGGGACAGTGAACTTCACCGCGCCGAACGATGCCCTGGCTGGCGGTAGCTCCCTGAGCACCACCATCACCAAGGCTGAAGGTGGCAACTACGAGAAGCTGGAGACCAGCGACAAGCCAGCTGAAACCACGGTGACCGATACCGTCGACACCACCACTCTGAGTCTGAGTGCTACCGACACCGTGGCTGAAGGCGGTTCGATCGTTTACACCGCTACTTTGACCAATGCGGCCGGTACGCCGGTGACCGTCACTCTGTCCAACGGCGCGGTGATCACCATCGCCGCCGGCGCTACCTCGGGCACCGTGACCGTTCCTGCTCCCGCTGATGATGTTTATAAAGATGCCGGCAAGGTTGAAGTCACCGTCACTAAAACTGATGGCGGCAACTTCGAAGACCTGGTCACCAATCCAGCGCCTGCCGTTACCGACGTCACTGACACCATCGACACCAGCACCGTCAGCCTTACCGCAACCCCGAGCGTGGCCGAGGGCGGCACTGTGGTGTATACCGCGTCGGTTACCGCTCCGGTCACCGGTTCGCCAGTGGTAGTGACCCTGTCCAACGGCCAGACCATTACCATCCCGGTAGGTGAGTCTTCCGGCAGCGTGAATTTCACCGCGCCGAACGACGCCCTGGCTGGCGGTAGCTCCCTGAGCACCACCATCACCAAGGCTGAAGGTGGTAACTACGAGAAGCTGGAGACCAGCGACAAACCAGCTGAGACCACCGTTACCGACACTGTCGACACCACGACCCTGACGCTGTCGGCAACCGACACTGTGGCTGAAGGCGGTTCGATTGTTTACACCGCTACTTTGACCAATGCGGCCGGTACGCCGGTGACCGTGACTCTAAGCAATGGCGCGGTGATCACCATCGCCGCCGGCGCGACATCGGGCACCGTGACCGTTCCGGCCCCGGCGGACGACGTCTACAAGGATGCAGGCAAGGTCGAAGTCACCATCAGCAAAGCTGACGGTGGCAACTTTGAAGATCTGGCAACCAACCCTGCTCCAGCAGTAACTGACGTTACCGACACCATCGACACCAGCACCGTTTCGCTGACCGCCACGCCTAGCGTCGCTGAAGGCGGCACTGTGGTGTACACCGCTTCGGTCACCGCTCCTGTTACCGGCTCCCCTGTCGTAGTAACTCTGTCCAACGGGCAGACCATCACCATCCCGGTGGGCGAGTCTTCCGGGACTGTGAATTTCACCGCGCCTAACGACGCTCTGGCTGGCGGCAGCTCCTTGAGTACCACCATCACCAAGGCTGAGGGTGGCAACTACGAGAAGCTGGAGACCAGCGACAAGCCAGCTGAAACCACGGTGACCGATACCGTCGACACCACAACACTGAGCCTCAGCGCTACCGACACCGTGGCTGAAGGCGGTTCGATCGTTTACACCGCGACCCTGACCAACGCCGCGGGCACCCCAGTCACCGTGACCTTGAGCAACGGCGCGGTGATCACCATCGCCGCAGGCGCGACTTCGGGCACTGTCACCGTTCCAGCCCCGGCCGATGACGTTTACAAGGACGCCGGTAAAGTTGAAGTCACCATCAGCAAGGCTGATGGCGGCAACTTCGAAGACCTGGTCACTAATCCGACCCCTGCAGTGACCGATGTTACTGACACCATCGACACCAGCACCGTTTCCCTGACCGCCACGCCGAGCGTCGCAGAAGGCGGCACTGTGGTGTACACAGCGTCGGTTACTGCTCCGGTCACCGGTTCGCCAGTGGTAGTGACCCTGTCCAACGGCCAGACCATCACCATCCCAGTGGGCGAGTCCTCCGGTAGCGTGAACTTCACCGCACCGAACGATGCCCTGGCTGGCGGCAGCTCCTTGAGTACCACCATTACCAAGGCTGAAGGTGGTAACTACGAGAAGCTGGAAACCAGCGACAAACCAGCTGAAACCACCGTTACTGACACTGTCGACACCACAACGCTGAGCCTCAGCGCTACCGACACCGTGGCTGAAGGCGGTTCAATCGTTTACACCGCGACCCTGACCAACGCCGCGGGCACCCCAGTCACCGTGACCTTGAGCAACGGCGCTGTAATCACTATCGCCGCCGGCGCGACATCGGGCACCGTGACCGTTCCGGCCCCGGCGGACGACGTCTACAAGGACGCCGGTAAGGTCGAAGTCACCATCAGCAAAGCTGACGGTGGCAACTTTGAAGATCTGGCAACCAACCCTGCTCCAGCAGTAACTGACGTTACCGACACCATCGACACTTCGACTGTCAGCCTCACTGCTACACCGAGCGTGGCCGAAGGCGGCACCGTGGTGTACACCGCGTCGGTTACCGCCCCGGTCACCGGTTCGCCAGTGGTAGTGACCCTGTCCAACGGCCAGACCATTACCATCCCTGTCGGTGAGTCCTCCGGCAGCGTGAACTTCACCGCGCCGAACGACGCTCTGGCTGGCGGCAGCTCCTTGAGCACCACCATCACCAAGGCTGAGGGTGGCAACTACGAGAAGCTGGAAACCAGCGACAAGCCGGCTGAAACCACGGTGACCGATACTGTCGACACCACAACCCTGACTCTGTCGGCAACCGATACGGTCGCCGAGGGTGGCTCGATCGTTTACACCGCTACTTTGACCAATGCGGCCGGTACGCCGGTGACCGTCACTCTAAGCAATGGCGCGGTGATCACCATCGCCGCCGGCGCGACTTCGGGCACTGTCACCGTCGCCGCACCAGCGGATGACGTGTACAAGGATGCCGGCAAGGTCGAAGCCACCATTACCAAGGCCGAGGGCGGCAACTTCGAGAAGCTGGTGCCAAGCACCACCCCTGCCGTGACCGACGTCACCGACACCATCGACACTTCCACCGTGACGCTGAAGGCCACGCCGTCGGCGGCCGAAGGCGGCAATGTCACCTACACCGCGACGGTCACTGCACCGGTCACCGGTTCGCCCGTCACCGTTACCCTGGCCAATGGCGAGAAAATCACCATCGCCGTCGGTGAAACCAGCGGCTCGGTGAGCATCAGCGCACCTAACGATGTCCTGGTCGGCCACACTCCGCTGACCAACGCCATCAGCGATGTCAGCGGCGGCAACTACGAGAAGCTGGTGGCCGACAAGACACCGGTCAGCACCACCGTGACCGACACCGTCGACACCACCAACCTCAGCCTCAGTGCCACCGGCACCGTGGCGGAAGGTGGCCAGATCGTCTACACCGCCACCCTGACCAACGCCGCAGGCACGCCTGTGACCGTGACCCTGAGCAACGGCGCAGTGATCACCATCGCTGCTGGCGCGACTTCGGGCACTGTCACCGTCGCCGCACCAGCGGACGACGTCTACAAGGACGCCGGTAAGGTCGAAGCCACCATTACCAAGGCCGAGGGCGGCAACTTCGAGAAGCTGGTGCCAAGCACCACTCCTGCCGTGACCGACGTCACCGACACCATCGACACTTCCACCGTGACGCTGAAGGCCACGCCGTCGGCGGCAGAAGGCGGCAATGTCACTTACACCGCGACGGTCACTGCACCGGTCACCGGTTCGCCCGTCACCGTTACCCTGGCCAATGGCGAGAAAATCACCATCGCCGTCGGTGAAACCAGCGGCTCGGTGAGCATCAGCGCACCTAACGATGTCCTGGTCGGCCACACTCCGCTGACCAACGCCATCAGCGATGTCAGCGGCGGCAACTACGAGAAACTGGTGGCCGACAAGACGCCGGTCAGCACCACGGTGACCGACACCGTCGACACCACCAACCTCAGCCTCAGTGCCACCGGCACCGTGGCTGAAGGCGGCCAGATCATCTACACCGCCACCCTGACCAACGCCGCAGGCACGCCTGTGACCGTGACCCTGAGCAACGGCGCAGTGATTACCATCGCTGCTGGCGCGACTTCGGGCACTGTCACCGTCGCTGCACCAGCAGATGACGTCTATCTCGACGCCGGCAAGGTCAACGCCAGCATCACCAGCGCCACCGGTGGCAATTTCGAGAAACTGGTCTCGGATACCACCCCGGCAGTGACCAACGTCACCGATACCGTGGACACCACTTCGGTCAGCATCACCGGCAGCGCCTCGGTCACCGAAGGCCAGACCGCCAGCTACACCGTGAGCCTGACCCACCCGGCGCAAACCGAAGTCACCCTGAAGATCAGCTACAGCGGCACCGCCACCGACGGCTCGGACTTCACCGGGGTGTACACCGTGAAGATCCCGGCCGGCGCCAGCAGCGCTACCTTCAACGTGGCCACCATCGACGACAAGATCACCGAGAGCACGGAAAACTTCGTGGTCAAGATCGACTCGGCCACAGGCGGCAACTTCGAGAAGCTGGTGGTCAGCGACACCAATGGCAGCGTCTCCACCTCGATCATCGACAACGATGCACCACCGGTCATCGACCTGGATGCCAACAACTCCAGTGGTGCCACCGGCGCTGACTACAAGACCACGTTCACCGAAGGCGGCAGCGCTGTATCGATTGCCGACACCGACATCAAGATCACCGACCCGGACAGCACCCAGCTGACCGGCGCCACCGTGGTCCTGACCAATACTCAGCCGGGCGACGCGCTGAATGTCGGCAAGGTCAACGGCATCACCGTCACCTCGGCCACGGACCCTGCCACCGGCAAGATCACCCTGACCCTGTCGGGCAACGCGACGCTGGCCGACTACATGCAGCAGATCAAGAACATCACCTTCACCAACAGCAGCGAAGACCCGAGCACCACGCCACGGACCATTACCGTGACCGTGACCGATGGCGGCAACTACTCCAACGTTGCCACCACCACGGTCAACGTGGTGGCGGTGAACGATGCTCCAGTCGCCACCGGCGGCGCCGTGACCGGCACCGAAGACACCGCACTGGCCCTGACCTGGTCCAACTTCGGCGTCAGTGATGTCGACAGCCCGGCGGCCAGCCTCGGGGTGAAAATCACCCAGCTGCCGAGCGACGGCAAGCTGCAGTACCTCGACGGCTCGACCTGGAAGGACGTGGCCAACAACCAGACCTTCAGCAAGGCCGATATCGATGCCGGCAAGTTGCGCTTCACCCCTGATGCCAATGAATCCGGCACCAATGGTTACGGCGGCAGCGGTGTGGGCAACCAGCAGGCGGATTACGCACAGATCAAGTTCCAGCCCACTGACGGCCAGGCCCTGGGCAACACCGGCACGGTGAACATCGACATCACTCCGGTGGCCGATGCGCCGAGCCTGGGCGTGGCGAACAACAGCGTGAACTCCATCGGCCTGCTCAAGGAGTCCTGGACCAGCCTCAACGGCCTGGGAACCAACGGCAACGGCATTACCGGCGATGCGCTCAAGGCGGTGTTCAACAACTCCGGCAATCCGACCAGCAGCTCGACAGTGACCAATGCCCAGTCCGATGCCAACGTCGCAAGTGGCAGCGGCTCGAAGACTTCCGGCCTGATCTACCTGGAAGCCGGCAAGACCTACAGCTTCAGTGGTAGCGGCGATGACAGCCTGCTGATCACCATCGGCGGCAAGAACGTGGCAACCGCGCTCTGGGGCTCGGGCGGCGGCATCAGCGGCTCGTTCACCCCGACCACCAGCGGCTACTACACCCTGGACATCTACCATGCCAACCAGAGCGGCCCGGGGAGCTACGACGTCAACCTGTCGGTCAATGGCGGTGCGGCTGTCGACCTGAGCAACGCCAACATCCCGATGTACCCCAACGAAACCGCGCTGAACAATGCCGGCGTCACCCTTTCTGACCTGCACGGCAGCAACGGCGAGGGCTACTACGACGGCTACAAGCTCAATGAAGGCGCCGAAGGCGGCAGCGTCAAGCTGGCGAAGATCACCACCGCTCTGACCGATACCGACGGATCGGAAACCCTGAGCGTGAAGATCAGCGGCATCCCGGCCGGCTCGGTACTCAGCGATGGCGCCGGGCACACCTTCACCGCCACCGCAACCAACGGTGAAGCCAATGTCACCGGCTGGAACCTGGGCAGCCTGACAGTCACGCCGCCGCCGTACTACAACGGCACGTTCAACCTCAACGTGACCTCGACCTCCACCGAGTCTCTGGGCGGCTCTGCCAGCACTTCGGCGCAGATCCCGGTCAAGGTCTACCCGGCGACCTACAACGCCGTGGTAGCGACCTCGGGTGACGACACCGTCACCGGCACCGACGGCAACGACATCGTGGTGGCCGACATCGGCGGCCTGACCGTGGTCCCGGGCACCAACTACAACATCGCCTTCATGGTGGACAGCTCGGGCAGCATGAGCAGCGCTTCGATCACCGCTGCCAAGAATTCGCTGACCTCGGTCTTCAACACCTTGAAGAACAGCATCGGCGGCAGTGGTTCGGGCACGGTGAACATCTTCCTCGCGGACTTCGATACCCAGGTCAACAAGTCGGTGTCGGTGAACCTCAACGACCCGAACGCCCTGGCCCAGCTCAAGGCGGTACTGGACTCGATGTCTTCCGGCGGCGGCACCAACTACGAAGACGTGTTCAAGGCCACGGCCAACTTCTTCCAGAGCAGCCAGGCCACCGGCAACAGCAATGCCACCAACCTGACGTACTTCATCACCGACGGCCAGCCGACCTACTACCAGAGCGGCGAGCAGACCAACCCGAGGCTGTACGGCAACGTGTACCTCGATGACGTGGTGACCACCAGCAACTACAAGCTGGGGGATAGCTTCAACACCTACATCGACAGTACCCACTACCTGACGGTGAACAACGCCGGCTCGGTGGTCCTGCAGACCTACAATGGCAGGACCTGGGACTACAAGACCCTGGGCACCCTGCACGCCCAGGGTGACGGAACCTATGAGCTGTCGTACCTGGCGGGTACCGGCAACAGCACGGATTACTACACCTCCATTAACTCCAGCAGCGGCTTTTCCTTGCTCAGCGGCCTGTCGACCGTGGAAGCCATTGGCATCAACAACGGTGTCAGCCTCAACGACCTCAAGCCCTACGACAGCGATGGCAAGCCACAGACCAACATCGACCCGAACGACCTGGCCAACTCGATCATCGGCCATACCGAAGCCACCATGCCGGGGGCGGACACCGTCAGCGGCGGCAATGGCAACGACATCCTGTTCGGCGACCTGGTGAGCTTCAATGGCATCGCCGGCGAGGGTTACCAGGCGCTCCAGGCCTATGTGGCCAAGCAGAGCGGTGTCGATGTCAGCAAGGTCACCACCAGCAACGTGCACCAGTACATCACCGAGCACTACACCGAGTTCGATGTCTCCGGCAGCCACGACGGCAACGACACTCTGCTGGGAGGCGCCGGCAACGACATCCTCTTCGGCCAGGGCGGCAACGACCTGCTCGACGGTGGCAAGGGCAACGACATCCTCTTGGGTGGTACCGGCAACGACACCCTGATCGGCGGTGCGGGCAATGACATCCTGATCGGTGGCTCGGGTGCCGACACCTTCGTCTGGAAGGCGGGCGACACCGGCAACGACGTGATCAAGGACTTCAAGGCCAGCGAAGGCGACCGTATCGACCTGCGCGACCTGCTGCAGGGCGAAAGCGGCAGCACCATCGACAACTTCCTCAAGATCACCACCGTGGACGGGGTCTCGACCCTGCAGGTCAGCTCCGAAGGCAAGCTCAACGCCGCCGGGGGCCTGGCCAACGCCGACGTAACGATCAAGCTGGAAGGCAACAACTGGTCCAATGCCAACATCAACTCGTTGATCGCCGGCAGCGACCCGACCATCAAGATCGACCACAACAACAGCTGATCGGCCTGGGCCAGCCACCCGTCACGGGTGGCTGTCAGGGCCTGGCAAACCGCATGCGCCGTGACGATTGTCTCGGCGCACCGCATACTCGCGCTCTGAATGCGGCGTTAGCCTATGCTCCTGACAGCCCGACGCCGAAACACATGCCTGAGGGATTTGCCATGTTCTACGTGCAACGCGATGCACAAGGTCAGCTGGTTCGCGTGGAAGCCGCCGCGTTTGCCGAGGCCACCGAGACCCTGCCCGCCGATCACCACGAGATCCAGACCTGGTATGCCAATGAGGCAGTAGAGGTCAGTCTCAAGCAGCTCAAGCAAAGCGACCTGGAGATGATCCGGGTACTCGACGACCTGATTCAGGTCCTGACCAGTAAGGGAGTGATCCGCGTCACCGACTTGCCGACAGCGGCCCAGGCCAAGTTGATGGATCGCAGCCAGGCCCGTGAGGCCCTGGGTGGCCTGAGCCGGTTGATCAATGATGACGAGACCGGATTGATCTGACGCTTCGCCGGCAAGCCGGCGAAGGCGGCATCAGCCCCTCAACGCCAGGGCGCCGGCTCGCCGAACAGTTGCCCCTGCACGCCATACAGTCCCATCTCGCGAATCACCTGCAGCTCTCCCGCGGTCTCGACCCGCTCGGCAATCAGCGGCAGGTCGATGCTGTGGGCGGCCCGCTGGATGGCCTCGATGAACAGGCGCTTGTCGCTTTCCTGATCGATGTCGCGGATGTAGCTGCCATCGATCTTCAGGTAGGCCAGGCCCAGGCGCGCCAGGTTGCCGATCATGCTGAAGCGGCCACCAAAACGCTGCAGGCTGAGGGAGAAACCCAGCTCCCGCAGGCGCCGGGTCAACTGTTCCAGCTGGATCTGTTCGGGCAGTTGCTCTTCACCGATTTCCAGGGTCAGGCGCGAGCCCAGGTCGGAGTGCTGGCGCAGAGTCTCGAACACTCGGTTCAGGGCCTGAGGATCCGCCAGGGTAGCTGCCGAGAGGTTCAGGGCCAGACTGTGCTGGTGCCCGGCCATCTGCTTCAACACCTGTTCGAGCATCAGCTGGTCCAGGCGCGAGGTCCAGGCGAAGCGTTCCAGCCATGGCAGGAAGTGTCCGGCCGGGATGGTCTGGCCCTGCTCGTCCAGCAACCGCGACAACACCTTGTAATGCAGCACCAGCGTAGTGTCCTGGGCCGCCACCACCGGTTGGAAATACAACTGGAAGCGTTGTTCAGCCAGCGCCTGGTCCAGCAAGCGGTGCCAGGCATGATGGTCATCCCCGCCTCGGGCACTGACGCCCTGATCCAGGCACGCCCAGCCGGCATCACCCTGGGCTTCGGCCTGGGCCAGGGCCTGATCGCCGAGGCTCAGCACTGCTTGCAGCGAATCACCATGGGCAAAGGCCGCCAGGCCGATGGAGGCGACCGAGGCCACATCGGTGGCACCGGTGGCATGCAGGTTACCCAGGGCGCTGTCCAGGTTCTGGGCCAGCTGGATCGCTTCTTCGCGCACCAGCCCCGGCGCCAGCACGGCAAACTCGCCACCACGAACCCGGGTTACCAGGTTGTGGGTTTCCGGGTACTTGTTGCACTCGCGCAGCAATTGCTCGCCCACGGCCTGCAACAGCTGGTCAGTGCGCTGCCCGCCCAGGCGCTGGTTCAGCCCAGCCAGGTCCTTGACCCGCAACAGCAGCAGGTAACCTGAGCTGGCCTGCTCCGGGTTGCTCAACCGGGCATTGAGCTGCATCTCGAAATACCGGCGGTTGGCCAGCCCGGTCAGGCTGTCCTGATAGGACTCGATGCGCAGCTTCTCGCTGCGCTCGGCCTGCTCCTGGAACAGCGCCTTGAGCTTCTCGACCATCTGGTTCATCGCCTGCACCACCCGACGCAACTCCGGGGTGCGGGGCAGCTGTGGCAGGCTGAGGAACTCGCGACGGGCGATCGCGTGGGATTGTTGCACCATGTAGTCCAGGGGCTTGAGCTGGCGACGCAGCAGCAGCGCACCGAGTACTGCGCTCACGGCTCCGCAGATCAACAACCAGCCCAGGCTGCCCAGAGCGCTCTGCCAGAGCTTGGCCACCGCGAACATCGGGTGACTGAGCACCTCGACCCGCGCGGCCTGCTCCCAGCCACGGCTGACGATGGCGTCGCCACCGGCAGGCTCCAGGCCAATCAGCTTGACGAACCACTGGGGTACGTTGCCGACTTCCGGAATGCCACTGCGCTCGACGATGGTCTTGTCGGTCGCCAGGTCCACCACGCGGATGCTGGCGTAATAACCGCTGTCGAAGATCGAGCTGACCATCAGCTCGACCATCGCCGGGTCATCGATGTTCGGGGTCAGCGACAGCGCCAGCGCTGTGGCGGCATCCTGGGCGTGGGAGCGCAGCTGGTTGACGTACTGGGTGCGCGAACTTTCCAGGCTGACCATGAAGCTGCCGCTGAAGGCGACCACCAGGAACACACAGATTGCGATCAACAGTTGTTTGAACAAAGACATCTGAGCTCGTGCTCCTAGTTAGTCGTCTCGACCGGAAAACCTTCGGCCTGCATTTTTTTCAGCACATCCTGCCAACGGGACAGGCGCTTGGTGTCGCCGACCCGCTTGTTGCCCTTGGCCCCCGGCAGCCACAGCCCCTCGGCATTGAAGGAATACACCGGTAGCAAGTCGGTACGCTCGCTGGCCGGGCGGATCGAGTCCTCCAGGCTGTCGAGCACCAGCGGCATGGCATCCGCCGTGGAATAGTAGGTCAGGACCATGTGCGCACGGTTCTGGCGCAAGGCCTTGACGTAGGTGATACGCAGTTTGTCACTGGACACCCCGAGGTGGCGCAGGCTGAAGTACTTGGCGATCGCATAGTCCTCGCAATCGCCGGCGCCCTTCCACAAGGCCTCGATCGGCGTCTCCCAGTAATCCACCTGGTGCCACAGATCGATGTCTTCCACATAGCGCATGTTCTTGTTGAAGAACAGGTTGACCACCTTCAACTGCTCAGGCTCGGACACCTGCTTCTGCGTGGCCAGCAAGTGCTGCCAGGCATCGATGCGCTGCTGGCCCGCGCCCAGCGGACCGTAGAGCGCCGTGGCACGGCGGCTGATCAGGGAAAAGTCCCAATCGGCCTGCAGGCTGCCCAACAGCACGCCTGCCAGCAGCAGTGCCGAGCAGAACCAGCGCAAGGTCCGGGAAAGAGTCAAACGTGCCGCCAATGCGATGAGTCCATGGGAGCTGTCATAAATCGGCTGATGGTGCAGGCTGGCCCGGCAAAAAACAATGGCACCTTACAATCACCGCTCACCGAGCAAGGGCCTGCACGGACCTTCAGAGAATAGCTGCAACCCTCATTCCAGGCACTGCGTTGGATAAAGGATTTGCCGAGCCCAGGCGTGCATTCAGCGGCAGCAGCCACTATGTTAGAAGCCACCTGCAGGCTGGGGCACCCACCACCCGCCTGTCACTTGCTTAAGGAAAAGCTGTGTACACCGACACCCGACAATGGACGCTGGTGATCAATTCAGGGCAAAACACCCGGATCCGCTTGATCTGCTTTCCCCAGGCCGGAGCGGCGGCGGAACAGTTGCGGGTGTGGTCGACTGGCCTTGCCGATCATATCGAGTTGGTGGTGATCAACCTGCCGGGCCATGGCCCGCGCCGCGACGAAATGCCCTGTGACAACTGGCCGAGCCTGCTGGAAAACACCTTTGCGGCCCTCGACCCCTGGCTCGATAAACCCCATGCCCTGTTCGGCCACGGCCTGGGCGCCTTGCTCGCGTACGAAACCTGTAAATACGCCCAGGAACATTTCCCCCGGAAGACTCGCCACCTGTTCGTCTCCGGCTGTCGCAGCCCAGACAGCCTGCCCCGGCGCCCCTTGCTGCACTCGCTGCCAATCGCAGCCTTTCGCGAGGCGCTGCTGACCCTCGGCGCCAGCCCCCTGGAAATGCCCCGTGGGCAGAACGACCTGCAATCGTACGAACGCTTGCTGCGCAATGGCTTGAAGCTCTTCGAGACCTGGTACGACACCTCCAGCGGCTGCCTCGACATTCCGTTGACCGCCTTCTATGGCAGCGAAGACCCACTGGCAACCGCCAACCACATGCTCAACTGGCGTGAGTTCACCGGGCGCGAGTTCGAGCTGATCGAGGTGGCCGGCAACCACTTCTTCATCAAGTCGCAACGCCAGCGCCTGTTGCAGGTGATCAATACGCACCTGGGGCTGCTGGGAGAGCTCCCGGCCTGAACGCCGGCCATGAAAAAGCCCGCCCTGCAGTCATGCAGGAGCGGGCCTTGGGGTCTTGCCGGGGCTGCCTCAGATCTTGAAGCTGTCGACCAACTGTTTCAGGCGGCTGGCTTGCTGCGACAGCGCATCGCAGTCCTTCAGGGTTTCATTGAGGTTGGCGACGCCCTGCTGGTTCAGCAGGTTGATCTGGTTGATATCGACGTTGAGGGTCTCGACCACCGCGGTCTGCTCCTCGGTCGCGGCGGCTACCGACTGGTTCATGCCGTCGATCTCGCCGATCCGCTGAGTCACGCTGATCAGCCGTGCACCGGCCTGGTTGGCCACTTCGACGCTCTCTTCGCTGGACGCCTGGCTGGCGTTCATGGTCGATACCGCTTCGCGGGAGCCGACCTGCAGCGAGGTGATCATCTTGTGGATCTCTTCCGCCGATTCCTGGGTACGGTGGGCCAGGTTGCGCACTTCATCGGCAACCACGGCGAAACCACGCCCGGCTTCACCGGCACGGGCTGCTTCAATGGCAGCGTTGAGGGCCAGCAGGTTGGTCTGCTGGGAGATGCCCTTGATCACGTCGAGAATGTGCCCGATGTTATCGGTGCTGGCATTCAGGGTTTCGATCTGGGTGCAGGACAGGCTGATCTTCTGCGACAGCTCGGTCATGGCCTGGATGGTCTGCTCCACCACCTGGCGACCGTCGTCAGCCTGGTCGCTGGCGCCACTGGCGTGCTGCGAGGCATCGGCGGCGTTGCGGGCGATTTCCTGGGTGGCAGCCCCCAGTTCGTTGATCGCCGCGGCCACGCTGTTGGTGCGGGCGCTCTGCTCGTCGGAACCGATGATCGAAGCGTTGGACGAAGCCATCACCCGCTGCGACAGATCGTGAACCTGGCGCGTGGCCGAGGACACTTCGGAAATCGATGCGTGAATCCGTTCCACGAACTGGTTGAAAGAGCTACCCAGTTCGCCGAACTCGTCCTTGCTTTCCACGACCAGGCGACGGGTCAAGTCGCCCTCGCCCTGGGCAATGTCCTGCATCGCGCGGCCCATGGTGATCAGTGGACGCATCAGCACTTGGATCAGCAGGGTCAGCAGCACCGCGATCACGCCCACGGCGATGAACATCGCGATCAGCGCCGAAGTGCGGAACTGGCTAAGCGGCTCGTAGGCCTTCTGCTTGTCGATGGACAGACCGATGTACCACTGCGCATTTGGCAGGCCGGTCACCGGGGTGAAGGAAAGGATGCGTTCCTGCTTGTTGAGGACCACTTCCTGGTTGCCACTCTCGATCCGCACATTGGCGCCCGGGTAGATGTCCTTGAGGTTCTTCATCACCTGGTCCTTGTCCGGGCTGACGATCACCTGACCGTCGGCACTGACCAGGAAGGCATGGCCGAGGCCGCCAAAGTCCACCGAGTTGATGATTTTCACCAGTGTTTCCAAGCTGAGGTCACCACCGACCACGCCCAGCAATTCGCCCTGCTTCTTCACCGGCATGGCGATGGTCACTACCAGGCCACCAACAGCCGCCATGTAGGGCGGGGTCAGCATGGTCTTGTCGGCGGCTACCGCTTGTTTGTACCAGGGACGCTGACGGGGGTCGTAGCCGTCGGGCATCTTCGCGTCGGGACGCTGGGTAAAGGTGCCGTTGGCCTGGCCGACGTAGGTGAACTGGAAGTTCGACGTGAAGGCCGGCTGGTCAACCAGCCCGGGGAAGTCGGCGTTGCTGCCTTGGTGAGCGACGTTCTGTGCAAGGTTCTCGAGTACCAGGATCCGCCCGCTCATCCAGTTCTGCACACTGCTGGAGGTCAGTTCACCAGCCTGCTGGATGGAGGATTCGAGGTTCTGTCGGATAGTGTTCCGCTGCAGGTAGTCGTTGTACAAAGTGAACAACGCAAAAGCGAGAACCACTACGCCGGAGGCGGCCAAAAGGATTTTATGGCTGAACTTGAGATTCATTTCATGGGACTTCTTATGCCGAAAGTGGGGATGCGTCCGTAAAGCAACATTCCATGTAACAGCGCAGGCGATGTTCTCTGACCGCTCTACTTTGGTGCACGCATGTCTTATCAGTTTTTCGGCAAGAATCCCCGAACCCTTAGAGATTTATCTGAATTACTCGTCTGAATTTGCAGAATCCCGCCAAACGGTGTGCCAGAGCATCCACAGCCTGTTTTCAGATGACCGACCGCGCCCTGCTTATTGCCAAATCGATAAACCTTCAATGACAATGCGACTAATTATCATTTGTGACGCTCAGGCAGTCCGCATCCATGTCATCTCCCGAGTTCGCCGTACAGACGCTATACAGCCATCATCATGGCTGGCTGAACAGCTGGTTGCGTCAACGCCTGGGCAACGCCGCGGATGCTGCTGACCTGGCCCAAGATACTTTCGTACGCCTGTTGCAGAAGACCGAACGCCTGGAGCTCAAGGCACCACGGGCCTTCTTGCGCACCATCGCCCGGGGCCTGGTGATCGATCATTGGCGACGTGAAGAAATCGAACGCGCCTACCTGGAAACCATCGCCCACTTACCTGAAGCAGAGGCCCCCGGGGCTGAAGCTCAGACACTGATTCTAGAGCTGCTGGAAAGCATTGCGCGCATGCTCGAAGGATTGAGGCCCAAAGTGCGCCAGGCGTTTCTCCTGGCTCAGTGCGAAGAACTTACCCACAAGCAGATAGCCCAGCAGATGGGCCTGTCCCTACGCACCGTGGAGCGCTATGTGGCCGAGGCGCTCTATCACTGCTACCTGCTGCGCTATGAGAGCTGACGCCTGTGGATAACTATTCCGGCAGTGTGCCACTCCAACCCAACCCCGATCACCTGGTGGTCAAGCAGGCGATCAACTGGCTACTGCGCCTGCGCAACAACGGCGCCAACTCCAAGCTGCAGCAGCAATGCGATCAGTGGCGGGCCGCTCATCAGGAGCACGAGCTGGCCTGGCAACGGGTGCAGTCGTTGCATCAGGAACTCAATGCCAACCTGCGAGCGGTGCCCGGGGCCCAAGTGGCATTGCACACCCTGGAAAACAGCAGTCAGCGCCTGGGCCGGCGCCAGGCCCTGAAACTGCTCAGTGGCGCCCTGCTCATGGGGTCCAGCGCCTGGGTCGGCGGCGACCTGCTGGGCTGGCAACAGTGGACCGCGGATTTCGCCACGGCGGTCGGCGAGCAACGGGGTTTCCAACTGCCCGACGGCACCCGCCTGGAACTCAATACCAACAGTGCTGCAGACCTGGACTTCAACGCGCAACAACGCCTGATCAAATTGCGCCATGGCGAAATCATGGTGTCTTGTGGCGGCGATCAGGACGGCATCCGGCGTCCGCTGCTGGTGGAGAGTCGCCACGCCCTGCTGGAAGGCTTCGATGCCCGTTTCGTGGTGCGCCAGGAAGATCGTTGTACGCGCCTGAGCGTGACGCACGGCAGTGTGGCCATTCATTCGCCGCACACTGCAGACGGCCGTACCGCCCGAGTGGAGGCGGGCCAGAACTATCGGATCGATCACCGACTGGCAGAACCGGTCTCGCCGCTGGCAATGGACGTCGGTGCCTGGGCCGACGGCCTGATCGTGACTCGCAACATGCGCCTGGATGATTTTCTGCTGGAGGTGGGCCGTTATCGCCATGGCTACCTGGGATGCTCTGCGGCCATTGCCGACTTGCGCCTGTCCGGGGTGTTCCGCCTGGAAGACACCGAGAAGCTGCTGGCCATCCTGCCCCAGACCCTGCCGGTGCAGCTGCGCTACCGCACACGCTGGTGGGTGACCCTGGAAGCTGTGGCTTGAGTTGGCCTGTCGAGATTTTTTTTGGCGGGTTTGCGCTGGACGTCCGGCTTAGTCAGTAAGCACTTCAATCTGCTTCCTGCGACTTCAACGGAACCCATCATGACTGTCCGCGATCACCGCCCAAGCTTTCTCTGCGCCCAGACTTTACGCCCCGCTGTCCGTGCCGCCCTGCTGTGCTCCAGCATCGGCCTTGGGGCCATAGCGCCGCTGGTGCAGGCCGCCACCAACGGTGCAGAGGCTCCCCACCACAGCTATAACGTAGCGCCGGGCAATCTCAGCGATGCACTCAACCAGTTCGCTCGCCAGGCAGGGATCACCCTGGCGAGCACTCCCGCCCAGACTCAGGGCCGTCAGTCGCCCGGGCTGCAGGGTAATTATTCGATCACCCAGGGCCTGAACCAGTTGTTGCAGAACTCGGGACTTGAGGCGGTCAGCCAGGATGGCAGCAGTTATGTCCTGCGCGCCGAGCCCCAAGGCAGTGCCCTGGCCCTGCCGACCACCGAGGTCAAGGGCTTTGCCCTGGGCAATGCCCTGGGAGACATGGAAGGCTACAACGCGACACACAGTCAGATCGCCACCAAAACCAGCACCGCGCTGCTGGAGACATCCCAGAGCGTTTCGGTGGTAACCCGCGAGCAGATGGACGATCAGGGCGCACAGACCGTGTCCCAGACCATGCGCTATACCCCCGGTGTACTGACCAACCCCTATGGCGCCACGCACCGCTACGACTATGTGGCGATGCGCGGCTTCAATGACGGCTCGGTGGACAACATCTACCTGGACGGTCTCAAGTCCATGGGCGACAGCGGTACCTACAGCAGCATGCAGGTCGATCCCTATTTCCTCGAGCGGGTGGACATCCTCAAGGGGCCGTCATCGGTGCTCTATGGCCGCAGCTCGCCCGGTGGCCTGGTGGCCCTGACCAGCAAGAAGCCGCTCTATGAGCCCTATCACCAGATCCAGGCGACAGTAGGCACCCAGGGTAAGCAGGGGCTGGGGTTCGATTTCAGTGGGCCATTGGATGATGACAAGCGCATTGCTTATCGCCTGACCGGCCTGACGGACAAATCCGACACTCAGTTCGACCACACACAAGAAAAGCGCTTTGCCCTGGCACCGACCTTGAGCATCGACTTCAGCGACGACACTTCCCTGACGCTCCAGGCCTACCTGCAAAATGACCCTGACGGCGGCTACCACGGCGGAATGCCGGCCAACGGCACCCTGAATCAACGCAACGGCCAGCGTATTTCCGAGCACTTCTTCGAGGGTGAGCCCGGCATCGATGGCTACAAGCGGGATCAGCAATCGTTCGGCTATCAGTTCGAACACCGTTTCAACGATGTCTTCACCGCGCGGCAGAACTTCCGCTACCTCGACTCCAAGGTGAAGCTCGATCAGGTGTATGCCTATGGCTGGACCAACGCCACCAGCAACGACTTGAACCGCTACTACTCGGGCGGGGATGAAAAGCTTCATTCCTTCATCGTCGATAACATGCTGCAGGCCGAGTTCCTCACCGGTGACGTGAAACACACGATGCTGCTGGGGGCTGACTATCAGCGCCGCAAGACCGTGGTGGACTGGGACCAGGGAACGCTGCAGGCAATCAATGCATTCAATCCGGTGTATGGCAACTCGACGATCAATTACTACAGCCACACCAGCTATGTACGACGCCTCGAGCAGACCGGCGTGTACCTGCAAGATCTGATCGAGCTGAACCAATGGCGCTTCTCCCTGGGGCTACGCCAGGACTGGGTGGAAACCTCGGATGAAAACCGCCTGGCTGAGGACAAGCGTCCGCTGGGTACCGAGATCACGGACAAGCGCACCAAGCTCACCGGCCGTGCAGGGGTGCTCTATCTGTTCGATAACGGGCTGGCCCCCTACCTCAGCTATTCAGAGTCGTTCAACCCCAACTCCTATGCCGACAGCGCCGGCAATCCGCTTCCCCCCACAGATGGCACCCAATGGGAGGCAGGCCTGAAGTACCAGCCTCCGGGCACCGACCACTTGTTCACCGCTTCGGTTTTCCGCATCGACCAGGAAAACCTCGCGTCGAAACTGCCCCAGGAAAACTTCTACCGCGCGGTGGGCGCCGTTCGCTCCCAGGGTCTGGAGCTGGAAGCGCACATGCAACTGAGCGACAACCTGAAGCTGCTGGGCAGCTACACCTTCACTGACATCAAGTATTCAAAGTCGATGATCAGTACCTTGAGCAGCACCAATAATCTCATCGAGAACAAAGGCAACTCTCCTACCCAGGCGCCGCGGCAGATGGCTTCGCTGTGGGCCGACTACAAGTTCGACAGTGCGGCGCTCGATGGGCTGCGACTGGGAGGTGGCGTGCGGTATGTGGGCTACAGCTGGGCAGATGCCGAGAACAGCATGAAGGTGCCGGCCTATACCCTGTTCGATGCTTCGATCGGCTATGACCTGGGCAAGGTCGGCCTGAAGGGAGTGGATGTACGCCTGAATGCCAACAACCTGACCAACGAGTCGTACGTCGCCTCCTGTGCGAGCCTGAGCTACTGCTACCTGGGTGAAGAGCGCAACGTCGCTGCCACGGTGAGCTACCAGTTCTAATCAAGGTGATTCCTACAAAGCCAGCGCCTGCCAACAGCCGCTGGCTTTGTCGTCTCTACGGGAAAATGTCATGCGCGCCGTTCTGGTTCTGTTGCATCGCTACATGGGTCTAGCCACTGCATTGTTTCTGTTGCTGGCAGGACTGACAGGGAGTGTCCTGGCCTTTCACCACGAGTTGGATGAATGGCTCAATCCCCAGTTCTATCAAGCCTCCGCAAAGGGGCCGGTACTAGCCCCGGGGTCTCTCGTGGATCGAGTGCAGGCCAAGCACCCACGGCTGCAGGTCTGGTACATGGAGTATCCCCAGGAGGCAGGACACACCGCGCTGCTGGCGGCAGTGCCACGCAAGGATCCAACTACCGGGCAGCCTTACCCCGAGCGCAATCAAGTGTTTTATCTGGATCCGGTCAGTGCCGAGCAGCAGGGGCAACGCTTCTGGGGAGCCTGTTGTTTCCAACGGGAAAACCTGATGCCGTTTCTGCTCGAGTTCCACTACAACTTGAGCCTGCCCGGCAACTGGGGGCTCTGGTTAATGGGGTTGGTGGCCATTGCCTGGGTCATCGATTGTTTCGTGGCCTTGCTGCTCACGCTGCCCCGTGGCCGTCCGTTCTGGCGCAAGTGGTCCACAGCCTGGAGGATCAAGGGAGGGCATGCCTACCGACTCAACTTCGACCTGCATCGGGCAGGTGGATTGTGGTTATGGCTGGTACTGCTGCCGATCGCCATCAGTAGCGTTGCGATGAACCTGCCGAGCCAGGTCTTCAAACCGGTGGTGTCGTTGTTCTCAGCCATCGAGCCGAGTGTCTATGAGGCCCGTGGGCGCCAACCGACGGCAGAACTGGGGGTTACCCGGCTGACTTATCAACAGGCTTATGAGCGAGCCTTGGAGGAGGGACGGCGACTGGGTTTGAAGGAGGTTGTTGGCGAGCTGTACTACAGCTTCGAATACAACTTCTATGGAGCGGGCTTCGGCCAACACGACACCCAGGCGCACGGTAAATCCTGGTTATTCTTCCACGGTACGGATGGGCGTCTACTGGGCCAGGAAATAGCCGGGGAAGGCACTCTGGGAGAACGCTTCTATCGGCTGCAATTACCGATACACGGAGGCAGGATCATCGGGATGACGGGACAGCTGATCATCGCTGCTTTGGGCATTCTGATCGCCATGCTGTCGCTGACAGGCATCTACATTTGGTGGCGCAAATTGATTGCTCGCAGAAGCGGTAAGATACGCAGGGGCCGAGAGTAGGGATCAGGCTGGAACGGTCCCCGTGATCGCTTGTTCGACACAGATCTGCATGAGTAATGACTTGTGACTCGTGCTCGCGGTATCACCTTGTGGCTTTATTCAGCGCAAAAACAAAACCCCTGTCTGCGTAAGCAGACAGGGGTTTTGGAATTCAATCTTGACGATGACCTACTCTCACATGGGGAAACCCCACACTACCATCGGCGATGCATCGTTTCACTTCTGAGTTCGGGATGGGATCAGGTGGTTCCAACACTCTATGGTCGTCAAGAAATTCTGTGGCCAACCCGTTGTGCTCGAAAGCCAACGTATCGGCGAAATCAGTAACTTCTACTATAAAGACAAAACCCCAACTGCTTTCGCAATTGGGGTTTCGGAATTTAATCTTGACGATGACCTACTCTCACATGGGGAAACCCCACACTACCATCGGCGATGCATCGTTTCACTTCTGAGTTCGGGATGGGATCAGGTGGTTCCAACGCTCTATGGTCGTCAAGAAATTCGGGTACTGAGCCGTCTTTCGACGTATCAGCAAATTGGGTATGTAATAGCTTTGTGTGTTTGCAAACTTTCGGTTCGTTTCGTCTTCACACACCGCAATTCGCTTCTAAGCAAATTGCTTGGGTGTTATATGGTCAAGCCTCACGGGCAATTAGTATTGGTTAGCTCAACGCCTCACAGCGCTTACACACCCAACCTATCAACGTCGTAGTCTTCGACGGCCCTTTAGGGGATTCAAGATCCCAGTGAGATCTCATCTTGAGGCAAGTTTCCCGCTTAGATGCTTTCAGCGGTTATCTTTTCCGAACATAGCTACCCGGCAATGCCACTGGCGTGACAACCGGAACACCAGAGGTTCGTCCACTCCGGTCCTCTCGTACTAGGAGCAGCCCCTCTCAAATCTCAAACGTCCACGGCAGATAGGGACCGAACTGTCTCACGACGTTCTAAACCCAGCTCGCGTACCACTTTAAATGGCGAACAGCCATACCCTTGGGACCGGCTTCAGCCCCAGGATGTGATGAGCCGACATCGAGGTGCCAAACACCGCCGTCGATATGAACTCTTGGGCGGTATCAGCCTGTTATCCCCGGAGTACCTTTTATCCGTTGAGCGATGGCCCTTCCATACAGAACCACCGGATCACTAAGACCTACTTTCGTACCTGCTCGACGTGTCTGTCTCGCAGTCAAGCGCGCTTTTGCCTTTATACTCTACGACCGATTTCCGACCGGTCTGAGCGCACCTTCGTACTCCTCCGTTACTCTTTAGGAGGAGACCGCCCCAGTCAAACTACCCACCATACACTGTCCTCGATCCGGATAACGGACCTGAGTTAGAACCTCAAAGTTGCCAGGGTGGTATTTCAAGGATGGCTCCACGCAAACTGGCGTTCACGCTTCAAAGCCTCCCACCTATCCTACACAAGCAAATTCAAAGTCCAGTGCAAAGCTATAGTAAAGGTTCACGGGGTCTTTCCGTCTAGCCGCGGATACACTGCATCTTCACAGCGATTTCAATTTCACTGAGTCTCGGGTGGAGACAGCGCCGCCATCGTTACGCCATTCGTGCAGGTCGGAACTTACCCGACAAGGAATTTCGCTACCTTAGGACCGTTATAGTTACGGCCGCCGTTTACCGGGGCTTCGATCAAGAGCTTCGCGTTAGCTAACCCCATCAATTAACCTTCCGGCACCGGGCAGGCGTCACACCCTATACGTCCACTTTCGTGTTTGCAGAGTGCTGTGTTTTTAATAAACAGTCGCAGCGGCCTGGTATCTTCGACCGGCATGAGCTTACGGAGCAAGTCCTTCACCCTCACCGGCGCACCTTCTCCCGAAGTTACGGTGCCATTTTGCCTAGTTCCTTCACCCGAGTTCTCTCAAGCGCCTTGGTATTCTCTACCCAACCACCTGTGTCGGTTTGGGGTACGGTTCCTAGTTATCTGAAGCTTAGAAGCTTTTCTTGGAAGCATGGCATCAACCACTTCGTCACCTAAAAGGTAACTCGTCATCAGCTCTCGGCCTTAGAATCCCGGATTTACCTAAGATTCCAGCCTACCACCTTAAACTTGGACAACCAACGCCAAGCTGGCCTAGCCTTCTCCGTCCCTCCATCGCAATAACTAGAAGTACAGGAATATTAACCTGTTTTCCATCGACTACGCTTTTCAGCCTCGCCTTAGGGACCGACTAACCCTGCGTCGATTAACGTTGCGCAGGAAACCTTGGTCTTTCGGCGTGGGTGTTTTTCACACCCATTGTCGTTACTCATGTCAGCATTCGCACTTCTGATACCTCCAGCAAGCTTCTCAACTCACCTTCACAGGCTTACAGAACGCTCCTCTACCGCATCACTTACGTGATACCCGTAGCTTCG
>NZ_AP029168.1:0-350000 GCF_055384485.1 Pseudomonas sp. FFPRI_1 | reverse complement strand
GCGAGGATCTGCCCGGACCAGGGCCCAGCCAATACCCGCGACAAATCCAGTACCCGTAGATGCGATAACGCGCCCATGGCTGCTCTCCTATTAATAGAACGCCTGGAGACCGGTTTGCGCACGCCCGAGAATCAGCGCATGCACGTCATGGGTGCCTTCATAGGTGTTGACCACTTCCAGGTTCACCAGGTGACGGGCGACACCGAACTCATCGGAGATACCATTGCCGCCCAGCATGTCACGGGCCATGCGCGCGATATCCAAAGACTTGCCGCAGGAGTTGCGCTTCATGATCGAGGTAATTTCCACCGCAGCAGTCCCTTCATCCTTCATCCGCCCCAGACGCAGGCAACCCTGGAGGGCAAGGGAGATCTCGGTCTGCATGTCCGCCAGCTTCTTCTGAATCAACTGAGTCGCCGCCAGAGGACGACCGAACTGCTGGCGATCCAGGGTGTATTGCCGCGCGGTGTGCCAGCAGAACTCGGCAGCGCCAAGTGCACCCCAAGAGATGCCGTAACGCGCCGAGTTCAGGCAAGTGAAAGGACCTTTCAGGCCACGCACATCGGGGAAAATGTTTTCTTCCGGCACAAATACGTTATCCATGACGATCTCACCGGTGATCGACGCTCGCAGGCCGACCTTGCCGTGAATCGCTGGTGCGCTCAGACCCTTCCAGCCCTTCTCCAGGACAAAACCACGAATATCGCCAGCATCATCCTTGGCCCAGACCACAAACACATCAGCGATCGGACTGTTGGTGATCCACATCTTGCTGCCGGTCAGGCTATACCCACCATCCACCTTGCGGGCGCGGGTAATCATCGCACCCGGGTCAGACCCATGGTTCGGCTCAGTCAGGCCGAAGCAGCCAATCCATTCGCCCGAGGCCAGCTTCGGCAGGTACTTCTGCTTCTGCGCTTCGGTCCCGAACTCATTGATCGGCACCATCACCAGGGACGACTGCACGCTCATCATCGAGCGGTAGCCAGAGTCCACACGCTCCACTTCACGGGCGATCAGGCCATAGCACACATAGTTCAAGCCACTGCCACCGTACTGCTCGGGAATGGTTGCCCCCAGGAGGCCTACCTCGCCCATCTCACGGAAGATGGCTGGGTCAGTCTTCTCATGGCGGAAAGCTTCCAAGACCCGCGGCGCCAGCTTGTCTTGAGCGAACTGCTCGGCACTGTCGCGGACCATGCGTTCTTCTTCGGTCAGTTGCTGGTCCAGCAGGAGGGGATCGATCCAGTTGAAGCTTGCTTTGCCGCCCATGAGTGAGTCCTCGTGAAGTAGGTCAACTATCGTGGGCTGATCCTAGGCCCACCGCAGCGCCTCAGGCAAACGAGGATTTTGCATACTGTTGTGCTAATTTCTCACTCCGTAATGGCTGAAAGCGGCTTTTACAGCACCCATTTGTGAGATTGCCGTACATGCGCAGAAAAATCCCCAGCACCGCTGCCCTCATCAGCTTCGAAGCGGCCGCCCGCCACGAAAGTTTCACCAAGGCTGCCCAGGAGCTTTCCCTGACTCAGGGCGCGGTCTGCCGACAGATTGCCAGCCTGGAAGAGTTCCTCGGCGTGGAGCTGTTCCGGCGCTCGCGAAGGGGGGTCAAGCTGACGGAGGCAGGGCTCTCCTATAGCCGCCGGGTGGCCACTCAATTGGATGCGGTGGAACGCGACACACTTTCAGTCATGGGGCAGCAGGGCGCCAACGTCATCGAGCTGGCAGTGGTTCCGACCTTCGGCACCCAATGGCTGCTACCACGGTTAAAGGACTTCCAGCAGCAGCACCCCGATGTCACGGTCAACCTGACCAACCGCACGCGCCCCTTTCTGTTTGCCGACACCCCCTTCGATGCCGCCATCTACTTCGGCGATGCCGACTGGTCCGGTACCCAGTCCCACCGCCTGATGGGCGAGAACCCCATGCCAGTCTGCAGTCCAGCCATGCTGGGCAATGACCTGCAATTCAGTGCAACAGCCATCGCCGAACTGCCCCTGCTGCAGCAGACCACTCGACCCTACGCCTGGCGGCAATGGTTCAACTCGCAACACTTGAACATCCCCCGCGACATGACAGGTCCGCGCTACGAGCTATTCTCCATGCTCGCCCAGGCCGCCATGCACGATATGGGCATCGCCCTGATTCCTCCCTTTCTCATCCAGCGCGAACTGGCAGAAAAACGCCTGGTGATTGCCAATCCACAAGCGCTCTCGAGCCTCAAGGCGTATTACCTGATGATTCCCGAGCGCAAAGTCGAATCTGCCTCTTTACGGGCATTTCGTGACTGGCTGGTGAATCAGGCAAACAGCTATAACCCAGAGCAGTAAAGGCTCCTAGCAATTAGCTGACCTCGTAGTCAGAAATATCAAAGCACTACAGATATAAATATTTGTCGCATTTAAACAGACTGTACCGAGACCTCCGAAAAAACCCTTATAAGCGCCTAACCACGTGGCTTGTAGGGTTTATTTTGCAGCGATAAAGAGCTATTCACGCTAACGATAGGAAAAATCTTAATTTCAATGGAAATGCCTTGAAAGGCACGGCTTACAAGGGTTAAACCCGGTACCTTGCGACATTCGGTCACGGGGTGACTTGTAGTTAATTTTCCGTCACTAGTCAGAATCCCTTGAAGGCCTCAAAGTTCGCCTGCAAAATGCCGCGCCCCGCTGTGATTTCAGCGGGATCGTGCTGATCGGCCGCCCCAGACGCACCTGCGCAGTGCGCTGGCCTTCTAAGAAAGATCGAAAGCAATAAGATCAAGCAGGAGATTTGACGTGCACATTGGTGTTCCTCTCGAAACCCAAACGGGTGAAACACGGGTTGCTGCAACCCCGGAAACCATCAAGAAGCTGATCGGCCAGGGTCATAAAGTCACTGTGCAAAGCGGCGCCGGCATCAATGCCAGTGTGGTCGACAGTGCCTATGAAGCTGCAGGGGCAACCATTGGCAGCGCCAACGATGCCTTTGGCGCCGAGCTGATCCTCAAGGTCGTGGCCCCAAGCGACAGCGAACTGGCTCTGATCAAGAGCGGCACCGTGCTGGTAGGCATGCTCAACCCGTTCAGCAATGAAACCATCGCCAAGCTGGCCGAACGCGGAATCACCGCCTTCGCCCTGGAAGCCGCACCACGTACCTCTCGGGCCCAGAGCCTGGATGTACTGTCGTCCCAGGCCAACATTGCCGGTTACAAGGCCGTGCTCCTGGCAGCCCACTACTACCCGCGCTTCATGCCCATGCTGATGACCGCGGCCGGCACCGTGAAGGCGGCTCGCGTATTGATCCTGGGCGCCGGCGTGGCCGGGCTGCAGGCCATCGCCACCGCCAAGCGCCTGGGCGCGGTGATCGAGGCTTCAGATGTGCGTCCGGCAGTGAAGGAGCAGATCGAATCCCTGGGTGCCAAATTCGTCGACGTGCCTTATGAGACCGATGAAGAGCGCGAATGCGCCGTTGGTGTCGGCGGCTACGCTCGCCCCATGCCGGCCAGCTGGATGCAGCGCCAGGCCCTGGCGGTACACGAGCGCGCCAAACAGGCCGACATCGTCATCACCACCGCGCTGATTCCCGGCCGCAAGGCGCCCACGCTGCTCAGCGCCGACACCGTGTCCCAGATGAAGCCTGGCTCGGTGGTCATCGACCTGGCAGCGGCCCAGGGTGGCAACTGCCCGTTGACCGTAGCGGATCAGGTGGTGATCGAGAATGGCGTGACCATTGTCGGCCCAACCAACCTGGCCGGGGCGGTAGCCGCTGACGCCTCGGCACTGTACGCCCGCAACCTGCTGGATTTCCTGAAACTGGTGTTCACCAAAGAAGGGCAGTTCGAAGTCAACCTCGAAGACGACATCGTCGCCGCGTGCCTGATGTGCCGCGACGGCCAAGTCATCCGCAAAAACGCCTAAGCAGGGATTCAGACGATGGAAGAGCTTATCTCCCCCGGTATCTACAACCTGATCATCTTCGTGCTGGCGATCTATGTCGGTTACCACGTGGTCTGGAACGTCACACCCGCACTGCACACACCCTTGATGGCAGTGACCAACGCCATTTCCGCCATCGTCATTGTCGGCGCCATGCTGGCCGCCGCCCTGACCGTGACCCCGTTGGGCAAGACCATGGGCACCCTGGCCGTGGCCCTGGCCGCGGTCAACGTGTTCGGCGGCTTCCTGGTCACCCGCCGCATGCTGGAAATGTTCAAGAAGAAAGCGCCCAAAGCCGTGAAAGAAGAGGTGCAGAAATAATGAGCATGAACTTGGTAACAACCCTCTACCTGATCGCCTCGGTGTGTTTCATCCAGGCGCTCAAGGGCCTTTCGCACCCGACCACGTCCCGACGCGGCAACCTGTTCGGCATGCTGGGCATGGCGCTGGCGGTGCTCACCACCGTCGGCCTCATCTATAAGCTGGGCGCGGAACTGGCGACTGCCGGGATCGGCTACGTGATCGTTGGCCTGCTGATCGGCGGTACCGCCGGTTCGATCATGGCCAAACGGGTCGAGATGACCAAGATGCCGGAATTGGTGGCCTTCATGCACAGCATGATCGGCCTGGCTGCGGTATTCATTGCCATCGCCGCCGTGGTCGAGCCCCAGTCCCTGGGCATCGTCAAGCACCTGGGGGACTCGATCCCCGCCGGTAACCGCCTGGAACTGTTCTTGGGCGCGGCCATTGGCGCCATCACCTTCTCCGGTTCGGTGATCGCCTTCGGCAAGCTGTCGGGCAAGTACAAGTTCCGCCTGTTCCAGGGCGCACCGGTACAGTTTGCCGGCCAGCACAAGCTCAACCTGGTGCTGGGCCTGGCGACCCTGGGCCTGGGCATCACCTTCATGCTCACCGGCAACCTGGGCGCCTTTGCATTGATGCTGGCCCTGGCCTTCGTCATGGGCGTGCTGATCATCATCCCGATCGGTGGCGCCGACATGCCGGTGGTGGTGTCGATGCTCAACAGCTACTCCGGCTGGGCTGCAGCGGGGATCGGTTTCTCCCTGAACAACTCGATGCTGATCATCGCCGGCTCCCTGGTGGGCTCAAGCGGTGCGATCCTCTCGTACATCATGTGCAAGGCGATGAACCGTTCATTCTTCAACGTGCTGCTCGGCGGCTTCGGCAACAGCGCCGACGCAGGCGGCCCGGCTGGAGCACAGGAAGCCCGTCCGGTGAAGTCCGGCTCGGCCGACGACGCGACCTTCCTGCTGACCAACGCCGACACCGTGATCATCGTGCCCGGCTATGGCCTGGCGGTAGCACGGGCCCAGCACGCGCTGAAAGAGCTGACCGAGAAGCTGGTGCACCGGGGCGTGACCGTGAAGTACGCGATCCACCCGGTGGCAGGCCGCATGCCCGGCCACATGAACGTGCTGCTGGCCGAGGCCGAAGTGCCCTACGACCAGGTGTTCGAGATGGAAGACATCAACTCCGAGTTCGGCCAGGCCGACGTGGTGCTGGTGCTGGGCGCCAACGACGTGGTCAACCCGGCGGCGAAGAACGATCCGAAGTCGCCGATTGCCGGCATGCCGATCCTCGAAGCCTTCAAGGCCAAGACCATCATCGTCAACAAGCGCTCCATGGCCAGCGGGTACGCCGGCCTGGACAACGAGCTGTTCTACCTCGACAAGACCATGATGGTGTTCGGCGACGCGAAGAAAGTCATCGAAGACATGGTCAAGGCCGTCGAATAACCCTGCTGTAGCGCAATACCCAAAACCTCAGCCTTTAGTAGGCTGGGGTTTTTTATTTACCCCATAAAGCCGACAGAAGGCTCTAGATCAGGGCCTTTCATTCGACCTTTGTCGCGGGGCGTTTTTTTTTGAAATCACTAGACTGCGCTTCTTGCTTTCGTTGCCCGAGATAACAATCCATGTACCGTGATCGTATCCGCTTGCCTTCGTTGTTGGATAAGGTGATGAGCGCCGCCGACGCAGCCGCTCTGATTGAGGACGGCATGACCGTCGGCATGAGCGGCTTTACCCGCGCCGGTGAAGCCAAGGCCGTACCCCATGCCCTGGCCGAACGGGCCAAGGTAACGCCACTGAAAATCAGCCTGATGACCGGCGCCAGCCTGGGCAACGACCTGGACAAGCAACTCACCGAAGCCGGCGTCCTGGCCCGGCGCATGCCATTCCAGGTGGACAGCACCCTGCGCAAGGCGATCAACGCCGGTGAAGTGATGTTCATCGACCAGCACCTGTCGGAAACCGTCGAGCAACTGCGCAATCAGCAGCTCAAGCTGCCGGACATCGCAGTGATCGAGGCCGTGGCCATCACTGAACAGGGGCATATCGTGCCGACCACCTCGGTGGGCAACTCTGCCAGCTTCGCGATCTTCGCCAAGCAGGTGATCGTCGAGATCAACCTGGCGCACAATCCGAACCTGGAAGGCCTGCACGACATCTATATCCCCACCTATCGCCCGACTCGCACACCGATCCCGCTGGTGAAAGTCGACGACCGTATCGGCAGCACCGCCATCCCGATTCCGGCGGAGAAGATCGTCGCCATCGTCATCACCAACCAATCGGACTCGCCATCCACCGTGTCGACTCCGGACAGCGAGACCCAGGGCATCGCCAATCACCTGATCGACTTCCTCAAGCAGGAAGTGGACGCCGGGCGCATGAGCAACAAACTCGGCCCACTGCAGGCGGGGATCGGCAACATCGCCAACGCGGTGATGTGCGGCCTGATCGAGTCGCCATTCGAGAACCTGACCATGTACTCCGAAGTACTGCAGGACTCGACCTTCGACCTGATCGACGCCGGCAAGCTGAGCTTCGCCTCTGGCAGTTCCATTACCCTGTCGAGCCGGCGCAATGCCGACGTGTTCGGCAACCTGGAGCGCTACAAGGACAAGCTGGTGCTACGCCCCCAGGAGATCTCCAACCACCCGGAAGTGGTGCGCCGCCTGGGCATCATCGGTATCAACACCGCACTGGAGTTCGACATCTACGGCAACGTCAACTCCACCCACGTCTGCGGCACGCGGATGATGAACGGCATTGGCGGCTCCGGGGACTTCGCGCGCAATGCGCACCTGGCGATCTTCGTCACCAAGTCGATAGCCAAGGGCGGGGCGATTTCCAGCGTGGTGCCCATGGTCAGCCACGTGGACCATACCGAGCATGACGTCGATATCCTGGTCACCGAAATCGGCCTGGCGGACTTGCGTGGCCTGGCGCCACGGGAAAGGGCGCGGGTGATCATCGACAATTGCGTGCATCCGTCCTACCGCGACGCGCTGAATGACTACTTCACCAAAGCCTGTGCCCTGGGCGGACACACCCCGCACATCCTGCGCGATGCCCTGAGCTGGCACATCAACCTGGAAGAAACCGGGAAAATGCTGGCTGAGTGATTGATACAGTCGGCAGCTGACGCAAACACAGTTTCGTCAGTTCGCCGACCGCTCACCAACAAGCGTCAAAAACTGTACTGCTGTACCGGTCTTTTCGCCGCCTGAATCCGGCCGCCACCCACTAAAAACAGCCGAAACGCACCAAAAAAGTGCCGACAGGTACAGTTGTGCCCATTTCGAACAGTACAGCCTCTATAAACAGTTAACTGGTCCTTCACAATACAGGTGAACTGTATCTAGAGAGTCTTGCGCAGGAGGAGGATCATGGGCACCAGTTAAACCACTACCTGATCCCGCCACAAGCGGAAGGATGTCAACCATGGAACGTACACTCAGTTCCGAACTGTTCTTCGAAGACAAAGCTGTAAAAACCCAGGCTTCCATGCCTCTGCGCGTTCTTGCCAACCTGATGCTGTGGCAGCGCCGCATCTCCAGCCGCCATCAACTGGCTCGCCTGGATTCGCGTCTGCTGGCCGATGCCGGGATCAGCGAAGCACAACGCTACGAAGAGCTGAGCAAGCCATTCTGGCGCTAACTCAGCGTCGCTGGCCCTGACCCACCGGGTCCACCGCCAGCACCCCGAATTGCACACACAAGACCCGTCGCGGGAAACCGCGACGGGTCTTGTCGTTCTGGCCCGGAAAAAGGTGCAGTACAGCCTGGGTAACTCACAACAGGTACAGTTTTATATATCTTAAAACTGGACCAGTACAATTTGATCGCGCTGTACCTGTTTGGCCACGCCGCCAGCCGTCACCATAAGACTGCACATCACTCGATCGCCAGCTTAACGAGGACTGCAGCATGGACACATACGGCAAAAGGCCCACCTCCCAGACAGCTCCTGGCACCTTGCGGCGCTGGATGACGATGTTCGCAGGCATGCTCGAGAGAACCCGTACTCGCCGGCTGCTGGCGCAAATGGATGAACGACAGCTGGCAGATTGCGGCATCAGCCACTGTGACCGGACCAGGGAATTGCATCACCCCTTCTGGCGTTAAGTCCTGACACAGATCTGTGCGAACAGCACTGCGCAGCCTAATATCGGCACTGACGTAGCGATTTTCCTTCAAGCTGCGTCAGAGCAATCAGACACAGCACTTCGCAGTGGCTGCCTGGCGTCTCACTCAGCGCCCATTACTTGTCTGTTCATTCACAGGAGTTACCCCATGTCCCGTCTTCGCCTGCTCAGCGCTGCCGCCTTGCTGGCCCTGGCTGCCAACGCCCACGCCACCAGCCTGATCGTGACCACTGACGCCATTGTCGGCGCGCTCAAGGCCACCTCCGACGCTACCTCTGACGCCACATCCTCCCTGCGCGACAACAAGATTGTCCGCGCTGCCCGGGATGATGCCGCCAGCTTCGTCGCAACCGATGGCGCAATTCGTGGCGTGAAACTGGAAAGTGCCTTTGAGCATATTCGCCAACAGGTTCCACAACTGCAGGCCACTGATGCACAGCTGGCCCAGGCGATCCTGGCGATCTAAGCCATGCTGGCCTCAGGTGCGCGCAGGTACCTGAGGCCCTCTGCGCTGGTCGTCTGCGGACCATTGCGCTAGCCTTGGCGCTGGTTTTCAGCTGTCGAGACTCATGGGTTTGTTCCGGACTTCACTTTTCGCCCCGCTATTGATTGCCCTCTGTTGGGCCGGCTCGGTGCAGGCATTCGACCTGTCGACACAGAGCTCGGTGGTCACCGTTTACGCGACAAGCCAGGTGACCTCGGCGCCCTTCGACCATAAACTGATGCTCGCCGCCCAGGATGACGCCGCCGCCTTCATTGCGACTGACGGCCAACTACGAGGCGCTCGCCTGGAGTCTGCGTTGAGGTACCTGCGCCAGCACCAGGCAAAACTTCATGCCAGCGACCTTGAACTGGCGCAGGCAATTCTCGTCCAATAATCACCCCTGTTATTCCGGAGTCGTTCCATGCGTAGCCCGCTGATTGCCGCCACCCTTGGCCTGCTGTTGTTGGCCGATGTGGCCCAGGCCCATACCCTGGTGGCCACCAGTAACATCATCGTCCGCGCTTCCGGCCGGACCATCGATTTCACCTCGGACACCACCACCTCGATCCGTGACTCGAAAGTCGTCCGCGAAGCCCACGATGATGCCGCCAGCTTCGTCGCCAGCAATGGCGATATCCGTGGCGCTCACCTGGAAGCCGCATTCGATGCCCTGCGCACCCAGCTACCGCAAGCCCGTGATGCCAGTGACCAGGTACTCGCCGAAGCCATCCTCGCCCTGTGAAACCACTTCTCGCCTGGCTGCTGGCCGGGACCCTGGCAGTGCTTTGCAGCACTGCCCAGGCCGACCTGCACTTGCGCCTCAAGACCGATGGCTTGAGCCCCGCACAGCAGCAAGCCAGCCAGGCGCTGCTGGATGAAGCGATGCAGGCCTTGCCGCCGCGCTTCATCCAGCAGCTGGACCGCACCATTGATGTCGGCTGGACCGACCAGATGCCCGACAACGCCTACGGTGAAGCGTCCCTGGTGTCGGAGCTGAACCTCAACCGTGCCCTGCTGGCCAGCCTGACCGACGGTTCCGCCGCTACCCAGAAAACCAGCCGCCCCCATGGCACCGTGCGCCGGGAAATGCTCGCCACCGTGCTCCATGAACTGACCCATATCTATGATCGCGCGCGGTTGTGGCCCAGTGCCGAGCGCCGCCTGATTCAGCGCTGCACCCGCAAGAACAACAGCTCCGGCTTGATCGGCCTACCGGATGAATGCCGAGGCCAGAACGATCGCCGCTTCACCCTCAGCGATGACCCGCGCTTGCTGGATCTGGCCGGCTGGCCGCAATACGTCGGTCGTCGTGGCGAGCGCGAACAGCACAACCGCCAGATAGCCCGCAGCCCGGACCTTTACAAGACCACCAACCCGAAAGAGTTCGTGGCAGTGAACATGGAGTACTTCCTCCTCGACGCGAGCTATGCCTGCCGACGCCCGGCGCTGTATCGCTACTACAAGGAGCATTTCGGCTGGGCCCCGGCGGCCAAGGACACCTGCGCCCAATCTTTCGCCTTCCTCAATGCCGGCAACGATTTCGCCAAGCAGCCCCTGGGGCAAGTGGATCCGGAACGGGTCTACGCCGTGGACTACCTGCTGGCCGAAGCCAACCAGAACTGGGTCAGCCGCTGGGGCCACAGCATGCTGCGCCTGGTGATCTGTGCCCCGGGGCGCCCCCGAGGACCGGATTGCCGGCTGGACCTGGACCAGCACCTGGTGCTGTCCTACCGCGCCTTTGTCGGCGACGTGCAGTTGTCCAGCTGGGATGGCCTGGTGGGCAAATACCCGTCGCGGCTGTTTGTACTGCCGCTGTCCCAGGTCATCGACGAATACACCAAGACCGAGCTGCGCAGCCTCGCCTCGGTGCCCCTGAAGCTGTCGCGCAACGAGATCGAGGAAGTGGTGGAGCACGCCGCCGAGATGCACTGGAGCTACGACGGCAACTATTACTTCCTGTCCAACAACTGTGCGGTGGAAAGCCTCAAGCTGCTGCGCAGCGGCAGCAACAACAAGCAGTTGATCGGCCTCGACAGCATCATGCCCAACGGCTTGCTGGAGGTGCTGAAGGGCAGGGGGCTGGCCGATACCAGCGTTCTCGACGACCCTCGCGAAGCGCTGCGCCTGGGGTATCGCTTCGATTCCTTCCGCGATCGCTATCAGGCCATGTTCGAAGTGATCAAGAAGCACTTGCCGATCAAGCAGACCAGCGTCGAAGACTGGCTGTCCCTCAGCGCAGCAGAGCGGCGCCAGTGGTTCGCCCAGGCCGATCTGCGCACCAGCGCCGCCTTGCTGTTGCTGGAGCAGGCGAGCTATCGCCGGCAACTGCTGCTGGCTCAGGACGAGGTCAAACAGCGCTACCTGGGGGCTCGCGAACTGCAGAACGGCGGCATGGAAAAAGCCAACAAGACCCTGCAGGAAATTCTCGCCAACAGTGGCTTCCTCAGCCGCCCGGCGGAACTGCTGGGCAGCAGCGGTTATGGCCTGCCACAGGCCAGTGAATGGCAGCGTCTGGAATCCGAAAGCAGCCAGCGGCAGAAACAGCTGCAATCGCTGACCGGTGATCTGGACAAGGAAGTACGGGCCCTGCTCGAACCTGCCAGGGCCGCCGAGATCGCCGCCAACGAGGCCAACCTGAAACAGGTGGGCGAGCACCTGCGAGCCTTGCACAAGGCCGCCGGCGGCCTTGAACTGCCTTGACTCCCTGAACCACACTCGGTGCTTTGCCCGCTAGCCGCCAGAAAGCCCCTCGTTTGCAGCGGATCCCTCCCTACGACTGCAGGATGCACGTCACCATGAACGCCACCAAGACCATCGCCGCGCGCTTAGGTTTCAGCATTCTAGGCACCCTGGCCCTGAGCCCGCCTGCCCAGGCCATCAAGGTAGTCCCCGATTTCGATACAGAGCCTGGCGCCGCCACGGTGTTCTGGAGCGCCTTCACCACAACCGGTCCGTTTATCGGCACCACAGTGACCTTCAATGAGCTGAGTGACAACGACAAGAAGAAGCTGCGACTGGCCCGCGATGACGCTGCGGCCTTTGTCGCCACCGATGCCGCCCTGCGCGGGGCGCGGCTTGAGTCGGCGCTGCTGATGTTGCGCCAGAAGGGCGGCCTGGATCACTACGATGACCTGGCCCTGGCCCTGGCGATCCTGGTTTCCACCCGCTGAGGTCGCCGGGCCATTGGCAACCTGACCCTCAATTGACAACAGTGCCCCAGGCCCAGCGCTGTCCAGCCGGCGACACACCAAACACAAACCCGTGGCGAGGGAACTTGCTCCCGCTGGACCACGCAGCAGCCCCATTCTTGGGACTCATTCATGCCCCCCTGGGTACAGGCAAAGCCTTCACCCTCTGCTGAACCGCATCAGCCCTGAGCTCTACCTATCACTGTGCAACCCGGCCGACAGGCGACGACGCTATAGCGTCTCTTGCGCCTCACCTGGCAACTGCTCATCCAGATGCAGCCAGGGCAAGCGGCTGTCGGTCCAGATATGCCGGTCCGCCGGTGCCCGCTCCGGGTGATCCAGGGTAGCGATGGTGACATCGATGCTGTCCGGGCTCAGGTGGGTGACCAGCGCCAGCTGGGCGCCACAGTTCCCACAGAAATAACGCGCACAGCTGCTGGACGAGTCATAGCGGGCCGGCGCGCCCTTCACCCAGGCAAACGCCGAGGCGGGCAGGGTGATCCAGGTGGTCACCAGGCCACCGCTGACCCGCCGGCAGATCGAACAATGGCAGTGGGCGATATCCCGCAGCGGCCCGTGGAACTCGTAACGCAACTGCCCGCAGTGGCAGCCCCCCGTGTGCAATTCGCTCATTGGCATCGCTCCCTTGAAGTGCTGGCGATCACTGTATGCCGTCGATCGCTTCCTTGGACATCCACCCATTCCTTTGGGCGACGAAAGCTGGCTGAAAGCTTCCCCGATTAGGATCGCCCCCACTACCGGCAAAAGACCGGTTGGCCACAGTGGGCGTTTTGCGCTCCCGGCCCTATTAACAACAACAATGGTGATTCTGATGTTTGCTCGTACCCGCCTGTTCGCTTCGACTCCTCCCGTACGCCTCGTGCTTGCCGTCCTGCGCTGATCCCACCCGGTTCGCCATTCCCTAGCCGCGCTACGCCTGGAGTATCCCCATGCTGACTTTCCTTGGCTTTGCCATGGTCATCACCTTCATGTTCCTGATCATGACCAAGCGCCTGTCGGCGCTGATCGCCCTGATCATCGTGCCCATCCTGTTCGCGCTGTTCGGCGGTTTCGCGCCGAAGATCGGCCCGATGATGCTCGAAGGCATCACCAAGCTCGCGCCCACCGGCGTGATGCTGATGTTCGCCATCCTGTATTTTGCCCTGATGATCGACTCCGGCCTGTTCGACCCGGCCGTGCGCAAGATCCTCAAGCTGGTCAAGGGCGACCCGCTGAAGGTCTCGGTGGGCACCGCGGTGCTGGCCCTGGTGGTGTCCCTGGACGGTGACGGCGCCACCACCTACATGATCTGCGTGGCCGCCATGCTGCCGCTGTACAGCCGCATCGGCATGAGCCCGCGGATCATGGCCGGCCTGATCATCCTCGCTGGCGGGGTGATGAACATGACTCCCTGGGGCGGCCCCACCGCCCGCGCCGCCAGTGCGCTGCATGTGGACCCCTCAGACATCTTCGTACCGATGATCCCGGCCATGCTGGCCGGCGTGGTGGCGATCCTGGCAATCGCCTACCTGTACGGCAAGCGCGAGCGGGCGCGCCTGGGTGAGCTGCACCTGGCCGGCGACGAGATCGACCACAGCGAGATCAGCGTCTCGCAGTACCCGGATGCCCGCCGTCCGAAGCTGATCTGGTTCAACGGCGCCCTGACCTTTGTCCTGATGTGCACCCTGATCGCCGGCCTGCTGCCGCTGCCGGTGCTGTTCATGGTGGCCTTCAGCATCGCCATGATCGTCAACTACCCGTGCCTGCAACAGCAGAAAGACCGGGTCGCGGCACATGCCGGCAGCGTGTTGGCAGTGGTCGGGCTGATCTTTGCCGCCGGTATCTTCACCGGCATCCTGTCCGGCACCGGCATGGTCGACGCCATGTCCAAGAGCCTGCTGGCGGTCATCCCCGATGCCCTGGGCCCGTACCTGGCAGTGATCACCGCGCTGGTGAGCATGCCGTTCACCTTCTTCATGTCCAACGACGCCTTCTACTACGGCGTGCTGCCGGTACTGGCCGAGGCCGCCAGCCACTACGGCATCACCGCAGTGGAAATGGCCCGCGCGTCGATCGTCGGCCAACCCGTGCACTTGCTCAGCCCACTGGTACCCTCGACCTATCTGTTGGTGGCCCTGGCCGGGATCGAGTTCGGCGATCACCAGCGCTTCACCCTCAAGTGGGCAGTGCTGGTTTGCCTGTGCATAATGTTCGCCGCTTTGCTGATGGGGATTTTTCCGCTGTTCAGCACTCTATAAAAGCAATGATTCTCTGCCCTGGCCGGTTCCCCGGCCCGGGCCATAACACTCGCTCAAAGGAATACACATGGAATGGCTGACCAACCCGGAAATCTGGGTTGCCTTCTTCACCCTGACTGCCCTGGAGATCGTCCTGGGCATCGACAACATCATCATGATCTCGATCCTGGTCAGCCGCATGCCCAAGCACATGCAGGCGCGCACGCGGATTTTCGGTCTGGCGCTGGCGATGGTCACGCGGATTCTGTTGCTGTTGTCGATCACCTGGGTCATGCGCCTCACGGCCGACCTGTTCGTGGTGTTCGGCCAGGGCATTTCCGGGCGTGACCTGATCCTGTTCTTCGGTGGCCTGTTCCTGCTGTGGAAAAGCTCCCAGGAGATGTACCACGCTCTGGAAGGCGAGGACGAAACCCATGAGGAACCCAAGGGCAAGGGCGGCAACTTCCTCTACACCATCATCCAGATCGCCATTATCGACATCGTGTTCTCCCTGGATTCGGTGATCACCGCCGTGGGCATGGTTTCCCATGTGCCGGTGATGGTGGCGGCGATCGTCGTCGCTGTGCTGGTGATGATGCTGGCGGCCGGGACCATCAGCAATTTCATCGACAAGCACCCGTCGCTGAAGATGCTGGCGCTGTCGTTCCTGCTGGTGGTGGGTACCGTGCTGATCGCCGAAGCCTTCGAAGTGCACGTGCCAAAAGGCTACGTCTACTTCGCCATGGCCTTCTCCCTGGCGGTGGAAGCCATCAACATCAAGATGCGCACCGCCATCGCGAAAAAGAAAAAACAGCAGGACCCGGTGAAACTGCGCAAGGACATTCCCGGTCAATAAACCGAGAATGCGCTGAATGGAAAAGGGGCTTTCGGGCCCCTTTTCTGCGTCTGCAGGCAGCTGTTTTCATGACAGTTTTGTTTCAATCACCGGTTTGGCTGTGCGATGCTGGCGCCTCGTGCGTTAGCCAACTACAGCTTAAATACATAACGTAGAACGTCGCGCAACAACGTCCACTGGCCCCGCTTGGGGCACTTCACCCCAGGGGGGGCCTTTATGCTGACCCTGCTCAACCTGCTTTCCGCCGTAGCCCTGCTGATCTGGGGCACGCACATCGTCCGTACCGGCATCCTGCGGGTCTACGGCTCCAACTTGCGCCAGGTGATCGGCCAGAACATGGCCAAACGGCCACTGGCGTTTGTCGCCGGGATCCTGGTGACCGCCATGGTCCAGAGCAGCAACGCCACGGCGATGCTGGTGACCTCCTTTGTCGGCCAGGGACTGATGGCCCTGACCCCGGCCCTGGCGACCATGCTCGGCGCCGACGTCGGTACCGCGCTGATGGCCCGGGTACTGACCTTCGACCTGTCCTGGCTGTCGCCGCTGCTGATCTTCCTCGGGGTGATCTTCTTCCTCTCGCGCAAGCAGACCCGCGCCGGCCAGCTGGGCCGGGTCGGCATCGGCCTGGGCCTGATCATCCTGGCCCTGCAGCTGATCGTCGAAGCCGCCGCCCCCATCACCCACGCCCAAGGGGTGAAGGTGCTGTTCGCCTCGCTGACCGGCGACATCCTCCTGGATGCGTTGATGGGCGCGGTGTTCGCCATGGTGTCCTACTCCAGCCTGGCGGCGGTGCTGCTCACCGCGACCCTGGCCGGCGCCGGCGTGATCAGCCTGCCGGTGGCCATCGGCCTGGTGATCGGCGCCAACATCGGCAGCGGGGTGCTGGCCTTCCTCAGCACCAGCATGCAGAACGCCGCCGGGCGCCAGGTGGCCCTGGGCAGCCTGCTGTACAAGCTCATCGGCCTGCTGCTGATCATCCCGGTGCTCGACCCGCTGGCCCACTGGATGGACAGCCTGGACTTCAGCCCCCAGGAAGTGGTGATCGGCTTCCACCTGCTGTACAACACCGCCCGCTGCCTGTTGCTGCTGCCTAGCGTTGGCCCCATGGCCCGGCTCTGTGCCTGGCTGCTGCCGGAACGGGCACAGGAAAATGGCCGCGCCCGGCCCCGGCACCTGGACCCCACGGCCCTGGTCACGCCAAGCCTGGCGCTGGCCAACGCGGCGCGGGAAACCCTGCGCATCGGCGACCTGATCGACAACATGCTGGAGGCCATGAGCGATGTGCTGCGGGGCAAGCAGACCGCCATCACCCAGGAAATGCGCGCCCTGAGCGACGACGTCGAGTCTCTGTACAGCGCCATCAAACTGTACCTGGCGCAAATGCCCCGGGAAGACCTCAGCGAACAGGACAGCCGGCGCTGGGCGGAAATCATCGAACTGGCGATCAACCTCAAACTGGCCAGCGACCTGATCGAGCGCATGCTGCGCAAGGTCCAGCAGCAAAAGACCTCGCAGCGCCGCTCCTTCTCCGAAGTCGGCCTGGAAGAGTTGACTGGCCTGCATGCCCAACTGATCGCCAACCTGCGCCTGGGGCTCTCGGTGTTCCTCAGCGCCGACCCGGAAAGCGCCCGCCAGCTGCTGCGGGAAAAACGCCGCTTCCGCGCCCAGGAACGGCGCCTGGCCCATGCCCACGTCAGCCGGCTGCAGCGCAAGATCGTCCAGAGCATCGAAACCAGCTCCCTGCACCTGGAGCTGATCGCCGACATGAAGCGCCTCAACTCGCTGTTTTGCAGCAGTGCCTACGTGGTCCTGGAAACCTCGGAAACCGGCGCCCTGGCCGTCGAGGACATGGCCGACATCACTCATTCACCCTGAACGTCCACAGTGATCGGAAGTCTGTAGAACTTACGCACGCCGTAAGGAAGCTTGTTATGCGTTGTCTGGTATTCGCCTGCCTGTTGCTGGGCAGTGCACATGGATGGGCCCTGGATCGCTTCCAGGTCGAAGGCTACACCCTGCCCAACGGCCTGCAGTTGCTGCTCAAGCCCGGCAGCGAACGCGGCCACGTGGCGATCCGCCTGGTGGTGGGCGTCGGCCTCGACGACTTTGCCTGTGCCGACAAGGAACTGCCCCACCTGCTAGAACACCTGCTGTTCAGTGGCATCGACGCCAGCGGTGAAGGGGGCCTGGAAGAGCGCATGCAAGCCTTGGGCGGCGAGTGGAACGCCTACACCAGCAACGCCGACACTACCTTCGTCATCGAGGCCCCGGCGAAAAACCAGCGCAAGGTCCTGGACCTGCTGATGTCACTGCTGACCCGTACCCACCTCGACGATAACGCCGTGGCCGCCGCCAAGCAGGTGGTAGAGCGCGAGGGCGGCGGCCACTATTCGCACCTGCAGCGTTGGCTCGACCGCCAGGACCTGGGGCACAAAGCGAGCAACCAGCTGGCCGTGGAACTGGGGCTCAAATGCGCCGAACGTGCCGAAGTCGGCCAGTTGACCCTGGCCCAGCTGGAGCAGGTGCGCAATGACTGGTATGCCCCCAACAACATGACCCTGATCGTGGTCGGTGAGCTGGACCGCCTGCTACCGGCCTACCTGGAGCGCACCTATGGCGCGCTGGAGCCGGTGGAACCCAGCGAACACCGCGAGCTGCCGCAGATCCAGGGCACCGCGGCAGCCGAGCGCGACCTGATCCATGGCTGGATCGGGCAGGGCGCCCAGTTGCACTGGCTGTTCCCCGAACCCCTGCTGGACCAGCAGCATGACGAAACCTTCGACCTGCTCAAGGACTATCTGGACTGGGCACTGTATCGCCAGTTGCGCCTGGAGCACGAACTGTCCTACGGGCCCTGGAGCGACCGGGAAGTCTTCGGCAGCGTCGGCTTTCTCAGCCTGAATGCCGACCTTGAACGCGATGCTCTGCCCCAGGCCCGACAAGTGATCGAACAACTCAAGGCGCACCTGCTCAAGGACGGCCTCGACCCAGCCACCTTCGCGCGCCTCAAGCAGGCAGCCATCGACCGCCAGGCCTGGGCGGTACAGGGCAACAGCGCCCTGGCCGACTACTACTGGAGCGCCCTGGGCGACTTCGACAACGGGCGCTTCAGCGACCCAGCCAAGCGCCTGCGAGCAGTGAGCCTGGAGCAGGCCAACCTGGCCCTGCGCCAATTGCTGCAACAGCCCGGCTACCTGCGTATCGAAAAGCCCCTGTTGAGCGACGAGCAACTGCTCTGGCTGATCGGTGGCCTGCTGGCCCTGGTCGTGCTCGCCAGCTTCGGCATTTACCTGCTGCGCCGCCGGGCCCACTGACCCGTGGCGAGGGAGCTTGCTCCCGCTGGGCTGCGCGGCAGCCCCAAGGACAGGGCCGTGCAATCACATGGGGCGGATTACCTCGTCAACGCGTGCGCACCTGAGCAAGCGCCCTCGCCACGAGCGGCGGCCAACGTTATCCTGTCGCGGTTTTTCCCTGCCCAGACTGTGATCCCGCCCGATGCCTAACCTGAACCTCGTTATTCAGCGCATTCTCGAACTGATGAAGCGCTACCCGGGGATCATTGCACTCGGTGGTTTCATCTCTGGGGTCGGCAGCTTCATCCTGGTGGACCGCCAGCAGAGCCTGGCCTCATGGATTGCCGTGATCCTGCTGGTGAGCTGGGTCTGGCTGATGCTGGAAAACAGCCTGACCCAACTGTTCACCAAGGTCTTCAAGCGCGAGATCCCGCAGCCGCTACTGCGCTACGCGACGCAGATGATCCACCAGGAAAGCCTGTTCTTCGTCCTGCCGTTCTTCTTCATCACCACTCGCTGGGACAGCGGCCAACTGGTGTTCACCGGGCTGCTGGGGGCCGCGGCGCTGATCTCCATCATTGACCCGCTGTACTACAAGTGGCTGGCGCCGCGCCGCTGGCTGTTCCTCGCACTGCACACCCTGACGCTGTTCGCCGCATTGCTCACGGCGCTGCCACTGATCCTGCACCTGACCACCGCTCAGAGCTTCAAGCTGGCCCTGGGCACCGCGATGCTCCTGTCCTTCCCCAGCCTGGCCTCGATCCTGCCGATCCGCAGCCTGCGCAGCGCCCTGACAGTGCTGGCCATTACCCTGGCCATCGGCAGCACCGGCTGGCTGCTGCGCTCCTGGGTGCCGCCGGCCACCCTGTGGCTGACCGAGGACGCCATCAGCACCCAGCTTCAGGGCCGTACGCCAGGCGACAGCCTGGAGCAGCTCACCGTCAGCCAGGCCCGCAGCAACGGTGTATACGCCTATACCGCGATCAACGCACCGCGAGGGCTGGACGAGCGCATCTACCATGTCTGGCAGTTCAACGGCAGCGAGGTCGATCGGGTCGCCCTGGATATCCATGGCGGGCGCAAGGAAGGCTATCGTGCCTGGTCCCACAAGCAGAACTTCCCGGCCAACCCGGCCGGCAAGTGGCAGGTGCGGGTTATCACCGAGGACGGCCAGATGATTGGCGTGCTGCGCTTCGAGATCACCGATCCAGGTCAAGATGCGGCCAAGACCGGCGAGGCAAAGTAGACGGGATCGTGCTATTAGGTAGCACTGCGAAATCGCCACACAAGCTTGGAGCTTATGACTATCCGCGTGACGCCCGGCACCGCTCAACTGGATACCGCCCGTTCCCCGGCGCAACTGCGCATCGCCGGAGACTGGACGCTGGCCCACTACAGCGACCTCAAGCGCCTCAGCCAGACCCTGAGCGGCCACTACGACAGCAGCACCCACATCGACCTCAATGGCCTGGGTGCCCTGGACACCGCCGGGGCCTCGCTGCTGGTGGAACTGTTGGGGGCCGAACGTCTCGGCCAATCCGCGGAGCACCCCGACTGCACCCTGTCTGCCGCCGACCGGGCGCTGCTGCAAACGGTCTACAGCTCGCTTAACGACTTCTGCGTGCCGGTCAAGGAGCCGGAGATCTCGGTCAGCGTCCAGCTGCTCTCGCGCATCGGCAGCGCGGTCTACACCGTCTGGCAGGACTCCCTGAAAGTCCTCGGCTTCATCGGCCTGATCCTCGAGACCCTGGCTCGCGGCCTGCTGCGCCCCCGGCGCTGGCGGATCACGCCGGTGGTCGCGCACATCGAACAGACCGGGCTCGACGCCGCGCCCATCGTTGCCCTGCTGACCTTCCTGGTGGGGGCCGTGGTGGCCTTTCTCGGCGCCACGGTCCTGGCCAACTTCGGCGCCAGCATCTTTACCGTGGACCTGGTGGCGTTCTCCTTCCTGCGGGAGTTCGGCGTGCTGCTGACCGCCATTCTCATGGCCGGGCGCACTGCCAGTGCTTTCACGGCACAGATCGGCTCGATGAAGGCCAACGAAGAGATCGACGCGATTCGCACCCTGGGCCTGGACCCGGTGGAATTGCTGGTACTGCCTCGGGTCCTGGCCTTGCTGATCTCGTTGCCGATGCTGACCTTCCTCGCGATGCTCTCGGGGATTGTCGGCGGGGCGGTGGTCTGCGCCCTGTCCCTGGATATCTCGCCGGCGATGTTCCTCTCCCTGCTGCATTCGGACATCGGCGTTAAGCACTTTCTGCTGGGCCTGGTCAAAGCGCCGATCTTTGCCTTCCTGATCGCTGCCATCGGCTGCCTGGAAGGCTTCAAGGTCAGTGGCAGTGCCGAGTCGGTAGGCGCCCACACCACCTCCAGCGTGGTGCAGTCGATCTTTGTGGTGATTGTCATCGACGCCGTCGCTGCGCTGTTCTTCATGGAGATGGGCTGGTGAGCCGCCTGCCGCGCGAGCCGGCCCCGGCGGTGATCGAGGTCCGTGGCCTGTGCAACCGCTTTGGCAAGCAGAGCGTGCACGAGAACCTCGATCTGGACGTATACAAGGGCGAGATCCTCGGTGTGGTCGGCGGCTCCGGCAGCGGCAAGTCGGTGCTGCTGCGCAGCATCGTCGGCCTGCGCCAGCCCAGCGAAGGTTCGGTGCGGGTCTTCGGCCAGGACCTGCCGAGCCTGCCGGAACAGCAACGCTCGCTGATCGAACGGCGCTTCGGCGTGCTGTTCCAGAAGGGCGCCTTGTTCACCTCCCTGACCGTGACCGAGAACGTCGCCCTGCCTCTGATCGAGCACGCCGGGCTGTCCCGCGCCGATGCCGAGCACCTGGCGGCGGTGAAACTGGCCCTGGCCGGGTTGCCCCTGTCGGCGGCCGACAAGTACCCGGCCTCGCTGTCCGGCGGCATGATCAAGCGCGCCGCCCTGGCCCGGGCCCTGGCCCTGGACCCGGACATCCTGTTTCTCGACGAGCCCACCGCCGGCCTCGACCCGGTGGGCGCCGCGGCCTTCGACCAGTTGATCCTGACCCTGCGCGACGCCCTGGGCCTGAGTGTGTTCCTGGTCACCCACGACCTCGATACGCTCTACACCATCACCGATCGGGTGGCGGTGCTGGCACAGAAGAAAGTCCTGGTGGCCGCCCCCATCGACCAGGTTGCCGAAACCGACGACGCCTGGATCCACGAATACTTCCACGGCCCACGCGGCCGCGCGGCCTACCTGGCCGCGACCCAGACCAACGAGGGATGACATGGAAACCCGAGCCCATCATGTTCTGATCGGCCTGTTCACCGTGATCGTGGTGGCCGGCGCCTTGCTGTTCGGGCTGTGGCTGGCCAAGTCCAGTGTCGACAGCGCCTTCCAGGACTACGAGATCGTCTTCAACGAAGCCGTCAGCGGCCTGTCCAAGGGCAGCGCGGTGCAGTACAGCGGGATCAAGGTCGGCGATGTGGTCAGCCTGCGCCTGGACCCCCAGGACCCGCGGCGGGTACTGGCCCTTATCCGCCTGGGCAGCGAGACACCGATCAAGGAAGACACCCAGGCCAAGCTGGCCCTGACCGGCATCACCGGCACCTCGATCATCCAGCTCAGCGGCGGCACGCCCCAGAGCCCGAGCCTCAAGGGCAAGGATGGCAAGCCGCCGACCATCATCGCCTCGCCATCGCCCATCGCCCGCCTGCTGAACAACAGCAATGACCTGATGACCAGCGTCAACCTGCTGCTGCACAACGCCAACCGGATGCTCTCCCCCGACAACGTGACCCGGGTCAGCAAGACCCTGGACAACCTGCAGCAGACTTCCGCCAGCATTGCCGAACAACGTGGCGACCTGCGCCAGCTGATGCAGCAACTGGGGACCATCACCAAGCAGACCAGCGCCATGCTTGAGCAGACCACCACCCTGATGCGCAACGCCAATGGCCTGCTCAACGACCAGGGCAAGCAGATGTTCGGCAGTGCCGAGAACGCCATGCACTCCCTGGAGCAGACCAGCGCCACCCTCAACAAATTGCTGGCCGACAACCAGGATTCGCTGAACAACGGCATGCAGGGCCTCAACGGCCTGGCGCCGGCAGTGCGCGAACTGCGCGACACCCTGAGTTCGCTGCGGGCCATCTCGCGCCGCCTGGAGGCCAATCCCGGCGGCTACCTGCTGGGCAACGATCAGAACAAGGAGTTCACGCCATGAAGCGTGCCTATCGGCTCTTCGCCCCCTTGGCCCTGGGCGCAACCCTGGCGCTGACCAGCGCCTGCTCGATCCTGCCCAAGGGTGAGCCGCTGGATGTCTACCGCTTGCCGGTCGGGCAAAGCGCCGCCTCGCCTGCGGCCAGGGCTCAGACCTGGTCCCTGCAACTGCTCAAGCCCCAGGCCAGCGACGCCCTGAACAACGCACGAATCGCGGTGATTCCCCAAGGCAACCTGATCAGCAGCTACAAGGCTTCACGCTGGAGCGACCCGGCGCCGATCCTGCTGCGCAACCGCCTGCTGGACGGTTTCCAGCGCGATGGCCGGGTGCAGTTGCTGAGCACCGACGACAGCAATCTGCAGACCGACCTGGCCCTGGGCGGCGACCTGCAGGCGTTCCAGACCGAGTACCAGGGCAGCACGGCCCAGGTGGTGATTCGCCTGGATGCGCGGCTGATTCGCGGGTTTGACCAGAAGATCCTTGCCAGCCGGCGCTTTGAAGTGCGTCAGCCGTTGAGTGAGACCCAGGTGCCGGCGGTGGTGACAGGCTTTGGCCAGGCCAGCGATGCGCTGACCCGGCAGGTGGTGGATTGGGCCGTGGGGCAGGGGAGCCTGGCGCTGAAACGTTAAGGACCCTTTCCCCGGCAAGCCGGCGCCTACAAATGTTCTAGGCGCCCGCTTGCCGGCGAAGACCCGCTCAACTCAACCAAAGAACCAGTAGCAGACCCCGATCGCCGCCACCACGCCGGCGAATTCCGCCAGCAAGGCACAGCCCACCGCGTGCCGCACCCGCTGGATGCCCACCGCGCCGAAGTAGACCGCCAGCACATAGAAGGTGGTTTCGGTACTGCCCTGGATGGTCGCGGCCACCAGGGCCGGGAAGCTGTCCACGCCCTGGCTCTGCATGGTTTCGATGAGCATCGCCCGCGCCGCGCTACCGGAGAACGGCTTGACCAGGGCGGTGGGCAGGGCATCGACGAAGCGCGTGTCCCAACCGGCCCATTCCACCAGGTGGCGAATCCCGTCGAGGCCAAAATCCAGGGCCCCGGAAGCCCGCAGCACACCGATCGCGCAGAGCATGGCCACCAGGTACGGCAGCAGGTTCTTGGCGACATCGAAGCCTTCTTTGGCGCCCTCGACAAAGGCCTCGTAGACCTTGACCTTGCGCAGCGCGCCAACCACCAGGAACAGCATGATCAGGCCGAACAGCGTGAGGTTGCCGAGGATTGACGACAAGGACGCCAGGGCCGTGGCCGACAGGGTCGCCAGCAAGGCCATGAAGGCGCCCAGGGCCAGGGCACCGGGAATCAGATAGGCCAGCACCACCGGGTCCCACAGCCGCAGGCGCTGCATCACTGCCACCGACAGCAGGCCCACCAGGGTCGAGGCGCTGGTGGCCAGGAGGATTGGCAGGAACACCAGGGTCGGGTCCGCGGCGCCCTGCTGGGCGCGGTACATGAAGATGGTCACCGGCAGCAGGGTCAGGGAAGAGGCGTTGAGCACCAGGAACAGGATCTGCGCGTTACTCGCGGTGGTGGCACTGGGGTTGAGCTCCTGCAGGGCGCGCATGGCCTTGAGACCGATGGGCGTGGCCGCGTTGTCCAGGCCCAGGCCGTTGGCCGCGAAGTTCAGGGTGATCAGGCCCAGGGCCGGGTGCCCAGGCGGCACTTCCGGCATCAGGCGCTTGAACAGCGGCCCCAGGACCTTGGCCAGCCACTCGACGATCCCGGCCTTCTCGGCGATGCGCAGAAAGCCCAGCCACAGGGTCAGGGTGCCGAACAGCAGCACCATGACCTCGACCGACAGCTTGGCCATGGCGAAGATGCTTTCGACCATGGCGGCGAAGATCCCGGCGTTGCCGCCCACCAACCACTGCGCCAGGGCTGACACGGTTGCAACGATAAAAAAGCCAAGCCACAGGCCATTGAGCATCGGTCATATCCCTCGGAAGATGCGGCGAATGATAGCGGGGCGGGCAGAAACGACAAACCCCGGATTGACCGGGGTTTGTCTGCATCGCGGAACCGGCTCGCCGGCCCCTGCGCTGAGGTGTCAGCCTTTGGAGACTTCGCCGGCCGGCAGCTTCTCTTTGCTACGCCAGTGCGGCAGGGAGTTCCAGTAGCGCTGGCCCTTGGCATCGTCGTACATGCCTTCCCAGCGGGAGATGACCAGGACCGCCAGGGCGTTGCCGATCACGTTCAGGGCGGTACGCGCCATGTCCATCACACGGTCGACACCGGCGATGAACGCCAGGCCTTCCAGAGGAATGCCCACGCTGCCCAGGGTTGCCAGCAGCACCACGAAGGACACGCCCGGAACCCCGGCGATGCCTTTGGAGGTGACCATCAGGGTCAGCACCAGCAGCAGTTGCTGGCTGATGGACAGGTCGATGCCGTAGAGCTGGGCGATGAAGATCGCCGCGATGCTCTGGTACAGGGTCGAACCGTCGAGGTTGAACGAGTAGCCGGTCGGCACCACGAAGCTGCAGATGGCTTTCGGCGCGCCGTAGGCTTCCATCTTCTCGATCACCCGCGGCAGCACGGTTTCCGAGCTGGCGGTGGAGTAGGCCAGGACCAGCTCATCCTTGAAGATGCGCATCAGCTTGATCACCGAGAAGCCGAACAGGCGGGCGATCAGGCCGAGGATCACGAAGGCGAAGAAAGCGATGGCCACGTACACCAGGATCACCAGCTTGGCCAGCGGCAGCAGGGAGGCGAAACCGAAGTTGGCGACGGTCACCGCGATCAGCGCGAACACACCGATAGGGGCGTAGTTCATGATCATGTGGGTGACTTTGAACATGCTTTCCGAGACGCCCTGGAACATCTTCACCAGGGGTTCGCGCAGGTCCGACTGCAGGCTCGACAAGCCCAGGCCGAAGAGCACCGAGAAGAAGATGATCGGCAGCATCTCGCCGCGAGCCATGGCCGCGAAGATGTTCGACGGGATCAGGTTGAGGATGGTCTCGATGAACGCGTGTTCATGCTGCACTTCGGCAGCAGTGGCCTGGTACTTGGAGATATCCACGGTACCCAGGGTGCTCATGTCGATGCCTGCGCCCGGGTGGAACAGGTTGGCCAGCAGCAGACCGACAACGATCGCAATGGTGGTCACGACTTCGAAGTAGATGATGGTCTTGAGGCCAATGCGGCCGAGCTTCTTGGCGTCACCGACACCGGCGATGCCGACGATCAGCGAAGAGATGACGATCGGGATCACGATCATCTTGATCAAGCGGATAAAGATATCGCCCGCAGGTTGCAGGACGTTGCTGATCCACCAGGCCTTTTCAGCACTGAAATGATTGAGCAGCGCGCCGATCGCAATCCCCAGGACCAGACCGATGAGGATCTGCCAGGCGAGGCTTAATTTTGCCTTCTTCATATCATTACCCTTACTTCAGTTGGACTCGGGCTGATGCGCGAACTGGAACGCTCAATGGCGGAAAAGTTTGTGCATCGTCCCCCGTATAAGGTCATCCCGAGCGAGCAATTACGGCTCTCTGCAGGCGAAAAAAGGCGCAACTATTCCGATGCAAGGGAAGCGCGTCTAATGCCGTAAACGCCTACCCTATGCCGAATCGGCATGAGATTTTGCAAACAAAACGAGCGTCCCAACCGGTTCGAATACGACATTTCGGCAGGCAGAAATACCGTGAAACGGCCATTTCAGGCGGCGTGCAGGCTTGTCGGGAGGGTCAGGAAATGGTCTAAAAATGCTCAGGAAAGTTCTGATTCAGGCGCCTGGGATCGATCCGGATTTTCTACAAAGTTTCTCGATATACGGTCGCAGAGAAACAAGCGGAAACGTTTGATCGGAGTCAAAGGAAGATTTTTTCCCGAGAAATGACCGACGAGCGTATGCCGACGGCTCTAATACAAGTCTTTGCCGGTTCAAGCACGCCGCAGGTCCATCAAGTCGAAATCGACTTGGGAACCTGCGCCGCCGCTCTTTCCTGACCCGGCCCTTGCGGAGGCACTCCCTGTACCCCTAGGTCACTCCGATCACCTGTGGATCAGAACATCCCGGCCCCTTGGTCATGCACTCGCCCTCCTCGGGCGGTGCAACAGGCGCAAGCCCCTTGGAGGCTTCCTCCTATTCCTGGTGATGAGTCCACACCTTGAACTCAGTACCAGTTCGGGTCTTTCCTCAGCTGCTCCTTGAGCAAGGCTTGCATGCCTTGATCGGGTTTGCCGAGGAAACGGTAGTTGGCATGGCGGGTGGGCGACTTGTCTGCGGGCAGCCCCGCCGGCACGTCCACCAACATGGCATAGGCATGTTTCTTGTCGAAGCCGAAGGCGACTATCAAGCGCTGGCTCTGGCAGCTCTGGGCGGACTCACACAGCGGCCCTACCAGGTACTGATCGCCCTCTTCGGTCACGGCGTTCATTTGTTGAGCATCACCCGACAGGTTCATCACCCATTCGGGCAGGCGCTCTTCCTTGCGCACCACCTCCTGCCAGGTTTCACGAAACTGTGGATCCGAATCCAGCAGCTGATTGGCTCGCGACTGGCCATCATTGGCCGCCGACGCCAGGGTACTGATACCCAGCAACAGCGTGGCGGCCAAGGTCTTCAACGAGGCACTCATGGTCAGCCTCGGCCACGACGGCCAAAGAAGAACGAAGCGATGAACATCACCAGGAACACGACAAAGAGAATCTTGGCGATACCCGTGGCGGTGCCCGCGATACCACCGAAGCCCAGTACTGCAGCGACAATGGCAATGATCAGGAATGTGATTGCCCAGCTCAGCATGATGATTCTCCTTACTCTTCTATAGGGGGTGCTGCCGGTGAAGCCAGCCGGGCGCCGCAGGTGCGGGCCAGGCCTTGGTGCCTAGAACACCCAGCGCTCCTGACGGGGTGCGTCCAGCGCGGGTTGCGCCTGGTCGACCGCCATCAGTTGCAGGGGGGTGGCGTCGTTGAGCTGGCGGCTCATCGAACTGAAATGGGTTTGGGTAGCATGGTGCATCGGCAGTCGTGGAGCGGGGGCTTCACTGTCCTGCCAACGGATGAATTGCTGCCCGGCAATCAGCGTGACCAGCAGCGCAAGGCTGGCAAACAGGGCCTGCTGCAGATGCAGTGGCGAAATACGCAGTTGGGCAAGACGTTGGCGGTTCATCCTGAAACTCCTCCGACACCAGTGACGATGTTGTTATGGAAGCCATTGCGGCGCTTCTCGATAGGAGGGTTGTTGCAGTCTGCATGCCAGCTTTTAGGTTGAGATTATTTTCAATAAAATCAATTACTTACGATCAAGCAAAAGATGCTCCTCTTACGCATCCTGCACGATGCCCCCGAGCAGACCGTGCGAATTGCACGATCGCGCGACCGTTTATTGGATGCTTTTTGATCACAGTGGGAACTTTGCCGATCGGCCAGCAGCCTGATACAGACCCAGGTAACGTCTATCCTTGGCAAAACACCCAATAATTCAGACTGTTAGCCACTCCAGGCGGAGATATCCAACCCGCGAGCGGTGGAATCAATCAGAATCAACCTTGCAACTTGCCCGATTTTTCCGGGACTAAATAAGATCATTTATTAAAGGAGCCGAGGAAATGCAGTCAGCGCCGGAGAATCAGGGCCGCATCCTTCTGGTGGATGACGAATCCGCAATCCTTCGCACCTTCCGCTATTGCCTGGAAGACGAGGGCTACACCGTGGCCACAGCCAACAGCGCGGCCCAGGCGGACGCTCTGCTGCAACGCCAGGTGTTCGACCTGTGCTTCCTTGACCTGCGCCTGGGCGAAGACAATGGCCTCGACGTGCTCGCGCAGATGCGCACCCAGGCACCCTGGATGCGGGTAGTGATCGTCACCGCCCATTCCGCCGTGGACACCGCGGTCGACGCCATCCAGGCCGGCGCCGCCGACTACCTGGTCAAGCCCTGCAGCCCCGACCAGCTGCGCCTGGCCACTGCCAAGCAACTGGAAGTGCGCCAGCTCTCGGCGCGCCTGGAAGCCCTGGAAGGCGAGGTGCGCAAACCCAAGGACGGCCTGGACTCCCACAGTCCGGCCATGAAAGTGGTACTGGAGACTGCCCGCCAGGTGGCCAGCACGGACGCCAACATCCTGATTCTCGGTGAGTCCGGCACCGGTAAAGGCGAACTGGCACGGGCCATCCATGGCTGGAGCAAGCGGGCGAAGAAATCCTGCGTGACCATTAACTGCCCGTCCCTGACCGCCGAACTGATGGAAAGCGAGCTCTTCGGCCACAGCCGCGGCGCCTTCACCGGGGCCAGCGAGAGCACCCTGGGCCGGGTCAACCAGGCCGATGGCGGGACCCTGTTTCTCGACGAGATCGGCGACTTCCCCCTGACCCTGCAGCCCAAGCTGCTGCGCTTTATCCAGGACAAGGAATATGAGCGGGTCGGCGACCCGGTGACCCGCCGCGCCGATGTGCGCATCCTCGCCGCTACCAACCTCAACCTTGAGGACATGGTGCGCGATGGGCGTTTCCGTGAAGACCTGCTGTACCGCCTCAATGTGATCACCCTGCACCTGCCGCCCCTGCGCGAGCGCAGCGAAGACATCCTGACCCTGGCCGATCGCTTCCTGGCACGCTTCGTCAAAGAATATTCGCGACCGGCGCGAGGCTTCAGCGACGAGGCTCGGGAAGCCCTGCTGAACTACCGCTGGCCGGGCAATATTCGCGAGTTGCGCAACGTGGTGGAGCGGGCAAGCATCATCTGTCCCCAGGAGCGGGTGGAAATCAGCCACCTGGGCATGAGCGAGCACGTCACCAACAACGCCCCGCGGATCGGCGCCGCCTTGAGCCTGGACGAGCTGGAGAAGGCCCATATCGGCGCTGTCCTGGCCACCAGCGACACCCTCGACCAGGCGGCAAAAACCCTGGGCATCGACGCTTCGACGCTGTACCGCAAGCGCAAACAGTACAACCTGTGAGCAACACCCTATGAAGTTAGCGATGAAACTGCGCACTCGGCTGTTTCTGAGCATCTCGGCGCTGATGACCGTGGCCCTGCTGGGGCTGATACTCGGATTGGTCAGCGTGATGCAGATGGCCAGCACCCAGGAATCGCTGATCCGCAACAACTTCATCACCCTCGACCTGGGGCTCAAGCTGCGCCAGACCCTGGGGGACCAGCTGATCCTCATGCTCAGCAACAAGCCCGACCGTGCGGCCCTGGAAACCTCCAGGCAGCACTACCTGGAGCTGCTCGACCAGGGGATCGCCCACGAGCAGCAGAACCCGGGTCAAAGCGGTTTCACGCAGGCTCGCAGCGACTACCTGCGTTTTTACCAGGCCTTCGAACACAACAGCGCCCCCAACGGACTGAGTGACAACAACGAGCTGACCGAGCGCTTCAATACCTTGCGCAATGGGCTGATCAACGAGCACAAGCAGGCCCTGGACAACATCAACCAGGTGCAGCACCAGTCACGCGACCGGGCCCTGCTGGTGGCCGGCCTGCTCGGCCTGGTGGGCCTGGCGGTACTGATCATCGGCTTCATCACCGCCCACGCCATCGCCCGGCGCTTTGGCGGGCCAATCGAAGCCCTGGCCAAGGCCGCGGACAAGATCGGCGAAGGCAATTTCGATGTCACCCTGCCGATCTCGGCGGCAGCGGAAATGAACCTGCTGACCCGGCGCTTCGGCATCATGGCCGAAGCCCTGCGCCAACATCAGGCAACCAATGTCGACGAACTGCTGGCAGGTCAGCAGCGCCTGCAGGCGGTGCTCGACAGCATCGACGACGGCTTGCTGATGATCGACCGCCAAGGCCGCCTGGAACACCTCAACCCGGTGGCCCAGCGGCAACTGGGCTGGGACCAGGAGCGCCTCGGCCAGGGCCTGGGCAGTGCCCTGCAGCGTCCGGAGCTGGACGAGCAACTGCAGCTGGTGCTGCGTGGCGGCAACCTGGAACGGGCTCCGGAAGACCTGGATGTCGAGGTCGACGGCGAGTCGCGCCTGCTGACTTACAGCCTGACCCCGGTCAGCCACACCCAGGGGCATATTCTCGGCGCGGTGATGGTCCTGCATGACGTGACCGAACAACGGGCCTTCGAACGGGTCCGCAGCGAGTTCGTGCTGCGCGCCTCCCATGAACTGCGCACCCCGGTCACGGGCATGCACATGGCGTTCGGGCTGCTGCAGGAGCGCCTGCACTTTGCCGAGGAATCCCGCGAGGCCGACCTGCTCAATACGGTCAACGAAGAGATGCAGCGCCTGATGCAGTTGATCAACGACCTGCTGAACTTCTCCCGCTACCAGAACGGCCTGCAGAAACTCAGCCTCGCCCCCTGTTCCCTGGATGAGCTGCTGGAACAGGCACAGGGACGCTTCACCGAACAGGCTCAGCAGCAAGGCATCAACCTGCTGCTGGAGATCCAGGCGCCTCTGCCGCGCCTGCATGCCGACCGGCCACAGCTGGAACGGGTGCTGGACAACCTGATCGACAACGCCTTGCGCCATACCGCCGGCGGCGGCCAGATCCGCCTGCAGGCTCGACGCCACGGCGAGCGGGTGATCGTCAGCGTCGAGGACAATGGCGAGGGCATCGCCTACGGTCAGCAAGGACGGATCTTCGAACCCTTTGTCCAGGTGGGCCGCAAGAAGGGCGGTGCCGGGCTGGGGCTGGCGCTGTGCAAGGAAATCGTCCAGCTCCATGGCGGGCGCATGGGCGTCTACTCAAGACCCGGGCAGGGCACTCAGTTCTATTTGGCTCTGCCGCTGTAGAACGTCAGGCTTCATCGTCCAGGCGCCTGGCCACCAGGCGTCGCCCACGGGTGATCATCTCGGTGAACTGCAAGGCGCTCAAGGCATGGGCGAACAACCAGCCCTGGCCATAGCTCACCCCCTCGCTGCTGAGCAACAGCGCCTGGTCTTCAAACTCGATGCCCTCGGCAATCACCTTGAGCTTCAGGGCGTGGGCCATGCGGATGATGTGGGGTGCCACGCCGCTACTGGCGGCATCGTGTCCCAGGGCATCGATAAAGGCCTTGTCGATCTTCAGGCAGTCCACCGGCAGGCTTTGCAGGTAGGCCAGGCTGCAATAACCGGTGCCAAAGTCATCGATCAGCACCTGATGCCCGACATCGCGCAGAGCCTGCAGGTTGTCACGCGCCACCACCACATCGATCAGGCCACGCTCAGTCACCTCGAAGGCAATCTGCCGCGCCGCCACCTGGTGCAACGCTAGCAGCCGCGCCATGACCAGGCCGATACGCGGCACCATCACGTCGCAGGCCGCCAGGTTGACCGAGATGTACAGCTGCGGATTGGCTCGCAACACATGCCCCAGTTGCTCCAGCAGGCGCTGCAGGACGAAGTCGGTGATCTGGCGGATCTGCCCGGTATTCTCCGCCAGCGGGATGAACAGGTCGGGGCTGGTCAGGGTGCCATCCGGACGGCGCCAGCGCAGCAGGGCCTCGGCCCCCACACAAAGGCGGCTGCTCAGGTCGAAGATCGGCTGGTACAGCACCTGCAGCTCTCCGCGCCGCAAGGCCCCCTGCAACTCCGCCCCCAATGACAAGCGCTGGCGTGCCAGCTGATAGACCAGGCCGCCGATGAACAGCGCGAGCAACAGGCTGATCGGCAACAGCCACCACCAGCCGTCCAGCAGCTTCGCTTGCATGCTGGCCCGGGGGGTCACCAGCACCAGCTGATACTCGGGGTTCTGGGTCGGCATGCGATAGACCAACAGGTCAGGGGTGACCTGCAACGGCCCGTCGCGACCGCCCCGCCAGGGCTCCACAGGCGGCCATGCCCGGGCCGGGCCCAGCACCGGGATCGCCCGGGCCCCGTGATCCACCACCACCATCAGGCTACCGCCTGCCGGCAGGTCGACCACATCGGTCAAATGCCCGCGGGAAGTGGCCACGCGAAAATTGCCCCGGCCCAGCATCAGCGCGGCGAGGTTCTCGTTGGGCTGGGTCGAGGTATTGAGCCAGTAGCTGTAGGTCGGCCCATGAATGTCCGGGGCCCTGAGGGAGGGCCGCAGGTTCTGCCGTGGCCAGTTGGAACAGGTTTGAGTGGCATCCATGTAGACCGCTTCATATATGAAGCGGTAGCTGTAGCTGACCTGCTGCAGGATCGCGATCATGTCCGCATTGCACTCGCGCAGCGGCTGGGCCTCCAGCGCGTCCAGGCCTTCGCGCAGTTGGCCGAACAGTTGCTCCAGACGCTCCAGGAAACGCTGGCCCTGGGCATTCATCTGCTCGCTTTCCCGTTGCTGGACCTGATGCATCGCCACCCCGGCGCTGCCCAGCACCAGCACCGCCGCACTCAACACAGCCGCCAGCGTCGCCAGCAACCAAGGGCGATGGAACCAGGTACGCAGGGGCTCGCGAGCGGCCAGCATCATGGGAGATCCGAAGGATTACCAATGAGTTATAGCAACTGATTGGGCAATCGGCGCGGACCGTCCGGCGGCGTCATTATTTTGTCTGGTTGAGGACCATCAGGATCGCCGCGCTCTGCGCATCCGGCGTGCCATCGAAGAGGGTCGGTCGGTAGTGCATCTGGAAGGCTGCCAGCACATTCCGGGTCGCAGTATCCAGTTCACCGGTCTGCGGGGTGGTGTAGCCCAGCTGCGCCAGTTGCTGCTGGAACCAGCTGACGCTCGGCAGGCTCGCGGCAAATGCCGCCTGCTGGGCCGCCACCGCCTGAGCGTTGGGCCACAGGCCAAGCCCGGCATCGGCCAAGCGTTTCCAGGGGAACAGCGGGCCCGGATCGAGCTTGCGCTGGGGCGCGATGTCACTGTGGCCAATGATGTGACGCGGGGAGATGTTGTTGCGCTTGCTGATGTCCTTGAGCAGCACGATCAGGTTCTGCACCTGTGCTTCGCTGTAGGGGTACCAGAGCCGGCCGGTGGGGCCGTCACGGAAACCCGGGTTGACGATTTCGATACCAATCGAGCTGGAGTTGAGCCAGGTGCGGCCCTGCCACTGGCTTTCGCCGGCGTGCCAGGCACGGTACTGCTCGTCCACCAGCTTGTAGATGGTGGCGGACTTGTCGTCGCCAATCAGGTAGTGACTGCTGACCTGCCCGTGGGTCAGCAAGGCCAGGGAGCGCTCCAGGGACGCCGAGGTGTAGTGCACGATGATGAATTGGGCACGCTGGTCGTAGTTGACCGATGGATGGCTGGTGTCGATGCGTGGGCCGCTGGAACAGCCGGCAAGAAGCAGGAGCGAGAAAGCGAGGACGAGAAGTTTCATGGCAAAGGGCAGTACGCTGAAAACGGGAATGCAACAGTGTAACGTACTGATCCCGGCACAATGGGCAAAACAATGCTTTCAGACAGGAAGCAGCAGGCGCTTCAGCCTGCCTCCACTCGGTTGCGCCCCGCATCCTTGGCCCGGTACAGCGCCTGATCGGCTCTTTTGATCACCAGTTCACTGCGATCACCGGCCTTGAACGCACTCAAGCCGACCGACACGGTTATGGTCACCGGCTCGCCCTTGAAGTGAAACGGGCAGGCCTCGATCGCCGCTCGCAGGTTTTCCACCAGGCGCACACCCGCCGGCCACGGGGTATTGGGCATCAGCAGGACAAACTCCTCGCCGCCAAACCGGGCGATGAAGTCGTTGCCCCGCAGACGCTTGCGCAGCACAGTGGCGATGATCTTCAGCACCTTGTCGCCGGCCAGGTGACCGTAGTTGTCGTTGATCCGCTTGAAATGATCGAGGTCGAGCATGGCCAGCAGCAGGCTGTTGCCGTGTTGCTGCCATTGCGCGACTTCATGTTCCAGGCGCTCGCTCCAGGCCGCACGATTGGGCAGGCCGGTCAGCGGGTCGATCAAGGCTTTCTGGCGCTGCTCTTCCAGGTGCTCACGATAGCCCTGGGCTTCCTGCTCCATGCTCGAGACTCGCTCCGCCAGGCTCTGCAAGCGGGCGGCCACCTCCTTCTCGCGCTCCTCGCGCTGCTGTTGATGCTGGTCCATGGTGCCCAACAGGCCTTCCAGATGGCTTTCCAGTACCTGTTTCAGGTCATCCAGGTCAGCCGCGTCCTGCACGCTGCTCTGCAGCCCATCGACCTGCTCACGGATCTGGGTGTCCATGGCGCGCGCTGCCGAATGGCTGTCGGCATGACCGTCGCTGGCGGCCTGCAGGTTGCTCTGGAAAGCCTCCAGGCGCTCGTTGAGGTGCTTGAGGTAGTTCTCGAACTCATGCTGGCCCGAATCGGTGATTGCCAGCATCAACACCGCCAGATCATCGAGGATCGGCAACAATTCGTACCAGTTCAGACCATGTTGCAGACGATCACGCATGGCCTCGGCCTGGGGCCGGTGGCGCTCCGGCAGGCTCAGGTCATCGAGCAAGCCCAGCAGGGTGTCCTCGATGTGCTTGGCCACCGAACTGTAGGAAGGCTCGGGGGAGTCGGGCAGCGCGTAAAGCACATCCTGCTCCGGCTGCTCCGGATCGATGGCGGCCAGAGCCTCGGCCATCACCGCCGGTAACGGCAGGCTGTCGAGCAACACCGCAGGCGGCACCCGCGGAACGGGTAGCAATTCGTCGGGGTTGAGCGGGGCAGGCTCGACCGCAGCCTCGGCCACGGGCCCAGGTGGCGCCTCCACCGAGACGGCTTCGTTGGCGGCCAGCGCCACGGGCTCCAGCTGTGCAGGCACAGGTTCTGGAGGTTCATCCTCAATCCGCGGGGCAGGCTCGGGTTCGGGCACTTGGGCCTGTTCCAGAACGGGCGGCACGACTGCCGCGACCGGCGCTTGGGGAGGCATGCTGACGGCTTCGGGCTCAACACTCGTGACCGGTTCGATAGCAAGTTCCGGCGCGACTTGCGGCTCTTCTCTGGTCGGCGCCGGTGCTACGGGTGCTACGGGTGCGGGTGCGGGTGCGGGTGCGGGTGATTGAACGATTTCGGGGGCTTGGGCAACAGGCGTCTGGTAGTGCTCGCGCACCGTGGCATCCGCGACCTCGACCTCTTCCGGCTGCGTGCGGACGTCTGGAGCAGGCAGTGCCGCTGGTACTTGCACAGCCTCCACCGGAGGAGTGGCCTCAGCGCTATCGCGGGCACCGAACAATCGTTGCAGCAGGCTCGGTCGCCCCGGCTCGACCGGGTTTTCCAACTGACCCAGGGCCTTGCCCTGCAGATTGCTCAGCTCCCCCAGCAGCAGGGGAATTTCCCGCGCCTGGCCTACCCGGCTGTCCAGCTGCTTGGCGAACGCCTTGAGCGGCCGACTGACCTCTCGGGGCAGGGGCAGGGACTGCAATTGGGCAACCAGGGCAGTCAGGGCACTGCTCATCTGATCGACTCGGGTTTCCCGGCGCTGCTCAGAGTCCAGCACGGCTTTTTCCAGCCGCGGCAGCAAGGCTGCCAGGCCCGCATCCATGTCATCGGTGCGGATCACCTCGCGCATTTCCTTCATGCACTGGTCGACCGCGCGATCGGTGCCCTCCGCCGCCAGGGTGCTGCGCACCAGCCCGCGGCGCAGCAAGTCCAGGCGAGCAGCCCAACGGCGCTCAAGCTTGTCCTGCTGTTCGATGCTCTTGAGGTATTTCTCTTTCCAGCGCTGGGCGTCGTCGCTCATTCATCGGTTCCGCGAGGGGCAGGACTCAACGCGGGCAATGCATCAGCCGTGAGCGAACCCGGCAGACGAATCTCTACCGCGACCGGCAGGTGATCGGATATGGGTTGGGCCAGGACTTCGACTCGCTCCAGGGTCAGGCTGGGGCTGAGCAGGATGTGGTCCAGGCAGCGTTGCGGCCGCCAGCTGGGGAAGGTCGCCTGCAGTTGCGGCGCCAGCAGGCTGAGATCGCGCAAGGGGGAATGCTCCAGCAGATCGCTGGCGTGGGTGTTCATGTCACCCATCAGCACCTGATGCTTGTAGCCGCCGATCAACTCGCGGATATACGCCAGTTGCCGGGTGCGAACCCGGGCACCGAGCGCCAGGTGCATCATCACGACCACCAGCGCGTCAGGGCCTTCGCCGAAACGCACCAGAATCGCACCACGCCCCTTGGGACCAGGCAGCGGGTGGTCTTCGATGGCCCAGGGCCGCAAGCGACTGAGCACGCCGTTGCTGTGCTGAGCCAGGCGCCCGAGATTGCGATTGAGCTGTTGATACCAGTAGGGGAACGCACCCAGCTGGGCCAGGTGCTCCACTTGATTGACGTAGCCTGAACGCAGGCTCCCGCCATCGGCTTCCTGCAGGGCCACCAGGTCGAAATCCCCCAACAGGCTGCCAATCTTCTGCAGATTGCCCGCCCGCCCGTTATGGGGCAGCAAGTGCTGCCAGCCACGGGTCAGGTAGTGACGATAGCGTTCGGTACTGATCCCGACCTGGATATTGAAACTGAGCAAGCGCAGGCGACTGTCCGCCGGCAGGCCGCTAGACGCTAAATGATGTTCGTTGACCTGCGGATCATGCAGGCCAACGATGCGTTCCGAGCCCCAGCGCGGCATGGCGGCGGCGCTTACTTGGCTGCGCGCTCTTTGGCGATCAACTGGTCGGCCACGCTCAGCGCGCCTTCAGGACCACCGGCGGTGCCCAGGTCGAAGCGATACTTGCCGTTGACCACCATGGTCGGTACGCCGGTGATCTGATAGGCCTGGGCCTTCTTCTTGGCGTCTTCGACCTTGCCTTTGACGGCGAAGGAGTTGTAGGTGCTGAGGAACTTGTCCTTGTCGACGCCTTCGGTAGCCAGGAACTCGGCCATCTCTTCCGGAGTGGCGAGTTTCTTGCCGTTGTGGACGGCTTCGAATACGGCCTTGTGGACCTTGTGCTCTACGCCCATGGCTTCCAGGGTGATGAACAGTTGGCCATGAACGTTCCAGATACCGCCGAACATTGCCGGGATACGCACGAAGTTGACGTCGGCCGGAAGCTTTTCAACCCAGGGATTGATGGTTGGTTCGAAGGCGTAGCAATGCGGGCAGCCGTACCAGAACAACTCCACCACTTCGATCTTGCCAGGCACCGCAACCGGAACGGCGCTGCTCAACTCGACATATTGTTTACCGGCCTCGACCGGTTCGGCGGCTTGAGCGGTCACGCCGAATAGGCTGGCAGTGACGAGAGCGGCGCTGAGAATCAGATTACGCATGCTTTACTCCTGGACAATTTTGGCGCCTCGCGCGACCTGAGTTCAGACAGATCATGGCGGGCTTGAGTTCGCTAGTGTAGCGGCAGACGCCATAAAAAAGGGCGGCCTGAGCCACCCTTTATGCTTGCATCGTCAGATTAATCGATCATTAACGTGCCGTGGCTTCGCATCCTCGGCAGGCCCGATCGAACCAACCTCAGTGCAGGCCCTGAATATAGCTGGACACCGCTTCGATGTCCTTGTTGCTCAGCTTGCCAGCGATGCTGCGCATGACCAGGGTGTCGCCGTCGTTGGTGCGGTTGCCTTCGCGGAAGTCGGTCAGTTGCTTGGCCACGTATTGTGCGTGCTGGCCGCTCAGATGAGGGAAGCCGGCCGCTGCGTTACCCGCGCCGTTTGGCGAGTGGCAACCGGTGCAGGCTGGCATGCCCTGATCGAGCTTGCCGCCACGGAACAATTCCTCGCCCCGGGCCACGACTTTCGGATCTGCCGCGCCGACACTGCCTTTCTGGCTGGCGAAGTAGGCGGCGATATCAGACATGTCCTGATCGCTCAGGTTGGTCAGCAGGCCGGTCATTTCCAGCACCTGGCGCTTGCCCGACTTGATATCGTGCAACTGCTTCTCCAGGTACTTTTCCCCCTGACCCGCCAGCTTTGGAAAGTTTGGCGCCATGCTGTTCCCATCAGGGCCGTGGCAAGCGCCACAGACTGCGGCTTTCGCCTGACCGGCAGCAGCGTCGCCTGCGGCATGGGCGACACCTGTGATGCCCAAGGTCAACAGCAGACTCACGAGTAATTTGTTCATCAGCTAATCCAACTACGGCTAAGGGTTAAAGAGTTATGGACCGGGATCACTCGCTCATCCAATGGATGATGACTCGGTAATCCTCGGCACTGCAGTCCATGCACAAACCACGCGGCGGCATCGCCTTGAAACCCTGGGTCACGTGTTGCACCAGCGTCTCCATACCTTGCGCCAACCTCGGCGCCCAAGCTTCCTGGTCGCCCTTGCGGGGCGCCGTGGGTAGTTGGCCGGAATGACAAGCCCCACAAACACGGTTGTACACAGCTTCCGGATCCTGTGTAGCCTGAGCGCTGTAAAGCGGCATCAAGACACCGGCAGCTAGCAGCCATTTCGTCATAAAACGACCTTTTCAGGGTTGAGAGCGTGATGCGTTCTAATGCGCATTCAAGGTTTATCGCTCTCGTGAACTTCATCCTACGCTGGGACAAAGCGCACACAAAATCTGCGGCATTATATACTGGCGCTACTGAAACGGAAACGACACCGCTCGCCGCGTCCACTCTCGGCATCGCCCCTATCGGAAATCCCATGCAACTCAAGAACCCCATCCTCGGTCTGTGCCAACAGGCTACCTTCATGCTCAGTGCCGCCAAAGTCGATCAATGCCCTGACGACGAAGGCTTTGAAGTGGCCTTTGCCGGGCGTTCCAACGCTGGCAAATCCAGCGCCCTGAACACCCTGACCCACGCCAGCCTGGCCCGCACCTCGAAGACCCCGGGGCGCACGCAGTTGTTGAACTTCTTCAAGCTAGACGACGATCGCCGTCTGGTCGACCTGCCGGGCTACGGTTACGCCAAAGTGCCGATCCCGCTCAAGCAGCACTGGCAGCGCCACCTGGAAGCCTACCTGGGCAGCCGCGAGAGCCTCAAAGGCCTGATCCTGATGATGGACATCCGTCATCCCATGACCGACTTCGACCTGCTGATGCTGGACTGGGCCGTGGCCAGCGGCATGCCGATGCACATTCTGCTGACCAAGGCAGACAAGCTGACCTACGGCGCGGCCAAGAACACCCTGCTCAAGGTCCAGTCGCAGATCCGCAAGGGCTGGGGCGAAGCGGTCACCATCCAACTGTTCTCCGCGCCCAAGCGCATGGGCCTGGAAGAGGCATACACCGTACTGGCGGGCTGGATGGAACTGGCTGACAAAGGCACCGAAATCGAGGCCTGAGAGACGTAGGGAAAATTGCCTGGAGGATGATCAGGCAAGGCAAAAGCGCGGTGCGAAAGCGGAGTTTACCGGCTGTAAATGAGCATTTCGCGCCGCGCTTTTAACGCAGCATGATCATTTCCCAGGCGATTTTCAGGCAAAAAAAACCCCGGACTTCGTATGGGGAGGGGGAAGTTCGGGGTTCAAGTTCTAGACCGCTAGGGCGGGGTCCAGATATCTGCCAACACTTAACACAACATAGGAGCATCGAAGGGCTTCACCAGCCATTCAGTAACTCTGAGTGGGCGTTCACCGATTTAGTTCCGGCGCGCTGCAAAAACTATTGGCAATAATTGATGAAATTTTCCGTGCTAATAGCCCTTCGCCAGCCATTTGCCGCGACACTATGCCGCGGCAAAAGCCGCTGAAAAGTGCCCTTAATGGGCCTCATCCCAGTTATTTCCCACCCCGACCTCGACCAATAGCGGTACATCCAGGGTCGCGGCACCGCTCATGTGCCCGCGAATCTCTTCGCGAACCTTGTCCACCAGGTCCTCGCGCACCTCCAGCACCAGTTCATCGTGCACCTGGAGAATGACCCGGGCATCGAGACCCGAAGACTCCAGCCAGTTGTCCACCGCCACCATGGCCTTCTTGATGATGTCTGCCGCGGTGCCCTGCATCGGCGCGTTGATCGCCGTGCGCTCGGCGCCGGCGCGCTCCTGTGGCTTGTTGGAATTGATCTCCGGCAGGTACAGCCGACGACCGAAGATGGTCTCTACATACCCCTGCTCAGCAGCCTGTGCCCGGGTCCGGTCCATGTACTCGCGAACCCCTGGATAGCGCGCGAAGTAGGTATCGATATAGGCCTTGGCCTGCTTGGTTCCGACACCGATGTCCTTGCCCAGCTTCTGCGCACCCATGCCATAGATCAAACCGAAGTTGATCGCCTTGGCACTGCGACGCTGATCGGAAGTGACATCCTCGAGCTCGACCTTGAACACCTCGGCCGCGGTGGCCGTGTGCACATCGAGGTTGTTGCGAAATGCATTGAGCAGCCCTTCGTCCCGAGACAGGTGGGCCATGATCCGCAACTCGATCTGCGAGTAGTCCGCCGCCAGCAGCTTGTAGCCGGCCGGCGCGATGAAGGCCTGGCGAATGCGCCGGCCTTCGGCAGTACGCACCGGGATGTTCTGCAGGTTCGGATCACTGGAGGACAGACGCCCAGTGGAAGCCACCGCCTGATGGTAGGAGGTATGGATCCGCCCGGTACGCGGGTTGATCTGCTCCGGCAGACGGTCGGTGTAGGTGCTTTTCAGCTTGCTCATGGAGCGGTACTGCATCAATACCCGAGGCAGCGGGTAGTCATCCTCCGCCAGTTTGGCCAGCACCTCTTCAGCGGTGGAGGGCTGGCCCTTGGCCGTCTTCTTCAGCACCGGCAGGCCGAGCTTGTCGTAGAGGATCGAGCCCAATTGCTTGGGCGAACCCAGGTTGAACTCCTCACCGGCGATCTCGAAAGCCTCGCGCTCCAGGGCAACCATCTTGTCCCCCAGTTCGATGCTCTGCACCCCCAGCAACTGGGCATCCACCAGCGCCCCCTGACGCTCGATGCGGGCCAGGACCGGCACCAATGGCATCTCGATATCGGTCAGCACGCTGGCCAGGCTCGGAATCGCGGTGAGCTTGCCGAACAGCGCCTGGTGCAGACGCAAGGTCACATCGGCATCTTCGGCGGCGTAAGGCCCGGCTTGCTCGAGGGGGATCTGGTCGAAGGTCAGTTGCTTGGCGCCCTTGCCGGCGATGTCCTGGAAGCTCACGGTGCTGTGGTCCAGGTATTTCTGCGCCAGGCTGTCCATGTCATGGCGGGTGGCAGTGGAGTTGAGCACGTAGGACTCGAGCATGGTGTCGAAGGCAACGCCACGTACCGTGATGCCGTTGGCCTGGTCTCCACCGATGGCACAGTTGGCCAGGATGTTCATGTCGAACTTGGCGTGCTGGCCCACCTTGAGCAGCTTAGGGTCTTCCAGCAGCGGCTTCAGGGCCAGCAGCACGGTGTCGCGATCCAACTGCTCCGGTGCGCCCATGTAGGAGTGGGTCAGAGGCACATAGGCGGCTTCGCCAGCCTTGACCGAGAACGACAGCCCCACCAGTTGCGCCTGCTGGGCGTCGATGCCGGTGGTTTCCGTGTCGAAGGCGATCAGCCTGGCATGCTTGAGTTTCTCCAGCCAGGCGTCGAAACGCGCCGGGTCGAGGATGGTTTCGTATTGCAGCTCAAGTGGCTCCGGCTCGGCTTCAGGCTGCTCGACAGCCGCCTGCGGGGCCTGGGCAACATCAAGCTCGACACGCTTGGCGTCACGCTGCAGGTCGTCCAGCCAGCTCTTGAACTCCAGCAGGCTGTAGAGCTCCATCAACTTGTCACGATCCGGCTCGCGCAAGTGCAGATCATCCAGCCCCACATCCAGGGCCACATCGACCTTGATGGTCGCCAATTGGTAGGAGAGGAAGGCCATCTCCTTGTGTTCCTCGAGCTTGGCCGGCAGGGTCTTGGCCCCACGGATCGGCAGGCTCGGCACGATATCCAGCTGCTCGTAGAGCTCCTTCAGGCCGCCATTGACCCCTACCAGCAGGCCGGAAGCGGTCTTGGGACCAATGCCCGGAACCCCCGGGATGTTGTCGGAAGAGTCGCCCATCAGCGCCAGGTAATCGATGATCTGCTCGGGAGCGACGCCGAATTTCTCCTTAACGCCTTCCACATCCATGCTGCTACCGGACATGGTGTTGACCAGGGTAATGTGCCCATCCACCAGCTGTGCCATGTCCTTGTCACCGGTGGAAATCACCACCGGCCGGTCCGCCGCCGCGCTGCTGCGGGCCAGGGTGCCGATCACGTCGTCAGCCTCCACCCCCTCAACGCACAGCAGCGGGAAACCCAGGGCGATCACGCTGGCGTGCAAGGGCTCGATCTGCACCCGCATGTCGTCCGGCATGCTCGGGCGGTTGGCCTTGTACTCGGCATACATGTCATCGCGGAAAGTCCCGCCCTTGGCGTCGAACACCACCGCGAACGGGCTGTCCGGGTACTGCTTGCGCAGACTCTTGAGCATGTTCAGCACGCCCTTGACCGCGCCGGTGGGCAGGCCTTTGGAGGTGGTCAGAGGTGGCAACGCGTGGAACGCGCGGTACAGATAGGAAGAACCGTCCACCAGGACGAGGGGGGCTTGGCTCATGAGTAGGATCAACCTTTTCGGCGGGTCCGGCGCTAGAATAGCGGGACCGTTGACGACAAAGGGACAAGGTTATCATGCGCACACTGAATCGCTTGCTGCTGGCCAGCTTGATTGCAATCGCTCCAATGGCCGTTATCGCCGCAGAGGATGCGCCATCAGCCGACCCGGACGTGACCATTCGCACGGAAGGCGACAAGACCATCCAGGAATACCGGCAGAATGGTTTCCTGTATGCCATCAAGGTCACGCCAAAGGGTGGCAAGCCCTACTTCCTGGTGCGCGCCGATGGCTCCGACGGCAACTTCATCCGCTCGGATCAGCCGGATATGCTGATCCCTTCGTGGAAAATCTTTGAGTGGTAAAACACTCTCGACTTCAATTGGCGCCAGCGTGATCGCGGCGCCCGTACTGGCAGTTTTTAACCATGTCTGTGTTCACCCCCCTGGCTCGGCCCGAGCTGGAAACCTTTCTCGCCCCTTATGGGCTCGGCCGCCTGCTTGACTTCCAGGGGATTGCCGCTGGTAGCGAAAACACCAATTTCTTCATCAGCCTGGAGCAGGGCGAGTTCGTCCTGACCCTGATCGAGCGCGGCCCGGTCCAGGAAATGCCGTTCTTCATCGAACTGCTGGACGTGCTGCACGAGGCCGACCTGCCGGTGCCTTACGCACTGCGCACCACCGACGGCGTCGCCCTGCGGGAGCTGGCGGGCAAGCCGGCACTGCTGCAACCGCGCCTGGCGGGCAAGCACATCAAGCAGGCCAATGCCCAGCATTGCACCCAGGTCGGCGAGCTGCTCGGCCACCTGCACGTGGCCACCAAGGACAACATGATCAAGCGCAAGACCGATCGCGGCCTGGACTGGATGCAGGAGGAGGGCACGAAAATGCTCCCTCACCTCGACACCACCGCCCAGGACCTGCTGCAGCGGGCGCTGGAGGAAATCGCCGCACAGAAGGTGAAGATCCTGGCCCTGCCCCGGGCCAATATTCATGCCGATCTGTTTCGCGACAACGCCATGTTCGAAGGCACTCACCTGACCGGCCTGATCGACTTCTACAATGCCTGCTCGGGGCCGATGCTCTACGACGTGGCGATCGCCCTGAACGACTGGTGCTCCGATGATGAGGGCGTGATCGATGGCCAGCGGGCGCGAGCGCTGCTGGGCGCCTATGCCGCGCTGCGCCCGTTCACTGCAGCGGAGGCCGAGCTCTGGCCGACCCTGTTGCGGGTGGCCTGCGTGCGTTTCTGGCTGTCACGGCTGATTGCTGCCGAGACGTTTGCCGGGCAGGACGTGCTGATTCACGACCCGATGGAATTCCAGCAACGCCTGGCGCAACGGCAACAGGTCAGCATCGCGCTGCCGTTCGCCCTGTAAACCCTTCGCGGGCAAGCCCGCTCCTACAGATGGATAACACCCTTGTAGGAGCGGGCTTGCCCGCGAAAGCCATCCCGCAACAATCCCTGCTCAAAGCTGTTCCAGACAGCCCGCCAGATCGTTCCCCAGCTTCTCCAGCACCTGCTCATAGCCTTGAGCGGTCGCTGGCGTATACCCACCCAACGCATCCAGCTCCGCCAGTTTCACCGGCAATCCGGCCACCAGCGTCTCGGCCAGCCGTGGGCGCAGGGGCGGCTCGCTGAACACACAGGTCTTGCCCACCTGCTGCAAGCGCGCGCGCATGGCGGCAACGTGCTGCGCGCCCGGCTGAACCTCCGAGGCCACACTGAACACCCCGGTGTGCTTGAGGCCATAAGCGTCCTCGAAGTAATCGAACGCTTCGTGGAACACGAAGTAGGGCTTGCCGGCGATTCCCGCCAGGCGAGCCTTCAAGCGAGTATCCAGGGCGTCCAGACGCTCGTTGAAGGCTTTCAGGTTGCTCTGGTAGCGGGCAGCGTTGGCCGGATCGGCAGCGCTCAAGTCGGCGGCGATACGCGCCGCGATGACCCGGGCATTCACCGGCGACAACCACAGGTGCGCGTCCAGGGTTCCCGGCCGGTGATCATGGTCGTGTTCGTCGGCATCTTCGGCATGAGAGTGGCTATCTTCGGCGAAATGTCTCAACTTCATCCCCGGCAAGTCCTGTACCGCCACCGAAGGCAGGCTCCGCCCCTTGAGGACGCGGGGCAGGAAGCCCTCCATGTCCGGGCCAATCCAGTACAGCAGGTCCACGCTCTGCACCTTGCGCACATCGGAAGGGCGCAGCGCGTAGTTGTGCGGCGACGCCCCCGGTGGCAGCAACACCTCGGGAACCGCCACGCCGTCCTGCACCGCAGCGGCGATCAGTTGCAGGGGTTTGATGCTGGTGAGTACCCGCACTTCGGCCTGGGCCGAGCCGATCGCCAACAGGCTGAGGGTAAAAGCGACAAAAAGGCGAAAAAGTCTGGGCACGATGGACACTCGAAGAGGCGAGAACGGGTAACATAATAACGTCTCTCACAAACCTCGTCGCCGCTCATGCCTAAAACACCCCTCGCCAGCCGTCCCCACGACCACTCTCACTGCGTGCACAGCGCACTGTCTGAGGCCGACGCCCTGTGCGCACGGCAAGGCCTGCGCCTGACCGCCCTGCGCCGGCGGGTGCTGGAGCTGGTGTGGCAGAGCCACAAGCCTCTGGGGGCTTACGACATCCTCGCCGTGCTCAGCGAACAGGATGGCCGCCGCGCTGCACCTCCGACCGTTTACCGGGCGCTGGACTTCCTCCTGGAAAACGGCCTGGTACACCGCATCGCTTCGCTCAACGCCTTTGTCGGCTGCAACCACCCGGAGCACGCTCACCAGGGGCAGTTCCTGATCTGCCGCGAGTGCCACGCCGCTATCGAGCTGGAACAGAAATCCATCAGCGACGCGATCATCTCCAGCGCCCGCGACGTCGGCTTCGTGGTCGAGGGCCAGACCGTCGAAGTGGTCGGGCTCTGCTCGGGCTGCCAGGGGGCTTGATGAGCACTGCGTTGATCCGCCTCGAGCAGGTCGGGGTGACCTTTGCCGGACAGAACGTGCTGGACAATATCCAGCTCAGTGTCGAACCCGGGCAGATAGTCACCTTGATCGGCCCCAACGGCGCCGGCAAGACCACCCTGGTGCGCGCCGTGCTCGGCCTGCTCAAGCCCGACAGCGGCAGTGTCTGGCGCAAACCCAAACTGCGGGTCGGCTACATGCCGCAGAAGCTTCATGTCGACCCGACGCTGCCTCTGTCGGTGCTGCGCTTCCTGCGCCTGGTGCCAGGAGTGGATCGTCCACGGGCCCTGGCGGCCCTCAAGGAAGTCGGTGCCGAACAAGTGATCGACAGCCCCGTGCAAAGTATTTCCGGGGGCGAAATGCAGCGGGTACTGCTGGCCCGGGCCCTGCTCCGCGAACCCGAACTGCTGGTGCTCGACGAGCCGGTGCAAGGGGTCGACGTGGCCGGTCAGGCCGAGCTCTACAGCCTGATCACCCGCCTGCGGGACCGGCACGGCTGCGGCGTGCTGATGGTCTCCCATGACCTGCACCTGGTGATGAGCACCACCGACCAGGTGGTCTGCCTCAACCGTCACGTCTGCTGCTCGGGGCACCCCGAGCAGGTCAGCGGCGACCCGGCCTTCGTCGAACTGTTCGGCAAGAACGCGCCCAGCCTGGCGATCTACCACCACCATCACGACCACGCCCACGACCTGCATGGATCGGTGGTCACTCAGCCCGCCACGGGCCTGCCTCATGTCCATGGAGAAAACTGCAAGCATGGCTGATTTTCTGCTCTACGCCCTGCTCGCAGGTTTGGCCCTGGCGGTGGTCGCCGGCCCCTTGGGATCTTTCGTGGTCTGGCGGCGCATGGCCTATTTTGGTGACACCCTGTCCCATGCGGCATTGCTGGGGGTAGCCCTGGGTTTCCTGCTGGATATCAGCCCTGCCGTAGCGGTCACCGTGGGCTGCCTGCTCCTGGCGGTACTGCTGGTGACCCTGCAACAACGCCAGCCCCTGGCATCCGACACGCTGCTGGGGATTCTTGCCCCCAGCACCCTGTCTCTTGGCCTGGTGGTACTAAGCTTCATGCATGAAGTGCGGATCGACTTGATGGCCTATCTGTTCGGCGACCTGCTGGCGATCAGCCCTGGCGACCTGGGGTGGATTCTCGGCGGCAGCGCAGCAGTGCTGTTGCTGCTGGTAGCACTGTGGCGGCCCTTGTTGGCAATCACCGTGCACGAGGAGTTGGCCAAGGTCGAAGGCCTGCCGGTGGCCACGCTGCGCATGGCGCTGATGCTGCTGATCGCCGTAGTGATCGCGGTGGCCATGAAGATTGTCGGCGTGTTGCTGATCACCTCGCTGTTGATCATCCCGGCCGCCGCGGCACAGCGTCACGCCCGCTCCCCGGAGCAGATGGCCCTGGGCGCAAGCCTGCTGGGCATGCTCGCGGTATGCGGCGGGCTGGCGCTGTCCTGGTTCAAGGACACCCCGGCCGGGCCATCGATCGTGGTCACGGCCGCCGCACTGTTTCTGCTGAGTTTTGTCCTGCCCCGTCGAGGGGTGTAGACTTGCTCGCTTTTTGCGCAATTAGAGAGTCGCAGGAATGAAGCCGTTCGCCTCCCGTTATCTGCTCCTTGTCGCATTTTCCCTGCTGCTGGGAGCCTGCCAAAGCACGCCACCAGCGGCCACCGAGGTCCCTGATGCACGGGCCACGGCCATCGCGCAGCTGGAACAAAACATCGCCAGCAGCGAACTGGCCACCGCGGAAGATCAACTCAGCGCCTTGCAGGCGCAGACGCCCGACGACCCGCAACTGGTGCAGTACCAGCGGCAGTTGGCCGAAGCCTATCTGCAGCGCAGCCAGATCGTCCTGCAAAAAGGTGACGTCAACGCCGCAGCCACCGCCCTGAGCCGTGCCCGGGCGCTGATGCCCAAGGCACCCGCGCTGACCGGCGGGGTCAACAATGCCATCGCCCATGCCCGCAAGGCTGAGCTGGAACAGGCCGAGGCAGCCCTGAAAGCCGCCGAAGCCCGGCCACCGGCCAAGCTGATCGATCCGACGGCCGAAAGCAGCACCCTTGCACTGAACGTCACCGATATCCGTAAATTGCGTCGGCAACTCGATGCCTTGGCCGCCGATACGGTGAATTATCAGTGCGACGTGATCATCCAGGTACCGCGCACCGAGGATTACCCCTGGCTGTCGACCCTGCTGAGCAAGCGGGTGAAAAAACTCGATCCCGACTTCCAGCAGAAGATCAGCCGGCAGATCGTGCGTCATGTTCCAGCACAGATGGTCCTGAGCCCGCGCAAGGCGCAGTAAAGCCTTGCCCCTGGCCGGCTCCCGCGAGGAAGCCGGCTGGCACAATGGCTCAGGCCGGAACCGCCTTGGCCTTGTCTTCCCGATCCCAGACCCGATGCTGGGCAATCGCCGCAAAAAATGCCTTCAGGGCCTTGGCATCCGCGCCGATGATCAAGCCCTCGTCCGCTTCCAGCTTGAGCACCTGCAGCAGCTCCCTGGCTTCACCGTGCAGGGCGATCGCCTTGAGGTGCTTGTAGGCCTCCAACAGGTAATGCAGGGCCACGCCATTGCCGCTCAAGGCCTTGATCGACTGCGCACCTCCGGGTACGAACACCGCATCGAAGGCCACCGATGGCAAGCCCTCCATGGACCCATCCACCGGCAGGCTCTTGCCATTCGCCGTGGTGACCGGCGCCGAGGTCGGCCCCAGTAGCTTGGCGTGCGCCCCTTCGGCCTTGAGAGCCTTCTTCAGCGCATCGATCGCCACACCATCGACGCCGTTGGCCGCTAGAATCGCCACCTTCCGGGTTTTGATATTGCCTGGTAACAGGTTCGCCTGGCTCAGGGCCGGCGAGCGCGACAGCGAAGTCTTGCGCTCCGCCACCGTGGCTTTCTTCGGCGCCGCCAGCCCGAGGTTCTCGGCCACTCGCGCGGCCAGCTGCAAGTCGATGTTGGCCAGAATCTCGTTGACCTGGCGTTCGCGGATCCATTCACGTTCCACCTTGCCCAGCTCAAAGCTGTAGGCGGCGATGATGTGCTCCTGCTCGTGCTTGCTCATGCTCTTGTAGAACAGCCGCGCCTGGGAGAAATGGTCGCTGAAGGATTCGCTGCGCTGGCGGATCTTGTGCGCATCGATACGCTCGTTGTAACTCTCGAAGCCACCATCCTCGGCGGCCGGCGGGGTCTCCCGGGGCCAGCCGCCGTCGATGGAGTTGGGCTCGTAGGAGGCTCGCCCCTTGTCCAGAGTCATGCGATGCATGGCGTCGCGCTGGCTGTTGTGGAAGGGCGCCAAAGGCCGGTTGATCGGCAATTCGTGGAAGTTCGGCCCACCCAGGCGGCTGATCTGGGTATCGGTGTAGGAAAACAGTCGCCCTTGCAACAGCGGGTCGTTGGAGAAGTCGATCCCGGGCACTATGTGCCCCGGGCAGAAGGCGACCTGCTCGGTCTCGGCGAAATAGTTGTCCGGGTTGCGGTCCAGCACCATTTTGCCCAGGGGCGTGATCGGCACCAGTTCCTCGGGGATCAGCTTGGTCGGGTCGAGAATGTCGAAGTCGAAACTGTGCTCGTCCTCCTCGGCAACGATCTGCACCCCCAGTTCCCATTCCGGGTAGTCGCCGGCCTCGATCGACTCCCACAGGTCGCGCCGGTGAAAATCGGTGTCCTTTCCCGCCAGTTTCTGTGCCTCGTCCCAGACCAGGGAGCAGGTGCCCACCGTCGGCCGCCAGTGGAACTTGACGAAGCGCGAGCGACCTTCGGCGTTGATGAAGCGGAAGGTGTGCACGCCAAATCCCTGCATGCTGCGCAGGCTTTTCGGAATGGCCCGGTCGGACATGGCCCAGATCACCATGTGCGCCGACTCCGGCTGCAGAGAGACAAAGTCCCAGAACGTATCGTGGGCCGAGCCGCCGGTGGGCATTTCGTTGTGGGGCTCGGGTTTTACCGCATGCACGAAGTCGGGAAACTTGATCGCGTCCTGGATGAAGAACACCGGCATGTTGTTGCCCACCAGGTCGAAGTTGCCTTCGTCGGTGAAGAACTTCACGGCAAAACCGCGCACGTCACGTACCGTATCTCCCGAGCCTCGCGGTCCTTGGACCGTGGAAAAACGCACGAACACTGGCGTCTTCTTCCCGGGGTCCCGCAGGAAACCGGCCTTGGTCAGTGCCGAATGATTACCGTTGCTCTGGAAGTAACCGTGGGCGCCTACCCCCCGGGCATGCACGATGCGCTCGGGAATCCGCTCATGGTCAAAGTGGGTGATCTTCTCCCGCATGATGAAGTCTTCCAGCAGCGAGGGGCCGCGGGCACCGGCTTTCAGAGTGTTCTGGTTATCGGCAACCTTCACTCCCTGATTGGTTCGCAGGGCCTGCCCGGTGGCGTCGGAGCGGAACTCCTCGAGGCTCTGCAGCTTGCTGTTGGTGTTGCCCCGGTCCAGGGTGTCGGTCCCGGCCATCTGGCTTTTCGGGGCGCTGGGCTTTTTCGTGCTCATCAGGCAAAAACTCCTCGTTGGCGAGCCCCTGGCAGGCCCGGGGGCTTCGTGGGCAAAGACCTCCAGGCACGGCACCTGGCGGCTTTCGAGTGGCTTAAGTAGTGACTGGCGAGAGCAGGCGGCCGTTCCTTTTTTATGACCTTTGATCGCGTTATTGCCAAATGGCATGATGATTGCGAAATAAATGCTAAGAACCTCTATACGGACAGGCTAAAATGCGCGCCCGGCTAACCGCTGATCCTTTTCTAACGCGCCCCACAAGGTTCGCTACGTGATCGAGTTTCAAAACGTCCATAAAACCTACCGGGTCGCCGGTGGGGATATTCCCGCCCTGCATCCGACCAGTCTTCGGGTCGAGAATGGCCAGGTGTTCGGCCTGATCGGCCATTCCGGCGCGGGTAAAAGCACCCTGCTGCGCCTGATCAACCGCCTGGAGAACCCCAGCGGCGGCAAGATCATCGTCGACAACGAAGAAGTCACCGCGCTGAATGCCAATGGCCTGCGCCGCTTCCGCCAGCAGGTCGGGATGATCTTCCAGCACTTCAACCTGCTGTCCTCCAAGACCGTGGCCGACAACGTCGCCTTGCCCCTGACCCTGGCTGGCGAGCTGTCCCGTGGCGAGATCGATCGTCGAGTAGCCGAGCTGCTGGACCGGGTCGGCCTGGCCGATCATGCGAAGAAATACCCGGCGCAGCTGTCCGGCGGCCAGAAGCAGCGCGTCGGCATTGCCCGCGCCCTGGCCACCAAGCCTAAGATCCTGCTGTGCGACGAAGCCACCAGCGCCCTTGATCCGCAGACCACTGCGTCGGTCCTGCAATTGCTGGCGGAGATCAACCGCGAACTGAACCTGACCATCGTCCTGATCACCCACGAAATGGACGTGATCCGTCGCGTCTGCGACCAGGTGGCGGTGATGGATGCCGGCGTGATCGTCGAGCAGGGTCCGGTGGCCGACGTGTTCCTGCACCCCAAGCACCCGACCACCAAGCGCTTCGTCCAGGAAGACGAGCAGGTCGACGAGAACGAGCAGCGCGACGATTTCGCTCACGTGCCGGGGCGCATCGTGCGCCTGACCTTCCAGGGCGACGCCACCTACGCGCCGCTGCTGGGCACCGTGGCCCGGGAGACCGGGGTCGACTACAGCATCCTCGCCGGACGCATCGACCGCATCAAAGACACCCCTTACGGGCAACTGACCCTGGCCATCACCGGCGGTGACATGGAAGCGGCCTTCGCCCGCTTCACCGCAGCGGATGTCCACATGGAGGTGCTGCGCTGATGGATACCTTCTTCACCAACATCGACTGGCTGGAAATCTGGCTGGCCACCGGCGACACCCTGATGATGCTCGGCGGCTCGTTGCTGTTCACCGTGCTCCTGGGCCTGCCCCTGGGCGTGTTGCTGTTCCTCTGCAGTCCACGTCAGTTGCTGGAACAGAAATCGCTCTACGCGCTGCTCTCGCTGATCGTCAACATCCTGCGTTCCTTGCCCTTCATCATCCTGCTGATCGTGATGATTCCGTTCACCGTGCTGATCACCGGCACCTCCCTGGGCGTCGCCGGGGCCATCCCGCCGCTGGTGGTGGGCGCAACGCCGTTCTTTGCCCGGCTGGTGGAAACCGCCCTGCGCGAAGTCGACCGCGGCATCATCGAGGCCACCCAGTCCATGGGCGCCAGCACCCGGCAGATCATTACCAATGCCTTGCTCCCGGAAGCCCGCCCGGGCATCTTTGCCGCTATCACCGTGACCGCCATTACCCTGGTGTCCTACACCGCCATGGCCGGCGTGGTGGGTGCCGGTGGCCTTGGCGACCTGGCGATCCGTTTCGGCTACCAGCGGTTCCAGACCGATGTGATGGTGGTGACCGTGGTCTTGCTGCTGGTGCTGGTCCAGGTTCTGCAAACCGTCGGCGACAAGCTGGTGGTGCACTTTTCCCGCAAATAAAATTGCCGGCTCAGGCCGGCAGGCGCCCGGGGTCGGGCGACTTACAAGGAGCTTGATCGATGAAAAAATTGCTCGTCGCTTTCGCAGCCGTTGCCGCGTTCTCCGCGCACGCCGCCGAAACCCTGACCGTGGCCGCCACACCGGTGCCCCATGCCGAGATCCTGGAATTCGTCAAACCGGCCCTGGCCAAAGAAGGCGTGGACCTGAAGGTCAAGGTCTTCACCGACTACGTGCAGCCCAATGTGCAAGTGGCCGAGAAGCGCCTGGACGCCAACTTCTTCCAGCACCAGCCGTACCTGGATGAGTTCAACAAGGCCAAGGGCACCAAGCTGCTGAGCGTGGCCGGTGTGCACATCGAGCCCCTGGGCGCCTACTCCAGCAAGTACAAGCAACTCTCCGAACTGCCGGGCGGTGCCACCGTGGTGATCCCCAACGACGCCACCAACGGCGGCCGCGCGCTGCTGCTGCTGGACAAGGCCGGCCTGATCAAGCTCAAGGATTCGAATAACATCCTGGCCACCGTCAAGGACATCACCGAGAACGCCAAGGACCTGAAGTTCCGTGAACTGGAAGCCGCCACCATCCCGCGCGTGCTGACCCAGGTCGACCTGGCGCTGATCAACACCAACTACGCCCTGGAAGCCAAGCTGGACCCGTCCAAGGACGCCCTGGTGATCGAAGGCAAGGATTCGCCTTACGTGAACATCCTGGTGGCCCGTCCTGACGACAAGGACTCGGACGCCATGAAGAAATTGGTTACCGCCCTGCACAGCCCGGAAGTGAAGCAATTCATTCTCGAGAAGTACAAAGGCGCGATCGTTCCCGCGTTCTGATCGACCGACGCAATGCAAACGGGGCGCCTTTGGGCGCCCCGTTTTGTTTGCTGCGGTGAAAACCGGGTTACTTGCGCTGCAGCATCACCGGCAACTGGGCCACCAGCTTCTGGTTGTTCAGCGGCGCACGGATAAAGCCGCGCTGGGTGCCGTCCGGACCGATCACCGCCAGGTTGCCGCTGTGGTCCACGGTGTAGTTGGGCTTGCTGGTGTCTGCCGGAATGAAGGGGATGCTCACCGCGTTGGCAATCTTCTGCAGGTCTTCCACCGAGGAGGCGGTCAGGCCCTTGAAGTCCTTGTCGAAGTAGCCCAGGTACTGCTTGAGCTGCTGCGGCGTATCGCGGTTGGGGTCGACGCTGACCAGGATCACCTGCAGCTTGTCCACCGACTCCTTGGGCAGCTCGCTCTTGATCTGGCGCAGTTGGGCCAGGGTGGTAGGGCAGATGTCCGGGCAGAAGGTGTAGCCGAAGAACAGCAGCGACCACTTGCCCTTCAACTCATCGATCACCACGGGATGGCCGTCCTGGTCGAGCATCTTCACCGCGGGCAACGTGCGGCTCTGGGGCAGCAGGATGATGCCGGCATCGATCAATGCGGTGGGGTCGCCCTGACCCTTGCCGGACAGTACTTTGTTGACGGTGAGCCCCAGGACCAGGGCCACCAGCGCAACGAGAATAAAGACGGTTTTCTGAGTTCGAGTCATAGGTTCAACAATAGGTAGTGGTCTACGAGCAGGGCGATGAACAGCAGGAACAAGTAATAAATAGAGTACTTGAAGGTGTTGATCGCCGCGTGCGGCCGAGTGCCACGGTACAGCACCCAGGCCCATTGCAGGAAGCGCCCGCCCAGGGCCAGGGCGCAGACCAGGTACAGCACGCCGCTCATGTGGATGGCGTAGGGCAACAGGCTCACCGCCAGCAGGGCAAAGGTGTACAGCAGGATATGCACCTTGGTGTAGTGCTCGCCGTGGGTCACCGGCAGCATCGGAATATCGGCCTTGGCGTACTCCTCCTTGCGATGGATCGCCAGGGCCCAGAAGTGCGGTGGGGTCCAGGCGAAGATGATCAGCACCAGCAGCAACGGCTCGGCGCTCATGTGCCCGGTTGCGGCAACCCAGCCCAGCAGCGGCGGGGCGGCCCCGGCCAGGCCGCCGATGACGATGTTCTGCGGCGTCGCCCGCTTCAGGAAGCCGGTGTAGACCACCGCGTAGCCCAATAGCGAGGCCAGGGTCAGCCAGGCGGTCAGCGGATTGGTAAAGGCCAGCAGCAGGGCCTGCCCGAGCAGGGCCAGCACCAGGGCGAACCCCAGCGCTGCCGCCGGCGATACCCGCCCTTCGGCCAGCGGGCGCTTGTGGGTCCGGGCCATGACCGCGTCGATGCGCCGGTCCACCACGTGGTTGACCGCCGCCGCGCCTGCCGCGCACAGGCCAATGCCCAGGTTGCCGAACACCAGCACTGTCCAAGGCACCCCGGCGCGGGTGGCGAGGAACATGCCCACCAACGAGGTGATGAGCATCAGCACCACCACCTTGGGCTTGGTCAGCTCCAGGTAGTCACGCCAGATCGCCCGGGGGTGCGGGCGTTCGCCGATCAGAGTCGCCATGGCATCTCTCCTTTGATGGTGATGGGCCCTGCCATCTGTTTGCGCGGGCTGAGGCGCCAGCCCAGGGGCCGGCGAACCCGGGCCTGCACCAGGCTGGTACGAGCGTGGTAATTGACCAGCACCAGGGTCAACAGCAGTGCCGCGCCCCCGGCGTTGTGGGCCACCGCCACCGGCAGCGGCAGGTGGAACAGTACATTGCTCAGGCCCAGGCTGATCTGCGCACCCAGTGCCACCAGCACCAATCCTGCCAGGCGAGTCATGCCCACCTGCCGCAATTGCCAGGCCAGCCCCAGCAGCACCAGAGTCACCAGCACCGCGCCGACCCGGTGGGTCATGTGGATGGCGGTGCGGGCGTCACTGTCCAGCTGGCCGCCCAGATAGTTGGGGCCGATGTGCTGGGTCAGGTGAAAGCCGTTGGCAAAATCCATGTTCGGCCACCACTGGCCGTGGCAGGTCGGCAGGTCGATGCAGGCCACCGCGGCATAGTTGGAACTGACCCAGCCGCCCAGGGCGATCTGCCCGATCACCAGCACCAGCCCTGCGGTGGCCCAGTACTGCAGGCGGCGCGGCACGATCAGCGCCGGCAGCACCCCGGACAATCGCAGGGTCAGCAGGAACAGCAGGCTCAGGGTGGCAAAGCCGCCCAGCAGGTGCGCGGTGACCACCTGCGGCCAGAGCTTCAGGGTCACCGTCCACATGCCGAAGGCCGCTTGGGCGAACACCACCGCCAGGAGGAACAACGGCAACTTCAGCGGCTGCCCAGGATGCTGGCGATGGGTCCAGGCGCGGGCGGCCAGGAGCACGATCAGCAGTCCCAGGGTGCCGGCAAAGTAGCGGTGGATCATCTCGTTCCAGCCCTTGTGGGCCTCCACCGGTGCGTCGGGGAAGTGCAGCTCGGCATGGGCCAGTTGAGCTTCGCTTTTCGGTACGCTGATAAAGCCGTAGCAACCGGGCCAGTCCGGGCAGCCCAGGCCGGCGTGGGTCAGCCGGGTGTAGGCGCCAAGCAGCACCACGATCAGCGCCAGCAAGGTGGCAAACAGCGCGAGGCGAAATCCAGGTTTGGCCATGACGTTGCCCCTATCCGATGTTCGACAGTTTCAGCAGGTGGCGCAGGTCGTTGAGCAGGTCCTTGCCCTTGACCCGGGCGTCGTAACGCAGCACCAGGTTGCTGTGGGGATCGACGATCCACAGCTGCGGTGCGTCCTTGTCGTTGGCCAGCTTGGCAAAGGTTGCAAGGTCCAGCGGGTAGCGTTGCAGCTGCGGATACTCGCGCTGCAGCTTGGCCTCGTACTCGGCACTCAGGGGCTCGGCGCTGGCCAGGGCGTGACTGGCCCGCGAGGCATCACGGCCCAGGGCCACCTGGATCTGCCGCGCCAGGTACACCAGCTGCTGGCAATCCACCGAGCAGCCCTTGGGCGCGGTGACCAGGATCTGCCAGCGCTCCTCCTCGGACTGCACGCCAATGTCGGCGCGGGTCTGGCCATTGCCGATCATCTCGCCGTGATAGCTGCGGCTTTCCGGCACCCAGAACTGCAGCTTGTACATGCCGGTGGCGAGGATCATCGGGCCGATCACCATCAACAGGATGAGGATCAGCTGCCAGCGCCCGCGACGCCGGTTGGGCGTTGGGGTGTCAGAGATGCTGGGTGGATTCATGGCCGTTCCCATGGCGTTTCTCCCGCGTGTTGTGCCAACCGAAATAGAGGTAGAGAGCGAACAGCGCCAGGGCCATGGCAAACCATTGCACCGCGTAGGCCTGGTGTTTTTCCGGGCCCATGGCGACCACTGGCCACTCGGTCAGGTAGGCGCCGGGACCGGATTCCTGGCGCACTTCATGGTCGAAGCCGCTGCGCCCCAGCTCGGCCCATAGCGCCTGGGGCGCCACGGCAGTGATCAGCCGCGGCCAGCGGGCTCCAGTGGGGTCGGCATGCAGCTGGAACGCCGCTCCCGGAGAAACGTAGACCCAGGCATCCAGGCTCAGGCTCTGCTCTGGAGTGTTGAAGCGGGGTGGCGTGCGCCGGTCGGGCCAGGGCAGCCAGCCACGATTGACCAGCAGCCAGCGGCCGCTGGCCTGATCAAGAAAGGGTTGCAGCAGCTCGACCCCGACCTTGCCGCCGTGCATGCGGTTGTCCAGCAACAGGCTGTGCTCAGCATCGAAATGACCGTGCAGGCGTACCCGGCGAAAAGCCGGATCCGCGGCGCTCAACAGCTCGAACAGCGGCACCGGCTCAGCCCCGCGACGCTCGGCGTAGCTGCTCAGCAACTGGCGCTTCTGCTCGCCACGCCCCAGTTGCCAGAACCCCAGAGAGACCAGTACCGGCAGCAGCAACAGCACCACCAGGGTCGGCACGAGTCCCGGCCGGAAGCCTTTCATGGGCGGCCCATAAAACTGGGAAATCGACTCGCTATACTGATGTTCATCGCGTCTCCCCCGGAGTCTCACCATGCTCAAAGCAGCCATCGTCCTGATGCTGATTGCCACGGTTGTCAGCCTGTTCAGCGGCCTGTTCTTTCTGGTCAAGGACGACAGCCAATCCAAGCGCCTGGTGACTGCATTAAGTGTTCGGGTCGGCCTGGCCGCCATCACCGTCGGCCTGATCGCCTGGGGTTTCTTCAGCGGCCAATTGGTTTCCCACGCTCCCTGGTAAGCGCTCCTCAGAGCACGTAGACAAAGACGAACAACCCGATCCAGACCACGTCGACGAAGTGCCAGTACCAACTCGCGGCCTCGAAGCCGAACTGGTGATCGGCGTCGAAGTGCCCGCGCATGATGCGCACCAGCATCACGAACAGGATCAGCGTGCCAATGGTCACGTGAGCGCCGTGGAAACCGGTGAGCATGAAGAAGGTGGCGCCGTAGATCCCCGAGCCCAGGGTTAGGCCCAGCTCGTGATAGGCGTGGATATATTCCTCGGCCTGGAAGCCGAGAAAGGCGCAGCCCAACAGCACCGTCAGCGCCAGCCAGATTTTCAGCGCGCCGCGGTGGCCTTTCTTCAAGGCGTGGTGGGCGATGGTCACGGTGACACTGGAACTCACCAGCAGCACGGTGTTGAGCAGCGGCAGGCCCCAGGGGCTGATGGTGCCCTTGGGCGCCGGAAAGAGTTTTGGGTCGGGGTTGTTGAGCAACGGCCAGACGAACTCAAAGTTCGGCCAGAGCATGTGGGCAATGCCCTTGTGGCCCTCACCGCCCAGCCAGGGACCGGACAGGTGCCGCACATAGAACAGCGCGCCGAAGAAGGCCATGAAGAACATCACTTCGGAAAAGATGAACCAGCTCATGCCCCAGCGGAACGAGCGATCGAGCTGGGCGCTGTAGAGCCCGGCGCGGCTTTCCTTGACCACCGCGCCGAACCAGCCGAAGAGCATGTAGGCCAGCAACAGGCTGCCGACGAAAAAGATCAGCGGGCCATGGGATTCGGGGCGCGCGGCCTTGAGGTCGTTGAACCAGGTTGCCAGGCCGAACACGGTGACAAACATGCCCACCGTCGCGATGATCGGCCACTTGCTCTGGGCGGGAACGTAATAGTGCTCATGAGTCGCCATTTATTGTTCTCCTTATTCGGTCACGCTTGAACGCCTTAGCCACCCGTCTTGGCGCTGACCGCCACCGGTGGATGACGCGCGGTGATATCGAACAGCGTGTAAGCCAGCGTCAGGTGCTTCACATCCTTGGGCATGTCGCGGTCAACGATGAAACGCACCGGCATCTCGATCTTCTCGCCGGGCTGCAGCACTTGCTGGGTGAAGCAGAAGCATTCGGTCTTGTGGAAGTACATCGCCGCACTGCTGGGGGAAATACTCGGGATCGCCTGGGCGCTCATCGGGTGATTGCTGGGGTTGCGGGCGATGAAGATCATCTCGTTGACCGCCCCCGGATGGACCACGATGTCATCGGACTTGGGGTAGAACTCCCAGACCATGTCGATGGCGTTGGTGGACAGGAACTGCACCCGCACCTGGCGCGAGACATCGACCTGCTGCTGCGCGTCCTGGTACTGCCCGCCGGTCTTGCCGTTGATGCCCAGGGCCTTGCACATCACGTCGTAGATCGGCACCAGGGCAAAACCGAAGACAAACATCGCCACCACCACCAGCAACAGGCGGGTGACCAGCTTCTTCAGCGAAACATCGGCCATCTCAAGCCCCTCCCGAACCTGTAGGAGCTGGCTTGCCAGCGAACCGGGCGACGCCTTCCAGCGCCTGGCCCGACGCCTTCGCCAGCAAGCTGGCTCCTACAGCACAGCTGTTCATTTCACTTCCGGCGGGGTGACGAAGGTGTGATACGGCGCCGGCGAGGGAATGCTCCACTCCAGCCCTTCGGCACCTTCCCACGGCTTGGCCGGGGCCGGTTTGCCGCCACGAATGCACTTGATGACGATGAACAGGAAGAAGATCTGCGTCGCGCCAAAGGTGAAGGCGCCGATGGAGGACACCATGTTGAAGTCGGCGAACTGCAGGTTGTAGTCCGGGATCCGCCGCGGCATGCCGGCCAGGCCGACGAAGTGCATGGGGAAGAAGGCCATGTTCATGCCGACGAAGGACAGCCAGAAATGCAGCTTGCCCAGGGTTTCGTCGTACATGTGCCCGGTCCACTTGGGCAGCCAGTAATAGGCCGAGGCAAAGATCCCGAAGATCGCCCCGGGCACCAGCACGTAGTGGAAGTGCGCCACCACGAAGTAGGTGTCCTGGTACTGGAAGTCCGCCGGGGCAATGGCCAGCATCAGCCCGGAAAAGCCGCCGATGGTGAACAGGATGACGAAGGCCACGGCGAACAGCATGGGCGTCTCGAAGGTCAGCGAGCCCTGCCACATGGTGCTCACCCAGTTGAACACCTTGACCCCGGTGGGCACGGCGATCAGCAGGGTGGCGTACATGAAGAACAGCTCGCCCACCAGCGGGATGCCCACTACGAACATGTGGTGCGCCCAGACGATGAACGACAGGAAGGCGATGGCCCCGGTGGCGTAGACCATCGAGGTGTAGCCGAACAGCGGCTTGCGGCTGAAGGTCGGGATGATCGAGCTGACGGCGCCGAACGCCGGCAGGATCATGATGTACACCTCGGGGTGGCCGAAGAACCAGAACACGTGCTGGAACAGCACCGGATCACCACCGCCGGCGGCACTGAAGAAGCTGGTGCCGAAGTGGATGTCCATCAGCATCATGGTCACCACACCGGCCAGCACCGGCATCACCGCGATCAGCAGAAAGGCGGTGATCAGCCAGGTCCAGACGAACAGCGGCATCTTCATCAGGGTCATGCCCGGGGCCCGCAGGTTGAGGATGGTGGCGATCACGTTGATCGCCCCCATGATCGAGCTGATGCCCATCAGGTGAATGGCGAAGATGAAGAAGGTCACGCTTTCCGGGGCGTAGGTGGTGGACAGCGGGGCGTAGAAGGTCCAGCCGAAGTTCGGCCCGCCGCCGGGCATGAACAGGGTCGAGACCAGCAGCAGGAAGGCCGCCGGCAACAGCCAGAAGCTGAAGTTGTTCATCCGTGGCAGGGCCATGTCCGGCGCGCCGATCATCAACGGGATCATCCAGTTGGCCAGGCCGACGAAGGCCGGCATCACCGCGCCGAAGACCATCACCAGGCCGTGCATGGTGGTCATCTGGTTGAAGAATGCCGGCTCGACGATCTGCAATCCGGGCTGGAACAGCTCGGCGCGGATCACCATGGCGAAGGAGCCGCCCAGCAGGAACATGCAGAAGCTGAACCACAGGTACAGGGTGCCGATGTCCTTGTGGTTGGTGGTCAGCACCCAGCGCATCAGGCCCTTGGCCGGGCCGTGGGCGTGGTCGTCATGGCCGGCGTGGCCGTGGTCATCGATCACAGCACTCATGTCCTGTCTCCTGCGAGCGAATGGACTGGATGATCGGCGGCGGCGCGCCGCGACCGGTTGCGCAAATACCCGATAGGCCGGCTCATTTGCTTTCCGCCTGTTTCAGCGCCAGGACTTCCTTGGGCGTCACCATGTCGCCCTTGTTGTTGCCCCAGGCGTTGCGTTCGTAAGTCACCACGGCGGCGATGTCGACTTCCGACAGCTGCTTGCCGAAGGCCGCCATGGCGGTGCCCGGCTTGCCGTGGAACACCAGGCTCAGGTGCGCGTCCTTGGGTCCGGTGGCGATCTTCGAGCCCTTGAGCGCCGGGAACATCGGCGGCAGGCCCTGGCCTTCGGCCTGGTGACAGGCAACGCAGGTGGTGTGGTAGATCTTGTCGCCACGGGCCACCAGCTCGTCGAGGGTCCATTCCTTGCTGGTCAGCTCCTTGAGCTTGGCCGCCTCGGCCTTGCGCTCGCCCATCCAGGTGTCGTAGTCGGCCTGGCTCTTGACCTCGACCACGATCGGCATGAAGCCGTGGTCCTTGCCGCACAGCTCGGCGCACTGGCCACGGTAGATGCCGGGCTGGTCGACCCGGGTCCAGGCCTCGTTGACGAAGCCGGGGATGGCGTCGCGCTTGACCGCGAAGGCAGGCACCCACCAGGAGTGGATGACATCGGCGGCGGTCACCAGAAAGCGCACCTTGGCACCCACCGGCAGCACCAGGGGCTGGTCGACCTCCAGCAGGTAGTGCTCGCCCTTGGCGCTCTTGTTGTGGATCTGCTCGGCGGGGGTGGCCAGGTTACTGAAGAACTCCACATCCTGGCCCAGGTATTTGTAGTGCCACTTCCACTGGTAGCCGGTGACCTGGATGTCGACATCCGGCTCGCTGGTGTCGTACATCTTGATCAGCGTCGCCGTGGCCGGCACGGCCATGGCCACCAGGATCAGGAACGGAATGATGGTCCAGAGGATCTCGACCGTGGTGCTCTCGTGGAACTGGGCCGGGACCTGGCCGGTGGAGCGGCGGTGAGCGATCATCGACCAGAACATCGCGCCGAAGACGATGACGCCGATCACCACACAGATCCAGAAGATGGTCATGTGCAGGTCGAATACCGCGTGGCTAATCTCGGTCGCCCCAGGCGTCATATTCACCGTCCAGGCGGCCTGCGCCTGGCTGAATATCGACCACAACAGGAGGCCCATCCAGACATGTGGATGTCGCATCATTGCGGGTTCCCCTTATCGTTCTTGTTATCCCGCCGGCTTTCACCTGCGGCAAGGGAGCGGCTGCCTAGACTACGAACTTAAACCGCCGAGCCTTCGCTGCACATGCAGTCGGGCGTCATCAGCTAACTTCATACAAGGGCGAGTATAGACAGCGACTCTCACCTCGCAACGCGATGGCGTAAATCGGCTGAAACACTCAAAAGAAGGTTTGCAGGCCACGGTTGGAAAGGGATCGAGGGTCAGCGATGGCAGAACGATATAACCGTGATGACTAAGCATGAAATAATTATGACAAATGCGTCTTAAGCGTTTTCGTAAGCACGCTAACTTATGTCTTCCCTATTCAATTGCCCTTGTTCCCTGGAGTTTTCATGAACACCGCCGCATTGCGCGAGCAGATCCAACTGGCTCAACAACATGAGGCCAGCACGGGTCTTCTGACCCGTCAGCTAGAAACACAACTGCCTCACCTGCACCCCGCCATCCTGCTGCCCGAAGTCGACGCCAAGGGCGTCATGACCCGTTTCGTCAGCGCCTACATCGACCAGGTCCCGGACCTGCTGGACGCCGCCAATGCGGTCGCCCGGGAAGCCGGTATCGAATCGCAGATCAAGCCGGTCCTGAAGATCGCCGAGCAATTCTTCCTCCAGCCTCCAGCCATCATGGACGGCCATGTCGGCCTCGACAGCCTGCTGGACGAAGCCTACCTGGCCCATCGCCTGGTAGAAGAAGTCAACGACCTGTACATCAAGCACTTCGCCCGTCCCCTGATCCCCCTGGACATGACGGTCGCCAATCTGATCGCCCACCAACTGATCGGCGAAACCTTCGCCAACCAGCTGGACGAAGCGGTACACCACGCCGTCGATGCCATGCTCGACGAAGAAAGCTTCGCCCTGGAGTCGGTGGAAGCCTACCGCGACAAACTCGGCAGCCCGGACACCGAGGCCGCCTGGAAACGCTGGCCCTGCCTGTCGCGCCAGCTAGGCGTGGAACTGGAACTCGACCAGCCCGCCGCCTGATCCCACTTCCTCGCCAGCAAGGCTCGCACCGAGCCTTGTGGCGAAGGGGTCGCCCCAGCGCCCCGCCCCCCGCTCAACCTCTGACCGCCGCTGCCACTCCACTGGTCGTGCTCAGGCGCCCCTCCAGGCGACGCTTCAGCCCCCGTGCCTCGATCACCAACCGTGATCCCTTGGCCCCGTTGGCCCGACTCCATTCCTCCAGCAACTCCAGGCAGGCATGGTCGATGTAGCTGAGATTATTGAGGGGCACATGCACCGTCGTGGCTGCCGGGACAGTCGCCAGCACCCGCGTCAGGGCCGGTACCTTGAGAAAGGTCGCCGCCCCCGCCAGACGCAATTCCATCTCACCGTCATCCGGCAGATCAACCAGGCTGATCTTCAGGCGCGCCGCCTTGAATGCCAGCTTGGCCAGGGTCAGGGCAAAGCCGATCAGCACCCCGGTCAGCAGATCACTGAAGACAATCGCCAGGCCAGTCACCGCATAGGTCAGCATCGGCATCCGCCCGTATCGCCCCAGGCCGCGAAACACCTTCAGGTCCACCAGCTTGAAGCCGGTGTAGACCAGCACCCCCGCCAGGCTCGCCACTGGAATGCGCTGCAGCACGCTGGACAGCAACAGCACGAAACCCAAGAGCCACAGGCCATGGAAAATCGTCGAATAGCGGGTCTGAGCCCCGGCCTGGACGTTGGCCGAGCTGCGCACGATGACCCCGGTCATCGGCAAGGCGCCCAGCAAGCCACAGAGCATGTTGCCGATGCCCTGGGCCGACAGTTCACGGTCGAAATCCGAGCGCGGGCCACTGTGCATACGATCCACCGCCGCGGCGGACAGCAGGGTCTCGGCGCTGGCGATAAAGGCCACGGCGAACGCCGCAATCAACAGGTTGGGATCCGCCAGGTTGAGCAGGTCGCTGGGGCGCAGCCAGTCGATCGCCTCGGCCAGGTTGGCCGGCACCTCGACCCGCTTCACCGGCAGTGCCAGGACCAGGCTGGCCAGGGTTGCCAGCCCCACCCCCAGCAAGGCCCCGGGGATGAACCGCAGCGACCGGGGCCGCCAGCGCTCCCAGCCCCACATCACGGCGATGGTCCCAAGCCCCAGCAGCCCGGCCTGCCAGCCGAGGCTGGGCATAGCCTTGGCCAACGCCTGGGGGAAACCGATAAGGTTGTCCAGCCCGGACGCCTGGGGCGTGGCATCGAGCATCACATGCACCTGGGACAGCACGATCAACACACCGATCCCCGCCAACATGCCGTAGACCACCGCTGGTGCCGTGACCCGGAACCAGCACCCCAGGCGCAGGCGTCCGGCGAGCAATTGCAGCAGCCCCGCCAGCAGCAGGATCGGCCCGAGCATGGCCACGCCGTGCTGGCGCACCAGTTCGAACACCAGTACCGCCAGACCGGCGGCCGGGCCACTGACCTGCAGCGGCGACCCCGCCAGCCATCCCACCACCAGGCCACCGATGATCCCGGTGATCAGGCCCTTGGCCGGTGGCAGGCCCGAGGCGATGGCAATCCCCATGCACAGGGGCAAGGCCACCAGAAACACCACCACCGAAGCCAGCAGCTCCCGTGGCAGGACACTTTTAAGCTGTGCTGCACGCATGACCGTTCTCCCGACACTTTCTTCAAGGCGTGGCAAAGCCGGACCGCACGAACGACGGTCCTGGCAACAGCCACACAGGGATTCAGGTTCTGTGGGAAAACCGGCCGCTCTTCACTCGGCGGGTTTTCAAACAGAATCCAGGAGGTTTCAGAAGCGCGCTTTGGGCGTCGCTACGGGAATCGGATGGGTGCCATCCAGGGGCAGGAAGCATCCCCGGTCCGCATCGTAGGCCTTGATCGAGCTGGTCTCGATGTCATAGACCCAGCCATGGATGAACAGTTGGCCGTTGGCCATGCGCGAGGCCACGGAAGGGTGGGTGCGCAGGTGCTGCAACTGGGCGATGACGTTCTCTTCGGTCAGCACGTGCATGCTCGAGGATTCGTCGGCGCAATCGCAGTTCTCGTGGACCATGGTCCGGGCCACTTCGGCATGGCGCAGCCAGGCCTTGACCGTGGGCATCTTCTCCAGGCTCTGCGGGTTGAGCACCGCGCGCATGGCGCCGCAGTCCGAGTGTCCGCACACGATGATGTGATGAACCCCGAGGGCCAGCACCGCGTACTCGATCGCGGTGGACACACCGCCGTTCATCTGCCCGTAGGGCGGCACCACGTTGCCCACGTTGCGGGTCACGAACAGGTCGCCGGGGGAGCTTTGGGTAATGAGTTCGGGAACGATGCGCGAGTCGGCGCAGGCAATGAACATCGCCCGGGGCCGCTGGGCGGTAGCAAGTTTCTTGAACAGCTCTTCCTGCTGCGGGAAGACCTCATGATGAAAATGCAAAAAGCCGTCAACGATATGGCGCAGCGCTGCATCGGCGGTTTCGGCAACCTCGGTGGGTGCGGGAGCCGACGCAGCCAACGGCTGTTTATCCTTGTCACTCATGATTCAGCCTCTCTGTCGGATTTGGTGAATTTTCCAGAAATATCCGGCACGACGCCAGCGATCGATTAAAAAACCACCGTCCCGCTGACGGCGACCCATGGGTCACTCGATGAACAAGGTAGCCCTAAAAACTTAACTCAAACTGAATGGAAGGCTCTAGAACGCCACTATGGGCAATGGCAAAAGGCGACCAGGGTACCCCGGGAAACCTACGCCCACTACTCAACGATAGGCCAATGCCGCTCACAGCAACGACATCTGCCCGCCCGGCGGGCAGAAGGCCGAGCAATCGAGGTCGAAGCCCTCGCGCCGGTTGAGCCCCAGGCGCTTGAGCGCCTTGGCGAAACGCTGGGCCAGCAAGTCGGCGAAGGGCCCCTCACCGCGCATGCGGGCACCGAAGCGGCTGTCGTAGAGCTCACCGCCACGGCTCTGGCGGATCAGGCTGAGCACATGGGCAGCCCGTTGCGGGTAATGCACCGCCAGCCACTCCTCGAACAGCGGCGCCACTTCCAGGGGCAGCCGCAGCATCATGTAGGCCGCACTTTGCGCGCCCGCGGCATGGGCCTCGCCCAGCAGGCTTTCCAGCTCGCTGTCGTTGATCATCGGGATCATCGGCGAACACAGCACGCCCACCGGAATGCCGGCCTCGCGCATCACCCGGATCGCCCGTAATCGGGCCTTGGGCGCCGCAGCCCGGGGTTCGAGAATGCGTTTGAGCTCATCGTCCAGGGTGGTCAGGCTGATCATCACCGCCACCAAGCGCTGCCGCGCCAGTTCGCTCAGCAGGTCGAGGTCGCGCAGGATCAGCGAGCCCTTGGTGACGATGGTCACCGGGTGCCGATAGCGCAGCAGCACCTCCAGGGTGCGCCGAGTGAGTTTCTGCTCACGCTCGATGGGTTGGTAGGGATCGGTATTGGACCCCAGGTTGATCGGTGCGCAGCGATAACCGGGCTTGGACAGTTGCTGCTCCAGCAAGGCTGCGGTGTTGCTCTTGGCGATCAGCTTGGTTTCGAAATCCAGCCCCGGTGACATATCCCAATAGGCGTGGCTGGGCCGCGCGTAGCAGTAGATGCAACCATGCTCGCAGCCGCGATAGGGATTGATCGAACGGTCAAAGGGCAGGTCCGGCGAACTGTTGCGGGTGATGATCGACTTGGCGGTTTCAAAGCGCACTTCGGTGCCCTGGGTCAGCGGCACTTCCTGGTACCAGCCGTCATCCTCGGCCACCGAGCGGTTGGGGGCGAAGCGGTTGTGCGGATTGCTCGCGGTGCCGCGACCACGAGGAGGCAGGGGGCTGAACATGAGGGCGCTCCATTGCTGTATGCACATACAGTAATGGAGTCGGATTTGTCTGACCAGCACCGCCGGACCGAAACCCAGCCCTGTAAGTGAAGGCTCCCCGCACGATGCAGGCCGCACCTTCGCCGGCAAGCCGGCTCCTACAGTTTTGTGCCGTTAGGGTATAAGGCAGGCTCAAAGAACAGGAGCACAAGCATGCCCAGGACACCCGGCACGCTGGAAAAGATCTTCTACGCGGCAGACGCCTACCTCCCGAGCTACGAACAAGGCGCCGACCTGATCATCGTCAGGGCACCGGATGGCCAGCTCTGGGGCCTGGCCTGCGAGTTCGACCTGTGCACCCAGGACATCGAGAAGGCCGCGGTGAGCGACCATCAGCCCTTCGATGCAGCGGACCCGAAGTTCGCCGAGGTGTGCTGGAGCGCCTACCACGATGGCATCGGCCTGCTGCCCGCAAGCTGGGAGGACCTGACGAACGCCGGGCTGGCGCACTGCATCGCCGGCTATCAGCTGGAAAGCCGCCTGGGCATCCAGCGCTTCAGCCAGGGCTGAACAGCCATCCCGGGCCGGCGCCCACAGCGGGCGCCGGCCTTGGGGTCAGTGGCTGGTGACCTGCCCCAGGTCATCGTTGGAGGTGCTCTGCAGGTCGCCATTGCGCAGCGCCGCCACGTCCCCGGGCTTCACCGCCGACGCCTGGTTGCCCCAGCTGCTGCGGATGAAGTTGACCACGTCGGCCACCTCCTGGTCCGACAGGCGCCAGGCGAACGCCGGCATGGTGAAGGTCGAAGGCGCGCTGTGAGTGGCCGGCAAGGTGCCCCCCTTGAGCACGATGTGGATCAGCGAGGTGGCATCCGCCGATTGCAGCACCGGGTTGCCCGCCAGCGCCGGGAACACCCGAGTGTAGCCGTGGCCATCGGTGCGGTGGCAGGCCGCGCAGTTGTCGATGTACACCGCCGCGCCCGGCTTGCTGTCGTCACCGTTCCACAGGGCTTGAGCCACTTGCTGGTCGTACTGGTGCGGCTGGTCCTTGGGGTCATTGGCCGGCAGGGACTTGAGGTAGCGGGCAATCGCCGTCAGGTCGGCCTCGGTCATGTACTGCATGCTGTGCACCACCACATCGCTCATGCCGCCGAACACCGCGCTGCGATCGCTGCGGCCGGTCTTGAGAAACTGCACCAGTTGCTCTTCGCTCCAGCTGCCCAGGCCATCCTTGTGATCGCCACGCAGGCTCTTGGCGATCCAGCCCTCCAGCGGCGCGCTGCCAGACAGGAAGTCGCTGCCATCGCTGGCGCTCAGGGCCTTCTCCTGCATGGTCAGGGCCCGTGGCGTGTGGCAGGCGCCGCAGTGGCCCAGGCCCTCCACCAGGTAGGCACCGCGGCTGATCACCGGGTCGCTGCCGGCCACGAGCGCCGGGGTCGCCACGCTCGGGGCGAACATCCAGCGCCAGATGGATAACGGCCAGCGCATGCTCAGGGGCCAGGGAATGTCACTGTCCTGGTTGTCCCGGGCCACCGGTGCCACGCCCTTCATGAAGTAGGCATACAACGCCTGCATGTCGGCGTCGCTGACTCGGGCGTAGGAAGGAAACGGCATGGCCGGGTACAGGGTACTGCCGCCCTTGGCCACGCCATGGCGCACGGCCTGGTCGAAGTCTTCGAAGCTGTAGCCGCCGATGCCGCTCTTGTCCGGGGTGATGTTGGTGGAGTAGATCACGCCGATGGGGGTCTCCATCGGCAGCCCGCCGGCGAACGGCTTGCCGTCCTTGGCGGTATGGCAGGCTACGCAGTCACCGGCGCGGGCCAGGTATTCGCCCTGTTTCACCAGGGCCTGCTGATCCGCTTCGGCAGCATTGACGGATGCGCTGCCCAGCAGCGCCAGGGTGGCGATAACGAGTGCTTTCATGGTCATCGCTCCTTATGCCTGAACCAGCGGGCCGGGGTTTTTCAGGTACTGCTCGCGGATCGCCCGGGCCGACCAGTAGGTCAACGCTGCCACCAGGCCGGTGGGGTTGTAGCCCAGGCCCTGAGGGAAGGCTGAAGCCCCGGGAACGAAGACGTTGTGCACGTCCCAGCTTTGCAGGTAGCGGTTCAGGGCGCTGGTCTTGGGATCAGTGCCCATGATCGCGCCGCCGTTCAAGTGGGTGGTCTGGTAGGACGCGGTGTTGAAGTGCTCACCGACCTTCTTGCCCAGCAGGGCAATGGCCTTGGGGTTCATCGCCTCGGCGATCTTGCCCATCTTCTCGACCATGAAGCGGTTCATCTTGATGTCGTTGTCCTGCCAGTCGAAGGTCATCCGCAGCAGGGGCAAGCCGTAGGCATCGCGGTACACCGGGTCCAGGTCCAGGTAGTTGCCCCGGTAGGACTGATGCGCACCGTGGGCGTCCATCGACACCTGGTGGGTGTAGTAGTCGGCGGTGGCTTTCTTCCAGGCACTGCCCCAGGCCGGGGTGCCCGGCGGGTTCGAGGTGCCAGCGATGGGCCGGCTGCCGGCCTGGTTGACCCACATCGGCGAGCCGCCGACAAAGCCGTGGGGGCCGTGGTCGAAGTTGTCGGCGTTGAAGTCGTCCACCGCCACGCCGTTGCCGCCGGCGCCGATGAAGTTGTTGGTGTGCACGTCCTTGTCGAAGTAGGCCTTGATGGTGGCCATGTTCTGGTAGGCGAAGTTCTTGCCCACCACGCCTTCGCCGGTGATCGGGTCGTAGGGCTTGCCGATGCCCGACAGCAGCATCAGGCGCACGTTGTGGAACTGGAAGGCACCGAGGATCACCAGGTCCGCCGGCTGCTCGATCTCCCGGCCCTGGCCGTCGACGTAGGTGACGCCGGTAGCGCGGGTCTTGCTGCTGTCGAGGTTGACCTTGAGTACGTGGGAGTTGGGCCGCAGCTCGAAGTTCGGCAACGGCTTGAGGGCCGGCAGAATATTCACGTTGGGCGAGGCCTTGGAATACATGTAGCAGACGTAGCCGCTGCAGAAACCGCAGAAGTTGCACGGCCCCATCTGCGCACCGTAGGGATTGGTGTAAGGCCCCGAGGTATTGGCCGAAGGCAGGTTGTAAGGCTTGTAGCCCACCTCATTGGCCGCTTTCTGAAACAGCTGTGCGGAATAGGTGTTCTTCTGCGACTCCAGCGGGAAGTGGTCCGAGCGATCCGGCGCATAAGGGTTGCCGCCCTTGCCATCGCCCACCAGTTGGCCCTTCACGGTCCAGGCCTGGCCCGAGGTGCCGAAGACTTTTTCCGCGTAGTCGAAGAACGGTTCCAGCTCTTCATAGCTGACGCCGAAGTCCTGGATGGTCATGTCCTTGGGGATGAAGTGCTTGCCGTAGCGTTCTTCGTAGTGGCTGCGCATGCGCAGCTCGATGGGGTCGACCCGAAAGTGCACCCCGGACCAGTGCAGGCCGGCGCCGCCCACGCCATTGCCCGGCAGGAAAGCGCCCAACTGCCGGTTGGGCAGGGCCACGTCATTGACGCTGTGGCGGATGGTCACCGTCTCCTTGGAGACGTCCTGGAAGAGTTTCTTGCGTACGCTGTAGGTGAGCTCGTCGATCACCTGGGGGTAGTTGCCGTCGGGGTAGGTGTCCTGCATCGGCCCGCGCTCCAGCGCCAGCACGTTGAGCCCGGCCTCGGTCAGCTCCTTGGCCATGATCGCGCCGGTCCAGCCGAAACCGACGATCACTGCGTCGACCTTCTTCATTACCGTTGCCATGCTCAAGCCCTCTCGCCGCGAATCGAAACTGCCGGGAAGGGGTATTGCTCGTTGCGCTCCACCCAATCCATGAAGTCGGCGCGGGCGCCGGGAAAGCCGATCAGGGTCCAGCCCACCAGGCCTTTATTGCCCCCGTGGATCGGATCGCTGAAGAAGCCTTCTTTGGTGTTCTGCAACAGCAGATTGAAAAAAAGCTTGGCCGGGACCGCGTCTAACTGCGGGGTTCCGGCCTCCAGTTGCTTGAGCAAATCGTCTCGGGTAGCGCTGTCTTGCGCGGCAAATGTTTGCCCCTTGAGGTCTTTGCACCAGGCATCCGTGGCGGCAATGCCCAGGCGATAGATGTCCTTGGGCACCAGTTTGCTCTGCCAGCCCATCTCCGGTGCCGCATCGGCCTTGAACGGGCCTTGCATGTACCACAGGGCACCGGCGGCGTAGGGGGTGTTCATCTGCCGGTCGATGTATTCCGGCACGCCGGCTTCCAGGGCGCCCGGGCCCATTTCGTCGGCCGGGATCAGGCGTTCCACTGCGGCCTTGATGAAGGCCCATTCTTCGGCGGTGAAATAGCTCGGCTCGTAGCCCTGGCTGCTGCCGGCGGGCTGCTTGGCCGGCGTGGCAGCGGCGGCCGTTTCAGGTGCAGCCGCCAGCAGGGAGCCGCCCAGGCCGGTGCTGGCGACGGTGACCACGGGGATCAAGGTCAGGGATTTACGCAAGAACTCACGCCGCGGGTTGTCTCGATCTTGATCAGACATGGGTGCACCTCATCAGGCATTGATGGATTGGTCAGCCGCGTCATGGCGCGACTTTATGTTTGGGCAACGCAAAAAGGCCGGGAAGGCCCCCGGCTTTATGAACACATCAGCAAACTTTAGTTACAAATGGTAGCAGGCTAAGCATCCAGATGAATCGTTTCAGGCTGAAAAAAGATCAGAAAGCGCCGTAAAAAGCGGATCAGCTTCACGATTCTTTGACAGAGGGCTCACGGGGCTTTGACCCCTGAAAACCGATACTGCGCGGCATTGAATCCCCTCATCGGTGATCCCCCGCATGTCGAGCATCCGTTTCATCCCAGCCCTTTGCCTGTCGTTGCTGGCGCTGCTGGCCGGGCCACAGGCAAACGCCGCCGAGGCGCCCTCCAGCCGCCCGGAGCAATGGGCGCAATCGGTGGAAAAGCAGTACAACCTGTACCAGATGTCGCCGACCCTGTACCGCAGCGCCCTGCCGGACAAAGGCGCCGTGCCGCTGCTGCAACAGCTCAAGGTGGGGACGGTGATCAACTTCCTGCCGGAGTCCGATGCGAACTGGCTGTCGACCCCGGGCATCAACCTGGTGCAGCTGCCTTATCGCACCAACCATGTGGACGACGCGGACGTGCTCAAGGCCTTGCGCGCAATCCAGAGCGCCGAGGCCCAGGGCCCGGTGCTGATGCACTGCAAGCATGGCTCGGACCGCACCGGCCTGATGTCGGCCATGTACCGGGTGGTGATCCAGGGCTGGAGCAAAGAAGATGCGCTGAATGAAATGACCCAGGGCGGGTTTGGCGACAGTTCCCACTTCAAGGACGGCATTCGCTACATGATGCAGGCCGATGTCGACAAACTGCGCACTGCACTGGCCAATGGCGATTGCAGCACCAGCGTTTTCGCCACCTGTTCGGTGAAGAGCTGGTTCGAGACGGTGAGCGCGACCAAGCCGCTGAGCAACTGAACGACGTACCCTCTGTCGAAGCGAGCCTGCTCGCAAAAACGCACGGGGTGAAAGAAGGAAGGGTGGCGAATCGCTTCGCCGGCAGGCCGGCTCCTGGAGGGGAGCCGGCTTTTTACTGCGTGGTCAGTCAGTGGTTTTCTTCAACTTGGGGTTGGGGAAAAACTGCACCGATTGCACCTTGATGTCCGCCACCTTGGGTGCCGGGCTGTTAACCCGGGTCCCGAGTTCCTTGGGCACGGACAGCCCCTGCTCGTTGAGCGTGTCGGAATAACCACAGACCACGCACTCGCGATGAGGCACGCCGTCCTCACTCCACATCATCAGCTTGTCCTGCTCACTGCACGCCGGGCAGACCGCCCCGGCGATAAAGCGTTTCTTGGTCTTCACGGGTACTTCACTCATGCTGCCGCGTCCTCGCTGAGGCCGCTGTGGCGCAAGAGTGCGTCAATCGACGGCGCCCGTCCGCGAAAATCGACGAACAGCACCATGGGCTCCTGGGAACCGCCACGGGCCAGGATCGCCTCGCGAAAAGCCCGCCCGGTGGCCGGGTTGAGCACGCCGTCTTCCTCGAACCTGGAGAAGGCGTCGGCCGACAGCACTTCCGCCCACTTGTAGCTGTAGTAACCCGCGGCATAACCGCCAGCGAAGATGTGCGCAAAGCTGTTGGGGAAGCGGTTGTAGGCCGGCGGGCGCATCACCGAGACTTCGTCGCGCACGGTTTCCAGCACCTGCAGCACGCTGCGGCCGTCGCCATGGGTGGCGTGCAGCTCGAAATCGAACAGCGAGAATTCCAGCTGGCGCACCATCATCAGGCCCGACTGGAAGTTCTTCGCCGCCAGCATCTTCTGCAGCAGGTCCTGGGGCAGTGGATGACCGGTCTCGTAATGGCCGGAAATCAGCGCCAGGCCCTCGGGTTCCCAGCACCAGTTCTCCATGAACTGGCTCGGCAGCTCGACGGCGTCCCAGGCCACGCCATTGATCCCGGACACGCCGGCATGCTCGACCCGGGTCAGCAGGTGATGCAGGCCGTGGCCGAACTCGTGGAACAGGGTGGTGACTTCGTCGTGGGTCAACAGGGCAGGCTTGCCGCTGTCGGCCGGGGTGAAGTTGCACACCAGGTTGGCCACCGGGCTCTGCAATACGCCGTCAATGGTGCGGCGACGGTCACGGGCACCATCCATCCAGGCACCACCGCGCTTGTTGGAACGGGCATACAGGTCGAAGAAGAAGCGGCCGACGTGCTGGCCGTTTTCCTTGATTTCGAACAGGCGTACATCCGGGTGCCAGCTGTCGAAGCCTTTCTGCTCGGCAATCTCGATGCCGTACAGGCGCTGGACAATGGCAAACAGCCCGCCCAGCACCTTGTCGATCGGGAAGTAGGCGCGCAGAGCTTCCTGAGACACGCTGTAGCGCTGTTCACGCAGCTTCTCGCCATAAAAGCCGCTGTCCCAGCTTTGCAGGTCGGCGCAGCCCTGTTCGGCGGCATAGGCCTTGAGCTGCTCCAGGTCCCGGGCAGCGAACGGCTTGCTGCGCTGGGCCAGGTCCCGCAGGAAACTCAGCACCTGATCGCTGGATTCGGCCATCTTGGTCGCCAGGCTCAGTTCGGAGAAGCTGGCAAAGCCCAGGAGCCGGGCCAGTTCCTGACGCAGGTCGAGGATTTCTTCCATCACCGGGCCGTTGTCGTTCTGACCGGCATTGGGGCCCTGGTCAGACGCCCGCGTGCAGTAGGCGGCATAGACTTCTTCACGCAGGGCACGGTCCTGGGCGTAGGTCATCACGGCGTAGTAGCTGGGGAACTCCAGGGTGATCAGCCAGCCTTCCAGGTCCTTGGCCTGGGCCGCGGCGGCCATCTGCGCCTTGGCCGAATCGGTCAGGCCGGCCAGAGCCGCTTCGTCGGTGATGTGCTTGGTCCAGGCCTGGGTGGCGTCCAGCAGCTGGTTGGAGAAACGGCTGCCCAGTTCGGACAGCTTCATCTGGATTTCGCCATAACGCTGCTGCTGGTCCGCCGGCAGGTCGATGCCGGACAGACGGAAGTCGCGCAGGGTGTGCTCGAGGATGGTCTTTTGCGCCACATCGAACCCTGCGGCCTCGGGGCTGGCGGCCAGGGCCTCGTAGGCCTTGAAGAGTTCGCGGTTCTGGCCCTGCTCGGTCCAGTACTCGGACAGCATGGGCAGGCAAGCCTCGTAGGCGCTGCGCAGTTCGGCGCTGTTGCACACGGCGTTCAGGTGGCTCACCGGGCTCCAGGCGCGCCCAAGGCGGGCGCCCAACTCGTCCAGCGCCAGCACCAGGCCCTGCCAGGTCGGCGTGCCTTGCTGCTGTTCCAGCAGCTTGGCGATGGCGGCGCGGTTGTCGGCGAGCAGGGTCTCGATGGCAGGCTGGACGTGCTCGGGACGAATGGCGGAGTAGGGCGGCAGGTCGAAGTCCTGCAGGAGGGGATTGCTGGAGCTCAAGGCATTCACCTGTAGATTGCGTCTGGGTAGAGGTTTATAGAGCAACAAGAAACAGAGAGGGGGCGCAAGCCCCCTCCGGAAATTATTTTCGTCTCCTGTTCATATGCCAGGAGCCGTTCTTGGGCATTCCGCTGATGCCTTTGGCGATCTTCTGAATCTGTCCACCACGATGAAGATAGACCGCTACATGAGCAGCGATGGATTCACGGGTTTCAACAGCCGCTTTATTTCCTGCCTTGCTCGCAGAGGATCTGATGCGCAAGGTAGTCATAAACACACTCCTTTTCCAGAGACGGCCAGCCAGTATGCCAGATTATTGACACCTTGGCCAAAGAAGGCGGTTAATCCTGGTAAATCATGTATTTTCGACGCTTTTAGCGGGTCGATGGCGACCATCTTAAATTACAATCGGCGCGGCATGCAGCCACAGGAATCTCTATGACAGCGATAAGAAAATACCAGGGCATGACGCCAAGACTGGGTGAACGGGCGTTCGTCGACCACTCGGCAGTGGTCATCGGCGACGTCGAGATCGGTGCCGACAGCTCGGTCTGGCCCCTGACCGTGATCCGTGGCGACATGCACCGCATCCGCATCGGCGCGCGCACCAGCGTGCAGGATGCCAGCGTGCTGCACATCACCCACGCCGGCCCCTTCAATCCCGAAGGCTTTCCGCTGCTGATCGGCGATGACGTGACCATCGCCCACAAGGTCATGCTTCACGGCTGCAGCATCGGCAGTCGGGTGCTGATCGGCATGGGCAGCATCGTCATGGACGGCGCCGTGGTGGAAGACGAGGTGATCGTCGGCGCCGGCAGCCTGGTGCCGCCGGGCAAGCGCCTGGAAAGCGGCTTCCTCTATGTCGGCAGCCCGGTGAAACAGGTACGCCCATTGAATGACAAGGAGCGCGCCTTCTTCACCTACAGCGCCGCCAACTACGTGAAACTCAAGGACCTGCATCTGGCCGAAGGCTACGACCGGTCCTGACCATCCGCTGCACTGCCCGGGAATTTCCATGCATTACCAAACCGTACTGTTCGACCTCGATGGCACCCTGACCGACCCACGCGAGGGCATCACCCGCTCGATCCAGTTCGCCCTTGGCAAACTGGGCATCGACGAGCCGGACCTGAGCAAACTGGAACACTTCATCGGCCCGCCGCTGCTCCAGGCCTTCATGCAGTTCTACGGCTTCGACGAAGCCCGGGCCTGGGAGGCGGTGAACTTCTACCGCGAACGCTTCAAGGTCACCGGCCTCTACGAGAATCGCGTCTTCGAGGGCGTCATACCGCTGCTCGAAACCCTTGGCGGGCAAGGACGCCAGCTGTATATCGCCACCTCGAAGCCCTGGGTGTTCGCCCGCGAGATCGCCCGCCACTTCGACTTCGCCCGACACTTCAAGGTGATCTACGGCAGCGAACTGGACGGTACCCGCACCGACAAAGTGCAGCTGATCGCCCATTTGCTGGAGCAGGAGAAGCTCGACCCGGCCAATACCCTGATGATCGGCGATCGCAAGCACGACCTGATCGGCGCCCGGCGCAACGGGCTGGATGCGGCAGCCGTGGGCTATGGCTTCGGCAGTCGTGAGGAGTTGAGTGCCGAGGCTCCGGCCTATCACTTCGAAACCCTGGACGAGTTGCACCAGGCGTTCCTGCGCCAAGCGTGATGATGACCCTGGCGGCAGGCAGCCCCCGCCGCCAGGGTTCCCTCCTACGGCGCCAAGCGTTGCAAGGCAGCCTTGCGCTCCGAGGCCGGCAACTTGCCCAGTTTCTCCACCGCCCCATAGAACGCCGGCCAATTCCCTTGCTCCTGCTTGAACAGCGCGGCAAACGCCGGCACCCACTGGTCATAGAGGCCAAAGGGCAGCAACCGGGCGTTGTTCAGCGGCAGGTTGATCCAGGCGTCATAGCGCTTGGAGCCGGCCCACTGGCTGTCTCGCAGCTGCCGATAATCCCGGCGCAGGCGCTCGAATTCCTGCGCCTTGCGCTGGCGCATCTGCGCGGCGGGCAAAGGCTGGGCATACAACTGCTCCAGACGCTTGCGGGCATCGAGCAACAGTTGGATGAACTGGTCTCGCTGGCGCACCTCGGCATCGTCCGTCGGCGGCAGGGCGCGATACGCTCGCCACTGCCGCGTGCCTTCCTGCTCGACAAAGGTGGCGAAGGACTCATTGAATTCGGTGTCGTCCTTCACATAGAAGCGCTGGTGCGCCAGCTCGTGAAAGATCAGGGTCGCCAGGCGCTCGTCGCCCCAGTGCATCATCGAGCTGATGATCGGGTCGTCGAACCAGCCCAGGGTCGAATAGGCCTCCACACCGCCAATCGCCACGTCCATGCCGTCCAGCTGCTGCAGCGCCGCCTCGCCCCGGGCTGCGCCCTGGCTGTAATAGCCGCGATAGGCCACGCAACCGGCAATGGGAAAGCAGTGGGTCTGCGGGCTCAGGGAAAACTCCGGGGTGGCGAACACGTTCCACACCACGTAAGGCCGGCCGATATCGACGTACAGCCGGTAGCTGTTGTTGTCCGGCAGGTGCAGGTGCTGGCTGGCAAAGGCCCGGGCCCGCTGCGACTGGGCCAGATGGGCGCGCAGGGTCGGGTCGCGGCTGGGGTCGGCAACCACCTGGGCCACCGGTATCCGGGCCCGCAACAGCTGCAGCTGGCCACCGGCCAACTGGCTGTAATAAGCGGCGCTGCTGCAACCGTTGAGCAGCAAAAGTATCAGTGCCGGAAACAAAAAGCGCAAAAGAGGATCAAGTACCCCATGGCTTGAACACGGCCTATTCAAATCGAATCATCCAGAGAGAGTCTGCCCGCAAGACTATCTCGCCTGCCTGGAGTTTCGCCATGCGCGTGTTGCTGCTGACCACCGGACTCTTGACCCTCGCCGGCTGCGCCGGGCTGCCCGACCCCGACCCGGCCCAAGCCTGGATCGACCTCGCGCCTCGCCAGGACACCCACCTGCAAGCCCTGGAGGTGGACGCCAGAAGCACCCAGGACCCACGCTACTTTCAGGTACCGCCCGGCACCCATGAGTTGACCCTGCGTTACCAGTTCGCGGTGCAGCCGGGCAATATCGGCCCGGACGCCGAGCCCCTGTGGCGCGACTGCCAGTTGAATGTGAAATTCAACGATTTCAGCGCCGGCCAGCGCTATCAGGTGCAGGCCGGCAATATCGGTTTTCACCCCTGGGCCAGGCTCTACGACCAGCAGCACACCCTGCTTGGCAAAGCCCAGCCGGCAGGCTGCCAGCGCAGCTGATCAGCGCTATGCTGAGGGCCTTGCGTTCATTTGGTCCTCTTCATGCGCCCAGCACTGCTGATCCTCGCCCTCACCACCCTCAGCGCCTGCAGCACGCCGTTACCCGGCGTTGATCCGCAACAGGCCTGGATCGACCTCGCCACACCGACCCCGGGAGGCAAGCTGGTGATGGCCGAGCGCCTGGACAACCAGCGCCTGAGGGACGGCCGGTTCTTCCAGGTCAGCCCCGGCAGCCACGAGCTGATGGTGCGTTTCGATTTCGAAGTGTTCGGTGGTGGCATGGGCATGACCACCGACCCACAGGAACGGCTGTGCTACCTGAGCCTGCGCTACGACCATTTCGAGGCCGGCCAGCGCTATCGCCTGGAAGCACGCAACCTGGCGTTCACCCCCAGCGCCCGGCTGTACAACGCCAAGCGCGAGATCGTCGCCGAGGAGCGCATGATCAACTGCGTGCCTTGATCGGTTTCAGCGGTCGTTCTTCTGGTAGATGATCTTCTTCGTGCCGTTTTCACAGCTGCCGACCACCATGTTGTTGTCGTGGACTTCGTCGTTGGTGACGATTTCCAGGGTGTAGGAGGCAACGCCCTGGGCCTGGATCTTGGCTTCGATCTCGGCCTTGAGTTCCTCGCAGGGCTTGGGGGCGGCCAGGGCCGATGTGGCCAGCGCGCAACTAACAACCGCCAAGGCTAAACGTTTCATGATCTCAAGCTCCCTTGCGGCGGCGCGCACGAACATGCGCTGAAGCCGCCATGGCGTATTCGACCACATTTGCCGGAAACGAGTTCTGATCTGTCGCACAGACTGCAAACACCGCCTTCACCGGTCAGCCCGCCCCTGTAACTCCGCAAAGGCTGCCGACCGGCAAGGCTGGCGCCTCAACCCAGCAAGGTCGCGTCCAGGCTGATCTTGGCATTGAGCACCTTGGACACCGGACAACCTTCCTTGGCCTTCTTGCTCAGCTCATCGAACTGCTGCTGGCTGGCACCGGGGATCTTGGCCTTGAGCGTCAGGTGCACCGCGGTAATCGCGAAGCCACCCTCCACCTGGTCCAGGGTGACCTCTGCCTGGGTGTCGATGCTCTGGGCCGTGAGTCCCGCCTCGCCGAGAATCATCGACAGCGCCATGGAGAAGCAGCCCGCGTGGGCGGCACCGATCAGCTCCTCGGGGTTGGTCCCCTTGCCGCCTTCGAAACGCGCCTTGAAGCCGTAGGGCGCTTCGCGCAGTACGCCGGTCTCGGTCGAGATCGAGCCGATGCCGGTTTTCAGGTCACCTTGCCAATGGGCCGAGGCCTTCTTTTTGATGCTCATCGCTTTCTCCTCACGAACCGGTGCGAAGGTTCGCACCGCGCTGGTTTCTGTTGCCTAAGGGTTCTGAGGATAGATCCGATGGCAAAGTTCAGCCGTTGTCGCCGACGCCCGTTTACCCGACAAATTTACTCTGGCTATTGAAACTCGGGTATATGCCCACATTGCATAGATCTGACTCACAGACTTCGGCAGGTTTTGGCCCATGACAAAAGCCTGCGCCCCCAAGGAGAAGCAGACTTATGAAACCGCTGTCCGCTGTTAAATACTCGACCCTGGACCTGGTGCCCGTGCGTGAAAACGGCAGCCCGGCGCAGTCCCTGCACAACTCCCTGGACCTCGCGCAGCATGTGGAGAAACTTGGCTACACGCGTTTCTGGGTCGCCGAGCACCACAACATGGACGGTATCGCCAGCTCCGCCACTTCGGTGCTGATCGGCTATCTGGCCGGTGGTACTTCGACCATTCGCGTCGGTTCCGGCGGAGTGATGCTGCCCAACCACGCGCCCCTGGTGATTGCCGAACAGTTCGGCACCCTGGAAAGCCTCTACCCGGGACGCATCGATCTGGGTCTGGGCCGTGCGCCGGGCTCGGACCAGATGACCGCCCGTGCCCTGCGCCGCGAGCGCTCCGGCAGCGCCGACGATTTCCCCGAGGACGTCGCCGAACTGATGGCCTACCTGGGCCCGCGCACCCCGGATCAACGGGTGATCGCTATGCCGGGCACCGGTACCAACGTGCCGATATGGCTATTGGGCTCCAGCCTGTTCAGCGCACAACTGGCCGGGGAACGAGGCTTGCCTTACGCCTTCGCCTCGCATTTCGCACCGCGCTACATGCACGAGGCAATTCGCGTCTACCGCAACCACTTCAAGCCGTCAGCAGTGCTCGACAAGCCCTACGTGATGCTCGGCGTGCCGCTGGTGGCGGCCGATACCGACGAACAGGCCGACTACCTGGCGACCTCGGTGTACCAGCGGATCCTGGCCCTGATGCGTGGCCAGAGCCTGGTCCAGCGCAAGCCGGTGCAGAGCATGGACGGCCTGTGGCTGCCCCATGAAAAGGACGCCGTCTCGAGCTTCCTCGGACTGGCGATGATTGGCAGCCCGGCGAAGATTCGCGCCAAGCTGGAGGTGCTGATCGAGCAGACCGGAGCCGATGAGCTGATCTTTACCTGCGATTTGTACGAACACGCCGACCGCCTGCACGCCTACCAGTTGCTGTCGCAGGTGATGAAGGGCTGAGGTCCGAGCGGTCCTCGCAAGCGGGCGCCGACGGTTTTGCAGGCACAAAAAAGCCGACGCTTGGGCGTCGGCTTTTCAATGGGCATCTACAAGGGCTCAACCACGCTTGTAGACAATCTCCTTGGTTCCGGCTTCGCAAGAGCCGACCACCTTGCCATCCGCCGCCGCGCCCTTGTCCACCACTTCCAGCGAGTAGTGCTTGGCGCCATTGGCGTCGATCTTGGCGGCGATCTCGCTCTTGAGCTCTTCGCAGGGCTTGCCAGCGGCAAGGGCAGTTCCCGCAAGGCTCAACAAAGCTGCTGCTATTACTAGTTTTTTCATCGGTCACATTCCCTGGTCGGATCAAAAGAGGCGGCGTTGGCGCCCGCCAGACAGAGGCTCAAGACAGTTGTAGCGCTTTGCCATTTCCTATGGCACTCGGCCAGCGCACAAGTTCCAGAGCCTAGCTCAAGCCTTCAACTATTGGCAATCCGGAAGCCGACCTTAAGGGTGACCTGGAAATGCGCAGCCTTGCCGTCCTTGATATGGCCCCGGGTTTCGGTCACTTCGAACCACTCCAGGTGCTTGATGCTCTTGTGCGCCTCGGCCAGCGCGTTGTTGATCGCATCTTCGATGCTGTTCGGCGACGAACCCACCAGTTCGACTTTTTTGTAGGTGTGATGATCAGTCATGGCACTCTCCTTTTTTAGCTGTGAATTACAGCCTAGCAGTGATTGTTCTTATTACTCGGAGTGCCCTCACCCCCACCCGGGTTCAGATTTTCTGCACTTTCCCAACCCTGCGCAGTCGGAACCTACACACGCCACTCATCACCCTGCAGGAGAGCCGACATGGCCAACACCTCGTTACGCAAAGCCTCGCTGGAAAGTATGGAATCCGAGATCGCCAGCCTGCTCAAGTCACTGGAAAGCCTCAAGGACGACGCCTCTGACGAGTCGCGCAAAACCCTCAAGGCGCTCAAGGGCAACGCCGAAAACGCGCTGAAGCATTCCCGCAGCCTGCTCAGCGATGCCTATGAAGAGGTCAAGGTGAAAACCCGCGAGACCGGGATCGCCACCCGTGACTATGCCCAGGAACACCCATGGACCACCGCCGGTGTCGCCGTCGGGGCCATTGGCCTGCTGGCCGCCTACCTGCTGTGCAAGCGCAACAACTAAGCCTGCTGGCGCAGTTCTGCCTTCAACCACTGCGCCAACTGCCGAGCGCGCCCGTCCGCGGCGCGCTTGGGTAACCACAGGGCCAGTTGCCCCGGGGTCTCGGAAAATCCCCAGGGCGCCACCAGGCGGCCTGCCTGTAAGTCTTCAGTGACCAAGGGTTGCGGAGCGATCGCTACCCCCAGCCCCGCCACCGCGGCCTCGAGCAAGTAATACAGGTGCTCGAAACCCTGCCCATACTTCAACGCCTCGATACCGATACCATTGTGTCCAGCCCAGCTGGGCCAGGCCTGTGGCCGTGAGGTGGTGTGCAACAGCGGCTCTGCTGCCAGCGCCGTGACCGGTGCCTGGGACAGCCGTGGATAACCGGCATAGCGCGGGCTGAGCACCGGGCCAATACGCTCGCGGGCCAGTTCATAGACCTGCATGTCTGCCGGCCAGGGCGGCTCGGCGAACAGCAGCAAGGCATCCAGGCCCGGTCGCCGGGGGTCCAGATCGCCCTCACCGGCCGAGAGGTGCAGGCGCAGGTCCGGCAGGTCGGCATTCAGCCGCCCCAGGCGCGGAATCAGCCAGCGCGCCAGCAGGCTGCCGGAACAGCCCAGGACAAAGGGCGCCTCGGCACTGCCCTGGGTCAGTTCGGCACAGACATCGCGCACACGCTCGAAAGCTTCAGTGCTGGCGTCCCGCAGGCGCACACCGGCATCTGTGAGTTTAATGCCACGACCATCCTTGACGAAGAGGTTCAGCCCGAGGTGCTCCTCAAGCACCTTCAACTGTCGGCTGATCGCACCGTGGGTCACGTGCAATTGCTCGGCAGCCTGGCTGACGCTGTTCAGTCGGGCAGTGGCTTCGAAGGCCCGCAGGGCATTCAGGGGAGGAAGGTCGCGGCTCATGGAATAGGTGAGTTTTCCTGACAGGTCACGGCGATCTTATCGGTTTTCAGCGTCCGGCGTCAGGGGTAGAGTGGCCTTCATTGCCATTCCATCCAGTCTTGTTTCCACACTCATTCCGGGAGCGCTCCAATGACCCAGACCCCTTTGCGTAATGGTCCTGATGACAACGGCCTGTTTGGCGCGTTCGGCGGCCGTTACGTGGCCGAAACCCTGATGCCGCTGATCCTCGACCTGGCCCGTGAATACGAAGCGGCCAAGGAAGATCCCGAGTTCCTCAAGGAGCTGGCCTACTTCCAGCGCGACTACGTCGGCCGCCCAAGCCCGCTGTACTTCGCCGAGCGCCTGACCGAGCACTGCGGCGGTGCCAAGATCTACCTCAAGCGCGAAGAGCTCAACCACACCGGCGCGCACAAGATCAACAACTGCATCGGCCAGATCCTCCTGGCCCGGCGCATGGGCAAGAAACGCATCATCGCCGAGACCGGCGCCGGCATGCACGGCGTGGCCACCGCCACCGTGGCCGCGCGCTTCGGCCTGGATTGCGTGATCTACATGGGCACCACCGACATCGAGCGCCAGCAGGCCAACGTGTTCCGCATGAAGCTGCTGGGCGCCGAAGTGATTCCGGTGGTGGCCGGCACCGGCACCCTGAAGGATGCAATGAACGAAGCCCTGCGCGACTGGGTGACCAATGTCGACAGCACCTTCTACCTGATCGGCACCGTGGCCGGCCCGCACCCGTACCCGGCCATGGTCCGCGACTTCCAGGCCGTGATCGGCAAGGAAACCCGCGAGCAACTGCACGCCCAGGAAGGCCGTCTACCGGACAGCCTGGTGGCCTGCATCGGCGGCGGTTCCAACGCCATGGGCCTGTTCCACCCGTTCCTCGACGATAAAAGCGTGCAGATCATCGGCGTCGAAGCTGCCGGCTACGGCATCGAGACCGGCAAGCACGCCGCCAGCCTCAACGGCGGGGTGCCCGGCGTACTGCACGGCAACCGCACCTTCCTGCTGCAGGACGACGACGGCCAGATCATCGACGCCCACTCGATTTCCGCCGGCCTCGACTACCCCGGCATCGGCCCGGAACACGCCTGGCTGCATGACATCGGCCGCGTCGAATACACCTCGGTGACCGACGACGAAGCCCTGGCCGCCTTCCACCAGTGCTGCCGCCTGGAGGGCATCATCCCGGCCCTGGAAAGCGCCCACGCCCTGGCCGAAGTCTTCAAGCGCGCCCCGACCCTGCCCAAGGATCACCTGATGGTGGTCAACCTGTCGGGTCGTGGCGACAAGGACATGCAGACCGTCATGCATCACATGCAACAGTCCCAGCAGGAGAAACACTGATGAGCCGCCTGCACACTCGCTTCGCCGAGCTGAAGCAACAGAACCGTGCCGCCCTGGTGACCTTCGTCACCGCTGGCGACCCCGACTACGACACCGCCCTGGCGATTCTCAAGGGCCTGCCGGCCGCCGGTGCCGACGTGATCGAGCTGGGCATGCCCTTCACCGATCCGATGGCCGATGGCCCGGCGATCCAGTTGGCCAACATCCGCGCCCTGGGCAACAAGCAGAACCTGGCAAAAACCCTGCAGATGGTCCGTGAGTTCCGCAGCGGCAACAGCGATACGCCGCTGGTGCTGATGGGCTACTTCAACCCGATCCACCGCTACGGCGTACCGCGCTTCATTGCCGACGCCAAGGACGCCGGGGTCGACGGCCTGATCGTGGTGGACATGCCGCCGGAACATAACGGCGAGTTGTGCGATCCGGCCCAGGCCGCGGGCATCGACTTCATCCGCCTGACCACCCCGACCACCGACGATGCACGCCTGCCGAAGGTGCTCGATGGCAGTTCCGGCTTCGTCTACTACGTCTCGGTGGCGGGGGTTACCGGCGCCGGAGCCGCCACCCTGGAACATGTGGAGGAGGCCGTGGCCCGCCTGCGGCGCCACACCGACCTGCCCATCAGCATCGGTTTCGGCATCCGCACGCCCGATCAGGCAGCCGCCATCGCCCGCCTGGCAGACGGCGTGGTAGTGGGTTCGGCACTGATCGACCACATCGCCAACGCCGAGACGTCCGAGCAGGCGGTCGACGGTGTCCTGAGCCTCTGCGCGGCCCTGTCCGAGGGCGTACGTCAGGCTCGGGTCAGCTGAAGGTAAAGTTCCTGATACAGAGGAATTAGCGCCTCGGCACACAGACTAAATGGCAAGACCCGGGGGTTCGCGACCAAGGTGGCGAACCCCCTTTTTTTGCTCTGTGTGCTGCGAGGAATACCTGATGAAAATGCCCAAGCGTCTGATCGCCGGTGCTGCGGTGCTGATGCTCAGCGCCAGCCCGTTGCTGCAGGTCATGGCCGACGAACGTGGTGATTATGATCGGGGGGGTGCTCGCGGAGGCCCGCAACAGGGTCATTGGGACAACCGTGGTGGCGACCACCGCGGCCCGGGGGATGATCACCGTGGCGGCCCGCCGCGGGATTTCGGTCCGGTGCGCCAGACCATCCACGACAATCACGGCTACTTCGTTCGCGGCGCACCACCGCCTCCCGGGGTGCACCTGGTCCGTGGCCAGCCGTTGCCCCGCGGCTACTACGGTGAACGCCTGGACAGTCGCGCCCTGTCGCGCCTGCCGGTGTACCAAGGCTATGAGTGGCGGCGCATGGGCGCAGACATCGTGCTGATCGCCGCCGGTACCGGCATCGTCTACGAGATTCTCGACGGCGTGCTGTATTGATCAGAACTCATCCAGCCAGACCTGCCACCGGCGTCCCATGGGGGCCGGTGTGCCGGTGCTCGATGCCCCTCAGAACCCCGCCAGGTTCAGCGGCCTGACCGCCCCCATCCAGATGGCATGGTCGGTGTGGTCCAGCAGGTCATCCCCGGTGTCGGGATGGGTGAACACCACCAGCCCGCGGCGATTGAGCGCCAACCAGGGGATGACCTCGCCGAACAACTGTGGCTCGAAGGCCAGTTGGCAGCTCCAGTCCGGGTGTGGCCCCACCGGCCGTTCGTGGACCCGGCCCATTTTCAGTGCAAACCGCTGCGCCGCCTGTTCACACAAGGCCCGGGCCTGGTCGATGGTACTGGCGTCGAAGTAGACGTGGGCGTGATAGCCCTTGATTCGTTGCATGCAAAGCCTCGCGAAAAAATCGGGTTCTCATGGCTGGCCACAGGTCACGCACCTACCCGGTGGCCAGCAGAATGTCTGGCGGTGAAGGCAGCGGACTGCGATGCCCCGGCGAAAGCGCCATGGTGCCATGACTCACCCCCATCGTGTGCCCCGCCCCTAGCGGGCAATCGACAGCGCAGCCAGCCCCTTGAGGCTCTGGGCGCTGTCGGCCTGCTCGGTCATCAACCAATCGACAAAACGCTCGATCAACGGTCCCCGGCGCTTGCGCTGAGGCCGCACCACGTAATAGCCGTAGCTGGAAATCACCGTCTCGGCGATCGGTCGGCACAGCAGGCCCTGGTCCAGCAGGTCGTCCACCAGGTGCCGCCAGCCGATGGCCACCCCCTGGCCACCGATGGCCGCCTGGATCAGCAGGGTGTAATTGTCGAAACGCAACTGCCCTGGTGCGGGAGCCGAGGCGATGCCCAGTTCGCGAAACACCCCGCTCCAGTCGAACCAGTGGTTGCTGGCCTCGCTGCGCAGGTGCAGCAACGGCAGCTCCAGCAGCCCATCGGCGGGCAGGGGCCGGCTGCGCTCCTTGAGCAGCAGCGGGCTGCACACCGGGAACACCTCCTCGCTGAACAACCAGCGGCTTTCCCCCTGCTTGAAGCGACCGTCGCCGAACAGTATTGCCACATCGATATCGCTGCGCAGCATGCTGTGGCTGCGTTCACTGGTGACCAGGCTGACGTCGACCTGCGGATTGGCCTCATGAAAACGGTGCAGGCGCGGCATCAGCCAGTAGGCGGCAAAGGCGAAATCCGTGGCCACCTGCAACACCTCATGCTGATGCTGCTGGCTGATGGCGCTCAAGCCGGCATCGATGCTCTGCAGGCCGACCTGCACCTGCTCCAGCAGCAGGGCCGCGGACTCCGTCAATTCGATGCCGCGGTAGATGCGGTCGAACAGGCGCACGCTCAGCTGTTCTTCCAGCCGCTTGATCTGCTGACTGATGGCCGGCTGGGTAGTCCCCAGCTCCACCGCGGCCGCGGTGAAGCTGCGCAAGCGAGCCGCCGCTTCAAATACCCGGAGCAGGTCCAGGGACAGGTCGCCAAGGGTTTCATACATAAGCTGTGCTTATCCTAGTCATTGCCGTGCATGGGCTTTACCGCCAAACACATGGGATCCATGCTCAATCGCAGCACTCTCGCATAACCATCGACTATGGAATGCCGCGAATCCATGAAGCGCAAGAACATTCTTTTCATCATGGCCGACCAGATGGCCGCACCCTTGCTGCCGTTCTACGGTTCATCGCCGATCCGCGTGCCGCACCTCAGCCGCCTGGCCGCCACCGGCGTGGTATTCGACGCGGCCTATTGCAACAGCCCGTTGTGCGCACCGTCGCGCTTCACCCTGGTGAGCGGCCAGTTGCCGAGCAAGATCGGCGCCTATGACAACGCCGCCGACTTCCCCGCCGATGTGCCCACCTACGCTCACTACCTGCGGCGCCTGGGCTATCGCACCGCGCTCTCGGGCAAGATGCACTTCTGCGGGCCGGACCAGTTGCATGGCTACGAGGAACGCCTGACCAGCGACATCTACCCCGCCGACTACGGTTGGGCGGTGAACTGGGACCAGCCCGACCTGCGCCCCAGCTGGTACCACAACATGTCCTCGGTGCTGCAGGCCGGCCCCTGCATCCGCACCAACCAGCTGGATTTCGATGAAGAGGTGGTGTTCAAGGCTCAGCAGTACCTGTTCGACCACGTCCGCGAGTCTGGCGACCAGCCGTTCTGCCTGACCGTCTCCATGACCCATCCCCATGATCCGTACACCATTCCCAAGGCCTTCTGGGACCTGTACCGCGACGATGAGATCGCGCTGCCCCAGACCCCGCCCCAGACCGACCAGGACCCGCACTCCCAGCGCCTGCTCAAGGTCTACGACCTGTGGGACAAGCCGCTGCCTGTGGATAAGATCCGCGACGCGCGGCGGGCCTATTTCGGTGCCTGCAGCTACATCGACAGCAATGTCGGCAAGCTGCTGCAGACCCTGGAAGACACCGGATTGATGGACGACACCCTGATCGTGTTCTCCGGCGATCATGGCGACATGCTCGGCGAGCGTGGCCTCTGGTACAAAATGCACTGGTTCGAAATGGCCGCCCGGGTGCCGCTGCTGATCTGCGCCCCGGGACAATTCGCCGCCGGACGGGTGAGTGCCGCCGTCTCCACTGCCGACCTGCTGCCGACCCTGGTGGAATTGGCCGGCGGCGAGGTGCAGGCGGACCTGCCCCTGGATGGCCGCTCCCTGGTGCCGCACCTGCAAGGGCAGGGCGGGCATGATGAGGTGTTCGGCGAATACATGGCCGAGGGCACCATTGGCCCGCTGATGATGATCCGTCGCGGCGCCTACAAGTTCATCTACAGCGAAGACGACCCCTGTCTACTCTTCGACCTGCACAACGACCCGCAAGAACACCGCGACCTCAGCCAATCGCTCGAACATCGAGCGCTGTTCGCCGCGTTTCTCGCCGAGGCCCGGGCCAAATGGGACATCCCGGCCATCCGCCAACAGGTCCTGGCCAGCCAGCGACGCCGCCGCCTGGTGGCCCAGGCGCTGAGCCAGGGCCGGCTCAAGAGCTGGGATCACCAGCCCCTGGTGGACGCCAGTCAACAGTACATGCGCAACCACATCGACCTCGATGACCTGGAGCGCAAGGCTCGTTATCCACAACCCTGCCAAAACCAATAACGTAAGGGGAAGAGCATGCATAGGTTATCCACAGCGCTGGCGGCCGGGGTCCTGGCGTTGGCCAGCGCACCCGCCTGGGCCGACTCGTGCGCGACGGTGAAGATGGCCGATCCGGGCTGGAGCGACATCGCCGCCACCAACGCCATCGCCGGTTTCCTGCTGGACGCCATGGGCTACAAGGCGAAGGTCGACACCCTGGCGGTGCCGATCATCTACGGCGGCCTCAAGGACGGGCAGGTGGACCTGTTCCTCGGCAACTGGATGCCAGCGCAACAGGGCTTCTACGACAAGTTCGTGGCCAACGGCGAGGTCACTCAACTGGCGAAGAACCTCGAGGGCACCGAATTCACCCTGGCGGTCCCGGACTACGTCTGGGACGCGGGCGTGCACGACTTCGCCGACCTGAACACATTCGCCGACAAGTTCGACAAGAAGCTCTACGGCATCGGCTCCGGCGCGCCGGCCAACCTGTCCCTGCAGGAAATCATCAAGAACAACGAGTTCCACCTCGGCCAATGGAAGCTGATCGAGTCCAGCGAACAGGCGATGCTCGCCGAAGTCTCGCGGGCCACCCGCAAGCAGCGCTTCGTAGCCTTCCTTGGCTGGACCCCGCACCCGATGAACGTGCAGCTGAAAATGCGCTACCTCAGCGGCGGCGAGAAGTATTTTGGTGCCAGCGGCAGCGTCTACACCCTGACCCGCAAGGGTTATGCACAGGCCTGCCCCAACGTCGGCAAGCTGCTGGGCAACCTGCGCTTCACCCTGGACATGGAGAACAGCATCATGGCCGAGGTGGTGCGCAACAAACTCAGCAACGGCGAGGCCGCCAAGGCCTGGATCAAGGCCAACCCGGCGGTGCTGGAGCAGTGGCTGGAAGGGGTGCGGACCCTCGATGGCCAGGATGCCCTGGCGGCGGTGAAGGCCAAGCTCTGACTCGGAGCCTGGACAGCAACTGATGTGGCGAGGGGGCAAGCTCACTCGCCACAACAGCCCTCCATCCCCGGCAACGAGGTGGACAATGCTTTACCCTGACACCTTCGCACGCACCTTTGACTGAACCAAACCGCGAGGCACCATGGCCTGGCCCAACCGCCATTCACTCCTGCCCTTCCTGAGCTGGCTGCCACGCCAGACCCGCGCCAGCATCGGCGGCGATCTGCTGGTGGGCCTGAGCGGCGCGATCCTCGCCCTGCCGCAATCCATCGCCTACGCCCTGATTGCCGGCCTGCCTCCGGAGTACGGGCTGTACGCGGCCATAGTCCCGGTGCTGATCGCCTGCCTGTGGGGCTCGTCCTGGCACCTGATCTGCGGCCCCACGGCGGCCATTTCCATCGTGCTCTATGCCAGCATCAGCCCCCTGGCGGTGCCAGCCTCGGAGGACTACATCACCCTGATCCTGCTGCTGACCCTGCTGGCCGGGATCTTCCAGTGGCTGCTGGGCATGCTGCGCTTCGGCGCCCTGGTGAACTTCGTCTCCCATTCCGTGGTGCTGGGCTTCACCCTGGGCGCGGCAGCGGTGATCGCCCTTGGCCAACTGCCCAACCTGATGGGCCTGGACCTGCCGAACCAGGCCACCGCCCTCAATAGCCTGACCCAGTTGCTGGAGCATCTGGATGGCGTGGACCGGCCTTCACTGTTGCTCGGGCTGGGCACCCTGGCGATGGGCATTGCCCTGAAGTTGCTGGCACCACGCTGGCCGAGCCTGCTGCTGAGCCTGGTGCTCAGCGCCTTGGTGGTGTGGCTGCTGCCGGGGGTGTTCGGCCATGTGCAACGGGTCAGCGCCTTCGTTGGCCGGCTGCCACCCTGGAGCCCGGTACCGCTGGACCTGGAGCTGATCCTGCGCCTGCTGCCCAGCGCCGTGGCGGTGGGCATGCTGGGGCTGGTGACCAGCCTGTCGATTGCCCGCTCGCTGTCGGCACGCTCGGAACAACTGCTGGACGCCAACCAAGAAATCCGCGCCCAGGGCCTGTCGAACATCGTCGGTGCCTTGTTCTCCGGCTACCTGTCTTCCGGCTCCTTCACCCGCTCCGGGCTGAGCTACGAAGCCGGTGCCCGTTCGCCCCTGGCCGGGGTGTTCTCGGCGCTGTGGGTGGCCCTGTTCGCCGTGGGCGGCGCGGGGCTGATCGCCCATATTCCTATTCCCGCCATGGCCGGCAGCATCCTGCTGATCTGCTGGGGCCTGGTGGATCACCGGGGTATCCGCGCCTTGTTCCGGGTCAGCCGCGCCGAGTTCGTGGTGATGAGTCTGACCTGCCTCGCCACCCTGCTGCTGGAGTTGCAGACGGCGATCTACGCCGGGGTCCTGGCGTCGCTGTTCTTCTACCTCAAGCGCACTTCGCAGCCTCGGGTGCAGCAGTCCCGCGAGGGCGATGAAGACATTCTGCGGGTCGGCGGCTCGATCTTCTTCGGCGCCAGCCATTACCTGCAGGTACGCATGCAGCGCTGCCACGCACCGAAACTGGTGATCGACGCGCGGCAGATCAACTTCATCGATTATTCAGGGGTGGAAATGCTGCACCAGGAAGCACGCCGCCTCAGGCGCCAGGAGCGCAGCCTGATCCTGCGCCGGGCACGGCAGGCGGTGAAAGAAGAGTTGATCAAGCTCGAAGGCGCGGAACGCTGCCCGATCCACTTCGAAGACTGAACCCGCAGGCGCCTTGCCCACACCCGACGTAGGAGCCGGCTTGCCGGCGAAGAGGCCCTTGAGCCTGGCCCAGCCTTGACCCCGCCTTCGCTGGCAAGCCAGTTCCTGCGGCGGGTTACAGGGCCAGTTGGCGACGCAGTTCAGCCAGCACCGGCGCGCTGTCAGGGCGCACCCCGCGCCACAGGTAGAAGGCTTCGGCAGCCTGCTCGGCAAGCATGCCCAGGCCATCCATAACCAGCAGCGCGCCCTGTTCGCTGGCCCAGCGGCAGAACGGCGTCGGCTCCTTGCCGTACATCATGTCGTAGCACACGGTCTTGCCCGGTTCGATCAGGCTGCCGGCAATCGGCGGCAACTCCCCCGACAGGCTGGCGGACGTGGCGTTGATGATCAGATCCACCGACTCCTGCAACCAGTCGAAGCCACTGGCCGCCACCGGCCCCAGGTCGGCGAACAGCTCAGCCAGCAACTCGGCTTTTTCCACGGTGCGATTGGCAATGACCACCGACGCCGGCTGCTCGGCCAACACAGGCTCCAGGGCTCCCCGCACCGCGCCGCCAGCGCCCAGCAAAAGGATCCGCTTGCCCTTGAGGCTGACCCCGGCATTCACCGTCAGGTCGCGCACCAGCCCGGCGCCATCGGTGTTGTCTCCCAGCAGGCGACCATCGGCCTGCTTGCTCAGGGTGTTCACCGCGCCGGCCCGCTGCGCGCGCTCGGTCAGGCAGTCACACAGGCGATAGGCGTCTTCCTTGAACGGCACCGTGACATTGGCCCCGCGCCCCTGGGCGAAGAAGCGGCGGGCAGTGCCGGCAAAATCGTCCAGGGGCGCCAGCAGGGTGTTGTATTCCATCTGCTGGGCCGTTTGCTGGGCGAACAGCCGATGGATCAGCGGCGACTTGCTGTGGCCGATCGGATTACCAAAGACAACGTACTGGTCCATCTCTCACCCTTCGTTCAATGCCTGCCTCAAGCGGCAGGTACGCCCATCAGTTGCCGCCTGCCAGCCAGTCGCGATCCTGCAGGAAGTACTCGGTCAGGCGCGCCTCTTCGCTGCCCGGCTCGGCCTTCCAGTCATAGCCCCAGCGCACTTGCGGCGGCAGCGACATGAGGATCGACTCGGTACGGCCACCCGATTGCAGGCCGAACAGGGTGCCGCGATCGTAGACCAGGTTGAACTCGACGTAGCGGCCCCGGCGGAATTCCTGGAATTGGCGCTGCTGCTCGGTGTAGGCGACAGCCTTGCGGCGCTGGACGATGGGCAGGTAGGCCTCGATGTAGGCGTCGCCGATGGCGCGCATGAAGGCGAAGCTGGTGTCGAAGTCCCACTCGTTCAGGTCGTCGAAGAACAGGCCGCCAATGCCCCGCGGCTCGTTGCGGTGCTTGATGTGGAAGTAGCTGTCGCACCAGGCCTTGTAGCGCGGGTAGACGTCGGCACCGAAGGGTGCACAGGCGCGCTCGGCGACTCGGTGCCAATGCACGCAGTCTTCCTCGTTGGCGTAGTAGGGGGTCAGGTCGAAACCGCCACCGAACCACCAGACCGGCTCCTCACCTTGCTTCTCGGCAATGAAGAAACGCACATTGGCATGGGACGTCGGAACATGAGGGTTGTGCGGGTGGATCACCAGGGACACGCCCAGGGCTTCGAAGCCCCGACCGGCGAGTTCCGGACGATGGGCGCTGGCGGAAGGCGGCAGGCCGGCACCAAACACATGGGAAAAGTTGACCCCGCCCTTTTCGATCACCGCGCCATCGCCGATCACCCGGGTGCGTCCGCCGCCACCGGCGGGGCGGGTCCAGGCATCCTCGATGAAGCGTGCGCCGCCGTCTTCGGTTTCCAGGGCAGCGCAAATGCGGTCTTGCAGGTCGAGCAGGTAGGCTTTTACGGCCTCGGTGCGGGTAGTCATGGCATCACCTTGAATCGGGCAAAGCTACGCGGCGCCAGCAATGGAGCGGGGGGCGGCGCAAATGGGCGCGTAGCATAACACTGCGTCGGGGCCCGCCGCAGTTGACGAAGGTCAAGCACAGGAGTCCGATAGAGCACTTTCACCCCACCACCGAGGAAAGAGTGAGATGGCCAAACGTATCCAGTTCCGCGCCCACGGCGGCCCCGAAGTACTCGAGTATGTCGACTACCAGCCAGCCGAGCCGGGCCCACAGCAGGTTCGCGTCAGCAACAAGGCCATTGGCCTGAACTTCATCGACACCTATTTCCGCAGTGGCCTGTATGCCCCACCGGCACTGCCGTCCGGCCTGGGCGCCGAAGGAGCCGGGGTGGTGGAGGCGGTAGGCAGCGCGGTGACCCGCTTCAAGGTGGGCGACCGCGTGGCTTACGGCAGTGGCCCGCTGGGCGCCTACAGCGATGTGCATGTATTGCCGGAAGCCAACCTGGTGCACCTGCCGGACAGCATCAGCTTCGAACAGGCCGCCGGGGCCATGCTCAAGGGCCTGACAGTGCAGTACCTGCTGCGTCAGACCTACGAGCTCAAGGGGGGCGAAACCATAGTGTTCCACGCCGCCGCAGGGGGCGTCGGTTCCCTGGCCTGCCAATGGGCCAAGGCCCTTGGGGTGAAGCTGATCGGTACCGTCAGCTCAGCGGAAAAGGCCGCCATCGCCAAGGCCCTCGGCGCGTGGGAAACCATCGACTACAGCCATGAGAACGTGGCCCAGCGCGTGCTGGAGCTGACCGATGGCAAGAAGTGCCCGGTGGTCTACGACGGCGTCGGCAAGGACACCTGGCTGACCTCCCTGGACTGCCTGCAGCCCCGCGGGCTGATGGTCAGCTTCGGCAACGCCTCGGGCGCGGTGGACGGGGTCAACCTGGGGATTCTCTCGGCCAAGGGTTCGCTGTACGTGACCCGGCCGACCCTGGCCAGCTATGCCAACAACGCCGAGAACCTGCAGCTCATGGCCGACGACCTGTTCGCCATGATTGCCAGCGGCAAGCTGAAGATCGAGATTGGCCAGCGCTTTGCCCTGGCGGACGCGGCCAAGGCCCATACCGAACTGTCGGCGCGGCGCACCACCGGCTCGACGCTGCTCTTGCCCTGAAACCGAATCCGGCTGGTTGAGACTGGCATAGGCAGGGGAGCCGGCCCGCGCTGACGGGCACGGCGCTCCCTGTTCCGGCCCTTGGAGTAGGGCTGAGACACCGCGATGGCCGGAGTGGGGCGACTGCGCTCCGGCGCACAAGTCGCCCCAGCGGGCGCAAGCACCCTCGCCGCGCCAGGGGCTGGGCCACGCAGGACTCAGGAAGGGCGCACCACTTTGCCAGTGGCCAGGTCGCGGATCAGGCTCGGGTTCTTGCGGCCCCCGAGGCTGCCGCCCAGCACCATGTCCAGTTGCCCGCGGAAATACTGCTCGATGCGAATCCGGGTCCGGGCCGCCGGCCGCCCCTGGGGATTGGCCGAGGTGGAGATCAACGGACCAACCAAGGCGCACAGCTCACGCACCTGCGGGTGATCGCTGACCCGCAGCGCCACGGTGTCATGGACCCCGGTCACCCATTCGGGCAACAGATCCTGATGGGGTACCAGCCAGGTATTGGGCCCCGGCCAGGTACTGGACATGCGCTCGATCCAGCTGTCCGGGAAATCCTCGAAGAGGAAGTCGAACTGACGGATATTGTCGGCGATCAGGATCAGCCCCTTGTCCACCGAACGCGACTTGATCGCCAGCAGGCGATCCACCGCTTCTTCATTCCACGGATCACACCCCAGGCCCCAGACCGCTTCGGTTGGATAGGCAATCACCGCCCCTGCGCGAATCTCTCGTGCGGCTTGTTGCACACGCCAACTGCTGACCATTACCGACTCTCCAGATAAAAGCTGTGCGCAGTTTACCGATCCTGCTTATAAAACCTAGCTCAGGCGTGCCAACCAGCGGCCGTTTTCATTGACTGCGCGCCCCTCGATCTCCAGCTCGGTGAGGGCCGCCAGTACCCGCGGCAGTGGCCAGCCGCAGGCCCTGGCCAGGGCTTCACTGCTGTGGGGCGCGGCCTGCAGCAGGGCCAGCAGGGGATGATCCCCGCCCCGGGACTGGGAAAAGGCGGGTGGCCCCTGGTATTGCCAGCCCTGCAGGGTCTCGAGGATGTGCTGGACACTTTCCACCAGCACCGCGCCATCGCGGATCAACTGATGACAACCACGGGCGCCGGGGTGGTGGATCGAGCCGGGAATGGCATACACCTCGCGGCCCTGCTCCGCCGCCAGGCGCGCGGTGATCAGCGAACCGCTGGCCACGCTGGCTTCCACCACCAGTACCCCCACGGCCAGGCCGCTGATGATCCGGTTGCGCCTGGGGAAGTGTTCCGGGCGCGGACCGGTGTCCAGCGGGAACTCGGAAATCACCGCGCTGCCCTGGTCGATCATCGCCCTGGCCAGGTTTCGATGCCGCTGTGGATAAAAATTTTCCAGGCCGGTGCCGAGCACCCCCACGGTACGCCCGCCCACGTCCAGGGCCGCCTGATGCGCGGCACCGTCGATGCCCAGTGCGAGGCCGCTGGTGATGACGAACCCGGCACCCGCCAGGCTCCGAGAAAAAGCCGCGGCAGTGTCCAGCCCCGGTCGCGAAGCACGACGGCTACCCACCATCGCCAGCTGCGGCAACTCGAGAATCGAAGGGTCGCCGGCAACGAACAGCAGCGGTGGTGCATCCTCCAACTGTGCGAGCAAGGCCGGGTACCCAGGCTGGTCCCACATCAGCAAATGCTGGGCCTGGCTATCCATCCAGGCCAATGCATGGCGGGCACCCTCGCGCACCAGCGCACTGCGCCGGGCCTCGGCAGACGCCAGCGGGATGCCCAGGGAATGCCAGGCAGCGGTCGGCGCACTGATGGCCCTGGAGGCCGAACCGAAGGCCTGGAGCAAGCGCTGAAAATGCATCGGTCCCAGGCCGGGCAGACAATGCAAACGCAGGCGGGCTTCCAGTTCCGCGGGGGAAAGGGTGCCAGCAATCGAGCTCGACATGGATCATCCTTGATCGTTTTCAACCCGGTCGGAACCGGAACAAGCTGTGGATAAGTCTGTTGGTAAGTTGTTGAGGAAAGGCCTTTTCAGGGACTCTGCACCTTGTCCTGCAGCGCCAGGGAACGCGAAGCCTTGAGCACCAGGCCATAGCTGAGCTTGTCGTAGCTCTGGAACACCATCAGCCAGCCGGCGGCCTCGTCGGGAATCTTCAGCGGCTCGCCGGTCAGCCGGTCGCGCACGGTTTCACCGGTCTTGATCACCGCCAGTACGTTGCCCTCCACCAGCCCGTCACGCCGGCCCCGGTTCAGGGTGACCACATCCAGGGCACCGATCTGGGTAACGCCGCGGGGCACATCGATGATCACGCCATCCACAGGGCGTGGCGGCGCACTGGGGCTGAAGCGAGGGGCCAGGTCCTGGGCCCCCATCTCCAGCAACCGATCGCCCAGGCGCACTTCCTGGGTGGTGCGCTGCAGCGTCAGGGTGGCCAGGTCGCCGTTGATCGCCTGCACCTGGGCGGTGCCGATGGCATCGGCGTTGATACCGAGCAGCTCCTGGCTCAACGGATCGCGATAACGCTTGCCCTCGCGAAACACGCCATAGACCGGCTGCCCCGGGTCGAGCCGGCCACGGGCGAAGAGTCGGTCGCCCAGGCCGCCGAGCACTCGCTCGCCATCGCCGGCGACGATATAGGGCGCCTGCTCGAAGGCCTCCGGCTGATCGACGATGCGGTTATGCAGGACAAAACTGCTGATGGCCTGCAGGGGGATGCTCGGTATCGCTGCTGGCGGCAGGCGCCGCACCTGGGGCGAGAGCTTGACGGTGGGCAGCGTGGCCGACCGTTCAAGCTGCAACTGCGGCTGGCCATCGGGATGCACCAGTTGCAGGCGGTCGCCGGGGAAGATCCGGCTCGGCGCCCCACCCACGGAATCCGCGGGCCAGAGCTCGCGCCACTGCCAGGGCTGCTGCAGATAAAGGCTGGCGATGCTCCACAGGGTATCGCCCGCCACCACCCGATAATCCGCCGGATACCCGTCCCTGAGCTGCACCTGGGCCTGGCCGATGCTGCTCCAGCCCAACAGCAGCAAGGCGAACAGTGATTTCATCATGGGCTGAATCCCTTTATTATGTGCGTTCGCGTAAAACGCCAGAGCCTGCGCGGCTCGCTCCTTCCCAGAGCACGTTTTGCATCGGCGGCCCAGGTCCAGGACCTGCCAGGACGCCGACTCCGCCCTTACTTCACACGTGTAGCAATTACGCTTATGGCCATTTTAAACATCCTCGAATTCCCCGATTCGCGCCTGCGCACTATCGCCAAACCAGTGGCCGTAGTGGACGACGAAGTGCGTCAGTTGGTCGACGACATGTTTGAAACAATGTATGAGGCCCCAGGCATTGGCCTGGCGGCGACCCAGGTCAACGTGCACAAACGCGTCGTGGTCATGGACCTGTCCGAAGACCGCAGCGAGCCGCGGGTGTTCATCAACCCCGAGTTCGAACCCCTGACCGACGAGATGGACCAGTATCAGGAGGGCTGCCTCTCGGTACCGGGTTTCTATGAGAACGTCGACCGTCCGCAGCGGGTCAAGGTCAAGGCCCTGGACCGCGATGGCCAGCCTTATGAACTGATCGCCGAGGGCCTGCTCGCGGTGTGTATCCAGCACGAATGCGACCACCTCAACGGCAAATTGTTCGTTGACTACCTGTCCACCCTCAAACGTGACCGGATCAAGAAGAAACTGGAAAAGCAGCATCGCCAGAACGCTTGATGCTCCTCTTCCAAAGGCTTGCAACAGCAAGCCTTTTTCTTTTCCGCATGTTTACTACCGAGAACTCCCATGACTGAGCCACTGCGCATCGTCTTTGCCGGCACTCCCGAGTTTGCCGCCGAACACCTCAAGGCCCTGCTCGACAGCCCTTATGAGATCGTCGCGGTCTACACCCAACCGGATCGCCCGGCCGGTCGTGGGCAAAAACTGATGCCCAGCCCGGTCAAGCAACTGGCACTGGAGCACCACATTCCAGTGCTGCAGCCGCCCACCCTGCGCAACGCCGAGGCCCAGGCCGAACTGGCGGCGCTCAAGCCGGACCTGATGGTGGTGGTGGCCTACGGCCTGATCCTGCCGCAGGTGGTGCTGGATATCCCGCGCCTGGGCTGCATCAACAGCCACGCATCGCTGCTGCCACGCTGGCGCGGCGCGGCGCCGATCCAGCGCGCCGTGGAGGCCGGTGATGCGATGAGCGGGGTGACCGTGATGCGCATGGAGGCCGGCCTGGACACCGGGCCGATGCTGCTCAAGGCCAGCACCCCGATCAGCGCCACGGACACCGGCGGCAGCCTGCACGACCGTCTCGCCGAACTGGGCCCGCCAGCCGTGCTGCAAGCCATCCAGGGCCTGGCCGCCGGCACCCTGGAAGGAGAAGTCCAGGACGACAGCCTGGCCACCTACGCCCACAAGCTGAACAAGGACGAGGCGCGCATTGACTGGAACCGCCCGGCGGTAGAGCTGGAGCGCCTGATCCGGGCCTTCAATCCCTGGCCGATCTGCCACAGCACGCTCAACGGCGAAGCCCTGAAAGTGCTGGCCGCGACCCTGGCCGAGGGCCAGGGCACCCCGGGGCAGATCCTCGGCGCCAGCAAGGACGGCCTGATCGTCGCCTGCGCTGAACAGGCGCTGTGCCTGACTCGCCTGCAACTGCCCGGCGGCAAGGCGCTGAACTTCAGCGACCTGTTCAACAGCCGCCGCGAGAAATTCGCCCTCGGCACCGTTCTCGGCCAAGCGGTGGACGCCCAATGAACCCGCGCCTGGCCGCCGCCAAGGCACTGGCCGCCGTGCTCAACGGCAAGGCCTCGCTCAACAGTTCGTTGCCGACCCAGCTGGACAAGGTCGAGCTGCGTGACCGCGGCTTCACCCAGGACCTGGCGTTCGGTACCGCCCGTTGGCAGCCACGGCTGTCGGCCCTGGCCGCCAAGCTGCTGCAAAAGCCCTTCAAGGCCGCCGACGCCGATGTCGAGGCATTGCTGCTGGTGGGCCTCTACCAATTGCTCTACACCCGGGTTCCGGCGCACGCCGCCATCGGCGAAACCGTGGGTTGCGCCGACAAGCTGAAAAAGCCCTGGGCCAAGGCCCTGCTCAACGCTGTGCTGCGCCGCGCCCAGCGCGAGAGCGAGGCCCTGCTGGCCGAGCTGGAGCACGACCCGGTGGTGCGTACCGCCCACCCGCGCTGGTTGCAAAAATCTCTCAAGGCTTTCTGGCCCGAGCAGTGGGAAGCCATCTGCGCGGCCAACAACGCCCACCCGCCGATGATTCTGCGGGTCAACCGTCGCCATCATTCCCGTGACGCCTACCTGAAGCTCCTGGCGCAGGCCGGCGTGGCAGCCGGGCCTTGCGTCTACAGCCAGGACGGCATTGTCCTCGACGAGGCCGGTGACGTGCGCAGCCTGCCGGGCTTTGCCGAAGGCTGGGTGAGCGTGCAGGACGAAGCCGCACAACTGGCCGCCGACCTGCTGGAACTGGCACCGGGGCAACGGGTACTGGATGCCTGCTGCGCACCGGGGGGCAAGACCTGCCACATCCTCGAAGTCGAGCCGGCCCTGGCCGGCGTGGTCGCGGTGGACCTGGAAGCCAAGCGCCTGGTGCGAGTGCGGGAGAACCTCGATCGCCTGGGGCTCGACGCGCAACTGATCGCCGCCGATGGCCGCGATACCCAGGCCTGGTGGGACGGCAAGCCGTTCCAGCGGATCCTGCTGGACGCCCCCTGCTCGGCCACCGGGGTGATCCGTCGCCACCCGGACATCAAGCTGACTCGCCAGCCGGAAGACATCCTCGCCCTGGCGCAGTTGCAAGGCGAGTTGCTGGATGCCATGTGGCAGGCCCTGGAAGTCGGCGGCATCCTGCTCTACGCCACCTGCTCGACCCTGCCGACCGAGAACACCGAGGTGATCGAGGCGTTCCTGGCCCGCACCCCGGGCGCCCGGGAGTTGGACATCGGCGGCCAACTGGGGCAGCCTGCGGCCGGTCTCAAGCAGCCTCACGGGCGCCAGTTGCTGGCGCAAGAGGGTGGTCATGACGGTTTCTACTACGCCAAGCTGATCAAGATTGCCGCAGCTCGCGGCTAAACGGTTTTAAGGGAGTGACTGGATGAAGATCATCATCCTCGGTGCCGGCCAAGTGGGTGGCACGCTGGCGGAACACCTGGCCAGCGAAGCCAACGACATCACCGTGGTCGACACCGATGGCGAACGCCTGCGCGACCTTGGCGACCGCCTGGACATCCGTACCGTCCAGGGCCGGGCGTCCTTTCCCACGGTGCTGCGCCAGGCCGGTGCCGACGATGCCGACATGCTGGTGGCAGTGACCAACAGCGACGAGACCAACATGGTCGCCTGCCAGGTGGCCCACACCCTGTTCCACACCCCGACCAAGATCGCCCGGGTGCGCGAGGCCGCCTACCTGACCCGCGCCGGGCTGTTCGACAACGATGCAATCCCGGTGGACGTGCTGATCAGCCCCGAGCAGGTGGTGACCAACTACATCAAGCGCCTGATCGAGCACCCCGGCGCCCTGCAGGTGATCGACTTCGCCGAGGGCAAGGCGCAACTGGTGGCGGTCAAGGCCTACTACGGTGGCCCGCTGGTGGGCCAGCAACTGCGCCAGCTGCGCGAGCACATGCCCAACGTCGACACCCGGGTGGCGGCGATCTTCCGTCGCGACCGGCCGATCATGCCCAAGGGCGATACGGTGATCGAGGCCGACGACGAGGTGTTCTTCATCGCCGCCAAGGCCCACATCCGCGCGGTGATGAGCGAGATGCGCCGCCTGGAGGAATCCTACAAGCGCATCGTCATCGCCGGTGGCGGGCAGATCGGCGAGCGCCTGGCCGAGGCCATCGAAAGCCGCTACCAGGTGAAGATCATCGAGATGAACCCGGCTCGCTGCCGCTACCTGTCCGACACCCTGGACAGCACCGTGGTGCTGCAGGGCAGCGCTTCGGATCGCGACCTGCTGCTGGAAGAGAACATCGCCGATGCCGATATCTTCCTGGCCCTGACCAACGACGACGAGGCCAACATCATGTCCTCGCTGCTGGCCAAGCGCCTGGGGGCGAAGAAGGTCATGACCATCATCAACAACCCGGCCTACGTCGACCTGATCCAGGGTGGCGATATCGACATCGCCATCAGCCCGCAGCTGGCCACCATCGGCACCCTGTTGGCCCACGTGCGCCGCGGTGACATCGTCAGCGTGCACTCCCTGCGCCGGGGCGCGGCGGAGGCCATCGAGGCCATCGCCCATGGCGACGCCAAGTCGAGCAAGGTGATTGGCCGGGCCATCGAGAACATCGGCCTGCCGCCGGGCACCACCATCGGCGCGATCATCCGCGATGAAGAAGTGCTGATCGCCCACGACGACACGGTGATCGAAGCCGGCGACCACGTGATCCTGTTCCTTGTGGATAAAAAACACATCCGCGACGTGGAGAAACTGTTCCACGTCGGCCTGAGCTTCTTCTAACACCCTAGGAGCCGGCTTGCCGGCGAAGGGGTCCCGGAGATCGCCTTCGCCGGCAAGCCGGCTGCTACACAGTTGCGCCAGCCAACGATGAGGAGTCGCTGATGCTTGAATCCCTGGAGAAAATGCTCGCCAAAGGTGTGGATAACGCCCTGCTGCGCTTTGGCCTGGGCAAGGGTTACCTGGATCAGGGCGATTTCGCCAAGGCCGCCGAACACCTGCAACGCTGCGTGGCCTTCGACCCCAAGTATTCCGCGGCGTGGAAGCTGCTGGGCAAGGCCTGCCAGGGGCAGGGCGACCTGCCGGCAGCGCGCCAGGCCTGGGAGCAGGGCCTGGAAGCGGCCCGTGGCCATGGCGACAAGCAGGCGGAAAAGGAAATGACCGTGTTCATCAAGAAGCTCGAACGCCAGTCCCAGGCCTGAGCCCTGCCTCGACCCGCTCCCATTGGCACAGATCCAGACCGTGACTGGCGCAGCCCTTCAGCGTCTCGACATTCCTCTAGATTTTTGCGGCCTGGGCGGCGCGCTCATGGTGTGTCACAGGTAGCGCAGGGCGATCCCTTCGGCATCCACCTGCACCACTTCCATGCGCACCCGCGGTGCACTCACCGGCAGGCCTTGCACCTGGCCGTACACCACTGCGCCCTTGGGCAACTTCGCCAGGGCCGGGCTTTGCACGTAGACGCCGCTGGCAGACAGGTTGCGCGTCTGCCCCAGGCATTCGCCGATGCTCTCGTGCTGAATCTTGATACGGAACGACTTGCGGTGATCGGACATCTGCTGCGCCCTTGTGCAATGGGCTGTGGATAACACCCGGCATGGGGTTATCCACAGATCGTGCCTACCCTGTCAGTACCAGCGTTCCTCACCCGGCGGGCGCTTCTTGAAACGCTTCATGCTCCACATGTACTGGCTCGGATACGCCCCCACATAGCGCTCGACCACTTTGCTCATGGCCGCGCAGGAGGTCTCGGTATCGGTGCTGTACATGTCTTGCGGGGCCGCTTCGAGGATCACCTTGTAGCCCGAACCATCGGGCAGGCGCAGGGCATGGAGGAACACCCCGACCGCCTTGCCGCCGGCCAGCATGTTCGGCACGAACTTGCTGGTCAGGGCCTGGGTGGCGAAGAAGGGCACGAAGATGCCGGCGGATTCGGCCGGCTCCGGGTCGGCGGGAATCCCCACGGCTCCGCCTTTGCGCACTTCCTTGATGACGCTGAGGATGCCTTCCTTGGTCGAGGCCGCCACGCGATTGCCCAGCTGTACCCGCTGCTTGCGCAGCAGCTCGTCCACCGCCTTGAGCTTGGGCGGACGGTAGAAGATGATCGGTTTGCACTGGCTGCAGTAGAAGTGGTTGAGCACTTCCCAGTTGCCCAGGTGACTGGTGATGCCGACCACGCCCTTGCCCGAGGCCAGGGCCTCCTTGAGCACGTCCAGGCCCTCGACTTCACGCACCAGGGCGATGGAACGCTCGGCGGGCCAGATCCAGGCGCAGGCGCTTTCGGTCAGGGACTTGCCGATGTCCTTCAGGCTCTGGCCCACCAGGCGCTCGCGCTCGGCAGGGTCCATCTGTGGAAAACACTTGGCCAGGTTGATGCGCACCACATCGCGGGAGCGGTTGGGGGTCTTCCACATGATCCAGCCAATGGCCGTGCCAACCGCCTGCACCGCGCGCCAGGGCAGCAGGGCAAACAACCGCAGAGCGCCCACCAGCAGGGCGCCTTTGAACTTATCCACAAATGACTCCTGATCGGTTGATCATGACCTAGTCGCGAGCCGGCTATTCTAACCGGCCGCAACCGGCTGTGTGAAAACCTCGCGAGTGAAGGCAGGCCCTGCCTGTGCCTGTCCCGCAATGGCCTGCTGCCCACGAAGCGACCTGGGCCACGGCGTTCACCCGGCCTGTTGGCCCAGGACGGCGTAGCGATCACAGTCGCGGGTGTGATCCATGACCATGCCCGAGGCTTGCATCTGGGCATAACAGATGGTCGGGCCAACAAAGGTGAAGCCGGCCTTGCGCAGGCCACGGCTCATGGCTTCGGCCTCCGGGGTCACCGCCGGTACTTCGCTGCGGTCCTGGAAATGATTGATCTTCGGTACACCGCCGACGAAGGACCAGAGCAACCCCACCGGGTCGTCCAGCTCCAGCCAGGCCTGGGCGTTGCGCCGAGCGGCATTGAGCTTGAGGCGGTTGCGGATGATGCCCGGGTCCTGCATCAGGTCCTCGATCTCGGCGTCGCTCATCTGCGCCACGCGCTGCACGTCGAAGCCGAACAGCACCTGGCGATAGCGCTCGCGTTTCTTCAATACGGTGATCCATGACAGCCCGGCCTGGAACCCTTCGAGCAATAACAACTCGAACAAGCGCTGCGCATCGCGTAGCGGCACGCCCCACTCCTGATCGTGATAAGCCATGTACAGCGGATCGTCGGAACACCAAAAGCAGCGTGGCATAAGGCTCCAGGGGGCGTGCGCAGGACTGAATCGGGTATACTCCCGCTCCTTAAATCGCAGCCCAAGTAACAGGTGAATTTCGTGAGCCAGCCTACGCCAGCCGTGCGTACCTTCCAAGACTTGATCCTCGCCCTCCAGCAGTACTGGGCCGAGCAAGGTTGTGTGGTACTTCAGCCCTACGATATGGAAGTAGGCGCCGGCACTTTCCACACCGCCACTTTCCTGCGGGCCATCGGCCCGGAAACCTGGAACGCCGCTTATGTGCAGCCCAGTCGTCGCCCGACTGACGGCCGCTACGGCGAAAACCCCAACCGCCTGCAGCACTACTACCAGTTCCAGGTGGTCTTGAAGCCCAACCCGGAAAACTTCCAGGAGCTGTACCTGGGCTCGCTCAAGCACGTGGGCCTGGACCCGCTGGTGCACGATATCCGCTTCGTCGAAGACAACTGGGAATCGCCGACCCTGGGCGCCTGGGGCCTGGGCTGGGAAGTCTGGCTCAACGGCATGGAAGTGACCCAGTTCACCTACTTCCAGCAGGCTGGCGGCATCGAGTGCTACCCGGTGACCGGCGAGATCACCTACGGCCTGGAACGCCTGGCCATGTACCTGCAAGGCGTGGATTCGGTGTACGACCTGGTCTGGGCCGACGGCCCGTTCGGCAAGGTCACCTATGGCGATGTGTTCCACCAGAACGAAGTGGAGCAGTCGACCTACAACTTCGAACACGCCAACGTCGAGAAGCTGTTCGAACTGTTCGACTTCTACGAAAGCGAAGCCAAGCGCCTGATCGAACTGGATCAGCCGCTGCCGCTGCCGAGCTATGAAATGGTCCTCAAGGCCTCGCACACCTTCAACCTGCTGGATGCACGCCGGGCGATCTCGGTGACTGCACGCCAGCAGTACATCCTGCGTGTGCGCACCCTGGCGCGTTCCGTCGCCCAGGCCTACCTGATGGCTCGCGCCAAGCTGGGCTTCCCGATGGCAACCCCGGACCTGCGTGATGAAGTGTTGGCTAAGTTGGAGGCGGCACAATGAGTGCGCAAGATTTTCTGGTTGAACTGGGCACTGAAGAACTGCCACCCAAAGCCCTGAACACCCTGGCCGAGGCCTTTCTGGCCGGCATTGAGAAAGGCCTGCAGAGCGCTGGCCTGAGCTTTCAGGCCAAGCACGTGTACGCCGCGCCACGGCGCCTGGCGGTGCTGATCAGCCAGCTGGACACCCAGCAGCCCGATCGCAGCATCAACCTCGACGGCCCGCCACGCCAGGCGGCCTTCGACGCTGAAGGCAACCCGACCCAGGCCGCCCTGGGCTTTGCCAAGAAGTGCGGCGTCGACCTCAGCGAGATCGACCAGAGCGGTCCGAAACTGCGCTACAGCCAGAGCATCAAGGGCAAGCCCACCGCCAGCCTGTTGCCAACCATCGTCGAGGATTCGCTCAACGACCTGCCGATTCCCAAGCGCATGCGCTGGGCCGCGCGCAAGGAAGAGTTCGTGCGCCCGACCCAATGGCTGGTGATGCTGCTGGGTGACGACGTCATCGACTGCACCATTCTCGCCCAGAAAGCCGGCCGCGACTCCCGTGGCCACCGCTTCCACCACCCGCAAAGCGTGCGCATCACCGCGCCGGCCAACTACCTGGCCGACCTGCGTGCCGCCTACGTGCTGGCCGACGCCAACGAGCGTCGCGAGCTGATCAGCAAGCGCACCGCCGAGCTGGCGACCCTGCAGGAAGGCACTGCCATCGTCCCGGCCGACCTGCTGGACGAAGTCACCGCCCTGGTGGAATGGCCAGTGCCGCTGGTGTGCTCGTTCGAAGAGCGCTTCCTCGACGTGCCCCAGGAAGCCCTGATCACCACCATGCAGGACAACCAGAAGTACTTCTGCCTGCTGGACGTGGACGGCAAGCTGCTGCCGCGCTTCATCACCGTGGCCAACATCGAGAGCAAGGACCCGCGCCAGATCATCGAGGGCAACGAGAAAGTCGTGCGCCCACGCCTGACCGACGCCGAGTTCTTCTTCAAGCAGGACAAGAAGCAGAAGCTCGAAGACTTCAACCAGCGCCTGCAGAACGTGGTCTTTCAGGAAAAACTCGGCAGCGTCTACGACAAGGCCGAGCGGATCTCCAAGCTGGCCGCCTTCATTGCCCCGCGCATCGGCGGCGACGCCCAGCGCGCAGCCCGTGCCGGCCTCCTGTCCAAGTGCGACCTGGCCACCGAAATGGTCGGCGAGTTCCCGGAGATGCAAGGCATCGCCGGCTACTACTACGCCCTCAATGACGGCGAGCCGGAAGATGTGGCCCTGGCCCTCAACGAGCAGTACATGCCTCGTGGCGCCGGTGCCGAGCTGCCAAGCACCGTAACCGGTGCCGCCGTGGCGATTGCCGACAAGCTCGACACCCTGGTCGGCATCTTCGGCATCGGCATGCTGCCCACCGGCAGCAAGGACCCCTACGCCCTGCGCCGCGCGGCCCTGGGCGTGCTGCGGATCCTCATCGAGAAGAAGTTCGACCTCGACCTGAACGACGCCGTGGCCTTCGCCGTCAGCGCCTTCGGCAGCAAGGTCAAGGCCGCCGGCCTGGCCGACCAGGTGCTGGAGTTCATCTTCGACCGCCTGCGTGCCCGTTACGAAGACGAAGGCGTGGACGTAGCCACCTACCTGTCGGTACGTGCCCTGAAGCCGGGCTCGGCCCTGGACTTCGACCAGCGCGTGCAAGCCGTGCAGGCGTTCCGCAAGCTGCCTGAAGCCGCCGCCCTGGCCGCGGTCAACAAGCGCGTGTCGAACCTGCTGAGCAAGATCGAAGGCAATGTGCCGACCACCGTCGAAGCCAAGTACTTCGACAACGCCAACGAGTTCTCCCTGTACTCGGCGATCCAGCAGGCGGACCAGGCTGTACAGCCCATGGCCGCCGCTCGTCAGTACAGCGAGACCCTGGCCCGCCTGGCCGCCCTGCGCGAGCCGGTGGACGCCTTCTTCGAGGCGGTGATGGTCAATGCCGAAGACGCCAAGGTACGGGCCAACCGCTATGCGCTGCTGGCGCGGCTGCGGGGCCTGTTCCTGGGCGTGGCAGACATTTCGGTACTGAGCTGATCAGGTAAGGAACTGCTGTGAAACTGCTGATACTCGATCGTGACGGCGTGATCAATCACGACTCCGATGCCTACATCAAATCGGTGCAGGAGTGGATTCCACTCCCCGGCGCGATCGAAGCCATTGCGCAGTTGAGCAAGGCCGGCTGGACGGTGGCGATTGCCACCAACCAGTCCGGCATCGCTCGCGGCTACTACGACCTGGCCACCCTCGACGCCATGCACGCGCGCTTGCGCGAGCTGGTGGCGGAGCAGGGCGGCGAGGTGGGGCTGATTGTCTACTGCCCCCATGGACCCGATGAAGGGTGCGCCTGCCGCAAACCAAAACCGGGCATGCTGCAGACCATCGCCGCGCATTACCAGGCCGACCTTGCCGGTCTATGGTTTGTCGGTGACAGTCTCGGTGACCTGGAGGCCGCAAAAGCCGTCGACTCTCAGCCAGTTTTGGTAAAGACCGGGAAAGGCGAAAAGACCCTGGGGAAAACCCTGCCGGTAGGCACCTTGATTTTTGACGACCTGGCGGCCGTTGCCGCTGAACTTATCCACAATTAGGCCCCTTCTGGCATCCTGACCAAGGACTGTTCGGGAGAGCGCTTTTTAACAGGCGGGCAATGCCCGCAATGGTAAATGCCGCTATGTCGATCCTGCAGGCCATCAGAACCTTCTTCTTTTACCTGCTGCTGGGTACCTCTTCGCTGCTGTGGTGCTCACTGAGCTTTTTTATCGCGCCGTTCCTGCCGTTCAAGGCGCGCTATCGCTTTATCAACGTCTACTGGTGTCGCTGCGCGCTGTGGCTGACCAAGGTATTCCTGAATATCCACGTGGAAGTGAAGGGCGCGGAAAACGTTCCCGAGCGGCCTTGCGTGATCGTCTCGAACCACCAGAGCACCTGGGAGACATTCTTTCTCTCGGCCTACTTCGAGCCCTTGAGCCAGGTGCTCAAGCGCGAGCTGCTGTATGTACCGTTCTTCGGCTGGGCCATGGCCATGCTGCGCCCCATCGCCATTGACCGCGACAACCCCAAGGCCGCCCTCAAGCAAGTGGCAAGCAAGGGCGACGAATTGCTCAAGGACAATGTCTGGGTGCTGATTTTTCCGGAGGGCACCCGGGTGCCGTTCGGCCAGGTGGGCAAGTTCTCCCGCAGCGGCAGTGCCCTGGCGGTGAATGCCGACCTGCCGGTCCTGCCGGTGGCGCACAACGCCGGCAAGTTCTGGCCCAAGACCGGCTGGGCCAAGCGCCCTGGCACCATCACCGTGACCATCGGCGCACCGATGCATGCCGAAGGCAGTGGTCCCCGGGCCATCGCCGAGCTCAATGACCGAGTGGCCGCCTGGAACGAGCAGGCCCAGCGAGATATGGGCTCATTGCCACAATTGGCCACTTCCACGGATAAGGTTGCTGTATGAGCTTCTGTGGATAACCTGTGTACGATTTTTCTCACAAGGTCTGAAATCAACGTATAAATCACTGATTTATATGTATATTTCTCAAGCTCATAAAATTCGGAAAAACGTGCATAAGTTTTACGGCAGCAAAAAACCGGCCTGGTTGCCGGTTTTTTTTCGCCTGGATGATTTCGCGCCCTTCATTCCTCCAACAGGGGCAATTCAAAACAGAAGCGCGAGCCCCGGCCCACCACGCTGTGACAACTGATATGCCCCTGGTGCCGGTCTACCACCGCCTTGACCATCGACAGGCCCAGGCCCAGGCCGTCGATGCCCTTGGCCGAGGCAAAACGCTGGTACTGGCCGAACAGCAGGGGCAGATCCGCATCCGCAATGCCCTGGCCTTCATCGATGACCTCACAACGCAGCCAGCCTTCGGCGCAGCTGACCTGCACACTCACGGTCGAGCCTGCCGGGCTGTACTTGATGGCATTCTCCAGCAGGTTGAACAAGGCCCGGGTCAGCAACGACTGGTCTGCCAGGACCAGGCTCTCGGCCTCCTCGTCCAGGTCATGTTGCAGGCGGATGTTCTTCAGTTGGGCGAGGGTGGTGGCCTGGTCGAAAGCGTCCAGCACCAGCATGGCAAACATGCTCGGCTGGAACTGATACGCCTCCGACTCGGCCTTGGCCAACTGCACGAAGGCCTCGGTCAGCCCCAGGGCCCGGCGTACCTGCAGTTCGATCTGCCCATAGACCTGCTGGGGCAGCGACGGCTGGTTTCGCTGCACATCCAGCAGGGCCAGGATCGCCGAATGCGGCGCGCGCAAATCATGGGAAAGGAACCGCAGCAGCACACCGCGCTGCTGTTCGGCATCGCGTTCGACGCTGAGGTCGGTCAGGCTCAGCAACCAGCCGATGGCCGCGTCACTGTCCACCGGCAGCAGCGGCGCCAGTTCCATGCGCAGGCTGCGTTGCCGAAGGTCGCGAAACTCCACGGCGGGCAATTGCCCGATACTCGGGTACTGGCTTGGGTCCGCCAGCCCCGGATACCCCAGGGCGGCCAGTTGCGGGATCAGCCCTTCACCCACCAGTGAGTGGGCAAACACTTCCCGGGCATTGCGATTGGCCAGGAGGATTTTTCCATGCGGATCGCTGATCAGGGTCGCTACCGGCAGGTACTCCAGGCCATCAGCGATAAAACGCCGGGTGTCTCGGGTCCGGCTCAAGGCCTGCTCCAGGGCGACAATCTGCCCTTGCAGCACGTCCCCGACCGGTGCCGGGTTGCGGCGCCGCTCCGGCAGCACCTTGGGTTCGCTGTCCAGGCGCTCCAGTTCCCAGCCGAAATAGGCCAGGATCACGCTCAGGCGCCGCCAGTTCCAGATCAGGTAGGCCAGGAGCATGCCCAGGAGACTGGCCACCGGCGACCACCAATAGCCCAAGCGCAACATCAGCACCGACCCCAGCAACGCCAGGCCCATGCACCCCAGGGTTATCCACAGGGCATGGCGCGGGCGCCACAGCAGGAGCCCGAGCAGGGCCGCGGTCAAGGCCATGGACAGCAGCATCCCCGACCATTTGCCCAGGGCCACGATGCTGCGATGCTGCAGCAACCCATTGAGCAGATTGGCCTGGATCTCGACCCCCGGCGTGGTGCCCTGGCTACCGGATTGCGGCGTCACGTAGCGATCCCCCAGTCCCGGGGCGGTGGACCCTACCAGGATCAGCCGATCCCGCAGCAACTGCGCGGGCACCTCGCCACGCAGCACGCTGACATAAGGCACGCTGGGAAAGCCTGCAGCGCCGCTGATAAAGGGAATGCGTACCGGATTGGCCCACAGCCAGCCCTGAGCCACACGGGGCGTCGCCACCCCGGGCAGCGGCGAACTCAGCAATGGGTCCGCTTCAGCCAGTTGGTACAGCATCCACGCCAACTGCGCCTGGGGTGCCTGTTCCGGCCCTTCTTGCAGGTAGACGCTGCGTACCGTGCCATCTGGGTCAGCTTCGGCATTGATATGGCCCAGGCCCCGGGCACAGTTGCGCAGCACGGGCACCGGGAGAATTTCCCCCAGATCCTGGCCATAACGGGCAACGCTTTCGCGCAGTACCGGCAGGAACACGTTGCCGGCGCGACACAGCGCAGCAGCCAACCGAGTGTCGTTTTCCATCGTGCTGCCCGGTTCGCTGAGGATCACATCGAACAGCACGCCCTTGGCCTGCGCCGCCGTCAACCGGTCCAGCAGTTCGCCATGGGTCGACCGTGGCCAGGGCCAGCGCCCCAGTTGCTGAAGGCTGTAGTCATCGATGGTCACCAGCAGGATCCGCGGATCCACCGGCAGCGGGGTAAAGCGCTGCAGCCTGTCATAGAACAGGTTGTTCAGGGCCAGGCCATGACTCAGGGACAACAGCGCCGTCAGCGGCAGCAGAATCAGGCTGACCCACAGCCATTCGCGGATCAACCCGCGAAACAGACGCTGGGCCTGGGTCGCCTCACGGCCGTCGGCCCGGCGGCGCCAGCCGCTCACCAGTTGCCCACCGGCAGGTTATTCAACGCGGGTGGTTCTGGGGTAATAGAAGATGTCATAAACCCCGGTTTCTCCTTCCAGGCCATGCTCGTCGAACGCCGAGAGGCGCACATGATAGAAAAACGCCTTCAACCCAGTGAAGTTGACTTGCGGGGTACTGGAGAACTGCTCTTGCTTGATATTCAGGAAATCCTTGTCGGTGGCCACCTGGGCCCGGTAGCGACGAGCCCCGGGCAAGGGCTGCAAGATCAGTTGCCAGACCGGCAGGGCAGCGACTTGCCCGGCCTGCCCCAGCAGCCGGGGAGCGGCCAGCAGTTCCACCGGTTTCAACTCGCCCTGCTTGTGGATGCGCAAGCCCTGGCGGGCCATGACCTGGACCTCTCCCGGCAGCGGGCCCGCAGCTTTATCCACAACGCCCTTGGCGGAACGTTTCGCAACCTTGCCTGGCAAGGCTTCATCGCGGTTCACCGCCACCTGGCCATTGAGCACTTCCACCAGGGATTGCTGATCGTCGTTACGCACGCGGAAATGCGTGCCACGAACTCCCAGTACGCCCACCGGGGTCACGATCTGGAAGCGATCATGGTCGCTGTCGCGCTTGATCACGTAGGACTCGATCTGCCCCTGCTCCAGGACCACCTGGGGGATGAGGTACTGGCTATTCAGTTGCAGGGTGACCTGGGAACTGGAAGGCAGCACCACCCGTGAACCATCCCCCAGGGACAGGCTGACAAAAGCCGATGGCGAGGTCTTCACGCCCTCTTTCTCATCGATGCTCATACCTTCCTCCAGGGGCACTTCGCGGCCCTTGGCATCCAGCTTCCAGGCTTCGCCGGTGAGGTGCTCGACGGTTGCCGGCAGCGGCTGCCCACGGCATTGCTGGTTGTCATCGATGTAAGGCAGACGCTTGGCAGGGGAGAGGGCGGCACTGGCCTGCGGGGCGCACAGCGCCAGCGCCAGGCCAAACAGAAGCGGGGCGAACATCGACCCCTGGCGAATAGGCAAATAGGTCATGAGGTCATCGGGTCCGTGGTCGCGCTCTTCTGAAGTCCGTGCCATTAGAACTACATTGTTGGCGTTCTGACCATACCTCTCTAGCGAGGTCGGTCCGCAGCGTTCATCCCTGCAGGAACAGCACAACCGCTCTCGAGCGGTCGTGCGTTCATTGCGTGATTCGCCGGCCCCGCACGAGGGGGGCCGGCCTTTCGTCAATCCCGCTCGCTGGCGATCAATCGATACGCCAGGGCGCCCAGGCTTGCACCCAGCAGCGGCGCAATCCAGAACAGCCACAACTGGGACACCGCCCACTCTCCGGCAAAAAATGCCACAGCGGTGCTGCGTGCCGGGTTGACCGAGGTATTGGTGACCGGAATGCTGATCAGGTGGATCAGGGTCAAGGTCAGGCCAATCGCAATCGGCGCAAAACCAGGAGCGGCACGCTTGGCGGTGGCCCCCAGAATGATCAGGAGAAACATGGCCGTCAGCACCACTTCACTCAACAGGGCGGCGAACATCGAGTAGCCACCCGGAGAATGCTCGCCATAACCGTTAGCGGCAAAACCTGCCGAAGCGTCGAAACCGGTCTTGCCCGAAGCGATCAGGAACAATACGCCACCAGCCGCCAGGCCGCCGAGAACCTGAGCGACGATGTAAGGCAGCAGCCGGTTGCCCGGAAAGCGCCCGCCCAGCCACAGACCTACCGAGACCGCCGGATTGAGGTGAGCACCGGAAATGGGTCCTACGGCATACGCCATGGTCAGTACGCTGAGGCCAAACGCCAGGGCGACGCCCAGGTAGCCAATGCCGAACTGTGGAACCCCTGCGGCCAGTACGGCACTGCCGCATCCTCCCAGCACCAACCAGAACGTACCGAAAAATTCCGCGCCGAATGTTTTCATCAGAAGCCTTCACACAAGTTTTGAATAAGAGGGGGTCTACTTCGCCGAGGATCAGCGGGGAGGGGGGGAGACACATCCTTGTGTCGAGTATTACGTCCTGAGGAGGCACTCCTTGTGTTCCCCTGTACGGCAAACCAAAGCGAGCTTCGATCCACCACCGCCAAACCGGCGGATGACACTCCCTGTGTCGGAGCACTTCCGATTGCCCCTGTGTGCCACTCAGCGAGTGAGAATTTACCGGGAGCCAGGAGCCCGGTGTCGCTTTGCAATATTTGTTCAGAATTCTCAGTCCCAGGGTCAAAACACCCAGCGCTGCTGTTCCTGATACACAATCGGCGGTGCCGGTTGCGCGATGTTCGTAGGTGCGAAGCCTCGCGAATCGGCAAAGTCGACCTGGTTCACCGAAGGACTGAAATAGCGCTGGACCGGAAGGTCATAGTGAGAAACCTCCACGATGGCGATCTCCGTGGAGGAAGGTTCAAAGCTCAAGAACGCCGCAAGAGACAGGGTGACGAGTTTCGCCAGGTCCGCTCCTTCGGCACATTTTTTCCACCACACACCCACCGTCCCCGACATGTTGGCCATTGTCCTTTTCCTTGCTCGTTCGAGCCGGTATCGTCCCGCAATGAATGCAGCGCTGAATGGTGCTCCCAACAGCTACCGGCTATTTGATATCAGCGTACCGAGGGAGCAGGAGCCCTAGAGCAATTCGCCACAATTGTTCAGATTCAGGCCTGAGGCCTAAACTTCTCCTGACCCGATCAACACCGGCCACAACCTCGGGCGCTCCCCAAACAACAAGGAACTGCCTCGCATGCGTGTCGCGATACTGGATGACGAACCCGCTGAACTGGCGCGGGTGGAACAGACACTGCGAGAGATACCCGGCCCAGGTGAACAACCCTGGACCCTGCACAGCTTCGGACGGGGTGAGGACCTGTTGCGCCAATTGCGCCGAGAAACCTTCGACCTGCTGATCCTCGACTGGCAACTGCCGGATCTCAGCGGCCTGTCGCTGCTGCGCTGGACCCGCGAGCACATGGATTCGCCCCCGGCCGCCATCATGCTGACCAGCCGCGATGCCGAGAGCGATATCGTCCAGGCCCTGAACACCGGGGCCGATGACTACCTGAGCAAGCCGTTCCGGCCCAACGAGCTCAAGGCCCGAGTCAATGCGGTGCTGCGCCGCCATGGCCTGCAACGCAATCATGGTGAGGAAGTGCTGACCTTCAATGACCTGAGCTTCGACGATGCCGAGCTCACCGTCACCCGCGCCGGCGCCCCCATCAGCCTGACCGAGCGCGAGTACCGCCTGGCCCGCTGCCTGTTCGCCAACCTGGGCCGGCCACTGTCCCGGGAGTACCTGTACGAGCGGTTCTGGACCCACGAGGAAATCGTTTCGTCACGGCCCCTGGATACCCACATCTATCGACTGCGCAACAAGCTCGGGCTGACGGCGGATCGAGGCTGGCAGCTGCTGACGATCTACGGCTACGGCTACCGCCTGGAAAGTGTCGCGGCGCCTGAAGAGCAGGGCACCTGACGGCTAGCGGCTTGCTGTTATTCCGGGTCGCGCCAGACGTCTTCATAGCCGGCGCGGTCGATGATGAAACGCGTCCCGCTCGGCAGATACAGGTAATCGATCACCTGCGGCAACAGCTCGAGCAGATGCTCGGCGCACAGAGGCTGGTAGAAATCCACAGCGGTGGAATGTTCGCCGCAGTGGATAAACCAACTGACCGTGCCGTTCTCCGGCAACTCGACCCGGGTGCCATAGATGGGCGACTGCGCAAGGGAGCCGGTGGCCAGAGCAATCATCGGCTCCGGTGCCTGGGGAGCAAGGTCGTAGCGTTCACAGATAAGCTGCTGTCTTTCGTTCATGGGGCCAGCCATCAAGGGAAAATAGAGAGGGTCCTGCCCAGCGCAAAGACCTGTTCGAGTGCGACCTCGTCATCGCCGTCACCGTCTTCGAAGCACCGGAAACGGCGCCCCCGCAGTGCCGGCTCCAGGCACTGGTACAACGCCGTGGTGCGAAACAGTAGCTCCATCCAGAGCGTATGGTCGCTCTCGCAGGTCAGGCGCAGGTCATAGTCAGCGCTGCTGCCCAGGCCAGGGTCCTTGAACTCGACCACCTGCTCTGCCGCCCGCACACAATCCGCACGGCTGCGCAGCCTGTCCATCACCTGCCGCGCGTCCAGCGGCTCATCAAATACCAGGCGATATTCGTAGCTCATGCTCGTCTTCACTTCGTTCGCGGTCAGCTGTCCAGCCACCAATTGAGCAAGGTCTGGTCATCGTTGTCATCGAGGTTTTTATAGATGTTGGCGTAGTACCACTCAATGCCGGTGGTTTCGCGGAAGCGGTTGAAGAACAGGGCGATGGTGTCCATGCCGTTTCGCGCCGGCACCGACAATGTCAAGTTGCCCTTATGGCGCCCGTCGAGCATGCCGTCCAGTTCGGTCGCCACATCCGCCGCCAGGGCAACAATCAGCTCTTCAGGGATGTGATTCGAATAGATGTGGATGCAGAAGTTGCCGCCACGCTTGAGCACCACGGCGGGGGCCTGCGGGTCCTTGATCGAGATGATGTCGCCCTTGGCCAGGTTCAGCGTCAGCCCGGGGGAGTAGAGAATCTCGTAACTGTCCTCATCGATCCGCCGTACATGCAGCGGCTCATAGACCGGGCCGCGGCTGTTCTGCCCCGCAACCACCCGAATCGACATTTCCTGGTTTTCATCATCCATAACAAATTTCCGAGCGATTGCTGTTTTTACCAAGGGTGAAAAGGGCCGAGCCAGGCTCAGCCGCGTAGCGGGTCAACGCCTCGACAAACAGGTCTGGAAGCACGTGCTGTCGAGTTTTCCATCCCCTCTCACAAAGGCTCCGCCAGGGGCCTCACAAACTGTCCGTGAAAGAAGTTTTCCTCGAAGGAAAATATGACCTCTGCACTGCCCGGCATGACCAGGGCCGTATTCTCATCGGACGGATAGAAAAAGTCGTCCCAGCATTTTATAAAAATATCCTTGGGCACCTGCGCTGCGCAGCATCTGCCCCAGAACAGCCAGAGCCATTCCTCATCCTCCAGGGCCTTGTGGAAAAACCTGGCGCCGTCAGCCCGACGCTTGAAATCCAGAGTGGTCGTTTCGCTGACCTGGAACGTCCCGGCGCTGAGGCGCATCAGGTGCGAAACCGGAATCCACTCATCCCATAGCGCCTGGGACTGCGCCTGCTGGTAGAAGCACAGACGCTGTTTGTCGCTATCGGACAACCCACAATCCCGAGCATTGAACCGCCAGGCAATGGGGTAGCGTTGCTCATCAAAAAGGTAATGCTGCCTATCCATGCATGCCAAACCTCAGTACGGACGGGCCCACTGGCGAGGCACTATCTGGTGGATCATCAGGGCGGTATCGAGCGTGGGCTGGTAGCGGAATGTCGATACATCGCTGTGCGGCGACAGCAGTTGAAGCTGCAGACAAGCCTGTGGATCAAACCGCTCGACCCCATCAAACAGCACCAGCGCGTCGCTTGAGCAATCAATACTCAATCGCTCGATCGGGGTCAGTGCACCAAGCTCAAGCAACTCAAGCTGCGCCAGCACCTCAGCCTCAGATGGGGCGCACATCCATCGGATAATCAGCAAGGCATCGTCTGCTGTGGCAATCGCCGTGTCCAAAGGCTCGTCACCCAGGACAAGAATGTCGCCATCGTCCCCCTCCAGCCGGCCGGCATAGTCATCAATCTGACACGCCCGGTGGTAATCCGAGGGATCACCGTCGAGGCCACGCCACATAGCGGCCAAGCCTTCCCCCATCACCACCAAGGGGCCACCGAAACTGGACAGCCATGGAGAAATCTTGAATCGACTCATAGGCTCCTTGCCTTCCTGTTGAGCAGAACAGCTACCTGAAACACAGACAACGCCATGATGTCCGCGCAAAAAAAAGCCAACGCTAGGCGTTGGCTTTTGAGGTGTCGCTGCGGATCAGAAGTCCAGGTTGGACACCGCCAGGGCGTTGCTTTCGATGAAGTCGCGACGAGGCTCGACCGCATCACCCATCAGGGTGTTGAAGATCTGGTCGGCGCCGATGGCGTCTTCGATGGTCACCTTGAGCATGCGGCGCATGCTTGGGTCCATGGTGGTTTCCCACAGCTGGTCAGGGTTCATCTCGCCCAGACCTTTGTATCGCTGGATGGTGTGGCGCTTGGTGCTTTCGGCCATCAGCCAGTCCAGGGCTTCCTTGAACTCGGTGACCGCTTTCTTGCGCTCGCCACGCTGAACATAAGCGCCTTCGTCCAGCAGGGTGCTCAGTTGCGCGCCCAGGGAAACCACGGTCTTGTAGTCGTTGCTGCCGAAGAAGTCGCGGTTGAAGGTGACGTAGTTGGACAGGCCGTGGGAGATCAGCTCGACCTCTGGCAGCCAGACATTGCGTTCACGGTCTTCGCGCAGGCTGGCCTTGTAGACCAGGCCGGACTTCTCGGAAGTGCGCAGGCGGGCGTCGTACTTGGCCAGCCAATCCTGCATGGCGGCGTGATCGGACAGCTGCTCCAGGCTCACGGCCGGCAGGTAGATGAAGTGCTCGGTCAGCTCCTGAGGGTACAGGCGCGACAGACGCTTGAGGGTCTTCATCACCATGCGGAAGTCGTTGACCAGAGCTTCCAGCGCAGCGCCGGAGATACCCGGTGCTTCGTCGTTCAGGTGCAGGCTGGCATCTTCCAGAGCCGACTGGGTCATATAGTCTTCCATGGCGTCGTCGTCTTTGATGTATTGCTCTTGCTTGCCTTTCTTGACCTTGTACAGCGGCGGCTGGGCGATGTAGATGTAGCCGCGCTCGATCAGCTCCGGCAACTGACGGAAGAAGAAGGTCAGCAGCAGGGTACGGATGTGCGAACCGTCGACGTCAGCATCGGTCATGATGATGATGTTGTGATAACGCAGCTTGTCGATGTTGTACTCTTCGCGGCCGATACCGCAGCCCAGCGCGGTGATCAAGGTGCCCACCTCTTGCGAGGAGATCATCTTGTCGAAGCGAGCCTTCTCGACGTTGAGGATCTTGCCCTTGAGCGGCAGGATCGCCTGGGTCTTGCGGTTGCGTCCCTGCTTGGCGGAGCCGCCAGCAGAGTCACCTTCCACCAGGTAGAGTTCGGAAAGGGCAGGGTCTTTTTCCTGGCAGTCCGCCAGTTTGCCCGGCAGGCCGGCGATATCCAGCGCGCCCTTGCGACGGGTCATTTCCCGGGCCTTGCGCGCCGCTTCACGGGCACGTGCGGCGTCGATCATCTTGCCCACCACCAACTTGGCTTCGTTGGGGTTTTCCAGCAGGAAGTCGGAGAAGTACTTGCCCATTTCCTGTTCGACCGCGGTCTTCACTTCGGAAGACACCAGCTTGTCCTTGGTCTGGGAGCTGAACTTCGGATCCGGCACCTTCACCGAGATAATCGCGGTCAGGCCTTCACGGGCGTCATCACCGGTGGTGGCGACCTTGTGCTTCTTGGCCAGGCCTTCCTGCTCGATGTAGTTGTTCAGGTTACGGGTCAGGGCCGAACGGAAGCCCACCAAGTGGGTGCCGCCGTCACGCTGAGGAATGTTGTTGGTGAAGCACAACAGGTTCTCGTTGAAACTGTCGTTCCACTGCAGGGCGATTTCCACGCCGATGCCGTCTTCACGCTGGATGTTGAAGTGGAACACCTGGTTGACCGCGGTCTTGTTGGTGTTCAGGTATTCAACGAACGCCCGCAGGCCGCCTTCGTACTTGAACAGCTCCTCTTTGCCGCTGCGCTCATCCTTGAGGATGATGCCGACACCGGAGTTGAGGAACGACAGCTCACGAATCCGCTTGGCCAGGACGTCCCAGCTGAAGTGGATGTTCTTGAAGGTTTCCGCCGAAGGCTTGAAGTGGATCTGGGTACCGGTGGTTTCGCTGTCGCCAACGATCTTCATCCGCTCTTGCGGAACACCGTGGACGTAGGTCTGTTCCCAGATCTTGCCGCTGCGGCGCACCGTCAGGATCAGCTCTTCGGACAGCGCGTTCACCACCGACACACCTACGCCGTGCAGACCGCCGGAGACCTTGTAGGAGTTGTCGTCGAACTTACCGCCGGCGTGGAGCACGGTCATGATGACCTCTGCTGCCGAAACGCCTTCTTCTTTATGCACATCCACCGGGATGCCGCGACCGTTGTCGCGCACGGTGATGGATTCGTCCGGGTGGATGATGATGCTGATGTCGTCGCAATGGCCTGCCAGAGCTTCGTCGATCGAGTTATCGACCACCTCGAACACCATGTGGTGCAGACCGCTGCCGTCATCGGTGTCGCCAATGTACATACCGGGACGTTTGCGTACGGCATCCAAACCTTTCAGCACCTTGATGCTGGTCGAGTCGTACGTGTTTTCTTCGCTCATGCCTTCACTCCCGATGGTCGTGGGTCTGGGTGATACGGCCTTGTTCCACGTGGAACAAAGCAACTGGCGTTTCCGTCTGCCAGCCTTCCCTCAATAATTCGTGATCTACACAGGTGATGAACACCTGGCAGCGTAAGTCTTCCAACAAGCGACAAAGTGCGCGGCGGTGCTGCTCGTCCAGCTCGGACGGCAAGTCATCCACCAGATAAATACACTGACCGCGACGGGCCTGGCTCACCAGGTGCCCCTGGGCAATGCGCAAGGCACAGACCACCAACTTCTGCTGGCCACGGGACAAGATGTCCGCGGCGTTGTGTCCACCTAAGCGCAGACGCAAATCAGCACGTTGCGGGCCGGCCTGGGTATGACCCATTTGCTGATCACGGTGCAGGGCGGTCGCGAGGACTTCACTGAGTTCCCGTTCCTTGTCCCAACCACGGTAATAGCTAAGCGTCAGGCCCTCGAGCTCCAACAGTTCGCTCAAGGTCCGCTCAAAGACTGGTTTCAAGGCTTTGATGTAAGCGCGGCGGTATTCATCGATTTCAGCGCTGGCCTGACACAGTTCCCGGTCCCAGGCCGCTTGCGAAGCGGCGTCAAGTGTACCATGCCGCAGCCATGAGTTCCGCTGCCGCAGGGCCCTCTGCAAGCGCTGCCAGGTGGACATGAAGCGAGGTTCCACATGGAACACTCCCCAGTCGAGGAACTGGCGGCGGATCTTCGGAGCGCCTTCCAGCAGGCGGAAGCTGTCCGGGTTGATCAACTGCAGCGGCAGGATTTCGGCCAGTTGCGCCGCACTGCGGGCATTCTGACCGTCGATGCGGATCTGGAATTCCCCCTGGCGATCGCGAGATATCCCCAGGCTACTGTGCCCACCCTGGGCCAATTCCACCTGGCCGAACACCGTGCAGGCCAGCTGCTCGTACTGGATCACTGGCAACAGGCGGGCACTGCGAAACGAGCGGGCAAGCCCCAGCAAGTGGATGGCTTCCAGCACGCTGGTCTTGCCACTGCCGTTGGCGCCGTAGAGAAGGTTGATGCGGGGAGAGGGGGAGAAGGTCACCGGGTGCAGATTGCGCACCGCGGTGACCGAGACGCGACTGAGGGACATCTAGCTTCTGCTGAGCATGATTACAGGCGCATCGGCATGACAACGTAAGCCGAGTCGTCGTTGTCGGATTCCTGCACCAGCGCACTGCTGTTGGAGTCGGACAGGATCAGGCGCACCTGTTCGGTGGTCATCACCCCCAGCACGTCCAGCAGGTAGCTGACGTTGAAGCCGATTTCCAGCGAGCCGCCGTTGTATTCCACGCCTACTTCTTCTTCCGCTTCTTCCTGCTCCGGGTTGTTGGCCTGGATCTTCAACTGACCATTGGCCAGTTGCAGACGGATACCGCGGTACTTCTCGTTGGACAGGATCGCGGTACGGCTGAACGCTTCGCGCAGGGCCTGACGATCGCCCAGCACCAGCTTGTCACCGCCCTTGGGCAGTACGCGCTCGTAGTCCGGGAACTTGCCGTCGACCAGCTTGGAGGTGAAGGTGAACTCGCCGGTGGTGGCGCGGATGTGGTGCTGGCCCAGAACGATGCTGACGATGCCATCGGGCTCGGTGAGCAGGCGCGCCAGTTCCAGGATGCCTTTGCGCGGCACAATCACCTGATGGCGATCAGGCTGGCCGATATCGGCCTGCATCGAGCACATGGCCAGACGGTGACCGTCGGTAGCCACGGCGCGGATAATGCCGGCAGACACTTCCAGCAGCATGCCGTTGAGGTAGTAGCGCACGTCCTGCTGAGCCATGGCGAAGCTGGTGCGCTCAATCAGGCGGCGCAACCGGCTCTGCTCCAGCTGGCAGGTCAGCGAGCCCGGGCCTTCTTCCACAGTCGGGAAATCGTTGGCCGGCAGGGTCGACAGGGTGAAGCGGCTACGGCCAGCCTTCACCACCAGCTTCTGCTCGTCGACCTTGATATCGATCAGGGCGTCATTGGGCAGGCTCTTGCAGATGTCCATCAGCTTGCGCGCGGGAACGGTGATTTCCCCCGGCTCTGCGGGCTCTTCAAGTTGCACACGACCGACCAGCTCGACTTCCAGGTCGGTACCGGTCAGCGACAGTTGCTGGCCTTCGACAACCAGCAGCACGTTGGAAAGTACCGGCAAGGTCTGACGGCGTTCGACGACGCCGGCGACCAGTTGCAGGGGTTTCAACAGGGCTTCGCGTTGAATGGTGAAATGCATGGTCTAGTCCCTTGCCTTAATAAGCTGCGTTGGAATCATCAAGTGGTCAGAGTACGCAGCAGGTTCTTGTAGTCCTCGCGGATGTCCGCGTCGGATTCCTTAAGTTCATTGATCTTGCGGCAGGCGTGCAGGACCGTGGTGTGGTCGCGGCCGCCGAACACATCGCCGATTTCCGGCAGGCTGTGGTTGGTCAGTTCCTTGGACAGGGCCATGGCCACCTGGCGCGGACGAGCCACCGAACGCGAACGGCGCTTGGACAACAGATCGGAGATCTTGATCTTGTAGTACTCGGCGACGGTGCGCTGAATGTTATCCACAGAGACCAGCTTGTCCTGCAAGGCCAGCAGGTCCTTCAGGGATTCACGAATCAACTCGATGGTGATGTCGCGGCCCATGAAGTGCGAGTGGGCGATGACCCGCTTGAGCGCACCTTCCAGTTCACGGACGTTGGAGCGAATGCGCTGGGCAATGAAGAACGCTGCGTCGTGAGGCAGATCGACCTTGGCCTGGTCGGCCTTCTTCATCAGGATCGCCACCCGGGTTTCCAGTTCCGGCGGCTCGACCGCCACCGTCAGGCCCCAACCGAAGCGGGACTTGAGGCGTTCTTCCAGGCCTTCGATCTCCTTCGGGTAACGGTCACTGGTGAGAATCACCTGCTGACCGCCTTCAAGAAGGGCGTTGAAGGTGTGGAAAAACTCTTCCTGGGAACGCTCCTTGCGGGCGAAGAACTGGATATCGTCGATCAGCAAGGCATCGACCGAACGATAGAAGCGTTTGAATTCATTGATCGCGTTGAGCTGCAACGCCTTGACCATGTCCGCCACAAAACGCTCGGAATGCAGGTACACGACCTTGGCATTCGGGTTCTTCTTTAACAGGTGGTTACCCACAGCGTGCATCAAGTGGGTCTTACCCAGGCCGACGCCGCCATAAAGGAAGAGCGGGTTGTAGCCGTGCTTGGGGTTGTCCGCCACCTGCCAGGCCGCAGCGCGGGCCAGTTGGTTGGACTTGCCCTCGACGAAGTTTTCGAAGGTGAAGGTCCGGTTCAGGTAGCTGGTGTGCTTGAGCGCGCCTTCCACCTGCACAGTGCGTTGCTCTGCACGTACCGGAGCCTGTTGCGAGCTGGCGCCCGCCATCGGGTCGAAGCTGTCACGAGAGGGCTCTTCACTGATCTCGGCATTCTTCTGCGCTGCCGCTTTCTTGGCGGGCGCGGCGGAAGGGGCCGGTGTCGGTGCGGGGGCGGCCGGCGCTGCATTGGCCGCGGCGGCCTGCAGGGCTTGAGAAGCCGCCGCGGCCAGCGGGGCATTCGGAGCGGCGCGAGGCGCCGAACTGCGTTTGCTGCCTATTAATAAGGAAAGCGCTGGTGCCATACCGTTGCCGTGCTCATCCAGTAGCTCGAGCACACGCCCCAGGTATTTTTCATTGACCCAATCGAGAACAAAACGATTCGGTGCGTAAACACGCAACTCGTCGCCTTCGGCTTCGACCTGTAGCGGACGGATCCAAGTGTTGAATTGCTGGGCAGGCAGCTCATCACGCAGAAGCTCCACGCACTGCTGCCAAAGTTCCACTGACACGGATATCCCCTAAGTTGAAAGCCGGTGAGGCAAAAACAAGCGGCCATTGTAGCGATCAGCCGTCCACTTATCCACATGTAGCGTGACCTCAGAGCACTAAGAATCAACGCCTTACCCCGAATAAACACGACCAATGGTATGTGCATAAGCTCTGTGGATAACCACGCTTGAGGTCATTGCACAACTCGGGGCGAAACTCTGTGGGTAACTCGCCTGTGGATAACAACACTTTCCACACACAGGTTTTCCGAGGGTGCAGCACAGGCAGGACACCGCTTCTCAACCGTGTTGTCATTCTCTGTACAGCACGAGCTACAAGGGTTAAAGGTAGTTATCCACAGAGGATGGCGTCCCTAGCCTTTATAAGCTTTACAGAAAAGCTTTAAATACTTTCCTTCTTTATTTTTATATTTGGCTGTCCCTGGTTCACAAGCCCGACCTGGACATACATAGATAAAGGAAAAGCTGGTTGGAAATTGACCTAGAGGCTTGCTTTCTCTAGAATCGCCGATCTCTTAAAACGGGGGCCATTCCGGCCCGTTGTGGACGAACCAGGTAACACGACATGAAACGTACTTTCCAACCAAGCACTATCAAACGCGCTCGTACCCACGGTTTCCGTGCTCGCATGGCTACCAAGAACGGTCGCGCCGTCCTGTCGCGTCGTCGCGCCAAAGGTCGTGCGCGTCTGGCAGTTTGATAATCCGGCACTGGAGGTGAGTCAGGACTTCAGTCGGGAAAAGCGTCTGCTTACCCCCCGGCACTTCAAGGCGGTCTTTGACTCCCCTACCGGCAAGGTTCCGGGGAAAAATCTCCTGCTCCTTGCGCGCAACAACGACCTCGATCATCCCCGTCTGGGGCTTGTGATCGGGAAAAAGAGCGTAAAACTCTCCGTTGAGCGCAATCGCCTCAAGCGTCTGATGCGCGAATCGTTTCGCCTCCACCAGGAGTCTCTGGTCGGATGGGACATCGTTATCGTCGCGCGCAAAGGTTTGGGCGATGTAGAAAACCCCGAATTGATTCAGCATTTCGGCAAACTCTGGAAACGTCTGGCACGCAACAAGCCGGAACCAGCGGTGAAATCCGAAACTGTAGGGGTAGACAGTCCTGATGCGTAAACTGGCCCTCGTTCCGATCCAGTTTTATCGCTATGCCATTAGTCCTCTGATGGCCAATCACTGTCGTTTCTACCCCAGTTGTTCCTGCTACGCGTTGGAAGCCATCGAAAATCATGGCCTTCTGCGCGGTGGCTGGCTGACCTTTCGTCGTTTAGGTCGCTGTCATCCGTGGAATCCCGGTGGTTATGACCCGGTTCCACCTATCCCTACCTCCCGTTCTTCTTCGATGGCCGAGTAATCATGGATATCAAACGCACGATCCTGATCGTCGCCCTGGCAATCGTGTCCTACGTCATGGTTCTTAAATGGAACCAGGATTATGGCCAAGCTGCCCTGCCGACTCAGAATGTTGCTTCCAGCACGACCACTCCGGGCTTGCCGGATACGCCAACTGGCACTCCTGCTGCCAACGACGACATCCCGCGTGCAGCCAGTGATACAACTGCACCTGCCGAAGCACCGGTAGCTGTCAGCAAAGATCTCATTCAGATCAAAACGGACGTGCTTGACCTGGCTGTCGATCCACAAGGTGGGGATATCGCGCAACTGCGCCTGCCACTGTATCCACGTCGTCAGGACCACCCGGAAATTCCCTTCCAGCTGTTCGACAACGGCAACGAACGGACTTATCTGGCGCAAAGCGGCCTGATTGGCAGCAACGGCCCGGATGCCAACCCGGCTGGTCGTCCTGTCTACTCCTCGGAGAAGAAAAGTTATCAACTGGCTGACGGTCAGGACCAACTGGTGGTCGACCTGAAGTTCAGCAAGGACGGCGTCAACTACATCAAGCGCTTCACCCTGAAGCGTGGCCTGTATGACATCACCGTTTCCTACCTGATCGACAACGAAAGCGCTCAACCTTGGACCGGTGCGATGTTCGCCCAGCTCAAGCGCGACGCCAGTTCCGATCCGTCCTCCAGCACCGCCACCGGCACCGCGACTTACCTGGGCGCCGCCCTGTGGACAAGTTCCGAGCCGTACAAGAAAGTGTCCATGAAAGACATGGACAAGGTGAACGAGGACAAATCCAAGGCCCCGATCACTGAAAACGTTCAAGGTGGCTGGGTCGCCTGGCTGCAGCACTACTTCGTGACTGCCTGGATTCCGCCAAAAGGCGAGAACAACCAGGTACTGGCGCGCAAGGACAGCAAAGGCAACTACATCATCGGCTACACCGGTCCTTCGCTGACCGTTGCTCCGGGTGCCAAAGCTGAAACCAGTGCCATTCTCTACGCCGGTCCGAAAAGCCAGGCGGTGCTGAAAGAGTTGTCCCCAGGTCTGGAACTGACCGTGGACTACGGTTTCCTGTGGTTCATTGCTCAGCCGATCTTCTGGCTGCTGCAACATATCCACAGCCTGGTAGGTAACTGGGGCTGGTCGATCATTTTCCTGACCATGCTGATCAAGGGGATCTTCTTCCCACTGTCGGCCGCCAGCTACAAGTCCATGGCACGTATGCGTGCAGTGGCACCGAAACTGGCCGCGCTGAAGGAAAAATTCGGCGACGATCGTCAGAAAATGTCCCAGGCGATGATGGAGCTGTACAAGAAAGAGAAGATCAATCCGCTGGGTGGCTGCTTGCCGATCCTGGTGCAGATGCCGGTCTTCCTGTCCTTGTACTGGGTGCTCCTGGAAAGCGTGGAAATGCGCCAGGCACCGTTCATGCTGTGGATTACCGACCTGTCGATCAAGGATCCGTTCTTCATCCTGCCGATCATCATGGGCGCCACCATGTTCATCCAGCAGCAGTTGAACCCGACGCCGCCGGATCCGATGCAGGCCAAGGTGATGAAAATGATGCCTATCATCTTCACCTTCTTCTTCCTCTGGTTCCCTGCTGGTCTGGTGCTGTACTGGGTAGTCAACAACTGCCTGTCGATCGCCCAACAGTGGTACATCACTCGTAAGATCGAAGCGGCTACCAAGAAAGAAGCTGCCTGACCTACGCTGTGGATAACCACACAAGACGCCCCCTAGTGGGGCGTTTTGCTATCTGTCACTTTTGTCTGGATTTGCGGTTATGACTATTCCTCGTGAAACCATCGCTGCCATTGCTACCGCCCAAGGTCGCGGTGGCGTGGGCATCGTACGGATTTCCGGGCCCCTGGCGGGCATGGCCGCCAAGGCCATCAGTGGTCGCGAATTGAAGCCGCGATTCGCTCATTACGGCCCCTTTGTGGGTGAGCAGGGAGAGGTTCTGGATGAAGGCATTGCCTTGTATTTCCCGGGGCCGAACTCCTTCACCGGCGAAGATGTACTGGAGCTCCAGGGGCACGGCGGTCCCGTTGTCCTAGATATGCTGCTGCAGCGTTGCCTCGGCCTGGGTTGTCGCCTGGCCCGACCAGGGGAATTCAGCGAACGCGCGTTTCTCAACGACAAGCTCGACCTGGCCCAGGCCGAAGCCATCGCCGACCTGATCGAGGCCAGTTCTGCACAAGCTGCGCGCAATGCCCTGCGTTCGCTGCAAGGCGCGTTTTCCCAGCGTGTGCATAACTTGACCGAGCAACTGATCGCCCTGCGGATCTATGTCGAAGCGGCCATCGATTTCCCCGAGGAGGAAATCGACTTCCTCGCCGATGGCCACGTGCTGACCATGCTCGATGCGGTTCGCGATGAGTTATCCACAGTACTGCGGGAGGCCGGGCAGGGGGCCTTGCTTCGTGACGGCATGACCGTGGTGATCGCCGGGCGCCCGAACGCTGGCAAATCCAGCCTGCTCAATGCCCTGGCCGGGCGCGAGGCTGCCATCGTTACCGATATCGCCGGCACTACCCGGGACATTCTGCGCGAACATATCCACATCGACGGCATGCCCTTGCACGTAGTGGATACCGCCGGATTGCGGGATACCGAGGATCAAGTGGAAAAGATTGGCGTCGAACGTGCGCTCAAGGCTATCCGCGAGGCTGATCGGGTACTGCTGGTGGTGGATGCCACGGCTGCCGAGGCAGCAGATCCCTTCGCCCTGTGGCCGGAGTTTCTCGAGCAGCGCCCGGATCCGGCCAAGGTCACCCTGATCCGCAACAAGGCCGACCTCACGGGCGAACCCATCGCCCTGGAAACCTGTGACGACGGCCATGTCACCATCAGCCTCAGTGCCATGTCGGCCGACACCGGGCTGGAGTTGCTGCGCGATCACCTGAAAGCCTGCATGGGGTACGAACAAACCTCTGAAAGCAGCTTCAGTGCTCGACGCAGGCACTTAGAAGCCTTGCGCTATGCCAGCGCCGCGCTGGAGCATGGCCGCGCGCAACTGACCCTGGCGGGGGCGGGCGAACTGCTGGCCGAGGATCTGCGTCAGGCCCAGCAGTCCCTGGGGGAAATCACTGGAGCCTTCAGCTCCGACGATCTGCTGGGGCGTATTTTCTCCAGCTTCTGCATCGGTAAATGACTTTTCAAAGCGTCCTGCAAGCGCGGCGATGCCGCGCGACCAACTGAACCACGGTCCTGGCGCTGCAGGACATGTCTGCCCATTCCGCCGAGCGGAAGCCCCCACGCGTGGGTATCGCGATCCGACCTCGATTCAGTAGCATGTGGGGCTCAATTATCCACTCCCCCTGATCAAGGATCGATCTATGACCTTGCCACGACTTCGATTTGCCTTGCCCACCCTGGCCCTATCGCTTGCCCTGTCGGGGTGTGCGCCCAATCAGTTCATGAGCGCTGAAGGCACCCGGGATGATCCACGCTATTCGCAGTTGCTGGACCTGATCGATGAAGCACTCAAATCGGACATGGCCGTGGTGTTGGTGGCTGATCTGACACCGCACCCCAAGCTGGGAGATGCAATGGCCATGACCCAGTACACCACCCGGGTCATCTGGATGAACGAAGCGGCACCGCAGGTGACCTTCAGCCGCGGCTTCCAGAATAATTCGCTGCAAAAGGACACCAAGACGGTCTACCTGTTCCAGTCGTTCGAAGTTCATGTCTTGCCACCGGGCAAGTACTTGCTGACTGGCGGTGATGATTACCGGTTGAATGCCCAGCTCGACCAGGTCGGTGCCAAGAATGGCGCGATCGGCTCGGGGCGCGGTGCCAACGGCACCTCCTATCTGTCGCCGGAACTCTATCGAGAGTTCTACAAGCAGACCAACTGGCATGACGCCAGCTACCTGACGGAGACCAAGACCCGCACGGTCTGCACTGCCGTGCACATGGCTTCGGGGGCCTGTGTGAGCCAGGGGGAGCAACAATACAACGACACCAGGCAGACCGGGGCAGCGGGCTACCGTGAAGATACGCAGTACCGCGATATCCCCGCGATCAAGGTGCAGTCGCGCATTCCCCCCAAGCAGGCATTGGCCAGCTTTACCCTCAAAGGCGGCCAGTTGGTGCTGAGCCAGCGCATGCACCTGAAAACTCCCAGCTACAAGTACCAGCAGTCCGGGTGCCGAGCGGTCGAACCCAAGATGATCGAGTGTCCTTTGGAGAACATGACTGTCTACACCCGCCCGGCGCCAATGGAGTTTTCGCAGAAGTTCATCGCCCAGCGCAAGAACCTCAGCGCGCAACACCAGCAGATGCTGTCCAGGCTTGAACCCATGCAGATTACGCCGCTGGGCAAGCAAGGCCTGGAAGACCCGGTCTGGGGCGTCCCGGTGTCCTTGCGTGCGGGAAAATAAGCCACCACCTGCTAGTGCGCTCTACTTACCCCAGCGGCAAATAGATCCGCGTTTGCAACTGCGCCGGCGGGGTACTGCGCGGGTCGTTCACATACTGTTCGAACATCGGAAAGTTCGCCGGTATCAAGCCGCTGCCGGGCAACCATTCGGAGAACATCCAACTGTAGGCTTTGCCCATCTCGTTGTAGGGGCCGGTATAGCTCAGGATCGCATAGCGTCCTTCGGGGATGTCGAACCTTTCCAGGTCTTCCCCCAGGTGGGCATCCGGATCGACCGATAGGCCAGCCAGTGAACGCTGTTGCGCCGGCGGCACCTGTTCGGGATCGTCGAAGTACACGCCAAAACCACAGGCATCCGGCTGGGCAAGGTCCCGGCTGGCTGCCAGCATGAAGAGCCGGGTGAACACTGGGCCGATCTCCTGATAGCTGCCGCGGTGGGGCAATGTTGCCAGGGTGACGCCGGGGAAGGTTTCTAGAGTGATGGGGTACATGCCTGACTCCTCGGGAGCGAAAGGGCGGGAACGGGTTTCGCGATAGCGGCCGGGGGGCAACCCGAACGTAGCGGCAAATGCCCGGTTGAAGGCGGCGCTCGATTCGTACCCGGCCCGCGAAGCCACCTCATGCACTGCCTCCTGCGACCCGGCCAATGCCACCGCTGCCTGGTGCATGCGGATACGTTGCACCGAGGCATTCACGGTCTCTCCCAGCATCGCTCGGTAGATACGGTGAAAGTGATAAGGCGACATGCAGGCCAGATCCGCCAGTTGGTACAGATCCGGATCGCAGTGAGGGTGGCTGGCCAGCCACCGCAGGACCGGTTCCATGCGTTGGGCGTAGTGGATTCGCGTTGCGGGTTTCATGGGGGCCTCCTTGGCGGTCCACTGTATGAGGGGGCGATTTGCAGATTTTGCGATTTTAGCCCCCTCGCTCCGAGCCGGATCATCGGTGCCCATCGGCGTTACCTTTGTCCCCCTTTCCTGGTGGGGCTCGGTTGCGTAACACTCAAATTGCCAGGATTGGCTCATTTAGCCGCATTACTTGGCGTCTTCGCCTTCATTTCTGCGTTATTTACCGGACTTCCCCAGGTGGTTCCCAATTTGCATCGAGACCTGGTGTACAGGTTCGTACATCCGAAGAAATCGAGTCGGCAACAGAGCCGATGGCCATCGATTTCTCTCAGGTCCCGTGCATTCAAGGAACAGTCATGGCTAACGCAAGCACCGCTCTACATCGCGGCCTGAGCACTCGGCACATCCGTTTCATCGCCCTGGGCTCGGCCATCGGAACAGGTCTGTTTTATGGTTCAGCGGCAGCCATTCAGCGAGCCGGGCCGTCGGTACTGCTGGCCTATCTGATCGGTGGCGCCGCGATATACCTGACCATGCGTGCCCTGGGCGAAATGGCGGTGAAGAACCCGGTGTCCGGATCATTCAGCCATTACGCCAGCCAGTACCTGGGCCGTTTTGCCGGCTTTCTTACCGGCTGGAGCTACGCCTTCTCGATGTTGATGGTGTGCCTGGCAGATGTCACCGCCTTCGGCATCTACATGGGATTCTGGTTTCCCGATACCCCACGCTGGATCTGGGTACTGGGCATAGTCCTGGGCATCGGTGCGCTGAACCTGTGCAGTGTGCGGGTCTTCGGCGAGATGGAATTCTGGCTGTCCCTGCTCAAGGTCGGGGCAATCATTGCGATGATCGCCGGCGGCTTTACCCTGTTGTTTTTCGGAATCCAGCTGGGGCAGGGCACGGAAACCGCCAGCCTGAGCAACCTGTGGATGCATGGCGGCTTCTTCCCCAATGGCCTCGAGGGCATGATCGCGTCCTTCACCGTGGTCATGTTCGCCTTCGGCGGCATCGAAGTGATCGGCATCACTGCGGGAGAGGCCAAGGATCCGCAGCGCATGATCCCTAAGGCGATCAATTCGGTACCGCTGCGCATCCTGATTTTCTACGTCCTGACCTTGCTGGTGTTGTTGACCCTGTTTCCCTGGTCTGGAATCGGTAGCCAGGGCAGCCCCTTCGTTCAGATATTCAGTGGCCTGGGGATAAGTTCGGCGGCCAGTGTGTTGAACCTGGTGGTGATTTCCGCAGTGATCTCTGCCATCAACAGCGATATTTTCAGCGCCGGGAGGATGCTGTACGGCATGGCTTCCATTGGCCAGGCCCCGCAGGCTTTCGCCAGGACCACCGAGTCCGGGGTGCCGTGGATGACGGTTCTGGTGATGTCCGGGGCATTGTTGCTAGGGGTCCTGCTCAATTACCTGGTACCGCAAGAGTTGTTCCTGATCTTTGCTTCGATGGTGACCTTTTCGGTGGTCTGGGTCTGGCTGATGATCCTGCTTTCGCAAATGGCCATGCGCCGTGGGCTGAGTCCGGATGAGATCGCGGCCTTGCACTTTCCCGTGCCTTTTGGTGCTGCGGGCCAGATCTGCGCGGTGCTTTTCATGTTGTTCATCTTCGTTGTGCTCGGCACATTCCCCGAAACCCGCCTGGCACTCTATGTCGGGGGAGGCTGGCTGTTGCTGCTGTCGCTGGCCTACTGGATCTGGATCCGGCCCGGCCGGATGGCCGCCGGGGAAATCACCTTGAATTGAGTGGCAATCGTCGCACCTGGCAACAAGACGCTCTGAACGAATGAAAAGGAAATCACCATGCAAACATTTCAATTGCCGGAATCCACCCTCGAAGCTTTTCAGCGCGATGGTGCCGTATGTATCCGCCAACTCTTCAGCGCTGACGAAGTGGCTCTGCTGGAGCAGGGAATCGAACAGAATCTGGCCAGCCCCAGTGAACGAGCCAAGGTGGCCAGCAGTGCGGATGACCCTGGCTGGTTTTTCGAGGATTTCTGCAATTGGCAGGACAATCCCCAATACCGCCAGTTCATCTTCAACAGCCGGGTGGGGCACGTCGCCAGCCAGCTGATGCGCAGCAACAGCGCCCGGTTGTACCACGATCATCTGTTGGTCAAGGAACCCAACACTCGCCAGCCCACGCCCTGGCACCAGGATCAGCCGTACTACAACGTAGAGGGACGGCAGAACTGCAGCATGTGGATGCCCGTGGATCCGGTGGCGCGCGAGTCAACCCTGGAATTTGTCGCCGGCTCCCATCTGGGCCCCTGGCTGATGCCCAGGACCTTTCTCGACAACCAGGCCAAGTGGTTTCCCGAAGGTAGCCTTGCCGATCTCCCGGATATCGAAGCCGACCGGTCAGCCTGGAACATCCTTGGCTGGGCCCTGGAACCCGGGGATGCGGTGTTTTTCCACATGCTGACCCTCCACGCTGCAGGAGGTGTGGGCGGTGCTCGCCGACGCCGGGCGTTCTCCTTGCGCTTTCTTGGCGAGGACATGTGTCATGCGCCGCGGCCGTGGCGCACCTCGCCAGAGTTTCCGGGGCTGGCGAGCGAACTGGAGGGAGGAGCGCCGATGGAACATCCACTGTTCCCTCGCCTGTGGCCACTCACCCAGGAAGGACAAGGCTGAAGAACTCAACACGGCATTGCGGCGCACTATCCGCTGGTATTTCAGATTGATCTGATATTCGTGCCGGGCAGGGCCGGCCAGCATGTCGCGCCGCTGCTGTCACGCGGACATGCTTCGTCGGGTGACGACCGCATGGAAAACTCCGGCAATGTGATTGCCGCCCTGTACACAACGCGGGAGATGAAAGGGTGTTTATGCGCTTTTATGCTTGTCTTGCCATCTTGAGCCTGGCCCTTGTCCATCAGGCTGCCTGGGCTCAACCCTCCACCGATAAGGCGCCAGCGGCGACGGGTGTCGCCGCCTTCGAGTCGCCGGCTTCCGTGCCAGCAACACCTGCTCCTGGGGACAGTTCGATTGCCCAAGGGAACGACAGCCCCTTGTCCACAGAGGACACCTGGCCAAAGGATGAAATAACCGGTGAACAAGGCATCGAAGGGATCAAAGCGCTGCTGAAGAAATACTGGCTGGTCCTGATCGTCTTGTTTCTGGGGGGAAGCTGGTGGGTTCAGGGACGCTTGACCAAGCGCTCCGATTAGCTCACCGCCTTCCTTTCTGTTCCACAGACAGGCTCTTGCAGCCTGTCTGACTCGTCTGTTGTCCCTCTGCGCTTCATTTTTGCCAGCTCTTGCGGTCCTGGTACGACCTGCCCTGCCTGATTTTCATCCACAGAGGGTATTCCTGTGGATTAAGCCCTGTGCATAACTGCCCTTGTGGGCGGTTGATAACCGGGCTTCAAAACTGAGGAAAAACCCCTCTGTGGATAACCACCCCTTTAATCCACAGGCTTAAAGCGCTTATCCAAGGGCCTCATGACCACCTAACCACAGAGTTCAAAACCTCTGTACATATTGAATAATAAGGCCTTCAGAGCTTTATCCACAGATAGGGTGCTGTATAAGAATAAACATAAAAACAAGGTTTTAATAAATTTCTTTCTTTTTAATTTCTATTGTCCGTGAGTCATCCACAGCTGGTTAAATTTTGTTCAAAGGGTTCTTTAGGAAGGGCGAAGTCCCTATACTTGCCGCCTTGGTCCAAAAACCAACCCAACAACTACTCCTAATTACTCCTACTTGAAGCAGGCACGAGGTGCGTGGTGGATTTCCCTTCCCGTTTTGAAGTGATCGTCATCGGCGGCGGTCATGCCGGTACCGAGGCAGCACTTGCATCAGCACGCATGGGGGCAAAAACCCTGTTGCTGACGCATAACGTGGAAACCCTCGGAGCCATGAGCTGCAACCCCGCAATTGGCGGGATCGGCAAGAGCCATCTGGTCAAGGAAATCGATGCCCTGGGCGGCGCGATGGCCATGGCCACCGATAAAGGTGGTATTCAGTTTCGCGTCTTGAACAGCCGCAAAGGCCCAGCCGTGCGCGCTACTCGCGCCCAGGCCGACCGCGTTCTGTACAAGGCCGCGGTACGCGAGATTCTGGAAAACCAGCCCAACCTGTGGATATTTCAACAGGCGGCCGACGACCTGATCGTCGAGCAGGATCAGGTACGTGGCGTCGTGACTCAGATGGGCCTGCGTTTCTTCGCCGAATCCGTGGTGTTGACCACCGGAACCTTCCTCGGCGGACTTATCCACATCGGCATGCAGAACTATTCCGGCGGTCGGGCCGGTGATCCGCCCTCGATTGCCCTGGCGCAACGACTGCGGGAGCTGCCGTTACGTGTCGGCCGCCTGAAAACCGGCACCCCGCCGCGTATCGATGGCCGTTCTGTGGATTTCTCGGTGATGACCGAGCAACCCGGCGATACGCCGATTCCGGTGATGTCGTTCCTGGGCTCGAAGGAACAGCATCCGCAGCAGGTCAGCTGCTGGATTACCCACACCAACGCCCGCACCCACGAGATCATCGCCTCGAACCTCGACCGTTCGCCGATGTACTCCGGGGTGATCGAAGGCATTGGCCCACGCTACTGCCCGTCGATCGAAGACAAGATCCACCGCTTTGCCGACAAGGAAAGCCACCAGGTCTTCATCGAACCCGAAGGCTTGACCACCCATGAGCTGTACCCGAACGGGATATCCACATCCTTGCCGTTCGATGTGCAGTTGCAGATCGTGCAATCGATCCGCGGCATGGAAAACGCCCACATCGTGCGTCCGGGCTATGCCATCGAATATGACTACTTCGACCCGCGGGACTTGAAGTACAGCCTGGAAACCAAGGTTATCGGCGGTCTGTTCTTTGCCGGACAGATCAACGGCACCACCGGTTACGAAGAGGCCGGAGCCCAAGGTTTGCTGGCCGGGGCCAATGCGGCACTGCGTGCTCAAGGCAAAGACAGCTGGTGCCCGCGTCGCGACGAAGCCTACATCGGCGTGCTGGTAGACGACCTGATCACCCTGGGTACCCAGGAACCGTACCGGATGTTCACGTCCCGGGCGGAATATCGCCTGATCCTGCGCGAAGACAACGCTGACCTGCGTCTGACCGAAAAAGGTCGCGAACTGGGCCTGGTGGATGACGTGCGCTGGGCCGCGTTTTGCAAGAAGCGTGAAGAAATTGCCCTGGAAGAGCAGCGCTTGAAGTCCACCTGGGTTCGCCCGGGCACCGAGCAGGGCGATGCCATCGCGCAAAAATTCGGTACCCCGCTGACTCACGAATACAACCTGTTGAACCTCTTGAGCCGTCCGGAAATCGACTACGCTGGTCTGGTCGAAGTGACTGGGCAGGGCGCAGAAGACCCGCAGGTCGCGGAACAGGTTGAGATCAAGACCAAGTACGCCGGTTACATCGACCGTCAGCAGGACGAGATTGCCCGGCTGCGTGCCAGCGAAGACACCAAGCTGCCTGTGGATATCGACTATTCCGGTATTTCCGGACTGTCGAAGGAAATCCAGAGCAAGCTCGGCGCGACCCGTCCGGAAACCCTGGGCCAGGCCTCACGGATTCCTGGCGTGACCCCGGCGGCGATTTCCCTGTTGATGATTCATTTGAAAAAACGCGGCGCGGGCCGTCAGTTGGAGCAAAGCGCTTGAGTTCGTTGGTTACCTCGAAACACGCCGAAGAGTTATCCACAGGTGCTCGCCAGCTTGGCGTCAGCCTGAGCGAAACCCAGCAGCAATTGCTGCTGGGCTACCTGGCCCTGTTGATCAAATGGAACAAGGCCTACAACCTGACCGCGGTGCGCGATCCCGACGAAATGGTTTCCCGCCACTTGCTCGACAGCCTGAGCGTGATGTCGTTCATCGAAAACGGCCATTGGCTGGATGTCGGTAGCGGCGGCGGCATGCCCGGCATCCCGCTGGCGATCCTGTTTCCCGAGTCGCAGGTCACCTGTCTGGACAGCAACGGCAAGAAAACCCGGTTCCTGACCCAGGTCAAACTGGAGCTCAAGCTGGACAACCTGCAAGTTATCCACAGTCGGGTCGAAGCCTTCACGCCTGAACGGCCGTTCAACGGGATCATTTCCCGGGCGTTCAGCAGCATGGAAAACTTCACCAGTTGGACCCGCCACCTCGGCGACCGCGATACACGCTGGCTGGCAATGAAGGGCGTCCATCCCTCGGATGAGCTGTTAGCATTGCCGGCAGACTTCCACCTCGATAGCGAACACGCCTTGGCCGTACCCGGTTGCCAAGGCCAACGCCATCTGCTGATACTGCGCCGCACGGCATGATTGGGAACACAAGCAAGAATGGCTAAGGTATTCGCGATAGCGAACCAGAAAGGTGGCGTGGGCAAGACCACCACCTGCATCAACCTCGCAGCATCCCTGGTAGCGACCAAGCGCCGGGTGCTGCTGATCGATCTCGATCCACAGGGCAACGCCACCATGGGTAGCGGTGTGGATAAACACGGTTTGGAAAACTCGGTCTATGACCTGCTGATCGGCGAATGCGACTTGGCCCAGGCCATGCACTATTCCGAGCACGGCGGTTATCAATTGCTGCCGGCCAACCGCGACCTGACCGCCGCGGAAGTGGTGCTGCTGGAAATGCAGATGAAGGAAAGCCGTCTGCGCAGCGCCCTGGCACCGATCCGTGAGAACTACGACTACATCCTGATCGACTGCCCGCCGTCGCTGTCGATGCTCACCCTCAATGCCCTGGTGGCCGCCGATGGGGTGATTATCCCCATGCAGTGCGAGTACTACGCCCTGGAAGGCTTGAGCGACCTTGTGGATAACATCAAGCGCATCGCTGAACTGCTCAACCCGGAGCTGAAGATCGAAGGCTTGCTGCGGACCATGTTCGACCCGCGCCTGAGCCTGATGAACGATGTGTCGGCGCAGCTCAAGGAACACTTCGGTGATCAGCTCTACGACACCGTGATTCCGCGCAACATCCGTTTGGCCGAGGCGCCGAGCTACGGCATGCCGGCATTGGCGTACGACAAACAATCCCGTGGCGCGCTGGCCTATCTGGCCTTGGCGGGCGAGATGGTTCGCCGGCAACGTAAACAATCGCGCGCCGCAGCCGCCCAGCCAACTTAAGGAATCCCCATGGCCGTCAAGAAACGAGGTCTCGGACGTGGACTGGATGCACTGTTGAGTGGTCCGACTGTCAGCGCACTGGAAGAACAAGCGGTGCAGGCTGACCAGCGTGAACTGCAACACCTGCCCCTGGACCTGATTCAGCGCGGCAAGTACCAGCCGCGCCGGGACATGGATCCGCAAGCGCTGGAAGAACTGGCGAACTCGATCAAGACCCAAGGGGTTATGCAGCCGATCGTGGTGCGCCCTATCGGTGGTGGTCGTTTCGAGATCATCGCCGGTGAACGCCGCTGGCGTGCCAGCCAGCAGGCTGGCCAGGAAACCATCCCGGCGATGGTCCGCGATGTCCCCGATGAAACCGCCATTGCCATGGCATTGATCGAGAACATCCAGCGCGAAGACCTCAATCCCATCGAAGAAGCGGTAGCCCTGCAGCGCCTGCAGCAGGAATTCCAGCTGACTCAGCAACAGGTCGCCGAGGCGGTGGGCAAGTCCCGCGTCAGCGTGGCCAACCTGCTGCGCCTGATTGCCTTGCCTGAGGTGATCAAGACCATGCTGTCCCACGGCGACCTGGAGATGGGGCACGCCCGTGCATTGCTCGGATTGCCGGAAAATCAACAGGTTGAAGGGGCGCGACACGTTGTCGCACGAGGCCTGACGGTGCGCCAGACAGAAGCCCTGGTACGCCAGTGGCTGAGCGGCAAGCAGGAGCCTGCCGAACCGGTCAAACCGGACCCGGATATCGCTCGCCTCGAGCAGCGCCTGGCCGAGCGCCTGGGCTCTGCGGTGCAGATCCGCCACGGGAAGAAGGGCAAAGGTCAGCTGGTGATCGGCTACAACTCCCTGGATGAGCTGCAAGGCGTCCTCGCTCACATCCGCTGAAACATTTCCTTATGTAGCGCGCAGTCGGAAATCACTACCCGGCAGTTGAATAGGGGCTGAACCGCCCCTATACTCTGCGCGCATTTTGTCGGCACAAATTATGCCAAGTTATTGAATTCTGGCAGCCGACCCTTGAGGAGCAAGAGCGATGGAAACCCGCACGCCAAACCGCTTGCCGTTTCATCGCTTGGCGGTTTTTCCGGTTTTATTGGCTCAGTTGGTCATTCTACTGATAGCCGCTCTGGCGCTCTGGCAATGGCGTGGAGTCGTAGCCGGATACTCAGGCCTTTGCGGAGGACTGATAGCCTTGCTACCCAATGTGTATTTCGCTCACAGGGCATTTCGGTTTTCCGGCGCCCGAGCAGCCCAAGCCATCGTCCGGTCTTTTTATGCCGGTGAGGCGGGCAAACTGATTTTGACGGCGGTGCTGTTTGCACTGACGTTTGCAGGTGTGAAGCCATTGGCGCCGCTGGCTGTATTCGGCGTCTTCGTGCTGACCCAGATGGTCAGCTGGTTCGCTCCCCTGCTAATGAGAACAAGACTTTCGAGACCTTAGGGCGTTTGAGGCAACCATGTCAGCAGAAACAACCGCTTCGGGCTATATCCAGCACCACTTGCAGAACCTGACCTTCGGTCAGCTACCCAATGGGAGCTGGGGCTTTGCCCACTCCGCAGCAGAAGCCAAGGAAATGGGCTTCTGGGCATTCCACGTCGATACCCTCGGCTGGTCTGTCGCACTGGGTGTGATCTTCATTCTTCTGTTCCGCATGGCGGCCAAGAAGGCGACTTCCGGCGTGCCGGGCGCTTTGCAGAACTTCGTCGAGGTGATGGTTGGCTTCGTCGATGGCAGCGTGAAGGACAGCTTCCACGGTCGCAGCCCGGTGATTGCACCGCTGGCGCTGACCATTTTCGTCTGGGTGTTCCTGATGAACGCCATCGACCTGGTACCGGTGGACTGGATTCCACAACTGGCCATGTTGATCTCGGGCGATCCGCACATTCCATTCCGTGCGGTTTCCACTACTGACCCGAATGCGACCCTGGGCATGGCCCTGTCGGTGTTCGCACTGATCATTTTCTACAGCATCAAGGTCAAGGGCATCGGCGGCTTCATCGGCGAACTGACCCTGCATCCGTTCGGCAGCAAGAACATCCTGGTTCAAGCGCTGCTGATTCCGGTGAACTTCCTGCTGGAGTTCGTGACCCTGATCGCCAAGCCAATCTCTCTGGCACTGCGTCTGTTCGGCAACATGTATGCCGGCGAACTGGTGTTCATCCTGATCGCTGTGATGTTCGGCAGCGGCCTGCTGTGGCTCAGCGGGATGGGTGTGGTTCTGCAATGGGCGTGGGCTGTGTTCCACATCCTGATCATCACCCTGCAGGCCTTTATCTTCATGATGCTGACCATCGTCTACCTGTCGATGGCGCACGAAGAGAACCATTAAGACCAGTCTCGGCTAGTCTGATGTCCCTCTCGTTGCGGCGAGAGGGAGCCCGTCTCGGGCTCGATGAAACGATTTGTTTTACCGCTTTAATCTAAAAAACCTAAACCATACGACGTAAAAGTCGGGAGGAAAGATGGAAACTGTAGTTGGTCTAACCGCTATCGCTGTTGCACTGTTGATCGGCCTGGGCGCACTGGGTACCGCAATTGGTTTCGGCCTGCTGGGCGGCAAGTTCCTGGAAGGCGCAGCGCGTCAGCCAGAAATGGTTCCAATGCTGCAAGTTAAAATGTTCATCGTTGCCGGTCTGCTCGACGCCGTAACCATGATCGGTGTTGGTATCGCTCTGTTCTTCACCTTCGCAAACCCCTTCGTTGGTCAACTCGCTGGCTAATCACTCGATTCTTCGAGTTGATTGGTGTGACGGACAACGAACGAGCGAGGTGTTGGCGTGAACATTAATGCAACCCTGATTGGCCAGTCCGTTGCGTTCTTAATTTTTGTATTGTTCTGCATGAAGTTCATTTGGCCTCCGGTCATTGCTGCTTTGCACGAACGTCAAAAGAAGATCGCGGATGGATTGGACGCTGCCAACCGAGCAGCTCGTGACCTGGAACTGGCCCAAGATAAAGCGGGTCAGCAACTGCGCGAAGCAAAAGCTCAGGCAGCTGAAATCATTGAGCAAGCCAAGAAGCGCGGTTCTCAGATCGTCGACGAAGCCCGTGAACAGGCTCGTGTCGAAGCTGAACGTGTGAAGGCTCAGGCTCAGGCCGAGATCGAACAGGAACTGAACGGTGTCAAAGACGCGCTGCGTGCCCAACTGGGTAGCCTGGCAGTCAATGGTGCAGAGAAGATCCTGGGTGCCACAATCGATCAAAACGCGCACGCAGAGCTGGTTAACAAACTGGCTGCTGAAATTTAAGCGAGGGCGATCATGGCAGAATTGACCACGTTGGCCCGACCTTACGCTAAGGCGGCCTTCGAGCACGCTCAGGCCCACCAGCAGCTGGCCTCTTGGTCAGCCATGCTCGGCCTGGCTGCAGCGGTGTCACAAGATGACACCATGCAGCGCGTGCTTAAGGCCCCGCGACTGACGAGCGCAGAAAAGGCCAGCACTTTTATTGAAGTGTGTGGCGACAAGTTTGATGCACAGGCACAGAATTTCATTCACGTTGCCGCCGAAAACGATCGTCTCCTGCTGTTGCCGGAGATCTCGGCTCTGTTCGACCTGTACAAGGCCGAGCAAGAGAAGTCGGTAGATGTGGATGTCACCAGTGCTTACGCATTGAACCAAGAACAGCAAGACAAACTCGCCAAGGTTCTCAGTGCACGGCTCGGCCGGGAAGTGCGACTGCACGCTGCGGAGGATGCCAGCTTGATTGGTGGCGTCGTAATCCGCGCCGGCGACCTGGTTATCGATGGCTCGATTCGCGGCAAACTCGCGAACCTTGCCGAAGCATTGAAATCTTGAGTTTGAAGGGGCAGCAGAGCAATGCAGCAACTCAATCCTTCCGAAATAAGTGAAATTATCAAGGGCCGCATCGACAAGCTCGATGTGACCTCCCAAGCCCGTAACGAAGGCACTGTCGTCAGCGTTTCTGACGGCATCGTGCGGATTCACGGTCTGGCCGACGTTATGTACGGCGAGATGATCGAGTTTCCGGGCGGCGTCTACGGTATGGCCCTCAACCTGGAGCAAGACTCTGTAGGTGCCGTTGTATTGGGCGCTTACCAGTCTCTGGCTGAAGGCATGAGCGCCAAGTGCACCGGCCGCATCCTCGAGGTTCCTGTTGGTAAGGAACTGCTGGGTCGCGTAGTCGACGCACTGGGTAACCCAGTTGACGGCAAAGGTCCGCTGAACAACACCGAGACCGATGCGGTCGAGAAAGTTGCTCCAGGCGTGATCTGGCGTAAGTCGGTAGACCAGCCTGTACAGACTGGCTACAAGGCTGTCGATGCCATGATCCCGGTCGGCCGTGGCCAGCGTGAGCTGATCATCGGTGACCGTCAGATCGGTAAGACCGCTCTGGCGATCGACGCGATCATCAACCAGAAAGACAGCGGCATTTTCTGCGTCTACGTAGCCATCGGTCAGAAGCAATCGACCATCGCCAACGTGGTTCGCAAGCTGGAAGAAAACGGCGCCTTGGCCAACACCATCGTGGTGGCTGCCAGTGCTTCCGAATCTCCTGCGCTGCAGTTCCTGGCACCGTACTCCGGTTGCACCATGGGCGAATACTTCCGCGACCGCGGTGAAGACGCACTGATCGTTTATGACGATCTGTCCAAGCAGGCAGTGGCTTACCGCCAGATCTCCCTGCTGCTGCGCCGTCCACCAGGCCGTGAAGCTTACCCAGGCGACGTGTTCTATCTCCACTCCCGTCTGCTGGAGCGCGCATCCCGCGTTTCGGAAGAGTACGTAGAGAAGTTCACCAACGGCGCAGTGACCGGCAAAACCGGTTCCCTGACCGCACTGCCGATCATCGAAACCCAGGCTGGCGACGTTTCCGCGTTCGTTCCGACCAACGTGATTTCCATCACCGACGGTCAGATCTTCCTGGAATCGGCCATGTTCAACTCTGGCATCCGTCCAGCTGTGAACGCCGGTGTTTCGGTATCCCGTGTGGGTGGTGCCGCTCAGACCAAGATCATCAAGAAGCTGTCCGGTGGTATCCGTACCGCTCTGGCTCAGTACCGTGAACTGGCGGCATTCGCCCAGTTCGCCTCTGACCTGGACGAAGCGACCCGCAAGCAACTTGAGCATGGTCAGCGCGTTACCGAGCTGATGAAGCAGAAGCAATATGCGCCGATGTCCATCGCCGACATGTCCTTGTCCCTGTATGCCGCTGAACGCGGCTTCCTGACGGACGTCGAGATTGCCAAAGTTGGTAGCTTCGAACAGGCCATGATTGCTTACTTCAACCGCGATCACGCCGAACTGATGGCGAAGATCAACGTGAAGGGTGACTTCAATGACGAAATCGACGCTGGCCTGAAAGCCGGTATCGAGAAGTTCAAAGCCACCCAAACCTGGTAAGCCGCAGCGGGAGCCGCAAGGCTCCCGCTTGCTAACCTGATAGGTGTTACATGGCAGGCGCAAAAGAGATTCGCAGTAAGATTGCGAGCATCAAAAGCACGCAAAAAATTACCAGCGCCATGGAAAAAGTGGCGGTCAGCAAAATGCGCAAGGCACAAATGCGCATGGCTGCTAGCCGTCCTTATGCGGAGCGCATCCGCCAGGTTATTGGTCATCTGGCCAACGCCAACCCGGAATATCGTCACCCCTTCATGATCGACCGTGCTATCAAGCGCGTCGGTTACGTTGTGGTGAGCAGTGACCGTGGTCTGTGTGGTGGCTTGAACACCAACCTGTTCAAGGCCCTGGTCAAGGACATGGCGGTAAACCGCGAACAAGGCGTCGAGATCGATCTGTGTGTGGTCGGTAGCAAGGGTGCGGCCTTCTTCCGCAACTTCGGCGGTAACGTCGTTGCAGCTATCAGCCATCTGGGTGAAGAGCCGTCGATCAATGACCTGATCGGCAGCGTCAAGGTGATGCTGGATGCGTACCTGGAAGGCCGGATCGACCGCCTGTCCGTGGTATCCAACAAGTTCATCAACACCATGACCCAGCAGCCGACCGTGGAGCAGTTGATTCCACTGGAGGCAACCCCGGATCAAGAACTCAAGCACCACTGGGACTACCTCTACGAACCGGATGCCAAGGAGCTGCTGGACGGCTTGATGGTCCGTTACGTTGAGTCGCAGGTCTACCAGGCGGTGGTCGAGAACAACGCAGCTGAACAAGCGGCGCGGATGATCGCAATGAAGAACGCTACCGACAACGCCGGTGATTTGATCAGCGATTTGCAGCTGATCTACAACAAGGCGCGTCAGGCTGCGATCACCCAAGAGATCTCGGAAATCGTCGGCGGCGCTGCCGCGGTTTAACGGTTCAAATATTCAGAGGATCCAGCTATGAGTAGCGGACGTATCGTTCAAATCATCGGCGCCGTTATCGACGTGGAATTTCCACGCGACAGCGTACCGAGCATCTACAACGCGCTGAAAGTACAAGGCGCGGAAACCACTCTGGAAGTTCAGCAGCAGCTGGGCGACGGCGTGGTTCGTACCATTGCGATGGGTTCCACCGAAGGCTTGAAGCGCGGTCTGGACGTTGTCGACACCAAGGCAGCCATCTCCGTACCGGTCGGTAAAGCGACCCTGGGCCGGATCATGGACGTTCTGGGCAACCCGATCGACGAAGCCGGTCCAATCGACACCGACGAGCGTTGGGGCATTCACCGCGCCGCTCCGTCCTTCGCAGACCAGGCAGGCGGCAACGACCTGCTGGAAACCGGCATCAAGGTTATCGACCTGGTTTGCCCGTTTGCCAAAGGCGGCAAGGTTGGTCTGTTCGGTGGTGCCGGTGTAGGCAAGACCGTAAACATGATGGAACTGATCCGTAACATCGCCATCGAGCACAGCGGTTATTCCGTGTTCGCCGGTGTGGGTGAGCGTACTCGTGAGGGTAACGACTTCTACCACGAGATGAAGGATTCCAACGTTCTGGACAAAGTGGCACTGGTTTACGGTCAGATGAACGAGCCGCCGGGCAACCGTCTGCGCGTAGCCCTGACCGGCCTGACCATGGCCGAGAAGTTCCGTGACGAAGGTAACGACGTTCTGCTGTTCGTCGACAACATCTATCGTTACACCCTGGCCGGTACCGAAGTATCCGCACTGCTGGGCCGTATGCCTTCGGCAGTAGGCTACCAGCCGACCCTGGCTGAAGAGATGGGCGTTCTGCAAGAACGTATCACTTCGACCAAGGAAGGTTCGATCACCTCGATCCAAGCGGTATACGTACCTGCGGACGACTTGACCGACCCGTCGCCAGCGACCACCTTCGCCCACTTGGACGCCACCGTCGTTCTGTCCCGTGACATCGCTTCCCTGGGTATCTACCCAGCGGTAGACCCACTGGACTCGACTTCCCGTCAGCTGGACCCGAACGTGATCGGCAACGAACACTACGAGACCGCTCGCGGCGTTCAGTATGTACTGCAGCGTTACAAAGAGCTGAAGGACATCATCGCGATCCTGGGTATGGACGAACTGTCGGAAGCCGACAAGCAGTTGGTATCCCGCGCTCGTAAGATCCAGCGCTTCTTGTCGCAGCCGTTCTTCGTGGCTGAAGTCTTCACCGGTTCTCCAGGTAAATACGTTTCCCTGAAAGACACCATCGCGGGCTTCAAAGGCATCCTCAACGGTGACTACGACCACCTGCCAGAACAAGCGTTCTACATGGTCGGCGGCATCGAAGAAGCGATCGAGAAAGCCAAGAAACTGTAATCCCGGCGCCCGGCAACGGGCGCTAATTTAGGTTGAGGCAAGCAGATGGCTATGACAGTCCATTGCGATATCGTCAGCGCGGAAGGGGAAATCTTCTCCGGTCTGGTGGAGATGGTGGTTGCGCACGGTGAACTGGGTGATCTTGGTATCGCTCTGGGTCACGCACCGCTGATCACCAATCTGAAGCCAGGTCCGATCCGCTTGATCAAGCAGGGCGGGGAAGCCGAGGTGTTCTACATCTCCGGTGGTTTCCTCGAGGTTCAGCCGAACATGGTCAAGGTTCTTGCCGACACCGTGCAACGTGCTGCCGACCTGGACGAAGCCTCCGCTCAGGAAGCCGTCAAGGCTGCTGAGAAGGCCCTGAATGAAAAAGGCGCAGATTTCGACTACGGTTCTGCTGCTGCACGTCTGGCCGAGGCTGCAGCTCAGCTGCGCACCGTCCAGCAGATCCGCAAGAAGTTCGGCGGCTAAGTCGCAGGCTTTCTGTGTGATTGATTAAAAAGGGTAGCCTCGGCTACCCTTTTTATTTTCCGCCATTCACCCCCCTCTTGGTCGCAGTCTGACCTTCCAGGATTGGTAGCCAGTCATGTCTCTCGAAATCGTTATCCTCGCCGCAGGCCAGGGCACCCGCATGCGTTCGGCGCTGCCCAAGGTGCTGCACCCGGTCGCCGGCAACTCCATGCTCGGGCATGTTATCCACAGCGCCCGGCAACTCGATCCACAGCGCATCCACGTGGTGATCGGCCACGGTGCCGATGCCGTGCGCGAGCGTCTGGCCGCGGACGACCTGAATTTCGTGCTGCAGGACAAGCAACTAGGCACCGGCCACGCCGTGGCCCAGGCGGTGCCCTTCATTACTGCGGACACCGTATTGATTCTCTACGGCGACGTGCCGCTGATCGAAGTCGAGACCCTGCAGCGCCTGCTCCAGCAGGTGGGCCCGGAGCAACTGGGCCTGCTCACCGTTGAGCTGGATGACCCGACCGGCTACGGGCGCATCGTCCGTGACGGCAATGGCAAGGTCACCGCCATCGTCGAGCAGAAGGATGCCGACGAAGCCACGCGGGCCATCACCGAAGGCAACACCGGAATCCTCGCGGTGCCCGGCAAGCGCCTGGGCGACTGGACCGGCCGCTTGTCCAACAACAACGCCCAGGGCGAGTACTACCTCACCGACGTGATCGCCATGGCGGTCAGCGACGGCCTGATCGTCGCCACCGAGCAGCCCCACGACGCCATGGAAGTGCAGGGCGCCAACGACCGCAAGCAACTGGCTGAACTGGAGCGTCACTACCAGCTGCGGGCCGGACGCCGGTTGATGGCCCAGGGCGTGACCCTGCGCGACCCGGCACGCTTCGACGTGCGCGGCGACGTCACCGTGGGCCGCGACGTGCTGATCGACATCAACGTGATTCTCGAAGGCCGGGTGGTGATCGAGGACGACGTGGTGATCGGCCCCAACTGCGTGATCAAGGACAGCACCCTGCGCAAGGGCGTGGTGATCAAGGCTAACAGTCATCTCGATGGCGCGGTCATGGGCGAGGGCAGCGATGCCGGCCCGTTCGCCCGCCTGCGCCCCGGCACCGTGCTGGAAGCCCGTGCTCATGTGGGTAACTTCGTCGAACTGAAGAACGCCCACCTGGGCCAGGGCGCCAAGGCCGGCCACCTGACCTACCTGGGCGACGCGGTGATCGGTGCACGCACCAACATCGGCGCCGGCACCATCACCTGCAACTACGACGGGGTGAACAAGCACAAGACCGTCATGGGCGAAGACGTGTTCATCGGCTCCAACAACTCGTTGGTGGCGCCTGTGGATATCTCTAGCGGTGCCACCACCGCTGCCGGCTCCACCATCACCCAGGATGTGGCTCCGGCCCAACTGGCGGTAGGCCGGGCACGGCAGAAGAACATCGACGGCTGGAAACGGCCGGAAAAGATCAGCAAGGGCTGAAGTTATCCACAATCCCTTCGCCGGCAAGCCGGCTCCTACACCGATCGGTAGGAGCCGGCTTGCCGGCGAATTTTTTCACCTCCGTGCTTGACGAAGTTTCGATCTTGGGTTTTTATTGCTTCCGTTATCTTTCGAATCGAAACTTAAAGCCATCATGTCGAAACGCAACACACCCCAACGTCGCCACAACATCCTTGCCTTGCTCAATGAACAGGGCGAAGTGAGTGTCGACGAGCTGGCCAAGCGTTTCGAAACCTCGGAAGTTACGATTCGAAAGGACCTGGCTGCCCTGGAAAGCAATGGTTTGCTGCTGCGCCGCTACGGTGGAGCGATCACCATGCCCCAGGAACTGGTCAGCGATCTTGGCCAGCCCGTATCCCTCTACAAGCAGGCCATTGCCCGTGCCGCGGTGCAGCGTATCCGTGAACATGCGCGCATCATCATCGACAGCGGCAGCACCACCGCCGCGATGATCCCCGAACTGGGCCTGCAACCTGGCCTGGTGGTCATGACCAACTCGCTGAATGTGGCCAACGCCCTGAGCGAGCTGGAGCACGAACCGGTGCTGTTGATGACCGGTGGCACCTGGGACCCGCATTCCGAGTCCTTCCAGGGCCAGGTGGCCGAGCAGGTTCTACGCTCATACGACTTCGACCAACTGTTTATCGGTGCCGATGGCATCGACCTGGCCCGTGGCACCACCACCTTCAACGAGCTGCTGGGCTTGAGCCGAGTCATGGCTGAAGTGGCCCGGGAAGTGGTGGTGATGGTCGAATCCGACAAGATCGGCCGCAAGATTCCCAACCTGGAGCTGCCATGGAGCAGCGTCCATACCCTTATTACCGATGATCGCCTGCCCTTAGAGGTCCGCGACCAGATCCAGGCCCGCGGCATAACCCTGATTTGCGCGGCTGTCAGCTAGGAGAGAAACCATGTGTGGAATTGTTGGCGCCGTTGCTGAACGCAATATCACCGCCATTTTGCTGGAAGGCCTCAAGCGCCTCGAATACCGCGGCTACGACAGCGCCGGTGTGGCGGTCTACACCAACGCTGGCAAGCTCGAGCGCATGCGCCGCCCGGGCAAGGTCAGCGAGCTGGAGCAAGCCCTGGCCGCTGAGCCGTTGATGGGCCGTCTGGGCATCGCCCACACCCGCTGGGCCACCCACGGCGCTCCGTGCGAGCGCAATGCCCACCCGCACTTCTCCGGCGACCTGGCGATCGTGCACAACGGCATCATCGAGAACCACGAGGCCCTGCGGGCTCAGCTCAGTGCCCTGGGCTACGAATTCGCCTCGGACACCGACACCGAAGTCATCGCCCACCTGCTCAACCACAAGCTCAAGGACCTGGGCGACCTGACCGTCGCGCTCAAGGCCACGGTCAAGGAACTGCACGGTGCCTACGGCCTGGCAGTGATCAGCGCCAGCCAGCCGGACCGCCTGGTTGCGGCCCGCAGCGGCAGCCCGCTGGTGATCGGCCTGGGCCTGGGAGAGAACTTCCTCGCCTCCGACCAACTGGCCCTGCGCCAGGTCACCGACCGGTTCATGTACCTGGAAGAAGGCGACATCGCCGAGATCCGCCGCGACAGCGTGCAGATCTGGGACATCAGCGGCAAGGCCGTGGAACGTGAAGCCGTGCAGTACCGCGACGGCGCCGAAGCCGCGGACAAGGGCGAGTACCGCCACTACATGCTCAAGGAAATCCACGAGCAGCCGTCCGTGGTGCAGCGCACCCTGGAAGGCCGCCTGAGCGCCAACCAGGTGTTGGTCCAGGCCTTCGGCCCCCAGGCTGCCGAGCTGTTCGCCAAGGTGCGCAATGTGCAGATCGTTGCCTGCGGCACCAGCTACCACGCCGGCATGGTTGCCCGTTACTGGCTGGAAGAACTGGCCGGCATTCCGTGCCAGGTCGAAGTGGCCAGCGAGTTCCGCTACCGCAAGGTGGTGGTGCAGCCCGACACCCTGTTCGTGACCATCTCCCAGTCCGGTGAAACCGCCGACACTCTGGCCGCTTTGCGCAACGCCAAGGAGCTGGGCTTCCTCGCCAGCCTGGCGATCTGCAACGTCGGCATCAGCTCGCTGGTGCGTGAGTCGGACCTGACCCTGCTGACCCAGGCCGGCCGTGAAATCGGCGTGGCCTCGACCAAGGCCTTCACCACCCAACTGGTGGGCCTGCTGCTGCTGACCCTGTCCCTGGGCCAGGTGCGTGGCACCCTGGCGGCCGGCGTGGAAGCCGAGCTGGTGGAAGAACTGCGCCGCCTGCCGATTCGCCTGGGCGAAGCCCTGGCCATGGATGCGGTGGTGGAGAAGACCGCCGAACTGTTCGCCGACAAGCACCACACCCTGTTCCTCGGCCGTGGCGCCCAGTACCCGGTGGCGATGGAAGGTTCGCTCAAGCTCAAGGAAATCTCCTACATCCACGCCGAAGCCTACCCAGCCGGCGAGCTCAAGCACGGCCCGCTGGCCCTTGTGGATAACGACATGCCGGTGGTCACCGTGGCGCCGAACAACGAACTGCTGGAGAAGCTCAAGTCCAACCTGCAGGAAGTCCGTGCCCGTGGCGGCGAGCTGATCGTGTTCGCCGACGAGCAGGCGGCCATGACCAATGGCGAAGGCACCCACGTGATCCAGATGCCGCATATCCACGACATCCTCTCGCCGATCCTCTACACCATCCCGCTGCAGCTGCTGTCCTACTACGTGGCGGTGCTCAAGGGCACCGACGTCGACCAGCCGCGCAACCTGGCCAAGTCGGTGACGGTGGAGTGAGTTATCCACAGCGGGACGTCGCTGTGATCGTAAACATTTGAGTCTGTTTCGCTTGGAGCCGCCGTGGGCTCCAGGCGACTACTTACTCTGCCACCTTTGTGCTGATGTGCAGTCCTAGATGCGCCTGGTTGCTGCTGACTATCCAAGCGCACGTCCACCCGGAAAACAGGGGTGGTGGTCCAGATGAGCAGATGGCAGCTCGGCCGAATCGCGGGCCCCATCGAAAGCTCCTTCAGCTCCGGAGAGGCTCGAGTCGCTGCGCCTCGGCACGGAAATTTCCTCGGTGCTTGAACAGATCATGCTCTTGCAACAAGGCGCTCCAGATGAGCGCCTTGTTGCATGGGGCGGGTTCACATGGCCGCCGACTTAGTTGGGCGCTAGCAGTGAGCGGAAGCGTGAATCGCTGCGTGTGGGGGCCAGGGTATACAACTGTTCTTTCTTGTCGATCCAGGTGTAGAGCGCGTATTCCTTGTCGTTGTCACCAACGTGTTTGCCCAGGCCATAAACCGAGAGGTGACTGCTCGGGGTATTGCCATACGTGTAGAACATTGAGCAGGTGCGGTTACGTTGTTTATCGCGCCAGGTGTAGTGATGGACGGCTTGATTGCCGATGTACAGCGCCTCGCCATCCACCGTCAGGTTGCCACGTTCAAGGCGCTCGAAGAGGAAGTTCATGGCTTCGATCTCGAAACCATCATGGTTGAATTGGTCAAGGTTGCCGACCAGCGTGATTGCAGGATTCAAAGTGGGCATATCAAGCCTCTCTCTACTGTGATGGGTTGCCAAATTGGCAGGCCCATCTCAGCGCCATGCCGCTGCCAGCATCAGCAGGAAACCATTCCGCGACAGCATTCGGGCGATATTTCCTGCCGATGTTGGCTGCACGGCGTTCGACCACCTCATGCCCCAGCTGAGGCTGTTCATCATGTTTTTCCGAAGCGCAAAGCCCCTCTGGCGGCGCAGTGAGACAGATTTTAAAACTCAACCTGGCAGGCTACGGAGCCCATGCCACGTGGGCCGGCGAGACAGGCATTTTCACTATCCCCTCTGCCCTGGAACTCAGGTTGCCGTCGTCATGACGACTGACTCCCTATAAAGCTTTTGTGGAGTAGCAAAGTGTTCAATGAATATCTGAATGATAAAGATCGCTACCTCGAGTTGGAGCGGAGTTTTTATGATCATTTCCGATTGAAAGTTCAGGCGAACCCGGTTGGCACTGAGGTATTTAAAGCGCCTTATTACAATACTTTTTTTTCAAATGGCTCGCCGTTCATGGATGGCAATCCAATTTTCTCGGTAAAAAATCAACTGAATGGGCAGATCCTGAGAGTGGTATTGGACGAGGATGCCCATGAACTGTGTTCATATCGCGATAAGGAGGCAGGGTGTGAGCTGGTTGTAATCGGCAACCTAGCCTTACTGGAGGAAATAAAGGAAAAGGTTTCCGCTTGGATCTGCGCTCAATAACTTTTCGAGCGTCGGGTTCACTTGCTGTCGTCCGTTGGCGGACACACTTCGATTTTAAAACTGCATGAAAGCAAACTAGGCATTTATATGCGGAGCAGCATCAGATCGTGGATAGCGTCGCGGCTTTACCGGGTCGGGTTCGTGATCCAGCAATGTCTTGGCGATCGCAGCAGTCTGGGGTCATGCTCACCCTCTGCCCGAAGACCTTGTGACCATCTTTATTGTTTTGCTACGCGAGCAATCGCGAATTGACCCTCACACTTTCGGCCTGTGCACAGGCCGGGATTTTTTATCCTGCGGTGGAAAACCGATGAACCTGCGCCTCATTCATGGATGGACGATCGCTCTGACGCTGGTGGTACTGGCGCTGGGCGGGCTGACCTCGGTGCTCTCCAACAGCTTGCTGCTGCTGATGGAGCGGGACAATTTCATTCCCGCCGAATCGTCGATCTGGAGCTTCGAGCCGACCCTGATCAATCAGGGGGCTTCTTCCTATTGGCTGTATGGAGAAGATCGGCATTACTACTTCTATTTTTCCTACACCAAGGATCAGCCCTATCGGCTGATTGCCAAGAACAACCTGTGCCCGGGGTTCGACAAGCACGATGTACAGACCTGGTGTGCACCCTGAAATCCCGGCGCTGGATTATGCTGCGAGCCTTTGGCGCCCATCGGGCAGGCGCCGCTGGTTGAGGTAGGACATGGACAGGTTTCAGGAAATGCAGGTGTTTACCTGTGTCGCCCAGGAGCAAGGTTTCGCCGCTGCCGCGCGACGCCTGAACCTGTCGGCGGCCAGCGTTACCCGGGCTGTCGCGGCCCTGGAGCAGCGCATCGGCACGCAGTTGCTGATTCGTACCACCCGCAGCGTGCACCTGAGCGAAGCCGGGCAACGCTACCTGGAAGACTGCCGGCGCATTCTTGCCGAGATCCAGGACGCCGAGGCTTCGGCCGCCGGGGTTCACGCCCAGCCCCGGGGACAGCTGACCCTGACTGCGCCGGTACTGTTCGGTGAACTCTTCGTCACGCCGGTCCTGGTGCGCTACCTGCAACGTTATCCACAGGTGAGGGTCAACGCGCTGTTGGTGGACCGGGTGGCAAGCATGGTGGAGGAGGGCATCGATGTGGCGGTGCGCATTGGCGAGTTGCCCGACAGCGGCCAGCACAGCGTCCGCGTCGGCGAGGTGCGGCGGGTGGTATGCGCCGCCCCCGGGTTTCTTGCGGCCAATGGGCGCCCGCAGCATCCCGATGATTTGCGAGAAGCGCCGGTCATTGCTCCTTCGTCCATTGGCCAGACTCGCAGTTGGCAGTTCAATGTCGCCGGCCAGGCCCTGAGCGTCCGTCCCGAGCCACGGCTGCTGGTGAGCGCCAACCAGGCGGCCATCAGCGCGGCCTGCCTGGGGCTGGGGTTGACCCGGGTGCTGTCCTACCAGGTGGCCGACAAAGTCGCGGCGGGCCAGCTGGAGCTGGTCCTCGAAGACTTTGAACTGCCGCCCCTGCCGATCCATGTGGTGTACCAGGGCGGACGCAAGGCCCCGGCGCGGGTGCGCAGCTTTGTCGATTTTGCGGTGCAGGCCCTGCGGGAACATCCGGCACTCAACCCTTGAAGGGGTTTATTGCGCTGGATGAAATGATGGATTGTGATTTCTGGTGATTCTGTTGTTTTTCCCCGGGGACGAAGATAGGCCTCCTGGCGCGGCACCTGGACCGCGCCCCAGCCTGTGGAGTCGACCATGTCCCTGCTTGCGATCAAGTTCTACAACTTTCCCCGTTCCGGGCATGCCCATCGCGTCGAACTGATGCTGTCCCTGCTCGACCTGCCCACCGAAACCATCTTCGTCGACCTGGCCAAGGGCGAGCACAAGCAGGCCGACTTCCTCGCCCTCAACAGCTTTGGCCAGGTGCCGGTGATCGATGACCAGGGCGTGGTCCTGGCGGATTCCAATGCGATCCTGGTGTACCTGGCGCAGCGCTACGGCCGTGGCTGCTGGCTGCCGTCCGACCCGGTCGGTGCTGCCCAGGTGCAGCGCTGGCTGTCGGTGGCGGCGGGGCAGATCGCCTTCGGTCCGGCCGCCGCGCGGTTGGTCACGGTGTTTGGAGCGCCGTTCAATGCCGAGGAGGTCATTGCCCGTTCCCATGCCCTGCTCAAGGTCATGGAGCAGGAGTTGGCGAGCCGTCCTTTCCTGGTGGGGCAGGAGCCGACCATCGCCGATGTTGCGGGTTACAGCTACATAGCCCACGCACCCGAGGGCAACGTATCGCTGGCCGATTACCCGCATGTGCGGGCCTGGCTGGCGCGGATCGAAGCCTTGCCCGGTTTTGTCGCCATGCCGTCCACCGCGGCCGGGCTGAAAAGCGCCTGAGACGGGATTGAACGGAGACCGCAGCATGACCACGCATTCACCCTGGCATGCCGGCGAGCGGCAGTTGCAGGCCCAGGCCGGGGTGGCCGAGCGCATGGCGAGCGTGGGCGCCAAGGTCATCCGCAAGGAAATGCCGGACCAGCACCGGCAGTTCTACGGGCAGCTGCCGTTCATCCTGGTGGCGGCTGTGGATGCCGACGGCAATCCCTGGGCCAGCGTTCTCGAGGGACCTCCCGGGTTTGCCCAGGCGCCGAGCCCGAGCCTGCTGCACCTCGCCAGCCTGCCGGCCGCTGATGACCCGGTGCAATTGCACCCAGGCGCGGCCCTGGGTTTGCTGGGCATCGAATTGCACACCCGGCGGCGCAATCGCCTCAATGGCCGGATCAGTACCCTGGATGCTGCAGGCTTCAGCGTGGTGGTGCAGCAGTCGTTCGGCAATTGCCCGCAATACATCCAGTTGCGCCACTTGCAGCAGGTGCCTCTGAGCGATCCCGCCAGCCGTCCGGCCGAACATCGCCAGGGCCTGGATCAGGCGGCGCAGGCGTTGATCCGCGCCGCCGGCACCTTCTTTGTCGCCAGTTACGTGGACCTTGAAGGCCAGCGCTCGGTGGACGTTTCCCATCGGGGCGGGCAGGCCGGTTTTGTCCGGGTCGAGGGCGATTGCCTGACCATTCCGGATTTTGCCGGCAACCTGTTCTTCAACACCCTGGGCAACCTGCTGCTCAACCCGCGGGCGGGCTTGCTGTTCATCGATTTTCACAGTGGCGAGCTGCTGCACCTGTGCGGGCGCACCGAGATCATCCTCGACGGGCCGCTGGTGAGTGCCTTCCAGGGCGCCGAGCGGTTGTGGCGTTTTACCGTGGAACGGCTGGTACGGCGCCCGGCCGCCCTGTCCTTGCGCTGGCAGTTGCAGGCCTATTCGCCCAACAGCCTGCTGACCGGCAATTGGCCGCAAGCCGAGGCGCGCCTGCGGGCGTCAGCCCTGGGCCAGCAATGGCGGCCATTGCGGGTCACCCGGATCGAGGACGAAAGCCGCAGCATCCGTTCCTTCTACCTGGAGCCGGCGGACCCGGCGGGTGTGCCGGCCTTCCTGCCGGGCCAGCACCTGCCGCTGCGGGTGCAGATCGAAGGCCGCACGCTGATTCGTACCTACAGCCTGTCGTCCGCGCCCTCCGACGCTTTGCTGCGGATCAGCGTCAAGCGCGACGGCGTGGTTTCCAGCTATCTGCACCAGCACATCAGGGTCGGGGACCTGCTGCAGGCCCGGGCGCCCCAGGGCCGCTTCACGGCCGATCCCCGGGCAGAGCGGCCGTTGGTGCTGCTGGCGGCCGGGGTCGGCATCACGCCCTTGCTGTCGATGCTGCGGGAAGTGGTCTACCAGGGCCTGCGTACCCGCCGTACCCGCCCCACCTGGTTGATCCAGAGCTCGCGCAGCCTGGCCGAACAACCTTTTGCGGCAGAGCTGCAGGCGTTGCAGAGCCTGGCCGGGGAGTCGTTGCGCACGCTGCGGCTGCTCAGCCAGCCGGAGGCGGACGTTCATCCAGGCCGTGCCTTCGATCACGTGGGCCGGATCGATACGCCGCTGTTGCTTGCACAGCTTGAGCTGGATGACTACGACAGCGCGGATTTTGTCCTCTGCGGACCGGGCGGCTTTACCCAGGGCCTGTACGACAGCCTGCGGGCCCTGGACATCAGCGATGGGCAGATCCACGCCGAAACCTTCGGCCCCTCGACCCTGCAGCGCCAGCTCGACCCGCAAGTCGCGCCCTTTGTGCAACCGCCTGCGGCCACCGGTGAGGTGGTGGTGAGGTTCCAGGCATCGGGTCTGGTGTTGCACTGGCAACCCGCCAGCGGCAGCCTGCTGCAACTGGCGGAAAGTGCCGGTGTGCATCCGCAATTCAGCTGCCGGGGCGGTTCCTGCGGCACCTGCCAGACCCGGCTGCTGAGTGGCCAGGTCAGTTATCCACAGGTGCCTGCGCAGATGCCTGAAGACGGGCTGGTGCTGATCTGCTGCGCCGTTCCGGGCGCTGTGGATAAAGATTCGCAGCCCTTGATCCTGGAGCTGTAGCGGGCTGAAAAAAGTCCCCGCCGGCGATTGCCGCCAGGCCTTGCGCTGCGTAGTCTGGCGCGATCTTCAGCACCGCTGCCATACCCTCCTGCTGGGCCGGCCCGGTGCTTCAATGCGTCAAAGGAAATCAACGGTCCATGCTTCCCCAGGTTGTTCTGCGTCTTTGCACCTTGCTGCTCTGCGGGCTGTTGCTCAGCGCTTGTCGCCACGAAGACGCTGCGCCCCTGGATCAGCAACTCTATGTCTGGCAGCGCCAGTGGACCCCGGCCCATGTCGATGCGCTGTCCGGCTCGCGAGCGGACTTTTCCACACTCCGGGTGCTGGCCCTGCAAGCTTATCCACAGGCCGGCTGGCGCCGTGCACGAATCGACGCCGCCTTGCTCAAGCAGGATGCCCGCCCGCTGATTGCCGTGGTCCGCCTCGATGGCCAGCTCCACGCTCTGGATCAGGCCGAGATTATCCACCAGGTGCAGCAAGTGCTCGCCGACTGGCAAGGGCAGGGCCTGACCCTGGTGGGGATCGAGATCGACCACGACGCTGGCAGCGCCCGGTTGCCGGCCTATGCCAGGCTGCTGCAGCGATTGCGCGCAGAGCTGGGGCCACAACTGGCCCTGAGCATCACGGCCTTGCCGTCCTGGCTCGACAGCCGCGAACTGCCAGGGTTGTTGGCCCAGGTCGACAGCAGCGTGCTCCAGGTGCACGCGGTCAGCGACCCGCGACACGGCCTGTTCGACCCTCGGCTGGCCGAACAATGGGCCAGGCGCTGGGCCAGGATCAGTGACAAACCCTTCTATCTGGCCCTGCCTGCCTATGGCGTGGCCCTGCTCGAGGATGGCGAGGGGGCGCCGCAGGTGGAAAGCGAAGTCGCCCTCGGGCAAGGCGGCCGGCGCCGGGAACTGATGGCCGACCCCCGGCAATTGAGCGAGCTGGCCAAGGCCCTGCGCAATGATCCGCCGGCCCACCTGGCCGGGCTGATCTGGTTTCGCCTGCCGCTCAAGGGCGACCTGCGCGCCTGGAGCCTGGAGACCCTGCGGGCGGTGGCCCGCGGCGATGTTCTCGACAGTCGGCTGGGTATCGAGTTGCAGGAGCAGGGCGGCCTGTTCGACATCCGCTTGAGCAACCCGGGCAATCTCGATCAGCCCCTGCCTGAACAACTGACCCTGGCCGTTGCCCAATGCGACGGATTCGACGGGCTGGGCGGTTATTCCGCACAGCTGCGTGACGGCCAGTTGCTGCTGACTCGTCACCAGAGTGGCCGCCTGCTGGCGGGTGGCACCCGGGCCGTGGGCTGGGCCCGTTGTACAAGCATTGACCAAGGAGCTGCACATGTTCGTCCCTAGATCCCGCTACCTGTTGTGCCTGAGCCTGTGCCTGCCTTTGGCCCCGGCCCTGGCCTGCGGGCCGAATTTCCCCTTGCGCCTGCTGGCGGACCGCCCGGCGACGCTGGCCGAGTTGCCGGAAGGCAGCTTCCAGTTCGAGGTCAGCCGCCTGGGCCAGGGCATCGCCGGGCTCAAGCCGGCCACGGACGTTTCGCTGGCTCCCGGATGGGGGGACGATGACAGCGAATATGTGAAGCAGCGCCTGCAGGCCGAGCAGGATGGCCTGAACCAAGCGCAACGGGCCCTGGTCACCCAGTTGCGCACCCTTGAGGATGCGCGCCAGGCCCAGCAACAGGGCGCCAGTCTGCCGGCCGAGATCAATCTGTACACCGCTGGCGCGGTGGCCTTCCGGGCCGGCGACTCTGGTTTGGCTGCGGAGTACTTCCGCCAGGTACTGGCACTGCCGGCCGAGCAACGGCGCCTGCGCAGCACCTGGGCGGCCTATTCCCTGGGTCGGGCCCTGGTGGCGCTCAGCGAAGAAGCCAGTGAGCTGGACGAACAGGGCCGTCAGGCCACTTTGCAGGCGGCGCGCGAGGCTTTTGCACAGAGCCGCCAACTGAGCGCCGACGGCTTCAGCGACCCCTTGGAACTGGGCATCGCCAGCCTTGGCGAAGAGGCGCGGATCCTCAAGAACCTGGGTCAGTGGAACCAGGCCATCGACCTGTATGCGGCCCAGAGCCGGCTGGGTTCGAGCATTGGCTACAGTTCGCTGAAGCAGGTGGCGGGCGAGCTCGGCGCCTTGCCGGACGAGCAATTGCTCGAGCAGATCAAGGGCCCTTCCGTGTCGCGGTTGCTGACCGCCGCGCTGATCACCCACCTGGGCTGGTCCCTGGGCGAAAAGCCTGCGGCTGAACAAAGAATGATCAAGCTGTTGACCCAAGGCACCGTGGGCAGCTTCGACAACGCCGACCGCCTGGCGGCGCTGAATTATCAGAACGGCGATTTCGTCACCACCAGACAGTTGCTCGAACACGCCGGCGATGGTGGCCTGGCCTGGTGGCTGCGGGCCAAGATCGCCCTGCGTGACGGCGACAAGGTTGCGGCGGCGGCGGCCTACGCCAAGGCGTCCGAAGCCTTCCCGCGTGACGAGAGCTGGGGGTTGCGCGACGACTACGAGGGCAATTACGAAACCGTGAGGCCCGGCTGCCGGGTCGAAGGCGAAAGCGCCCTGCTGGCCCTGGACCGTGGCGACTACCTGCAGGCGTTCGAACTGCTCTACCGCAGCGGCGATATCTATTGGCAGGATGCTGCCACCGTGGCGGAACGGGTGCTGACCCTGGACGAGCTCAAGCACTTCGTCGACACCCAGGTCCCGGCACCGCCGCCCACACCGAAACAAGAAGATGCCTACTACGAGACCTTGCCGGTTGCTGCGCAATTGCGTGAGTTGCTGGGCCGCCGGCTGCTGCGCGAGGGCCGCTACGAAGAAGGCTGGGGTTACTTCGACAGCCCCGAGCGCCAGGCGATCGCCAAGGCCTACGGCGAATACCGGCGCACTGCCGAGTCGGCCTGGCTGCCCACTCGCCGGGCCGAGGCCTATTACCAGGCGGGCACGCTGGCACGGGCTTCGGGGATGGAGATCCTGGGCTACGAAATGGGCCCGGACTACCACAGCCTCTGGGGCAGCTACAGCCTGGACATTCCGTCGGTCCAGGCCGGGCCCTTCATCAATGCCGAGGAAGTCCAGCGCCAGCAAGCCACCACGGCCGAGCCCGATGTGCGCTACCACTACCGCTATGTGGCCGGAGAGCTGGGCAATCGCGCCGCGGACTTCCTGCCCCACACCAGCCAGGCCTACGCCGCAGTGCTGTGCAAGGCGGCGCGCTGGACCCGGGGCAGCGATGCCGAGATCGACTACTACCAGCGCTATGTGGAAAACGGGCCGTTCGTGGAGTGGGCTGGCAATTTCGGCATGAACTGCGAGGAGCCGGATTTCGGCAGCGCCAACAAGCGCTACCTGACCCAGTGGCTGGATGCTTCACGCGAGGCATTGCAGCCGCACAAGGTGGCCCTGTACAGCGCTGCCGGGGTGATCCTGCTGGGGGCTGCCGGGCTGTTCTGGACGCGTCGCCGTCGTTTGTCCTGATCGCCGCAGGTTGCCAGGTTCAAGCCACCTCGCGGCTTGCCAGGGGCAATATCCGTAGCCCAGGGCATTTTGTGGCGCGGGCGGAGGGCGGAACGCCTGGTGTGGCGAGGCAGCTTGCTCCCGCTCGAGCGGCTGGCGCCCCGACGCGCAGCGGTCGCAGATCCGGCCGCTGCGATCTATCAGGCAATGGCTGATGGCAGGTTTCGGGCCTGCTGTGCAGGCCCGCGCGAGCCAGTTCGCGGGCCACAGGGGGTCATCGCAAGGTGATCAGGCCTGCTGGATGAAGGTCAGGCGCAGCGCAAACCCGATCAGCAGGCTGCCAAACAGCCACTGCTGCAAGCGTTGCGCCGAAGGGCTGCGCTGCATCCAGCGGCCAAGTCCCGCACCGGTCAGGGCGTAGCAGCAGTCGAACATCCCGCCCACCGCCACCAGCAGCACCCCCAGGATGATGAATTGCGACGCCACGGCACCTGCCTGGGGGTCGATGAACTGTGGCAGCAGCACCGAGCAGAACAGCAGCGCCTTGGGGTTCAGCAGGTTGGTCAGCAAGCCGCGCTGGATCGCCTGGCGCCAGCGCAGGGGCGTGGCCGCCGTGCCGGGTTGGTCGAGGTTGGGCAGCAGGTTCGCCCGCAGGCACTGAATGCCGATCCACAGCAGGTAGGCGGCGCCGGCCAGGCGCACCAGGTCGAAGGTCCAGGGCGCGGTCTTGAACAGCGCGGCCAGGCCCAGGGCGGCCAGGGCCACGTGGCAGCCCCGGGAGAGCGCCAGGCCCAGGGCGGTAGCCAGCGCCTGGGCCTTGCCCTGGCGGGCACCGGTCTGCAGCAGCAGGATCATGTCGGGGCCGGGCAGCAGGTAGACCACCGCCAGGGCCAGGAAATACATCCACAGTTGCGCCACCTTGCACCCCCTTCGTTGTCGAGTCGGTGCGCCCAGTTTAGGGCCGAAGGGCCAGGCAGGTGCTTGCGTAATCAGCCAGCAATAGTGGAAAAATTGGCATAACCTTCGATGATCAAGCCCTTAAACCATCCGGATATGCCAACCATGAAACTCGATGCCTACGACCGCAAGATCCTTGCCGCCCTGCAGCGCGACGGTCGCCTGAGCAATGTGCAACTGGCGCAGGAGATCGGCCTGTCGCCGTCACCCTGCCTGCGTCGGGTGCGGATGCTGGAAGAGGCCGGGGTGATCCGTGGCTACCAGGCCACCCTGGATCGCGATGAAGTGGGGCTGGGGCTGACGGTGTTCGTCGGGGTCAGGGTGGAGCGGCACAACGACGCCGAAGCCGAGGCCTTTCGCCTGGCGGTGCTGCAGTTGCCGGAGGTGATCTCGGCGTTCCTGGTCTCCGGCGAATCGGACTTCCTGCTGCAGGTGGTGGTCCCCGACCTGCGCGGCTATGACCGCTTCCTGACCGGCTGCCTGCTGAAGATCCCCGGGGTCAGCGACATTCGCAGCAACTTCGCCATTCACACGGTGAAAACTCCTGGCCCCCTGCCATTGGGGCATTTGCCGGCTTGAGGGGGCGTGCTGGGCCTGGCCAGGCGCTCTGCATCAGGTCCACCAATAGCGCACCAGGTGGAAGAAGATCGGAGCGGCAAAACATACCGAGTCCAGGCGGTCGAGCATGCCGCCGTGGCCTTCGATCATGTGGCCCCAGTCCTTGACCCCGCGATCGCGCTTGATCGCCGACATCACGATGCCGCCGGCAAACCCCAGCAGGTTGATCAGCAAGGCGATCAGGAACGACTGCCACAGGTTGAACGGGGTGATCCACCACAGCGCGCCACCGATCAACGAGGCCAGGAGGATACCGCCGACAAAGCCCTCGACGGTCTTGGACGGCGACAGGTTGGGGGCGATCTTGCGCTTGCCGAAGAGTTTTCCACAGACGTACTGCAGCACATCCGACAACTGCACGACGATCACCAGGTAGGCGATCAGCAGCAGGTTGCGGCCTTCATAGCCGGCGATGTCGAGGGTCAGCAGGGCCGGCACGAAGGATACGCAGAACACCGCGATCATCAGGCCCCACTGGACCTTGGAGGCCCGCTCCAGGAAGTGCGTGCTGTCACCGCCCAGGGAGGCGAGGATCGGCAGCAGCAGGAACACATAGACCGGGATGAAGATCGAGAACAGCCCGTACCAGTCGGAGTAGATCAGCAGGTACTGCAGCGGTAGGGCCAGGTAGAAGGCCGCGACCAGAGCCGGGTAGTCGCTGCGCCGGGTCGGGGTCAGGGTCAGGAACTCGCGCAGGGCATAGAACGACACCGCGTAGAACAGCAGGATCACCGCCGCGGTGCCGAGCCAGAAGGCGATGCCGATCACCAGCACCATCACCCACCAGGCGTTGATCCGCGCGTTGAGGTTGTCGATCACCGGGTTGGGCGCGCCGCGGGTGCGCAGCTTGAGGATGAATCCAATCAGCGAGGCCAGCACCAGAATGGCGCCGATGCCGCCGAACAACATCAGGGTCTGCTTATCCATTTCAGGCGTGCTCCGGGGCCAGGTCCAGCAGCGCGGCGCGGCTGCGTTCGAGGAAGTGTTCCTTGCTTTCACCCTCTTCCAGGGTCAGCGCGGCGCCGAAGCTGGTGGTGCACAGCAGTGGCAGGGGCAGGAAGCGCCCCTTGGGCATGACCCGGTTGAGGTTGGCGATCCATACCGGAATCAGTTCCACCTGTGGATAACTCCTGGCCAGGTGATAGATGCCGCTCTTGAACGGCAGCAGGCCGTCTTCCAGGTTGCGCGTGCCTTCGGGGAAGATGATCAGCGAGTCGCCGTTCTCCAGGGCGTCGAGCATCGGCTGCAGGGGATTGCCGTCTGCCGGTTCCTTGCGCTCGCGGTCGATCAGCACGCCGTTGAACACCCGGTCGATGATGTAGCGACGCAGGCCGCTTTTGTGCCAGTAGTCGGAGCCGGCGACGGGCCGGGTCAGGCGGCGCAGGGCGGGGGGCAGCGAAGCCCAGAGCAGCACGAAGTCGCCGTGGCTGCTGTGGTTGGCGAAATAGATCCGCTGCACCGCCTGCGGCGCCGAGCCGAGCCACAGGCTGCGGGCGCCGGTGATGCTGCGGGCGGCGGAGGTGATGAGGTTGGCGACCAGGGGTTCGAACATGGGCATTCCTTATCCGGCGAAGGTCAGCCAGGGGCTGGCCAGGATCAAGCTCAGTAGTACCAGCACCTGCGCCGCCAGCAGCAACGCCTGGCGGCGCAGCAGGCCGAGGGCACCGCGGCTGCGTTCATTCCAGGGCCGGCCGGCACGTTCCAGGGGTAGCAGGCCGAGGGCGCCCAGGGCCTGATCCAGGGCCTGGGTGCTGTGTTCCAGCGCTGCAGGTGCATCGGCGACCCGTTGGAACAGGTCGGCGTCGAAGGCCACCCGCAGCGCCAGGTACTTTTCCACCAGCCCCAGCAGCACCAAGGCCAGGCTGACCAGCATCCCGCCCAGCGTGACGCTGGCCAGCAGGTACTGGCCCAGGCCGTACAGGGCACCGAGCAGGGTCAGGCCTGTGGATAACTGGTCCAGGGCCCGGCCCTGGCGCAGCAGGCTGGCGACACTGTGCAACTGCATCTCAGTGGACATGGGCCGCTCTCCCGACGCTGAGCAATGTTGCAAGGGCCTGGCGATGGGCAGGTTGCAAGACGATCTGGGGGCGCGCCCGCTGCAACAGCACGATTGCCCCATCCACCGTGGCCGCACGCCCGCTGTGCAGCAGCCAGGCGGCAATCGCCGTGGCGCTGCGCGAGTAGCCCAGGGCGCAGCACACCAGCAGCGGTCCCTGGGCGTGCAGGCGTTCGATGGCCTGCGCGGCCGCCAGGCACTGCTCCGGGCTGGGGGCGCAGAGGTCGAGCACCGGCAGGCTCTGGTAGGCCGGCAGCGGGCGGCTGTCCAGGGACAGCTCGGCGCACAGATCGAGCACCGCGACAAACGGGCTGTCCCTGAGCTCCAGCGGCGTCGGCAAGCGTCCGAGCCAGACGTTATCCACAACCAGGTCCGGCTGTGGATGGTTTTTTGTCCACAGCCGCGAGTTGATCCAGGCCGCGGCGAGATAAGGCGCCAGCAGCCAGCGTGCGGCCGGGCTCAGGCGTCCGTCCTGGCGTTTCTGGAAGCCTTCTGCACCCAGCAGGGCGTAGTTCAGGGCCACCAGCAGCAGCGCCACGGCGGGCCAGATCAGCCATAGCCCGGTGCCGCCCCAGGTAAAGGCCACGGCGCTCAGCAGGACCGCCCCCAGGGCGTAGCGCAGGGCCAGCTGGCGCCGTCGCGGGTCCTGCGCCAGACGGGCGCTGAACAGCGGGCTGGGGCGATCCAGGGGCCACAGCCAGACACACAGCCAGCCGGCCAGGGCGCCAGTGGGCACATCGACAAAGTGGTGTTGATAAGTGCTCAGCACCGACACCCCGATCAGCCCGAACCAGCCGTGTACCAGCCAGCGCCAGATGCCCTGGGTATGCCGGGCGTAGCAGACCCAGAGCACCACCAGCAGGGCGATGTGCAGCGAGGGTGCCTGGTTGAAGGGTTTGTCAAAGCCCGCCAGTACCTCGAACAGCCAGCCGAATACCCCGTCCAGCGCTGGTCGAGGGAAGGTGAAGCGCAGCGGCCAGAGCAGAAAGCAACTGACCGCGATGACCTGGGCGGTGAGCAAGCGCAGGGCGTGGCGCTTGAGTTCGTCGCGGGTGCGCGGCAGCAGCAGGGACAGGCCGTAGAGCAGGTCGATGGACCAATAGGGCACGATGGTCCAGGCCCAGAACGGCATGTGCCGTTCCCAGTCGAAGACCAGGCTGGCGACGTCGTCGCGTTGCGCGGTGACCCAGGTGGCGAAGCCGTAGGTGCTGAAAAACAGCGGTGCCAGCAACAGCAGCCAGAGCACCGCGGGTTTCAGCAATCCCGGCTCGCGCGTAGGCAGTCCGGCATCGGCCATCATTGCACCCGTACGGCCAGGGACACGCTGAAGATGCCCCACTCGTCGACGCGCATGGTGATCTTGCGAAAGCCTGCGGCCTCCACCAGCTGGTCCATCTCGGCCTGGGTGCGGCGGCGCATGACCCAGGCCTGGCCTTCGCGGTGGCTGGTCAGGGCCCGAGCGATCAGTTCCAGCTGCGGGTGCCAGGGCTGGCCGGTGTACACCAGGAAGCCACCGGGCTCCACGGCGCTGGCCAGGCCGGCCAGGGAACCACCGACCATCTGGTTGTCGGCGAACAGTTCATAGAGCCCGGACACCACTGCCAGAGTCGGCTTCAGCTCAAGGGCGGCGAGGTCTTCGCGATCGAAGGCGTTGCCTTTGACGAAGCGGGCAATCTCGCTCAGGCCCTTCTCCACGATCAGGGCACTGCCGTCGCGCACGTTGATGTCGCTGTAGTCGCGCAGCAGGATCGATTCCGGCAGCGGGCTCACCCCTTGCAAGGCTTCGAGGATATAGCGGCCGTGGCCGGCGGCGATGTCGACAATGCGCACTTCGCTGTTCTGTTCACGGAGTTTCTCCATGGCCAGGCGCAGCAGTTCCTCCACGTGCAGCTTGCGCTGGCGGATGCCACGCCAGCCGATGGAGTTCAGGTAGTTCTGGTCGATCATCCGGCCCAGCGGCGAATGCCCGGTGGGCCGGTTGCGGTAGACGTAGTCCAGGGTGCTGCCGGAGTCGAAACCGGTGTCGAACCCCAGCTTGACCCCCGCCGACAGCTGGCTGCCCAGGCGCATGCTGGCGCGGGTCGCGCGCCAGTACAGGTCGCGCAGGGAGTTGTGCGGCAGCGGTGCGGCCAGGGCTTCGGACTCGGCGCAGGTCACGCCCAGGCGGTCGGCGTCCAGCAGGGCAGGGCGGTTCAGCGGGCGCTCGAAGTTTTGCAGGATGAACCGGCGGGCACTGGCGATCGCCGGAGCGCGAGCCTTTTCCCCCAGGGTGTCGTGGAAGAACCCGGGAAGAATGTGTTTTTCCTTCTGCAGGCTGCCCAGGCGGTCGAAGAACTGCTCCTGGGGCTTGCGGTGCACCACGAAGTCGGCGCCGGAGATCAGCAGCTGGGTCGGCACCTGGATCGCCTGGGCGTCGGCCACTACCCGGTCCGCCGCTTCGTACAGGCCCAGCAGCACGTTGACCGAGATCGCCTTGGTGATCAGCGGATCGCTGTCGTAGCTGCGTACTCGTTCCGGGTCGTGGCTGAGAAAACGCGCCTTGACGTAGCTGTTGACGAAGAAGTTGCCGCGAAAGCGCCGCATCAGGGCCAGGCCCGGGCGGGCGAAGGGCACATACAGCTTGACCTTGAAGGCCGGGGACGCGAGCACCAGGGAGCGGATCCGCGGCGCGTAGTCATGGACCCAGGTGGCGGCGATCACGGCGCCGACGCTCTGGGCGATGACCGCGATGTTTTCCTCGGCGATCTGGTGAGCGCTGCCCAGGTGGTCGCAGAAGGTCTGCACGTCGCGCACGCTGGTGGCGAAGCTCGGGCTGTCGCCCCGGGCCCCCGGCGACTGGCCATGGCCACGGGCGTCCCAGGCGAAAAAGTCGACCTGGGGCAGGTTCAGTTCATCCACCAGGTGGGCAATGCGCCCCGAGTGTTCGTGGCCGCGATGGAACAGCATCACCGCCTGCCGGGGTTCGCCGGGGACGACCTCGGTGGCTGGCCAGTGGCGGTAAAACAGTTCGACACCGTCATGGGTCCGGAACGTCTGGTGTTGAGCGTCGCGCATAGCCATTTCCTTATGCAGAGGGAGCGTTGTGCTGAACTTCTTCAAGGCCCTGGCGGACCCGGTTGAACAGCGTGTACACCAGCAGTGCGGCGACCAGCGCCAGTACGCTGTTTATCCACAGGGCGCCGAGCCAGCCCAGGGCGATGCCGGTGGCCAGCACGCCGAGGATGAAGGCGCGGTCGCTCTTGCCCATGGGCCCGTCATAACGGCGCGAGGCACCCACCATGGGGCCCAGTACCCCGGCGTATTCGCTGAACAGCGCCAGCAGGGTCACCGCCAGTACCAGCAGCAGGCTGACACCGGGCAGCAGGGCGAAGGGCAGGATCAGGGCGCAATCGGCGACCACGTCGCAGAGTTCGTTGAGGTAGGCACCGAGGCGCGATTGCTGGCCGAACTCCCGGGCCAGCATGCCGTCGATGGCGTTCAGCGCCATGCGCAGGATCATCCACACAGGGATCAGGGCGAAGAGCCAGGCATGGCTGGCGAACAGGGCGATCAGCGCGCCCACCAGCAGGGAGATGACGGCGGCCAGGACAGTGATCTGATTGGCCGTGGTGCCGTTGTCGTACAAGCGCTGCACCAACGGCCGCAGCAGGTTCTGAAAGCGCGGTTTGAGCTGGTAAATCGAGAGCATGATGGGACGGTTCCTTGTCGCACGCGGTGAGCAGGGCTGGATTATTGCCTTAAATGCCAGGGGGCTGACATCAGAAGTTTTTGCAGGATCAAACAGCTGTCTCTGTGACTACGACGCACTGAATAGATGAAAAGGCATGGCGAGCGACAAAAATTTCACCCGGATCGTTATATAGTAACGAATTGTGTCAAGTATCTTCGGCCTGAAATTTATCCACAGGGCCGGACCAGAGCGGCGGGGTGGTATGCAAGTCGATCTTGAAACACAGGGGGCCGAAGTGGCCGCCCTGCCACGCTTCCAGCAGGCAGGGGTTCATGCCGGGCGCCTGCAGCGTTGGGGTGCATTGCTGCTTGGCCTGGCGGTGCTGGGGCTGGTGACGGCGGTGTTCGTCGATCTGTTTGCCGCGCTGACGATCTGGCCGGTGGTGCTGGTGAATCTGTCCTGTGCCTTGCTGGTGGTGGTGGCGGGGCTGCAATCGGCCTGTTGGGTCAGCCGCTGGCGGGAAGAGGCGATCAATCCTCCGTCCGCAGCGCTGCCACAGGTTGTGGAGGAGCCGGCCGGCGCGGCCCTCGGAGGGCTCTGGGCCGCACTGGCGATACGCTGGCGGCGATTGCTGCAGCAGATCGGCGCGCCGACCCTGTGGCTCGCTGGCTGGTCGGTGCTGATCCTTTATTGCACGGTGCAGGTCTTCAACCTGTCGTTGCCCGCCACCGCCCTTGGCCTGAGCGCCAGCGTTGCCGCAGTGCTGGCACTGCTGCTGGCGTTTGCCCTGCTGGTGCTGGAGCGCCAACTGGCCCAGGAGCCGGTGGCGCAATGGCCGGAGGCCGGGCCCCTGGCCCAGCTGTTGCGAGTGGCCATCGTGAGCTTGCTGCTCAGCGCCCTGTGCCTGCTGTTCAGCAGCGACACCGCCCTGTGGCCGGTACGCTTGGCAGTGTTGCTGGGCTTGCTGCCGGCGCTGGTGGCCGGCGAGTTGCTGCTGCGGGCACTGCTGTCGTTGTTCAGCCCACAACGCGAAAAATTGGAACCCCGCTTGCTGGCCCACAGTTTTATCGCCGAGCTGGTGCGTTGGCCGCCACAGCCGCTGCTGAGCCTGCAGCACGAATTGCACAACCGGTTTGGCATCGACCTGAGGCAGATCTGGGCCTTCGCCTACATGCGCAGGGCGTTCCTGCCGGTACTGGCGCTGGTGCTGCTGGTGGGCTGGCTGTTGACCGGCGTTCATGAACTTTCCATCAGCAATCGCGGTATTTACGAACGTTTCGGCAAACCGGTCGCGGTGTTCGGCCCCGGCTTGCACCTTGGCCTGCCCTGGCCTCTGGGACGGGTATTGACCGTGGAAAACGGCGTGGTCCACGAGTTGGCCACCAGCGTCGGCGACACCCCGCAACCTCCCCTTGAACTCGCGCCGGCCGAAGGTCCGGCGCCGCTGATTGCCAATCGCCTGTGGGACGCCAGCCACGTCAATGACAAATCCCAGGTGATCGCCAGCGGCAATGCCCGGCAGCAGAGCTTCCAGATCGTCAACATGGACGTACGCTTCGTCTACCGTATCGGCCTGGATGACGCAGCCGCCCTGGCGGCGACCTATAACAGCAGCGACGTCCCGACCTTGATTCGCAGCACGGCGAGCCGGGTGCTGGTGCACGATTTTGCTTCGCGCACCCTCGACGGCCTGCTGGGGGAAGACCGTACCCGCCTGGCAGATGATATCGGCAGGGCGGTACAGGCCGATCTGGGCAAGCTCGACAGCGGCGTGGAAATCCTCGCCACGGTGGTCGAGGCGATTCATCCGCCGGCTGGCGCGGCCAATGCCTATCACGGTGTGCAAGCGGCGCAGATCGGCGCCCAGGCCCTGATCTCCCGGGAGCGTGGCGCGGCTGCCGAGCAGACCAACCAGGCGCTGCTGCAGGCCAGCGTCGCCAATGACCAGGCCCGTGCCGATGCTCGCGAAGTGCAGGCTGTGGCCCAGGCCGCCGACCTGCGTTTTGCTGCCGAGCAGAAAGCCTATGCCAGTGCAGGCCAGGCCTTTGTCCTGGAGCAGTACCTGGGCCAACTGAGCCAGGGCCTGAGCCAGGCCAAGCTGTTGATTCTTGATCATCGTCTGGGGGGCGCCAGTTCGCCGACCCTCGATCTGCGTACGTTCACCTTGCCGGCCGACCCGTTGGCGCCGCGTAAAGCCGCTCAGCCAGGAGCCGTCCATTGAGCCAGTCCTCCCACTCCCACGATCACGCCGCCCACGATCACGACCATGGGCATGGCCATCATCACCATCACGGTCATCACCACCACCATCACGGCGCGCCGGCCGAGGCGGGGCCTTTCCCCTGGCGGCGCATGGGCTGGGCGCTGCTGCTGGTGCTGTTTGCCGTAGCTGCCGCTTGCCTGGTGCAGGTGCGCTCCGGCGAAGCCACGGTGATCACGCGCTTCGGCAATCCGGCGCGGGTGCTGCTGGAGCCGGGGCTGAACTGGCGCTGGCCGGCGCCTTTCGAAGCAGCGATTCCAGTGGACCTGCGCTTGCGCACCACCTCCAGCGGTTTGCAGGATGTCGGCACCCGTGACGGTTTGCGCATCATCGTCCAGGCCTATGTGGCCTGGCGGGTGCAGGGCGATCCGGACAACGTGCAGCGCTTCATGCGGGCGGTGCAGAACCAGCCGGATGAAGCCGCGCGGCAGATCCGCACCTTTGTCGGCTCGGCCCTGGAAACCACGGCCAGCAGTTTCGACCTGGCCAATCTGGTGAACACCGATGCCAGCCAGGTGCGGATCGCCGACTTCGAAGCACAGCTGCGCAAGCAGATCGACCAGCAGCTGCTCGCCACCTACGGGGTGCGAGTGGTGCAGGTGGGCATCGAACGCCTGACCCTGCCGTCGGTGACCCTGACCGCCACCGTGGATCGCATGCGTGCCGAGCGGGAAACCATCGCCACTGAACGCACGGCTGTCGGCAAGCGCGAGGCGGCGCAGATTCGTTCCGCCGCCGAGCGCGACGCGCGGATTGTCCAGGCCGACGCCACGGTAAAGGCGGCGGATATCGAGGCCCAGTCCCGGGTCGAGGCCGCGCAGATTTATGGCCGCGCCTACGCCAGTTCGCCGCAGCTGTATAACCTGCTGCGCTCCCTGGACACCCTTGGCACCGTGGTGACCCCTGGCACCAAGCTGATCCTGCGCACGGATGCGGCACCGTTCCGGGTGCTGGTGGACGGGCCGCCGAGCCTGCCGGGTAAAGCCGGCGGATCGCAGCCATGAACAAGGTTCCACGTGGAACAAGTGAGTTGAGCAGCCCGTGGATTCAGGCCGGCCGCCTGGCGTTTATCGCCTTGTACGCGGTCACGGTGTTGGCGGCGCTGGCCTGGGCTGGCTCCAATGTGCGGCAGATTGATCCGCAGAATCGTGCCCTGGTCCTGCACTTCGGCGCCCTGCAACGGGTGCAGAACGCCGGGCTGTTGCTGGCCTGGCCCCGTCCATTTGAACAGGTGGTGTTGTTACCGGCCGCCGATCGGGTGCTGGAGCGTCGGGTCGAAGGTTTACTGCGCTCCGACGCAGCCCTGGAAGGGGACCGGGTCGCGAGCCTGGCCACGCCATTGAGCGATGCCCTGGCGGGATCGGGCTACCTGCTGACTGGCGATGCCGGGGTGGTGCAGTTGGATGTGCGAGTCTTCTACAAGGTCAGCGAACCCTTTGCCTATGTCTTGCAGGGCGACCATGTGCTGCCGGCTCTCGACAGGCTGGTGACACGCAGCGCCCTGGCGCTGACCGCTGCTCGCGACCTGGACACCATCCTGGTGGCACGCCCGGAATTGATCGGCAACGATCATCAAGCTGCCGAGCGTCGTGAGCGTTTGCGTGGCGACCTGCTGCAAGGCATCAATCAGCGTTTGGCAGAGCTGACTGCCAGCGGGCAGGGAATCGGCCTTGAAGTCACTCGTGTGGACGTGCAATCGAGCCTGCCGGGACCGGCGGTGAGTGCTTTCAACGCGGTACTGACGGCCAGCCAGCAAGCCGACAAGGCGGTGGCCAACGCCCGTACCGAGGCGGAAAAACTGACCCAGGGTGCCAACGAACAGGCCGATCGCAGCCTGCAAGTGGCCCATGCCCAGGCCAGCGAACGCCTGGCTTTGGCCCGTGCCCAGACAGCCACCGTGCAGAGCCTGGCCGAGGCCCAGCGCAATGGCAGTGATCCGGAAATGCTCCTGCGTCTCTACCGTGAGCGCTTGCCGAAGATCCTCGGGCAGGCTGGCTCGGTGACTACGGTCAATCCCCAAGACGATTCCCGCCTGATCATTCAGGGAGCCGAACAATGAGTGCTTCTACCCACGCGGCTCCCGTCAGCATGCTGACCTCGGCCGAACAACGCAGCGCCGCACGCCAACTGACGCTGGCCATGCTGGCCTTGGGTCTGTTGGGGCTTGGCCTGGTGTGGCGCTGGCTGGCCCCCGAGCAAATCGGCGTCAGCCAGTTGTTGCTGGGCGTGGCTTCGTTGCTGGTGGCGGTGCCGGTGATGCGCTCGGCCTGGTTCAGCCTGCGCTATCCGAGCCTGCATGGCATCACCGACCAATTGATCGCCCTGGCCATGCTGGGCGCCTGGGCCACCGGTGACCTGCTGACCGCGGCCTTGCTGCCGATCATCATGATTTTCGGCCATGTGCTGGAAGAGCGCAGCGTCATCGGCTCCCAGGAAGCCATCCATGCCCTGGGCCGCCTGACCCGCAGCCAGGCGCGGCGGGTGCAGGCCGATGGCAGCGTGCAGGAAGTGGACAACGCCGAGCTCAAGGCGGGTGACCTGGTGGAAGTTCGCGCGGGAGATCGGGTGCCCGCCGATGGCCTGGTGGTATCCGGCCAAGCGAGCCTGGACACCGCGCCGATCACCGGTGAGTCGGTGCCGTTGGAGGCAACTGTGGGTACGCAAGTGTTCGGCGGGGCAATCAACCTCGATGGCCTGTTGCGCGTGCAAGTGACCCGTACCGGCGAGGAGTCGACCCTGGGCAAGGTGATTGCCCTGATGCAAGGCGCCGAGCGGGCCAAGCCGCCGATCACCCGGTTACTGGAGCGTTATGCCGGCAGTTATCTGGTGCTGGTCTTGCTGTTGGCAGCCGTGACCTGGTTCATCACCAATGATGCCCAGGCCATGCTCGCGGTGCTGGTGGCCGCCTGTCCCTGTGCTTTGGTGCTCTCGGCGCCGGCCACTGCCATCGCCGGGATCGCCGTGGCGGCGCGCCACGGCATCCTGATCCGCAGTTCGGCATTTCTCGAGGAGCTGGCGGACCTGACCTCGCTGGTGGTGGACAAGACCGGCACCCTGACCTACGGCAGCTTGCGCCTGCAGGCCATCGACAGCCTCGGGGAAGATCAACCGGGCATGCTCGATCTGGCAGCCAGCCTGGGTGCTGCCAGCAGCCATCCGGTGAGCCGGGCACTGGCAGGGCTGGTGCCCCCGGAGCAGCATTGGCCCTTGAGTGAGATTCATGAGCGCCAGGGCCTGGGTGTGGTAGCGCGGACCGAGGAGGGCGAGGCGGCTCTTGGGCGTCCGGAATTGTTCCAGCAGTTGGGCATCAGCACTCGCCCGGTGCCGGCCCATGACGGACCGATCGCCGGTCTGGCGCTCGATGGCCAGTTCCTGGGGTGGTTGCTGCTGGCGGACAGCGTCAAACCCGAAGCCCGGCAGGCCCTGGGTGAACTGCGCGAACTGGGGCTGGGGCGCCAGTTGCTGCTGACGGGGGATCGGCAGAGCGTGGCGGACAGCCTGGCCCTGGACGTGGGCATCAGTGATGTCGAGGCCCAAGCCCTGCCGGAAGACAAGCTCAAGCGCGTGCTCGGGGAAATCGCCAAGGGTTTCCGGCCGATGGTGGTAGGGGACGGCATCAACGATTCCCTGGCGCTCAAGGCCGGGGTGGTGGGCGTCGCCATGGGCGCCGGTGGCGCGGACATTGCCCTGGCCTCGGCGGACGTGGTGCTGATCGGCAGCGACCTGCGGCGCCTGGGTACCTGCGTGCGCCTGAGCCGCGAGTGCCGGCAGACCCTGCAGGTCAACGTGATCATCGGCCTGGGCTGGACCCTGGCCATCGTCGCCTTTGCCGCATTCGGCTGGCTGGGGGCGGCGGGGGCGATGATCGCCGCGATACTGCACAACCTCAGCACCTTGCTGGTGCTGGGCAATGCCGGGCGCCTGCTGCGGTTTCAGGAGCCGTTGTTGAAGCTCTGAAGAGGGCTTTGCTGCTCGCGCAACGCCATCGCCCGGGGAAGAACCCAGCTGCCGGTGAGGCCTTTCTGCACTTTTCATATTTATTTTGATCCCGGCTGTAACGCCGGGATCGCTTCCCTCTCTAGTGCTATGACGGGATTGAACAAGCTTCCCGTCGCTCCCCCTGCGACTCTTGAGGAAATAAAAATGAACATGAAGAAAACCGCTGCCGGCGCTGCCTTGGCTTTTGCTGCCGCCACCATGTTTGCCGGTGTCGTCACTCAAGCATCGGCCGCCGATGCCCAGGTTCACTGTTACGGCGTCAACGCTTGCAAAGGCCAGAACGACTGCAAGACCAAGGACCACGCCTGCAAGGGCATGGGCGCCTGCAAAGGCCAGGGCTTCAAGGCCATGACTCAGTCGGCGTGCGAAAAAGCGGGCGGCAAAGTCGGCGAGTAAGCGGCGATCGAGTGCTGCCGCAGTGGCCTTGGCAACCCCACCACTGCGGCCACTTCGCAAGGAGTTCACGATGTCTGATTTATCTTCAAGCCTGGGCTACGGCCTGGGTTTGCGCAGTGCCTACTACCAGCAGATTCTCGATGAAGCACCGGATGTCGACTGGTTCGAAGTGGTGTCCGAGAACTTCATGGTCGAAGGCGGCAAGGCCCTGTATTACCTGGACGCCATTGCCGAGCGTTACCCGATCGTGATGCACGGGGTGTCGCTGTCCATCGGTGGTCCCCATGCCCTGGACCTGGATTACCTGGCGCAGCTCAAGCAGTTGGCCCGGCGAGTCGAGCCGGCCTGGGTGTCCGATCACCTGTGCTGGAGCCGTGGCAACGCCCATCAACTGCACGACCTGCTGCCGTTGCCCTACACCGAAGAAAGCCTGGTCTACGTGGCGGGTCGGGTGCGTCAGGTGCAGGAGATTCTTGAGCGTCCGCTGGTGCTGGAGAATGTCTCCAGCTATGTGCGCGCAGCGGCGGACTCGTTCAGCGAGTGGGAGTTTCTCGCCGCCCTGAGCCAGCTCAGCGGCTGTGAACTGTTGCTGGACGTGAACAATGTCTACGTCAGTTCACGCAACCATGGATTCGACCCCTGGCACTTCATCCAGGGGCTGCCGGCCGAGCGCGTGCGCCAACTGCACCTGGCCGGGCACCAGGACTATGGCGACTACGTGATCGACACCCACGACCATCCGGTGTGCGATCCGGTCTGGGCGCTGTACCAAAGCACCCTCGAACACTTGGGCCCGGTGGCCACCTTGCTGGAGCGCGACGACCATTTCCCGCCCCTGAGCGAGCTGCTCAGGGAGTTGCACAAGGCCCGTGACCTGGGGCGGCAAACCTTGGCCGGGAGGCAGCAATGCGCCTGAACGACTGGCAACTGGCCTTTGAAGCCTACCTGCTTGCCGGGCAGCCCCGGGCAGCGAATGAGCTGGGCGACAGCCTGATCGGCGGCCCGACCCTGGATGTCGACACCGGCCTGGCGATCTACCACAACGCTTACCTGGCCCGCCTGCAAGAGGTCATGGGCACCGACTTCCCGACAATCTGGCACTGGTTGGGGGATGAGGAGTTTGAACAACTGGCGGCGGCCTATATTCGTCAAACGCCGTCCCGGCATTTCAGCTTGCGCTGGCTGGGGCAGGGATTCGCCGAGTTCATTCAGGGGCACCTGATAGCGGAGCAGGGCGAGCCCCTGGCGGAACTGGCGCGTCTGGAATGGGCCTTTACCCTGGCGTTCGATGCTGCCGAAGCCCAGGTGCTGACGGTGCCGGCCATGGCGGTTCTGAGCGCTGAAGAGTGGCCACTTCTGCAATTGCGCCTGGCGCCTTGCGTGCAATGGCTGGTCTGTCGCTACAACAGCGTCGCCCAGTGGCGCGCAGTCAAGGACCAGGCGGATTTCCCCGACACCGGGTTACTCGACCAGGAGCAGGTGTGCCTGGTCTGGCGAGCGGACCGGGTCTGCCGTTATCGCAGCCTGTCGGCGCAAGAAGCCTGGGCATTGCGGGGCATGATCGAGGAACAGTGGATTTTTGCGGAACTCTGTGCCGAGCTGGCCGTCACTTATGCCGAGGGGGCTGCGCTGCAGGCGGTTACCTGGCTGAAACAGTGGGTCGAGGAAGGCCTGGTGGTACGCAGCGAATCATAGAAAAGCGCTATCACATCGATAGCCCTGCTAATTTCTAGGATGGTCTACCCTCATTTCAGACGTCTGAAACAAGGGGGGATTTTTCATGCTCACGCAACTTCCACCGGCCTTACAGAATCTGCAATTGCCCTTACGCCTGCGGCTCTGGGACGGCCACGAGTTCAATCTTGGGCCCGAGCCCAACGTCACCATTGTGGTCAAGGACCCGCAGTTGGTCGCGCAATTCACCCATCCCAGCCTGGACGCCCTGGGGGGGGCCTTCGTCGAGGGCAAGCTGGAGCTCGAAGGCTCCATCAGCGAAGTCATCCGGGTATGCGACGAACTCAGCCAGGCCCTGCTGGACGAGAATGACGACAACCAGCCTGTGCGTACATTGCACGACAAGGCCACCGACGCCGCGGCCATTTCCTATCACTACGACCTGTCCAACGCCTTCTATCAGCTCTGGCTCGACAGTGACATGGCCTATTCCTGTGCCTACTTCGAGACTGGCAGCGAATCCCTGGAGCAGGCCCAGCAGGCCAAGTTCCGTCACCTGTGCCGCAAGCTGCGCCTGCAACCCGGGGATTACCTGCTGGACGTCGGCTGCGGTTGGGGCGGCCTGGCCCGTTACGCGGCCCGGGAGTTCGGCGCCAAGGTGTTCGGCATCACCCTGAGCAAGGAACAGCTGGCCCTGGCCCGGGAGCGGGTGAGTGCCGAAGGCCTGGACGACCTGGTGGAGCTGCAACTGCTGGACTATCGCGACCTGCCCCAGGATGGCCGCTTCGACAAGGTGGTCAGCGTCGGCATGTTCGAACACGTGGGCCACGCCAACCTGCCGGAGTATTGCCAGACCCTGTTCAATGCGGTGCGCGAAGGCGGCCTGGTGATGAACCACGGGATCACCGCCAAGCATACCGACGGGCGCCCGGTGGGCCGCGGCGCGGGAGATTTCATCGAGCGTTATGTCTTTCCCAACGGCGAGCTGCCGCACCTGGCGATGATCTCGGCGCAGATCAGTGAGGTCGGCCTGGAAATCGTCGATGTAGAAAGCCTGCGCATGCATTACGCCCGTACCCTGGATCACTGGAGCGAGCGCCTGGAAGACAATCTGGCCGCCGCTGCCCAGCAGGTTCCGGAGCAGGCGTTGCGAATCTGGCGACTCTACCTGGCGGGCTGTGCCTATGCGTTCGCCAAGGGCTGGATCAACCTGCATCAGATCCTCGCGGTCAAACCCCATGCCGATGGCAGCCATGAACTGCCCTGGACCCGCGACGACCTGTACCACCCTTGAGGTCGGGGCTGGGCCCCGACGAGTTCACAGGATAGGAGAAATCAGCCGCGCGACCCGCATGCCCAGTTGTTGCAGGCGGTGGATCTGGCGGCTTTCTTCCTTGGCGACTTCCCGGGCCTTGGCGAAGTCGGCCTCGAGCATGAGCTCCACCTCGGTGGCGAAGTCGTCGTCCACGGTCAGCAGCATCACCTCGAAGTTCAGGCGGAACGAACGGTTGTCCAGGTTGGCGCTGCCAATGGCGCTGATCTCGTTGTCGATCAGCACCACCTTCTGATGCAGGAACCCCGGCTGATAGCGGAACACCCTGACGCCCGCGCGCACTGCCTCGAAGGCGAACAGGCTGGAGGCGGCATAGACGATGCGGTGATCCGCCCGCGCCGGCAGGAGGATGCGCACGTCCACATCCCGCAGCACCGCCAGGCGCAGGGCAGCGAATACTGCCTCGTCGGGAATGAAGTACGGGCTGGTGATCCACACCCGTTCGGTGGCCGCGTGGATCGCCTCGACAAAGAACAGCGAGCAGGTTTCGTAGGCATCGGCCGGGCCGCTGGCCAGAAACTGACAGAGCACACCGCCATCCGGGTAGGTGTCCGGGAGGATCAGCGGCGGCAGCTCCCGTGAGGCCCAGAACCAGTCCTCGGCGAACGATTCCTGCATGCAGGCCACCACCGGGCCGCTGACCTGGACATGGGTGTCGCGCCAGGGCGCCAGGGGCGGCTTCTTGCCCAGGTATTCATCGCCGACGTTGTGCCCGCCGACAAACCCCAGCATGCCGTCCACCACCACGATCTTGCGGTGATTGCGAAAGTTCACCTGGAACCGGTTGAGCCAGCCACTACGGGTGGCAAAGGCGTGCACCTGGACCCCGGCATCGCGCAGGGTCTGCACATAGCTGGCGGGCAGGGAATGGCTGCCGATGCGGTCGTAGAGCAGGTGGATCGACACACCCTCGGCGGCTTTCTCCAGCAGCAGGCGCTGCAGGCGTCGGCCCAGGTCGTCGTCGTGAATGATGAAGAACTGGATCAGCACCGCTTTGTGGGAACGGCGAATGGCGTTGAAGATCGCCTCGAAAGTGGCGTCGCCGTTCACCAGCAGGCGAACCTGGTTGTTGGCCAGGCACGGCATGCGCCCGAGCTTGGGCATGGCCCGCAGTGAGGCATAGGCCTTGGAGGCTCGGGCGGTGAGTGCCTCTTCGACCCAAGGGCGCCAGTTCAGCTCGTTGATGGCCTTGTGCATTTCCACGTTGGCCTGGCGACGGGCCTGGATATAGGCGTCGAAGGTGCTGCGGCCGAACACCAGGTAGGGGATCAGGGTCAGGTAGGGCATGAACATCAGGGACAGGGCCCAGGCGATGGCGCCCTGGGCGGTCCTGACGGTAAGCACCGCGTGGATCGCGGCAATCAGCCCGAGAAAGTGCAGCAGTGCGATGAGATAGCCGAAGATGTGCGGGCCAAAATAATCCATGGGGCAACCTTGCTCCTGAAGATTCAATGCCTGGGGCCTGTACCTGTCGGATGACGAGTCAGGTGGCTGGGCCGGGCGGCAACAATCCCTAACAGACCATGTTCCACAGCGAATGTCGCTATTTTATTCTGCATGCAACGCCGCGCTTCGGCCGAAGTCTAACGGCCACTACTGTCTAGGAGTCATTCGATGAAACTTCGTTTACTGGGTTGGTCCCTGGCTGCGGCACTGGTGTTTCCAGTGGCTGCGCAGGCGCAGATGCTGCAGCCGGGGTTGTGGGAGCTGACCAGCAGCAACATGAAGGTCGATGACCAGAACCTGCCGGACCTGTCGCTGATTCTGGGGCAATTGCAACAGCAGATGACCCCGGAGCAGCGGGCCATGCTGGAGAAGCAAGGCGTGACCATGGGCGGCAAGGGCATCCGTGCCTGCCTGACCCCGGCCCAGGTGCAATCAGACACCATTCCGCTGCAGGACCCGCAATCGGGCTGCCAGCAGCAGGTCACCGAGCGTAACGGCAACCAGTGGAAATTCCGTTTCAGTTGCCCGAAAGCCCAGGGCAGCGGAGTGGCGCAATTCATCAGCGACCGCGAGTTCACCACCCATGTGATCGGCACCTTCAATGCCACCGGCCTGCAGCAGAAGGGCAGCATGGACACCCGCGCGGTGTGGCTGGGGCAGGACTGTGGGACGGTGAAGCCGCGAGCGTCCTGAGGCGGATCCAGCGTGCTGCTGGCCCTGGTATCCCGGCGCACATCTTCGGCAAGGGATCACCGCTGCCTGCGGGCGTCCGCGGCCTGGCCTGAACCTGCGGCTAGCAGATGCAGGCCAGGGCCTGTTCCACGCTGAGGCGCCCCAGGTCATCGCCGTTGCGGCTGCGCAGGCTGACGTAGCCGCCGGCCTTTTCCTTGTCGCCAATCACCAGCAGGTAGGGCACTTTCTGCAGGCTGTGTTCGCGGATCTTGTAGCCGATCTTTTCATTGCGCAGGTCGGTGCCGGCGCGCAACCCATGTCGGCGCAGGCGTTCGCAGACGTCGCGGGCATAGTCCTCCTGGGCCTCGCTGATGTTGAGCACCACGACCTGTTGCGGAGCCAGCCACAGGGGCAGGGCGCCGCCGTGGTGTTCCAGGAGGATGCCGATAAAACGCTCCAGGGAACCGAACAGCGCCCGGTGCAGCATCACCGGCTGGCGCCGCTCGCCGGTGTCGCTGATGTAACTGATGGCAAAGCGCTCGGGCAGGTTGAGGTCCGCTTGCAGGGTGCCGCACTGCCAGTCGCGGCCGATGGCATCGCGCAGCACGAACTCCAGTTTGGGGCCGTAGAAGGCGCCTTCTCCCGGGTTGATCTGATAGTCGATCTGCAGGCTCTGCAAGGCCCCGATCAGGGCATTTTCCAACTGGTCCCAGACCTCGTCGCTGCCGATGCGCTGGGCCGGGCGGGTGGAAAGCTTGACGGTCACGTCTTCGAAGCCGAACTCCTGATAGATGTCGAACACCAGGGCGATGGTGCGGGCGCATTCGTCCTGCATCTGTTCCGGGGTGCAGAAGATGTGGGCGTCGTCCTGGGTGAAGTGACGCACCCGCAACAGGCCGTGCAGCGCGCCTGAAGGTTCGTAGCGATGCACCTTGCCGAATTCGGCGATGCGCAGCGGCAGGTCGCGGTAGCTCTTCAGGCCATGGCCGAAGATCGCCACGGCGCCCGGGCAGTTCATTGGCTTGAGGGCAAAGGTGCGCTGGTCCTCGGTGCTGGTGGTAAACATGTGATCGCGGTAGTTCTGCCAGTGCCCGGAGGTTTCCCAGAGGCCGCGGTCCATCACGTCCGGGGTGTTCACTTCCTGGTAGCCGGCCTGCTCCTGGCGCTTGCGCATATAGCCGATCAATTGCTGGAACAGGGTCCAGCCCCGGGCGTGCCAGAACACCGAGCCCGGCGCGCACTCGTCGAAATGGAACAGGTCCAGTTGCTGGCCCAGCTTGCGATGGTCGCGCTTGGCGGCCTGTTCCAGGCGCAGCAGGTAAGCGTCGAGGTCCTGGCGAGTGGCCCAGCAGGTGCCGTAGATCCGTTGCAGGGGCGCGTTGCTGGCGTTGCCGCGCCAGTAGGCACCGGCCACCTTGGTCAGCTTGAAGGCTCGCAGCAGTCCAGTCGAACGCACATGTGGGCCGCGGCACAGGTCCTCGAACTGTCCCTGACGGTACAGCGACAGCACCGCGTCGGCCGGCAGGTCGCGGATCAGCTCGACCTTGTAGTGCTCGCCCCGGGCCTGGAAATATTCCACTGCCTGTTCCCGAGGCAGCTCGCGACGGTGCAGCCTGTGGTTGGTCGCGGCCAGGCTGTTCATGCGCGCTTCTATCAGGCCCAGGTCTTCGGGGGTGAAGGGACGCTCGTAGGCGAAGTCATAGAAGAAGCCGTCCTCGGTTACCGGGCCGATGGCCATCTGGGCCGAGGGATACAGCTGCTTTACCGCCATCGCCAGCAGGTGCGCGCAGGAGTGGCGCAGCACTTCCAGGCCCTCGGGATCGCGGGGGGTGACGATGCTCAGGTGAGCATCGGCCTGCAGTTGGTAGTCGCAGTCCACCAGGCGGCCATCGACCCGCCCGGCCACGGCGGCCTTGGCCAGGCCAGTGCCAATGCTGGCGGCGACCTCGAATACCGACAACGGCTGGTCGTACTCACGGCACGCGCCATCAGGCAGGGTGATGCGGATCATCTGCTGGGGTCCTTGTCAGGGCGAATTAGCGGTTGAAGCGCAGGGGCAGGCCCCGGCACTGGTCGTACAGGCGCCCCTGGTGCCAGGCGAGCTGGCCCGAGACCAGGGTGGTGCTGACGCTGTGGCGGAAGCGTTGGCCGGCGAAAGGGGTCCAGCCGCACTGGGCGAGGATCGGCTGGCTGTCCACCGCCTTGCCTTCGGGCTCGGCGCGAACCAGCACCAGGTCGGCCCAGTAGCCTTCGCGCAGGTAGCCGCGGTCCGTGATGGCGAACAGGTCGGCCACCCGATGGCTGGTCTTGGCCACCAGGGTGGTCAGGGGCAGCAGTTGGTCCGCTACCAGCTCCAGCAGCGCCGGCAAGGCGTGCTGCACCAGGGGCAGGCCGGAAGGGGCGCGGGCGTAGGGTTGTTGCTTCTGCTCCCAGGTGTGGGGCGCGTGGTCGGTGCCGATGACGTCCAGCCGGTTGCTGTTCAGGGCCTGGCGCAGGGCATCGCGGTCAGCCTGGGTCTTGATCGCCGGGTTGCATTTGATCAGGTGGCCGAGGCGCGAATAGTCACGGTCATCGAACAGCAGGTGATGCACGCAGACTTCAGCGGTGATGGTTTTTTCCGCCAGGGGCCGGTCCTCGAACAGTGCCAGTTCCCGGGCGCTGGTCAGGTGCAGGACGTGCAGGCGGGTGCCGTGTTTTTTCGCCAGTGCCACCGCCAGGGACGAGGAGCGGTAGCAGGCCTCGGCGTCGCGGATGCGCGGGTGGGCGGCAGCGGGGATCTGCTCGCCATAGAGTTGCTGCCAGCGCTGCTGCCTGACCTGGATGCTCGGGGTGTGTTCGCAATGGGCCAGGAGCAGGGTCGGCACTTCGCGAAACAGCCGGTCGAGGACCTGCGGATCGTCCACCAGCATATTGCCGGTGGAGGCGCCCATGAACACTTTGACCCCGGCCACCTCCTTGGGATCGAGGGCAGCGACGATGTCCAGGTTGTCGTTGCTGACGCCAAAGTGAAAGCCGTAGTTGGCCGCCGAGGTGATCGCCGCACGGCGCTTCTTGTCGTTCAGCGCAGCCAGGCTCAGGGTCGGTGGCGAGGTGTTGGGCATGTCCATGAAGCTGGTGATGCCACCCGCCACGGCGGCCCGGGATTCGGAATAGAGGCTGCCTTTGTCGGGGGCACCGGGATCGCGAAAGTGCACCTGGTCGTCGATCATTCCCGGCAGCAGCCATTGGCCCTGGGCGTCGATTTCCTGTTCGGCGCTGAGGTGGTCAAGGTTGCCGATGGTTTCGATGCGGCCTTGTTTCACCAGCAGGTCGGCTTCGAACTCACGGCCTTCGTTCACCAGGCGGGCATTGCGAATGAGGATTCGGCTCATGCTTAAAACTCGTTCTGCAGGGCCTTGTAGCCACGGATCAGGTCGACGTTGGTGCGTGCCACGTCTTCGGAAAACTCCGAGGCGCTGATACTCACGGGAGGGAACTTCGCCAGGTCGGTCTTGGGCCCGATGCGGGTGGTGGAGGGCACATAGAAGCCCTGGGGCAAGTCGCGGCCGTCGACCACCGAGTTGTGCCGGACCACGCTGCCGTCACCCACCACGCAGTTGAACAACACGCTGTTGAAGCCGATGAACACTCGGTCGCCGACCACGCAGGGACCATGGACGATGGAGCGGTGGGCGATGGAGGTGTGCTGGCCGATGGTCACCGCCGCGCCGGATTTGGAGTGGATCACCACACCGTCCTGGATGTTCGAGTTGGCGCCGATGGTGATGGCTTCCATCTGGCCCGAGGCATCGACCTCGTCGGCGCGGATCACCGCGTAAGGGCCGACAAACACGTTGTCGCCGATCACCACCTTGCCGCAGATGATTGCGGTCTTGTCCACATAGGCGGATTCGGCGATCACTGGCAGGTCGCCGGAAGGGTTTTTACGAATCATGGCGCGAGTCCTTCATAGGGGAACTGATGACTTCCACCGCGCCATCGCGAATGGCGTTGTAGAAACAGTTGGGGCGCCCGGTGTGGCAGGCCGGTCCTTGCTGATCGACCAGCAACAGCACGGCGTCGCCGTCGCAATCCAGGCGTGCCTCGACCAGCCGCTGTCGATGCCCGGAGCTTTCGCCCTTGCGCCACAGGCACTGGCGCGAGCGTGACCAGTAGCAGACCTGGCCGCTGATCAGGGTTTCGGCCAGGGCCCGGCGGTTCATCCAGGCCAGCATCAGCACCGCGCCGCTGTCGTGCTGCTGGGCGATGGCGGCAATCAGGCCAGCGCTGTTCCAGGGCAGGGCGTCGAGCACTGCGGTCAGCGGCCAGCGGCTGCCCAGGGCGGCTTGTTCCAGATCCAGCATCGACAGCGGCGGGCGCGGGATCATGGTTGGCTCAAGGCGTCGTACAAGGTGTTGAGGTTGTATTCGAACAGCCCGGTGAAGGTGCTTGCCGGGCCGCTGGCCGCGAGGGCGTCGGAGTACAGGGTGCCGCCGATGCGGGCGCCGCTTTCCTCGGCGATCTGTTTGAGCAGGCGCGAGTCCTTGATGTTCTCCATGAACACCGCCTTGACCTTGGCCTTGCGGATCTGGGTGATCAGCGCCGCGACTTCGGCCGCTGAGGGTTCACGGTCGGTGGACAATCCCTGGGGCGCCATGAAGTCGATGCCATAGGCCTGGCCCAGGTAACCGAAGGCGTCGTGGGAGGTGACGATCCTGCGGTTGCCCGGGGGCAGGGCGCCGAGCTTGGCCTTGGCTTCGGCCAGCAGCCGGTAGATCTGTTGCAGGTAGGCCTGGCTGTTGCGCTGGTAGTCGGCCTGATGGGCCGGGTCGGCGGCGATCAGCGCCTTGGTGATGGTGTTCACATAGAGTTCGCTGTTGGCCAGGTTGTGCCAGGCGTGAGGGTCGGGAATGCTTTCGCCGTCCTCCTCCAGGGTTCGCGGGATCACCCCGCGGCTGGCGCTGATCACCGTGGCCCGGGTGCCGGTGCTAGCCACCAGGCGATCCAGCCAGGGCTCGAAACCCAGGCCGTTCTTGATGATCAGCCGCGCCTTGAGCAGGGCCTTGGCGTCGTCCGGGGTTGGCTCATAGGTGTGGGCATCTTCGTCGGCTCCCACCAGGTTGGTGATCTGCACATGGTCGCCGCCGACCTGTCGGGTCATGTCGGCGAGGATGCTGAAGCTGGTGACCACGGCAAGCTTGTCCGCGGCCTGGGCCGTCGACCACGACAGGGGCAGCAGCAGGCTGAACAGCACGAGTAGGGCGCGCATCGGGAAACACCTCATGGGGATGTGAGCAACGGTGGGCGATGCAGCAGGCCGTGCACCGGCCCGAACACCACGGACAGCAGGTACAGGCTGCCCGCTACCAGCACGATGGCCGGTCCGCTGGGCAGCGAGTAGTGGAACGACAACAGCAGGCCGAGCCACACCGAAAGGCAGCCCAGCAGGGCGGCGATGCCGATCAGCAGCGGCAGGCGGCGGCTCCAGAAACGCGAGGCGGCGGCCGGCAGCATCATCAAGCCGACCACCATCAGTGCGCCGATGGCCTGGAAACCGATCACCAGATTGAGCACCACCAGGGTCAGGAACAGACCGTGGGCCAGCGGCCCGAGGCGGCTGACGCTGTGCAGGAACAACGGGTCGAGGGTGTCCAGCAGCAGGGGTTTGTAGATCAGCACCATGGCCAGCAGGCTGAAGACCGAGACCCAGAGCATGCCGCTCAGGGTTGGGCCGTCCACTGCCAGGGCCGAGCCGAACAGCAGGTGCAGGAGGTCCAGGCGTTTGCCGGCGAGCCCCAGGATCAGCACCCCGCTGGCCAGGGAGATGGGGTAGATGGCAGCGATGCTGGCGTCTTCCCGCAGGCCGGTGCGGCGGGTAATCCAGGCTGCCAGGCCGGCCATGCCCAGGCCGGCACCGAGGCCGCCGAGGGTCAGGGCCGGCAGGCTGAGGCCGGCGAACCAGAAGCCCAGGGCCGCGCCGGGGAGGATGCCGTGGGCCACGGCGTCGCCGATCAGGCTCATGCGCCGCAGGATCAGGAACACCCCCAGCGGCGCGGTACTGCAGGCCAGGACCAGGCCGCCGAGCAAGGCCCGGCGCATGAAGACAAACTCGCTGAACGGTTGCCAGAGGTGCATGGCCAGCTGCATCAAGCCACCTGCGTCTGGGGTTGTTGGGCGATCAGTTCGCGGCTGGGACCGAAGAGGCAACCGCTGCTCTTGATCAGCAGGCTCTGGGGGATGTGTTGGCGCACGGCAGCCAGGTCATGGCAGACCACTACCAGGGTCCGGCCCTGGGCGTGCCAGTTGTGCAGGTGCTGCCAAAGCAGGGCCTGGCCGGCGTCGTCGAGGGCGGCGTGGGGCTCGTCGAGCAACAGCAGCGGTGCTTCGGTCAGGCTCAAGCGGGCCAGCAAGGCACGCTGCAATTCGCCGCCGGAGAGGGCCATCAGCGGACGCTTCTGCAACCCGTCCAGGTGCCAGTCTTCGAGTGCGGCCAGGAGTTTTGCCCGGCGTATGGCGGCGGACTCGCGCTTGCCCCAGAAACCGGCAGCCACCAGCTCTTCGAGGCTGATGGGGAACTGCCGGTCCAGGTGTTGCTGCTGGGGCAGGAACGCCAGGCCGCCCCGCTGTGGGGTTGCCAGTGAGAGGCTGCCGGACAAGGGTTTCTGCAGCCCGGCCAGGACCTTCAACAAGCTGCTCTTGCCGCAACCGTTGGCGCCGATGATGGCGCTCAGGCTGCCGGCGGGCAGGTGCAGATCCAGAGGCGGAGTCAGTGGCTGTCCGGGCGCGCCCCAGCGCAAGGCTTGGCAACGGATCATCAGGCCTCCCAGTTCCAGCGGCTCTGCGCCACGGCGTCATGGGCGTGGAGGCTTTCCGCATGCACGACGCGCAGGCTAAAGGCGTTGACCCCGGGGGAGCGGCGCAAGGCTTGGTTCAACCGGCGAGCGGCGTCTTCACAGAACATCAGGTTCTGCCCGTTGGCCAGGGCGAAGGCTTGCTCGTCGGCGCGCTTGACCGCGGTTTGCACGGCGGTGCCCAGGGCAGTCTCGGCATCGTTGATCAGGGCGATCAGGGGCAGCTCATCAAGGAAGTCATCCAGGCGCAGTTGCAATTCGGCCTGGCTGCGCTGGCTGTGGGGGGTGGCGACAATGCCCTGGGATGATCCCAGCCAGGCCAGGACGTCGGCATGCTGCAAGGGTCGATTGGCAAAATCGTCGATGAATTGCTGTTGAATCAACTGCCGGGACAGGGCGGCAGAGCAGGGGCAGGTAGAGGAATAAGGCACATCGATTTTTAGTTCCACGTGGAACATCCCATCTTGCAGCCGTGCGTCGATGGACAACGGATAGCTCTTCCAGCCCGCCAAAGGGCTGACCAGGGCCGGGCGCTTGAGCAGCAAGTCCAGGTGAATACGCAGGTACGCAGTGCGGGCCAGGCCTTGGTGGCTGTCAAGAAAACGCTGCAACACCTGGCGCAGCAGCGCGGGAGTGAGGTTCTCCTGTTCAAGCAGTTCCAGGGCCAGATACAGGCGCGACATATGAATGCCGCGGGCTTCGCCATCGTCGAGGCTGACGCCGGCATCGGCCTTGGCGCTGGTTCGCTGGCCGTCCATCACTACAGGTAAGGCAATGCCGCACATGCCCACCCATTCCAGGGGCAAGGCTTGGCGTGAGGACTGCGCGGCGATATCCGGCAGAGTCAGCGCGTTCATGAGCAGGTCCGTCGTAGGAAAAGATTCGACATGTTATATTATAACAATACGTTCGATGAAATCTTTTTCCTCGGCGGCTCTTCACCCTGCCTTTGCGAGTACGGACGCTCCCTTATCTGCGGTATTTGTCATGCACAGACGTCAATTGCTCAACCTGCTATTGGCCGGTACGGCCCTGATGTTTCCCTGGAGTGTTTCGGCCGCGCAGATCCGCAACGCGCGGTTGTGGAACTCCGCCGACAAGCTGCGCCTGGTGCTCGATCTGAGCGGCCCGGTGCAGTACAAGACCTTCACCCTGAGCGCGCCGGAGCGCCTGATCATCGACTTGAACGGTGCGCGCCTGAGTGGTGATTTCAGCCAGCTGGCCCTGGCCAATACGGTGATTCGCTCGATCCGTTCCGGGCACTTCGGCCAGGGTGATACGCGGATCGTCCTCGACCTCAGCGAGCCGGTGCAGCTCAAGAGTTTTCTCCTGCCGCCCCAGGATGGCCAGGGGCACCGGCTGGTGCTCGACCTGGCTCATGCCGGCAACACGCCGCTGCAGGTCGCTGCAGTCGCGGCCCCCCTGGCCAAGCCCGAGACGCCGGTGGCCAGGTCCCATCCCAAGCGCGACATCATCGTGGTGGTCGATCCGGGGCACGGCGGCAAGGACCCGGGCGCGGTGGGGGCCAAGGGCGAGCGGGAGAAGGACGTGGTGCTGTCCATCGCCCAACTGCTGGCCAAGCGGCTCAAGCGCGAGAAGGGCTTTGCCGTGAAGCTGGTGCGTAACGACGACTTCTTCGTGCCGCTGCGCAAACGGGTGGAGATCGCCCGCAAGCACAAGGCCGACCTGTTCATCTCGGTGCATGCCGATGCCGCGCCGCGCCTCACGGCGTCCGGGGCTTCGGTGTACGCCCTGTCCGAAGGCGGCGCGACCTCGGCGACCGCGCGCTTCATGGCCCAGCGGGAAAATGGCGTCGACCTGTTGGGAGCCACCAGCCTGCTCAACCTCAGGGACAAGGACCCGATGCTGGCGGGGGTGATCCTCGACATGTCGATGAACGCCACCATCGCCGCCAGCCTGCAGTTGGGCAGCACGGTGCTGGACAGCCTGTCGGGGATCACCACCCTGCATCAGAAGCGTGTGGAACAGGCCGGCTTCGCGGTGCTCAAGTCGCCGGATGTGCCTTCGATCCTGGTGGAGACCGGCTTCATCTCCAACAGCCGCGACAGCCAGCGCCTGGTGACCACGCGCCACCAGCAGGCGATTGCCGACGGCCTGTTCAAGGGGCTGCAGCGCTACTTCGAGAAAAACCCGCCAGCCAACAGTTACCTGGCCTGGCTCCAGGAATCGCAGGCCGGCGCTTCGGTGTAGGTGGCGGCGAGCATCAAGCGCCGTTTGGGCCTGCCTGGCAGCGCTGGGACGAACCTAGCAGCCGCTGATTCGACTGCAGGTGAACGTGGCGCTGCTGCCGCCGGAACTGGAGAAGCGGTTGCGCGTGGTCCAGCCCACGCGCTGGCTGTAGCCCACCCAGGCCTCGCCGTCGGAGGCCAGGCCGGTGAAGAAAGTCAGTTGCCCGTAGCGACTGTTGGTTTGCGCCCAGTAGCGTTTGCCGATCACCTCGAACCCCCGCAGGTAGGTGGTGCTGCCAGCGGTCGCGACACTGTAGGCATTGCCCAGGGGATCGACGCAGGCCAGCAGGGTGGCGCTGCGGGTGCAGGTGGCCAGGGAACCGGGAGCGGCCGCCGCAGCAGGCCCGGCCAGCAGCAGTGAAAGGCTCGAAAGCAGGAGGGGCAGGGCAAGGCGCATGGCGATTCTCGTGGCGACAGAGGCGCAGCATCGCGCCCTTCGTCGTGGGCGGCAAGGGAGTGTTGGCTAATTCGCATTGTTATAATATAACATTAAATAAAGCCTGATCCGTGACTCGCCATGACTGAACACGACCTCCTCGGCCAACCCGAGGCGCATTACATGAATGACGCCCAGCAGGGCTTTTTCCGCGATTTGCTGCTGAGCCAGCGCAACGACCTGCAGCAGCGCATTGCCGGCGAGTTTGACCAGCTGCGCGAGCAGGAGCCCCACAGCGACCCCGCCGATATCGGCAGCGCCGAGGAGCAGCGGCAGTGGCAACTGCGCCTGCTGGAGCGGGAAAAGAAGCTCCTCGACAAGATCGACGAAGCCCTGGAGCGCCTGGCCCGTGGCGAATACGGCTGGTGCCGCGAAACCGGCGAGCCCATCGGCCTCAAGCGCCTGCTGCTACGGCCCACCGCCACCCTGTGCATCGAAGCCAAAGAACGCCAAGAGCTGCGCGAACGCCACCACCGAGCGTTTTGACCCAGCCGCGACCCTGATGAGGAACCCCCCATGACCGACCGCCTTCCCGTTACCGTGCTCTCCGGCTTTCTCGGCGCCGGCAAAAGCACCCTGCTCAATCATGTACTGCGCAACCGCGACAACCTGCGGGTGGCGGTGATCGTCAACGACATGAGCGAAATCAACATCGATGGCAGCGAAGTGCAGCGCGATGTCAGCCTCAACCGCGCCGAAGAAAAGCTCGTGGAAATGAGCAACGGCTGCATCTGCTGCACCCTGCGCGAGGACCTGCTGGAAGAGGTGGGCAAGCTGGCCCGGGACGGGCGCTTCGACTATCTGCTGATCGAGTCCACCGGGATTTCCGAGCCGCTGCCGGTGGCAGAAACCTTCACCTTCCGCGATGAGTCGGGCCAGAGCCTGGCGGACATCGCCCGGCTCGACACCATGGTCACCGTGGTCGACGGCATGAACTTTCTGCAGGATTACCAGGCTGCGCAAAGCCTGGCGTCCCGGGGGGAAACCCTGGGCGAAGAGGATGAGCGCTCGATCACTGACCTGCTGATCGAGCAGGTGGAGTTCGCCGACGTGATCCTCATCAGCAAGATCGACCTGATCAGCAGCGATCAGCGCCAGGAACTGATGGCGATTCTTGCGCGACTCAATGCCCAGGCAGAAATCATTCCCATGGTCATGGGTCAGGTGCCGTTGGCCAAGATCCTCAACACCGGCCGTTTCGATTTCGAGCGTGCGGCGCAGGCGCCGGGCTGGCTGCAGGAGCTGCGTGGCGAGCACGTGCCGGAAACCGAGGAATACGGCATTGCCTCCACCGCCTACCGAGCGCGCCGACCCTTTCATCCGCAGCGCTTCTTCGCCTTCATCAACCGCCCCTGGGTCAATGGCAAGTTGCTGCGCTCCAAAGGGTTCTTCTGGCTGGCCAGCAAGTACCAGGAAGCCGGCAGCTGGTCCCAGGCCGGTGGCCTGATGCGCCATGGCTTCGCCGGGCGCTGGTGGCGCTTCGTGCCCAAGCAGCACTGGCCCCAGGATGAGGAGAGCACCGCGGCGATCATGCACAACTGGCACGCGGCTACCGGCGATTGCCGCCAGGAGCTGGTGTTCATCGGCCAGGACATCGACTTTACCCGGCTGAGCGCCGAGCTGGACCTGTGCCTGCTGGACGATGACGAAATGGCCCTTGGGGTCGAGGGCTGGAGCCTGATGAGCGACCCCTTCGGTGCCTGGCATGAAGGGGAGGTGGCCTGATGCTGACCCCGAGTGCTCCGCTGCAACCGCTGGCTGATCCGCCCCCGGCCAACGGCTTGCTGCTGGTGGCTGGCCGGCCGCGGCGCCTGCGCCGCCAGGTGTTCGGCGAGATCCCGGCGGTGCTGGCGCAGGTGCTGGAGGACGAGGTCAACCTCAGCCTCTGGCAGCGCCGGCTGCCGGCCCATATCGCGGATTTCGGCGAACTGCTGCTGTCCCTGAACGAACCGTTGGCCGAGTCCCTGTGCCTGGAGCTGGCGGACGAAGAGGCCGTGCCGAACCTCCAGGGCCTGGCATCCGGCTTCAGTGATCTTGAGGGGTATGACGGCTTTATCGCCGACGTTTCCTGGCTGGTCAGCGCTTTTGCCTGCCTGTTGGGCGCACGGCGTGTGGGCCTGCGCCTGCGGGTGCTGGACAAGGCCATGTGCCCGCGCTTTCACGTGGACCATGTGCCGGTGCGGCTGATCACCACCTATGCCGGCATCGGCAGCCAGTGGCTGCGTGAAGGCGTGATGGACCGCCAACAACTGGGGCAGGCCGGGGCCGAGCCCCGGGACCCGGCACTGATCCAGCAGATGGGCAGCGGTGCAGTGGCGCTGTTCAAGGGCGAGAAGTGGCACGGCAACGAAGGCTTTGGCCTGATCCACCGTTCGCCGCAGCCGGCCCCGGGTGAACGCAGGCTGATCCTCACCCTGGACTGGCTGGGTTGAGCGCCTCGATAGCGTATGGCGTGCGCAACGCCGCTGCTGCCGCTTGCAACAGAGGCACTGGGGAGGCCAATGCCGATCCGTTGAGCGCGACATAACCTGTGGCGTGGGAGCTCGTTCCCGCTAGGCCAGGCCGGCGAACCGCCGTCCAGGAGCCCCGAAATGAGCGCTGCTGTGCAGCCCCGCGGGGGCCAGCGGCCTTTCCACGAACAGCAATCGGCCAGCGTGCCTGACAGGCTCTGTATTTTCGCCCTGCCAGGGAATGGCGTAGCATCGGCACACACGCTTTCGGAAACCCTTCCCATGCTGCAGAACATCCCCACCCATGTGATCGCCGGGCCATTGGGTGCCGGCAAGACCAGCCTGATCCGCCATTTGCTCAGTCAGCGTCCGGCGGATGAACGCTGGGCGGTGCTGATCAACGAGTTTGGCCAGATCGGCCTGGATGCAGCCTTGCTGACCCGTGACGAGGATGGCATCGCCCTCGGTGAAGTGGCCGGAGGCTGCGTGTGCTGCGTCAACGGCGCGCCGTTCCAGGTGGGCCTGGGGCGTTTGCTGCGCCAATCGCGACCCGATCGCCTGTTTATCGAGCTGTCCGGCCTCGGCCACCCGGCGCAGTTGCTCAAGCAATTGAGTGTCGCGCCCTGGCAAGGGGTGCTGGCGCTGCAGCCAGGCGTGATGGTGCTGGATGCCCAGGCCCTGGCGGCTGGCAAGCCGCTGCCCCAGGCCCAGCAGGAGGCGTTGTCCAGCGCCGGCTTGCTGGTACTGAACAAGGACGAACTGCTCAGCGACAGCGATCGGTTGCGGGTACTGGAACAGTTGCCGGCTATCCGCTTGTTCTGGACTCGTCATGCGGCGCTGCCCCTGGCGGAGCTGCCGGGCCTGGCGGTCAGTGCCGAGGCCGCGCAGGAGCCATTCGAGCTGCCCCAGGGGCTGGCGCAGCTACCGGCGGTGTGGAGCGATCCGGCCTTGCCTATCTGCCTCAGCCAGGCCCAGGCCGAGGGCTGGAGCGTCGGCTGGCGCTGGCACCCAAGCCAGCAGTTCGATCTGGCCCGGATCGAGCACTGGCTGCAGAACCTCGACTGGCGGCGGGCCAAGTTGGTGATCCACAGCAGCGAAGGTTGGCGCTCGGGCAACGGGCTGGACAACTCGCCGCTCAACTGGCTGCCCAGCGAATGGCGTCGGGATTCGCGCCTGGAGTTGATCTTCAGTGAGATTCAGGATGTGCAGGCGCTGCAAGACAGCCTGGCGGCCTGCCGCCTGTAGCTGCTGCGGTGGTTGGCTAGCAGCGGCCAAGGATTGTCCTGGGACGGCAAAGCGGCGCCGGCTTCGGCCTAGTGCCGTCGCCGGAGGACAGCAGGGGGGTCAATTGCGCTTGCGGTGTTCGTCGCGCCACTGGCTGAGTTCGATCACCTCGGCGCTGGGCTGGGGTTCCTTGGCCTCAAATGGGTAGGGCGCCAGTTCGATCTGCGCGCTGTGGGCGCCGAACTGGGTGATGGTCCCGGCGTGGCGGGTTTCGCCGGTGACGGTGAACTCGAAGGTGTAGACCCGGGCCAGGCGCCGTCGGCCGCTGGCGTCCTTGATCAGGCCAATGCGCTTGAGCGCCACGTTGCCGTCGAGCAACTCGATGTCGAGCCGTGCGCAGTGTTGCTTGACCCGTTCCAGCGCCCGCTCGCGCAGGCCGTGGTTGTGCCACAGCCAGGCGGCGCCGGTCGCCAGCAGCATCAGCACAAAGATATTTCCAAGGGTCAGCATGAAGGTTCGCTCCAACGAAGTGGCATCAGCTTAACTGCGACTCCGGTCTGTCGTACAGGCTGCGTTTAGTCGCATACTGCGCGGCTTGAATTCCACCGGTTTTATGGAAAATCCTGCATGAAACGTACGCCCCACCTGCTTGCGATCCAGTCCCATGTGGTTTTCGGCCACGCCGGTAACAGTGCCGCAGTCTTTCCCATGCAGCGGGTTGGGGTGAATGTCTGGCCCCTGAACACCGTACAGTTCTCCAACCACACCCAGTATGGTCACTGGGCCGGGGAAGTGCTGGCGCCCCAGCAGATTCCCGAATTGGTGGAAGGCATCGCCAGCATCGGCGAGCTGGGCAACTGCGACGCGATCCTCTCCGGCTACCTGGGCAGCGCAGCTCAGGGCCGGGCGATCCTCAGTGGCGTGGCGCGGATCAAGGCGATCAACCCCAAGGCCTTGTACCTGTGCGACCCGGTGATGGGGCACCCGGAAAAAGGCTGCAGCGTGCCGGCGGAGGTCAGCGACTTTCTGCTGGACGAAGCGGTGGCCATGGCTGACTTCCTGTGCCCTAACCAACTGGAGCTGGACAGTTTTTGCGGGCGCAAGCCGCAGTCGCTGTTCGATTGCCTGGCCATGGCCCGCTCGCTGCTGGAGAAAGGCCCGAGAGCGGTGCTGGTCAAGCACCTGGACTACCCGGGCAAGCTGGCGGAAGGTTTCGAGATGCTGCTGGTGACTGCCGAAGGCAGCTGGCACTTGCGGCGTCCGTTGCTGGCGTTCCCGCGCCAGCCGGTGGGCGTGGGCGACCTGACGTCGGGTCTGTTCCTGGCCCGGGTGCTGTTGGGGGACAGCCTGGTGGCGGCGTTCGAATTCACCGCCGCAGCGGTGCACGAAGTGCTGCTGGAAACCCAGGCCTGCGCCAGCTACGAGCTGGAGCTGGTGCGGGCCCAGGACCGCATTGCCCACCCACGGGTGCGCTTCGAAGCCACGCCGATCGGTTTCTGAGGGCGACCGGCGGGCGGTCGAGTCAGGCCTGCTCGGAGAACTGCACCGTCGGCGCCGGCTGACGGAAGCCCCGGGTGTGGATGGCCAGGTAGGCCAGGCCCAGGGCGAACCAGGCCATGCCGAGTCCCAGGGTCAGGGCCGAGAGGCTGGTCCATAGCCAGACGATCAGGGCAAAACCGATCAGCGGCAGCAGGCCGTACTGTAGCAGCCGCACGATGCCGCGCGGCTGGCCCTGGCCGAGGTGGCTCTTGATCACCGCCAGGTTGACCACGGAAAACGCCACCAGCGCGCCGAAGCTGATCATCGATGCCAGGGTGGTCAGGTCGATGACCACCGCCAGCAAGGACACCAGCGACACCAGCACAATGGCGATCACCGGTGTCTTGTAGCGCTCCGACAGGCGGCCGAACAGCCGCCGCGGCAGGATGCCGTCGCGGCCCATGCTGAACAGGATGCGCGACACCGAGGCCTGGGAGGCCAGGGCCGAACCGGCGGCGCCGGCCACGTAGGTGGCGGTGAAGAAAATCTCCAGGAAACGCCCGCCCGCCTGGAGCATCACTTCGCTGGCCGCCGAGTCTGCGTCCTTGAAACTGCTGCCGGGAAACGCCAGCTGGCTGGCCATGGCCAGCAGGATGAACAGCAGGCCGGCGCCCAGGGTGGTGATCAGGATGGCCCGGGGGATGTCCCGCCGCGGGTCGCGGGTTTCCTCGGCCAGGGTCGATACCGCGTCAAAGCCCAGGAACGACAGGCACAGCACCGCTGCTCCGGCCATCAACGGCAGCAGCCCGGTCTGGCTGCCGTCACCGACCCAGGGCGCGGCGAGGTCCATGCTCGGGGCGCCTGCCAGCTGGCGCAGCACCAGTGCCACGAACACCACCACGAACACCAACTGGGCACAGACGATCAGGTTGCTCATGCTCGACACCGAGCCGATCCCACGGATGTTCAGCACGGTCACCAGGCAGACCGTCGCCACCACGAACACCCAGGCCGGCACGTCGGGGAACGCCAGGTTGAGAAACAGCCCGATCACCAGGTAATTGATCATCGGCAGGAACAGGTAATCCAGCAGCAGCGACCAACCGGCGAGGAAGCCGATACCCGGACCGAAGCTGAGGCTGGCGTAGGAATAGGCCGAACCGGCAATCGGGTATTTCCTGACCATCACGCTGTAGGAGCGGGCGGTGAAGATCATCGCCAGCAAGGTGATCACATAGGCTGCGGCGGTACGGCCGCCGGTGATCTGGGTGACCACGCCGTAGGTGGTGAAGACCGTCAGCGGGACCATGTACACCAGGCCGAAGAACACCAGGGCCGGTAGGCCGAGGATGCGTCGCAGGGCAGTGCCCTGGGCACTGTGGGCGAAACTCGCGTCGAGGCTGGCGCTGCTGGAAAGTGGAGGGTTGCTGGGGAGGGGATTGGCGCTGGGCATTGTTATTGTTCTCACGCGTTCGTTGGCTCGAAGGCTCCCCGGGGGGAGTGCGTTGCTGCCTTGCCCATGGATTCTGGCAGTGGCGCCCTGAGGACATAACTCTCGATGTGGTCAAAAAGGGATAGATCTGGCCATTCAAGATGACCGCAGAAGACTGCCTGGCAAGGCCTGGAAAGGAGCTGGCCTGGCGCAGCAGGCGCGGGCCGGGAGGAGAGTGGAGGGGAGCGGGGGGAAGGACCGTCCGTGGTCCTGCTGGAGCAGCCGGATTACCGGTGAATCAAGGGCCGTCGGCCTTGATTTCCTGGTAGCGCTTTTCCAGTTCCTGGCGGATCTGCCGGCGCTGCTGGGCCTGGATATAGCGGCGCTTGCCGTCGCTGGTTTCGGGCTGCAGAGGCGGCACCTGGGCCGGTTTGCGCTGGTCGTCCACCGCCACCATGGTGAAGAAGCAGCTGTTGGTATGGCGCACCGAACGCTCGCGGATGTTCTCGGTGACCACCTTGATACCCACCTCCATCGAGGTGTTGCCGGTGTAGTTGACCGAGGCCAGGAAGGTCACCAGTTCGCCGACATGGATCGGCTCGCGGAAGATCACCTGATCCACCGACAGGGTCACCACGTAGCGTCCCGCGTAGCGGCTGGCGCAGGCATAGGCGACTTCATCGAGGTACTTGAGCAGGGTGCCGCCGTGGACATTGCCAGAGAAATTGGCCATGTCAGGGGTCATCAATACCGTCATCGACAGCTGGGCGTTTCCGGGTTCCATAGCACACTCACGGTTCTAGGCAGGGGTTGCTGGAGCACCTCTGCGGGTGCTTGGTCGAAGAGTTTTCAAACCATCGATAACGGGACGCCGGGCCTGGTCGCGCCGTCACGCTTTAGTGGATCTGTTTCCTTATATTGCGCCGCCTTGCTGGCGGAAGTCGCGGTGTTAACCTGCAAAACACCCGTTCCAGGGTATTTTTCCACTCCTCTTGAAGGATGTTTCCCCTTACTGATCAGAATTTTCTTTTGAGGCGATCTGCGCCGCCCATCATTCAAGGAGAGCACCGGCCATGCATGCCATCAGCTTCATTCAGGACCTGGCAGTGATCATGTTGGTCGCAGGCGTGGTGACCATTCTCTTTCATCGATTCAAGCAGCCGGTGGTGCTGGGCTACATAGTCGCCGGCTTCATCATTGGCCCGCACACCCCGCCTTTCGGCCTGATCCATGACGAGCAGACCATCAAGACCCTGGCCGAGCTGGGGGTGATCTTCCTGATGTTCTGCCTGGGGCTGGAGTTCAGCCTGCGCAAGCTGTTCAAGGTGGGGGCCACGGCGTTTATCGCGGCCTTCCTGGAAATCGTATTGATGATCTGGATCGGCTACGAGATCGGCCGCTGGTTCGACTGGAACACCATGGATTCGCTGTTCCTCGGGGCGATCCTGGCCATTTCCTCCACCACCATCATCGTCAAGGCCCTCAACGACCTGAAGATGAAGAACGAGCGCTTCGCCCAGCTGATCTTCGGCGTGCTGATCGTCGAGGACATTCTGGGTATCGGCATCATCGCCTTGCTCTCGAGCATCGCGGTCAGCGGCACCGTGAGCTCCGGCGAGGTGTTCTCCACTGTCGGCAAGCTCTCGCTGTTCATGATCGTGGCTCTGGTGATCGGCATCCTGCTGGTACCGCGCCTGCTGGCCTACGTGGCGAAGTTCGAGAGCAACGAGATGCTGCTGATCACCGTGCTGGGGCTGTGTTTCGGCTTCTGCCTGCTGGTGGTCAAGCTGGAGTACAGCATGGTCCTGGGGGCCTTCCTGATCGGTGCGATCATGGCCGAGTCCCGCCAGTTGCTGAAGATCGAGCGGCTGATCGAGCCGGTTCGCGACCTGTTCAGTGCCATCTTCTTCGTCGCCATCGGCCTGATGATCGACCCACAGATCCTCCTGCAATACGCCTGGCCGATCGCCGTGATCACGGTGGCGGTGGTGCTCGGCAAGATGCTGTCCTGCGGCATGGGGGCCTTTATCGCCGGCAACGACGGACGTACTTCCTTGCGAGTGGGCATGGGCCTGTCTCAGATCGGCGAGTTTTCCTTCATCATCGCTGCCCTGGGCATGACCCTGCAGGTCACCAGCGACTTCCTGTACCCGGTGGCAGTGGCGGTGTCGGCCATGACCACCCTGCTCACGCCGTACCTGATCCGGGCCGCCGATCCGCTCTCGCTGAAGCTGGCGGGGATCATGCCCCAGCGTGTCAGCCGGGTGCTGGGCATGTACGGTGAGTGGCTGCGCAGCATCCAGCCCCAGGGTGAGGGGGCATTGCTGGCCTCGATGATTCGCAAGATCCTGCTGCAGGTGGGGGTGAATCTGGCGCTAGTGGTGGCGGTGTTCTTTTCCGGCGGCTATTTCGCCAAGCGCATTGGTGCCTATCTGCAGGACTGGGTGAGTGATCCCAGCTGGCAAAAGGCGTTGATCTGGGGTGGGGCGCTGCTGGTTTCCCTGCCGTTCCTGATCGCCGCCTATCGCAAGCTCAAGGCCCTGTCGATGTTGCTGGCGGAGATGGGGGTCAAGGCGGAAATGGCCGGGCGCCATACCCAGCGAGTGCGCCGGGTCATCGCCGAGGTGATCCCGATCCTGTCGTTGCTGGTGATTTTCCTGCTGCTGGCGGCGCTCTCGTCGAGCATCCTGCCAACCCTGGAGTTGCTGATGCTGATCGCGGTGGTGGCGGCGGCGGTGGCCGCGGTGCTGTGGCGCTGGTTCATCCGCGTACACACGCGGATGCAGGTGGCGCTGATCGAAACCTTGGACCACAGCAAGGACAACGGCGGGCATTGACCCTGCCACTCGCCAGCAGGGGGGCTGGCGAGTTGTTTCAAGCGCTGCAGGCCAACGCTTGGGCGGCGCAGGTCTCAGCTTTCCAGCCAGACGTCCCGCGCCCAGTGCCACACCGATTCCCAGGATTCCTCGGTGATCAGCTCTTCTTCGCCGGACCACAGCACCACGGTGCCGTCTTCCTCGACGCAGTAGTAGTCGTCGCCGTCCTGGCAGATCGGGATCAGCTCGCGAGGCACGCCCATGTCCCAGGCGGTAGCGGCCACTTCCGGCAGGTAGGTGTGGGATTGTGGGTCGGTGACGGTTACAGGTTCGAGGCTGCCGTAAACCACATCGCTGACCGTCAACAGGAACTCCTTGAAGACGAACGGGATGTTGATGAACAGCTGTTCTTCAATTTCCACCAGTTGGTCTTCGTCCGGGAGTTCCAGGGGGACGGGTACCGGTTCGTTGGCTTCTCGGAGTTGTTCGATGACTTCTTCCACGGCCTGGGTCCTCTTAGCTCTATGGCGCGGTTATGTGACGGCGGTTTATACAGTAGCTCGCTATAAGTGCAATCGTGAAATGCAAAACCCCGACCTGAGTCGGGGTTTTGCATTACAGCTGTGACAGCAGAATGAATCAGCCGTTCTGGCGGATACCTGCCACCAGCCATGGCTGGTTGTCGCCCTGGGCACGTTCCATGTTCCAGCTTTCGCTGAACACTTCGCCCTGGTCGAAGCGCGAAGTCTTCGATACACCGCTGAAGGTCAGGGTGGCGATGGTCTTGTCGGCACGGTCATCCACGCCTTCAAGCTGCACTTGCAGGTTGTCGATGTAGGTCGACTGGAAGCCGTCGCCCAGATCGGCACGTTCCTGCTTCAGGAACTGCAGCAGTTGCGGGGTCACGAACTCGGCGATCTTGTCCATTTCGTTGGCGTCCCAGTGTTGCTGCAGGGACTGGAAGTGGTTGCGCGCCGCTTCAATGAAACGCTCCTCGTTGAACCAGGCCGGTGCGTTGATCACCGGGCGGGCGACCGGAGCGGCCGAGCCGCCGAAGATCGAGCCACCCGCAGGCTGCTGAGGTTCGAAGGCTTCACGCTGCATCGGCGCGTGGCCCGCCGGAGCGTACTGCTCCTGCTGCTTGCGGCGACGTGCGGCAATGAAACGGAAGATCACGAAGGCAATGACCGCCATGATCAGGATGTCGAAGATCTGCATGCCCTGGAAGCCACCGCCCATGAACATGGACGCCAGCAGGCCACCGGCGGCGATGCCGGCCAGAGGGCCGAGCCAGCGCGATGCACCACCGGCCTTGGCCGCAGCGCCCGCGGCACCGGCTGCGCCAGCGGTGGCTGCAGCGGCGGGAGCACCCGGGGCGGTCGGCGCCGCCTGGCGAGTCTGGTGAGTCGGGGCAGCACCGGCACTTTTGCCGCCGCCAAAGCGCTTGGCGTTGGCATCGAGGCTCATCGTCAAACCGATGCACAGCGCCATGGCGATGCTAAGAAAACGTTTCATAAAGGGGGTTCCCATTTGTGGATGGCACGCGCGCCATATTGCACAGGTGAAGTGTCAGTGGCGAGCGGCATAATGTTTCGGGCTTTTGCCTGACAGGCTCGGTTCAGCTCTGCCCGGCGTCATGCTCGCCGTTGTGGCTTTTGTCCGTCCAGAGGTGCTTTGCGTTCAATCCCGGTGTCATTCAGCGCCGCAGTGCCAGCAGCACCACGCCCGCGGTGATCAGGCCGATTCCGCTCCATTGCCGCAGGTCGAGCTTCTCGCCCAGCAGCACCACGCCGATGATCGCGACCAGTACCACGCTGAGTTTGTCCACCGGCGCCACCAGCGAGGCGGGGCCGAGTTTCAAGGCGCGGAAGTAGCACAGCCAGGAAGCGCCCGTGGCCAGCCCGGACAGCAGCAGGAACAGGTAGCTTCTGGCAGAAATCGATCCCAGGGACTGATATTGGCCCGTGGCGTACAAAATCAAGGCCAGGCTGACCAGTACCACCACGGTGCGCAGCAGGGTGGCGAAGTCGGAATTGACGTTTTCAATGCCGACTTTCGCGAAGATCGCCGTCAAAGCGGCGAAAGTGGCCGAGAGCAGGGCCCAGAATGTCCATGAGGAAAAAAATCCCGAGCCCATGTTCGCGCATCCTTATATAGGTGCTGTGCCTGCCGGCTGGCCGGCGAAGGCGTATTGGGGATCGCCATCGCCGGTGCGCCAGCCCCGCAACAATCAGGTTTAGATGGCTTCCAGCTTGGCGTAGCCGAGCATCAGCCACTTGCTGCCCTCACTGAAGTTCACTTGCACCCGGGCCTGGGCACCGGCGCCTTCGAAGTTGAGGATCACCCCGTCGCCGAACACCGAGTGCCGCACGGCCTGGCCCAGGCTCAGGCCGGTGTCGGGGATTTCGCTGCCGCCGAACAGGCTGCTGGTGCTTTGTGACTGGCCGCCCCCAAAAGGCCGGCTGACGCTGTTGGACAGGCGTACTTCCTGGATCAGGCCCTTGGGCACCTCGCGGACGAAGCGCGACACCTTGTTGTAGGTTTCGCTGCCGTACAGGCGACGTGTTTCCGCGTAGGTCATCACCAGGTTCTGCATCGCCCGGGTAATGCCGACATAGGCCAGGCGCCGTTCTTCCTCAAGGCGGCCGGGTTCTTCCAGGCTCATCTTGTGGGGAAACAGGCCTTCTTCCATGCCCACCAGGAACACATAGGGGAATTCCAGGCCCTTGGCGCTGTGCAGGGTCATCAGCTGGATGCCGTCTTCATGCTCTTCGGCCTGGGTATCGCCGGCTTCCAGGGACGCGTGGCCGAGGAAAGCCGCCAGGGGCGTCAGGTCCTGGTCTTCTTCGGTGCTCTCGAAGTTTCGCGCAGCGCTGACCAGCTCCTCGAGGTTTTCTACCCGTGCCTGGCCTTTTTCGCCTTTTTCCGCTTCGTGGTAGGCAATCAGCCCGGATTGCTCGATCACCGTCTGGGTCATCAGGTGCAGGGGCATGTCCAGGGTCTTGGCCGCGAGGTTCTCGATCAGCTCGATAAAGGCCCCGAGGGCGCCGGCGGCGCGGCCGGTCAGGCCTTTGTTGGCCACCAGCTGGCGCATGGCTTCCCACATCGACACATCGCTGTGGCGTGCGTGCTCGCGGATGGCTTCGACGGTCTTCTCGCCGATGCCCCGGGCCGGCACGTTGATCACCCGCTCCAGGGCTGCGTCGTTGCCGCGGCCTTCCAGCAGGCGCAGGTAGGCCATGGCGTTCTTGATCTCGGCCCGTTCGAAGAAGCGCTGGCCGCCATAGATGCGGTACGGAATGCGCTCGCGCAGCAGGGCCTCTTCCAGCACCCGGGACTGGGCGTTGGAGCGATAGAGAATGGCGATGTCGCTGCGGGCCAGGCCCGTCTTCAGCGCGCTTTCGATGGTTTCCACCACGTAGCGTGCTTCATCGTGCTCGTTGAAGGCGGCGTACAGGTTGATGGCTTCGCCATCGCCGCCGTCGGTCCACAACTCCTTGCCCAGGCGCCCGGTGTTGTTGGCGATCAGGGCGTTGGCAGCCTTGAGGATGCCGGCGGTGGAGCGGTAGTTCTGCTCCAGGCGGATCACTTCGGTGTCCGGGAAGTCTTCGGAATACTGATGGATGTTCTCGATCTTCGCCCCGCGCCAGCCGTAGATCGACTGGTCGTCGTCGCCCACCACCATCAGGCTCTCGCCGCCCTTGGCCAGCAGCCGCAGCCAGGCGTATTGCACGGCGTTGGTGTCCTGGAACTCGTCCACCAGCACATGGCGGAAACGCTTCTGGTAGTGCGCCAGCAGGCCCGGGTGGTCGCGCCACAGGTCCAGGGCGCGCAGCAGCAGTTCGGAGAAGTCGATGACCCCGGCACGCTGGCAGGCGGCCTCGTAGGCCTCATAGATGCCGCGCATGGTGGCCAGGAACAGGTCGCCGCTGGCCTGGATGTGCTGCGGGCGCAGGCCTTCGTCTTTCTGGCCGTTGATGAACCACTGGGCCTGGCGGGCCGGCCAGCGCTGCTCGTCCAGCCCCAGCTCGCGGATCACTCGCTTGACCAGCCGTTGCTGGTCGTCGCTGTCGAGGATCTGGAAGGTCTGGCTCAGGCCGGCCTCTTGCCAGTGCGCCCGCAGCAGGCGGTGGGCCAGGCCGTGGAAGGTGCCGACCCACATGCCCGCCGGGTTGATCCCCAGCAATTGCTCGATGCGGTGGCGCATTTCGGCCGCCGCCTTGTTGGTGAAAGTCACCGACAGGATCGAGTGGGGCGAGGCGTTCTCGACCTGGATCAACCAGGCGATGCGGTGCACCAGCACACGGGTTTTGCCGGAGCCAGCACCGGCCAGGACCAACTGACGACCCACGGAGGCGGCTACGGCCTGGCGTTGGGCATCGTTGAGGGAGTTCAACAGGAGGGAGAGATCATCGCGCATCGGGGCATTCTAGGGGGCCGCGCCACCCCGGGCAAACCCGGCATTGCATTAGCCGATAAAACAACGGTCGGGGACGACCGGTTGGTCACAGGTCGCAGCCATTGGCGTCTCTCGCCCGCACACTTTCATGTCGGAATACGCCGGGATTTGTTTTATCGATTTTATGACCTGGGGCAGTTTGGCTCGGGCCTTTGCTTGTGTATGCTCCGGCGACGTTTCAGGCTCAACCATTATAAGAACACTGCCTATGACACTTGACCCAGACCTGTCCGGGCCCTTTGTGGCGCCCCGGGTCATTCGCCAACGCTACGCCGTCGAGATGGCGGTGGAGCGTACACGCCTGCTGTATCAGGGCTCGTTGCTGCCCACCCTGTTCATGCTGCTCAACGGCCTGGTGTGTGCCTGGCTCCTGTGGAATCCGACGCGCTATCTGTTGCTCAGTGTATGGATGGTCTGGCTGCTGGCCCTGGTGGCCTTGCGGGTGATCCAGGTCGCGGCCTTCGACTCGGCGATCCCCAGCCGGCAGGCGCAGCCGATCTGGCAGCGTATGTTCCTCCTCGGCTCGGCGGTCAGCGGCCTGACCCTGGCCTGCGCCGGCATCGCCCTGGTACCCACCGACAGTTTTGTCCAGCAGGCCTGGGTGTTCGGCCTGATCGGCGCGGCCATTCTGTCTGCCAGCGTGGCCTATGCGGTCAACCTGCAGGCCTTCTTGTCGTTCACCCTGCCTTGCCTGCTGCCGGCCATCGGCTACCTGTTCTGGGGCGGTGACGAGCAGCAGCGCGGCTGGGGCTGGCTGGGGCTGATTCTCCTGGTGTCCCTGAGTGTGGTGGCCTGGCAGGTCAATCGCCTGATCCAGCGCGGCCTGCTGCGGCGCTTTCAGAACCAGGCGCTGATAGAACATCTGCAGAACGCTCAGGGCCGCAGCGAGCAACTCAATCGCGAGCTGGCCCGAGAAGTCGAGCAGCGCCGGCGAGCCGAAGAGCAATTGCGCGAGGCCCAGGCCGGGCTGGAGTTGCGGGTGGCCCAACGCAGCCTGGAACTGGACGCGGCCAACCAGGCCCTGAGCAAGAGCGAAGCGCGCCTGGCCCTGGCTCTGAATGCCAGCGAGCTGGGGTTGTGGGACTGGAACCTGCAGAGCGACGAAATCCACCATACGCACCTGCGGGAGCTGTTCGGCCTGGAGCCAGAGGGCGTGACCGCGATGCTCAGCCACCTCAAGCCGCGCCTGCACCCCGAGGACCTGCCCGTGCTCAAGCGGGCGCTGGTGGAGCACCTCAAGGGGCGGCGCGACGATTACCAGGTGGAATACCGGGTGCGCCACGGTGACGGCCACTGGGTATGGATCGAGGATCGCGGCCGGGCGGTGGAGCGCAGCCCCAGTGGGCGAGTCCTGCGCATGGTCGGCACGCGGCGCGACATCAGCGCCGACAAGGAGCTTGAGGTGCAGCGCAACCTGGCGGCGACGGTGTTCGAGGCGGCCAGCGAGGGCATTGTCATCCTCGACCCCGACTACGCCCTGATCGCCGCCAACCAGGCCTTCAGCCAGGTCACCGGCTACCAGATCGAGGACATGCTCGGGCGCAATGTGGTGGAGCTGTCCTGCAGCCGCGATGCCCGTCGCCACTACCCGCTGATTCACCAGGCCCTGGAACAGCACGGCAGTTGGCAGGGGGAACTGGTGGAGACGCGCAAGAACGGCGAGCTCTATCCGCAATGGCTGCAACTGAATGTGGTGCGGGACAAACGGGGGAAAATCCGCCATATCGTGGGCTTCTTCGCCGATCTTTCGGCCCGCCGCGAATCCGAGGAGCGCATGCGCTACCTCACTCACTACGATGAACTCACCGGGCTGGCCAACCGCTCTTTGTTCCGCGAGCGCCTGCGTGAAGCCCATCAGCGGGTACGCCAGGGCGGGCGCAGCCTGGCGCTGCTGCACATCAACCTGGATCGCTTCAAGCTGCTCAACGACAGCCTCGGCCATGAAGTGGCCGACCAGCTGTTGCAGAAGATGGCCCGGCGTCTGGTCAACGCCTTGCCGGAAGCCGACACCCTGGCGCGCCTGTCCGGGGATGAGTTCGCGGTGCTGTTCGACGCCTATGGCAACCTGTCGAGCCTGACCCGGGTCGCCACCCGGCTGCTGAGCAAGTTGCGCCTGCCGATCACCGTTGACGGCCATGAGCTGGTGGTCAGTGCGTCCATGGGCATCAGCATGCTGCCGGACAACGCTCGGGAAATCGCCGCGCTGGTCAGCCAGGCGAACATGGCCATGGCCCACGCCAAGCACCTGGGTGGCAACAACTTCCAGTTCTATACCGAGAGCCTGCAGGCCAGCACCCTGGAGCGCCTGCAGTTGGAGAACCAGTTGCGCAAGGCCATCGAGGAAGACCAGTTGATGGTCTTCTACCAGCCCAAACTGTGCCTGGCCAGCGGTCGGCTGAATGCCGCCGAGGCCCTGGTGCGCTGGGAACACCCGACCCTGGGGCGGGTGCCACCGGGGGATTTCATCGGCCTTGCAGAAGAGACCGGGCTGATCGGCCCGATCGGCGAGTTCGTGCTGCGCCAGGCCTGTCGGCAAGCCTGCGAATGGCAGCGCCAGGGCCTGGAACCGATTCGTGTGTCGGTCAACCTGTCGGTCTACCAACTGCGCCAGGGCAAGCTGGTGAGCCTGGTGCGCCAGGTGCTGGAAGAAACCGGCCTGGAGCCGCACTTCCTCGAACTGGAGCTGACCGAAAGCCAGTTGCTGGACAGCGTCGAGCACATCATCACGACCTTCCAGCAACTGCGCCGCCTGGGGGTCAAGCTGGCCATCGACGACTTCGGCACGGGCTACTCGTCCCTGAGCTACCTCAAGCGCATCCCGGTGGACTACGTGAAGATCGACCAGGCCTTCATTCGCGGGCTGGCCGATGGTGGCGAGGATGCGGCCATCACCCGGGCGATCATTGCCATGGCCCACGGCCTGTCGCTGAAAGTGGTGGCCGAGGGGGTCGAGGACCCGGCCCAACTGAGCTTCCTGCGGGCCGAGCACTGTGATGAGGTGCAGGGCTACCTGATCAGCCGTCCGGTGGCCGCCGAGGAGCTCGCCGCCCTGTTGCAGGCCCAGACCCGGTAGGTGCCGGCGCTGCCTGCCACAACGGCTACATAAGTCGTACCCGGCTGAAAATGGGGGGCGGGCCGTTATTTTCTTGATGCATTGAACGGGCAAAAAGCCGATTCCTGTAGTATAACTACAAGCTCGCTACATCCCCGGCGTCAGCCAATAACAATGAGTCCAGCCCTTTGAACCTGTTGCAGCACATCGCCCAGTCACGTCATCTGTTACGCAAATCGGAGCTCAAGGTCGCCGATCACGTGCTCCTTGATCCTGCGGCCGTGATGCACAGTTCCATGGCTGACCTGGCCCACAGCGTGGGCATCAGCGAGCCGACCATCGTGCGCTTCTGCCGGGCCATCGGCTGTTCCGGTTTCCAGGACCTGAAGCTCAAGCTGGCCCAGAGCCTGGCGGCGGGAGCCAGTTTCGGCCAGTTCGCGATCCATGAAGACGACTCGGTCGCCGACTACAGCCTGAAGATTTTCGATACCACCCTGCACACCCTGATGGAGGTTCGCGAAAAGCTCGATCCGGTGGAGTTGCAACGGGCCGTGACCCTCATGTCCCAGGCCCAGCGCGTGGAGTTCTACGGTTTTGGTGCCTCGGGCGCGGTGGCTGCGGATGCCCAGCACAAGTTCTTCCGCCTGCTGCTGACCGCTGCGGCCTATTCCGACCCGCACATGCAGGCGATGTCGGCGGTCACCCTGAAGCCCTCGGACGTGGCGATCTGCATTTCCCAGTCCGGGCGCTCCAAGGACCTGCTGATCACCGCCAACCTGGTGCGTGAAAGCGGCGCCTCGCTGATCACCCTGTGCCCGAGCCAGACGCCGTTGGCCGAGCTGTCGACGGTCAATCTGGCCATCGACGTGCACGAAGACACCGAGATCTACACCCCGCTGACCTCGCGGATCGCCCATCTGGTGGTGATCGACGTGCTGGCCATGGGCGTGGCCATGGCCCGCGGTCCGAGCCTGGTGAACCACCTCAAGAGCGTCAAGCGCAGCCTTCGCAGCCTGCGCCTGTCGCCCAAGTCGGTGAAAGCCCTGGACGACTGATCAGCCGGGTTGCTGGTCGTGATGGGTGGAGGGTGGCGAAGGCTGCGCGACCGAGCGCGAGCAGGCTCCCTCATCCCCCAGGCAGATGCTTGAGCTGACTGGGCATCGCCGTTCAGTGCTGCCTTTGGGCAACTTTCATGTCCCTGTAACCGAGCCGCCGCCAAATCGTCATCCCAGGCGTCCATCGTGAGGCTTCCGTACTCGCATTGGGAGACTCGAAATGGCCCGCCCTTACGAAGACAGCAACAGCGCAGTCAAGACCCGTCGTCAGCAGGAAGACCAGCGTCGCATGGAATTTCGCCGTGCCATCGAACATCGCTTCGAGCTGCGTCAGTTGCAACAGGACATCGATGACTATCCGGAACTTGAAGCCGTCAATTACTGGCAGGCAGCCCCAGCGGCTTCCCGTCGAAGCGTTCAACCAGCCCGCTGATCTGCACCCGTTCGCTGCGGATGAATCCCAGGAACGCGTGCGCTACCGGTGACAGGCGTTTGGCTTTGGCCTGCACCAGGCACCAGCTGCGCAGCAAGGGCAGCTCTTCGACCGGCAACTCGATCAGGCCGCCGGTCGCCAACTCAAGGTTCAGGGCGTGGCGCGTCAGCAAGGCCACGCCCAGACCCGCTCGCACGCACTCTCGCTGAGCTTCCGCCGACGACACTTCAAGCACCTGGGTGAAGTGCACGCGCTTTTCCTTGAAGTACTCCTCGCAGGCCAGGCGGGTGCCGGAGCCCGACTCCCGCAGCACCAGGGTGTAGGGTTCCAGGTCTTGCAGGCGCAGCGGCCCCATGTGGCTCAAGGGATGATCCGGCGGGGCCACGGCGACGATCGGGTTGTTGAGAAACGGCAGGAACTCCAGCTCCATGTCCGGCGGCACCATGGACATGATCACCAGGTCGTCGCGGTTGTCCGAAAGGCGACGGATCACCTGGGCACGATTGACCACGGTCAGTTGCAGGTGGACTTCCGGGTGCTGGCGCTTGAAGGCGGCAAACAGGTGCGGCACGAAGTACTTGGCGCTGGACTCCACCGCCAGCTTGAGCTGGCCCTGCAGCGAGCCCTGCATGTCGGAGAGCTGCATGTCGAGGTTCTCCAGGCGCCCGAAGATGTCCCGGCTGGCCCGTTGCAGGGCTTCGGCGGCTTCGGTCATGTAGAGCTTCTTGCCGACGTAATCGAACAGCGGCTGGCCGATCAGCTCCTCCAGCTGGCGAATCTGCAGGCTGACCGCGGGCTGGGACAGGGACATTTCCTCGGCGGCGCGGCTGTAGGAGCGTAGATCGCAGACTTCATTGAAAATCTGCAACTGACGTAATGTCAGTCTCATCAAGGACTTACGCATCTTCTGAGTGCTCGTGCCAAGGGCTGGTGGCATGACTATAAGTCTTTACTTATGTCCGACCCAATAATTATTGATTTTTGTTAATCCCTCTTCAGAGCTAGTGTGACGCGGCGACTGACTTGAAACATTTGGTCACGCGCCGACTCGGTCTAGCGGGTCGTTTGTTTCAACGGCTCAAGGGAACCTCCAAGTGATAAAAAAGATCCTGATTGCCAACCGTGGTGAGATTGCCGTACGAATCGTGCGTGCCTGCGCCGAGATGGGCATCCGTTCGGTGGCGATCTTCTCCGACGCCGATCGCCATGCCTTGCATGTGAAGCGTGCGGATGAGGCCCACAGCATTGGTGCCGAGCCCCTGGCCGGCTACCTGAACCCGCGCAAACTGGTGAACCTGGCGGTGGAGACCGGCTGCGATGCCTTGCATCCCGGCTACGGTTTTCTTTCGGAAAACGCCGAGCTGGCGGACATCTGCGCCGAACGCGGAATCAAGTTCATTGGCCCATCGGCGGAAGTGATCCGGCGCATGGGCGACAAGACCGAAGCCCGCCGCAGCATGATCAAGGCCGGCGTGCCGGTGACCCCGGGCACCGAAGGCAACGTCGCGGACATCCACGAAGCCCTGACCGAGGGCGACCGCATCGGCTACCCGGTGATGCTCAAGGCCACCTCCGGCGGTGGCGGCCGCGGCATTCGCCGCTGCAACAGCCGCGAAGAACTCGAACAAGCCTTTCCCCGAGTGATATCCGAGGCCACCAAGGCCTTCGGTTCGGCGGAAGTGTTCCTGGAAAAGTGCATCGTCAATCCCAAGCACATCGAAGCGCAGATCCTCGGTGACAGCTTTGGCAACGTGGTGCACCTGTTCGAGCGCGACTGCTCGATCCAGCGCCGCAACCAGAAGCTCATCGAAATCGCCCCGAGCCCGCAACTGACCCCCGAACAGCGCGCCTATATCGGCGACCTGTCGGTGCGCGCGGCCAAGGCCGTGGGCTACGAGAACGCCGGCACCGTGGAGTTCCTGCTCGCCGAGGGCGAGGTGTACTTCATGGAAATGAACACCCGGGTGCAGGTGGAACACACCATCACCGAGGAAATCACCGGCATTGACATCGTCCGCGAGCAAATCCGCATCGCCTCCGGCCTGCCGCTCTCGGTCAAGCAGGAAGACATCCACCACCGTGGCTTTGCCCTGCAGTTTCGGATCAATGCAGAAGACCCGAAGAACAACTTCCTCCCCAGCTTCGGCAAGATCACCCGTTACTACGCCCCCGGCGGTCCCGGCGTGCGTACCGACACGGCGATCTACACCGGCTACACCATTCCGCCGTTCTACGACTCCATGTGCCTGAAGCTGGTGGTCTGGGCCCTGACCTGGGAAGAGGCGATGGACCGTGGCCTGCGCGCCCTCGACGACATGCGCCTGCAAGGGGTCAAGACCACCGCCGCCTACTACCAGGAAATCCTGCGCAACCCGGAGTTCCGCAGCGGTCAGTTCAACACCAGCTTTGTTGAGAGCCACCCGGAACTGACCAACTACTCGATCAAGCGCAAACCCGAAGAGCTGGCCCTGGCCATCGCCGCCGCCATCGCCGCCCACGCAGGCCTTTGAATGCAGCCGCAAGCTGTCAGCGGCCAGCGGCAAGTAGAAGCGAATCGGCTTTTACTCGCAGCTTGTAGCTTGGAGCTTGCCGCTATGAGGAGATACCAATGACTAAGAAAATCTTCGTTACCGACACCATCCTGCGCGACGCCCACCAATCGCTGCTGGCGACCCGCATGCGCACCGAGGACATGCTGCCGATCTGCGACAAGCTCGACAAAGTCGGCTACTGGTCCCTGGAAGTCTGGGGCGGCGCCACCTTCGACGCCTGCGTACGCTTTCTCAAGGAAGACCCCTGGGAGCGCCTGCGCAAACTGCGCGCCGCACTGCCCAACACCCGCCTGCAGATGCTCCTGCGCGGCCAGAATCTGCTGGGCTACCGCCACTACAGCGACGATGTGGTCCGGGCCTTCGTGGCCAAGGCGGCGGTCAACGGCATCGACGTGTTCCGCATCTTCGACGCCATGAACGACGTGCGTAACCTGCGGGTCGCCATCGAAGCGGTGAAGGCCGCCGGCAAGCACGCCCAGGGCACCATCGCCTACACCACCAGCCCGGTGCACACCATCGAGGCCTTCGTGGCCCAGGCCAAGCAGATGGAAGCCATGGGTTGCGACTCGATCGCGATCAAGGACATGGCCGGCCTGCTGACCCCTTATGCCACCGGCGAACTGGTCAAGGCGTTGAAGGCCGAGCTGTCGTTGCCGGTGTTCATCCACTCCCACGACACCGCCGGCTTGGCCGCGATGTGCCAGCTCAAGGCCATCGAGAACGGCGCCGACCACATCGACACCGCCATCTCCAGCTTCGCCTGGGGCACCAGCCACCCGGGCACCGAGTCCATGGTCGCGGCCCTTAAAGGCAGCGAATTCGACACCGGCCTGGACCTGGAGCTGCTGCAGGAGATCGGCCTGTACTTCTACGCCGTACGCAAGAAGTACCACCAGTTCGAAAGCGAATTCACCGCGGTCGATACCCGGGTGCAGGTCAACCAGGTGCCGGGCGGGATGATTTCCAACCTGGCCAACCAGCTGAAAGAGCAGGGCGCGCTGAACCGCATGGGCGAAGTGCTGGCCGAGATCCCGCGGGTGCGTCACGACCTGGGCTACCCGCCCCTGGTGACCCCGACTTCGCAGATCGTTGGCACCCAGGCGTTCTTCAACGTCCTGGCCGGCGAACGCTACAAGACCATCACCAATGAAGTGAAGCTCTACCTGCAGGGCGGCTACGGCAAGGCTCCGGGTGAAGTCGACGAGAAACTGCGGCGCCAGGCCATCGGTAGCGAAGATGTGATCGACGTGCGTCCCGCCGACCTGCTGAAGCCGGAAATGACCAAGTTGCGCGGCGAAATCGGTGCCCTGGCCCATTCCGAAGAAGACGTGCTGACCTACGCCATGTTCCCGGACATCGGGCGCAAATTCCTCGAAGAGCGTGAGGCCGGCACCCTGGTTCCGGAAGCGCTGCTGCCGATCCCCGAAGCCGGTGGCGTCAGCAAGGCTGGCGGCGAAGGCGTGCCTACCGAGTTTGTCATCGACGTTCACGGCGAGACCTACCGCGTCGACATCACCGGGGTCGGGGTCAAGGCCGAAGGCAAGCGGCACTTCTACCTGTCCATCGACGGCATGCCGGAAGAAGTGGTGTTCGAGCCCCTCAACGAGTTCGTCGGCGGCGGTGGCAGCAAGCGCAAGCAAGCCAGCGCCCCGGGCCACGTCAGCACCACCATGCCGGGCAACATCGTTGATGTGCTGGTCAAGGAAGGCGATGTGGTCAAGGCCGGCCAGGCGGTGCTGATCACCGAAGCCATGAAGATGGAAACCGAAGTCCAGGCGGCGATTGCCGGCAAGGTCGTGGCGATCCACGTGGCCAAGGGCGACCGGGTCAACCCGGGCGAAATCCTGATCGAGATCGAGGGCTGAGTTCAGGCCCTCATCTGCAACTGTTTACCTCGGGGGAGCTACGGCTCCCCTTTTTTTTGCCTGGCGCCAGGGCTAGGTAGGGCAGGGTTGAAGTGTGTTTTAGTGCACTTTATTCATGTTTGAATCAGTAAACATGCGTTAAAATGCATTTTTCTGCCGGGCAGAAGATTCTGAATGCATTAAAAAGCAGGTAAAAAAGTGCTTCGGCTGACTTTGCAACTCTACTGCGCAGGGACATGGGCTGACGCCATGACCTTGAGTTTCGACAGGCCCGAAGAGGGCTTCGCCAGCCCCTGCAGCTTTGGTTACCTGCACCAGTACCTGGTGGACAACCTGGAGGCGGTCGCCAGCCCGCTGGCGCGTTCGGTCAGTGCGCTGATACCTCTGGGGTGGGAGCCATGGCGAGAAGACCGCGCCCCGGCCTTCCTGTATGACCTGGCCCCCACCAAGGCGGCGAGTGGCTTTTTGCTGCGGCAGATCGGCCATGAGCGGCCCGATGGCCTGGGCAGCGAGTTGTTCCTGCTGGCCCGCAGCAATGCGGCGCCCATTGGCAACCTGCGGATCAAGGAGTCCCTGGCAGGGCTGCGCAGGCGTCCGGCCCTGGGCTTCACCCGGGATCAGGTGGTCAGCCTTGATAACCGCTTTGTTGAATACGCCCATGAGCAGGCGGCGGCTTTTGGTGGCACGGCGAGCATCGGCGACGAAGCACCCAAGTTGTTGCTGACTGAAAACCGCGAGGGCTTGTTGTACCCCGATGCGCTGCTTGATGACGCCTCGGCGGCGCGTCACTGGTGGGTGAAGTTCCCGCGCAACCCGGCTTCGGCCAATGACTGCGAGATCCTCAGGAGCGAGTTCCATTACTACCGGGCGCTGCAGCAGTTGGGTATCGAGACCTTGCCGGCTCCCGGGCTGGCCCTGGAAGAGGGGCGCCGGCCGAGCCTGTGGGGGCAGCGTTTTGACCGCCGGCTAACGCCCGCAGGCGTCGAGCGCCTGGCGGTGGAGTCGATCTATTCCCTGGCTGGGCTGGTGGGCCATGGCCAAGGCATGCGCCATACCGAGGTGCTGGGGATACTCGCCGAACTGTGGCGTTCCACGGGCCAGGAGGCGTCGATCCCCGATCTGGTGGCGGACTACCTGCGGCGCGACCTGATCAACAGAATCCTCGGCAACACGGACAATCATGGCCGCACGCTTTCGGTGGTTCGCGCTGATGAGGGGGTGCGTCTGGCCCCGATCCATGACCTGGCGCCCAAGGTCATGGATGACCAGGGGATTGCCCGCACCACCAAATGGCCCGGTCGCATGGAAGTGGCCGGTGAAGTCGACTGGCGCCTGGTGTGCGCCAGCCTCAAGCCGCTGCTCGATCCCGAGCTGGCCTTGACGCGCCTGCGCGCCGATGCCGAACAGCTGCGGGCCCTGCCAGACCTGCTGAGTGCCGGGGGCTTGCCCGAAGCCACCCTGAATCATCCGCGCATTCACCTGCGCCACCTGGATCGACGCCTGCAGGAGTGGGGATTGCGATGAACATGACTGTGGAAGAGCGCGGTGCGCTGATCGACAACATCCAGCAGGAAATGGCGGCCGGTCGCTTGCCCATTGGCGATGCGGTCAAGCGCCTGCGGACCGAGGTCACGGGGCTGCATCAGCACCTGTTTGCTCGAATGTGCCGGATTTCTCTGCGCACCCTGATCCATATCGAACACGGCGACGGCAACCCGACCCTCAAGTCATTGAACGCGGTGTTCCAGCCTTTCGGCCTGCAGATGGGGGTGGTGAAAGTGCAGCGAACCAGCCGCGCCCGTTCGCTGCTCGATGAGCCTGAGCGCTCGGAAAGAAGCCCGGGTGGCCCCGGGCCTTCAGCCCTTGCCTGAGCCTCAGCCGCGCTGCACGTAACCCTTGCCGTAATGCTTTTCCATGCGTGCCTGGATCAGTTCCAGGCCGATGGACAGCAGCCAGTAGATCAGCGCCGCGGTGCTGAGCATCTCGATGTAGCGGTAGCTGGAGCGGCCATAGGACTGGGCCAGGAACATCACCTCCCAGACCCCCATCACCGAGACCAGCGACGAGTCCTTGAGCATCGAGATGAACTGGTTGGTGGCCGGGGGAATGATGGTGCGCATGGCCTGGGGCAAGGTCACCTGCCAGAAGATCACGCTGTCGCTCATGCCCAGGGCCAGGGCCGCCTGGCGCTGGCCATGGGGCACGCCGAGGATACCGGCGCGGAAGATCTCGCTGAGGTAGGCACCGTAGTTCAGCGACAGGGCGATGATCCCCGCGGTGATAGCGCCCGGCACCACCCCCAGTTGCGGCAGGCCGAGGTAGATCAACAGGATCTGGATCAGCAGCGGCGTGCCGCGAAAGAACGAGGCGTAGAAGCTGGCGATGCCGAATGCCACGGCGCTTGAAGACAAGCGCGCCAGGGCGGTGACAAAGCCCAGCAGCGACGAGGCGACGATGGAGCAGGCGCAGAGGAACAGGGTCAGCGCCGCGCCCTGGAGAAAGCCGCTGGGGGACAGGTGCAGGCCCAGCAGGTTCGGCAGCTTGTCGAGGATGATCGAGAACTTCAGCTCGAAGCTCAGGAAGAAACTGGCGAACAGCACCAGCAACGCGGCCCAGGTCAGGTACAGCCGGGTGCGAAAGCCCAGCAGGCGCTTGAGCAGTGGCTCGGCCACCGCGTGCGGCGGCCGGGGAGGTGGGGTGTAGGCGGTCATTGGCTGATGTCGGCGCCGATCCATTTCTGCGACAGCTGGCTCAGGGTGCCGTCCTGCTTCAGCTGGGCGAAGACTTCACGCACCTTGGCGTTCCACTGGGCGTCGCCTTTCTCGATGGCCACCGAGTTGGGCTCGGCGTACAGCGCTTCGCCCGCCAGCTTGAAGCGCGAGTCCTGGGTCAGCCGTGGTTGCGCGGTGACCAGGTTGGTGAGGATCGCATCCAGGCGCACGCCGGGGCCCAGGCCGAGGTCCTGGAAGGCCACGTTGTCGGTGTCGTAGGGGGCGATCTGCACATTCTCGAAGGGGTATTGCAGTTGGGTGTCTTCGGCGCCTTCGATCACCAGGTTCTTGTTCAGGTAACCCTCGTAGCTGGAGGCGGCAGTCAGGCCGACCTTCTTGTCGCTCAGGTCCTTGGCGCCGTGGATCCGCTCATCCTTGGCGTTGACCACGATCACCGCCGGCGAGGCGTAGTACTGCACCGGGAAGTCGAAGACCTCGGCGCGGGCCTTGCTCGGGGTCATGGAGCAGATGCAGATGTCGTAGCGCCCGCTCCAGCGGCCGGCGGCGATCACGTCCCAGGACGGGGTTTCCAGGCGCAGCTTGACCCCCAGCTTGGCGGCCACGGCCTTGGCCACGTCCACATCGAAGCCGTCCAGCTGGTTCTGCTCATTGAGAAAAGAGAAGGGCGGGTAGCTTTCCATCAGCACCCCCACCAGTTCCTTTTTCTGCTCGATACGCTCCAGGGTGGCGCCGGCGAAGGCCTGGGAGGAGGCCGCGAGAAGGGTCAGGCCGAGGGCCAGCAGCGGTTTGAAATTCATCGGAATCCTGACTGAAAAAGAGTTGTTATTAACTGAATGGTGCGTATTTAATAGTTATAAGAACGGCTCCGGTAGTGAGTTATTTTCATAAGCATATGAGTGAAAAGCATATGGGCGCAGGTAGCACGGTAATTCTGGATGGCGGTATGGGTCGCGAGTTGCAGCGCCGTGGTGCGCCGTTCCGGCAACCCGAGTGGTCGGCCCTGGCATTGAGCGAAGACCCGCGAGCGGTGGAAGCGGTACACGCGGCCTACATCGATAGCGGTGCCAACGTGATCACCAGCAACAGCTATGCCGTGGTGCCGTTCCATATCGGCGAAGAACGCTTCGCTGCCGAGGGCCAGGCCCTGGCCTCCCTGGCTGGCGAGCTGGCGCGGCGTGCGGTGCAGGCTTCCGGCAAGCCGGTGCGGGTTGCAGGTTCGTTGCCGCCGCTGTTCGGCTCCTATCGTCCGGACCTGTTCGATGCTGCGCGGGTCAAGGATGTGTTGAGCCCGCTGATCAAGGGCCTGGCGCCCCATGTCGACCTGTGGCTGGCGGAAACCCAGAGCTCCATCGCCGAGGCGCGGGCCATCCACGCCGGCCTGCCCAAGGACGGCAAACCGTTCTGGCTGTCCTTCACCCTGAAGGATGAAGACGTCGATGAAGTGCCGCGCCTGCGTTCCGGCGAGCCGGTGGCCGAAGCGGCGGCGGTGGCGGCGCAGTTGGGAGTGCAGACCCTGCTGTTCAATTGCAGCCAGCCGGAAGTGATTGGTGCGGCGGTGGATGCGGCCCGTGAAACCTTTGAGCGTCTAGGGGTGCAGATCCATATCGGCGTGTACGCCAACGCCTTCCCGCCGCAGCCCGAAGATGCCACCGCCAACGATGGCCTGTGCCCGCTGCGAGAGGACCTGGACCCGCCGGGTTATCTGCACTGGGTGGCGGATTGGCAACAGCGCGGGGCCAGCCATGTGGGCGGTTGCTGCGGCATCGGGCCGGAGCATATTGCGCTGTTGGCGCAGAAGCTCGGTTGAGCCCTTCGCTGGCAAGCCAGCTCCTACCCAGGCCTGTAGGAGCCGGCTTGCCGGCGAAACCCCCGCTTAGCCGCGACACTCCGCCAGTGACTTGAGCTGCCCCGAGCCGCTCTGGTTCTCATCGCTGAGCCATTGTTCGAAGCCCTTGGCGATGGCCGGCCACTCCCCATCGAGGATCGAGAACCACGCGGTATCGCGGTTCTGCCCCTTGGCCACCATGTGCTGGCGAAACACCCCCTCGAAGCTGAAGCCCAAACGTTCCGCGGCGTAGCGCGAGCGGGCATTGGCGTTGTTGCACTTCCATTCCAGGCGCCGATAACCCAGGGCGAAGGCTTCCTTGGCCAGCAGGTACACCGCCTCGGTGCTTCTCGGTGAACGTTGCATCGGTGCACCGAAGGTCACGTGGCCGATCTCGATGCGCCCCTGGGCCGGGACGATCGACATCAGGCTGAGAATGCCCTGTACCTGGCCGCTGGCGCGGTCGATCACGCTGAAGAAGTACGGATCGCTGGCCGCGGCGTTATTGCTCAGCCAGGCATCGAACGCCGGGCGCTCGGGGAAGGGACCGTAAGGCAGGTAGTTCCACAGCACCGGGTCGGCGCCGGGGCCTTGCAGGGCCTGGAACAGGTCGTCGCCATGGCGGGCCGGGTCGAGCCTTTCCAAACGGATGAAGCGCCCTTCAAGCAGGGTGGCCGAAGGGGCGGGTGCGCCCTTCCAATCGGCGAGTGAAGTCGACATGCAGTGGCTCCTTGGCAACTCAGAGGGGTTTGCGGAACTGGATGAAACCCGGGCGCTCGGCAATGCGTTCATACAGCTGGATGGCCGTGGCATTGGTTTCGTGGGTCAGCCAGTGGACCTTGGCGCAGCCGTCCTGCTTGGCCTGGGCGTAGACGAACTCGATCAGCTTGCGGCCGACGCCAGTACCGCGCTGGTCCGGGGTCACCAGCAGGTCCTGCAGGTAGCAGGAATTCTCGATGCTCCAGTTGGAGCGGTGGTAGATGAAATGCACCAGGCCCACGGCGCGCTCGCCGTCCCAGGCCAGGGCGGCGTGGGTCGGCTCGCCGGCATCGAGAAAGCGCTGCCAGGTGCTTTGGCTCACGGCGTCCGGCAGTTCAGTTTGGTAAAAGCGCAGGTAGGCCTGCCACAAGGGCAGCCAGGCGCCGTGGTCGGCAGCGGAAACGGGGCGGATCTGGATCTGGCTCATGAAAGCTCCTTTTTTGTTCTGTACGAAAACCTAGCCCATCAGGTGGGCGAGTTGTTGGTCACGCAGGTCGGTGCTGGCCGCCAGGCCCTCGCGCACCCCGGCGATATCCTCGGCGCTGCGGTTCTGGCTGAGCTTGCGCTTGCCCTCCAGGCGCTGGATCGGCAGGGCAAAGCCGGCAATGGCCCGCAGCATACCGTCGAGGTAGTCGGCCGGGGCATCCGCTACCTTCCACGGCTGGCGGCGGCCGCTTTCGTGGCGTTCGGTCAGGCCCTCCACCACCTTCAACAGCCGCTGCGGATCAGTGAATACCTCGGGCTGGCCATAGGCGTGCACGGCCACGTAGTTCCAGGTCGGTACCACTTTTCCGTGTTCGGCCTTGCTCGGATAGAACGAGGGGCTGACATAGGCGCCCTCGCCAGTGAAAATCACCAGGGCCTCGGCGCCGCTGGCCAGCTCGGCGCACTGAGGGTTGGCCTTGGCCAGATGCCCGTAGAGGGTGCCATTGGGGCCCTGTTCCGGGTCCAGCAACAGCGGCACATGACTGGCCTGCAGGCCCAGGGCGCCCCAGGTCACCAGGGTCGCCAGGCGGCTGTGCTGGATCACCCCGTGCAGGCGGGGCAGGTCTTCATCGACGAAAGCGCGAGGCAGATACATATAGAAAATCCTTGGCGAGTGGCTGCATCCTAGGCAGGCTAATGGTTCGTTGTAAGAGCCATCTATGGTCTATTTCATGGGTCCAATTCCCGGGGCGCCCCGATGAACAGTGCTTTGCCTCCGCTGTCTTTCAACCCTGCCGGCATCCAGCTGGATCGCCGCCAGGGTCTCAGCCGCCAGCTGTACCAGGCCCTGCGCCAGCGGGTGCTGGATGGGCGCCTGGCCAGCGGTACGCGCTTGCCCGCCAGCCGCGACCTGGCCGCGGCATTGGGGATTTCCCGCAACAGCGTGGTGCGCGCCTACGACCAGCTGTATGCCGAAGGCTTTATCGAAGGGCGGGTCGGCGATGGCACCTATGTGGCCCAATTGCCGGAAACCCGGTTACCCATCAAAAAACTATCCACAAAAGTATCCACAGGGTTTTCAACAGGCTTACCCACAGGGTTATCCACAAAATCGGCAGAAACGCCTGGTGATTTATCCAGTAAAGTTATCCACAGCAGTGGCTGGCAGCGCCTGCAAACCCATCATTTGAGTACCCCGCCCAAGGGGCCGCCGCGGGCTTTTCGGGTTGGCGTGCCGGCCTTCGATCTGTTCCCGTTCGAGGTCTGGGCCAAGCTGAATGCGGCTTTCTGGCGCAGGCCGGACCTGCGTCAACTGTGTTACGGCGATTCGGCCGGCGATTTGCGCCTGCGCAGCCTGATTGCCGCCTACCTGCGCAGCGCCCGGGGGCTGCACTGCACGGCTGAACAAATTGTGATCACCTGTGGTGCGCAGCAGGGCATCAGCCTTTGTGCACAGCTGCTGGTGGAGCCCGGCGACAGCGTGGCTGTGGAAAACCCCGGCTACCGCGCCGCCGGCCATGCCTTCGCCGTGGCCGGGGCGCGATTGCGGGGCGTGGCGGTGGATCAGGAGGGCATCGATTGCCGTCAGCTGGAGCAACTGGACAACTGCCGCCTGGCCTATGTCACACCGTCCCACCAGTACCCCACCGGGGTGATCATGAGCCTGGCCCGGCGCCTGGAATTGCTGGCCTGGGCCGAGCGCAGCCAGGGCTGGATCGTCGAGGACGACTATGACGGCGAGTACCGCTACAGCGGCGCTCCGCTGGCGCCCCTGGCAGCCCTGGACCGCCAGGGGCGGGTGATCTACGTCGGCACCTTCGGCAAGGTGGCTTTTCCGGCGCTGCGCCTGGGCTACCTGGTGCTGCCGCCGAACCTGGTGCAGGCCTTTGCCCAGCGCCGGGCGGTGGATGTACGGCATTCGGAAGTCAGTACCCAGGCGGTGATGGCCGAATTCATGGCCGCCGGGCACTTCCAGCGGCATATCCGGCGCATGCGCAGGGCTGCCCTGAGCCGGCGCAATACCTTGCTGGAGGCCTGGCCGACGGTGATCGAGGGGGTAGGGCCGCTGCCCTCGGTGGCTGCCGGGCTGCACTTGACGCTGAAAGTCGACAGCCTGCAGCGAGAGCAGGAGTTGCTGGCGCAGGCCGCGAGTGTCGATGTCGAAGTCAACGGCCTGAGCAGCTACTGGTTGCCGGACACGCCCTTGCCCGAAGACCGGCGGGCCGGGCTGGTGCTGGGGTTTGCCGCGGTGCCGGAGGCCGATATCCGCGCCGCCGTGAGCCGTTTGCGCCAGGCCTGGCGGGTCTGAGCAGGTATACTCCCGGACCTTCCCCTGCCCGAGACTCCTCATGAGCCAGACCCTTTCCATGGCGCCTGAACGCAAGTTCGGCGCCCCGTTGTTCGCCCTGTTGCTCCTGGTAGCCGGGGCCTTGTTCCTGCAAGCCCAGGTGGGCGCACGGCAGGTGCTGCTGTTGCTGTTGGGGGCGGCCCTGGGATTGACCCTGTACCACGCGGCCTTCGGCTTCACCTCGGCCTGGCGGGTGTTTATCCGCGACCGGCGCGGCGCCGGCCTGCGGGCGCAGATGGTGATGCTGGCCCTGGCGGTGCTGCTGTTCTTCCCGGCGCTGGGGGCGGGCAGCCTGTTCGGCCAGCCGGTGGTGGGCCTGGTGGCGCCGGCCGGAGTCTCGGTGATTTTCGGCGCCTTCATCTTCGGCATCGGCATGCAGCTGGGCGGCGGTTGCGCCTCGGGCACGCTGTTCACCGTTGGCGGCGGCAATGCGCGGATGCTGGTGACCCTGGGTTTTTTCATCTGCGGTTCGTTGATCGCCACCCATCACGTCGACTGGTGGTTCGCCCTGCCGTCGCTGCCGCCGATCTCCATCGTCCAGAGCTTCGGCGTGGGGCCGGCGCTGGGCTTGAGCCTGAGCCTGTTCGCCCTGATTGCGGTGCTCACCCTGACCCTGGAAAAGCGCCGTCACGGCAACCTCGAAGCCCCGGTCGCTAGCGCGCACCAGGGCTGGCGCCGCTTGCTGCGTGGCCCTTGGCCGCTGGTCTGGGGCGCGGTGGCCCTGGCCCTGCTGAACTTTGCCACCCTGGCCCTGGCCGGACGCCCATGGGGCATTACCTCGGCGTTCGCCCTGTGGGGTGCCAAGGTTGCCAACGGGTTGGGTGTGGACGTGGGCAGTTGGGTGTTCTGGCAGGGCGCGGCGAATGCCAAGGCCCTGGCAGCCCCAGTGTGGCAGGACATCACCAGCGTCATGGACATCGGCATCGTCCTGGGGGCGCTGCTGGCAGCGGGGTTGGCGGGACGTTTTGCGCGAACCTGAAGATCCCGGCCCGCTCCCTGATGGCGGCGGTGATTGGCGGCCTGCTGCTGGGCTACGGCTCGCGCCTGGCCTATGGCTGCAACATCGGCGCCTACTTCAGCGGCATCGCCTCCGGCAGCCTGCACGGCTGGCTATGGCTGGTGGCGGCCTTTATCGGCAACGGCGTGGGTGTGCGCCTGCGGCCCTGGTTCTTCGCCGAAGAGCGCAGCCCCCAAGGCCTCAGCGGCTGCTGAAGGCACAGCTGTAGGAGCCGGCTTGCCGGCGAACCCGGCGCCGCGGTCTATCGCCAACCGCGCCACCGTCGTCCGCCGGCAACCCGCACACCGCCGCTGGGCTGCTGACGAATCAGGTCCCGGACTTGATCTTGGTCCAGGCCCGGGTCCGCGCCCGCTCCGCATCACGGGGCAACGGCTGCAGCGTGTACAGGGTGCTCATGGCTGCTTCCGTTGGATACAGGTTGGGGTTGTTGCGGATCGAAGGGTCCACCAGTTCGGTGGCGTCCTTGTTCGGGTTCGGATAACCGACAAAGTCGCTGACCGGGGCAATCACCTGGGGTTGCAGCAGGTAGTTGATGAAGGTGTAGGCATCTTCCTGGTTCTTCGCGCCCTTGGGGATCGCCAGCATGTCGAACCAGATCGGCGCGCCTTCCTTGGGCAGGCGCATGTCCACGGTCACGCCGTTCTTGGCTTCCTTGGCGCGGTTGGCGGCCTGGGAGAAGCTCCCCGAGTAGCCCACCGCCACGCAGATATCGCCGTTGGCGATGTCGGCCATGTACTTGGACGAGTGGAAGTAGGTGATGTACGGGCGGATCTTCATCAGCAGCGCTTCAGCCTTCTCGTAGTCCGCCGGCTTCTTGCTGTTGGGGTCCAGGCCCAGGTGCTGCAGGGCCAGGGGCAGGATTTCCGAAGGCGAATCCAGCAAGGCCACGCCGCACTGCTTGAGCTTGCTGATGTTCTCTTCCTTGAAAATCAGGTCCCAGCTGTCCACCGGTGCCTGGTCTCCCAGGGCGGCCTTGATCTTGGCCGGGTTGAAGCCGATCAGGATGGTGCCGTACATGTAGGGCACGGCGAACTGGTTGCCCGGGTCGTTGGCTTCGATCAGCTTCATCAGCTTGGGATCGAGGTGGTTCCAGTTGGGCAGCTTGCTGCGGTCCAGGGGCTGGAACACCCCGGCCTCGATCTGCTTGGCCAGGAACACGTTGGACGGCACCACCACGTCATACCCGGAGTTGCCGGTGAGCAGCTTGGCCTCCAGGGCTTCGTTGGTGTCGAAGATGTCGTACACCAGCTTCACCTGGCTGTTCTGGGCCTTGAAATCCTCCAGGGCCTTGGGGGTGATGTAGTCGAACCAGTTGTAGACCCGCAGGGTGCGTTCTTCGGCGTGGGCAGCGGTGCCCAGCAGGCTGGCGCACAGGGCCGGAACGATAAGGCGTTGCAAACTTTTCATCGGGCGAATCCTCACTGGGCGCTTTGAAAGCCTTCGAGAACGTTGACGGCGTTGATGCCGATTTCTGCCACCGCGTAACCGCCTTCCATGACGAACAGCGTCGGCTTGCCGAGGGCGGCGATGCGCTTGCCCATGGCCAGGTAATCCGGGCTGTCGAGTTTGAATTGCGAGATCGGGTCGTCCTTGAAGGTGTCCACGCCCAGGGACACCACGATGATGTCGGCGTCATAGCGCTGGATCTCGTTGCAGGCCTGCTCCAGGGCCGCGCTCCACACGTCCCAGCCGCTGCCGGCGGCCAGCGGGTAGTTGAAGTTGTAGCCTTCGCCCAGGCCTTCGCCGCATTCGTCGGCGTAACCCAGGAAGAACGGGAACTCGGCTTCCGGGTGGCCATGGATCGAGGTGAAGAGCACGTCGCTGCGCTCATAGAAGATCGACTGGGTGCCGTTGCCGTGGTGGTAGTCGACGTCGAGGATCGCGACTTTTTTATGGCCCTGATCGAGGAACGCCTGGGCGGCGATGGCGGCGTTGTTCAGGTAGCAGTAGCCACCCATCAGGTCGCCGGCGGCGTGGTGTCCCGGCGGCCGGCACAGGGCGAAGGCACTGCGGGCGCCGCGCTGGATCACCGCCTGGGCGGTGAGGGCCACCTGGGCTGCGCTATAGGCCGCCTGCCAGGTGCCAGCGGTGATCGGCGCGCCGCCGTCGAAGCTGTAGTAGCCGAGTTGGCCGTGGAGGCTGGTGGGGATCACGCTGCGCAGGGTGCGCGCCGGCCAGGTGTAGGGCAGCAGGTCGCCGTCGATGCCCTGGGCCGCCCAGCGCGCCCAGGCGCCCTTGAAGAACTCCAGGTAGGCGCGGCTGTGGACGCGCTCGATGGGCCCCAGGCCGAAATCCTTGGGCGCCTCGACGGGGCCGAGGTTGCGGTACTTCACCCGGTCCAGCACGTGGTCGGCCCGGGAAGGCATTTCGAAGCAGGGCATCAGTTGCCCGTCGATCAGTTCGCAACGGCCGTGGTGCAGGTGGTGATCATCCGAGTAGATCGTCAGCATTTTCTTGTTCTCCGCAGGCTGATTCGGTGGATCACAGTCTTGCGGGGCGCGGGGTTTCGGAGAACGGCAGGAGCGGCCAAAAGGGGATTGATCTGGCCAAAGTGTTTGACCGAAATTCGCCCCTTAAAGAGGCGTGGCGCCCCGTTGCGGGGCGCCATCGACTTCAACCGACGGCTGGGGCGGGAACATAGCGTTGCAGGACCTTGCGCATGTCCTCGCGTTTTTTCCGGGCGATGGCTTCGAGCAATAGCGTGTAGCCCTTCTTCTCGCAGTGCTGGCCGACATTCGGGTCGGCGCCTTTTTCCAGCAGCAGGCTGAACAGCTCCAGGGTGTCCTGCTGGCTGACGTAGGGCGCCTTGTCGTCGGCGGAGGTCTTGTCGGCGACCAGGGTCAGCAGGCTTTCGCCCACCGGCTGGTTGTAGCAGGTACCACGGCCGTAGCTCAGGTTGAGGTTGGCGCCAGCCTCTATCAACTGCCTCATGGCCACGTAGTTGTTGCCCGAGAACGCCCGGTACAGCGCGGTTTCGCCATCCTCGGTTTTGCGCAGGTCGAGGTTTTGCGGGTACTGCATCAGCCAGCTGAAGCCTTGCAGGCTGCGCTTCTGCTCGGCCATCTGCATCAGCGGCGTCTGGCCCTGGCTGTCCGGCTCGTCGATGGCCACCCCGGCGTCGATGAGGAACTTCAAACGCCCGCCCTGGCTCAGGTCGGGGCTGTCGCCGAGGTCGCGGCGCATGGCCAGGGTCGCCAGGGTGGTCCAGTTGTACAGGCCACGGGTGTGGGCGCCGTGTTCCAGCAGCAGCCGGGCGATGTCCAGGCGCGGTGCGTCCAGGGCGTGCAACAGGGCGCTGCGGCCATCGTCGGCCATGACCTCGCCGCTGATGCCCGTGGCCAGCAGGCGCTGCACCTCGGCCAGGTCGCCGGCATCCACGGCGTCCACCAGCGGCCAGAAGGCCTGGCAGGCCTGGGGATTGGCGGCGTTCAGGCCCAGGCGCTGCAGCACCCGCGGCGGGATGCTCATCTGGCGTTGCAGGCGCAGGCCGCAATACACCCGGTAACCCTCGATGGCCCGGCCCTGGTGGATGTTGTCCAAGGTTCGTAGCTGGTAGATCGCCCAGTCCAGGTCCGCCAGGTTGAGATAGGTCGGCATGCGCCCGGGATCACGGCGCAGCACTTCCTTGAGCCAGGGGCGGGCAGTGCGCAGCTGGCCGGCCTCGCTGGCCCAGTAGGCGATGTCATTGAGCAGGTGGGGGTATTCACGGCGGTCGGTGGCGATGCTGCGAAAGTCATGCTCGACGAAGAAGTCCTCCACCTCGAAGAGGCCCGGCTGCTTGTCCTTGGCGATGCGCAACTGTTCGTGCAGCGCGCGAAACTGTTTCCAGACGCTGTCCGGATCCGGGGCCTGCGCGGGTACATAGGCGTTGAGGGTGAGCGGCCCGCTACCGTGGGTGAAGGGGCGGAACCACGCTGGGAATGTCTGCAGGGCCTGCAACCATTGCGCTCCGGTTTCCTCGCTGATGGGTTGCAGCGGGGTGAAATCCATCTGGGTCAGGTCCTGGCGGTGACTGATCGCCAGCAGCGGGTGCTGCGGATCGCGCTGGTCGATCAGCAGGTAGCGTTGGCTCAGTTGCCAATCGGCTGGCACCGAGCAGTCGAAGTCCAGGGGCGTCAGGCTGATGCCGGGGGCCAGGGTATTGCTGGTGGGCCAGTGGTCGGTGACCCGCACCGGGTTCTCCGGAGACACGCAAGCCCGCAGCTCTTTGGGGCTGAACAGGGCAATCGGCGGCGACTTGTAGACCCGCTGCTGGTAGTCCAGGTCTTGATAGGCGTTGAGGTAGAACAGCCCGCGATACTGGGTCAGGATGATCCGCGCCGGCACCCGCGCTAGGCCCGGCAGGGGGAACGGCTGGAGCTGCAGGGTGGCGGTTTCCGGGTAGTCGATGACGAAGTGGCGGACCGCCCCCGACCATTTGATCCCGGCCAGGTCCGGATCGAAGGCCTGGGCGACGGGGGCGCCAGCCAGCAGCGCCAACGCCAGGCCAAGCCGGCGAATCCTGATGCGCCGGGCGATGGCGCTTGAGAAGAGGTTCAACGTTGCAGTCCCTTGCCGGTAGAAAGCTCGGCAATGTAATGCAATCGGTGGTTTTTTGCCGGGCTTTGTCTCGGGCCTGAAACAGGCTCGGCACCGCGCCTCAAAGACGAAACGCCGTCGCGGGCGGTGGCGGCGCAAAGCCTTGCAGCACCTTGAGCATGTCGTCGCGCTTGCGCCGGGCGATGATCTCCAGCAGCCAGGTGTAGCCGTTGTTCCGGCAGTAGCGGCCGACGTTGGGATCGGCGCCACGCTGCAGAAGCAGGGTGAACATGTCCAGGCTCTCTTGCTGGCTGACCCAGGGATTGATGACCTCGGGCGAGCCCTGTTCAGCGACGATCATCAGTAGGCTTTCGCGGGTGGGCTGCTTGTCGCAAACATAGCGGCCATAACCCAGGTTAAGGTCGGCGCCGGCTGCTATCAGTTGCCTGGCAGCGGCGTAGTTGCCCGCCTTGAGCGCCAGGTACAGCGCCGTTACGGCGTCCGGCCCGCTGCGTTTGTCGAGGTTCTGTGGGTGTTGCAGCAGCCAGTTGAAGCGCTCGATATCATCGCGCTCCTTGGCCATTTCCTGCAGTGCGGTGCCGCCCTGGATATCCTGCTCATCGATTGCCGCGCCGGCTTGCAGCAGGAAATTGAGGCGTGTGGCCTGGTTCAGGTCCGGGTTGTCCTTGAGGTCGCGGCGCATGGCCAGGACCACCTGGGTGCGGCCGTTGTATTGGCCATCGGGGCGGGCGCCATGGGCCAGCAGCAGCCGGGCGATATCCAGGTCTGGTTTATCCAGCGCGTGCAACAGTGCCGGGCGCCCATCGGTGCCTATGACGTCGCCACGCAGGCCGTTGTGCAGCAGGCGCCGGACTTCGGCTGCGTCGCCTTGGTCCACGGCTACCACCAGTGGCCAGGAGCCCTGGCAAGCCTGTTCGCTGGCCGTTTCCAGCCCCAGGCGCTGGGTGACCCTGGCGGGTACCCCAAGCTGGCGCTGCAGGCGCAGCCCGCAGTACAGCCGATAGTTCTCCATGGCCCGGCCCAGGTGCCTGGAGTTCGCGGGATCCTGTTGGTACAGGCGCCAATCCAGATCCGCCAGGTTCAGATAGGTGGGGATGCGTCCAGGGTCGCGGCGCAGTACGTACGCCAGCCAGGGCCGGGCGCTCTGCAACTGGCCAGCCTCGGTGGCCCAATAGGCGATGTCGTTGAGCAGGCCGGGGTAGGCACTGCGCTCGGGGGCGATAGCGCGAAAGTCATGGCGGGTGAAGAAGTCTTCGACCTGGGCGATGCCCGGGGCCTTGTCCTTGGCAGCGCGCAATTGTGCGTGCAGTTGGCGAAATTCGGTCCAGGCCTGGTCCGCAGTTGATGCCGCGGCATAGGGCTTGATCATCAGTTGGCCAGTGCTGGCATTGAACGGCTCGAGCAACTGGGGATACTTGCGCAGGGCTTGTAGCCATTGCTGCTGCAGCTCGGGGCCGATCGGTTGCAGCGGGATGAAGTCAATCTGCGCCTCGCCCTGGCGATGACCGATGGCCAGCAACGGCCGCAAGGGGTCACGGTTGTCCACCAGCAGGTAGCGATTGCTGAGCTGCCATTCCGGGCTCTGGCAGTCGAAACTCAGTTTGCTCAGACTCAGGGCTGATTCCAGCTGGTGGCTCTTCGGCCAGTTGTCCGTGGCTTCAACCGGGCGTTGCTCTGGTACACAGGCCTGCAGTTCCTGGGTGCTGAACAGTGGCAGAGGCGGCGATTTGTAGACCCGCTGTCGGTACTGCGAATCCCCGTAGCCATTGAGATAGAACAGCCCGCGGTATTGGCTGAGGATCACCCGTGCCGGTGTCTGGGCCAGCCCGGGCATGGCGAATGGTTCGAGTTGCAGCGTGGCGGTTTCCGGATCGTCCAGGAGGATGTCGCGCTGCATTTCCCACCAGCGGATCTTCCATAGGTCGAAGGCCTGGGCGGCAGGTGCGCCGGCCAGCAGCGCCAGCGCCAGGCAAACCCCGCGGATGCCGACATGTCGGGCGATGGCGCGTGTGGATAAGTTCAACGTTGCAGTCCCTTGCCGGTAGAAAGGTCGGCAATGTAATGCAATCGGCGGCTTTGTGCCGGGGTTTGTCTCAGGGCCGGAACTGGCTCGGCGCCACGCCGCTCCAGCGGATGAAGGCATGGCGAAAACTCGCGGTTTCGCTGAAGCCCAGGGCCTCGGCGATGCGGTAGATGGGCAGTTGGTCTTCGCAGAGCATCTGCTTGGCCCGTTCGAAACGCAGTTCGTCCAGCAGCTCCTGATAGCTGCAACCCAGGTCCCGCAGGTGGCGGCGCAGGGTCCGGGCCGAGCAGTTCATCTGTTCCGCCAGCCCCTCCAGCCCCGGCGCGGCGTCCAGCTGCGCCGCCAGCAACTGGCGGATACGCCCCAGCCAGGCCTGGCGCCCGGTGAACTCGGTGTTCTGCTTGCGGCAGCGTTCGGCCATGGCCTGATGGGTGATCACATCCGCCAGGGGCAGGGGCTGGTCGAGCCAGCGCTGGTCGAAGGCGAAGGCGTTGCTGCGGGCGTCGAACTGCAGCGGGCAGTCGAAGGGTTCGCGGTAGTGCTGTTGATAGTCCGGCGCCGGGTAGTCGAAGCGCGCTCCCAGCAGCGGCAAGGGGTGGCCCAGCAGGTCGTCGCAGATGACCTTCATCGACACCAGGCAGAACTCGGTGTTGAACGCCGCCAGTGCCGGGCATTCGCGGTAGTCGGCGGCGGTCAGCCAGATGCGCGCGCCGTCGGTTTCCAGGCTCAGTTCGAAAAGTGTTCCCATCAGCGCCGGATAGCGCAGCGCCAGGCGCAAAGCGTCACCTAAGGTGGCACTGGTGAGCAGGGCATAGCCGAGCATGCCGTAGGAGGACACGTGCATCCGCCGGCCCAGTTCCAGGCCGATGTCCCGTTGCAGGGCCACGGCATTGGCGCACACCAGCATCTCCTGGTTGGTGGTGATGCGAGTGTCGGCGCGGCTCAGGTCGGCGGGGTTTATACCGCTGCCGGCCAACAGCGTGTCGCCGTCCTGGCCCTGTTCCTTGAAGGTGTTGAGCACCAGTGAAACCGCATTGAGGGTGGTGAGGTGCGAGTGCAGCATGCGCAGATTCCAGCCTGGGAAAGACCCTTAACCGGAGCAAGTTGCATGCCGCCCGCGCTCGGACCTGTGGTTTGCCGGCCTGCTGCAGGCGGCATTCCGGGGGTTGTGTGGCTAGTGACTTGGCGCTTTGATTGGTGCAACCTGCCTGCCATTCACCGCCTGAGGTGGCGGTGCAGCAACCCCGATAAAGGATTATGTATGACCCTCATCCCTGCGCATTCCCTGCTTCTGCTGTCCGGCTTGCTCCTGAGTTCGCTGTGCCTGGCCGAGGCTGAGCCAGGCAGCGAAAGCACCCTCAAGGACTCTGCCAAGTCAGCCGTCTCGTCAGCCATTTCGGCAGGCAAGAACCTTTTGGGCGGCGTCAGCGAAGGTGTGCTCGATGGTCGCCAATCGGCGCAAGGCGTCGACGGTGCCTCGATCATTTCCTCCCGTGAGCAAATGAAAGGCCGCGTCGATGTCCAGGTATTGAAGACCGAAGCCGTCGGCGACAGCTTCAACGTCACCCTGGGTTTCAAGAACAGCAGCGACAGCCAGTTGCGGCTGATCAACCTCAAGCAGACCGGCGCCCTGCTGGCGATCGACCAGGACGGTTACGCCAACAACCTGACGGCCAGCCTCGACAACCCGGACGAAGTCACCATCCCGGCCAAGGCGGCCGTGCGGCAGAAGTTCGTGTTTGAAGGGCCGATCGAGAGTTCGAGTTCGGTGCGGGTCTGGGGCCAGGATTACTCGGTCAAGAAGTAACCCGAGCGCCATCCCCTGCTTGTCGTCGAGCCGGCGGCTACCGCAGTAGCTGCCGGCTCCCGAGCGCGAGCTTCAGCTCAGCTCGCCACACAGGTCCAATTCCACCAGGCGCCGCACTTCGGCGGTTTCCAAGCCCGCGCCGAGCAGGGCGTTGAGCTTGCCGAACGCCGCCTCGCGGGTCATGCCGCCACCGGACAGCACGCCCACGCCGCGCAGGCGGCTGCCGGCTTCGTAGATGTCCAGCTCGACACCGCCTTCATGGCACTGGGTCACGGCTACCACCACGACCCCGCGCTCATGGGCGCGCTTGAGGCTGGCGAGGAAGGCCGGGTTGTCGCTGGGCCCGGTGCCGCTGCCGAAGCACTCCAGGACCAGGGCCTGGATTCCGCTGCCTAGCACGCCGTCCAGCAGTTCGGCGCCGATGCCGGGGAACAGCGGCAGCACGCCGACTTTGGCCAGTTGCCTGGCTTGGCGGTAATCCAGTCCGGCAGGAATCGCCTCGGCCCTGGCCGCGCCGCCATTGCGCTTCAGGGCGGCGAACGGGTGCCGGCCGTAGCTGCGGATCTTCGCGCAGCGGGTCGGTGCCAGCAGCTCGCCGTGGAAGTACAGGTGCACCCCCGGTGCCAGGCCCTGGCCCAGGGCCAGCAGGGCGCCACTGAGGTTTTCCCAGGCATCGCTGTCGGGCACCCCGGCCGGCAGCATCGAACCGGTGAAGACCACCCGCGCCGGCAGGCCCAGCAGCTGGAAGCTCATGGCCGCGGCGCTGTAGGCCAGGGTGTCGGTGCCGTGCAGGATCAGCACGCTGTCGCAGCCCTGTACCTCGACGGCCTCGACCACCGCTTCACGCAGGCGCTGCCAGTAGTCGGGGGTCATGTTGGCGCTGTCGATCAGCGGCGCCATCTCGCGAAAGCGCCAGGCCGGCACCACCAGTTCGGGCTGGCTGTCGAGGTAGGCGCGCATCCGCACGTCGAAGCCGGACGCCGGGGCCAGGCCGTCGGCGCTGGCCTGCATGCCGATGGTGCCACCGGTGTAGAGCACCATGACGTGCTGGGCGGCAGGGTAGGTCGAAGGGTTCATGGGATTCTCCGAAACGGTGAGTTCCTGTGGGAGCGGGCAAGGCCGCCCCCACATTTATCGAACTGTAACCGACGGATGCAGAGGATGCGCCCGTCGTTTACCCGTCAGCGTTGCGCTGCGGGCACGCCTTGCGGCTCGGCCTGGGCGGTGGCCGAAGGTTCGGCAGGCCAGGCCTTCAGGTCCAGGTCCAGATCGGCGAATTTGCGCGAGTCGAACACTGGCTGGGCGACGCCGGCGCGGCGCTGCTCGTCGTAGTCGCGCATCACCCGCAGGCCGACCTTGAACAGCATGGCCAGGGCCACCAGGTTGACGAAGGCCAGACAGGTCATGGTGATGTCGGCGAAGGCGAACACGGTCGAAAGGTCCTGCATCGAACCCCATACCACCAGCGCCAGTACCAGGCCGCGGAACAGCATCAGCACGGTGCGGTTGCGGGTGAGGAACTGCAGGCTGTTCTCGCCCAGGTAGTAGTTGTAGAGGATGCAGGTGAAGACGAACAGCGACAGCGCGACGCTGACGAACAGGCGACCCCAGTCACCGACCACGGCGGCCAGCGAGTTCTGGGTCAGGACGATGCCGTCGCCTTCGAAGCCCGGGGTGTAGAAGCCCGACAGCAGGATCAGCAGCGCGGTGCAGGTGCAGATCACGAAGGTGTCGAGGAACACGCTGAAGGCCTGGACCACGCCCTGGGCGCCCGGGTGCTTCACAGCGGCCACGGCGGCGACGTTCGGCGCACTGCCCAGGCCCGCTTCGTTGGCGAACACGCCACGCTTCACGCCCATGACGATGGCGCTGCCGAGCAGGCCGCCGAAGGCCGGGTCGAGACCGAAGGCGCTCTTGATGATGGTCTCCAGCATGGCCGGGACTTGTTCGATCTGGGTGCCGATCACGTACAGGGTCACGCCGATGTAGGCCAGGGTCTTGACCGGGACCAGCAGGTCGGACACCGCGGCGATGCGCTTGATGCCGCCGATGAAGGTGATCGCCAGCAGCGCCGCCAGGACAATACCGGTGTGGCTAGGGGCGAAGGCGAAGGCGTCCTGCAGCGAGTGCGTCACGGTGTAGGACTGCAGGCCGATGAAGGCGAAGCCGTAGGTGACCAGCAGCAGGATCGAGAACAACACCGCCATGCCCTTGAGCTTCAGGCCGTGCTGGATGTAGTAGGCCGGGCCGCCGCGGTACAGGCCGTCGCCGTCGGCGCGCTTGTAGACCTGGGCCAGGGTGCACTCGAAGAAGCTGCTGGACATGCCGACCAGTGCGGTCACCCACATCCAGAACACCGCGCCAGGGCCACCCAGGGTCACGGCGATGCCGACGCCGGCGATGTTGCCCGCGCCCACTCGGCCGGCGAGGCTGAGCATCAGCGCCTGGAACGAGCTGAGCTGGCCGCCGCTGCTTTTCAGGCTGTCGCGGAACACCGCGAACATGTGGAGGAAGTGGCGCAATTGAACGAAACGCGAGCGGATCGTGAAGTAGCTGCCGAGCCCGACGATGAGCACGATCAGCACTTTCCCTGAGAGGAAGTCGTTGATGACTTCGAGCATGGATTATTCCTCGCTGTTTTTTGTGTAGGCAAAAGCAGAGCGGACGGAAACATTCTGTTACACCGCTGATTGCACGCACGGCAAAGCGGTGGGGCGATTGTTCGTCCCGGTTCTCTATTCGCGGGTTGTTATTAGTTCGGGTTTCCCGTGGGATTGAGCCTCGTTACCGACGGCTGTCCACGTGAAGAGGGGGCGCACTATACCGGTGCGCGGGCTCGCCGTCTGCATATAGTGCGTCGAGCCGAGGAACGGCAGGCAGGGCGGCAGGCTGAATCGGTTCTTGTCCTGGCCCGCAAACCCCCGCGAACAGGCGTCCCGAGAACCGCACCTCCCCCCGATCCCCCTGCCAGCTGTAGGAGCTGGCTTGCCAGCGAAGAGGCCCGCAAGATCGCCATCGCCGGCAAGCCGGCTCCTACAGACTCCCCCCGATCCCCCTGCCAGCTGTAGGAGCTGGCTTGCCAGCGAAGGGGCCCGCAAGACCGCCATCGCCGGCAAGCCGGCTCCTACAGACTCCCCCCGATCCCCCTGCCAGCTGTAGGAGCTGGCTTGCCAGCGAAGAGGCCCGCAAGATCGCCATCGCCGGCAAGCCGGCTCCTACGGCCCCCGCCGATCCCTCTGCCAGCTGTAGGAGCTGGCTCGCCAGCGAAGAGGCCTGCAAGACCGCCATCGCCGGCAAGCCGGCTCCTACCTTTCAGAGCAGAAACTCCTCATGCCGCTCCTGGAAGCCCTGCAACTCACCCTGTTCCAGCAACTGGCGAATCCACGGCCCCAGCAGATCCAGCGAACTGTCCAAAGGGCTTGGCCGCTGCCAGCGCAGCGGCACCTGGGCGAAGCGCTGCTGGTTGGCGCTGACTTTCTCCAGGATCTGCCGGTCCTGCTTGAGGATCACCTTGAACAAGGGCTGCAGCACGCCGCGCTTTAGCCAGCCCGGCGTGCGGCCGCGGGCCGTGGCGATGCGCGCGAACAGGCGCAGTTCACCCTCGGCGGCCGGGCTCAGCCAGGCGCTGACCAGCAGGTTGAGCCGGCCCTGGCGGTCGCGGTATTCGATTTCCGCCAGCCCGGGCAGGCGGAAGCGCCCCATGCTGATGCCGCGTTCGCCTTCGAACAGCCGGGAGATCAGCCCGGATTGGGTGCCTTCTTCGCTGTACTGCGCTTCAACCCCATCCTCCAGCTGATGCACCCAGGCGCGAATACGCTGGCGCTGGCGGTCGTGGCGAATCCAGCCGGCGTGCACGAAGTGGGTGTGGAAGCCGTCGAGGAAGTTCTCCGCGGCGTCCTGCAAGGTGCAGCGCACCCGGTCTCTGATCCAGAACACGTCCAGGGCCTGGGCCTGTTCGGCGGCGGCCACCGGAGCGGTGCTCGGTGGTTCGGCGGCAAGGCTGGCCCACACCAGCCCCTGGGCTTCGCAACTGTGCAAGGGTTGCAGCAGCGGTTGGCTGCAGCGCTGCTGCTCCTGGCCGGGCAGGTGCGTGCAGCGGCCCTGGGGGTCGAATCGCCAGCCGTGGTAGGGGCACTGGATCTCTCCGTCGCGCACCCGACCGGCGCTCAGGGGCGCAAAGCGATGGGGGCAGCGGTCCGGCAGCACGGAGGGGGCGCCTTCGGCATCGCGGAACAGCACCAGCGGCACGCCGTGCAGGGTGCAGGCCAGGGGTTGGCGTTGCAGTTGCCGGCTCAGGGCGACGGGCCACCAGCCCGAGTGACTGTTCACAGTTTGAGCTTCCTCATCAGTGGTACGCCGATCTGTTGCAGCAGCAGGCCCATCAATTGCCACACCAGCCTTCGCGACCAGGGCAGGTGGGCGACGTGGATCAGGCTGTATTCGATCTCTGGCTCACCGCCCCGCAGGCGCTTGAAGGCGGCGGCGCCGGAGCTGAAGTTGAGCACCTGGCGGCGGTTCACCGCTTCTTGCAGGCACAGCCTTGTCAGTTGCCGGTACAGGCCGGCGCGCTGAGGCAGGGCGGTGTCGTAGCCGACGATGGGGGTGCTGATCAGGGCGCTGTTGGCGAACCAGCCCAGGGCGCCGTCGATGCGCCCTTCGGCGTTGCGCAGGGCGCGCACTTCCAGCCAGCCCTCGGCCTGCCCGCGTTGCAGCCATTGGGCGCTGTAGTGGGGGTTGAGGCGGCTGTACTTGTCCAGGTAGAGCAGGTTGTACAGCTGTTCGATACGCTGGAAGTCGGCCTCGTTCAGCTCGCTGCCGGGCACCACCGTATAAGGGCTGCGGCGCAGCAGGGTGGCGTCCATGCGGGTGTTGTGATGGCGCAGGAAGGCCGAGTCTTCGCCGTCGCGCCCGTCGAACAGGTACACCTGGCGGCTGGGAATCGCCAGGTAGCCCAGGGTTTGCAGGCGCTTGCGCAGTTCGAGGTTGCTGAAATCGTTGAGGGAGCGGAAGCCGAAGCCGTGGTCGGGAAACTCCCGGCGCAGCAGCTCGGTGATCGCCGGCAAATCCGCGCCATCCCAGTCGGCCGGGTAGAGGTTGGTGGACAGCAGCCAGTTGTTGACCTGCACCAGGCGATCGACCTTGGCCACGCTCAGCAGCCGGTCGACGCCCTGGGTCAGCAGCTTCAGTGGCCAGGCCAGCCAGGGTCGCTTCAGGCGTTGCAGCTCTTCCCGGGCATAGCCGCTGTAGGCGGTCTGCGGCGACACCACGTAGCAGTTATCCACAGGGTCGTGGCCATGGTTGATGCTCACCGGGAACTGCTGGCGGCCGGTATCCAGCAGGGCCAGGGCGGTGCTGACGTTGCCGATCAGCGCGCCACCGGCGCAGGTGCGCACGTAATGTCGGGCGTGGCTGTCGTCGGCGCTGGGTGGCTGCTGAGCCAGTTGTTCGGGCAGCAACAGCTTCATGGGCGCGGCGCCTCCAGGGGTTGGCCGTTCCACTCGATATCGGCGGTGGAGGCGGCCAGCAGCCCACAGCGGCGGGTCAGGGCGCGGCCGATGATTTCCGCCAGGCTCAGTACCTGGGCGGTGAGGGGGCCGCGGTCGCCGTCCTGGACGATCACGTCCCGGGCTTGCCGATAGTCGTGCCAGAACGCGCGGCTCAAGGCCCGTTGCGGCGCCGCCAGAAGCAGCATGGCCAGGGCGATCATCCGCGGTTCCAGGGTGGCCTGCAGCGCCGTGCCGGCCTCAATGCCCAGCGCCGCCACCAGTTGTTCGCGCTGGTCGTCGAACAGGTGCACGCCGCTGGTGGCCCTGGGGTTGCACTCCAGGACGTGGAAGCGGCCGTGCTGGTCCTCGATGAAATCAAAGCCCACTTGCCCGGTGTAGCCGGTGGCCTGGCCGAACTGCTCCAGGAAGGCGCGGATCGGCGCCGGGGCGCAGCTGTGAAAGTAGATCCCCGAGCCGCGCCCGACCCGGTAGCGCGGCTGGTAGCTGCTGTGGGCGCGCAACTGGCCGTCCACCAACACGCTGAAGCTGCAGTATTCCTGGCCGGGGACAAAGCGCTGGGCCACCCAGGGGGCCTCGGCGCTGGGTCGGACCTTGGCCAGTTGCGCCGGGCTCGGGCGGATCAGGGTCTGGGAGGCGAAACGCGAATAGGCCGGCTTGAACACCAGGGCATCGTGTTCGGCGGCCAGGGCCTGCAACGCGGCCGGGTCATGCAACACCTGGGTCGGCGGTGCGGCCACGGCCCAGCCCTGGGTCATGGCCGCGAAATCGCCCTTGTGGTGCAGGCGGTGCAGCAGCTCGAAATCGCTGGTGAACACCCGGCACAAAGGCCGCAAGCGCTCCAGGCCGTGGGCCAGGTAGAACACCTCTTCGCAGGTGGGCAGCAGCAGGTCGATGGCCTGCTGGCGGATGACCACGGCCAGGGCCTCGATCCAGGCCTGGGGATCGTGCCGGGGTTCCGGCAGGCGCACGAAGTGTTCGGCGGCGCGGCTGAAACGGCTCAGGGGCTGGGCCAGGGAATCGGCCACGGTCACCGTCCAGCCGGCTTGCTTGAACGCCCGGGCCCATTCCAGGCAGGCCGGGGCCCGGGCGCCAAGAATCAATACACGCATGGCAGTTCCTCGGGTAGTTGCAGCATCAGCAGGCGGCGTCTTTTCGTTTGGGGGGGCGGGGCCTGCCAGTGGCCGAAGCTCAGGCTCGGCGTCTGCAGCCCCTGTTGCGCGCAGAGTGCGCTCAGGGCCTCGGTCAAGCGTTGGCACAGGGCGGGGTAGTCGCCCGAGGTGCGCAGGTTGGCCTGCCAGAGCAGCCCGCGCTGGTGGATTTGATATTCTTCAAGCGTCGCCCCGAGCATCAGCAAGGCGCGGCGCAACACATCGGGGTAGAGCGGTGCCAGTTGCTGGCCGTCGAGCCTTGGTAGCCAGAGGATTTCGTCGGCGCGGCCCTCCACGGCGGCAATCGCCCGCTCCGCGCGGCCGCAGGGGCAGGGCGCGCTGGCCACCCGCAAGATGTCATTGAGGCGATAACGCACGATCAACTGCGTACGCCGGGAAAAGTCGGTGATGATCGGCTGAAAGCGCGTGCGTTCCGGGTCCAGCCACTGCGGCTCGATGTGCAGGTGGCTTTCATTCAGGTGCAGGGTGCCGGCCTCGCAGGTGTAGCCAAGAAAGCCCTCGCTGGCCTGATAGATCTGCTGGGGCTTGAGGCCGAAGGCCTGCTGCACCACCTCGGCGTCAGTGCTTTCCAGCACTTCGGCCACCGACAGGATGTGCCGTGGGCGGATCGTCAGCTGCCCGGCCAGGGCCGCCTGGGCCAACCCGCGCAGCACCGTGGCCGGGGCCACCAGCACGTCCGGGTTCTGCTGGTTCAGGCGCTCCAGGGAGGCGCTCAGGCCCAGGGTCAGGTCATGAAAGGCGAAGTCGATGCGACGGCTGGCCAGGGTGGTGTACAGGCGGCTGTTGGCCCGCAGGAAAAAGGCGATGCGCAGCGGTGCCAACCAGGGGCACAGCAACCGTGGCAGCAGGGCCCGGGGCAGGGTTCGCGCCAGCAGAATCCCGGCCCAGCGCTGGCGTTCCGCGCTGCTGACCAGGAACACCCCCTGGGCCCCCGAAGTGCCGCTGGACAGGCCCACGGTGATGTCCCCCAGGGTCGGGCTGAAGTCCCGGGAGTGCTCGGCTTGCAAGGCCACCGGCAGCACCTGCTCCAGGCTCAGGGCACGGGTGTTGAAGCCGGCGAAATCGCTCATCAGGCTGGCCTTGTCCATGATCGGCAAGCTGTGCAGGCCGTCGTTGACCAGCCCCCTGAAGCGCTCGCCGCCAGGCATGACCTTGGCCATGAAGTGCCGCAGGCGTCTTGCCTGCCAGGCTTCCAGCCGCTCGCGACGACGAAAGCGCAGGGCATAGCGGCTGAACACAAAGGCACCGATGCTGCGCAGGGTGCCCAGCAGGCGTTCACTGTTCATTGGCGAACGCCTCCCAGGCCTGGGTGCAATGGGACGGCAGCACCGCCACCGCCGGTTCCCGGCGGATCAGCTGGCCCAGGCCGCTGTAGGTGCGCAGGTATTGCTGGCGGTCGGCGCTGGCAAACCACAGCGCCGGTGCGGCCGGCAGGCGCTCGGCGCGGCAGGCCGGCACTGACCAGCAGGCGTCGGCCACCAGAAATACCGGCCGCCCCTGGGCGTCGGCGATGAACAGGCCCAGCTGGCCGGCGCTGTGCCCCGGCAGCGGCACGCCGATCAGGCTGCCATCGCCGAACAGGTCCAGGCCCTGCTCGAAGGGCGCCATCCAGCCCGGTAGCGCACAGCTGGGGCTGGCGTCGGCCAGGCGCAGGCGGGCGCTGAAGTCGTCCGGCAGCAACCCCGGCAGATGGCCGCCGAGGGTGGCGCGCCAACGCTGGCCGCGCAGGTTGTCGATATGCTGGTAATCGGCCTGCAGGGCGATGAAACGGGCATTGCTGAAGTCCCGCAGGCCGGCGATATGGTCGGCGTGGAAGTGGGAAATGATCACATGGCGGATATCCCCCGGGCCGATGCCCAGCTCGTGCAACTGCGCGCCCAGTTGCTCCGCCACCGGTAGCTGCACCGGCACCGCGCTGCGGTACAGGCGTTCGGGCAGGACGCGGGTGGCCTGGAAGAAGTGCTCGGCGTAGCCGGTGTCGTAGAGGATCCAGCCGTGGTCCGGGTGCTGGATCAGCCCGCACAAGGCCGGGAACTGCACCGGCGCCAGGCGCCCGCCGCGGTCGGCCATGCATTCCAGATGCTGGCACCAGCCGGCCCGAAGGATCTTCAAGCTAACGCGGCGGCTCATGGTCGTTGCCTCTGTTGGGCCAGCCACCATTGGGCGTGCTGGGCGATGCCCTGTTCCTGGCTGATCACCGGGTGGTAGCCCAGCTCGCGCTGGATGGCGCTGATGTCCAGGGTCTGGCTGAAGGCCAGGACGCCTGCGCCATAGCGGGTGATCAAGGGTTCAGCGCCGCTGCCCAGGCGCGCCTTGAGCTCCAGCAACTGTGCCACGCCGTGCACCAGGGGCCAGGGCAGGCGGCGGGTGCGCAGTGGCAATTGGAAGTGCTCGGCCATCTGTTGCAGCAAGTCCTTGAAGGCCAGGGGCGTGGCGTTGCTCAGGTTGTAGACGCACAGCGGGCGCGGCAGGGGTCGGGTCAGGGCCAGCCACACCGCGTGCACCAGATTGTCGACGCAGGTCAGGTCCAGCTGCGCCCGGCCGCCGCGCATCAGCGGAATCGCCCCGCGCTGCATCACCCGCAGCAGACGCGGCATCAGGGTCGCGTCCCAGGGGCCGAATACCGCCCGGGGCCGCAGGATCACGCATTCCGGCAAGCCGGCTTGGCCCAGCAGGGTTTCGGCCTGGGCCTTGCTGCGGGCGTAGTCGTTCACCGGTGGCGGCAGCGGCTGGTCTTCGCGGATGCCCAGGCGGTCGCTGAAGTTGAAGTACAGGCTCGGGGTGGAGATGTGCACCAGCCGCGTAATGCGGTTGTCCCGGCAGGCGTGGATCACCTCGGCGGTGGAGTCGAGGTTGGCCCGGGCAAACGCCTGGGGCGAACCCCAGGGCGAGGACAGCGCCGCGCAATGGACGATGGCGTCGTGCTCGCGGCTGGCGTCGGTCAGCAGGCGTTTGGCCTGGCGGCTGCCGTGTTCCAGGGGCAGCCAGCGCACCGGCGCCGGGCTGTGGGCGATGACTTGCGCCGCCGCCTCGGGGTTGCGCCCGCTGAACTGCACTTCGCAGCCCTCGGCGGCCAGCTTCCAGACCAGATGCCGGCCAATAAAACCGGTGCCGCCGGTGACCAGGATCTTCATCAGAACTCCAGGATCAGGCCGCCGAGGGACAAGCCCGCGCCGGTACCGATCAGCATCAGGGTTTGCCCGCGTTGAATGCGCCCGTCGCGCACCGCGATGTCCAGGGCGGTGGGCAGGGACGCCGCCACCTGGTTGCCGTGTCGGGCAAAGATATCGATGACCTGTTCCGGCCTCAGGCTCAGGCGCTTGGCTGCGTGCTGCATGGCCTGCTGGCTGGCCTGATGGGGGATCACCCAGTCGATCCGCTCCAGGGGCAATGCAGCTTGCTGGAGCAGGTCGTCCATCAGCTCGGGCAGGTGCTTGGCGGCGAGGCGGAACACCCCTTTGCCTTGCATGGCGAAGCTGGTCAGGGGCTCGAAGGGCACCTCGATGCGCCGCGGATGAAAGCGCGAACCGCCGGCTGGGATCTGGCACAGCGCGGCGCCTTCGGCGTAGGTCTTCAGGCGCGAGGCGAGGATCTTCTGCCCGCCGTCACCGGCCCCCAGCACCACCGCCGCCGCGCCGTCGCCGAAGATGCCGCTGACCTCCACCTGCTGCCAGTCCAGGCCGCAGGAGGCGATATCGGCGCACACCAGCAGCACGCGCCGGTAATGCCCGGCCTGGATTGGCCAGGACAGGGTGTCCAGGGCGGCGATAAAGCCCAGGCAACTGGCGTTGATGTCCATGGCCGGAATGCCCGACTGCCCCAGGCCCAGCTCCCGCTGCAGCAGCGCGGCGTTGCAGGGCATGCCCTGGTCCATGGTGCCGCTGGCGCAGACGATCAGGTCCAGCTGTTCAAGCGTCAGGCCTGCTGCGTGCAGGGCCTGGCGTGCAGCACTGGCACCGAGGCTGGCGGCGTTGTCCGCGGGGCCGGCGACATGGCGCTGCTGCACACCGCTGATGCGCGCCACGCTGCCGGATTCCAGGCCGAGCTGGCTGTCCAGTTCGGCACTGGTGACCACGCGCTGCGGCAGGGCATGGCCGCTGCCGAGGATGGCCAGAGTGCGGGCCGGGCGCAGGGGGGACGCTGATGTGTGCATGCAAATTCCATTTGTGGGGCATCGAGGGGGTGTTGCGAGGTGCGCTCAGTTGGCTGAAGGCGCCACTGGGCATTTGCTCAGAAACCCCTGCAGCTTTTGCTGGTATTCCTCGACCGGCATCAGGTCACTGTGTTTGGCGATGAAGCAGGCCGTACCCTGGCGCACCATATCGGCGTCAGCCACGAGGTAGAAATCGGCTATTTCCTGCACGCGTACGATCTGATCCCAGGCCAGGCTGCTCTGACCTCCGCGGGCGTTGAGCAGGGTGAAGCCCTGGTGGTCGAAGTTCAGGTAATAGGTGCCTTCGACGACTCGCAGCCTGGTTTCGATCAAGTGCTGACTCAACCCGCGCAAGGGCGCCTGGGGTTTGATCGGGGTGGCAGCAATTCGGTTTTGCAGGTGCTTGATCCAGCGCCCGGAAAAGCGCCACCACAAGGGGATGAAGATCAACGCGAACAGCACCATGGCGATGACTTTCTCCGGGGTAAGGCGTCGCTCGGGGAAATAGATCGACAGGCAGCCGCCGAGCAGGCACAGGGTGAACATCACCAGGCCGATAAAGCGGCCTTGCCACTGAGCAAATGTGCTCATGGCCCGGACATGCTGCTGATCACCCTTGAGCAGTTCTTGCTTCAGCGGTTCGGCAATCCAGGCTTCGGTGTGGGCAGGGGTGATGCGGTAGTGCAATTCCATGGGGGCTGAATCCGAGGTCCGTGTTCGGTGAGGGCGGCAGTTTACCGATTTCTGTGGGGCGGGTAGCAGCGGCGTGTGCGCGAACCTTTACTCACTGCTCAGGTTGGAAATTGCTCTATGTATCGCTCCACCCATTGGAACAGGTGTTCGTCGAGTTGCGGCCGCTGCTGGCTGAAGCGGTCCTGGCAGCTAATGAAGAACGGGTCCTGATTGACCCGCAGCGCCAGCTCGATGGGGCTTTCGCTTTCGGCATGGGCCGCTCTTAGTTGCTGCTGGCGCTGATCGGCCTGTTCCAGACTGTCCGCCAGGTTATCCAGTTGCAGGTGGCGCAACTGGGCGATGGCCTCGGGCAGGTGAAAGTGCAGGGCGCTGTCGAAGCCCTCCCAATCCTCGTAGGCCAGCCACTCGTGCAGGATCATGAAGCAGCGCGGGGCCGGGGCCAGTTGCTCCAGTTGTGCGAAATCCAGCCAGTACTGACGCGGCAACTGCTCGGCGGTTTCCAAGGCCTGGGCGATCAGGTCCAGGGCCTGAGCCGGGTCCCGGTGATGCTTGCGCAGGATGCGCTGGGTCAGGGTGAAGCGCGCTTCTTCAATCGCGTGCAGGGCGCGGTTCAAGTCATAGCCGGCGGTGTGCAGCTGTTCCCGGGCTTGCTCTTGGGGCAGGCCGGACTTTTCTACCAGCACCTGCAGCAACTCGGATTTGTACAGCTCGGCGGCCTGTTGCGGGTTGCCTGCGCAGCGGGCGAGCAGGGCCTGGGCGTGGCGCAGGCCGATGGGGATCAGGGTGCGTAGCTGTTGCAGGGCCTGGATGTGCGTCGGGTCCATCGACTGCGTTGCCTCGGGAGTGGCGGATGTTCGAGAGGAGCGATTATCCACCGTGGGCGCGCAGTTGTGCGGGTTTATAACGAGGCTCCGATGATGATTGCGGCACCCACGGGATTTACACGGTTTTGGGTTTGTAGGAGCCGGCTTGCCGGCGAAGGCGTTGGCCGGGATGGCGGTGAAGGCTGGGCCGGCCTCTTCGCTGGCAAGCCAGCTCCTACGGCGCGGTGTTTAGGTGGGGTCTGGGCGGGCGCCATCGAGCAGGGCGTCCACCACGGCGCGGGCCATTTCAACCGAGTGCACCATGGACCAGATCAGCCCGCGTTCGATGCCGCTGGCCCGTTCGGTGATTTCATCGGACACCTCTTCGGCGCATTTGAGCAGCAGGGAGACGTGCATCAGCGCGTCTTCGGCATTGACCTGGGGCTGTACGGCGAACAGCGGGTGGCCTTGGCCGTCGCGCAGGCCGAAGGAGCGATGGCGGGTGCCGTGCAAGGCGGCCAGCAGGTTGGCGTTGGCGCGGTCCAGCTCCGGATCGCGGCGCGGATGATCGGTGGGTAAAGGTGGATCGGGGACGAGCTTTTTCATGAGACTGGTTCCTTTAGCATTTAAGAAACCGCCAGATCTCACTTCCACATGAGAGGGTGGCAGCCGTGCGCAGGTGTGGAAGACCGGGCTAAAGGAACCGGCGCACCCGAAGGTGCCCTACGCACAGCCGCCATAAATCGAGTTCACCCACGCCGAGGCGGCAGGGAGGTTCGAGTGAGACGACTGCACGTCCTTTATCCCAGACTTCCACATCCGGGCCGCTGATTTTGCAGCGGCTCAGCGAGACTGCCTGATCGTTCGAGGGGGTACAAGGCGCTCAAAGGCGTGGGGGATTCTCTCGGATTTGCCCTACAAAACAAAGCGAAACGGCTCCGGCTCTGGCTGGCATTCCCTGACAAAACCGGCAGGGGATCAGGCGCTGGGTACCGTTCGGGTCGAGTGTGTGAGGTGCAGGCAGAACCGGTTGGCGGGTTTGCGGCCCCTGCGGGGTCGTTCGCAGCCTGGCGAACTCGGCTGCGGTTACAAATCGAGGTCGAGGTTGGGCGGGCGCGGCACTTTCCGCCAGGCAAAAAAAAGGGCCTGGAGACGAAGCTCCAAGCCCTCAAAAGGTGAGAGGTGTCTAGTCCCTCAACCTGGTGAGCGGTGTTGCATGTTTCGGTGTCGCGGTGGTTAGGCTTTCAGCGGAACCAGACGCGGGGCAATCATGTTTTCCGGACGCAGGATGTCGTCGAGCATGGCGTCGTCCAGCAGGCCTTCTTCGCGCACCAGTTCCAGTACGCCACGGCCACTTTCCAGGGCGATGCGGGCGATACGGGTGGCGTTTTCATAGCCGATGTACGGGTTCAGCGCGGTGACCAGGCCGATGGAGTGCTCCACCAGTTCGCGGCAACGGGTTTCGTTGGCGGTGATGCCGGTGATGCAGTGCTCGCGCAGCATGTCCATGGCGCGTTGCAGCAGGCGGATCGAGTCGAAGATCTTGAAGGCGATCAACGGCTCCATCACGTTCAGTTGCAGTTGGCCGCCTTCGGCCGCCATGGTCAGGGCCAGGTCGTTGCCGATAACTTGGAACGCTACCTGGTTCACGGCTTCCGGGATCACCGGGTTGACCTTGCCGGGCATGATCGAGCTGCCTGGCTGACGCGCTGGCAGGTTGATTTCGTTGATGCCGGTGCGTGGGCCGCTGGACAGCAGGCGCAGGTCGTTGCAGATCTTCGACAGCTTCACCGCGGTACGCTTGAGCATGCCGGAGAACAGCACGAAGGCGCCCATGTCGGAAGTGGCTTCGATCAGGTCGGCAGCTGGAACAACCGGCTGGCCGCTGATGACGGCCAGGCGTTGCACGGCCAGGGCCTGGTAACGCGGGTCGGCGTTGATGCCGGTACCAATGGCGGTGCCGCCCAGGTTGACTTCGGTCAGCAGCTCGGGGGCCAGGGTCTTCAGGCGCGCCAGGTCTTCACCCAGAGTGGTGGCGAAGGCGCGGAATTCCTGGCCGAGGGTCATCGGCACGGCGTCTTGCAGCTGGGTACGGCCCATCTTCAAGACGTGGCCGAATTCTTCACCCTTGGCGGCGAACGACTGGATCAGGCTGTCGAGGCTGGCCAGCAGCGCGTCGTGACCCAGCAGCAGACCCAGGCGGATCGCGGTCGGGTAGGCGTCGTTGGTGGACTGCGCCATGTTCACGTCGTTGTTCGGGTGCAGGTACTGGTATTCGCCCTTGCTGTGGCCCATGGCCTCCAGCGCGATGTTGGCGATGACTTCGTTGGCATTCATGTTGGTTGAAGTGCCAGCGCCGCCTTGAATCATGTCCACCACGAACTCATCGTGGAAATCGCCGCGGATCAGACGGGCACAAGCTTCGCTGATGGCAGCGTGCTTGGCTTCGCTGAGCTGACCCAGCTCGCGGTTGGCGTCAGCAGCTGCCTGCTTGACCATTGCCAGGCCGACCACCAATTTCGGGTAATGCGAAATCGGAACACCGGAGAGGCGGAAGTTGTTCACCGCTCGCAGGGTCTGGATGCCGTAATACGCTTGAGCGGGTACTTCGAGTACGCCAAGCAGGTCTTTTTCGGTGCGGAATGATGCAGCGGAGGACATGACGGAGATCATCTCGGTAGGGACCCGGTCTGTGCCGGGAACGCTGCGAATCCTAGGCCGAAGGGAATTTTTGGGCCAATGCTGTTAAACACTGGGCTATGCATATTCGGCATAATGGCGGTGTGACGCCGGGTTGCCGGCGAGCGTGTGACCTAAAATGGTGCGTGTCCGGGAGGACGTGATGAATCTGGAAAGCAAATGGCTCGAGGACTTCAGTGCCCTGGCCGCCACCCGCAGCTTTTCCCAGGCTGCCGAGCGACGTTTCGTGACCCAGCCGGCGTTCAGTCGGCGGATCCGCAGCCTGGAAGCGGCCCTGGGCCTGACCCTGGTCAACCGCTCGCGCACGCCGGTGGAACTGACGGCAGCGGGGCAGTTGTTCCTGGTGACCGCGCGCACCGTGGTCGAACAGCTCGGCGAGGTGGTGCGCCACCTGCACCACCTGGAAGGCGGGCAGGGTGAGGTGATGCAGGTAGCGGCGGCCCACTCCCTGGCGCTGGGCTTCTTCCCGCGCTGGATCGCCCAGTTGCGCAACGAAGGGCTGAACATCGCCACGCGGCTGGTGGCCACCAACGTCGGCGATGCGGTGCATGCCCTGCGTGAAGGCGGTTGCGACCTGATGCTGGCCTTCTACGACCCGGACGCCGCCCTGCAGATGGATTCGGAAATCTTCCCCTCGCTGCACCTGGGGCACACCGAGATGCTCCCGGTGTGCGCCGCCGATGCCCAGGGCAAGCCGTTGTTCGACCTGGAGGGCGAGGCCAGCGTGCCGCTCTTGGCCTATAGCGCCGGGGCTTTCCTTGGCCGCTCGGTGAACCTGCTGCTGCGCCAGCGCAACCTGCGTTTCACCACTGTTTATGAAACCGCCATGGCCGACAGCCTCAAGAGCATGGCTTTGGAGGGGCTGGGCATTGCCTGGGTGCCGCAACTGAGCGTGCGCGCCGAACTGGCCCGGGGCGAACTGGTGGTGTGCGGCGGGGCGCAATGGCATGTGCCGCTGGAGATCCGCCTGTACCGCTGCGCCCTGGTGCGCAAGGCCAACGTGCGCTTGCTCTGGCGCAAGCTGGAAGGCGCCGCCGCCCAAGCCGCGGCCGTGTAGGAGCCGGCTTGCCGGCGAAGGCGTCGGCCGGGAGGGTGGTGATTGCAGGGCGGGCCTCTTCGCTGGCAAGCCAGCTCCTACGGGAGATAGGCGCAGGTTTTTTTGTAGGAGCCGGCTTGCCGGCGAAAGCGTCGGCCGGGATGGCGGTGATCGCGGGGCGGGCCTCTTCGCTGGCGAGCCAGCTCCTACGGGAGATAGGCGCAGGTTTTTTTGTAGGAGCCGGCTTGCCGGCGAAGGCGTCGGCGGGGAGGGTGGTGATCGGCGGGCTGGCCTCTTCGCTGGCGAGCCAGCTCCTACGGGGGATAGGCGCAGAGTTTTTGTAGGAGCCGGCTTGCCGGCGAAAGCGTCGGCCGGGATGGCGGTGATTGCAGGGCGTGCCTCTTCGCTGGCGAGCCAGCTCCTACGAGGCGGGCGGGATTGACCTTGGAGTCAATAAAACCGGGGTTTTGCGCTGGAAATACTTTGTTTTGCATATGGTCGGCGAAAGTGCGTTTAGCGCGCCTTTTTCGGTATACTGCGCGGCCTTCGGCCGGTTTATCCGGTCATTTTTCGTACAACAAAGCCACGCATTTTCGCGTGGCTTGTTGTTTTTGACGCGCCCGCGGGCGCCCAGAGAGAAGAGGCACGACGATGAGTGCACTGGTTGGCGTGATCATGGGCTCCAAGTCCGATTGGTCCACCCTTAGCCACACCGCCGATATGCTGGAAAAGCTCGGCATCCCTTACGAGGTGAAGGTGGTTTCCGCACACCGCACCCCGGACCTGCTGTTCCAGTACGCCGAAGAGGCTGAGGCGCGAGGCATCGAGGTGATCATCGCCGGTGCCGGCGGCGCGGCGCACTTGCCGGGCATGTGCGCAGCCAAGACCCACCTGCCGGTGCTGGGCGTGCCGGTGCAGTCGTCGATGCTCTCGGGCGTGGATTCGCTGCTGTCCATCGTGCAGATGCCGGCCGGTATTCCGGTCGCCACCCTGGCCATCGGCAAGGCTGGGGCAATCAACGCCGCCCTGCTCTCGGCGAGCATCCTGGGCGCCAAGCACCCGCAATTCCACGCGGTGCTGAAAAAATTCCGTGCTGAACAGACAGACAGCGTCCTGGACAATCCAGACCCGCGAGTCGCCTGAGGTTGTTGACGATGAAGATCGGTGTAATCGGTGGCGGCCAACTGGGCCGCATGTTGGCCCTGGCGGGTACTCCGCTGGGAATGAACTTCGCTTTCCTCGACCCGGCGCCGGATGCCTGTGCCGCCCCCCTGGGGGAACACCTGCGGGCCGATTACGGCGACCAGGACCACCTGCGCCAGCTGGCCGATGAAGTGGACCTGGTGACCTTCGAATTCGAGAGCGTGCCGGCGGAAACCGTGGCCTTCCTCTCGCAGTTCGTGCCGGTCTACCCGAGTGCCGAAGCCTTGCGCATCGCTCGCGATCGCTGGTTCGAGAAGAGCATGTTCAAGGACCTGGGGATTCCTACCCCGGAGTTCGCCGACATCCAGTCCCAGGCTGACCTGGACGCCGCCGTGGCGCGCATCGGCCTGCCGGCCGTGCTCAAGACCCGCACCCTGGGTTACGACGGCAAGGGCCAGAAGGTTCTGCGCAGCGCCGCCGATGTCGAAGGCACCTTCGCCGAGCTGGGCAGCGTGCCTTGCCTGCTGGAAGGCTTCGTGCCCTTCACCGGTGAAGTCTCGCTGATCGCCGTGCGCGCCCGTGACGGTGAAACCCGTTTCTACCCGCTGGTGCACAACACCCACGACAGCGGCATCCTGCGCCTGTCGGTGGCCAGCAGCGATCACCCGTTGCAGGCCCTGGCCGAGGACTACTCCGGCCGCGTGCTCAAGCAGCTGGATTACGTCGGCGTGATGGCGTTCGAGTTCTTCGAAGTCGACGGTGGCCTCAAGGCCAACGAGATCGCCCCGCGGGTGCACAACTCCGGGCACTGGACCACCGAAGGCGCCGAGTGCAGCCAGTTCGAAAACCACCTGCGGGCGGTGGCTGGCCTGCCCCTGGGCTCCACGGCCAAGGTTGGTGAGAGCGCCATGCTCAACTTCATCGGCGAAGTGCCGCCGGTGGACCAGGTCATCGCCATCGACGACTGCCACCTGCATCACTACGGCAAGGCCTTCAAGGTCGGACGCAAGGTCGGCCATGCCAACCTGCGCTGCGCCGATCAGGCGACCCTGCAAGCGCAGATCGCCAAGGTCGAAGCGCTGATCGCCAAGTAACAAATCCACCGGCTGGCGGGAACCTTCGTTTCCCGCCGTTCTCTGATAGCAGGATGCCAAGGCGCTGACTAGGCTTTGGCTTGATCCCCCCTTACAGAGGAACAGCCATGGGCATTATCGGAACCATTTTCATCGGCTTGATCGTTGGTCTGCTGGCGCGTTTCCTCAAACCGGGAGACGACAGCATGGGCTGGATCATGACCATCCTGCTGGGTATCGGCGGTTCGCTGGCGGCCACTTATGGCGGCCAGGCGCTGGGCATCTACCAGGCTGGCCAGGGCGCCGGTTTCATCGGTGCGCTGGTGGGCGCGATCGTCCTGCTGGTGATCTACGGCTTCGTCAAAAAGAGCTGAGCCACGTTGCAAGCCCCCTCTGCCATCCGGGCGGAGGGGACCCCTTTCTTTATCTGAAACTTCACCGCAGCTGACGGTTTGGGCACTAGAATGCCCGGGTTTTTCCGTCCTTTCTTTTTGACCGAGCCACCCTCACATGCGCCGTCTTCTATTGACCTTTGTTCTGCTGGGCTGCGGCCTGGCCCAGGCTGGCGAACTGCCGGAAACCGACTGGCTGGAGCTGATGCCCAAGTCGGACCAGAAGGCCCTGGAGCAGATGCCGGAAATCGACCACAACTCCCCGGAAGCCAATGGCACCTTCACCGAAAAGGGCGGCCTGAAGCAGAGCAAGGGCTTGCCGGCGGTGATGTATTCCACCAAGACCGTGCCGGCCATGAATGACAAGCAGATTCGCATCGGCGGTTATCCGGTGCCGCTGGAAGCCGATGCCAAGGGGCGCAGCACGCTGTTCTTCCTGGTGCCGTACCCGGGGGCCTGCATCCATGTGCCGCCACCGCCGCCCAACCAGCTGGTGCTGGTGCGCTTTCCCAAGGGCTTGAAGCTGGACGACATCTACACGCCGCTGTGGGTGACCGGCACCCTGAAGATCGAAAAGGTCAGCAATGACCTGGCCGATGCCGCCTACGCCCTGGAGGCGGCGAAGGTGCGGGTGGTCAAGGAGTCGGATCTCTGAAGCGGCGCATTTGAACGCCGCGCAACGCTAGGAGCCGGCTTGCCGGCGAAAGCGGCCTCAAGAACGCCGATGGTCTTGAGGGCCTCTTCGCTGGCAAGCCAGCTCCTACGGGGGCAGGTGAGGTCAGAGTGGGGCGCTGGTGATGCTCACGCTCAGGGTGTGAGTGGCACCGGGGGCCAGGGTGACGATGTCGTCCATCACGTTGGCGGTTTCGATGCACAGCATGCGCTGCCAGCCGTCGTTGGCCATGTCGCTGAACTGCGCGGCGCGGTCGATCCAGGGGTTCCAGATCACGGCGGTGCGCGAGCCTGCGCTGGTCAGGCGAATTCGCCGTTGCCAGTCCGGGTCGACGATCTCCAACTGCTCCGGAACATCCAGGTAGATGCGGTCGGTTTCCCCGGCGAAGTGCAGGTCGCCGTCCTGGACCTTGGTCTTCCAGTCTTCCAGGGTCTCGATGTAGTTCAGCCCGTCCACACCTGCGACCTGCACATTGCGCACATCACTGACCGCGAAGTAGCTGTGCAGCGCCTGACTGATGCTGACGCTTTCAGTGCCCAGGTTGTGGCTGCTGAGGCTGATGTGCAGTTGCTGGTCGAGACGGATGCTCAGGCTTGGCTCCACTTGATGGGGCCAGCCGGGAAAGCCGCCTTCGGGGCAGGGCAGGCGCAGGCGCACCAGCAAGCTGTCGCCTTCACTCTCGATGCCTTGCAGCTCCCAGTCGCTGGCCCGCACCAGGCCATGGGCCGGTGCCGGCTCGCTGCTTTGGCGCATGGCCTGCACGGCTTGCGGGTTGCGGGCAAAGTTGCCGAACCAGGGCCAGCACACCGGAACCCCGGCGCGGATGCTCTTGCCGGTCTTGAACTGTGCTTCCTCGTTGAGCCAGATCAGCGGCTGTTGCCCGGCCACCTGATAACTGAGGATGTGCGCGCCTTGCTGGGCCACCAACAGTTCGGCAGCACCGTGGCGGATGCGCCAGCAGTTCAGCTCATCGAGTTTCACTGTTTCAACGTGGGGCGTAGGCATGCTGCTGATCTCGTTCGCAAGGTTTGGGCTGTTATGGACCGCATAACAGCCTCCAGGTTTAACGCGCGCGGGGCGGAACCGAACGGGTGCGGCCGCTGCCGTCGATGGCGACGAACACGAATACCGCCTCGGTGACCTTGCGCCATTCGCTGGAGAGCGGGTCGTCGCTCCACACTTCCACCATCATCTGGATCGAGCTGCGGCCGATCTCCAGGGTCTGGGTATAGAAGGACAGTTGCGCGCCCACCGCCACCGGCACCAGGAAGGCCATGCGATCGATGGCCACCGTGGCCACCCGGCCACCGGCGACGCGGCTGGCCATGGCGGTGCCTGCCAGGTCCATCTGCGCTACCAGCCAGCCACCAAAGATATCGCCAAAACCGTTGGTTTCACGGGGCAGGGCGGTGATTTGCAGGGCCAGGTCGCCTTGCGGGATTGGATCTTCTTGTTCGAGCTCTATCATGCCGGGGGGCCTCTGACCCGTGACGCTTCATGGGTACTTCAGGTGAATAGCCGTCTTCAGGAAAAACGATTCAGCCCGAACATACTACGTTCGTCACGTTCTTTCTAAGGCGTGCTAAAGGGAAACTCTGCGAAATCGACTGGCGCTGGCCAGGGCCAGGGGCGCGCAGCAGCGTTTTCGCACAGCAACCCTTGCCAGGAGCGGCTTTGCGCTCCGAGGTCTGCGAGTATATCGGTCGATAGACTCCGCGACGACCCGTCCAGTTCGCAAATTTGTGAGTCATTTGTGCGCCGCTGTGTACGCATTCGAACAATTTGCTATCGTGCCGAACCTGCCAGGCCCTAGCCAGCGCTGTTGCGGCTTGCAGAACCGACTAATAAGAGAAGCCCTTGCCATGACCACTGTGCCCTCCAGCGCCGCGCAGCCAGCGCAGCCCGCCCGTCCCTTGACTCGTAGTGACTACAAGACCCTTTCGCTGTCTGCCCTGGGCGGTGCGCTGGAGTTCTACGACTTCATCATTTTCGTGTTCTTTGCCACCGTGGTCGGCAAGCTGTTCTTCCCGGCGGACATGCCCGAGTGGCTGCGCCTGATGCAGACTTTCGGCATCTTCGCCGCCGGCTACCTGGCGCGGCCCCTGGGCGGGATCGTCATGGCCCACTTCGGCGACCTGCTGGGGCGCAAGAAGATGTTCACCCTGAGCATCTTCATGATGGCGGTGCCGACCCTGATCATGGGCCTGTTGCCCACCTACGCGCAGATCGGCCTGTGGGCGCCGATCCTGCTGCTGTTGATGCGGGTGATCCAGGGCGCGGCCATCGGCGGGGAAGTCCCCGGGGCCTGGGTGTTCGTTTCCGAACACGTGCCCCAGCGCCATATCGGCTATGCCTGCGGCACCCTGACCTCGGGCCTGACCGCCGGGATTCTCCTGGGCTCGCTGGTGGCCACCGCGATCAACAGTCTCTACACCCCGGAAGAGGTGGCGGCGTACGCTTGGCGTATCCCGTTCCTGATGGGTGGTGTGTTCGGCCTGTTCTCGGTGTACCTGCGTCGCCTGCTCCACGAAACCCCGGTATTCGCCGAGCTGCAGTTGCGCAAGGCCCTGGCCGAGGAACTGCCGCTGCGCACTGTGTTGCGTGAGCATCGCGGCGCCATCGTGATTTCCATGCTGCTGACCTGGCTGCTGTCCGCCGGGATCATCGTGGTGATCCTTATGACCCCCACCGTGTTGCAGACTGTTTATAAATTCCCGGCCATCACCGCCCTGGAAGCCAACAGCCTGGCCATCGTTTTCCTGAGCCTGGGCTGCGTGGCCTCCGGCGCCCTGGCGGACCGTTTCGGCGCCGGGCGGGTGTTCGTCTTCGGCAGCGCCTTGCTGCTGGCCACGTCCTGGACCTTCTATCACGGCCTGCTGGATAACCCGCAGTGGCTGTTCCCGCTGTATGCCCTGACCGGCCTGTTCGTCGGCACCATCGGCGCGGTGCCTTATGTGATGGTCAAGGCGTTCCCGGCAGTAGTGCGCTTCAGCGGCCTGTCGTTTTCCTACAACCTGGCGTACGCGGTCTTCGGTGGCCTGACGCCAATGGTGGTGACCTGGCTGCTCAAGGAGAGCCCGATGGGGCCGGCCTATTATGTTGCAATTATTTGCGGCATCGGCCTGCTGGTGGGGCTGTACCTGTGGAAGAAGGGCCGTTAACAGGTCTGGAGCTGCAAGCTACCCGCTTGTGGCTGGTGACATGTGGCGTGCAGCGAGGGCGTTTTGCGCTCGACCTATCGCGTAATTGCCCTGCAGTGCTTGCGCGTTTCGGCGCCTGTCAAAGAAAGGCCAGCCTTCGTTCAGGAATGCTGGCCTTTCATCTAATTGTCATATTCCAGACATAGAGTGTTCACACGGCCTACAGATACTTGGCCCCGACTTAACACACCCTATCTGCTAGGAGTAAGGCATGAAACTGAAGCGTTTGATGGCGGCAATGACCTTTGTCGCCGCTGGCGTTGCGACTGCCCACGCGGTTGCCGCTGTTGACCCTGCTATCCCGAGCTACACCAAGACCACTGGTGTGTCGGGCAACCTGTCCAGCGTCGGTTCCGATACCTTGGCGAACCTGATGACCCTGTGGGCCGAGAACTACAAAAAAGAATACCCGAACGTCAACATCCAGATTCAGGCCGCTGGCTCCGCCACTGCGCCACCCGCGCTGACCGAAGGCACCTCCAACCTGGGCCCGATGAGCCGCAAGATGAAGGACACCGAACTGGCGGCCTTCGAGCAGAAGTATGGCTACAAGCCAACCGCTATCCCGGTGGCCGTGGACGCCCTGGCGGTGTTCGTGCACAAGGACAACCCGATCCAGCACCTGACCATGGAACAGGTCGATGCGATCTTCTCCTCGACGCGTCTGTGCGGCGCCAAGGCAGAAGTGAAGACCTGGGGCGACCTGGGCGTGAAGGGCGACCTGGCCAACAAGCCAGTGCAGCTGTTCGGTCGCAACTCGGTATCCGGCACCTACGGCTACTTCAAGGAAGAAGCTCTGTGCAAAGGCGATTACAAGCCTAACGTCAACGAGCAGCCAGGTTCGGCTTCCGTGGTGCAGTCCATCAGCTCCTCGCTGAACGGCATCGGCTACTCGGGCATCGGTTACAAGACCGCTAGCGTGAAGACCGTGGCCCTGGCCAAGAAAGGCAGCAGCGACTTCATCGAAGACACCGAAGAAAACGCCCTGAACGGCAAGTATCCGCTGTCGCGCTTCCTCTACGTTTACGTCAACAAGGCCCCGAACAAGCCTCTGGCCCCGCTGGAAGCCGAGTTCGTGAAACTGGTCCTGTCCAAACAGGGTCAGGAAGTGGTTGTGAAAGACGGCTACATCCCACTGCCTGCCAAGGTTGCCGCCAAGGCCCTGGCTGACCTGGGTCTGAAAGAAGGCGCATAAGCCGCCGCAGAAGGGTCCGGCTCCCCGGACCCTTCCTCGTAGGAGCTGGCTTGCCAGCGAAAGCGCTCCAAAGGGCACCCAGGCTCAAGGCCCTGTTCGCCGGCAAGCCGGCTCCTACAACCTCATTTTCTGTCCGCTGCCAGCTCTGCTACGCGGCGGATTTGCTGCGTCACTGCATTGTCATCTTTCTGTCATACAGGATCGCTAGGGTGTGCGCATGAATGATCTGGCCAATTCCACCATGACTACGACTTCTCCCCCTAAGCGCATTGATTTCAATACGCCTGAACTGCAACGCAAGCGCCGCATCCGCGCGCTGAAAGACCGTCTGACCCGCTGGTACGTCCTGGTAGGCGGCCTTGCCGTGCTGGGCGCGATCACCCTGATTTTCTTCTTCCTCGCCTACGTGGTCGCGCCCCTGTTCCAGGGTGCCGATCTGACCGCCAAGGACCCCTTGACCCCGGCCTGGATGCAGGATGCCGGCAAGCCGCTGATGTTCTCCCTGGAAGAGCAGAACCAGGTCGGCATGCGCGTCTCCGACAAGGGCCAGGCGCTGTTCTTCGACATCGACAGCGGCGCCGAGCTGCGCAAGGTCGACCTGCCGATCCCGGCGGGCGCCAGCGTCACCTCCATCGGCAAGGACCAGCCCGGCAACCCGCTGGTGGTGGTCGGCCTGTCCAACGGTCAGGCCCTGGTGTTCCGTCACACCTACAAGGTCAGCTACCCGGACGGCAAGAAGACCATCTCGCCGGCCATCGAATACCCCTACGGCGAAGCCCCGATCACCCTGAACGAACAGGGCGGCGCGCTGGAGCACGTCAACCTCAACGCCACTGATTCGTCGCTGGTCCTGGCCGGCTCCAATGGCTCGCAGCTGCACGTGTTGAAGCTGACCCGCGAAGAAAACATGATGACCGGTGAAGTCACCAGCGAGCAGAGCCGCATCGAGCTGCCGCAGATGACCGAGCCGGTCAAGGCGATGTACATCGATCCGCGCCAGCAATGGCTGTATGTGATCAACGGGCGCGCCCAGGCCGACGTCTTCAGCCTGCGGGACAAGAGCCTCAACGGGCGCTACAAACTGCTGGAAGACGCCGATACCGAAGTCACCGCCAGCACCCAGCTGGTGGGCGGCATCTCGCTGATCATCGGTACCTCCAAGGGCGGCCTGGCCCAGTGGTTCATGGCCCGCGACCCGGATGGTGAGCTGCGCCTGAAGCAGATCCGCACCTTCCAGATGGGCACCGCGCCCATCGTCGAAATCACCGCCGAAGAGCGCCGCAAGGGCTTCGTCGCCCTGGACGCCGCCGGCAAGCTCGGGGTGTTCCACAGCACTGCCCACCGCACCCTGCTGGTGGACCAGGTGGTGGACGGCCAAGGCATTTTCGGCCTGTCGCCACGGGCCAACCGGGTAATCGTCGAGGCTGGCGGCAAGCTGCAACCGCTGCTGCTGGACAACCCGCACCCGGAAGTCTCCTGGAGCGCACTGTGGAGCAAGGTCTGGTACGAGAACTACGACGAGCCTAAGTACGTCTGGCAATCCACCGCGGCCAACACCGATTTCGAACCCAAGCTGAGCCTCTCGCCCCTGACCTTCGGCACCCTGAAGGCGGCGTTCTACGCCATGCTGCTGGCAGCGCCGCTGGCGGTGGCCGCGGCGATCTACACCGCCTACTTCATGGCCCCGGGCATGCGCCGCAAGGTCAAGCCGGTGATCGAGCTGATGGAAGCGATGCCGACGGTGATCCTCGGTTTCTTTGCCGGTCTGTTCCTCGCGCCTTATGTCGAAGGTCACCTGCCGGGCATCTTCAGCCTGCTGATCCTGCTGCCGGTGGGCATCCTGGTGGCCGGTTTTGCCTGGAGCCGCCTGCCCGAGTCCCTGCGCCTGCGGGTGCCGGACGGCTGGGAAAGCGCGATTCTGATCCCGGTGATCATCTTCGTCGGCTTCCTCTCGCTGTACATGAGCCCGTTCATGGAGAACTGGTTCTTCGGCGGCGACATGCGCATGTGGATCTCCCACGACCTGGGCATCACCTACGACCAGCGCAACGCCCTGGTGGTTGGCCTGGCCATGGGTTTTGCGGTGATCCCGAACATCTACTCGATCGCCGAAGACGCCGTGTTCAGCGTACCGCGCGGCCTGACCCTGGGCTCCCTGGCCCTGGGCGCCACGCCGTGGCAGACCATGACCCGAGTGGTGATCCTCACCGCCAGCCCGGGGATCTTCTCGGCGCTGATGATCGGCATGGGCCGCGCCGTGGGCGAGACCATGATCGTACTGATGGCCACCGGCAACACCCCGGTCATGGAGATGAACCTGTTCGAAGGTCTGCGCACCCTGGCTGCCAACGTCGCGGTGGAAATGCCCGAGTCGGAGGTCGGCGGCAGCCACTACCGCGTGCTGTTCCTCTCGGCGCTGGTGCTGCTGTTGTTCACCTTCGTCATGAACACCCTCGCCGAGCTGATTCGTCAGCGTCTGCGCAAGAAATATTCGTCGCTTTAACAAAGGTAGAAGTCTGTGAAACAGAACTCCCTAAACGGCTGGTTCAAAAGCGGCGCCCCCGGCGTCTGGATCAGCGGTGGCGCGGTGTCCATCGCGGTCATCATGACCATCGGCCTGCTGGCCGTGATCGCTGTGCGCGGCCTTGGCCACTTCTGGCCGGCGGACCTGGTGCATGCCAACTACGACGTGCCGGGCCAGGCCAACCATCTGGTCATCGGTGAAGTGGTGCAGAAGGAAGAAGTGCCCCGCGCCCGGTTGAAGAGCGCCGGCTTGCCGGTGCCCGACCAGGGCCCGGAGTTCATGACTCGGGAGCTGATCAAGGTCGGCAACCGTGACCTGAACGGCAACGACTTCACCTGGATCGTCGGCGAGTGGCTGACCAACCAGAGCTACCCCAAGGAACTGATGGCCATCGAGCGCCGTGAGTGGGGCAACTTCTACGGCTACCTGGTCAACGTCAAGGAAAACGGCAAGGTGATCGCCGAGGGCGAAGCCGCCTGGCCCGAGCTGCAAGCGCGGATCGACCGGGTGAACAAGCTGGCGGCCCAGCTCAAGAGCCTGGAGAAGTCCGATATCGGTGCGATCAACGCCGGCCTCGAACGTATCCGCCTGCACGGCCGCAAACTGGAGCTGGACGGCAAGATGAGCGCCGCGGCCCAGGCCGACATGGACGCCGAGCGCGCCGAACTCAATGCCCGTTACCAGGACATCGAGGCGCGTCTGAGTGACCTGCACGCCCAGTTCAACCGCGACAGCCTGACCGCCCGCGATGCCAACGGCAAGGAAGTGGAGATCGGCCTGGGCAAGGTGGTTCACGCCTATCAGCCGAATGCCATGGGCACCTTCACCAAGATCGGTTTCTACTTCAGCAAGGTCTGGGAATTCCTCAGCGACGACCCGCGTGAAGCCAACACTGAAGGCGGGATCTTCCCGGCGATCTTCGGCACCGTGATGATGACCCTGATCATGGCCATGATCGTCACCCCGTTTGGCGTGCTGGCAGCGGTGTACCTGCGTGAATACGCCAAGCAGAACGCCCTGACCCGGGTGATCCGCATCGCCGTGAACAACCTGGCGGGGGTTCCGGCCATCGTCTACGGCGTGTTCGGCCTGGGCTTCTTCGTCTATGTGCTGGGTGGTTCGGTGGACCGTCTGTTCTTCCCCGAAGCCCTGCCGGCGCCGACCTTCGGCACCCCAGGCCTGCTCTGGGCCTCCCTGACCCTGGCGCTGCTGGCGGTGCCGGTGGTGATCGTGGCCACCGAGGAAGGCCTGGCGCGGATTCCCCGCACCGTGCGCGAGGGCTCCCTGGCCCTGGGCGCGACCAAGGCCGAGACCCTGTGGAAGATCGTGCTGCCCATGGCCAGCCCGGCGATGATGACCGGCATGATTCTCGCGGTGGCCCGTGCCGCCGGTGAAGTGGCGCCGCTGATGCTGGTGGGCGTGGTGAAACTGGCCCCGTCGCTGCCGCTGGACGGCAACTATCCGTACCTGCACCTGGACCAGAAGATCATGCACCTGGGCTTCCACATCTACGACGTCGGCTTCCAGAGCCCCAACGTCGAGGCCGCGCGGCCGCTGGTGTACGCCACCGCGCTGCTGCTGGTACTGGTGATTGCGACGCTCAACCTGTCGGCGGTGTGGATCCGTAACCACCTGCGGGAAAAATACAAAGCGCTGGACAGCTAACGAAAGCTTTAAGCCACAAGCGGCAAGCTCCAAGCAGAGTGCCGCTTTGCCCTAACTTGCGGCTTGCAGCTAGAAGCTTGCAGCTACGAACGGAGTGAGACCATGCAACACGAAACCCACACTCATGGCATCAACATGTCCGCCCTGGGCCGCGACAAGCAGAGCCTGAGCCTGGAGCAGGAAACCGTGGCCATCGAAGTGCCCGGCCTGAGCCTGTTCTACGGTGAGAAACAAGCGCTGTTCGACGTCAGCATGAACATCCCCAAGCAGCGCGTGACCGCCTTCATCGGCCCGTCCGGCTGCGGCAAGTCGACCCTGCTGCGGACCTTCAACCGCATGAACGACCTGGTGGACGGCTGCCGTGTGGAAGGCGCCATCAACCTCTACGGCAGCAACATCTACCGCAAGGGCGAGGACGTGGCCGAGCTGCGTCGCCGGGTCGGCATGGTGTTCCAGAAGCCCAACCCGTTCCCCAAGACCATCTATGAAAACGTGGTCTACGGCTTGCGCATCCAGGGCATCAACAAGAAGCGCGTGCTCGACGAGGCCGTGGAATGGGCGCTCAAGGGCGCGGCGCTGTGGGATGAAGTCAAGGACCGCCTGCATGACTCGGCCCTGGGCCTGTCCGGCGGTCAGCAACAGCGTCTGGTGATTGCCCGGACCATCGCCGTGGAGCCTGAGGTGCTGCTGCTGGATGAACCCTGCTCGGCCCTGGACCCGATCTCGACCCTGAAGGTCGAAGAGCTGATCTACGAGCTCAAGTCCAAGTTCACCATCGTCATCGTCACCCACAACATGCAACAGGCTGCCCGGGTGTCCGACTACACGGCGTTCATGTACATGGGCAAACTGGTGGAGTTCGGCGACACCGATACCCTGTTCACCAACCCGGCCAAGAAGCAGACCGAAGACTACATCACCGGCCGCTATGGCTAGAAAGCGGCTGCAAGCCGCAAGCTTCAAGCGGCAAGTGAGAGCGGTTCAGGGTAACGACATAGATAGCTTGCAGCTTGTAGCTTGCAGCTCACAGCTTTTGCGGAGCAAACCATGATATCGAAGGAAGGTTTAACCCATCACATTTCCGCTCAGTTCAACGCCGAGCTTGAGGAAGTGCGCAGCCACCTGCTGGCCATGGGCGGATTGGTGGAGAAACAGGTCAATGACGCGGTCACCGCGCTGATCGAGGCCGACTCCGGGCTGGCCCAGCAGGTGCGCGAGATCGATGACCAGATCAACCAGATGGAGCGCAACATCGACGAGGAATGCCTGCGCATTCTCGCCCGTCGTCAGCCGGCGGCGTCCGACCTGCGGTTGATCATCAGCATCTCCAAGTCGGTGATCGACCTGGAGCGCATCGGCGACGAAGCCACCAAGATCGCCCGCCGGGCCATCCAGCTCTGTGAAGAGGGCGAGGCACCGCGTGGCTACGTGGAAGTGCGGCATATTGGCGATCAGGTGCGCAACATGGTGCGTGACGCTCTGGACGCTTTTGCCCGCTTCGATGCCGACCTGGCACTTTCCGTGGCCCAGTACGACAAGATCATCGACCGCGAATACAAGACTGCACTGCGTGAGCTGGCCACCTACATGATGGAAGACCCACGCTCTATCTCGCGGGTTCTGAGCATTATCTGGGTGCTGCGCTCGCTGGAGCGGATCGGCGACCACGCGCGCAATATTTCCGAGCTGGTGATTTACCTGGTGCGCGGTACCGACGTGCGCCATCTGGGGCTCAAGCGCATGAAGGAAGAAGTTGAAGGCACAAGTGGCGAATCCGCTAATGTTCCGGATCAAGCTGACGATAAGTAAGAGTGCCCGAGAAGAGCGCCCGGCCTTTTGGTCGGGCGTTTTTGTTTGTGCTCCTCGAATTCGAAAAGCAGCACCCGCGAACGAAAAGTCCCGGCGTGACTGAAGAGTTTTGGCAAAGTGCCATCAGCCAGCGTTATGCTTGCCGGGATTTTTAAAGGGGTGGTCGATGAGTAAGGTAAGTGTGTTGGTGGTGGATGACGCTTCGTTCATTCGTGACCTGGTGAAGAAGTGCCTGCGCAACTACTTCCCTGGCATCAAGATCGAAGACGCAATCAATGGCAAGAAGGCCCAGGCGATGCTGGCCCGGGAAGCGTTCGACCTGGTCCTGTGCGACTGGGAAATGCCGGAAATGTCCGGCCTCGAACTGCTGACCTGGTGCCGCGGGCAAGAGGCCCTGAAAACCATGCCGTTCGTCATGGTCACCAGCCGGGGCGACAAGGAAAACGTGGTGCAGGCGATCCAGGCCGGGGTGTCCGGTTATGTCAGCAAGCCCTTCACCAACGAGCAGCTGCTGACCAAGGTCAAGCAGGCGCTGAACAAGGTCGGCAAGCTCGACACCCTGATGAACAGCGCGCCGACCAAGATGAATTCGGCCTTCGGCAATGACTCCCTCAATGCCCTGACCGGCGGCAAGGCAACGGTGGTCGGCACCCCGCCCGCCGCCAACCCGTTTGCCAAGCCGGCAGCGGCTCCAGCCCCGGCCCCGGCCCCCAGCGCCGCGGCTCCGGCCCGTGGCCTGCTCAACAGCCCACCGGTCAAGGCAGCGGCTCCTGCAGCGGCCGCCGGTGGCGGTCGTGGCCAGGGCCAACTGCGCCTGTCGAGTGGCAATCAGCAGTGCGTGATCAAGGCCTTGAGCATCAAGGAGGCGCTGTTGGTGGTCAAACGCAGCGAGAACCTGCCGCAGGTGCTGGAGAGCGCGGTGCTGGACCTGGAGCAGGGCGACAACGCCGAAGTGGCGCGGTTGAACGGCTACCTGCATGCGGTGGTGGCCTTCGAGCCCAAGCCCGACAGCGAGTGGCTGCAACTGACGTTCCGCTTTGTCGATCAGGATGCGCAGAAACTGGACTACATCTCGCGGCTGATCGCTCGCGGCACGGCGCAGAAGCACTTCGTTCCAGGGGCTTGAGGCTTTCCTTGCCCTGATGGCTGAACCGGAGCCTGGGGCTCGCAAGAGTGCTTCGTCGCTGCGCAGGGGCGCGGCTTGGAAGTGGTCCCTGTCATGCCAGGGGCCATCAGGCCGATCTAGGCCGTTGGCGCTCGGGCCATCCGGTCCCCTCAAGGCCCTGGGTCATGGCACGCTTGCCAAGGTGTGCCGTGAATCATTGCTCCATTGGCCGTGACCAGAATCCACCCCGGCAGGCCCTGGGTCCTGCCGATCACCCTGAACGCTACGCGCCGACTTGCCGATGCCCATGAGGGTGCGGCCGGAAACCTGCTGAAAACACTTTCCTGCCGGCCGCCCTGGCGCAGAAATGAGCGCGGTCAGCGGCGCATTACCCAAGCCCCGCAGCGCTCGACGGACAAGCGTTAGCAAGGACCGGAAGCCGCCAGCGGCAAGGTCTTGGGCGCCGCGCCCGGCTGTTGGCGCCGTACGTCCGATTGATTTCCTTAGGCTTGCTTTATATCTATTTAGATATAAATTGCAGGGGGTGCTTCACCTCATTCATCACCTTCGGCCACGCCTTGAAACAACCCGGCGCGGTTTGTCTGGACGGTCTTGATTAGCCTTCCTCCTGGTCAGTCACAGGAGAAGTTCAATGCCAAGGCACAAGGATGTGGTGTTTGTCGGGAGCGCGCTCCGGGATCTCAGGGCGTTCCCCCTGGAGGCTCGCAGGGCGGCAGGTTATCAACTGGATCTGTTGCAGCAGGGCGAGCAGCCCTATGACTGCCGATCAGTGAAAACCATCGGGCCGGGGGTATTCGAGATCCGCATCAATGAGGACTCAGGGGCGTTTCGGGTGTTTTATGTGGTCAGGCGAGCGGCGGCGATCTATGTGCTGCATGCGGTGCGCAAGACTACCCGCAAGACCGAAGCGCGGGATATCGAGCTGGCTCGCGCCAGATTTCAGGAAACAGGTTCACACTATGACTGACTCACTCGTGACACAGCGGTTCGCCAGTGTCTGGGATGCCCTTGAGGCGACCCCCCAGGAAGCAGCCAACATGCGCCTGCGGGCCAGGCTGATGCTGGAACTGGGCAAGACCGTGCAGGCCTGGGGCGTTTCGCAGAAGGAAGCGGCCAAGCGCCTCAATATCACTCAGCCGCGGCTCAACGATGTGCTTAGCGGTAAGATCAACAAGTTTTCCCTCGACGCGCTGGTCAACCTGTCCGAAGCCGCCCACCTCGGACTGGAGATCAGCTTTGAAGGGCCAGGTCCGGAACCCCTGGCGCCGGCCTGATTCATACAAGCTCCATATCAGGCTGTTAGCTTGATTTCACCCCCTGCCAAGAAGCTACTGAATGTTTGTGCGCCTGCTGTTTTTCTGTGGACTGTCATTGGTCGCCACCTCGCTGGCGGCCATGACTATCTACAAGTCCACCGACGCCAACGGTGTGGTGTCCTACAGCGACCGGCCTTCGCCGGGAGCGCGGGAGTTCGTGTTCCGCGATCGCATGGTCGAGCACCTGGAGCGCCAGGTGCGCCTGGATATCCAGAAGGGCAGGGGTGTGGACAGCGTCTATGTGCGCAATGACCTGTATGCGCCGGTGGAGATCGAGCTGGGCTTTGCCGGGCTGAACAATGTCAGCGGTGCGCCTGGGCAGCCGATCCGCCGGGTTCTGCCGGCCCGCAGCAGACTGCGCCTGGCGCTGCTCACGGCGACCCGCGGCGATCAGCCCTTCAGCTATGCCCCCAGGTTCCGTTATTCCCTGGGCGACCCTGCAGGGGCCGCCCAGGCCTATCGCTATCCGCTGCCCTGGCGTGGCGGGCCGTTCCGCCTGACTCAGGGCGCCAATGGCCAGTACAGCCATTTCAGCCCCAAGAGCCGTTATGCCATGGATATCGCCATGCCTGAGGGCACGCCGATCATCGCCGCTCGAAGCGGCACCGTGGTGAAGACTGAAAACGCCCAGAGCGGGCGAGGCAACAACCCGGCGGGCAACTTTGTCCGGGTGCTGCACGAGGACGGCACCATGGGCGTGTACCTGCACCTCAAGCAAGGGTCGGTGAGCGTGCGTGAGGGGCAGCGAGTGGTGGTGGGCAGTGCCCTGGGGTTGTCGGGCAATACGGGCAACAGCAGCGGGCCGCACCTGCATTTTGTGGTGCAGCGCAATACCGGGCTGGGGTTGGTGTCGATCCCGTATCAGTTCAACCAGCCGGTGGGCAGCCTGCCGAACTTCGCCTTGGGCAAGCAGTGAACAGGAGCGGGTGTCGAGGCCTGCTGACGGGGATCGGGACTCTGGCAGCGTTGCTGCCCGCCGCCGCGTCGCCAGCCGCGAGCGGCGCGTAGCGCGGTTTTCAGGCCGGGCCAGGCGCCGTGGGCTGCATCAGCGGGGTTGCATGGCTTTGCCGGCAGGGGGCGCTCGGGGCGGCTGCCGGCAGGGTGTGTTCAGTCGAGCATCAGGACCTTGGCCAGGATGATCTTCGGCCCCTTCATCTTCTTGATGATGATGCGCAGGCCTTCGACTTCCAGCACCTCTTCCTCTTCCGGCACCCGTTTCAGGGTCTCGTAGACCAGGCCGGCGAGGGTTTCGGCCTCGATATGGTCCAGGTCGATGCCCAGCAGGCGTTCGACCTTGAACAGCGGCGTGTCACCACGCACCAGCAGCTTGCCGGGCTGGTAGGCGAGGATGCCGCGCTCGGTCTTGCGGTGTTCGTCCTGGATGTCACCCACCAGCACTTCCAGCACGTCTTCCATGGTCAGGTAGCCGATCACCTTGCCGTCGGCTTCTTCCACCAGGGCGAAGTGCGAACCGCCCTTGCGGAACTGCTCCAGCAACTGCGACAGCGGCAGGTGGCGCGAGACGCGCTCCAGCGGACGGGTCAGCTCGGCCAGGTTGAACGACTCGGGAATGTGATCCAGGGCCGCCAGTTCCAGCAGCAGGTCCTTGATGTGCAGCAAGCCGACGAATTCGTTGCGCTCGCTGTCGTAGACCGGGTAGCGGCTGAACTTGTGGCGACGGAACAGGGCGAGGATCTCCTTGAGCGGCGCGTTGTATTCGACGCTGATCAGGTCTTCCCGGGAGTTTGCCCAGTCCACCACTTCCAGCTCGCCCATTTCTACCGCCGAGGCCAGTACGCGCATGCCCTGGTCACTGGGGTCCTGGCCACGGCTGGAGTGCAGGATCAGCTTGAGTTCCTCGCGGCTGTAATGGTGTTCGTGGTGCGGGCCGGGCTCGCCCTGGCCGGCGATGCGCAGGATGGTGTTGGCGCTGGCGTTGAGCAGGTAGATCGCCGGGTACATCAGCCAGTAGAACAGGTACAGCGGCACCGCCGTCCACAGCGACAGCAGCTCGGGCTTGCGGATCGCCCAGGACTTGGGCGCCAGCTCGCCGACCACGATGTGCAGATAGGAAATGATGAAGAACGCGGTGAAGAACGACACCCCGCGGATCACTTCCGGAGAGCTCACGCCGATTGCGCCCAAGAGCGGTTCCAGCAGGTGGGCGAAGGCCGGCTCACCGACCCAGCCCAGGCCCAGGGAGGCCAGGGTGATGCCCAGCTGGCAGGCCGAGAGGTAGGCATCGAGCTGGTTATGCACGGTGCGCAGGATCTGCCCGCGCCAGCCGTTCTTGTGGGCGATGGCCTCGACCCGGGTCGAGCGCAGCTTGACCATGGCGAACTCGGCGGCAACGAAAAAGCCGTTGAGCAATACCAGGATCAGAGCAAAAAGAATCATGCCGAAGTCGGCGAACAGAGACGCGAGGGTAAAACCAGGGGAAGGGTCCATGATGGAGTTTTGCGGGTTCCGTGTGTTCGAAAAAGAAGGAAATGCAGTGCCTGAAAGGCAGGCACAAGTCACGCAATGTAGCGGCTGACAGGGCGATTGCCTAGGGGTTGTCGACGTTTACGGCCTGTTGCCAGACCTCCGCAACCCCGTGCAGAGCGCTGTCAGCGCTGGTCGGTGAGGCTGCTGGCGCGGTTTTTTTTCACCTGGGCCGGTGCGAAATGGCAGGTGAAGGTACTGCCGTGGCCCAGCACGCTGCTGATCTCCAGGCGGGCCCGGTGGCGCAGCAGCACGTGCTTGACGATGGCCAGGCCCAGGCCGGTGCCGCCGGTGTTGGAGTTGCGGCTGGAGTCCACCCGGTAGAAGCGTTCGGTGAGGCGCGGCAGGTGCTTGTTGTCGATGCCGATCCCCGAGTCCTGCACGCTCAGGTGCGCGCCGTGCTCGTCGCCCCACCAGCGAATGCGGATATTGCCTTCGGCGGGGGTGTATTTCACTGCATTGAACACCAGGTTGGAGAAGGCGCTGCGCAGCTCTGCCTCACTGCCCTTGAGCTGCACCGAGGCGTCGGCTTCCAGGGTGATGTGCTGGTTGCGCTCCCCGGACAGCGCCTGGGCGTCGCTCTTGATCGATTGCAGCAGTGCGTCGATGGGCACCGGCTGGTTGTCCGAGGGGTAGTCGGTGGCCTCCAGCTTGGCCAGCAGCAGAAGGTCGTTAAGCAGGGTCTGCATGCGCCCGCCTTGCTGCTGCATCTGCTGCAGGGCGCGGTTCCAGCGCGGGTTCACTTCCTCGACGTTATCCAGCAGGGTCTCCAGATAGCCGCAGATCACTGTCAGCGGGGTACGCAGCTCGTGGGACACGTTGGCGATGAAGTCCTTGCGCATCTGCTCCAGCTGGTGGATGCGGGTCACGTCGCGCACCAGCATCAGGTGCTCGTTGTTGCCATAGCGGGTGATGTACAGCTGGATGCGCACGCGGTCGTTGGCCGGGGAGGGGATCTCCAGCGGCTCGGCGTAGCTGTCCTGTTCGAAGTATTCCTTGAAGCGCGGGTGGCGCACCAGGTTGGTCACCGGCTGGCCGCTGTCTTGTGGGGTCTTGAGGCCCAGCAGGGTCTCGGCGGCGCGGTTCCACCACTCCAGGTTGCCATCGCTGTCGAGCATGATCACCGCGTCTTTCAAGGCGGCGGTGGATTCCTGGACCCGATCGATCACCGCCTGCAGGCGCCCACGCACTCGCTGGTCGCGACGTTGCAGGTGATAGATGCTGTCGAACACCTCGCCCCACAGGCCATAGCCGTCGGGTGGGGCTTCATCGGGCTGGTGCAGGCGCAGCCATTCGTGCAGACGCAGCAGTTGCTTGAGGGTCCAGGCCAGGTAGAGACCCAGCCCGGCGGCCAGGCTCCAGCCGTAGTAGCCACTGATCAGGCCCACCAGCAGGCAGGCGGTGACCAACAGCAGCATGTGGCGAATCAGGGTGCCATGCCAGTTTTGATTCACTTTGAGGAGCAGCTCCATGCTGTAAGCCGCAAGCTGCAAGTCCAGAGGCGGTCGGTTATCGATTTGCCGCTTGTGACATACCGCTTGCAGCTGTTGTTAGGCCTTGGTGGAAAAACGATAGCCGGTGCCGCGCACGGTTTGTACCAGATTTTCGTAGGCATCACCCAGGGCCTTGCGCAGCCGGCGGATGTGCACATCCACGGTGCGCTCCTCGACGTACACATTGCCGCCCCAGACCTGGTCCAGCAGCTGGCCGCGGGTGTAGGCGCGTTCTTGGTGGGTCATGAAGAACTGCAGCAGGCGGTATTCGGTCGGGCCCATTTCCGCCGGCTTGCCGTCGATGGTCACCCGGTGGCTGATGGGGTCCAGCAGCAGGCCGCCGACTTCGATCGGTGCTTCGCCATCGGACGGACCGGCGCGGCGCAGTACGGCCTTGAGGCGGGCCACCAGTTCGCGGGGGGAGAACGGCTTGGTGATGTAGTCGTCGGCGCCGACTTCCAGGCCCTGGATCTTGTTGTCCTCTTCGCCCTTGGCGGTGAGCATGATGATCGGGATGTCCCCGGTCAGCTCGTCGCGCTTGAGGCGCCGGGCCAGCTCGATGCCTGAGGTGCCGGGCAGCATCCAGTCCAGCAGGATCAGGTCCGGCTTGCGATCGACGATGATGGCATGGGCTTGCTGCGAGTTCTCTGCCTCCATGCAGTCATAGCCGGCCATTTCCAACGCAACGGCGATCATTTCGCGAATAGGCGCTTCGTCGTCAACGATCAGAATGCTTCTGCCAACCATGCTTGAACCTCTTGTCATTTAACTGTCTTGCGCCGCATTAGATAACGGAATTATTGCAGTCGTGTGACAGTATTTCAGGTCGCGCAGCGTGCTGCAGCTTCGTCGACTAAGCTTTGAGTCCGATTCCTGACAACCACAAAAGAAGGTTTCCATGACTCTGTTCAAGCAATCTCTGAAGGTTCTGCTGGTGGGTGCCGCCCTGGCCCTGCCGACGTTCGCCCTGGCCGCGGAGCCGGCAATGAGCAAGGACGGCATGCTGGTGGATCACAAGGGCATGACCCTCTACACCTTTGCCAAGGACGCTGATGGCAAGTCCATGTGCAACGACAAGTGTGCGACCAACTGGCCGCCATTGATGGCCGAAGGCAGCGACAAGGCGATGGGCAAGTGGAGCGTGATCAAGCGCGACGACGGCAAGATGCAATGGGCCTATGACGGCAAGCCGCTGTACGGATTCGTGATGGACAAGAAAGCCGGCGACATGACCGGTGAGGGCAAGATGGACGGCGCCTGGAAGGTCGCCAAGTCCGACTGACCTGCGCCTGCCCCGTAGCCGCGGCGCGGCTGCGGGGAACCCCTCACGGAGCTCGGCCTGGCTCAGCGCCCTGCGTAGTCCAGGACCACGCCGATAAAGATCGCCAGCCCCGCCCAGTGGTTGTGCAGGAAAGCCTTGAAGCACTTCAGCCGGTCGCGGTCCCGGGTGTACCAGAACTCCCAGGCGAAACACGCCGCCGCCACTGCCAGCCCCAGGTGGAACCAGCCCCCCAGATTGAACCGCGCCCCGGCCAACAGCAGGCAGCCCAGGGACAGGCCCTGCAGGGTGAGAATGATCACCCGGTCGGCATCGCCGAACAGGATCGCCGTGGACTTGACTCCGATCTTCAGGTCGTCGTCGCGGTCGGTCATGGCGTAGTAGGTGTCGTAGCCCACGGTCCACAGCAGGTTGGCGATGTACAGCAGCCAGGCCGTGGCCGGCAGTTCACCGTTCTGCGCGGTGAAGGTCATCAGGATGCCCCAGGAGTAGGCGGCCCCCAGCACCACCTGCGGGTAGTAGGTGTAGCGCTTCATGAAGGGGTAGCAGGCGGCCAGGGCCAGGGCGCCGAACGACAGCCAGACCGTGGTGGCGTTGGTGCACAGCACCAGCAGGAAGGCTGTGCCCATGAGCCCGGCGAACAGTACCAGGGCCTCCTTGGCGCTGACCTTGCCGGTGGCCAGTGGGCGCTGGTCGGTGCGCTTGACCTGGCCGTCGACCTTGCGGTCGGCGAAGTCGTTGATCGCGCAGCCGCCGGCCCGGGTCAGCACTACGCCGAAGGTGAAGATCAGTACGTGGCTGAGGGAAGGTTTGCCCTCGGCGGCGATCCACAGTGCCACCAGGGTTGGCCAGAGCAACAGGTAGATGCCGATCGGCTTGTCCATGCGGGTCAGTTGCAGGAAGTCCCAGGCCCGTGGATGCAGGCGGTTCAGGGATTTGAGCAGGCGCAGGTACATCAGCAGGCCTCCGGTCGGGCATCAATGGCGGTCCATAGGCTGGGCAGGAAGACTTCGGCCACCAGCAGGCTCAGCGGCCCGCGGTCGAAGCGCGAGCGACGGCCCCACAGGCCGCTGGTGCAGACGGCCGCCGGCAGCCACTGCTGTGGATAGCGGCAGACTTCGATGGGGCGGCGGGTAAAGGCTTCGTCGCAGAACAGCAGCTCGCCCAGGGAGCGGCTGCCCAGTTCGTCGATATTCAAGCCGCCATCGAGCAAGGCGCTGCGGGCGGCGACGCTGCGGGCAAACACCCAGGCCTCACCGTGGCCGCGCAGGTAGACCTCGCGAACCCAGCCTTCGCTCTGCTCGGGCAGCCCCAGGGCGGCGCATTCATCGTTGCGCAGGGCCTGCCACCCTTCCACCAGCGGCGTGACGCTGAAGGCGTCGTGGGAAAGCCGGGACAGGCGTCGGGTCAGCGACCCTTCATCGAACAGCCAGTTCGCGACGAGCGTCCCGGGGAAAGGGGACAGACGGCTTTGCGCCAGCCAGCTCGGGGCCGGCGCGGGGGGCATTGAGTGCGGCACAGTGGGTCAGTATTGGCAGCAAATGAGGCGGCGAGCTTAGCATGGCACCGGCTGTTTTGATTGATCCAGGACGTCCGGCGGCACGAACGTGCTTGCATCTGCCGGTACTGATCAGTAAAAAACCCCAGTGCCGGGCGCTGAGCAGCAGGGCTCCCAGAGTCGACCCATCGACCGCCCCACCGGCAAAGCCTGAATTCCCGAGGAAATGCATCAATGAAAAAGTGGCAATGTGTGGTCTGCGGCCTGATTTACAACGAAGCGGAAGGCTGGCCGGACGACGGTATTTTGCCGGGTACCCGTTGGGAAGATGTACCCGAAGACTGGCTGTGCCCGGACTGCGGCGTAGGCAAGATGGATTTCGAGATGATCGAAATCGCTTGATCGAATTTTGTGGATTCAATGACCAATAACAAGGAGCAGGGAATGAGCGCACCGGTAGTGATCGTGGGGACAGGCCTGGCGGGTTACAACCTGGCCCGGGAATTTCGCAAGCTCGACGGCCAGACGCCGCTGTTGCTGATCACCGCCGATGACGGCCGTTCCTACTCCAAGCCGATGCTCTCCACCGGTTTTGGCAAGAACAAGGACGCCGACGGCCTGAGCATGGCCGAGCCCGGCACCATGGCCGAGCAGCTCAATGCCGAGGTGCGCACCCACACCCGCATCAGCGGTATCGACCCGGGGCACAAGCGCCTGTGGATTGGCGAGGAGGCCGTGGCCTACCGCGACCTGATCCTGGCCTGGGGCGCGGAAACCGTGCGCGTGCCAGTGCAGGGCGACGCCAGCGAGCTGGTGTTTCCCATCAACGACCTGGAGGACTACGCGCGCTTTCGGGCCGCGGCGGCCGGCAAGCGCCGGGTGCTGCTGCTGGGGGCCGGCCTGATTGGCTGCGAGTTTGCCAACGACCTGATCCTGGGCGGCTATGAAGTGGACCTGGTCGCACCCTGCGAGCAGGTGATGCCGACCCTGTTGCACCCGGCCGCCGCCGCGGCAGTCCAGGCCGGCCTGGAAAGCCTCGGTGCGCGGTTCCACCTGGGGCCGGTGCTCAACCGCCTGCAGCGCAGCGCCGATGGCCTGGAGGCACACCTGTCCGATGGCCAGGTGATTGCCTGCGACCTGGTGGTCTCGGCCATCGGCCTGCGCCCGCGCATCGATCTGGCCGCCGCCGCGGGGTTGATGGTCAATCGCGGCGTGGTGGTGGACCGCGAGCTGAAGACCTCCCACGCCAACATCTATGCCCTGGGCGATTGCGCCGAGGTGGATGGCCTCAACCTGCTGTACGTGATGCCGCTGATGAGCTGCGCCCGGGCCCTGGCGCAGACCCTGGCCGGCAAGCCGACGGCGGTCAGCTACGGGCCGATGCCGATCACCGTGAAGACCCCGGTCTGCCCGCTGGTGGTCTCGCCGCCGCCGCGGGGTGCCGAGGGCGTCTGGAGCACCGAAGGGCAGGGGGCCGACATCAAGGTTCTGTGCCGCGATGCCAGCGGGCAGCTGCTGGGCTATGCCCTGACCGGGGCGGCGGTGATGGAGAAACTGGCCCTGAACAAGGAACTTCCGGCCCTGCTGGCTTAAATACCGGTCGTTCTGTCGGAATAAACCGGTTCTAGCCCTCACAAAGGTCGCGGGGAGACTGGCGCCACTCTCAAGCGCGTGCCATCCTCACACCCGTCTGCCGCAGCGTAGAGCCTGCGGCGCCTTGGGCGCTGTTCCCGTGAACAGCACGGACATAACAACAAAAAACCGTCAAAGAGGCTTCACACTATGCGTAAACCAGAACTCGCCGCAGCCATTGCTGAAAAAGCGGACCTGACCAAAGAGCAGGCCAATCGTGTGCTCAACGCCATTCTCGAAGAAATCACCGGGGCCCTGCATCGCAAGGACAGCGTCACCCTCGTTGGCTTCGGGACCTTCCTGCAGCGTCACCGTGGTGCCCGCACCGGCAAGAACCCGCAAACCGGCGAGCCGGTGAAGATCAAGGCCAGCAACACCGTGGCATTCAAACCGGGCAAGTCGCTGAAAGACAGCGTCAACCCATAAGCATTGAGCGGGCTCCCGTGAGCGGGGGCACGCAGGGGAAAATAGGCACGCCGAGCGCATCGGGTGCCTATTTTTTTGCCTGCCATTTGCCCGCAGATGTTCTTGCGAAGCCGCTTTGGCGTGGCTAGGATGCGCGATCGTTAGATGTTTGATCCAAAGGCCAAGGATGACCCGCCCCACTGACAGACCCCTTTCATGGGCAGCACTGCTGCACGGCCTGGGACGCTCCGGTACAGCTGCCCTGATAGTGGGCTGCCTGTTCAGCCTTGGCTTGTCCTCGGCCGCTGCCGGCAACGACTCGCGGCTCGAGCAGATCGGCTACCGCGAGGCCCTGGCCTGGTTCCACAGCCAGAAGTACGAGAGTTCCGGCGCCTGGCTTTGCGGCTACTCCCTGGCCCACGAGGACTACAGCGTAGCGCCCAAGGCCCCACGGCTGCTGGTGGAGGTGGACGAGCGCTACCTCTACCTCAAGACCGGCGGCAAGCTGGTGGAGCTCACCGGTGCCGCCCAGAGTCCCCAGCGCAGCGAATACCAGAGTGCCGGTGCCGCTATCCGGGTCACCCTGGACATCCTCAAGCGCAACAATTTCAGCGAATACCAGGAATCCCACGACCGCCAGGTGCTGGCAAAGATCGAGATGAACGATCAGGTCGAAACCCTGACCCTCAAGGGGCAATCATGCGGAACTTGAACCTGGCGGGCCTGGGCTTGCTGATGGGCTGCATCGCTGTACCGGCCCACGCCGACGAACCGGCTCCCGGCCAGGGTTGCTACGGCTACCTCACCGAGATGGTCAGGAGCAGCGATTTTCCCTACCGCGACTTCACCACCCCGGAGCGGCTCAAGCTGCTGATCGACCGCGATGATGGCGAGCAACTGAGCCTGCAGCTGTTCTATGAAACCTCCGGCAGCGGCATCATTGGCTGGGTTCGTTACGACGTGCCAGAGCAGGCGCTGTGGAACGTCAGCATCGATCCCGAAGAGCCCCAGGCGCTCAAGTTCGACCCTCGTTTCGCCCGAGCCTACGCCTCCTGCCTCAAGGCGCGCTGAGCCCCGGCCTGGCGCGTTCGAGCACGTAGCGGCACGCCGGGAAACGCGGCTTTCTTTACACAGAGTTGCCGACAGGTTCCTTGATTGTTGCCGGGCATTGCTTGAAGATTTGCCGCTGTCCGATTTCCCCCTTTTTGCATGGAACGCGAACCTCTTGTCCTCTTACCGCATTCAAGAAGCCGACCTCGATATCCCCGACACCTGGCAGGATCAGAGCATCAACATCTTCAAGCTGCCGGCCGTGGGCGGTGCCCAGGAAGCCAGCTTCGTCATCAGCCGTGACCCGAGCCAGGGCGATGCCCCCTTCGCCGACTATGTGGCCACCCAACTGAGCAGCGCCGAGCAGCAACTGCCGGGCTTCAACCTGCTCAAGCGCTGGGACTTCGACATGCACGGCCACGCCGCGGTACTGCTGGACTACAGCTGGAAACGCGAAGGCCGCGAGCTGATGCTGCGCCAGGTGTTCATCGAGCGTAAGCCGGCGGTGCTGATTACCACCCTGACCACCACGGTCAATGATCTGGTGCACCACGAGCCGGCCTGGAAGCAGGCCATGCAAAGCCTCGTGCCTCAGCCCCCGGTAGCCTGATCATCGCGGCTGAGTGACCCGTCATGGATATGTTGGCAGCAGCGCGTCTGGGGGATGAGATCGCCCATGGTTTTGGTGTCGCGGCGATGGTGGCCGGGGCCGTTGTCGGCGCCCTGATCGGGGCCGCCGTGGTGGCCGCGACGGTGGCCACCGGTGGGGTGGCAATCGCCATCATCGCGGGCTCGGTGGCCGCGGGCGGCCTGTCGATGTTCCAGATCGCCAAGGGCCTGAGCACCATCTTCAACCTGCCCGAACCCGGCACGGGGGTGTTGGTGGAGGGCAGCTTCAACGTCTATATCAACCTGCGCAATGGCATGCGCGCAGGGCAGGACAGCTCGTCCTCGTGCAGCGGCCTGCCGCTGAACCACCCGATCTGGCCATTCCCGGTGCTGATCGCCGAGGGCAGCGCCAAGGTCACCATCAACGGCAAGCCGGCTGCGCGGTTGCAGAGCAAGATGGTCTGCGGCGCCCATATCAAGACCGGCAGCCACAACACCTTCATCGGCGGCCCCACGGTGCAAGTGGCCTTCGTGCTGGATATCGAAGGCTGGATGCACACCGGGCTCGAGGCCCTGGGGATCGCCGCGGCAGGCGCTGCACTGGTGATGGCGGCCATGGCCGGTTTTGCCGCCTTTGCCGGGGCCGTTGCCATCGGCGGAGCGATGATGGGCGGCATGGAGTTGCTCGGGCAACTGGGCGATCGCCTCGGCCCGGGTTATCGCGACCTGCTCCAGGGCATGGCCGGCATGGCGATGCTGGGCCTGGGGCCGAAGATGGCCAAGAGAATCGAGCCGCCCAAGTTCAAGCCGGGCTTCAGCGAGGCCGACATCCTCGGCATTCCCAAGGGCTCGCGCCCGGACCCGTCGGAATACCTGACCCCGCAATACATGTCCCGGCACCTGGCGCAGTTCGACAAGGGCGCCTCGCGATTGATGCCCAAAGGTAACCTGGACAAGTACGGCATCGCTCAGAGGGATGGCACTTCGTTCATAATGCCCAAGCATGAGGTTGACCAGCTCCTGGCCCGCACCAAGGGCAATAACCGCGCGCTGGAGGAGGCCCTGGGCCTTCCGGAAAAATTCCTCGAGACCGGCGAGTTGGTGCGTATCGACCTTCCCGCACCCAAGGACATGGGCCTGCGCATTCCTTCGGGCAATGAGGCCGGGGCCAACGATTTCTGGATCCCCGGCGGCAAGCTGCCCAAGGGCACCAGTGAAGCGGTGATCGATGCCGGCGGGGTCAAGACCAGTGACCTGGATTGGAAAATACTCAAATTCTAAGGACCGACATGAAATTCAACGATCTGTTTGTAAACCGTGAAGAGATGTTCTCGATGGGCATCGAGGAAGTCTCCGGCCAGTACTACGTCTCCTTCCCGGTCAGCAACGGCATGGTCGACTACGAGGAGTACTACGCCATCGATCGGGCCACCTTCGAGTTGTTTGAGCAGGACCTGCAAGCGGCGCTGGAGTTTGTCACCCGCGCCAGGAAGCGCGAGCTGGATCAATTGCTGATGATGAAGCCGGGCAATAATCGCGGCACGGCGATCTGAGCTCAAGCCCGGCTCGTCAGCGCCGCCGGCTCAGGCCAGCGGGGCCTGGAAAACCACCTTGCCAAAGCGGTTCTTGACGCTGTAACCGCTGTCGGTCACTTCGGCCGTCTTGAAGAAATCGCGGCGGTCGATCAGCCCGGGCAGATCGTTCATGCAGATCTTTTCCGCCGCCTCTGCGCCGGGCCGGGTGACCTCGCAGTACCAGGCTTCGCCGACGGTTGAATCAAGGCGTCGGAAAATGTCGAAGCGGGTTTTTCGGTCCTTGCTGCTTTTGCTCAATTTCTTGATCGGCAGGGTCAACTGGAACTGGGCCTGAGCGACGGCGTCGGCGGTGGCGTTGATCGCGTCGACCGCTTGTGCATTCTCGCCTTTGCGGGTGGCAATCGCGATCAGGTTCTGTCGCAGCAGCTCCAGCAACTGGCTGTTCTGCGTGGCAGGGTCCTGGGCCAGGAAGTGCTTGAAGTCGAAATCCTCGATGAACACGCAGGTGACGCCCAGAACGTTGTCGAACGCCTCTTCATCTCCTTGCGGTCCCAGCGCTATGGTTACCTTGCTGCTGCCGTTGACGTCGATTTTCGGCAGCAAGGCCATGAAGATTTCAGTGAGGGGGTGGCTCAGTTGGCGAAGGCGGGTGCCTACCGTGCGTGGGGCCGCATCACTTTCTTGAAGGGTCAGCATGTTGAGTGTCATGGGGTGTTCGCTGTGCGTTCTAGCGGTTGTCTGGCGTGCCGTATAGTTTCGTGTAGCCATCTCGAGTGTCAACTTGCGTCACCGGCCTCTTGTGGATGCTCGAGGGCGATTTACCGCTGTTGCGGGCACCATATTTGTCGGTGATTTTCTGCTCGGTGGCCTTGGCCTGGACCCGGGTCTTGTTCTTCTCCACGATCACCGCCTTGTAACGTCCCGGCACGGGTTTGTTGAGTGCGGCCAGCTGGGTGTTCGCCCGGGGGGAGCTGCCGTTCTTGTTCAGGGGCTGGCCGCTGATCCCCGGTTTCATCATCTTCCCTGTACGGGTATCGACGATCACATACACGTGGTTGGGCTTGGTGCTCGAGTTGCTGTTGCCATGGACTTTGCCGCCGGCGCCGCAAGGTGCCAGGCCCAGCGGGTCGATCCAGCCGAAAGGGTTGTCGGCGTAGGTATAGGCATTGATGCCACCGCCCAGGCCAATTGGATCCGGGGTGGTGAAGCGTCCGATGTCGGGGTCGTAATAGCGCAGGGTGTTGTAGTGCAGGCCGGTTTCCCGGTCCAGGTACTGACCTTGGAACCTGAGGTTCTGTTCCTCGATGTAGTAGGGCTCGCGCACCTCTTCCACGGTGTTGCCCCAGACGTGGTAGCGAGCGCGCCAGACGCTGTGACCCTGGGCTTCGGTCAGCTGTTCGGGTTGGCCGTTGAGGTCATTGTGGTAATAACGGACCTTTTGCGCGCCAGCCTCGCCGTCAACGCGGGCCAGGGGCTCGTATTCGTTCTCGTCGCTGTAGATATACAGGCTGCTCTGGGAGTGCTTGTGCTCTTGCAGCAGGCGCATGCCTTCCCAGGTGAAGCGGGTGTCGCCCAGGGGATAACCCTGCGGATCATGGACGCTTTTAAGGATGCGTCGCCCCAGTGGGTCGTAGCTCATCTGCACCCGGGTTTCACCGCCGGGGCCCTGGTTCTGAACTTCCACCAGGCGGTGTTCGGCATCGTAGCTAAAGCGCTGTACGCCTCGCTTGCCGCTGCGCTTCTCACTCAAGCGCCCGAAAGCATCGTAGCGATAGCGCTTGTCCTGATAGGTCAGCAGCAGGTTGTGGCGCACCCGCCCAGCACCTGCCTGCGGGCCGTCGAGCAGGTTGGCGGCGGCGTCGTAGGCGAAGGTTTCATTGTGCCCGTGCAGATGCCCCTGGCTGGCGATGATGCGCCCACTGGCGTCATAGCCCAGCAGGTGTTGATCCTGGCCGTTGGCGTGCCGGTCGGTACGCCCGATCAGCTGGTCGCCGGGGTCGAATTCGAAGTGGCGCTGGGCGCTGGGTGCCAGTGCCGCGAGTGTTTGTGCCGGGCGCCTGACCCGCGAGCGCAAGCGACCGCAACGGTCGTATTCGCTGTGGGTGCTGATCTGCCCCTGGGTGCGCAACACTTCGCGATGCAGGCGGTCGCGCTCGAAATCACTGATCACCAGGCCGTCAAGATTGATCTGGTGCAGGTGGCCACTGCCGTAATACAGCCGGTTCAGTTGGCGGCCGTCCGGCAGGCGGGTCTGGATCAGGTTGTCGAGTTCGTCGTAGTGATGCTCAAGACTGCCCGCTGCGCTGCGTTCTTCCAGCAGGCGGCCGAGGGCATCGTAGGCGAAGCCCAACTGTTGCTGGCGCCCCAGGGTGTCGGTGAATTCTACGGCGGTCAGTTGGTCCAGCGGGTCGTAGCGGTATCGGGTCACCCCGTCGTCGGTGATCTTGGCGATCAGGCGCCCTACCGGGTCGCGCTGCAAGTGATGAATGATCGGCGCCGCAGGCGTTGATTCCGCTGCCAGCCGGTGGTCGCTGTGGGGTGTCGGCACGAACTCGATACGGGTCGGGTTGTCCAGCGGGTCATAGGCGTAGCGCCGGGCGCCGCCATCCAGGTTCTGTTGCGCGATCAGGCGATCGCCGGCATCCCAGGAAAAGCCATAGCTCTCGTCGTTTTCGTTGGTCAGGGCCAGCAGGCGCCTGTAGCTGTCGTAGCTGAAGCCGACACGCCGGCCCAGGGCGTCGGTACGCTGCTGGACCTGGCCGCGAGTGTTGTACTGGTAGCCCGTGGCATGGCCGGCGGGGTCGATGTAGGCGGTCAACTGGCCGCTGGCATCACGCTGGAAGCGTTCTATGCGGCCGTCCGGCAGTTGGCTTTGCAGTAGATAGCCATTGGTATCGTGTTCGTAGGTCTGGCGCTCGCCCAGGGCATTGGTCACCACTTGCAGGCAACCGCGACGGTCGTAGCCGAAGGTGGTGGGTAGGCCCGAGCAGTCGACATGCTTGACCAACTGCCCGGCGTCATTCCAGTGCAGGTGTTTGCTCTTGCCGCTGGCGTCGATCACTTCCACGACCAGGCCTCGGGCGTCATGGCGGTATTGGGTGACCTGGCCCAGGGGGTCGGTTTCGCGGATGCGGTTGCCCCGTTGGTCGTACGCGTAGCTCCAGCTGCTGCCTGCCGCATCGGTGTGCACCAGCGGCAGCGACCAGTGCTCCAGCCACAGGGTGGTCTCGGCACGACCCAGTGGGTCGGTGGCCGAGCACAGGTTGCCGGTCTCGTCATAGCCAAACCGGTATTGGCCGCCTTGGGGATCGGTGGCGCTCAGCAGCTGGCGCTCGTCGTTCCACTCGAACTGCCAGGCCAGGCCCAGGTTGTCGATGTATTCGGTGATCTGCTGCTGGGCGTTCCAGCGCCGCAGGCTGGTGCGCTGCAAGCCGTCGCGAATGCGCGTGGTACCGGCCTGCAAGTCATAGTCGAAGCAGTAGTCGGCGCCGTCATCGGTCCAGTGCCGGACTACCCGCCATTCGCGCTGGTCGATGCAGGCCCATTCATAGAAGCAGCGCAGGCCGGTGGGCAGCCGGTGTTCGGTCATGCGCCGGCCAGCGTCGTAGGCGAAGCACCGTTGCAGCTGGGCATTGGCGTCGTGCACCGCGGCCAAGTCACCCTGGGCATCGTAGTCGTAGCGCACCAGTAGCTCGCGCTGTTGGTCGGCGTAGAGGCGCTCGATGCACGCCACTCGCCGTGGCCAGGTGGCGCTGTAGGTCAGCGCGATCCGAGTCAGTTCGTGTGCATCGTGCAGGCCGCTGATGCGCCCCGATTCGTCGTAGTCGATATGGATGCGGTTGTCATTGCGGTCCCCCAGCAAGCCGAGACGCAACCTCGACGGTTGGGCCGGGCTCGGTTCGAACAGGCGATACAGGCCATCTTCGCTTTCGATCAGCAAGCGCCCATCGGCGTTGTGCTTCACGCTCAGCCCTTCCCCCGGGCAGAACACGGCAGCGCCCGGGGCAACCCAGCCCATGTCGATACGCCGGCCCTGCTCGTCGCAGTAGATCAGGCGCTGGGTACCCTCGTGGGTGTCGATCTCCACGCTGATTTCATAGGGCACGCTCCAGCCCGCGCCGAACAGCCCGTCGCGGCGCAGGTCATGGCTGTTGTAGAAACGCTGCCAGTCGATGGGCAGGAGGCCGGGGAGCACGAAATCCAGGTCCTCGTCGTCCCCCAGCACCTTGGCCCCGGTCGCCGCGTGCACCGGGTTCGGCGAGCCGGCGATGGCCCGGGTCAGGGCGTTGGTCGCCTGGCCCACGACAAAGGAGTTGACCCCCGCCATCAGCATGCACGGCAGGTTGCTGAGGAATTTGCCCTTGCCGCCCTTGAGCATCATCAGCACGCTCACCGCCAGGCCCACCCCCGGGGTCTTGCCGCTGCGGATCTCGCGCACCACCACCGAGCCGCCGCCGATGGTCACGTCGGGGGAGATCGGGCCGGCGGACACCACCTTGGCGTCGCAGGTGCTGCGATCACCGCTGCGCACCGCGGGCTGGCCCTCGATGCTGACCTTTTCCGAACCCTCGGCCAGGTACTGCAAGGGCATCGGCGGGTGCTTGGTGCAGGTCACCAGGTCCTGGTCCTTGGGCTCGGAACCCGGAGCCGGGGAGGCCACGGTGGGGCGCCACATCTGCGAGAAGAACGCCTTGGCCATGTCGAGGAATCCCGCGTCCTCCTGTGGAGTCGCCGAGGGCGTGTCAGTCGCCTCGCCTTCCTCGGCGCCGTCGCCGCTGATCCGCGACGGCGGCGCAGTGCCGGCGGCGCGGGCCGCCGGTTTGTGGTTGGTCAGGACCTTGGTCGAGCCACTGGCGATGGTGGCCTGGATCGAGGGCGGGAAGAGGGCGTTGCCGATGTCCTCGCATAATCCGCTGAGTTTCTTGTCGGCCCCGGTCTTGCTCATCACCACGCCGACCACCACGCCCACCACCAGCCCCAGCACGCAGGCGCCAAGGCCACCGGTGGCCACGGTGATCCCGGCTGCCGCGGCCACCGCCATGGTCGCCAGGGCGCCGATGGCCACGTTGGCCGCCACCTCGAGCACACCGCCGAGGATGTCGGCCATCATCGAGGTGTGTTCCAGCCCGTCGCCCAGCCGAGCGGCCCACAAGGCGTCAGACATGGCTCAACCCAGGACCAGGGTGTTCTTGATCTGTGCCCAATGGGCGGCCTCGGCGTCGCCGAGTTGCTGCGCCTTGACGTAGCTCATGGCGAGCATCTGCCGGGTGCCGGGCAGCACCAGGGCCAGTTGGTACTGGAATACCCGCTCGCTGCCCTTGCTGAACTGGCTGCGCAACTCCTGGCCGGGGATGTCCCGGGCTGGGCCCAGCAGCACCGCTTGCGGTGCCTGGTAGCGCAGTTCCTGGACTTGTTGCTCGAGCCGCTGCAGCTGGCTGGCCAGGCTGCTTTCCAGGGTCTCGCCGTCGGCCAGCAGGCTGCGGCTGACGATCAGCGAGGTCCCCAGTGCCGGGAACTTGAGGATGTTGATTGAGGCATCCTGCAATTCACTGGCGGGCAGTTGGAAGTGCATTTCGTTGAGGCGGTAAGTCATGGTGCAAGCATCCGGTTACTGGCCTGTGGCCGTGGGGAAGGCGGCTTTCACCTGGGCGCTGATGGCGCCCTGTACACCCTGGCCCTCGGTGGTGGTATCCGGACCGCCGCCGTTGTTCAGGTGCAGCACGCCGCCGGTGTTGATCTGCGCGTCGCTGGAGGCATGAACACTGATGTTGACCCCACACAGGTTGATCTGGCCGCTGGCGTTGAGCTCCAGGATGCTGGCCCCGCACACCAGGCGCAGGCGCTCGCCGACCTCGATCACATAGCTCTGGCCGACGCTGTCGAGCTTCTTCTCGCCGACCCGCAGTTCATCCACATGCTGGACGATCCGCGTGCGCTTGTTGCCGATGGTCACGTACTCGTCGTGGCCGATGCTCTTGTTGCGATTGTTGCCCACCGAATGGCTTTCGTTGACCTCGACCACGATGTCCTGGTTGCGCTCGGCGTGGATGTACAGCTGCTCCGCGCCCTTTTTGTCCTCCATACGGATTTCGTTGAAGTTGGCCGGGCTGCCGCCCTTGCTCGAACGACTCTTCATCCCGCTCTGGGTGGCGTTGGCCGGCAGGTCGTAGGGCACGCTCTGCTCGGCGTTGTACACCCGGCCGGTGATGATCGGGCGGTCGGGATCGCCTTCCAGGAAGCTGACGATGACTTCCTGGCCGATGCGCGGAATCTGCATCGAGCCCCAGTTCTTGCCGGCCCAGGCCTGGGACACGCGAATCCAGCAGGAGCTGTTTTCGTTGGACTGGTCGTGGCGGTCCCAGTGGAAGTGCACCTTGACCCGGCCGTACTGGTCGGTCCAGATTTCCTCGCCGGACGGGCCTACCACCCGCGCGGTCTGTGGGCCCTGGACCATGGGCTTGTGGGTGCTGGCCAGGGGCCGGAAGCTCTGCTGGGCGTCGATGCAGGTCAGGCTGCTTTCAAATTGCGCCGAACCGCCGCCGGCGCCGCTTTCCAGGCTTTCCTGGACCAGGTAGTAGCGGATGCCGACGATCAGGTATTCGCGGTTCTGGTCCTGGCGGCTGAAGCCACTGAGGGTGAACAGGTTGCCCACCCCCAGACCCCGGGCGTTGCCGCTGAACTCGATGCGCTCATGCAGGCTTTGCAGCGCTTGGATGCGGGTCTGGGCATAGTGCTCGCCGTCGCTGCTCTGCACGTAGGTGCCGGGGTAGTCGTACAGCGGGTAGTCGCCGGCGGTGTGCGGGCGCGGCATGGCCGAGCGCACATCGATCCGCGCACTGGGGCGCTGGAAGTCGTAGTCGTTGAGTTCAAGAGAGCCGGGCTGCACCTCCTGGGCCAGGTGCCAGTCGAACATGTGGTCGCGTTCGCGCTGTTGTTCGTCCCGCGGGTAGTAGGGCACCGAGGCGTAGCCCGGCACGCTGCTGTGGGCACCGTAGGCGTCGGCCAGCACCAGCACGTGGCGGCCCTTTTCGTGGCGGAAGAAGTAGTAGATGCCTTCCTGCTCCATCAACCGGCTGACGAAATCGAAGCTGGTCTCGCGGTACTGCACGCAGTATTCCCACTCGCGGTAGGGGCGGCTCAGCGCATCTTCGAAGTCGGAAAACCCCAGGTCGCGAAACACCTGCTTGATGATCTGCGGGATGCTCAGGTTCTGGAAAATCCGGCAATCGGAGGTGCGGCTCAGCAGCCACAGCCAGGGCCGCAGCGTCACTTGATAGCTGGCGAACTGGCCGCTGTCGATGTTCTGGCTGCAACGGGCGACGATGCCGTGGAAATGGCGCTGGCCGCCGCCATCCAGCTGCACGCTCAAGCCCATGGGCTTGCCCAGCAACTGGTTGAGGTCGATGCTGGCGTCGCTGGAGGTCAGTTGCAGCTGGTAGTCGAACAGGCGTCCCAGTTCCTCGCCGCCACTCATGCTCTTGAGCAGCAGGACGTCAGGTCCCAGGGGGCAGTTGACCTGTGCCAGTCGTGTGGATTGCTGAAATAACATCATCAGTCTCGTTGAATGCGTGGTGTGCCTGGCCGGCCCCCGGTAGGAGCGAGCTTGCTCGCGAAGGCGCCAGGTTCGTCACCGTGGCGGGCGCTTCGCCGGCAAGCCGGCTCCTGCAGAGGCGCGGGGTCAGGTCGGCTCGCTGAAGTCGTAGTGCAGCTCATTGTCGCGCTGGCTGATGCGTACCCCGGCCAGGGCACGGCCTTCGAGCATGCGGGTCAGGAACTCGCGGCTCATGTCCGGCAGCAGGCTGTTGGTGAGGATGGTGTCGATCATGCGGCCGCCGCTTTCGGTCTCGGTGCAACGGGACACGATCAGATCGATCACCTGGTCATCGAAATCGAAACCCACCTTGTGGGTGCTTTCCACGCGCTTCTTGATCCGCCCCAGTTGCAGGCGGGTAATGGCCTTGAGCATGTCGTCGCTCAGCGGGTAGTAAGGGATGGTCACCAGGCGCCCCAGCAGCGCCGGTGGGAAGATCTCCAGCAATGGCTGGCGCAGGGCCTTGGCGATCTCTTCCGGCTCGGGCACGTCCTGGGGGTTCTTGCAGACGTTGGCGATCAGCTCGGTGCCGGCGTTGGTGGTGAGCAGGATCAGGGTGTTCTTGAAGTCGATCGTACGGCCTTCGCCGTCTTCCATGACGCCCTTGTCGAACACCTGGAAGAAGATCTCGTGCACGTCCGGGTGGGCTTTTTCCACCTCGTCCAGCAGCACCACGCTGTAGGGCTTGCGCCGTACCGCTTCGGTGAGCACGCCGCCTTCGCCATAACCCACGTAGCCCGGCGGGGCGCCCTTGAGGGTGGACACGGTGTGGGCTTCCTGGAACTCGCTCATGTTGATGGTGATGACGTTCTGCTCACCGCCATACATGGCTTCGGCCAGGGCCAGGGCGGTTTCGGTCTTGCCCACCCCGGAGGTGCCCGCCAGCATGAACACGCCGATCGGCTTGTTCGGGTTGTCGAGGCCGGCACGGGAGGTCTGGATGCGCTTGGCGATCATCTGCAGGGCGTGGTCCTGGCCGATGATGCGCTTCTTCAGGTGCTGGTCGAGGTTGAGCACTGTTTCCAGTTCGTTGCGGGCCATGCGGCCCACGGGGATGCCGGTCCAGTCGGCGACCACCGAGGCCACCGCCTGGTAGTCCACGGTCGGCAGGATCAGCGGGTTTTCACCCTGCAGGGCGCTCAGGCGCTGTTGCAGGTCCACCAGTTTCTCCCGCAGGCCGTGGCTGGCGTCGCCGGCATCACTGTCCACCACGCCGACCTGCTCGCGCAGTTGGGCGCGGGTGGCCAGCAGCTCGTCCACCAGGGTCTTCTCCTGGGCCCAGCGGTCTTCCAGTTCGGCCAGGCGCTCGCGCTCGGCGGCCAGCAGGTTCTCGCTGTTGACCTGGCGGTTGCCGATCGCCACGCCGATCGCCAGTTCCCGGGCGATGATCTGCAGCTCGGTTTCCAGGGCCTCGATGCGTCGGCGGCTGTCATCCACTTCGGCCGGCACCGCGTGCAGGCTGATGGCGACCCGGGCACAGGCGGTGTCCAGCAGGCTCACCGACTTGTCCGGCAACTGGCGCGCCGGGATGTAGCGGTGGGACAGCTTGACCGAGGCTTCCAGGGCTTCGTCGAGGATCTGCACCTGGTGGTGCTGCTCCATGGTCGAGGCCACGCCGCGCATCATCAACAGGGCCTTGTCTTCCGACGGCTCGGCCACTTGCACCACCTGGAAGCGCCGGGTCAGCGCTGGGTCCTTCTCGATGTGCTTCTTGTACTCGGCCCAGGTGGTGGCGGCCACGGTGCGCAGGGTGCCACGGGCCAGGGCCGGCTTGAGCAGGTTGGCCGCGTCGCCGGTGCCGGCGGCGCCACCGGCCCCCACCAGGGTGTGGGCTTCGTCGATGAACAGGATGATCGGCTTGGGCGAAGCCTGGACGTCCTCGATGACCTGGCGCAGGCGCTGTTCGAACTCGCCCTTCATGCTGGCGCCGGCCTGCAGCAGGCCGACGTCGAGGCTGCGCAGTTCGACGTCCTTGAGCGCCGGCGGCACGTCGCCGGCGACGATGCGCAGGGCGAAGCCTTCCACCACCGCGGTCTTGCCCACCCCGGCCTCACCGGTGAGGATCGGGTTGTTCTGCCGGCGGCGCATGAGGATGTCGACCAACTGGCGGATCTCTTCGTCGCGGCCGACGATCGGGTCGAGCTTGCCGCTGCGGGCCTGCTCGGTGAGGTCGACGGTGAAGCGCTTGAGGGCTTCCTGCTTGCCCAGGGCGCTGGGGGCCATGGCGCCGCTGGCTTCGCCGGGCACTGCGCCGGCATTGAAGCCGTCGCTGGCGCTCAGGGCGTTTTCCGGCGAGTCGCCGACGTATTCGTCAAAGCGCTCGCTCAGGGCCTCGACCTTGATCTTGTCGAACTCCCGGGACAGGCCCAGCAGCGCGTGGCGCAGGCTCGGGGTCTTGAGGAGGCCGATCACCAGGTAGCCGGTGCGCACCTGGCTTTCGCCGAACATCAGGCTGCCGTAGACCCAGCCGCGCTCCACCGCTTCCTCGACGTGGGACGACAGGTCGGTGATCGAGGTCGAGCCCCGGGGCAGGCGGTCCAGGGCCTCGGTCAGGTCCTTGGCCAGGCGCGCCGGCTCCAGGTTGAACTGGCGGATGATGCGGTGCAGGTCAGAGTCCTGCAGCTGCAGCAACTGGTGAAACCAGTGGGCCAGTTCCACATAGGGATTGCCCCGCAGTTTGCAGAAGACCGTGGCGGCCTCGATGGCTTTGTAGGCAACGCTGTTGAGCTTGCCGAACAGTGCCGCGCGACTGATTTCACCCATGCTCTGTGCTCCTTGGTGTACGTGAGGTAGTGGCCTGATCGGCGTAGTGCCGGGCCAGTATTAGATCCTTGGCATCACTGCCGGGTTGGCCGAGCCAGGTGTTGAAGCCCAGGCGCTGGCGGCCGTTGAGTTGCAGCCTGGGCACTTCGTCCTTGAGCAGGACCAGGTTCAGGTCCCAGTCCAGTTCGTGCCCCAGGTATTCGGCGACCCAGGCCACCAGCTCCTTGAACTGCTGACCGTCGGGCAGCATGCCCAGGTAGTCGTCGAGCTTGAGCGGACCCAGGCAGATGCGGAATTTGTGCTGGCGGTCCCAGACGTGGCTGCCCAGGCAGAAATCCACCCCCAGTTGGTGTGCCTGGACCCCGACCCGGCTGCGCTCCGGCAGTTCCAGCCACTGGCCGACGTACTCCTCGATCGCCACCGGCAGGCCGAAATACTCGCTGATGATCGCCCGTAGGCCGTCGGGGTAGCGGGTCTGGGCCGCGAGATGGCCGCTGTAATGCAGCTTGGCGGTGTCGGCTATCAGCCCCTGCTTGAGCAGGCTGGGCATGCCTCGGCCACTCAGGGCCGCCAGCCGCGCCGACCAGTAGTCGTCGTCCGGGCGGTCATGGCTGACGGTCGGCCGGGCCTCGGCCCAGGCCCGGTAGAACAGGCTCAGCAGGCGGTGGTGGAAGACATCGAGAAAGCGCTTGCTGGTGCTGTCGGCGTTGTTGCGCTGGCGCTCGCGCACGTATTCGGTGAGGTGCAGCGGCAGCGGTCCGTTGGGCCCGCCGAGGCCGAAGAAGAACTGCTCCAGGCGGGTGCTGGCGCCCTCGTTGCCGGGGGTGACCGAGGCCAGGGTGGCGGGGGCGAAGGTGCAGTCGGCCTGTTGCCCCAGGCGCAAGGGATCGTCCGCCAGGCGCAGGGAGTGCCCGAAGCGCGGCAGTTGCGGCGACAGGCATTCGATACGCCGCAGGGCCTGGAAGAAGTCGTACTCCCAGGGCTCGGCGTGCATCGCCGCCAGCGTATTCAAAGAGTCGGACGACGTCCGGGCTTGGCTTTCCATCGCATGATCTCGCCGCGTTCGGTGGTACGGATCACCGTCTCGGTAAAACTGTTGATCGACACGTAGCGTGCCAGGAAGCGCTCGAACACGGCGCCGAGCAGGAACACCCCGGTGCCGCGAAACGCGTTTTCATCGAATTCCAGGGTGATCTCCAGGCCACGGCCGAAGACGATCGGCCCGGGCATTGGCAGGCGTCGGGTCACCGCCTTGCTGCTGACTTCGCGCAGGCCTTCGATCTGCAGCTGCAGGGCCGCGTCGTTGCTGTCGCCGTACAGCCGCAGCAGCTCGCGCAGGGCCGCCGCGCCCTGGCCCTGTTCGCTCAGGGACAGGTAGTTCAGCGACAGCTGGCTGATCAGCCGCCAGGCCTTGCCGTCGTGGGCATGGCTGGGGCGCGGCCGGCTCGGGCCGGCCAGGCAGCGAATGGCCTGCACTGGGGCGCTGTCGGCCAGGGTGAAGTCGGTCTTGCCGTTGCCCACGTTCATGAACAGCGGCAGGTCGCGGTTGGTGCACAGGGCGCTGACCCCGAGCTGGCGCAGGTCGTGGCGGTAGGGCGCCTGCTGGCTGTCCACCAGGCTGACGAAGGATTCGCTGCCGATGTAGGTGGAGCGCGGACCGTTGCGCCGCTGGTCGCTGGACAGCACCCGTGGCTCGCGGCGGACGATGTGGTAGGCCTGGTCGCGGCCGTAGCGCGACGGATCGCGTACCGCGTAGAACGGCAGGAACGGTTGCTCGGGGCCGGTGCCATGGCCGCTGATGGCGGTCAGCGAATGCACCTCGAAATCCATCGGCCGGGTGCGGTCGGCGATCACATGGTGTTCGTTGACCCGGTCGGACAGGTGGATGCGATCCAGGCGCTTGGGAAACAGGTTGATCGCCGGGGTGCAAAAGGGCACGAACTGGGACGCAGCGACACTGCTTTCCAGGCTCTGCTCGAAGCGCTCGAAGAGCACGATCAGCTCCAGCTCCTGGCCGGCGCAACGCTGTACCGCACGGCTCAGCTGGGTGAACTCGACGAACAGGAAACGGTTGGGCAGGGCGAAGTATTCCTGCAGCAGGCGGTAGCCCTGGAAAGCCTGGGGCACCACCGGCAGGGCCGCATCGCGATCGTCGAAACCCCGGGAGCGCAGGGCGTCCAGGGGCAGGCGTTCGACCCAGTCGCCACCCGGGGCCCGGGCAAAGATCGCGCAGGCATTGCCCAGCAGTTGCTCGTAGAGGCGGAACGGCTGTTCGTCGTTGCCATTGAGGTACAGCGGCAACTCATCCAGGGCCAGGCTGTTGAATGGCAGCTCGGCGCCGGTGCGCAGGGTCAGGCGCAACCCGGCCTTGGCCTTGGGTTCGCTGGCGGCCAGGCGCCCGAGCACGGCCGCTGGGTTGCCGAAGTAGTCGGCCTGGCTGACCTGCAGCGGCCACAACGTCACCGCGTGGGCGGTGCGGTACTCGCAGCAGGTCTGGGTGTCGCGGCTCAGGGCGGCGCGCAGGCTGGTGCCGCGCTCCAGGGTGAAGCCGCTGCTCAGGGAGCCTTCGTCGGGATCGGCCTGCAGCTGCACCACGGTCATCGATGGGGTCGGCGCCAGGTAGTGCGGGTAGGCGATCTCCAGCAGGTTATGGGTGAAGGTCGGGTACTCGGCGTCGAGCTTGAGCTGCACCCGCGCGGTGAGGTAGGCAAAGCCTTCCAGCAGGCGCTCGACATAGGGGTCGGCGCAATCCATGCCCGACAGGGTCAGGCGGCTGGCGATCTTCGGGTATTCCTTGGCGAACTCCGCGGCGCTCTCGCGCACGTGGTGCAGTTCCTGGTTGTACAGCTCCAAGAGGCGCGGGTTCATGAGCGCCTCCGGGAGTCGGCATGGACCACTCGCACATGGCCCGATTCCAGGTCCATGTCGGTTTGCAGCAGCAGGCGCAGGGGCATCGGCTGGGCCCACAGATCGCCCTCGATCTCGAAACTCAGGGCGTTGTGGTTCATCTCGCCGGGGGCGGTGCGGGCACGCACCCGCAGGCTGCTGCGCAGGATTCGCGGTTCAAAGGTGGCGATGGCCTGATGGATCAGCGCCTCCAGGGCCGGGATATCGATGCTCGAGGCGCTGTACCCGGCCAGGGCCGGCAGGCCGTAGTTGACCACCGAGGTGCCGGCGGGGGTGTGCAGGGTGGCGTCGGCTTCCAGCAAGGACGTGGTGTTCAGTAGCCAGGCGAGGTCGCGCAGCACTGAAGCCTTGAGCTGGCTCAGAGAGAGCACGCGCTTGTCCGGACTTTCTTTCAGGTTGCCGGGTTCATCGTCGGTCAGACGATCCAGTAAAGAGGGTTGCAAGCGATCGCGGGCGGCGATGTCGGTTACCAAAGGGTTCGCTCCAGGATCGGATTGCGCAGGCATGACGTCAGGAAAAGGGGCATTGCCACAGACTCGACAACGCTCAGACCTGTAGCCGCTGCCACAGGCGGCGAGTGCCGTCTGTGGCGCGACCGCAGCGGATTAGCGCTTGGTGTTCGAGCGGATGTTCCAGCCGTACTTGATCGGGCCGCCGTCCTTGGTGCCGTCGGCTTTCTGCGGCTGGTACTCGACCATCACCTGAGCGAAGTTCAGGGTGATGTTTTCGGTCAGGCGATCATCGCTGCCCGAGCCGCCGGTGCTCAGGGAGGTGATCAGTACTTCTTCCAGGTCGATGATCATGTACTCGACCTGGCTTTCGCCGCCGGCCTTGCGCACGGTCAGGCGCACCTTGTCGATGTGCTTGCCGCTGGAGCAATGCATCATCAGGTTCGGCGAGGCCTTGTCGACGTACTTGGTCAGCGACAGGTCCTGGATGTTCACCTTGCCCGCGCCGCCGCCACCACCAACGTGCATGTTGCCGGACTGGGACATGCCCCAGCTCCAGTTCAGTACGTCGATTTCGTCCTTGTGGGCTTTGTCCATGGACTCGCCCTTGATGTCACCGATCTTGATGAAAATATCAACAGCCATGTTTTCTCCCTGTGTGGCCCTTGCCACGATGTTTCGTATATGAACCTGTAGGAGCCGGCTTGCCGGCGATGGTCGTCAACGATGGCGCCAGGCGCCCTTGAGTGCATCGCCGGCAAGCCGGCTCCCACGCGGGTTAGACGCCCTTGGCGGACGGCAACTTCGAGACCAGCCGCAGCGACACGGTCAGCCCTTCGAGCTGGTAGTGCGGACGCAGGAAGAACTTGGAGTTGTAGTAGCCAGGGTTGCCTTCGACTTCCTCGACCACCACCTCCGCCGCGGCCAGCGGGTGCTGGGCCTTGGTGGTTTCGGTGGAGTGCGCCGGGTCACCGTCGACGTAGTTGAGGATCCAGTCCTGCAGCCAGCGCTGCATTTCGTCCTTCTCTTTGAAGGAGCCGATCTTGTCGCGCACGATGCACTTCAAGTAGTGAGCGAAGCGGCAGGTGGCGAACAGGTACGGCAGGCGCGCGGCCAGGTTGGCGTTGGCGGTGGCGTCCGGGTCGTCGTATTCGGCCGGCTTCTGCAGCGACTGGGCACCGATGAAGGCGGCGAAGTCGGTGTTCTTCTTGTGCAGCAGCGGCATGAAGCCGTTCTTCGCCAGTTCCGCTTCGCGGCGGTCGGAGATGGCGATCTCGGTCGGGCACTTCATGTCCACGCCACCGTCGTCGGTGGGGAAGGTGTGGGCCGGGAGGTTTTCCACCTCGCCACCGGACTCCACGCCGCGGATCCGCGAGCACCAGCCGAAATGCTTGAACGAGCGGTTGATGTTCACCGCCATGGCGTAGGCGGCGTTGGCCCAGGTGTACTTGGAGCTGTCGGCGCCGTCGGTGTTCTCTTCGAAGGCGAAGGCTTCCACCGGGTCGGTCTTGGCGCCATAGGGCAGGCGCGCGAGGAAGCGCGGCATGGTCAGGCCGATGTAGCGCGAGTCTTCCGATTCACGCAGGGAGCGCCAGCCGGCGTATTCCGGGGTGGTGAAGATCTTGGTCAGGTCGCGGGGGTTGGACAGCTCCTGCCACGAGCCCATGCCCATCACGGTCGGCGAGGCCGCGGCGATGAACGGGGAGTGCATGGCGGCGCAGACTTTCGACAGCTCGCCCAGCAGCTCGACATCCGGTGGCGACTGGTCGAAGTAGTAGTCGCCCACCAGGCAGCCGTAAGGCTCGCCGCCGAACTGGCCGTATTCCTCTTCGTACATCTTCTTGAACATCGGGCTCTGGTCCCAGGCCGTGCCCTTGAACTTCTTCAAGGTCTTGTGCAACTCCGGCTTGGAGATGTTCAGGACGCGGATCTTCAGCTGCTCGTCGGTCTCGGTGTTGTTGACCAGGTAGTGCAGGCCGCGCCAGGCGCTTTCCAGCTTCTGGAATTCCGGGTGATGGATCACCTGGTTGACCTGGGCGGTGAGCTTGGCGTCGATGGCGGCAATGATCGATTCGATCGACTTGATCGCATCGTTGGACACCAGGTCGGTCTGCGCCAGGGCCTGCTCGGCCAGGGTACGCACCGCGGTTTCCACGGCTTCGCGGGCACGCTCGGTCTTGGGCTTGAATTCTTGCAGCAGCAGCGAGGCGAACTCGTTGGCCTGCTCGGTGGCGGCGGGTTGCGCCTGATTGTCACGCATCGATTCGGTCATGATCGTTGGTCCTGATTAAGCGTTGGGCTCGGAGTCCACAGGCTTTGGCGCACTCGCCAGGGCCTGGAGCAACGCCGGATCCTTGATGGCTTTCATGATGATTTCTTCAGCACCGGTCTTGCCGTCCATGTAGGTCAGCAGGTTGGCCAGCTGGGTACGGGCTTCCAGCAACTGGTTCAGCGAGTCGACCTTGCGCGCCACGGCTGCCGGGCTGAAGTCGTCCATGCTTTCGAAGGTGATGTCCAGGCTCAGGTTGCCTTCGCCGGTCAGTTCGTTGGGCACGTGGAAGGCCACTCGCGGCTGCATGGCCTTGAGACGCGAGTCGAAGTTGTCGACGTCGATTTCCAGGAACTTGCGATCAGCCACGGCCGCCAGGGGCTCGGCGGGCTTGCCGGCAAGATCGGCCATCACGCCCATGACGAAGGGCAGCTGGACCTTTTTCTCGGCGCCGTAGAGTTCGACGTCGTACTCGATCTGCACCCGGGGCGCGCGGTTGCGCGCGATGAACTTTTGAGAACTTTGCTTCGCCACGTTGTGCTCCTGGTCGCTGCTGCGACGATGTTGGCGTCGGTCGGTGGTTGCCGCTGACGATACTGTTCGGCCTGTCCCGGGTTAGTCGGATTCGGGGCCGCGCAGGTTTTCAAATTGGGACATGCCGTCGGGAATCAGGTTGCGCACGATGGCCGCGAAGTCGGCGTTGACCAGGTTCTTGGCCCGGTTGAGCAATACCGGCAGCGGGCTCGAAGGCTCGTGCCGGCTGTAGTAGGCCAGTAGCCGGTCGAGGCTGCGCAGCACGTCGTCGCGACTGTTGATCTCGCCGGACACCCGCACCGCAGCCGGGGCCACAGGGGCGCCTGGGGCTTCGTCTGGCGGCGTTTCGTGGTGCTCGTCGACGGGGATGTCGGCCCCCTGGGAGGCGCCTTGGCCCAGTACCTGCAGCGCCAGGCGCAGAGGCTGCTTGAGGGCCGCAAGGTCGACGCCGCTGGCCGAGCCCACTTGTTCGCTGACCTGTTTCTCGATGGATTCGGCTGCCGAGCGGGCGGTGCTCAAGGCGGTGCGAATGGCTTCCAGGTGCTGGGGATCACTGTCTTGCAGGGCGCCGGCGAGGTGGTCGGAACCCAGGCTCTCGCCGGAAAAGTGTTGCAGCCCGGCGGCGTTCAGGGCCGCGCGCAGGCTGACCGGGCCGAAGGTTCGGGAACGGGTCAGGATGGCTTCGCGCAGCAGGCCGATGGTGGTGTCCGAGACCAGGCCGGCCAGGGCGTTGATGCGCACCGTGGGGTCGTTGTCGTCGTCGGCGTCCAGGCGCGGATGCAGGTCCGCCCAGTAATCGCGGAGCAGGCCGTCGATCAGTTCGAGGCTGGTGGCCAGGCCCGGCAGGCCTTCGAGGGCCAGGGTGCTTTGCAGGAGGAAATGGGTGATGCGCAGGTCTTTGCTGCGGGCCAGCAAGTCCAGGCTCAGTTGCTGGATGCTGCGCCAGTCCGGCGGCTCGGCCGGCAGGATCGAGTCGCCCATGCTGCGCTCGGGCTGACCTTGTGCGGCCCGCTCCAAGTGCAAGAAATCCGCGTCATACTCCAAGTCTTCACCACAAGGTGAAGTTGCTGAAATGGCGGCGAGCAACATCGGTACATCCACCTGATTCGATCTCCCTATCGGCCTGCAGGACAGTCAGGCAATTAATGCGCTAGTTGATTTGTGAACCCGCGCACATTTCTTGGTTTATATGGACTCACTGATATTAGTAAGCCATCATCCGTGTTCAAGAAGTTGTGCATTTTTGGTGTAGTAGTTATGCCTTGTCAAGGTAAGCTATTCGTCCCGCATGACAGTGTAATGTCGTCTTGTTAGCTCTCTGACCGAGAAGTCAGACTTGAGGCGGGGCGCAAGGCGATTGTCATTTTTATCGTTTAAATTAAGCGATTATGCTGTGAACAGCGCCGTTGAAAGGATTATTTGCGAATTTATCGGTTGAACGCGGAACTTTTTTCCTGACGCCGGTTCGCACGCGAAGTACAGCTAAGGAGGCGCGATGTCGCTGTGTCTGACTATCACTAGTTATCACAAGATTACCCCCGGCCAGTGCCCTGAGAAACTAATGGATCAGGGAGTGATGGCAATTGGCCGCAGTTCCGATAATGACTGGGTACTTCCTGATCCCGAGCGCTTAGTTTCCGCTCGTCATTGCGTCATCCAATACCGGGATGGTCGTTATTATTTGACCGATAACAGCACTAATGGTGTGGAGTTGGTCCGTGCCGGCATTCGCATGCGCCGGGGTAACAGCGAGCTGCTGGAAGATGGCGAGGTTATTCGCATCGGCGATTATGAAATCAGTGCGCGCATCGATTTCAATCTGAGTCGTGCGCAGGCTGAAGCCTTTTCCGGGGACAGCGCCAACAGTTTCGAGGCGCTGATGGGGCGTCAATCGGCGCCGCCGACCCCGATCGAACCGATCTCCCTGGCGCCCGTGGCGCATTTTCAGGGGGCTTCGGCCCAGGACACTTTTCCCGACCTGTTCGACTTTCTTGCACCGAGCGCGACCCCGCCGGCCACCCAGCCAGACCACGTGCCGGCCGAGCAGCACGATTTCCGTCCCCCGGCGCCGACGGCGGTGCCGCAGCCTGTACCCCAGCCTGCGCCGCAGCCGCTGGCGGCACCTGCCGCCTCGGTGATCCCGGAAGACTGGGACCTGTTTGGCGACACGCCACCCCGTTCCGCGCCGTTTTCCGAGGCGCCGCCTGTCGCACCTCGCGCTGCGCTGCCGCTGGCCGAGGTGGCCCAGTTCCCGGCCGAAATGTTGCAACCGCAACCGCAACCGCAACCGCAACCGCAGCCCCAGCCCCAGCCCGAACCGGTAGCGGTTGCAGAGGTTCCTGTCGCCGTGGTCGCCTCCGCTCCAGTGGCTCCAGTGGCTCCGGCTGCGGCTCCCGCGGCTCCCGCTGCGGTCGCTGCCGTGGCTGCGCCAGCCACGGCGGCCCAGCCTGATCTGCTGCAAGCCTTTCTTCGGGGGGCCGGGCTGGACCAACTGCGGATCGACCCGCAGCAGGCCCAGGCCCAGATGGAGAACCTGGGCCGTAGCTACCGGCTGATGGTCGAAGGCCTGATCGACGTCCTGCGTGCCCGCAGCAGTCTCAAGGGCGAGTTCCGCATGCAGCAGACGATGATCCGCCCGGTGGAGAACAATCCGCTGAAGTTCGCCCCCAACGTCGACGAAGCCATGCTCCTGCTGCTGCGCCACAGCAATCAGGCGTTCATGGCCCCGGACCAGGCGGTGCAGGACAGTTTCGATGACTTGCGAGCCCACCAGTTGGCGGTCATGGCCGGTGTGGAAGCCGCGATCAAGCATTTGCTGGGGCGCTTCGAACCGGGCGAGCTGGAAGCGCGCATGAGCAAGCCCGGCGGCCTGGGGAACCTGTTCAGTGGTTCGCGCCAGGCACAAAACTGGCAGCAGTTCACCGCGCTCTACAAGCAGATTTCCCAAGAGGCCCAGGATGATTTCCAGGACCTCTTCGGCCGCGAGTTCAGTCGCGCCTATGAAGAGCACACCCACCGGCTGCGCCGTTCCTGAGCGCGCCTGGAACCCCCGACACACGGATACACGGACAGCTAATACGTCATTGAGGACGCAGGATGATTCAACGATTGCTGACATTGGTCGCCATGCTGGTACTGGCGGCGTGTGCCAAGGACGCACCGCCCGCTGCCGAGGCCGCCAGGGAAGGGCCTGGAGCCACCACGGTGGAGCTGGATTTTCTCGCCGTGACCGGGCTCAACCCGGGACCTGACGGTCAGGCTACGCCAGTGCGAGTACGGCTCTTCGAGCTGAAGAACCCGGCGACCTTCATGCGTTCGGACTACTTCGCCCTGGCCGAGCGGGCGCAGGCGACCCTGGGCCCGGACCTGATCGACCAGGATGAAGTCCTGGTGCGGCCTGGTGATCGCTTCACCCTCAAGCGCACCCTCGATCCGGCGACTCGCACCCTCGGCCTGCTGGTGGGCTATCGCGAGGTCGACCAGGCGCTGTGGCGGGTCGGGGTCTACGCCGTGCCGCACAAGCTCAACCGATCGCAGATCGTCCTCGATGTTCGCTCGGTCAGCGCCGAACTCGTGGAATCCCCATCCAGCCCTGCCCAATAGGCAATCGGAGCAACCATGTCCTGGAACAATCGCGTGGTCTGGTCGGAAGGCATGTTCATTGGAACCCAGCACTTCCAGCAGCATGACCGTTATCTGGAAAACCTCATCGACGCTCGCAGCCGCCCGTTGTCGGCCGGGGCCTGGGGGTTCTCCGAGCTGCGTATCGATCAGGGCCTGCTGGCCCAGGGCAAGCTGGCCATCGTCAGCGCCCGTGGCCTGCTGCCCGACGGTACGCCGTTCAACATTCCCCATGACGACCTGGCGCCGAGCCCTCTGAGCATCGATGACAACCTGCGCGACGGCCTGGTGTACCTGGCGCTGCCCCTCAAGCGTGCCGGCGCCCGCGACACCGTGGACGAAGGCGAGGAACTGGGTGGGGCGCGCTACCTGAGCCAGGTGCGTGAGGTGCGTGATGACAATGCCCCTTTTGAAAACCGTGCCCCGGTAGCGGTCGGCTCCCGCGCCCTGCGTCTGCTCACCGCGGCGGACGGCCTGAATGACTACGCGGCCATCGGCGTGGTGCGGGTCAAGGAAAAACGCGCCGATCGGGCCCTGGTACTGGACGACAGCTACATTCCGCCGGTGCTGGATGTGGCTGCGTCCAAGCCGCTGAGCGCCTTTCGCAGCGAGCTGCTGGGGCTGCTGCACCAGCGTGGCGAAGCCCTGGCCGGGCGGGTGGTGGCTTCGGGGGCTGGCGGTGCTTCGGAGATCGCCGATTTCATGTTGCTGCAACTGGTGAACCGGGCGCAGCCCCTGGTGGGCCATCTGAACCAGCTCAGCCCGCTGCACCCGGAGCGCTTGTACAGCGAGCTGGTGAGCCTGGCCGGCGAGTTCTCGACCTTCTCCAACAGCACCCGGCGTCCGGCGCAATACCCGCAGTACCAGCACGACGAGCTGGCCCTGAGCTTCGCCCCGGTGATGCAGGCCCTGCGTGAGGCGCTGTCGATGCTGATCGACAGTAAAGCGACGCCGATTCCCATCGTCGAGAAGGCCTACGGCGTACACGTGGCGATGCTGGCGGACCGTACCCTGCTGGAGAACGCCAGCTTCATCCTGGTGGTGCGCGCCGACGTGCCCGGGGAAACCCTGCGCGGACGCTTTGCCCAGCAGAGCAAGGTGGGCTCGGTGGAGCACATCCGCGACCTGGTCAACCTGCAATTGCCGGGCATTGGCCTGCTGCCGCTGCCGGTGGCGCCACGGCAACTGCCGTACCACGCCGGCTCGACCTACTACGAGCTCGACCGTGGCAGCGAGCACTGGAAACAACTGGCTCATTCCGGAGGCTTCGCGTTCCACGTCGCGGGCGAGTTCCCGGGGTTGAATCTGGCCTTCTGGGCCATTCGAGGATAAGTCGCGATGCATCCTTTCGACGATTCGGCAGGGCAGCCGTCCCCCGCCAATGACCGCACCCAATTCATGCCGCGCCCTGGTGGCCGGGCGCCCGAGCCCGGGCGTCCGGCTCCTGCAGCGCCGGCGCCGTCCCTGGCAATGCCGGCGGCCCCGCTGCCCAGCGGCCAGGGCCATGGGCTGAACCCGCTGGAAAGCGCAGCCGGCCCGTTGCTGGCACTGCTCACCCGCTTGCGCAGCACGCTGGCGCACCCGGCACCGGCCAGCCTGCGGGCGCAACTGCTGGCCTACCTGCGGCAGTTCGAGGAGCGCGCCGAGGCCGCCGGTGTTCCACGCAACGACGTGTTGCTGGCCCGCTACGCGCTGTGCACCGCCCTCGACGAGGCGGTGCTGAGCACCCCCTGGGGCAGCACCAGCGACTGGGGCAAGCAGAGCCTGCTGATCACCGTGCACAACGAAGCCTGGGGTGGGGAGAAGGTCTTCCAGCTGCTGGAGCACTGCCTGCAGAGCCCGCGGGAGCGCCTGTACCTGCTGGAGCTCCTGTACCTGTGCATGTGCCTGGGTTTTGAAGGCCGCTACCGGGTGATGATCGACGGCCGCAGCCAACTTGAAGCCTTGCGCGAGCGTACGGCTGCGACCATCCGCAGCGCCCGTGGCGAACACGAGCGCGAGCTTTCGCCCCATTGGCGCGGGGTCACCGTGGCCCGCGATCGCCTGGCCCAGTTCATGCCGCCCTGGGTCGGCATCGCCATTGGCGTGGCGCTGCTCCTGGCCCTGCTGTTCGGCCTGCGCCTGAAGCTGGCGGCAGACGCCGAGCCGGTGTTCAAGAACATCCATGCCCTGGGCGAGATCCCGGTGCAGACCCTGGACCGCCCGGCGATCCAGCCCAAGGTGGTGGAACGGCCGCGCCTGGCGGGTTTCCTCGCCGACGACATCCGGGCCGGGCGGGTGGCGGTGGAAGACGCCGTCGACCGTTCGGTGGTGACCATCCGCGGCGACGAACTGTTCGCCTCGGCCAGCGCCAGCATCCTCGACGATTACCAGCCGCTGATGCTGCGCATCGCCGACGCGGTGCGCAAGGTCAAGGGCCAGGTGCGCATTACCGGTCACAGCGACAATCGACCGATCGCCACCTTGCGCTTCCCATCCAACTGGAAGCTGTCCCAGGCCCGGGCCGAGTCGGTGCTGCAGATCCTCGCGGCGAAGACTGGGCAACCGGAGCGCTTCAGTGCCGAAGGCCGCAGTGACACCGAGCCATTGGCAACCAATGCCACCGCCGAAGGGCGGGCGCGCAATCGTCGGGTAGAAATCAGCGTATTGGCGGAGGGGGTCGAGTGAAGGCGTTTTTCAGTTTTGTGATTCGCTGGGTGATCCCGCTGCTGGGGCTGATCGCCCTGAGCCTGATCATCTGGTTCATTGGCCCGCTGCTGGAGTTCCTGGTTCCGGAAGGCCGGCGTTGGGCGCTGATCATCCTGATCTTTGCGGTGTGGATCGGCTACCGGGTGTTTCGCATCATCCAGGCCCGCCGGCACGCGGCCAAGGTTCTGCAGAGCCTGGTCGCCGACACCCCGCCGGACCCGGACAGCGTGGCCACCGCCGAGGAACTGGCGGCCCTGCGCCAGCGCATGGACGAAGCTCTGGTGCTGCTCAAGAAAGCCAAGCTCGGTGGTGACGAAAGGCGCAACCTGTATGAGTTGCCGTGGTACGTGATCATTGGTCCGCCGGGCTCCGGCAAGACCACCGCGCTGGTCAATTCCGGCCTGCATTTTCCCCTTGCGGCGCAGCTGGGAGCTGGTGCCGTGCGCGGCGTCGGCGGGACCCGCAACTGCGACTGGTGGTTCACCGATCAGGCGGTGCTGCTCGATACCGCCGGGCGCTACACCACCCAGGACAGCCATGCGGCCGTGGACAAGGCGGCCTGGCTGGGCTTTCTCGACCTGCTGAAAACCCAGCGCTCGCGCCGCCCCATCGACGGTGCCTTCGTGGCCATCAGCCTCTCCGACCTGCTGCTGAGCAGCGAGACGGAACGGGCGGCCCACGCGGCAGCGATCCGTCTGCGGATCCAGGAGCTGTATACCCAGCTCGGGGTGCGATTCCCGATCTACCTGATGCTCACCAAGCTCGACCTGGTGCCGGGCTTCATGGAGTTCTTCGACTCCCTGAGCAAGGAAGAGCGTTCCCAGGTCTGGGGCATGACCTTCGCCCTGGACGACGGCAAGAGCAGCGACAGCCCGCTGGCCCATCTGCCCGAAGAGCTGGCGGCCCTGGAGCAGCGGCTCAACGAACGGCTGGTGGAACGCCTGCAACAGGAACGCGACCCGGCGCGGCGCGACCTGATCTACGGCTTCCCGCAGCAGTTCGCGGCGCTCAAGGAATCCTTGCAGAGCTTCCTCGAAGGGGTGTTCAAGCCCAACGCCTTCGAAGAGCGGGTATTGCTACGCGGAGTGTATTTCACCAGCGGCACCCAGGAAGGCAGCCCGATCGACCGCCTGATCGGCGCCATGGCCCAGAGCATGAACCTGGATCGCCAGCACCTGGCGCGCCAGACCGGCACCGGCCGCAGCTACTTCATCGAAAAACTGTTCAGCGCCGTGGCCTTTGCCGAGCGCGGGCTGGTGGGGGTCAACCCCAAGGTCGAGCGGCGACGCAAGTGGATCGCCCGGGGCGCCCTGGCGGCCACCGTGGCCCTGGTGCTGGTGGTCAGCACCCTGTGGATCATCAGCTACCGGGCCAACCAGGCCTACATCGCCCAGGTCGACCAGCGCTTGGTGCCGGTGCGCCAGGGCGTGCAGAATCTCAGCCCGGCCCAGCGCGATGTGCTGGCGGTGCTGCCGCTGCTCAATGCCACTCGCCACCTGGCCGGTGATGCGCCCGGTTGGGCCGAGGGCCTGGGCCTGTACCAGGGCGACATGCTTGAAGCCGAGTCGGCCAGCGTCTATCGCAAGCTGCTGGTGGCGGTGTTCGCCCCGCGCCTGATGACTCGTATCGAGGAGCAACTGCACAGTGGCGGCAGTTCGGATTTCCTCTACGAGGGCCTCAAGGCCTACCTGATGCTGGCTGACAGCGAGCATTACGACCCGGATTTCATCAAGGCCTGGATCGCCCTGGACTGGGAGCAGAGCCTGTCCCGCGACCTGGCGCCCGAACAGCGCCAGGCCCTGACCGGCCACCTGCAGGCACTGTTTGAAAAACACCCGCCCAACGCACGCCTGGACCAGCGCCTGATCGACGACCTGCGTCGCCAGTTGCAGCAATTGCCGGTGGCCCAGCGGGTCTATGACCGGGTCAAGCGCGCCAAGCTGCCGGCTGGGGTGCCGGACTTCCGCCTGAGCGAGGCCGGTGGCCGCGACGCGGCGCTGGTGTTCACCCGCAAGAGCGGCAAGCCATTGAGCGAGCCCCTGAGCGGGCTGTTCACCGCCAAGGGCTATCGCCAGGGCTTCCTCCTGGCCAGCCTCGACCAGGCCGGGACCCTGGCCGAAGAGCAGTGGGTGCTGGGCCGCGATCGCGCCGACCAGCAGAATGTCGTGAGCCTGGCCGCCGATGTGCGTCGCCTGTACTTCCAGGACTATCTGCGCCAGTGGGACGCGCTGCTGGCCGACATCGACTTCGTGCCCATCACCAGCGTGGCCCAGGCCGCGGATGTGCTGCGGATCATCTCCGGGCCCAGTTCGCCGCTGAAGAAGCTGCTGGTGGCGGTGGCCAAGGAAACCGACCTGCAACAGGAAGACCGGTTGCTGGCGGCCCAGGGCCAGAAGGTCGAGGGCGGTGTCGATCAGCTCAAGCAACGCCTGGGGTCCCTGTTGGGCCAGGAGCAGGCGGCCAATCCGAGTGCCGTACAGGCTGCGGACGACCCGGTCAGCGAACACTTTGCCGACCTCAACAGCCTGGTGAGCAAGAACGAGGGCGAACCGGCGGCCATCGACGGCCTGCTGGCGGACATGAACGCCCTGTACGTGCAGGTCAGCGCCATGGTCGGGGCCAGTGGCGATGCCTTGCTGGGCGAGGCCAAGAACCAGGCCAGCGCCGCTGCGGCGCGGGTCAGCCTGACCGCCGAGCGGCAACCGGCGGTGGTCCAGGGCCTGGTCAAGTCGGTGGTCGGCTCCACCACCAACACCATGATGGGCGGGGTGCGCAATCAACTGAACGCGGCCTGGGTCAGTGAAGTGGTGAATGTCTACCGCCAGTCCCTGAGTGGCCGCTACCCGATGTCGCCAGGCAGTTCCCGGGACGCGACCCTGGAGGACTTCGGCCAGTTCTTCGGCACCGGCGGGGTGATGGACAACTACTTCCGCAAGTACCTGCAGCCCTACGTCAACACCTCGACCCCGACCTGGAGCTGGCAGCCGGGCGCCGCGCAGAAACTGGGGATTTCCCCTGGGGTGCTGCAGACTTTCCAGCGCGCTTCGAACATTCGCGATGCCTTCTTCCGCTCCAGTGGCGGGACCCAGCCGGCCGTGCGCTTCGAGCTCAAGCCGGTGGCGATGGACGCCAGCATCAGCCAGTTCCTCCTCGACCTGGACGGCCAGCAACTGAGCTACGACCACGGCCCGAGCCGGCCGGTGGCCATGCAGTGGCCGAACCCGGGGAGCATCGGCGTGGTGCGCCTGTCGATCATGCCGCCGTCGGCCACCGGGCGCTCGGGGATCACCCTGGACGGGCCCTGGGCCTGGTTCCGCCTGCTGGAGCAGTCGGACCTGACCGCCACCAATTCGCCGGATCGCTTCAACCTGCGGTTGCGGGTGGATGGCGCGAGCATCTCCTACGAGTTGCGCGCCAGCAGTGCCTTCAATCCATTCAAGAGCCGGGTGCTCAGCGGCTTCAGCCTGCCGGAGCGGCTATGACGGTGATGGGCTTGTACGGCAAGTTGGCCAGCCGTGGCGATTTCGTCAGTCGCGGCCTGCCACAGAGTTTTATCGGCCCCTGGGACAGCTGGCTGGCGGCTGGCCTGCTGGCCAGCCAGACCGCCCTGGGTGGCGAATGGCTGAATGCCTACCTGGTCAGCCCGCTGTGGCGTTTCGCCCTGGCCCCCGGAGTCTGCGGGCCCCAGGCGGCGGTGGGGGTGGTGATGCCGAGCATCGACCGGGTCGGGCGCTATTTCCCCCTGACCGTGGCGGCGCTGCTGGAGCATGACGATGATCTGGGGTCCCTGGTGAACGGTCCGGACCGGTGGTTCGAACAGGTAGAGGAACTGTTGCTGGCGACCCTTGACGAGGACGCCAGCTTCGAAGCCCTGGAAGCGGGCTTGCAGGCATTGGGTGAACCGAGCCCGGCGCCCCGCGCCGAAGGCAGCCGCTATGCCGGCCTGCAGCGCTTCTACGTCAGTGATCCACAGGCCCGCGGCGCGGTATTGGCGGCCCAGGCCTGTGAGGAATCGAGTGTCTGGTGGGGCCGGGGATCGCAGTACATCAGCCCGATGTTGCTGCGTTGCCAGGGGCTGCCGCCGGCCAGTGAATTTGCGCAGTTTCTGCTCGCACAAGAAGGTGCCGTCTAAATGCGTTCAGCGCCACAGCTGTCCTACCAGTCCGCCAGCTACAGCCACGTCGGCATGGTGCGGAAAATCAACGAAGATGCCTGGCTCGAAGCACCGGAAAGCGGTCTCTGGCTGGTGGCCGACGGCATGGGCGGGCACGCTGCGGGGGACTATGTCAGCAGCCTGATCGTCGACAGCCTGCGCCAGGTGCCGGCGGCCGACAGCCTGGACGAATACGTCGCCGCGCTGCGCAACAGCCTGGCCGCCGTCAACGCTGCGGTCCGTGAGGAAACCGCCAACCGTGGGGTGACCATGATGGGCAGCACCGTGGTCCTGCTGGCGATCCGCGGTGACCGCGCGGTGTGCCTGTGGGCTGGCGACAGCCGCCTGTACCGGCTGCGCGACGAGCAACTGGAAAGCCTTTCCCGGGACCACAGCTACGTCCAGGACCTGCAGGACAGCGGCCTGCTCAGCGAGGCCGAGGCGCGGGTGCACCCGCGGGCCAATATCGTCACCCGGGCCATTGGTGTCGAGGCGCAGCTGGAGCTGTCCCAGGTCGACCTGCAGGTGCAGGACGGCGACACCTTCCTGCTGTGCAGCGACGGCCTGAACAAGACCGCCGAGGACTTTGAACTGCGTGACGTGCTCAGTCACAGCGAGCCCAATGATGTGGTGCGCAGCCTGATCCACCTGGGGCTGACCCGGGGCGCTCCGGACAACATCACTGCCATCGTGATCAAGGCCGCAGGACACTGACCATGGACATTCTGATTCCCGGCTACGACATCGAAGGCGAGATCGGCGAAGGCGCCATGGCCTCGGTGTACCTGGCGACCCAGCGTTCCCTGGAGCGCAAGGTGGCGCTCAAGGTAATGGCGGCGGCGCTGGCCGCCGACCCGAGTTTCTGCGAGCGCTTCCTGCGTGAGGGCAAGACCCTGGCGCGGTTGTCGCACCCGCACACCGTGACCATCCACGACATCGGCAATGTCGGCGAGCTGTACTACATGGCCATGGAGTACCTGCCCAACGGCACGCTGAAAGAGCGCATCGCCGCTGGCCTGACCCCGGAGCAGGGCCTGACCTACATCCGCCAGATCGCCTCGGCCCTGGGCTATGCCCACGCCCAGGGGCTGGTGCACCGCGACGTGAAACCGGCCAACATCCTGTTCCGCGCCGACGGCACGGCGGTGCTCTCGGACTTTGGCATCGCCAAGTCCCTGGATGACCGTACCCAGTTCACCCAGGCCGGCTTTGCCGTCGGTACGCCCAGCTACATGAGCCCGGAACAGGCGCGGGGCCAGGACATCGACGGTCGTGCCGACCTCTACGCCCTGGGCGTGGTGCTGTATGAAATCCTGGTGGGCGAGCTGCCGTACAACGGCACGGACGCCCTGTCCACGGCCCTGGCGCATCTCACCGAGCCGCTGCCGGAGCTGCCGCTGCACCATGGCCGCTACCAGCACATCCTGCGCAAGCTGCTGGCCAAGGACCCGGCGGAACGCTACCCCGACGCGGCCGCGTTGCTCGCCGCCCTGGACCACCTGCCGGCTGCCGCCGAAGAGGTCGAGGCGACCTTGATCCAACCGTTGTCGCTACCGCCCCAGGAACTGCCCCTGGGCAATGACCTGGCCGGGCTGACCCCGATCTCCATCGAGATTCCCCGGCAGGCGCCGCCCGCGTCGGCCCAGGAGTATCGCCAGTCGCCACCTCCAGCGCCGCCACCGCCACGTTCCTCCAACCTGCCGCCTGCCTCTGCCGGGCCTTCCGGGCAGCGTCGCGGCCCGGTGCTGGCCCTGGCCGGTGTCGCCGTGGCGGTGGCCCTGGCCATTGCCGGTGCTGGTTACTGGTGGCTGTCCGGCGACAGCCCCGAGGTTGAACCGAAGCCGCCGGTGGCGTCCAACAGCACGCCGCCAGTGGTGGCGCCAGCGGTGAATCAACCGGTGGCTGCCGACGTCGACGGCGGTCAGCGACCGCTGTTGATGCCAGGCAAGAAGACCCTGTTCCAGCGGGTGCTGAGCAAGCCGGGGGTGAGCTTTTCCAGCGAGCCGGGGGCCACACCGGGCAAGGCAGTGCCGGCGTTCTCGGTGCTCTACGTGTACCAGCGCAAGAACGTCGACGGCCGCTCCTGGCTGCGCCTGGGCGCGGCCAGTGACGGGCGCAGCGCCGGCTGGCTGCCGGCGGACCAGGTCAGTGACTGGAAGCAGAGCCTGGTGCTCAAGTTCACCGAGCGCTCCGGCCGTGCGCCGGTGATGTTCGTGCGCCAGGCCAGTGAGCTGGAACGCCTGCTGGCGGACCCGGCGGCGGCCAAGAACCTGTTGCTCAAGGCGCAGAAGAATCCTCAGGACGACCAGCAGGTGCTGGCCCTGGAACCCAATGCCAGCGCGGTGCCCCAGGACCAGTTCTACCTGTTGCCGATCTTCGATTCCAAGGAGAGCTTCGACGAGAACGGCCAGCCGGTGCAGTTGCTGAATGTCGCCTCCATCGACCCGGGCAGCACCCCGCAAAGCATCAGCGACAGCAGTGGCAAGAGCCTGCCGGCCACTCCCCCTCAGGCTGGGGATGGCTTTCGCACAGGCGTGGTTCTGGTGGTGGACACCTCGGTGTCGATGCAGCCGTACATCGACCAGGTACGCGACGTAGTGCACGAGTTGCAGGCCAAGATCGCCGAGCGTGGCGAGCTGGACAGCGTCAGCTTCGGCCTGGTGGGGTTTCGCAACAACACCAGCAAGACCCCGGGCCTGGAGTACGTGACCAAGACCCTGGTGACCCTGGATCAGGGCCGCGACCCTCAGCGTTTCCAGGAGCTGGTGAGCCAGGTCAAGGCCACCACCGTGTCCAGCCATTCGTTCAACGAAGACGCCTTCGCCGGGATCATGCAGGCGGTGGAAGGCATGGACTGGAAGGGCTACGGCGGCCGCCTGATCCTGCTGGTCAGTGATGCCGGGGCCTTGCGCAAGAACGATCCCTACAGCCGCACCCAGATGAACGAGGCGGAAGTGCGCCAGGCAGCCCTGGGCAAGCAGATCAAGATCTACGCCCTGCACCTGCGCACCGACGCCGGCAAGAAGAACCACGCCCAGGCGGAAACCCAGTACCGGGTGCTGACCGCCGACGCCAACCCGAAGATCGGCGACCTGTACATTCCGGTGCCCGGTGGCGATGTGGGCAAGTTCGGCGCCCGGGTCGACGAGATCGGCACGGTGTTCGCCGACCTGGTGCACCAGGTGCGCGGCAACCAGAGCCAGGCGGTGCCGGTGCTGGCGGCAGCGCCAAGCCTGGCGCAGAAGTCGGCGGCCATCGGCTATGCCATGCACATGGACTTTCTCGGGCACAAGTCGGCCAGCCAGGCGCCGCAGCTGGTCAGTGCCTGGACCGCCGACCGCGACCTGACCAATCCGGCGCTGCCGGCGTTCCAGGTCTGCGTGATGCTCACCAAGCTGCAGCTCAACGACCTGCAGCAGTCGCTGAAACTGATCGTCGATGCCGCGCGCAAGACCCAGACCTCGCCCAAGGACTTCTTCCAGGAAATCGCCAGCGCCAGTGCCTACATGAGCCGCGACCCTTCCGCCCTGCGCAAGGGCGGCAACCTGGCCGACGGCGGGGTGCTGGGGGAGTACCTGGAAGGCCTGCCGTACCGCAGCAAGTCGCTGAACATGACCCAGGACCTGTGGCTGTCCCTGAGCGTGGCCGAACAGGAAGATTTCATCGACGAGCTGGATTCGAAGATCCGCCTCTACGAAACCTTCCACAACGACCTGGCCAACTGGGTGCGCTTCGGCGACGCCGAGCCGGGCGACGCGCTGTACCGCGTTCCGTTGTCGACGCTGCCGTGATGCTCGACCTGTCGGACGTGCGCAAAAGCCGTGGCGAGGGGCACCAGCGCTACAGCCTGGTGATCCCCCGGCTGCAGCTGCGCGCCGGCGATCAACTGGCGGTGGTCGGCCCCAGCGGTTGCGGCAAGAGCACCTTGCTCGACCTGCTGGCGCTGGTGCTGGCCCCCGATTCGGCCGGGCACTTCGACTTTGCCCCGCTGCGCGAGGCCATCGACATTGCCGGGATCTGGCGGGCGCAGGGGCACAGCGCCCTGGCGCAATTGCGCAGCCGGCACTTGGGCTACGTGCTGCAGACCGGCGGCTTGCTGGGGTTTCTCGATGTGCGCGGCAACATCAGCCTGCCTCGGCAGTTGCTGGGGCTGGCCGACGAGGGCGTGCCCCGGCGCCTGGCCGAGCGCCTGGAGATCGTTGATCAATTGCACAAGAAGCCCGCCGCCTTGTCGGTGGGCCAGCGCCAGCGGGTCAGTTGCGCCCGGGCCCTGGCCCACGGTCCACAGGTATTGCTGGCGGATGAGCCGACGGCAGCCCTGGACCCCTTGAACGCCCAGCGGGTGATGCAATTGCTGGTACAGCAGTCGCGGGATCAGGGGGTGTGCAGTGTGATCGCCACCCACGATGAACTCCTGGCCCGGGCCAACGGTTTGCAAGTGCGGCGTATCGCCTGCCAGCGCGATGCCGATGGCGGGGTCACCGCAACCCTGGGGGAGGCCTGCTGATGCGTGCGTCCCTGACCGCGGCACTGGCCTGGCAGGACTATCGGGCCGACAGCTGGCTGTCGGCCTGCTCGGTGCTGGCCCTGGTGGCGGTGATCGCTCCGTTGCTGGTGCTGTTCGGGCTCAAGTTCGGCTTGGTCAGCAGCCTCACCGAACGCCTGGAGAAGGACCCGGCGGTGCGCGAGATCATCCCCCTGGGCGGCGGGCGTTTCAGTGCCGACTTCATTGCCGAACTGGGGCGGCGGCCGGAGGTGGCCTTTGCCTTGCCCAGGACCCGACAGATCGCCGCCACGGCGGATCTGTCCCGGGGCACGGGGGATATCGGCCTGACCGTGGAAATGTTGCCCACCGCCGCCGGCGATCCTTTGCTCGGGCGCCTGCCCGCGCCCCGGGCCCTGAGCGGCGTGTTGCTCAGCCGAACCGCCGCGGAGAAACTCGGGGTGCAGCCGGGGGACTGGTTGCAGGCCACTTTTGGCCGGCAAGTAGCGGGACGCAGTGAGGTGCAGCGGACCCGGGTCCAGGTGGAAGGCATCCTGCCCCTGGAGGCCTTTGCCCGTGATGCGCTGTTCGCCCCGCTGGCGCTGCTGGAGGCCGCCGAGGATTACCGCGACGGGCGCGCGGTGTTGGCCCTGGGCTGGCTTGGCGAGGCCCAGGCTGCGAGCGGGCAACGGGTCTACCCGGCGTTTCGCCTGTATGCCCGGGACCTGGGCGACGTTGAGCCGTTGCGCCGGTATTTCGCCGAGCGCGGGCTGCTGGTGTCGACCCAGGCCCAGACCATCGCCCAGGTGCAGTCCCTGAGCCGCAACCTGGCCATCGTCTTCTGGGTGATCGCCGGGCTGGCCCTGGCGGGGGCCTTCGCGGCGATCTTCGCCGGGGCCCTGGCGGCGGTGGAGCGCAAGCGTCGGGAGCTGTCGGTGCTGCGCCTGCTGGGGTTCTCCACCGGGGCGCTGCTGTTGTTCGTGGTGGCCCAGGCGCTGTACAGCGCCGGCTTCGCCGCGCTGTTGAGCGGCGCGCTCTATGGCCTGGCCCAGGCCGGGCTGAACCATTTGTTCATGCAGGTGCCCGGCGAATACGCCAGCCACCTGCTGCCGGCCCATTACGGGCTGGCCCTGTTGGCGACGCTGGGCGTCAGCACCCTGGCCGCCGCGCTGGGCGGCTGGCGGGTGTCGCGCATAGAAGCCTGTGAAGGAATTCGCGATGTATAAGTTGATCAGCAGCGTGCTGGCCCTGACTCTGGCCGGGGCGGTGTGGGCCGAAGAACCGACGAACAAGATGGACAACCCCAAGCCCTTGCCGGATGACGTCAGCCTGCCGTTGCCCTGCGAAGGCGAGATGGTGTTCCGCTACGTGTACGTACTGGCCCAGGGCACCCTGGACGATCGCGAGGTGAACCTCGGCTACCCCTTCAGCGAGGGCGAGAGCGGTTACCAGCAGTCGTTCATTTCCGGTTACCGCCGGGACTACATCAACGGCCAGTTCACCCTCAAGGACCTGCCCAGTGCCTGGGGCAAGACCATTGGCCCGGCGCTGCCGAAAAGCGGCGCCGGGGTGCCCCTCAAGCCAATGCTGTATTTCATCGGCAAGTACGAAGTCACTGCCCGCCAGTACGCCCAGGTCATGGCCCAGGCCCAGTCCCTGGCCAGTGGCGAGCCGGCCCCGGCCTGCGAGGCGCCGGACGGCCTGCAGGGGCGCCTGCCCAAGGTCAAGCTGTCGCGCTTCGAGGCCGAGCGCTTCGCTGCGGTGTACAGCGCCTGGCTGATGAAGAACCACCGCGACCTGTTGCCGGTCAGCGGCCGTGGCAGCTCTTCGGAAGACGGCGGCCTGGGCTTCGTGCGCCTGCCCACCGAGGTGGAGTGGGAATATGCCGCCCGTGGCGGCCAGGCGGTGAGTCGCCAGGAACTGGAAGGCCGGCTGTTCCCGCGCCGGGTGGACGGCAGTGAAGAGGACGGCCCGCTGGCGGACTGGGCGGTGTTCAACCAGGTGGCCGGTGGCACCGGCCAGGCGGCGCGGCTGATGCCCATCGGCACCAAGCTGCCCAACCCCATCGGCCTGTTCGACGTGATCGGCAACGCCGCCGAGATGGTCCAGGAATCCTTCCAGCTGGTGCGCGCCGGGCGCCGCCAGGGCACCTACGGCGGCTTCGTGGTCAAGGGTGGCAACTACCTGGAAGGCGAGGGCACGCTGTTTACCGGGATGCGCCGCGAGTACCCGCTGTTCGGCGCCGACGGCACCGAGCAGAGCAACGAAACCACCGGTTTCCGGGTGGCCATCGGCGCGCTGTCGGCGCCCCGTTCGCGCTACAAGGAGCTGTTCGCCCAGTGGCAGAAGGAGGGCCGCCTGGCCTCCCTGACCGACGCCATCGACGACGCCCAGGACCCCACCAAGCGCCTGGACGCCATCATTGCCGCCAGCGTTGACCCGCGCCTGCAGGCCGAGCTGGGGCTGGTCAACGAAGAGCTCAAGCGCAACGTTTCGCTGATCGCCCAGCAGCGTGAGGAGGCGGCCGGCAACCTGATCCAGTCCTCGGCCCTGGTGGCCGAAACCATCAATAACTACAACATCCGCCTGACCAACCTGAAGAAGAGCCAGCAGCAGGCCATCGATGCCAAGGACGAGCCCAGCGCCAAGCTGTTCGCCGAAGCCATCGACAACGGCCGCAGCGCGCTGGATGGGGCGGTGGCGATCTACATCGACAACCTGGCCACGGGCACCCGTTACACCGACGCGGTGATCCAGGCGCAATTTCAACGGATCAAGGAAGAACTCAATCGCAAGCCGGTGCTCGGCAAGAGCCTGGTGACGCGCGCTACGTTATTCGTTCGCCATGTCGGGAACTATCGCCAGCAACGGCGAGCCGACCCGGCGACGATTTTGAAGGAACTGCTCGCCTCGACCGGTCAGAAGTCATGACCGGCCGCTGTCTGTCGAGCCTGGAGGATCTCGGACGACGTGGTGTCGTACCGAGTGGGTCAAACTTAATCGAGATCACCAACATGCTATTTTCCCGCAAGCCATTTGCTTCAACGTCCAAGCGTCACCTGCTGTTGGTTGCCGCCGGGTTCAGCACCGTATTGACCGGTTGCGCGACCTCTCCGGTGTCCAAGGTCGCCTCCACCACCAAGGTCGAGTACTACCCGAGCTGCTACGAGCCGGTGCAGCACCTGCGCGCCACTGACTCGGACATGACCAAGTCGGTGGTCACCGGTGCGGCCCTGGGCGCCGCCGGCGGTGCCTTGCTCGGTGCCCTGACCGGCAGCGGCGACAACCGTGGGCGCAACGCGGCCATCGGTGCCGCGGGTGGTGCCCTGGCCGGCGGCGCTGCCGGTTACTACACCGAGCGTCAGAAGCAGATTGCCGACGACAATCAGCGCATCGCTTCCTATGCCACCGACGTCAACAAGAGCGCGGCCGACATCGATCGCAGCACGGCCTACGCCCGTGCCTCGCAGACCTGCTACCAGCGCGCCTTCGACAGCCTGATCAGTGCGCGCAAGGCCAACAGCATCAACGACGTGGAAGGGCGCAAGCGCCTGGCGGAAATCGTCAGCGGCCTGAAAGAGTCCAACGACCTGATCACCGCGGTCAATGGGCGTGCCAGCGAAGACCTGAGCAAGTACAACCAGGCCTACGAGCAGGACCTGCAGCAAGTGGGTGTACAGCGCACCGACGTGGTGAAAGTGGCCACCGCCGACACCACTCGGGTAACCACCGGCAGCGGCAAGCAGAAGGGTAAGCAGCCGCCGAAGCAACCCAAGCTGCCTGCCGTGCCAGCGGAAGCGGTGAGCACCGAGAAGTCGATGCAGCAGGCCAAGACCAAGCAGGCCGAGAGCAACCAGGTTGCAACCAGCGGCCAGACTCAGGTCAACAGCATGTGCAAGAACCCGGACCTGGGTGACTGGGCGCCGGTACCTTGCCCTAACGTCTGAGTCAGCGATTGTCTGACAAGATGTCGCGATAAGCGTTGAACGCCAGTCGATCTTCGAGCCATCGAACAGATCGGCTGGCGCTCTTCGCGTTACAGGTTAAACTGCGCCGGCCATCCAATAATTCCACTGAGGCGCCGCGCATGAAATTCCGTTTTCTTCTCTGGGTGCTTGGCCTGTTGATGGGCAAAGCCAGCCGCAACAATCCTGCCTTTCAGCAACAGTTGGGTGACAAGGAGCTGGTGTTCCAGCTGCAGACGCTCGACGGCAAGGTTGCTCGTCACTTCTTCGTCAAGGATCAGCGCGTTACCAGTCGTTCGGGTTTCTACCCCGAGCCTGCGTTCGCCATTGCCTTCAAGGATGCCGCCTACGGCTTCGAGACCCTGCAGGCGAAGAACAAGCAGCTGGCATTCATGACCGGCATCCAGGACAAGTCGATCCAGATCAAGGGCAACCCGGCGCTGGTGATCTGGTTCCAGGGCCTGACCAAATACCTGAAGCCGAAGAAGGCCAAGCCCAAGGCTTGAGTCCCGAAGGCTTTGCAGTGGTTGTCGCAGGCTGCGAACAGATTCGAACGGGACGGGGCAGAGGGGCTTGCGAGGCTTTCGAGAGTGGCGCCTGCCGAGCCAGGCCGGTCCCGGCCTGCGGCAGCACTCATAACACCGTTGGCGCCGCCCGTTATCGAGGCGGCGCAGTGTTTCAGGCCTGGCTGAATTGCGAAGCCAGTTCCCGCAGCAGTACTTCGGCTTCCAGCACCTTGCTCACCACGTCATCGGCCTTGTCGCGGCTCAGCCCCAGGCGTTCGAGCAGGGCGTCGGGAATTTCTTCGTGGGGGCCGGAGCCGATGCCCCGGCTGCGCAGCAGGCGCACCGCCAGGCACACCAGGTTCGGGTATTCGGCGTAGGCGCCGTCGTAGCTTGGGTCGTGCTGGAAGCGCAGGGCGGTGGAGAGCTCCTCCGGCATGTCCCAGTAGCGCATCAGCCAGGAGCCGATCTGCTCGCGGCTGATGCCCAGCAGGTGCTGCTCGACATAGCTGTGGCACAGGTGCGGGTTGACCTCCAGGTGCCGGCAGATCAGCGAGAAGTGCGGCGGGAACACGTGGGCCAGCAGCAGGTAGCCGAAGTTGTGCAGCAAGCCGGCGAGGTAGGTCAGCCCGGCTTCCGGACGCTGGGCCCGGGGCATGGCACGGGTCAGGCCTTCGATCACCGCGGCGGTGTAGATCGACTGCTGCCAGTAGGGCGTGGCGTGTTGCGGCTGGTCCTTGGGCAGGCTCAGGGTCTTGCCCAGGGCCAGGCCCAGGGCCAGGTTGATCACCAGGTCGAAACCCAGCACGCGGACGATGGCGTCCTCCACCGAGCGGATCTTGCCCGGGGATGCGTAGTACGGCGACGCCGCCCAGCTGACCACTTGCGCGGCCAGGGCCGGGTCGGTCTCCACCACGCCGGTGATGTCGTCGATGGTGGCGTTGGGGTCGACCCGCAGCTTGATGATCTTCTGTGCGGTTTCCGCCAGGGGCGGGATCTCGATGGTGGCTTCCAGGCGCTGCTGGATGCGCCGCGCGGTGAAGGCCTGCATCGCCTGGGTGATCTCTTCGCGGTCGTCGTCCGGGCGGTCGAGGTTGGGGCGGATGCTGGTCACCGGCTCGCCGAAGTGGCCGGCGCTGGCCTTGCTGAGCATGCTCTTGAAGGCGTCGCGGGTGATCTCCAGGAGCACGCCTGGCTCGCCGGAATTGATCAGCAGGCTGGGTTCGCGCAGCAGGCTTTCTTCATACAGGCAGGGGGAGCTGGTCAGTGCCGGCAGGCCGGGCAGCAGGCTCAGGCTGTGCTTGCCGAGCATGCGCTCCAGGCGCTCGGTGGACACCGCCGTCAGGCGTCGGCCGGTGAGCTCGGCAAGGCGATTGAGGTCCAGCAACTGGCTCTGCGGGAACAGCACCATCAGCGCGCCGACGGCGTCGTCCAGCAAGACCGCCTGGACCCGACGGGCCGCCGGAAGGCCTGGCTGGTCGATCACCTCGTTGTAGCTGATGGCCAGTTTGCCGAGCAGCAACCGGATAACAGACGGAGCGTGTGGGGTTGCAGTGGCGAGGGCAACTTCTGTCATGGTCTGGTATCCGCTTTTCTACAATTTGACGAGTATAACCAGCTTGGTTATGCCATTGGTCCATTAACTGAGGCTTGGTTCACACTTGGCCGTATTGCTGGCCATGGCGCAGCCAGCGTTCCAGCAGCGGGCTGACATGGTCCGGCCAGCGCTCCAGCAGTACCTGGGCGGCGTCGCGCACGGCGGGCAGCAGGTCAGCGTCGCGCATCAGGTCGGCAACCTTGAACTGCAGCAGGCCGGTCTGGCGGGTACCCAGCATTTCGCCGGGGCCACGCAGCTCCAGGTCCTTCTCGGCAATGACGAAGCCGTCATTGGTTTCGCGCATGATGCCCAGGCGTTGACGGCCGATTTGTGACAGCGGCGGGTGATAGAGCAACACGCAGTGGCTGGCCGCGCTGCCGCGCCCGACCCGCCCGCGCAGCTGATGCAGTTGCGCCAGGCCCAGGCGCTCCGGGTTCTCGATGATCATCAAGCTGGCGTTGGGCACGTCGACCCCCACCTCGATCACCGTGGTGGCCACCAGCAGTTGCAGGTTGCCGGCCTTGAACTCGGCCATCACCGCGGCTTTCTCCGCAGGCTTCATACGGCCGTGGATCAGCCCCACCCGCAGTTCGCCCAGGGCGCTGGAGAGGTCTTCGAAGGTGGTCTCGGCGGCCTGGCACGTGAGCTCTTCGGATTCTTCGATCAGGGTGCAGACCCAATAGGCCTGGCGCCCTTCGGCGCAGGCGGCGCGCACCCGCTCGATCACCTCGATGCGGCGGCTGTCGGTCACCAGGACGGTGTTCACCGGCGTGCGCCCGGGGGGCAGTTCGTCGAGGATCGAGGTGTCCAGGTCGGCATAGGCGCTCATGGCCAGGGTCCGCGGGATCGGGGTCGCGGTCATGATCAGCTGGTGCGGGCACAAGCGGCCGCCCACGCCTTTCTGGCGCAGGGCCAGGCGCTGCTGGACACCGAAGCGGTGCTGTTCGTCGATGATCACCAGGGCCAGGTTCTTGAAGCGTACTTCGTCCTGGAACAGCGCATGGGTACCGACCACCATCGGCGCGCCGGCGGCGATCTGCTCCAGCGCCGCGGCCCGGTTCTTGCCCTTGAGCTTGCCGGCCAGCCACGCGACTTCCAGGCCCAGGGGCTCGAGCCAGCGCTTGAAGGTGATGAAGTGCTGTTCGGCGAGGATCTCGGTGGGTGCCATCAAGGCCACCTGATAGCCAGCCTCCAGCCCTTGCAGGGCCGCCAGGGCGGCGACCACGGTCTTGCCGGCACCGACGTCGCCCTGAATCAGCCGCAGCATCGGCTCCGGCTGGCTCAGGTCGTAGGCGATCTCGTTGCCGACCCGCTGTTGTGCGCCGGTGGGGGCAAAGCCCAGGTTCTTCAGGTATTGGGCCGGCAGCTTCTTGGCCACCGGCAGCACCGGGGCGCGTTGCGAGCGCAGGCTGTCCCGCAGGCGTTGCTGGGACAACTGGTGAGTCAGCAGCTCTTCGAAGGCCAGGCGGTGCTGCGCCCAGTGGTGACCCAGGGCCAGCTCGTCGACATCGGCGTCCGCAGGCGGGTGATGCAGGTAGCGGATCGCGTCGTCCAGGGGTGCCAGTTGGTAGTCCCGGGCCAGTTCCTGGGGCAGCCAGTCGGGCAGGCTGCGAGGGCCAAGCAGTGCCAGGCTCTGCTGGCAGAGCATGCGCAGGCGCTGCTGGGTCAGGCCTTCGGTAAGGGGGTAGATCGGTGTCAGGGTCTGGTCCACGGGCGGCGGTTCATCGCCACTGATGGCCCGGTATTCCGGGTGGTAGATCTCCAGGCCCGAGGCGCCGGGGCGCGCTTCACCGTAGCAGCGCACCCGGGTGCCGCGTTTCAGGCCGTCTTTCTGTGCATTGCTGAAATGGTAGAAGCGCAGGCTCAGGCCACCGGTGCCATCCTGCAGGCGCACCAGCAAGCTGCGGCGCTTGCCCATGACCACATCGGCGCCGCTGACGGTGCCTTCGACGACCGCGTCCTGGCCGGGGCGCAAGGCACCGATCGGCACCACGCGGGTACGATCCTGATAACGCAGGGGCAGGTGAAACAGCACGTCCTGGAGGTTTTCCAGGCCGACCTTGGCCAGTTTCTCGGCCATGGCTTCGCCAACGCCCTTGAGTGCCGTGACCGGCACTTTCGACAGCTCAGTCATCGCGACCGCTTAAGTCGCGGCGGGCGGCTTGGCCACCGAGCACAGGCGGATCGAGTCGGCGAGAATCTCGATGGCCTTGGGCCGCGGGAAGCTTGCACGCCAAGCGATGGCCACGGTGCGAAAAGGCACCGGAGGGGTCAGTGGACGGACCTCGATCACCCCGGGAGCGTAGTGATGGCTGTCCACTGCCGACAGCGGCAGGATCGAGATGCCCAGGCCGGAAGCGACCATGTGGCGGATGGTTTCCAGGGAACTGGATTCCACGGTGGTGTGCTTGGCGCCGTCATTGCCCTTGGTCAGGGTCGGGCAGGCCTCCAGGACCTGGTCGCGGAAGCAATGGCCTTCGCCCAGCAGCAACAGGCTCTTGTCATTGAGCAGGTTGGCGTCGATGGTTTCCTTCTTGGTCCAGGAGTGGCCGCTGGGCATCAGCACGTAGAACGGCTCGTCGTACAGCGGCAGGGTGAGGACATCGGACTCATTGAACGGCAGGGCGATGATGATCGCGTCCAGTTCGCCGTTGCGCAGCTTGTCCCGTAGCACGTGGGTGAAGTTTTCCTCGATGTACAACGGCATCTGCGGGGCGACCCGGTGCAGTTGTGGAATCAGGTGTGGAAACAGGTAGGGGCCGACCGTATAGATAGCTCCGACCTTGAGGGGCGCGGTCAGCTGGTTCTTGCCGGCCTGGGCCAGTTCACGGATGCCCTGGGCCTGTTCCAGGACCTTCTGCGCCTGGGCGACGATGGTTTCACCCACCGGTGTCAGGCGCACCGCGCTCTTGCTGCGCTCGAAAATCAGCACACCGAGTTCGTCTTCTAGCTTTTTCACGCCGACCGACAGGGTGGGTTGGCTGACATGGCAACGCTCGGCCGCGTGGCCGAAGTGCTGCTCCTGGGCGAGGGTAACGATGTAGCGCAATTCTGTAAGGGTCATAGCGGGCATCCATGAGGTTGCGGCCAAGCATACCGACTGCAATCGATAGACGCACGTTATCAGACTGAGGGTGGAGCGCGGAACCCGTCAATGTCTCGGCCGGTCTCCCGATGTGCAAAGGGCACCTTGGAAGGTGCCCTTGCGGTGGTCAGCGGCGGCCGCGACTCCTGTCGATCTCGTAGTTGTACGAGGCGGTGATCTCCACGCTGCCATTGTTGAGCATGTCGGCGGGTGGTTTGGGCAGCGGCTGGGCGCGGCGGATCATTTCCAGGGTGGCCCGGTCCAGATCGGCGTTGCCCGAGCGGTTGACCAGCTCATAGGACAGTACCTTGCCTTCGGCATCCACCACGAAGCGCAGCGAGTTGGTGCCTTCCTTGCCACGGCGCTGGGCCTCGCCCGGATAGCGTTTGTACTTCGCCAGGTGAGCTTGCAGTTCACCCTGCCAGTTGGCCTTGGCTGCTGCCTGGGCCGGGGAGGGGCCAGGGGTTGCAGGTGCAGGCTGCTTGGACGGCGAAGGCGTTACCGGGGCGTCGCTGGGCTTTTCCTCGGAAGGCTTTTCCTTGGGCGGCTCGATTTTCTCCACCGGCTTGGGCGGTTGGGGCTTGGGTTTCTGCTTGACCGGCTTGGGTACCGAAATAGTCGGTTTCGGGGCTTCGGCCAGCTTGGGCAGCGGCAGTTCCTCCACCGGCGCGGGCGGTTGCGGCGGGGTCACCACTTTCGGTGGTGCCGGTGGAGGCGGCACAGGGGCAGGCGCCAACTCGACCACCATGGCTTGTGGTGGAACGGGTATCGGCTGTGGCTTGGACCAGTTGAGGGCGAGCAGGATCGCCACCGCATGGACGCCCAGCACCACCGCCAGGCTACCGCTGTAACGCGTCAGTCTTTGGCGCGTCGTGATCATTTCTTGGCTGCCGTCTCAAGTCCGACCAGGCCGACTTTCAGGTATCCGGCGGCCCGCAGGGTGTCCATGACGCTCATCAGGTCGCCGTAGTCCACGCCCTTGTCGGCCTGGAAGAAGATTGTCGTGTCTTTCTTGCCCTCGGTCCGGGCGTCGAGAATGGCGCCCAGGGTCTCGGCCTTGACTTCATCTTCGCCCAGGAACAGGCGTTGATCGGCCTTGACGCTGAGGAACACCGGCTTCTCTGGCCGTGGCGCCGGCTTGGCGCTGGAGGCGGGCAGGTCGACCTTGATGTCCACGGTGGCCAGGGGGGCAGCCACCATGAAGATGATCAGCAGCACCAGCATCACGTCGATGAACGGTGTGACGTTGATCTCGTGGTTTTCGGCCAGGTCGTCGCCTGCGCCTTCTTTCAAATGCAAGCCCATGGCTGATTACCCCACTTTCACCATGTGCGGTTGTGCGGAGCGCTCTTGCGGCTGGTGGTCCAGGTCACGGCTGACCAGCAGCAGGACTTCGGCCGAGGCGTCGGTGACCTGGGCCTTGTAGCCGGTGATGGAGCGGGCGAAGACGTTGTAGATCACTACGGCCGGAATCGCGGCAACCAGGCCCAGGGCGGTGGCCAGCAGCGCTTCGGCGATGCCTGGGGCAACCACGGCGAGGTTGGTGGTCTGGGTCTTGGCGATGCCGATGAAGCTGTTCATGATGCCCCACACGGTGCCGAACAGGCCGACGAACGGCGCAGTGGAACCGATGGTGGCCAGCACGCCGGTGCCGCTGCTCATGTTGCGGCCGCAGGCGGCTACCAGGCGTTCGAGGCGGAAGCTGACGCGCTCCTTGATGCCTTCTTTCTCACGGCTGTTGGCCGAAAGGCGCATTTCTTCCAGGGCGTCGTGCACCAGCAGGTTGGCGAGGGTGCCTTCCTTGGTTGCAGTGGCGCTGGCTTCCTTGAGGGTGGTGGCTTTTTTCAGTGCGGCGATTTCGCTGCGCAGACGACGCTTGGCGCCCATCAGCTCGAAGCCTTTGGCGATCCAGATGGTCCAGGTGATGATCGAGGCAATGGCCAGGCCGATCATCACCAGTTTCACGATGATGTCGGCATTCTGGTACATGCCCCAGGGCGACAGGTCGTGGGCCATGCCCAGGGTGTTGTCGGCCTCGAGAACCTCGGGAGCATCTTCGCCTGCTACCGGCAGACCTTCGGCCTGGGTCGGCTCGCCGGCGACCGGAGTCACCACCGGAGCGGCAGGATCGGTGGCCGGGTGTTCGGCGGCGGGGGCCGTGGCAGCAGGTGCGGCAGGTGCGCTGACCGGGGCGTGCTGATCGGCGAAGGCTGCGGTCGGTGCCAGCAGCAGGCTGCACAGCAGCGCTGCAACCGCGCTCATGGCGCGCAGCGGGCTTGGGCGTTTGGTTGGCGAGGCGGAGAGTTGATTGCTTGTCATGCTGCCGGACCTGAGAGGAGAAAAGGGTTGGATGTCCTTCTAGGCCTCGCAGGGCCGAGAACAAAATGGGCGATCATTATTGCAAGTAATTCTTGTTAACAGAAGTAATAGAGTATCTTTTTTTCCTCGATTGCTAGCCGTTCGTCCATCGCCGAGGCTAGTCTTGGCCTTTATGAAAGGAGTTTTCTGATGTCCTCCCCCTCTGTTTTGATCGCCGGCTGCGGTGATGTCGGGAGTCGCCTGGCGACTCAGTTGCTGGCCGAGCAATGGCAGGTTCATGGCTTGCGCCGCAACGTGGCGCGCCTGCCCCAGGGGGTCAAGGCCGTGGCGGGTGACCTGTTCAGCAAGCAATGCCCGGCGGACTGGCCCGATGCTGCCCCGGACTATCTGGTGTACTGCGCTGCGGCCACCGAGCATGACGAGGCCGGTTATCGCGCCGCCTATGTCGAGGGCTTGCAGCATGTTCTGGGCTGGCTCGGGGAGCGTGGACAGCGGCCCAAGCGCCTGCTGTTCGTATCCAGCAGCAGCGTCTACGAGCAGAAGGACGGTGAGTGGGTCGACGAGGCTTCTCCCGCCGAGGCGGAAGCCTACTCAGGTCGCGTCATGCTGGAAGCGGAGCAGTTGGCCCTGGACAGCGGGATTCCCGCCAGCCGGGTGCGTCTTACCGGTATCTACGGTCCGGGCCGTGAGTGGCTACTGACCCAGGTGCGGCGAGGCTATCGGGTGGAGACCGATCCGCCGCTGTACGGCAACCGGATTCACGCTGACGATGCAGCAGGCCTGCTGGCGTTTCTGCTCAAGGCCGACCAGCGCGGTGCGGCATTGGATGACTGCTACATAGGCGTCGACGATTCGCCTGCGCCGTTGGCCGAGGTGGTCGGCTGGTTGCGTGAATACCTGGGGGTGACCGAGTGGGCGGCAGATGCCAGCGTTCGTCGCACGGGCAGCAAGCGTTGCAGCAATGCCAGGGCGCGAGCACTGGGTTGGGTGCCGCGCTACCTGAGTTATCGCGAGGGTTATGCGGCGATTCTCGAAGGGCAGGGCTGACTCGCCGGCCCGTTCGCAGCTGCCGCGTGCGGCAGCTGCGGGAGGCTTACTGCTTTTCCAGCAACCACTGCTGGCTGCCCGGGGTCAACGAAGGCACTTCGTCGGCCAGGGCGGTATTCACTGCCTGGAAAATTTCCAGCTGTTGATCCTTGCGCACAAAGATCCATGAGTTGCCCTGGCCATTGAGCTGCAGCCAGATGCTGTCGTTGCCGCCGCTCATGGAGGCGCAGTCGCCAGCCAGGCACAAGGCGTAGCGATCAGCCCCGGGCAGGCCCTGGACCGCACCGTTTGCCTGGAACTGCACTTCGTTGCCAAGGCCTGGGCCGTTGACGATCTTCCACTTGCCCCCCAGGTAGGCCGAGTACAAGGCGCGCTCGAAGTTGGCGCCCAGTGGCGCACCTTCGGGAGCGGGCTCCTTGGGCCGGTCGAAGACCTGTTCGGGTTCGTTGTCGTTGGCCACTTGCAGCAATTGCTTGCCGCTGCGCTTGAGTTCAGTGGCGGCGCTGCCATAGAACTCGACCTTGGCCGGGCTTGCGCCGTCGCCGATGATCTTGCCTTCGACGGTTTCGAAGCCATTGGTGTAGCGGGCCTGGCCAGCCTTGGTGTTGAGTTCCCACTCCAGGTTCGGGCCGTAAGCCTGGAGGGCTTCACGCAAAGGGCCACCTTTGGAGGCTGCGTCGATCGCTACCTGATTGATCCAGATGCCGCCAACATCGTTTTTGGCGGGGTCGCTGGCACAACCGCCGAGCAATACGGCGAGCAGCGAAACAGCTAGCGCTTTGCGCATGACGAAATCCTTTCAGAACGAAAACGGCGCAGCCTGAAGAGCTGCGCCGCGGGTGTTACTCGATGACCAGAATGGCATCCATTTCAACCTGCGAGCCCTTTGGCAGGGCGGCCACGCCAATGGCGGCGCGGGCTGGGTAGGGCTGTTCGAAGTACTTGCCCATGATCTCGTTGACCTTGGCGAAGTGGCTCAGGTCGGTGAGGAAGATGTTCAGCTTGACGATGTCCTTGAACGAACCGCCAGCGGCTTCGGCCACCGACTTGAGGTTCTCGAACACCTGGACGGTCTGGGCTTCGAAGCCTTCCACCAGTTCCATGGTCTTTGGATCGAGAGGGATCTGGCCCGACATGTAGACAGTGTTGCCGGCCTTGATCGCCTGGGAGTAGGTACCGATGGCGGCTGGGGCCTTGTCGCTGGTGATTACAGTCTTGGTCATGAATGACTCCTTGTAATGGGCGGGCTACGCACGCATGCGGGTGATGCGGATGACCCCGGTCAGGGCGCGCAGTTTCTTGATCACACGGGCCAGGTGCACGCGGTCGTGCACGCTGACCACCAGTTGGACCACGCTGATGCGACCATCGCGTTCGTCCATGCTGATTTTCTCGATATTGCCGTCGGCAGCGTTGACGCTGCTGGCCAGTAGCGCGATCAGGCCGCGCTGATGCTCCAGCTCGACCCGCAGCTCGACGTTGAACTCGCCGGTGACATCCTTGGCCCAGGAGAGCTGGATGCATTTTTCCGGGTTGTGGCGGATTTCGCTGATATTGCGGCAGTTGTCCAGGTGCACCACCATCCCTTTGCCGGCCGACAGGTGGCCGACAATAGGGTCGCCAGGGATCGGCGTGCAGCATTTGGCGTAGCTCAGGACCAGGCCCTCGGTGCCACGGATCGCCAGCGGGCCTTCCGGGCTTGGCAGCTGTTCGCCTTCGCCCAGCAGGCGGCGAGCCACGACATAGGCCATGCGGTTGCCCAGGCCGATGTCTTCCAGCAGGTCTTCGATCAGTTCCAGGCGGTATTCCTGGAGGATGGCCTGGATCCGTTCTGCCGGGATTTTTTCCAGAGAGCTGTCGAAGCCGTTGAGCACCTTGTTCAGCAGGCGTTCGCCGAGGCTGATGGACTCGGAACGGCGCTGCAGCTTGAGGGCGTGACGAATGTGGGTGCGGGCCTTGCCGGTGACCACGAAGTTGAGCCAGGCCGGGTTCGGGCGTGCGCCCGGGGCGCTGACGATTTCCACCGTGGAACCGCTTTGCAGGGGTTCGGACAGTGGCGCCAGGCGCCGGTTGATCCGGCAGGCGATGCAGCTGTTGCCGACATCGGTGTGCACCGCGTAGGCGAAGTCCACCGCCGTGGAGCCTTTGGGCAGCTCCATGATCCGGCCTTTGGGCGTGAACACGTAGACCTCGTCCGGGAACAGGTCGATCTTCACACTCTCGATGAATTCCAGGGAGTTGCCGGCGCGTTGCTGCATTTCCAGCACGCCCTTGACCCACTGGCGGGCGCGGGCGTGGGTGCCTTTGGGCTGTTCGTCGCCACTGGATTTGTACAGCCAGTGGGCGGCGATGCCGTTATTGGCCATTTCTTCCATTTCCCGGGTGCGGATCTGGATCTCGATCGGTACCCCGTGCATGCCGAACAGCGTGGTGTGCAGCGACTGGTAGCCGTTGGCCTTGGGAATGGCGATGTAGTCCTTGAAGCGTCCCGGCAGCGGTTTGTACAGATTATGTACAGCACCGAGCACGCGGTAGCAGGTGTCTACCTTGTCGACGATGATGCGGAACGCATAGACGTCCATGATCTCGTTGAAGGCCCGGCGTTTGCCGCGCATCTTCTTGTAGATGCCATACAGGTGTTTCTGGCGACCGCTGACCTCGCCCTGGATGCCATCGATGGCCAGGCAGTGGCTCAGGGATTCTTCGATCTTGTTGACGATTTCCTTGCGGTTGCCCCGGGCGCGCTTGACCGCCTGGTAGATCCGCGCGGAACGCATCGGGTGCATCGCCTTGAAGCCCAGGTCTTCGAATTCGATACGGACGCTGTGCATGCCCAGGCGGTTGGCGATGGGAGCGTAGATCTCCAGGGTTTCCTTGGCGATCCTGCGGCGCTTCTCGCCGGATAGCACTTCCAGGGTGCGCATGTTGTGCAGGCGGTCCGCCAGTTTGACCAGGATCACGCGGATATCGCGGGCCATGGCCATGGCCATCTTCTGGAAGTTTTCCGCTTGGGCTTCGGCCTTGGTCTCGAAGTTCATCTGGGTCAGTTTGCTGACCCCGTCCACGAGTTCGGCCACGGTTTCACCAAACTGCGCTTGCAGCGCTTCCTTGGCGATACCGGTGTCTTCGATCACGTCATGCAGCATCGCGGCCATCAGGCTCTGATGGTCCATGTGCATGTCGGCAAGAATGTTCGCTACCGCGAGGGGGTGCGTGACGTACGCCTCGCCGCTGCGACGGCGTTGACCGTCATGGGCTTGTTCGGCGTAGAAATACGCTCGGCGGACCAGATTGACCTGGTCCGTGCCGAGATAGGTCGATAAGCGATCGGCGAGGGCGTCTATGCTCGGCATGATATCTCCTGCCGTAAGCTGTGATCCCGCGCCGTGCTACGTCGACCAGGCATGGACTCAGACGGTCTCGTTGGACTCGTCCTCGAAAGCAGCAAAAAGCGGTTCATCTTCAACGATTTCGGCTTCGGCGATAGCTGCGTAGTCGATCAGGCCTTCAGCGATTTCGCGCAGGGCGACAACGGTAGGCTTGTCGTTTTCCCATGCTACTTTCGGCTCTTTGCCGCCGGTGGCCAGTTGACGGGCACGCTTGGTAGAGAGCATGACCAGCTCAAAGCGGTTATCCACGTGTTCTAGACAGTCTTCAACGGTTACGCGGGCCATGGTCTTCCTCGTAGCAAATGCAATATGCGCGCTGCCCGGATGGGCGAGCGGACTCAACAGTTTAAAAAATCACCAGCGTTTAGGGAAGCGCTGATTTTTTGACCAAGCTCTTCAACGCGCTGCAAGTGCCAATGTAAAGCGCTTGCAGCGGTTTTGGGAAGTGCTGTTTTAACCCAGCAGTTCGGCCAGCAATTTGCCGAAGCGCTGTTGCTGGCGTTTCTGTTGCAGCTGGTTGGAGCGGAAAATCGCTTTCAGGTCGTCCAGCGCGTGGGCGAAATCATCGTTGATGATCAGGTAGTCGTAGTCGACGTAGTGGCTCATTTCGCTGACGGCTTCACGCATCCGTCCTTCGATGACCTCGTCGCTGTCCTGGCCGCGGTTGGTCAGGCGCTGGTGCAAGGCCTGCAATGACGGCGGCAGGATGAAGATCGAGCGCGCCTGGGGCATCAGCTTGCGCACCTGCTCGGCGCCCTGCCAGTCGATTTCCAGGATCAGGTCGTGGCCCTGATCCAGGGTCTGCTGCAGGTGGCTTTGCGAGGTGCCATAGAGGTTGCCAAACACTTCCGCGCGCTCGAGAAAGTCGCCGTGCTCGATCATCTTCACGAACTCGCTGCGTTCGACGAAGTGGTAGTTCACGCCATTCACTTCGCCCGGGCGCATGGCGCGGGTGGTGTGGGAGACCGACACGCGGATCTCCGGGTTGGCGTCGGTCAGGGCCTTGACCAGGCTGCTCTTGCCTGCGCCCGAGGGGGCGGAAATGATGTAGAGGGTGCCGGTGCTGTGGGTCATGTCAGTTGCCTTACTCAATGTTCTGCACTTGTTCGCGCATCTGCTCGATCAACACCTTGAGGTTGACCGCAGCCTGGGTGCTGCGCGGGTCGAAGGCCTTGGAGCCCAGGGTATTGGCTTCACGGTTGAGTTCCTGCATCAGAAAGTCCAGGCGCCGGCCGGCAGCGCCGCCGGACTTGAGTACGCGGCGGACTTCAATGATGTGGGTGCTCAAGCGGTCGAGTTCTTCGGCGACGTCGCTTTTCTGTGCCAGCAGGACCATCTCCTGTTCGAGGCGGGTCGGATCCAGCTCGGCTTGCATGTCGGCGAAGCGGTCGAGGACTTTCTGGCGTTGGGCTGCGAGCATCTGCGGGACCAGCTCGCGCAAGGTCACTACGTCTTCCTCTATGGAGGACAGGCGTTCGTTGATCAGGCGCGCCAGTTCGGCGCCTTCGCGCTCGCGGCCATTCTTCAGCTCCTTCAGGCCCTGGTTGAACAGGGCCAGGGCATCGCTGTTCAAGGCTTGCGGGTCGCTGGCGTCGGCCACCAGCACCCCTGGCCAGGCCAAAACTTCCAGTGGGTTGAGCGGCGCAGGCTGCTGGATCAGGCTGGCCACGGTCTCGGCGGCAGCGACCAGTTGCGCAGCACGCTCACGATCGACCTGCAGGGACTTGCCGGCGGTTTCTTCAGTGAAGCGCAGGGTGCACTCGACCTTGCCCCGTGAAAGGCCCTGGCGCAAGGCTTCGCGAACGGCGCCTTCAAGATCGCGAAAGGCTTCCGGCAAGCGCAGGTGCGGCTCCAGGTAGCGGCTGTTGACCGAGCGCAGCTCCCAGCTCAGGGTGCCCTGGGTACCGGCCCGTTCGACCCGGGCGAAGGCGGTCATGCTATGCACCATGGAGGTACCTCCGATTCAGTGCCGGCGCCAACCACGTGCGGGTTGAACGGGCCTGATAGTGATGAATTAAAGCCGACAGGCGGCGAAGGCGCAGGATTGTAGCGCAGTGCGGTGGGCGGCCCCAAACCTTGGTGCCGGCAATGGACGGCAGGTCGTCGCAACAGGACCGATCTGAGGTACAAATGTGCTTTCGGCCTTTTTGGGCGTGCCCTGGTGCAGTTGCGGGCTTTATAATGCTCGGCAGTTTTCCGTCCTCGTACAGGTGTTCCCCTATGAAACGTCCAAGTGGTCGCGCTGCCGATCAGCTCCGCTCGATCCGCATCACCCGCAACTACACCAAACACGCAGAGGGATCTGTACTGGTCGAGTTCGGTGATACCAAAGTGATCTGCACCGTCAGCGTCGAGAACGGCGTGCCGCGTTTCCTTAAGGGCCAGGGCCAGGGTTGGCTGACCGCCGAGTACGGCATGCTGCCGCGCGCTACCGGTGAGCGCAATCAGCGTGAGGCCAGCCGTGGCAAGCAGGGCGGTCGTACCCTGGAGATTCAGCGCCTGATCGGTCGCTCCCTGCGTGCAGCCCTGGACATGTCCAAGTTGGGCGACGTCACCCTGTATGTCGATTGCGATGTGATCCAGGCCGACGGCGGCACCCGTACCGCCTCGATCACCGGTGCCATGGTTGCCCTGGTCGATGCCTTGAAAGTGATCAAGAAGCGTGGCGGCCTGAAGGGTGGCGATCCGCTCAAGCAGATGATCGCGGCGGTGTCCGTGGGCATGTACCAGGGCGAGCCGGTGCTTGACCTGGATTACCTGGAGGATTCGGCAGCCGAAACCGATCTCAACGTAGTGATGACCAGCACCGGTGGTTTCATCGAAGTGCAGGGCACCGCCGAGGGCGCACCGTTCCAGCCTGCGGAATTGAACGCGATGCTGGCGCTGGCACAGAAAGGCATGACCGAGATCTTCCAACTGCAACAGGCTGCACTCGCCGATTGATGAGTGCCGGTCCCCAGCAAGGAGAGCGCCATGAGCGATGAACAACTGCCGCTGCCTACCCCGAGCCATGAGGTTCGGCAGTGGGCGATGTTTTGCCATTTATCGGCCTTGCTGGGGATCTGGGTGCCGTTCGGCACCTTGATCGGGCCGTTGATTCTCTGGCAGCTCAAGCGTGAAACCGACCCCTTCATCGATGCCCAAGGCAAGGAAGCACTGAATTTCCAGCTGACGGTGGCGATCGCCTCGGCGGTGTGCTTCCTGCTGATGTTCGTGTTCATCGGCTTCATTCTATTTGGCCTGCTTGCCATCGGCGCCCTGGTGCTGACCATCATCGGCGGCGTCAAGGCGGGAGAAGGTGTGGCTTATCGCTATCCCTTCACCTGGCGCCTGATCAAATAGAACGGGCACGCACAAAAAAGCCGACATCACTGTCGGCTTTTTTGTGGCGATGAAAAGACGCTTAGATAGTCAGCGTCCAGTCATAGTCCACGATCAGCGGTGCGTGCTGCGAAAAGCGCGGCTGGCGCGGCAGGCGTGCACTGCGAACGAAGCGGCGCAGTCCGGGAGTCAGCAACTGGTAGTCGAAACGCCAGCCCAGGTTGAGCATCTCGGCCTGCTCGTTATCCGGCCACCAGCTGTACTGGTCACCTTCGCGGCTGACTTCGCGCAAGGCATCGACATAGCCCATGTTGCCAACGATCTCGTCCATCCAGGCGCGTTCAGGCGCCAGGAAGCCCGGAGATTGCTGGCTGTCGCGCCAGTTCTTGATATCCAGCTTCTGTTGCGCCACATACAGCGAGCCACAATAAATGTACTCGCGGCGTTTGCGCCGCTGTTTATCCAGATAGCGGGCGAAGTCATCCATCAACTTGAACTTCTGGTTCAAGTCTTCATCGCCGTTCTGCCCTGATGGAAGCAGCAAGGTTGCGATGCTGACCTTGTCGAAATCGGCTTGCAGGTAGCGCCCGTAACGATCGGCTGTCTCGAAGCCGAGGCCGCTGATGACCGCCTTCGGCTGCAACCGCGAATACAAAGCCACACCGCCTTGGGCAGGGACTTCAGCATCGCAGGCATAAAGGAAGTAGCCATCCAGTTGGAAGGCTGGGTCGTCCAGTTCAAAGGCAGAGGCGCGGGTGTCCTGCAGGCAGATGACGTCGGCATTCTGTGCTTGCAGCCAACTGAGCAAACCACGCTCGACTGCCGCCTGAATACCATTGACGTTCACACTGATGATCCGCATAAATGGCCCCAAAAATCACGTGCGTGTATGATACCCGAGCTCTACCTAATTAGCTAAATCCGTGGTATCTGGGGTTTTTTCATGCAGGCGTATCAGCGCGATTTCATTCGTTTTGCCATCGATCGCGGGGTTTTGCGCTTCGGTGAGTTCACCCTGAAGTCCGGGCGCACCAGCCCTTACTTCTTCAATGCCGGCCTGTTCAACAGCGGTTCGGCCCTGGCGCAACTGGGGCGTTTCTACGCTGCGGCGATCGTTGAAAGTGGCATTCCCTTCGATGTGCTGTTTGGCCCGGCCTACAAGGGTATTCCCTTGGCGGCGACCACCGCGGTGGCCCTGGCCGAGCATCATCAGCGCGACTTGCCCTGGTGCTTCAACCGTAAGGAAGCCAAGGCCCACGGCGAAGGTGGCAGCCTGGTGGGCGCTCCGCTGACCGGTGATGTACTGATCATCGATGACGTGATCACTGCCGGCACCGCCATTCGCGAGGTGATGCAGATCATCGCCTCCCAGGACGGCGCCAAGGCCGCCGGGGTGTTGATTGCCCTGAATCGCCAGGAGCGTGGCAATGGTGAGCTGTCGGCGATCCAGGAAGTCGAGCGTGACTTCGGCATTCCGGTGGTGAGCATCGTGTCCCTGACCCAGGTCCTCGAGTTCCTGGCAGACGATCCGGCGCTCAAGCAGCATCTGCCGGCGGTGGAAGCCTACCGCGCGCAATACGGAATCTGACCTGTAGGAGCCGGCTTGCCGGCGAAGAGGCCTTTGGGCCTTGAGCTGCTCGCAAGAGTGCCTTCGCCGGCAAGCCGGCTCCCACAAAGATTGCGTCGATAAAAAAGCCCCCGCCCGGGATCCCGGACGAGGGCTTTTTTGTGCCTGGTGCTTAAGGACGCTTGCGGTTGCTGATCAGGGTGCCGACACCGGTATCGGTGAAGATCTCCAGCAGGATCGCGTTGGGCACGCGACCGTCGATGATCAGCGAGCTGCCAACCCCGCCCTGCACCGCTTCGAGTGCGCAGCGGATCTTGGGCAGCATGCCGCCGTAGATGGTGCCATCGGCAATCAGCTCGTCCACCTGCTGGGTGCTCAGGCCGGTCAAGACCTTGCCCGACTTGTCCATCAGGCCGGCGATGTTGGTCAGCAGCATGAGCTTCTCGGCTTTCAGCGCCTCGGCCACCTTGCCGGCCACCAGGTCAGCGTTGATGTTGTAGGACTCGCCGTTGGCGCCGACGCCGATGGGTGCGATCACTGGAATGAAATCACCCTTGACCAGCAGGTTGAGCAGGTCGGTGTTGATCCCGACCACTTCGCCCACATGGCCGATGTCGATGATTTCCGGGGTGGTCATCTCCGGTGTCTGGCGAGTCACGGTAAGTTTCTTCGCCCGGATCAGTTCGGCATCCTTGCCGGTCAGGCCAATGGCGCTGCCGCCATGGCGGTTGATCAGGTTGACGATGTCTTTGTTGACCTGGCCGCCAAGGACCATCTCCACCACGTCCATGGTCTGCGCGTCAGTGACGCGCATGCCATCGACGAAATGGCTCTCGATCGACAGGCGCTTGAGCAGATCGCCGATCTGCGGGCCGCCACCGTGCACCACCACCGGGTTGATCCCGACAGCCTTCATCAGCACGATGTCGCGGGCGAAGCCGGTCTTCAGCTCCTCGCTTTCCATAGCGTTGCCGCCGTACTTGATCACCAGGGTCTTGCCGACGTAGCGGCGAATATAAGGCAGCGCTTCGGATAGGACCTTGGCGGTATTGGCGGCGGCATCGCGTTCGAGGGTCATTCAGGGCTCCGGTGCTTCAAACAATCAAAACGGTAGTTGGAGATCAGGTGCAACACGTTTCAGCTGGGCGTGGAAAACGTCCTTAATTCGCTGCAGTTCGGCCTCGTCATCGGCCTCGAAGCGCAGCACCAGCACAGGGGTGGTATTGGAGGCGCGAACCAGGCCCCAGCCCTTGGCATAGTCGACTCGCACCCCGTCAATGGTGGTCAGGTCGGCGCCTTCGCCCCATTGCGCGTCATGCAAGGCATCAATGATGCTGAATTTGCTCTCTTCGGTCACATGGATATTGATTTCCGGCGTAGAAATATCGTCCGGGAAGGTGGCGAACAGCTCTTGCGCGGTGGATTTCTCCTTGCTGAGGATCTCCAGCAGGCGCGCAGCGCTGTAGATGCCGTCGTCGAAGCCGAACCAGCGCTCCTTGAAGAACACGTGCCCGCTCATTTCGCCGGCCAGCAGGGCGCCGGTCTGCTTCATCTTCTTCTTGATCAACGAATGACCGGTCTTCCACATTAGCGGGCGACCACCGTACTCCTTGATCAGCGGGATCAGGCGTCGAGTGCATTTGACGTCGAAGATGATCTCCGCATCCGGATTGCGTGCCACCACATCCTTGGCAAACAGCATCAGCAGGCGATCGGGGAAGACGATGCTGCCGGTATTGGTCACTACGCCGACGCGGTCGCCATCACCGTCGAAGGCCAGGCCCAGGTCGGCGCCGGTTTCCTTGACCTTGGCGATCAGGTCCTCGAGGTTCTCGGGCTTGCCCGGGTCCGGGTGGTGGTTGGGGAAGTTGCCGTCGACATCGCAGAACAGTGGGATGACTTCGCAGTTCAGGGCTTCGATCAGTTGTGGGGCGATGACCCCGGCGGCGCCGTTGCCACAGTCCACCACGACCTTCAGGCGCCGGGCCAGTTTGATGTCGCGGGTGATCTCGTCGGCATAGCGCGGCAGGATGTCGACCTGGGTGATGCTGCCCGGTGCGCTGGTCAGGTTGTTGCTCTTCAGGCGCTCGTGCAGGGCCTGGATCTGTTCGTTGGCCAGGGTGTCACCGGCAATGACGATCTTGAAGCCGTTGTAGTTCGACGGGTTGTGGCTGCCGGTGAGCATCACCCCGGACTTGCCGGCCAGGATATTGGCGGCGTAGTACAGCGCCGGGGTGGGCACCAGGCCGACATCGCTGACGTGGCAGCCGCTGTCATACAGGCCCTGAATCAGTTGTGCCACCAGCTCCGGGCCGGACAGGCGGCCATCGCGGCCTACGGAAACGTTCGGCTCGCCCTGGGCCAGGCTCTGGGCGCCAATGGCGCGGCCGATCCAGTAGGCGGTCTCTGCGGTCAGGGTTTCCGGTACAACGCCGCGGATGTCGTAGGCGCGAAAGATGCTGTCGGGGAATTTCGGGGCGACTTTAGCTGCGTTGCTCATCACTGAGGGTGCTCCATCTGAAGGGGGTGCAGTACGGCCGTGGAATGGTAGGCCGGCAGGCTCAAACTGAAGGGTATGACGGCGTTTTCAGCATAGAGTTCGTACTGCGAAAGTGCCATCTGAGGGGCGGTGACCTGACCGTGACCGCTCAAGAGCCCTGTTTGAAGGGGGCGTGGCAATGCTTGGGTGTCGGTGGTCATTCATCCTGAAATCCCTGTCGCCATTGATCGGGCCAGGCAGGGAGCCTGGCCCGGGGAAGTGCTATCAGTGACTGCCGGAGTGACCGAAACCGCCTGCGCCGCGCTGGCTTTCGTCGAATGCCTCGACCACTTCGAAATGCGCCTGGACTACCGGGACCAGTACCAGTTGGGCGATGCGCTCGCCCACGGCAATATTGAAGGCCGTCTGGCCACGGTTCCAGCAGGACACCATCAGTTCGCCCTGGTAGTCCGAGTCGATCAGGCCCACCAGGTTGCCCAGCACGATACCGTGCTTGTGGCCAAGGCCGGAGCGCGGCAGGATCAGCGCCGCCAGGCCCGGGTCGCCGATGTAGACCGACAGGCCGGTGGGAATCAGCAGGGTCTGGCCCGGTTCCAGGACAGTGTCTTCCTTGAGCATGGCCCGCAGGTCCAGGCCGGCGGAGCCCGGTGTGGCGTACTGCGGCAGGGGGAATTCATTGCCGATGCGTGGGTCGAGGATCTTGGCTTGTAAAGCGTGCATGCGAGTTAAACCTGGTTCAGCCGTTCGGCGATAAAAGAGATCAGTTGGCGGGCAATCTTGCCCTTGCTGGTCTGGGCGAAGAGAGTTGCGTGCAACTCCCGGTCAATCACGCTGCAGGCGTTTTCCTCGCTGTTGAAGCCAATGCTCGGGTTGGCCACGTCGTTGGCGACGATCAGGTCGAGGTTCTTGTCCTTCAATTTGCGTGCAGCGTAGTCGAGCAGGTGTTCGGTTTCGGCGGCGAAACCGACACTGAAAGGGCGATCCGGGCGGCCGGCGATGGTGGCCAGGATGTCCGGATTGCGCACCATCTGTAGTAGCAGGCCGTCGCCTTTCGTAGGGTCTTTCTTTAATTTCTGTGGGGCGACGACTTCTGGGCGGTAGTCCGCGACCGCGGCAGAGGCGATGAAAACGTCGCATGGGATGGCCGCTTCGCAAGCCGCAAGCATGTCGCGGGCGCTGACAACGTCGATCCGCGTGACTCTGTCGGGTGTTGGCAGGTGTACAGGACCTGTGATCAGGGTCACCCGGGCGCCGGCCTCGACGGCGGCCTCGGCCAGGGCGAAGCCCATTTTTCCTGAGCTATGGTTGGTGATGTAGCGCACCGGGTCGATGTTTTCCTGGGTTGGCCCGGCGGTAATCAGCAGGTGCTTGCCGGTCAGTGCCAGATGCTGGAAGCAATCGGCGGCGCATTGCACCAGGTCCGTGGCCTCCAGCATGCGGCCCAGGCCTACGTCGCCACAGGCCTGGCTGCCGGAGGCAGGGCCAAACACGCGCAGGCCGCGGCTTTGCAGCAGTTGGGTGTTGGCCTGGGTGGCCGGGTCGCGCCACATGGCCTGGTTCATCGCCGGGGCGATCGCCACGGTGGCGTCGGTCGCCAGGACCAGGGTGGTCAGCAGGTCGTCGGCAATGCCCTGGGCCAGGCGGGCGATCAGGTCGGCCGTGGCCGGGGCGATCAGTACCAGGTCGGCCCATTTGGCCAGCTCGATATGGCCCATGGCGGCTTCGGCCGCCGGGTCCAGCAGATCGAGGTGGACCGGGTGCCCGGAGAGCGCCTGCATCGTCAGCGGGGTAATGAACTCACTGCCGCCCCGGGTCATGACCACGCGCACTTCGGCGCCCTGGTCGAGGAGTCGGCGAACCAGTTCCGCGCTCTTGTAGGCGGCAATGCCGCCGCCGACGCCGAGCACGATGCGTTTCCGATACAGCCGCTGCATAGGCCTGTCTTTCCGTTCAGTGATTGCTGCGTGGCATGCCCCCTCCCCAGGTGAAATACCACGCAAAAAAGAGGGGGCTAAGATAGCACAGCGACCGCTGCCGAACAGCGGCGCCATGCACAGGGAGGTGTGATGAGCATTCGTGATTGGCCCGCGGCGGAGCGCCCGCGGGAGCGGCTTCTGGAGCAGGGTGCGATAAGCCTTTCCGACGCCGAACTGCTGGCTATTTTCCTGCGCACCGGAGTGGCCGGCAAAAGTGCGGTGGACCTGGCGCGGCACCTGTTGCAGCGCTTTGGCAGCCTGCGCAGGTTGCTGGAGGCCGATCAGTTGACCTTCACCCGGCAGTTGGGCTTGGGGCCGGCCAAATATGCCCTGTTACAGGCGGTGCTGGAAATGGCCCGCCGCCATCTGGCAGAGAGGCTGCATCGGCAGTCCGCGCTGGAGAGTCCGCTGGTGGTGCGCGATTACCTGAAGTCGATGCTTCGGCATGAGCCCCACGAAGTGTTCGGTTGCCTGTTCCTGGACACCAAGCACCGTGTGCTGGCTTTCGAGGTGCTGTTTCAAGGCTCCATCGACAGCACCACGGTGTATCTGCGGCAGGTCATCAAGCGCACCCTGGTGCATAACGCGGCCGCGGTCATCTTCTGTCATAACCATCCGTCGGGCATCTCCGAGCCCAGTCCGGCCGACCGGGTCGTGACCCGGCGCCTGCAGGAGGCGCTGGAGTCGATTGACGTGCGGGTGCTGGATCACTTCATCGTCGGCGACGGCGACCCGTTGTCGATGGCCGAGTACGGCTGGATCTGAATCGGCGGCAGGTCCAGGACCGACCTGGTCTTGAAACTTGCCGCCGAAGGCTTGCCGCGGACCTACCGGACACTGACCTTCGAGTAGTCCTGGCGCCCGAAGGGGCTCACCTGATAGCCCTCGACCTGCTTGCGGGTCAGGGCAAAGGCGGTGGGATGCGCCAGGGGCAACCACAGTGCCTGCTGCTGGATCTGGGTCTGCGCCTGCTGATAAAGCTTGCTGCGTACGCCCTGCTCGGTGGTGGTCTTGCCCGCGGTGATCAGTTTGTCGAGGTTCTGATCGCAATAACGGGCGAAGTTGGTGCCGGACTTGACCGCGGCGCAGGTGAACTGCGGCGAGAGGAAGTTATCCGGATCGCCGTTGTCACCGGCCCAGCCCATGAATAGCAGGTCGTGCTCGCCGGCCTTGGCCCGGCGGATCAGCTCGCCCCATTCGATTACCCGGATCTCGGCCTGGATTCCCACTTGCGCCAGGTCTGCCTGCAGCAGTTGGGCACCCAGGCTGGGGTTGGGGTTCAGTAGGCTGCCGGAAGGGCGGGTCCAGAGGGTGGTTTCGAAGCCATTTTTCAGGCCAGCCTTGGCCAGCAGTTGGCGAGCCTTTTCCGGGTCGTGCGTGTAGCCGGGCAAATCCTTGGCATAGCTCCAGGTGTTGGGCGGGTAGGGCCCGTTGGCGGCCTCGGCGGTGCCTTCGAACACGGCCTTGAGGTAATGAGTCTTGTCGAAGGCCAGGTTGATGGCCTGGCGCACTTCCGGTTTGTCCAGGGGTGGGTGCTGGCTGTTGATGGCAACGAAGGCGGTCATGAAGGCCGCGGTGCTTTCGATCTTCAGTGCAGGGTCACCGCTGGCGGCCTGAACATCCAGGGGCTTGGGCGAAAGAGCGATCTGGCATTCGTTGCGCCGCAGCTTCTGCAGGCGCACGTTGGCGTCCGGGGTGATGGCGAAGATCAGTGAGTCCACCGCCGGCTTGCCGGCAAAGTAATCGCGGTTGGCCTTGTAGCGGATCGAGGCATCTTTCTGGAAGCGACCGAAGATGAACGGACCGCTGCCGATCGGCTGGCTGTTGAGCTTCTCCGGGGTGCCGGCCTTGAGGAGCTGGTCGGCGTATTCGGCAGAGTAGATCGAAGCAAAGCCCATGCTCAGGGTGGCGAGGAAGGTCGAGTCGGCATGGTCCAGGGTGAAGCGCACGGTCAGTGGGTCCAGGGCATCGATCTTCTTGATCAGGCTGGGCAACTGCAGGGACTGGGCGTGGGGGAAACCGCTCTGGGCGATCTTGTGCCATGGGTGGACCGGGTCGAGCATGCGCTCGAAGCTGAACTTCACGTCCTCGGCGTTCAGCTCGCGGCTTGGAGTGAAGTAGTCGGTGCGGTGGAACTTGACCTTGGGATGGAGTTTGAACTCATAGGTCAGGCCATCGCTGGACACTTCCCAGCTGTCGGCCAGGCTGGGGACCACCTTGCCGCTGGCGGCATCGAACTCCACCAGGCGGTTCATCAATACGTCGGCGGAAGCGTTGGTGGTGGTCAGCGAGTTGTACTGCACCACGTCGAAGCCCTCCGGGCTGGCTTCGGTGCAGACGCTCAGCGCGGCAGCCTGAGCCAGTGGGCTCAGAAAAGGGGCGAGCAGGAGCGGGAGGGCGGCGAGACGCATGGTCGGGTTCCTTGTGCAGATCGAAAGCCCATCTGCGAGTGCAGTCTGGAAATGCCTTACCCTAGTGGCCTTGCTGGAAAATGACTATCCCCTTTTGCATCCTGTGCCGGAACCTGGCGTGTGGCTCGCGATCCGCTTGTGGCGCTGTGGGTGAGGGCGGGTCATCTGGGGCCGCATTTTCTGCAGATTGATCCCGTTGGAACGGCGTCCACGGCCCGGGGGCGGGGTTGTTACCTGCAGGGGAGGGACGCTTGGCAGAGGCTGGAATATATTCTGCGACGAGCGGTAGATTTCCACGGTAGCCTTTGCCGCAGGCGTTCGGCGCAAGAAAATCAGGACTTTTCGTCATTCAGACCACAGCGGTTGTTGTTGCTATTGGGTCTTTCTGGTATAAAGCAGCGCTCTTTTCTAGGGGCCCGGTTCCTTCGCTTGTAGGTGTAGCCGGTAAGACCCTTAAAGAAACGCGGCGCCTGGCGCCAAATGACTGAGAGATTAAGCGGCCAACCCATGCCGGGTTGGGCATGTGGTTTTAGAGGGCTGAGGCATGTCTAGAGTCTGTCAAGTTACCGGTAAGGGTCCGGTGACTGGGAATAACATTTCCCACGCAAACAACAAAACCCGTCGTCGTTTCCTGCCGAACCTGCAGCATCACCGCTTCTGGGTTGAGTCCGAGAAACGTTTTGTGCGTCTGCGCGTATCTGCCAAAGGCATGCGTATCATCGACAAGCGCGGCATTGATGTCGTGCTGGCCGAAATCCGTCGCGATGGCGGCAAGGTTTAAGGGAGCTAATCATGCGTGAATTGATTCGTTTGATCTCGAGCGCCGGTACTGGTCACTTCTACACTACCGACAAGAACAAGCGTACTACTCCGGACAAAATCGAGATCAAGAAATATGATCCGGTTGTTCGCAAGCACGTGATCTACAAGGAAGGCAAAATCAAGTAATTGATTTTTCTTCTGACAAAAAAACCCGCCTTCAAGCGGGTTTTTTTGTGCCTGTCATTCAGGCTTTCTGTTCGAAGGCCACGTAGACCTTGCGGCAGGGCTCCAGCACTTCCCAGGTGCCCTTGAAGCCGGCCGGGATCACGAAGCGGTCGCCGACCCGCAAGGTCTTGGCATTGCCTTCATGGTCGCGCAGTACCGACACGCCCTGCAGAATCTCGCAATATTCGTGCTCGGTGAAGTTCACCGTCCACTGGCCGACGGCGCCTTCCCAGATCCCGGCGTTCAGTTGTGCGCATGGGCTGGCGTAGTGGTTGAACACCGCTTGTTCAGGGTCGCCCTTGAGTACTTTCTCGGGCGCGGGACGGTAGCGTTCGCCCTCGGTATTGGCCTGGCTGAAGTCGACGACGTTGTGGATGCTCATTCTTGTATTCCCCCGTGATTGCGGCGCGAGTGGCTATGAAGGGCAAAGTCTATGTTTATTAAAATGCACATAGCAATGGCGTTTGCCGCGACTTTGTCAAATATATTGAAAGTACAGGTGTCGCTGGTTTAGGGTGGCGGGTGCCTTTGGCCGAAAGCAGGCTGGCCGGGCAGAATTCTTCAGGAGTGCCGGCAACGTTCGCATGGCGCTTGTATACAAATAAGAGGAGGACACTCGTATGACCACCCTGACCCGTGCCGACTGGGAACAACGTGCCCGCGACCTGAAAATCGAAGGCCGCGCCTACATCAATGGCGAATACACCGCATCCGTCTCCAATGACACCTTCGAGTGCATCAGCCCGGTAGACGGCCGCCTGCTGGCAACCATTGCCAGCTGTGACGCCGCCGATGCCCAACGTGCCGTGGATAATGCCCGCGCCACCTTCGACTCCGGCGTCTGGTCGCGCCTGGCGCCGGCCAAGCGCAAGTCCACCATGATTCGTTTTGCCGGCCTGCTGAAAAAGCACGCCGAAGAGCTCGCGCTCCTGGAAACCCTGGACATGGGCAAGCCGATCAGCGATTCCCTGGACGTCGACGTCCCCGGTGCAGCGCAGGCCCTGAGCTGGAGCGGCGAGGCCATCGACAAGATCTACGACGAAGTGGCCGCCACCCCCCATGACCAATTGGGCCTGGTGACCCGGGAGCCGGTGGGCGTGGTCGCGGCCATCGTGCCCTGGAACTTCCCACTGATGATGGCCTGCTGGAAACTCGGTCCGGCGCTGTCCACTGGCAACTCGGTGATCCTCAAGCCATCGGAAAAATCTCCGCTGACCGCCATCCGCATCGCTGCCCTGGCGGTGGAGGCCGGTATCCCTGCGGGCGTGCTCAACGTACTGCCGGGTTATGGCCACACTGTCGGCAAGGCCCTGGCCCTGCACATGGACGTGGACACCCTGGTGTTCACCGGCTCGACCAAGATCGCCAAGCAACTGCTGGTGTATTCCGGTGAGTCCAACATGAAGCGCGTCTGGCTGGAGGCGGGCGGCAAGAGCCCGAACATCGTCTTCGCCGACGCCCCGGACCTGCAGGCTGCGGCCGAATCCGCCGCCGGTGCCATCGCATTCAACCAGGGTGAAGTCTGCACCGCCGGTTCGCGCTTGCTGGTGGAGCGTTCGATCAAGGACAAATTCCTGCCCATGGTGATCGAGGCCTTGAAAGGCTGGAAGCCGGGCAACCCGCTGGACCCGGCCACCAACGTCGGTGCCCTGGTGGATACCCAGCAGATGAACACTGTGCTGTCCTACATCGAAGCCGGGCACGCCGATGGCGCCAAGCTGGTGGCAGGTGGCAAGCGTACCCTGCAGGAAACCGGCGGTACCTACGTCGAGCCGACGATTTTCGACGGCGTCAGCAATGCGATGAAAATTGCTCAGGAAGAGATTTTCGGCCCGGTGTTGTCGGTGATCGCCTTCGACAGCGTGGAAGAGGCGATTCAGATTGCCAACGACACCCCGTACGGCCTGGCAGCTGCCGTCTGGACCGCGAACATTTCCAAGGCCCACCAGACCGCCAAGGCCCTGCGTGCCGGCAGCGTCTGGATCAACCAGTACGATGGCGGCGACATGACGGCGCCGTTCGGCGGCTTCAAGCAGTCGGGCAATGGCCGCGACAAGTCGCTGCACGCGTTCGACAAGTACACCGAGTTGAAAGCGACCTGGATCAAGCTCTGAGTCTTCAGGCCTGGAGTGACTGGCGTCCGTAAGGACGCCTGCTCCGGCAAGGGCCGACGGATCCGCAGCGCAGCCGGACTTTCCGCAAGGGGAGTCCGGCTGTGTTGTCTGTGCTTTCTGAAACACTGATCCACAGGAGTGTGGAAATGCGTTGGGCGACCTATTTCGCCGTTCTGGCTGCGGTCTTGAGTGTGGGCCTGGCCTTGGGCATGACCATGCCCCTGGTGTCCTTTCGCCTGGAGAGCTGGGGCTACGGTCCTTTCGCCATCGGCGTGGTGGCGGCGATGCCGGCCATTGGCGTATTGCTCGGGGCGAAAATCTCCAGCCGCCTGGCCGCGCGCTTCGGGACCGCCAACCTTATGCGCCTGTGCCTGTGGGGCGGGGCCATCTCCATCGGCTTGCTGGCGCTGCTGCCCAGTTACCCGATATGGCTGGTGCTGCGCCTGATACTGGGCGTGGTCCTGACCATTATTTTCATTCTGGGTGAAAGCTGGATCAATCAGCTGGTGGTCGAGCAATGGCGAGGCCGTCTGGTGGCCTTGTATGGCAGCAGCTATGCCCTGAGCCAACTGGCCGGGCCGCTGATACTGGGAGTCCTGGGCACTCAGCAGGACTACGGTTTCTGGGTCTCGGTGGCCTTGCTGGTGGTCTCGCCCCTGCTGCTTCTGGGGCGCAGCGGGGCACCGAGCACCGAGGCCTGCAGCGTGACCCTGATCGATCTCTGGCGCTTCTGCCAGGCGCTGCCGGCAATTGGCTGGGCGGTGGCCCTGTTCGCGACCTTCGAGGCGCTGATCCTGACCTTGCTGCCGGTCTATTGCCTGAGCCAGGGGTTCACCGAGGACATTGCTCTGGCGATGGTCAGCACCGTAGTGGTGGGCGATGCCCTGTTGCAGTTGCCGATCGGCGCCTTGGCCGACCGGGTGTCGCGGCGCGGATTGTTCACCGGCTGCGCGGTGATCCTGCTGTGCTCCAGCCTGGCCATCCCGCTGTTGCTGGACACTGTGCTGATCTGGCCGTTGTGGGTGCTGTTCGGCGCCAGTGCAGGCGGTCTGTTTACCTTGTCGTTGATCCTGATCGGCGAACGCTATCGTGATGATGCGCTGGTCCGGGCCAATGCCCATGTGGCGCAACTCTGGGGCATTGGCTGCCTGATCGGACCGCTGGTGGCGGGGGCGGGCAGCCAGTGGGTGAGCGGCCACGCGATGTTGCTGCTGGTGGCGGCCGGGGCGTTTGGCCTGCTGCTCCTGCTGCTGCGCCAAGGCGCGTTCGGCAACGCCCAGGCACAACCGCTGTAGCCCGTTGGTGGTGGCTTAGAGCATGCGTTCCAGGCCGATACGGGTGCTCAGCCATGCATTGATCCGGCGCCACCAGCTACCGGGTTCGCGGTGCAGGGTGTGGATCTGCCCCTGGTCTTCGGTGACCCAGACCAACTGGCCGTCCTCCAGTTGCACCTGATAGCTCAAGGCCGGAGCCATGCCTTGCTGTGCCAGGGCGCGCAGGTGGCCGGCCAGTTCGGGACTGTCCACCAGGACCCCGACTTCGGTATTCCAGAGCACCGAGCGCGGGTCGAAATTGAACGAGCCGACAAAACTCTTCTGCCGGTCGAAAATCATGGCCTTGCTGTGCAGGCTGGAGTCGGAGCCGTGCTGGGAGCCACCGAACAGGTGCGGGCCACTGCCGCCACGGCGCTCGCCGGGTTGGCGACGCAGTTCGTAGAGTTTCACCCCGTGTTCCAGCAGCGCCCTGCGATAGGGGGCATAGCCGCCATGCACCACGGGCACGTCGGTCGCCTCCAGGGCGTTGGTCAGCAGGCTGACGGAAACCCCGGCATCGGCGCGGCCGGTGAGGTAGACCAGGCCGGGCTGGCCGGGGACGAAGTAGGCCGAGATCATGATCAGTTCCTGGCTGACCCCGCTCAGCTCCGGGGCCAGTTGGGTGGTCAGCAGCAGGTGCGGATCGGGGTCACCCTTGGACAGGACCTTGGCCGGGGCGTCCCACAGCGCCTGGTTCCAGGCCCAGATCAGCTCCTTGCGCCAGATCTCCATGCGTGGTCGGGTCTGGTAGGTCATCAACTGGCGGTACAGGGCCTGGTTCTGCCGGCGGCTGTCTTGCAGCGACTCTTCAAGGCGCTGGCGGGTGTTGTTCAGGTCCTTGGCTGACGGCGCGAAGGACAGGAACTCGCCGATGGGCCGGCTCAGGGCGCTGTTCCAGTACTGGTCGAAACTGTGGCCGAGCTGCTCGGCCACTGGGCCGACGCTGAACAGGTCGATGTCGGTGAAGTTCAGGTTGGGCTCGGCATCGAAGTACTCGTCGCCGAGGTTGCGCCCGCCGACGATGGCCACGCTGTTGTCCGCCAGCCACAGCTTGTTGTGCATCCGCCGATGCTGCTGGGACAGGTTGAACAGCCGGCCCATGGCCCGGGTCAGGCCGGTGCTGCGGCCCAGGTGCAGCGGGTTGAACAGGCGAATCTGAATCTGCGGGTGGGCCGCCAGGGTGGCGATGATCTGCTCCAGGCCGTCGCTGGTGGTGTCATCGAGCAGAATGCGGATGCGCACCCCACGGTCGGCGGCCTTGAGCAGCTCGTCCACCAGCATCCGGGTGCTGATGCCGTCGTGGACGATGTAGTACTGCAAGTCGAGGCTGCTTTGCGCGTTGCGGATCAGCTCGGCGCGGGCCATGAAGGCTTCGGTGCTGTTGGGCAGCAGGCGAAAGCCCGAGCGCCCCTGATAGGGCGCTGCCTGGGCCCTGATCGACTGGGCAAAGCTCGAGTCGCTGGCGGGCAGGGCCTGGCTGGGTTGGTACGGCACTTCCAGGGTGGCGCAACCGGCCAGCCCGAGGTTCAGCAGCACCAGCCAGGTAAACACCCTTATACGGCTCAAGTCAGGTCATCTCGCATCACGGCACGAATAGGCATGGGACGGCTGGCTTCCGGCAAGGGTTCGGGGTGTCAGTCCTGGGTTTCGCCGAGCAGCTTGATGGCCGCGGCGCCGACTTTGCGCACCGCCTCTTCGATCTGCGCAGTGGGCTTGGCAGCGTAATTCATCCGCAGGCAGTTGCGGTACTTGCCCGAGGCGGAAAAGATGCTGCCCACGGCGATCTGCACCCCCTGCTCAAGCAGCTCCCGGTTGAGCTTCAGAGCATCGAAACCCTCGGGCAGTTCGATCCAGAGCATGAAGCTGCCCTGTGGCCGGCTGGCGCGGGTGCCGGCGGGAAAGAAGCGGCTGACCCAATCGAGCATCAGGTCACGATTGCGCTGGTATTGGCTGCGCATCTTGCGCAGGTGGGGCTCGAAGTGGCCCCCCTTGAGGAATTCGGCGATGGCCACCTGGGGCTGCGGCGCAGTGGAGCCGGTGCTGATGTACTTCATGTGCAGCACCCGTTCCAGGTAGCGCCCGGGGGCGACCCAGCCGATGCGCAGGCCGGGGGCCAGGGTCTTCGAGAAGGAACTGCACAGCAGCACCCGGCCGTCGTCGTCGAAGGACTTGATGGTCCGCGGGCGTGGGTAGGTGTAGGCCAGCTCGCCATACACGTCGTCCTCGATGATCGCCACGTCGAAGCGCTGGGCCAGGGTCAGCAGCGCCCGCTTGCGCGGCTCCGGCATGATATAGCCCAGGGGATTGTTGCAGTTGGGGGTCAACTGTATGGCCTTGATCGGCCACTGCTCCAGGGCCAGCTCCAGGGCTTCCAGGCTGATGCCGGTGATGGGATCGGTGGGAATTTCCAGGGCTTTCATGCCCAGGCCCTTGAGGGTCTGCATGGCCCCGTGAAAGCTGGGTGAGTCCACGGCGACAATGTCCCCGGGGTCGCAGATGGCACGAATGCTGGTGGACAGCGCCTCATGGCAGCCGGTGGTGATCACCAGGTCGTTGGCGCTGAGCTGGCAGCCGGAGTCGAGCATCAGGCGCGCCACCTGCTGGCGCAGTTCCAGTACGCCGTAGATGTTGTCGTAGTACAGCCCGGGCATGTCCTGGCGCCGGCTGAGCCGGGCGAGGGCCCGCAGCAGCGGCTTCAGGGTCGTCGTGGTGATGTCCGGCATGCCCCGGCCCAGTTGCACCACGTCCTTGCGCGGCACGGCGCGTATCAGCTCCAGCACCTGGTCCCATTGTGAAATCTCCACCGGACGTTGCGCCGGACGGCCTACCGCCGGCAGCGCCGGCAGCTCTCGGCTGGGCGGCACGAAATAGCCGGACTTGGGCTTGGGCATCGCCAGGCCATTGTCTTCCAGCAGGCGGTAAGCCTGCTGCACGGTGCTCAGGCTGACCCCGTGCTCGACGCTCAGGGCGCGTACCGAGGGCAACCTGTCACCCGGACGGTAGAAGCCTTGTTCGATACGGGTGCCCAGGAGTTCGGCGAGGTTCACATAGAGGGTCATGGTGTTGGCTCGTGGTGGTGGTCGCAGGGACCAGTACAGATGGGGCCAAAATACAGGATTCAGCGGGTTTTTTGGCAAAACTGTATGGAAGTAATGTCGTTGTATTGAGTCTGTAATGGTTTTGGTCGGCCGCGCATCATGTTTGCTCATGGCAACCCAGCAAACAGGAGCAATGCAGATGAACGGCTTGAGCGATGTGCGTCTGTCGTTACGCAGTCAGGAACTGGTGGCGCAGCAGGCAGAGGCAGCCAGCCTGCCGCGCAATGCGCCGACCGGGTTGGGTCGCTGGGGGCTGTACTGGCATCGGTTGCACACTCGCAAGGCGTTGCTTGGGCTGACCGCCGAGCAACTGCGCGATGTTGGCCTGAGTCGTGAGCAGGCGCGGGCCGAAGGCCTCAAGCCCTTCTGGCGCCTGTGAGCCGGCTGCGCAACGCCCGGGGATGACGGTCGACAGCCATCCCCGGGTTGCAATCGCCCGCGGCGGCGGGCCTGAGCAGACGGGCAACTGTCTTGGGTGTTTGGGGGCTTGTCCGCACCTGTGCCAGCGGCTGCGGAAAGGGCTCAGGTCAGCTCCTTCAGGCGATGCCAGAGCATGCCCAGGGCCAACAGCGGTGAGCGCAGATGCTTGCCGCCGGGGAAGGTGATGTGAGGCACCTTGGCGAATAGGTCGAAACCGCCGCCCTGCTGGCCGCTGATGGCTTCACCCAGCAACTTGCCCGCCAGGTGCGTGGCATTCAAGCCGTGGCCGGAGTAGGCCTGGGCGTAATACACATTGGGCTGGTCCTTGAGCCGGCCGATCTGCGGCAGCCGGTTGGCGCCGATGCCGATCATGCCGCCCCATTGGTAGTCGATCTTCACGCCAGCCAGCTGGGGGAACACCTCCAGCATCTTCGGCCCCATGTAGGCGGCGATGTCCTTGGGGTCGCGTCCCGAATAATGGCAGGCACCGCCGAACAGCAGGCGGCGGTCGGCCGAGAGCCGGTAGTAGTCCAGGGCCACGCGCTGGTCGCAGACCGCCATGTTCTGTGGCAGCAGTTCCTGGGCCTGGCTCTGGCTCAGGGGCTGGGTGGCGATGATGTAGCTGCCGGCCGGCAGGACCTTGCCCCCCAGTTCCGGGTTGAGGTCGTTGAGGTAGGCGTTGCAGCCCAGGACCAGGGTCTTGGCGCGGACCGTGCCCCGGGCACAGTGGACCTTGACCTCAGGGCCGTAGTCGATGCGGGTCACCGCCGAGTGCTCGAACAGCTGAACGCCCATCTGCTGCGCCGCCTGGGCTTCACCCAGGGCCAGGTTCAGCGGATGCAAATGGCCCGAGCCCATGTCGATCAGGCCGCCCACGTAGCGCTTGGAGCCCACTACCCTGTGCATTTCATTGGCCTGTAACAGGTGGGTCTCGTGGCGATAGCCGAGGCTGCGCAGTTCCTCGGCATCCTCGGCGAAGCCTTCGAGGTCGGCGGGCTTGTTGGCCAGGTCGCAGTAGCCCCAGGTCAGGTCACAGGGGATCTGGAAGCGCTCGATGCGCTGGCGGACGATTTCCACCGCCTCCAGTCCCATCAGCTTCATCTGGCGCACGCCGTCGGTGCCAATCACCTTGGCGAACTGGTCCAGGCCATGACCGACTCCGCGAATCAGTTGCCCGCCGTTGCGCCCGCTGGCGCCCCAGCCGATCTTGCGGGCTTCCAGCAGGATCACGCTGAGTCCGCGCTCGGCCAGTTCCAGGGCGGTGTTGAGCCCGGAAAACCCGCCGCCGACCACACAGACATCTGCCGACAGGTCCCCCGCCAGCACCGGATAGTCAGGCTGGGGCAGGCTGCTGGCAGCATAGTAAGAGGCAGCGTGCCAGTCGCTGGAGGCGGGTTGCTGAAGGTTGGCGGGCATGGAAAGCGTCCTGATCATGGCATCTGGAAAAATTGACGGAGCATAAGCCGGGCCTTTCCGCCGGAGCAACCGCAGGACGGTCGGCCCTGTCTGCGGCGGGGCATTTGAGGCAGAATCCACGGCTCTCCATGATCCCGGTAAGTGTTGGCATGAGCTGTAACCGTCAGAAAATCCGTAGCCTGCGCCAGCAGATCCCCTCTTTCGAGTGTGTTCCTGGCTGCCACGACTGCTGCGGGCCGGTTACCACCTCGCCGGAGGAAATGTCCCGCCTGCCGCGCAAGACGGCTGCCGAGCAGGACGCGGCCATGGAGGAGCTCAACTGTGTGCACCTCGGGCCCGAGGGCTGCACGGTGTATGACGAGCGGCCGCTGATCTGTCGCCTGTTCGGCACCACGCCGAGCCTGCCGTGCCCCAACGGCAGGCGCCCGGTGGAGATGATTCATCCCCGGGTCGAGAAGCAGATCCATGAATACATGGCCAGCACCCGCCAGGTGCTGGTCTAGGGGCGACCACTGCCGGCTGCGGCTGGCGGGCCTCGACGCGCGCTGCGGCTCAGTCCGGGATCGGCAGGCTGAGGCTCTCCTTCACCTCTTCCATCACGATGTAGCTCTTGGACTCCCGCACGTGAGGCAGCTTGAGCAGGATGTCCCCCAGCAGCTTGCGATAGGAGGCCATCTCCGAGATCCGTGCCTTGACCAGGTAGTCGAAGTCGCCGGACACCAGGTGACACTCCAGTACATGCGGCAGCTTCAGCACGGCGCGGCGGAACTCCTCGAAGGTGTCGCCGGACTTGTAGTCCAGGCTGATCTCGACGAACACCAGCAAGCTGCCCTTGAGGTGCTGCGGGTTGAGCCGGGCGTTGTAGCCCATGATGATCCCTTCACGCTCCAGGCGGCGTACACGCTCGGTGCAGGGCGTGGTGGAGAGGCCGACCCGTTCCCCCAGCTCGGTGAAGGAGATACGGCCGTCGGCCTGCAGGATACGCAGGATGTTGCGATCTATCTTATCCAGGGCACGACGGGTCTGATGGTTGGTACGCATAGGGGATGCCCCTCCATGAAAAGCGATATTGCCGAGAATTCTCGCCAAATATAGGCGGTTATATAGTGAAAATCACTGCCCATTGTTTCTTACACTGCGCCCATCTTTGCTCTGAATAACAAACGTCAGCGGTCAAGCCGCGATGAGGGATATGAAAATGCGCGTTCTGGTCTTGGGCAGTGGCGTTATCGGAACCACCAGTGCCTACTACCTGGCTCAGGCCGGGTTTGACGTGACAGTGGTGGACCGCCAGCCGGCTGCAGCCATGGAAACCAGCTTCGCCAACGCCGGCCAGGTGTCCCCTGGCTATGCCTCGCCCTGGGCTGCCCCGGGCGTGCCGCTCAAGGCCATCAAGTGGCTGCTGCAACGCCACGCGCCACTGGCGATCAAGGCCACCGCCGACATCGATCAATACCTGTGGATGGCGCAGATGCTGCGCAACTGCACCGCCAGCCGCTATGCAGTGAACAAAGAGCGCATGGTGCGCCTGTCCGAATACAGCCGTGACTGCCTCGACGAACTGCGCGCCGAAACCGGCATCGCCTACGAGGGTCGCAGCCTGGGCACCACCCAGTTGTTCCGGACCCAGGCGCAGTTGGATGGCGCGGCGAAAGACATCGCCGTGCTCAAGGAGTCCGGGGTACCGTTCGAGCTGCTGGACCGCGAAGGCATTGCCCGGGTCGAGCCGGCCCTGGCCAATGTCACCGACATTCTGGCCGGTGCCTTGCGCCTGCCCAACGACCAGACCGGTGATTGCCAGATCTTCACCAGCCGCCTGGCGGAAATGGCCACCAAGCTGGGTGTGGAATTCCGCTTCGGTCAGGATATCCAGCGCCTCGATTTCGCCGGCGACCGGATCAATGGCGTGTGGATTGACGGCAAGCTGGAAACCGCCGACCGCTACGTGCTGGCCCTGGGCAGCTACTCGCCGCAATTGCTCAAGCCGCTGGGGATCAAGGCGCCAGTGTACCCGCTCAAGGGCTACTCCCTGACCGTGCCGATCACCAACCCGGCGATGGCTCCGACCTCGACCATCTTGGATGAGACCTACAAGGTTGCGATCACCCGTTTCGACAACCGCATCCGGGTTGGCGGCATGGCTGAAATAGCCGGTTTTGACCTCTCGCTGAACCCGCGCCGGCGTGAAACGCTGGAGATGATCGTCAACGATCTCTATCCTCAGGGCGGCGACCTGTCCCAGGCCAGTTTCTGGACCGGGCTGCGTCCCACCACCCCGGACGGCACGCCGATTGTCGGTGCCACGCCGTTCCGCAACCTGTACTTGAACACCGGCCATGGCACCCTCGGCTGGACCATGGCCTGCGGCTCCGGTCGCTTGCTGGCTGACCTGATGGCGAAGAAAAAGCCGCAGATCAGCGCCGAAGGCCTCGATATTTCCCGTTACGGTAACCACCAGGAGTCAGCTAAACATGTCAATCCAGCGCCAGCTCACCAATGAGCGCATGAGCCAGATCGTTGTTCACGGCGGCACGGTCTACCTGGCCGGGCAGGTCGGTGACGACATGCAGGCCGGGATTGAGCAGCAGACCCGGGAAACCCTGGCCAGCATCGAGCGCCTGCTGGACCTGGCCGGGACCGACAAGAGCAAGCTGCTGTCGGTGACCATCTACCTGAAGGACATCGATGCCGATTTCGCAGGCATGAACAGTGTCTGGGACCAGTGGTTGCCCAAAGGCGTGGCGCCAGCCCGGGCCACGGTGCAGGCCAAGCTCTGCGAGCCGGAAATCCTCGTCGAGCTGTCGGTCGTGGCTGCCCTGCCTTAAGCCACAAGATCCCTCTCCCGGTGCCGGTGGTGGTCCGCCATCATCCAGCACCGGTTTTTATTCCCCATGACCGCCTAGAAGTCTGCCGCCATGCGTCCTGCCCGTGCCCTGATCGATCTCCAAGCCCTGCGTCACAACTACCAACTGGCCCGTGAAGTCGCGGGCGTTCGCGCGCTCGCCGTGATCAAGGCCGATGCCTACGGTCACGGCGCGGTACGTTGCGCCCAGGCCCTGGAGGACAGCGCCGACGGTTTTGCCGTGGCCTGTATCGAAGAAGCCCTGGAGCTGCGTGCTGCCGGTATCCGGGCGCCGATTCTGTTGCTGGAGGGGTTCTTCGAGGCCTCGGAACTGGCGCTGATCGTCGAGCATGATTTCTGGTGCGTGGTGCATTCGCTGTGGCAGCTCGAGGCCATTGAACAGACAGCCGTTGCCAAGCCGCTGACCGTCTGGCTCAAGCTGGACTCGGGCATGCACCGGGTTGGCCTGCATCCCAAGGATTACCGCGCGGCCTATGAGCGCCTGCAGGCCAGTGGCAAGGTCGAGAAGATCGTACTGATGAGTCACTTCGCCCGCGCCGACGAGCTGGATTGCCCGCGCAGCAGCGAACAGGTCGCGGTATTCGAAGCCGCTCGGCAGGGCCTGGGCGCCGAAGTCAGCCTGCGCAATTCGCCGGCGGTCATGGGCTGGCCGAGCGTTCCCAGCGATTGGGTACGCCCGGGCATCATGCTCTATGGCTCGACGCCGTTCGAAGAAAACAACTCCGTGGCGGCGCGCCTGCAGCCGGTCATGACCCTGGAGTCCAAGGTGATCTGTGTGCGTGAACTGCCCGCCGGCGAGCCTGTTGGCTACGGCGCCAAGTTCATTACCGACCGGCCGATGCGCATTGGCGTGGTTGCCATGGGCTATGCCGACGGCTATCCGCGCCATGCACCGACCGGCACGCCGGTACTGGTGGCCGGCCAGCGCAGCCGCCTGCTGGGCCGGGTGTCAATGGACATGCTGTGCGTCGACCTGACGGACGTGCCTCAGGCCGGCCTGGGTTCGACTGTGGAGTTGTGGGGCAGGAACATCCTCGCCAGTGATGTGGCGCTGGCCGCCGGGACTATTCCGTACCAGCTGTTCTGCAACCTGCGCCGGGTGCCCCTGCAGTACAGCGAAGGCTGAGATTACGCGGGTCGCACCGAAAGTCGCCTCCCCTGGGGGAATCGGGACCAAGTGTTGTAAATACTGAACGCTGTCGCCATGATAACGCTCAATTACAATAACGCCTGATTCCCGCCTAGGAGGCTGCCGTATTGGACGTCGGTGAACGACTGCAATCCATCCGTAAACTGAAAGGTCTTTCCCAGCGTGAACTCGCCAAGCGTGCGGGCGTCACCAATAGCACCATTTCAATGATCGAAAAGAACAGTGTCAGCCCCTCGATCAGCTCGTTGCGCAAGGTGCTGGGCGGCATTCCGATGTCCATGGTCGAGTTCTTTTCCGAGGAAATCCTCCAGGAAACACCTTCTCAGATCGTCTACAAAGCCCACGAACTGATCGATATCTCCGATGGTGCAGTGACCATGAAGCTGGTGGGCCGGGCCCATCCGAGTCGCGCCATTGCCTTCCTCAACGAGATCTACCCGCCAGGTGCCGACACCGGTGAAGAGATGCTCACCCATGACGGCGAGGAAACCGGAATCTTGCTTGAAGGTCGTCTGGAACTGGTAGTAGGACTTGAAACATTTGTCCTCGAAGCCGGTGACAGCTACTACTTTGAGAGTACCAAGCCGCACCGTTTCCGTAATCCGTTCGATGTTCCGGCGCGACTAATCAGCGCAGCCACTCCGGCGAACTTCTAGAACCAGAGGCGTCCTGCAAGGCTTGCAGAGAGCTGCCCAGCGACATTTCGCCGCGAATAAGACCCCTTCGACTTTGGGGTTGTTTCAGTGTGGCGGGCTAACCGTTATACTTTCGCCCGCCTGCGAAACCGTGGCCGCAGGCGTGACTAGCCACCATTGAGGGTGTACGCGTGAACCTAATTATGAAAATGCTGGCCGCACCAGCAACCGTATTGGCCCTTTGGGCAGTCAGCGCTCAAGCTGCGACTAATGATGACATTGCCAAGCGCCTCGAGCCTGTGGGTCAGGTGTGCGTCCAGGGGCAAGAGTGCAAGGGAATGGAAGTTGCTGCCACTGCAGGCGGTGGCGGCGGGGCGAAATCCCCGGATGACGTGATTGCCAAGCACTGCAATGCTTGCCACAGCACTGGCCTGTTGGGCGCACCGAAGATTGGTGATGCAGCGGCCTGGAAAGAGCGCGCCGACCACCAGGGCGGCCTCGACGGTCTTCTGGCCAAGGCCATCACCGGTCTCAACGCGATGCCGCCTAAAGGCACTTGCGCTGATTGCTCCGACGATGAGCTCAAGGGCGCCATCCAGAAGATGTCCGGCTTGAAATAAGTCGTCATCTTCAGCGAAAAAGCCGCTTACGAGCGGCTTTTTTGTGGGCGTAATTCAGCCTCCATACTGTTCAACGCAGCAAACTCCCGGCAAGCTCGGTCCAACCTCAATTCATGGATGGTCCCTGGAGGGTCAGATGCTGCAATCCTGTTCTATCGAGCATGCGGTTGACCAAGTGCTCGCGCGTTTGCCGTCACACATTCACATGGGCATGCCCCTGGGGTTGGGCAAGCCCAACCGCTTTGCCAACGCCCTGTATCGCCGTGTGGCTCAATTGCCCGAGCGCCAGCTGACGATCTACACCGCCCTGAGCCTGGGCCGGCCTTCGCTGGGCGATGGCTTGCAGCGGCGCTTTCTCGAACCCTTTGTCGAGCGGGTGTTCGGTGACTACCCCGAACTGGATTACCTCGCCGATCTGCACCGCGACAGCCTGCCGGCGAACATCCGCGTCGAGCAGTTCTTCATGCAGCCCGGCAGCCTTTTGCACAGCGCGTCGGCGCAGCAGGACTACGTCAGCAGCAACTACAGCCATGCGGCCCGGGACATCAATGCCGCCGGCCTGAACCTGGTGGCGCAGATGGTTGCGCGCGATCCCCAGCATCCGCAGCGCCTGAGCCTGAGCTGCAACCCGGACATCACCCTGGACATGCTGCCGATGATCGCCAAGCGTCGCGCCCAGGGAGAAACCATCCTGGTCCTCGGCCAGGTCCACAGTGACCTGCCGTACATGCCGGGGAGCTCCGAGATCGCCGCTGCAGACTTTGACCTGCTGATCGATGAGGAAGAACACAGCACGTTGTTTTCCACGCCCAACATGCCGGTTGGGGTGCAAGACCATTGCATTGGCTTGCATGCCAGCACCCTGGTGCGTGATGGCGGCACCTTGCAGATCGGCATCGGTTCGATGGGCGATGCACTGACGGCCGCGCTGTTGGCGCGCCAGGCCGATAACGAGGGCTATCGCGCCTTGCTGGCGGACTTGCAGGTGAATCACTGGCAACCACTGATCGATCGCGAAGGGGGTGTCGAGCCCTTTGCCCAGGGGCTCTATGGTTGCAGCGAGATGTTCGTCAACGGCCTGCTGGCCCTGGCCGATGCCGGAATCGTGCGGCGCAAGGTCTACCCGACCCTGGACCTGCAGCAGCAGGCCAATGCCGGAACCCTGGACGCGGCTTCGGCCGCTGGCGGAGTCTCGATCCACGGCGGTTTCTTCCTCGGGCCGCGCAGCTTCTACCAGCGCCTGCGAGAGCTGCCCCGGAGTCGGCTGGCGGAATTCGACATGACCGCCATCAGCTACATCAACGAGCTGTATGGCGACGAAGCGCTCAAGCGCCTGCAACGCCGTGATGCGCGATTTATCAACAGTGCGTTCACCATGACCCTGATGGGCGCTGCGGTGTCCGACCAGTTGCAGGGCGGGCGGGTGTTGAGCGGGGTGGGCGGGCAGTACAACTTCGTCGCCCAGGGCCATGCCCTGGCGGACGCACGTTCGGTGTTGATCCTGCGCAGCTGGCGTGAGTCCGGCGGTGAGGTCAGTTCCAATATCGTCTGGGAATATGGCCACTGCACCATCCCGCGCCACCTGCGGGACATCGTCATCACCGAGTACGGTATTGCCGACCTGCGAGGCAAGTCGGATGCGAAAGTGATCGAGGCGCTGCTCAATATCAGCGATTCACGCTTCCAGCCGGGCCTGATGGAGCAGGCGCAGAAAGCCGGCAAGCTGGCGAAGGATTTTCGTCTGGATCTGCGTTTTGCCGACAACAGCCCGCAACGTCTGGAGAACATTCAGGCGCGTCATCGCCATCTGTTCCCGGAGTACCCGCTGGGCAGTGATTTCAGTGCCCAGGAGCGCGACCTGCTGCGGGCCCTGAACTGGCTCAAGAGCAAGTTCAAGCTCAGCGAAATCCTCGAATTGGGCAAGGCGGCACTCGACGCGCCGGACCCGCAGGCATTTCCGGCGCACCTTGAGCGCATGCAACTGGAGAAGCCCGAAGGCCTGCGTGAAGACCTGTACCAGCGGTTTCTGCTGGCTGGTCTGCAGGCCACGGCCCCCACCGTGTCGTAGGAGACGGCTTGCCGGCGAATGGGCCTTCAAGTCTTGCGCTGCTCTCGAGGGCGTCTTCGCTGGCAAGCCAGCTCCTACACAAGCCAGCTCCTACGCAGGGCAACTCCTACACAGGGCAGCTCCCGCACAAGTCAGTTGCTGCGCAGGCCTGGCGGGCAGGGTTACTCGATGAAGGTGACCACGCCGCCGGCCAGGGACTTGACCCGGGCCAGGGATTCCACGCGGTAGCCCTGGGAGTCCAGTTCGGCGCGCCCGCCCTGGAACGATTTCTCGATCACGATGCCCAGGCCGGCGACGGTAGCGCCGGCCTGCTTGATGATCGAGATCAGCGCCTGGGACGCCTTACCATTGGCCAGGAAGTCATCGATGATCAGCACCCGGTCGCTGCTGGTCAGGTGCCGTGGGGAGATGGCCACGGTGCTTTCCACTTGCTTGGTGAAGGAGTACACGGTGGCCGACAACAGGTTCTCGGTCAGGGTCAGGGACTGGTGCTTGCGGGCGAAGATCACTGGCACCCCCAGGTTCAGACCGGTCATGATCGCCGGGGCGATGCCCGAGGCTTCAATGGTGACGATCTTGGTGATGCCCGAGTCCTTGAACAGCGTGGCGAATTCGTCGCCGATCAGCTTCATCAGCTGCGGGTCGATCTGATGGTTCAGAAAGGCGTCGACTTTCAGGACTTGATCGGAAAGCACGATGCCTTCTTCGCGAATTTTCTTGTGCAGTGCTTCCATGTTGCTTCCTCTATCTGGCGCCGGTGGCACGGTGCAAACCACTGCGTTGGGTCATTGCGCGCTAGAAACAGATTCGGGTGCGGGTTCGGGAATGCCTATCCAGCATCCTGAACGTCGTGCTCTTGCCTGTTCCGGCCTTGTCTGACCTTCGCTTGTTCGGTTTCCACAGCGCCTGCCTGGTGCGCCAAAGGTCGTTTAAAAAATAGTCGATTTTAACGCTTTAACATCGCGCGTATATCCGCCAAAGCGCTATTGCCGCGAACGGCCTTGACTTCGGTCGGGGTGTCGTCGTTGCCTTCCCAGGCCAGGTCGTCCGGGGGCAGCTCATCGAGGAAGCGGCTCGGCGCGCAGTCGATGATTTCACCGTACTGCTTGCGCTTGGCCGCAAAGGTAAAGGCCAGGGTCTGACGTGCGCGGGTAATGCCCACGTAGGCCAGGCGCCGTTCTTCCTCGATGGTATCGGCTTCGATACTGGAGCGGTGCGGGAGGATTTCCTCTTCCATGCCCATGATGAACACGTAGGGAAACTCCAGCCCCTTGGAGGCATGCAAGGTCATCATCTGCACGCCTTCGGCGCCGTCTTCCTCTTCCTGCTGACGTTCCAGCATGTCGCGCAGAACCAGCTTGCCGATGGCGTCCTCGACGGTCATCTCGCCGTCTTCATCTTTTTCCAGGGTGTTCTTCAAGGCCTCGATCAGGAACCAGACGTTGCCCATCCGGTAGTCCGCGGCCTTGTCGCTGGAACTGTTGGTGCGCAACCAGTTCTCGTAGTCGATGTCCATGACCATGCTGCGCAGGGCGGAGATCGGGTCTTCGCCGGCGCACTGCTCGCGGACCCGATCCATGAAGCGCTTGAAGCGCGCCAGGCGGTCGGTGAAGCGGCTGTCCAGATGTTCGCCCAGACCGATCTCATCGGTGGCGGCGTACATCGAGATCTTGCGTTCGGTGGCGTAGTTGCCGAGTTTTTCCAGGGTCGTGGAGCCGATTTCCCGGCGCGGCACGTTGATCACCCGCAGGAAGGCGTTGTCGTCGTCCGGGTTCACAATCAGGCGGAAGTAAGCCATCAGGTCCTTTACTTCCTGGCGTCCGAAGAAGCTGTTGCCGCCGGACAGGCGATAGGGCACCTGGTGGTGCTGCAGCTTCAATTCGATCAGCTTGGCCTGGTAGTTGCCCCGGTAAAGAATGGCGAAGTCGCTGTAGGGGCGGTCGGTGCGCAGGTGCAGGCTGAGGATCTCCATGGCCACTCGTTCGGCCTCGGCGTCCTCGTTGCGACAGCGGATCACGCGGATCTCGTCGCCGTGGCCCATCTCGCTCCACAACTGTTTTTCGAACTCGTGGGGGTTGTTGGAGATGAGCACGTTGGCACAACGCAGGATGCGGCTGGTGGAGCGGTAGTTCTGCTCCAGCATCACCACTTTCAGGGACGGGTAGTCGTCCTTGAGCAGCATCAGGTTTTCCGGGCGCGCGCCGCGCCAGGCGTAGATCGACTGGTCGTCGTCGCCCACCACGGTGAACTGGTTGCGCTTGCCGATCAGCATTTTCACCAGCAGGTACTGGCTGGCGTTGGTGTCCTGGTATTCGTCCACCAGCAGGTAGCGGACCTTGTTCTGCCATTTCTCGAGAATGTCGGCGTGTTCTTCGAACAGCTTCACCGGCAGCAGGATCAGGTCGTCGAAGTCCACCGCGTTGAACGCCTTGAGCGTGCGCTGGTAGTGGGTGTAGACGATGGCGGCAGTCTGTTCCTTGGGGTTGCGCGCATTTTCCAGGGCTTCGGCGGGCAGGATCAGGTCGTTCTTCCACGAGCCGATCATGTTCTTGATCTCGTCGACGCCGTCGTCGCCCGAGTATTCCTTCTGCATGATGTCGGTCATCAGCGACTTGACGTCGGTCTCGTCGAAGATCGAGAAGCCCGGCTTGTAGCCCAGCCGTACATGCTCCTTGCGGATGATGTTCAGCCCCAGGTTGTGGAAGGTCGACACGGTCAGGCCGCGTCCCTCGCCACCGCGCAGCAGGGTGCCGACCCGCTCCTTCATCTCGCGCGCGGCCTTGTTGGTAAAGGTCATGGCGACAATGTACTGGGCGCGGATGCCGCAATTCTGGATCAGGTGCGCGATCTTGCGGGTGATCACGCTGGTCTTGCCGGAGCCTGCACCGGCGAGCACCAAAAGAGGGCCGCCGACATAGTTCACGGCTTCTTGCTGCCGGGGATTGAGTCGGGACAT